>JAJDDY010000028.1 GCA_029260075.1 Phycisphaerae bacterium
AGTCCAGTCCCGCGAAAACAGTACAATCGTTCATGCTCGTTGCTCCTTTGTGTTAGCTGGGCTAGCCTTTCGAAAACGCTTGACGACGCTCGATAAACTAACCCGGGAGCAACGGGCTTTCATCCCCATCTGAAAGAGACTTCCTAAACACGATCTAAGGCAACCGAGACGGAGGACTTCCTACGTGCTAAGTACTTCGATTGAAGATTATATCAAAGCGATCTACGGTCTTGAAGGTGAGCATCGTAAGGCCACGACGAAACGCATCGCGTCGTCCCTCGACGTCAAGATGGCGTCGGTTACCGGTATGATCAAGCACCTCGCGGCCGAGGGTTACCTTCGGCACACGCCATACTATGGCGTACATCTTACCGAGAAGGGTCGCAAGATCGCCGTCAAGATGATCCGGCGTCACCGCATCATCGAACTATTCCTCTGCCGAACCTTAAGCCTGACTTGGGACGAGGTGGACGCTGACGCCGAGGTGCTCGAACACGCCGTCAGCGATCGCCTGATCGAACGCATCAACGAATACCTCGGCAATCCGGAATTCGACCCACACGGCGCCCCTATTCCCACAAGAGACGGATCGGTACCGCCGCGCCGCGGCAAGCCGCTCGATGAACTGTCCGAGGGCGATCGTGGTCACATCGTGGAAGTGGCGGACGACGACCCGGAATTCCTACGGTACCTCACCAAGCTGAGGCTCAAGATCGGAACAGCCATTCGCCTGCGCGAGCGAGCGCCGTTCAACGGACCCATCACACTTCAGGTCGGCTCACGAAGGGTAGCCCTCGGTCGTGAAGCCTCAGCCCAGATCCGCGTCGGCGTCGACCCCGAACCAAAAAGCAAGACGCGATCGACAACGCGGAAGCGTTCGCCGCGCTAGCAGGCTGTTGAGCAAGTGTGGCAACGGATTCCAGCCGGTGATCAATCAGTCGGGTGGCCCATGGCCTTTGCCGCGGGGGAGCCGAATATTGCGCCGATGGACCGGTGACATGGCCCTACGCCGAGCCCTCGCAACAGACTGACCGTCTCACGTCGCGTGCGCTCCCCATCGGTGTCCAAGAAATACGCGTTCCGAGCGATCGGAGGCATCGAATCAAGTCGTCAAAAAAAGCGACCCCCTCCGAGAATCACTCGGCGGGGGTCGCTGTGCGGTTGCGCTGCTGAACAGCCTATTCCGCTACCTGTTCGCTCCGTTGTTGTTCGCTGTGGAGTCGTCGCTGTCCTGCCCGTTGATCAAACCGTGCAGCCAGCATGGCGGCACAAGAATCTTGAGCAGTAGCGGGCAGTCATCGTTGGTGGCCGTCGTTTGGTTATCGGCTGACGGCGTTGAGCTCGTGCTGCCCTTGTACGCTGCCAACTGAGACGACGTGCCGGCGCTATTCTTGGCCGCCTTGTTTCCGTTGATCAGACCGTGCAACCAACATGGCGGCACGAGCAACTTGATCAGCGGTGGGCACTCATCGTTGGTCGCGTTGTCTTCCACTTGGGTTGCGGGCGTAGAGGTCGCGGTATTCTTGTACGCCGCCAATTGCGACGACGATCCGCTGGTGTTGTCGGCCGTCTTGTCCCCGTTGATCAACCCGTGCAGCCAACAGGGTGGCACGAGCAGTTTCACGAGTAGCGGGCAATCGTTGCTCGTTGCCACGTTGTCGTCCTGAGACTGAGTCGTTTGGTTCGATCCACCGAACGACGCGGTAACAACAGGTGTGGTCGGTCCGTTCGACGTGAACGAGTCTTGCGCCGAGGCCGTCGGCTCCGTCATCTCGCCGTAGCCGGTCATGTCATCGTACGACTCCATGCACGGGTTGCCGTCGTCGTCGAACGTTGTCTGCTCGGTCGGGACGTACGAGTCTTCCGGTGGCCCGGAGACCATCATCGTGTTCGTTGACGTGTCGTCCGAGCTGTCCGTCTCGGTTACGGTAAGAACTTGTTCTTCTTCGTCAGGCATGACTTCGGTCACGGTCTTGCAGCATTGCGCTTGACCAACCTCGTACGAAACGGTGCCACCGGCTTGCATGCCACGCACGGTCGGGACGAACACGTTTTGCGACGCCTGAACGCGCACAGTCATCAGCGACTCGCGCTGAACCGCCATGCGCAGCTTGAACGGCAGGGTCTCACCGACGAAGGTGGCGGCAAGCATGCGCGTATCGCCTTGGCGGTGGAGGATTTCGGTTGATTCGGCCATGCTCGCGACGGTTTCGCGCGCTTCGTTCAGGTCGTCGAGCTGGCGATCGATCGACGCCAACGACTCTTTCAGACGCTGCCGCGATCGCTCGAGCGAAATGCGCATCGGGCTCTCAGGACTTGAGTCCGCAAAGAGCGTGTCGATCTGGCGTTTTTCCGTCTGGAATTGCGTACGCTCACGGAATAGGCGATCCTGCTCGCGGACCAACGCACCGGCTTGGGTGCCTGGTGCGATGAGCTCACTAATAAACGCCAGCGCTACACGACGGTCGCGAAGGTCGCTCATCTGCTGGTCCAACTGCTGCATGGCGCCGACCGTCTGCTGCAGCCATCGTTCGTTGCGAACAAATTTCTTGTCGTTGTTGTAAAGATGGTCCGTCATGAGGAACAGACCCTTGCGGCGTTCGAGGCGGTCAGCCACTTCGCCGAACAGCGTATAGGTACGGCTCAGTTCGTTGTAGAGTGAATCGACGCGGCGCATCTTCCACTGCGCCTCGTCATAGTCCGCAACAAGAACGATCTTGGTCAGCGAATCGCCTTCGTTCAGCGACGCCAGTTCCGCGCGGCTGATGGCCGGACGAGTTGTGGCTTGAAAGACCGGCTCGCCGCCCGGCATGATTAGCACTTCGGCGCCGCTTAGGAAGTGGTTCCAACCGTTGGTGCGTGACGTACGCGCTCGCAGTTCCGACTGAATGGTCTGGTCGATGCTTCGCTCGAGTCGGTCGTACGCCTGCAGTTGGGTGGCAAACTGATTGAACACTTCGCCGTCGGCGGAATTGGGCGCACCGCGCAGGTCGAGGTCAAACGCGAGCTGATGTTTCTGCTGGGGAATGCTTTCTTGCCATCCGTACAGCACGTCCAGAAGATCGAACCCGCGACCGTTTACGTCAAGCCAGCCCTGCATGAACGCATCGTGCTCTCGATCAACGTACGCGAACGTGTACGACCCGGGTGTCAACGATGCGACACCGTGCGTCATGTCGTTGCCGTTGAACGTGCCGCCCCAAAGTGCGACGTGGTGGGGCACGCCTTCAGCACCGGTCGGGTGTTCGAATCCTTCCGGCATGGCCGACCCGTCTGACGGGTTGACGCTGGCGAGCGTCGCGTCCGTGTTGCCTTCCATGTCCTCCGCCGGCGTCCAGTCCGTTGGCATCATGAAGCGAACGGATACGGCCGTCATGCTGGTTTGGAGGGTACTCGTGTTCGTCTGCCCACGCATGCATCCCGCTACCATAAGTGGTAGCACCAACATGCCCAACCGTCCTGTGTGATGTCTCATCCTCAACGCTCCTACCTCGAACAAACCACTCTGCTGACAGAATCCATGAATCACTATTATTCAAAACTTGCCGCGTCGATCCGACGTTTCGGACGACGGCGCCTCTCCCGGCGCGCGACCGCACGACAAGCGGGCGAACGATGGGTGACTTCCCGATCGATCCGCGCGCCGAGATCACAGGCCGCTACAATTCGTCGGCCTACGAAATGGTGGGCTGGAATTCATAATGGTCGCGGAGGGCGAGACTATTCGTCGGAGCGGCAACGTCCTGAAACAAACCCCGAAATCGATAGATTTGCCCTGTTCCGATAACGGTGGTTGTGGACGGGGGTATGTCGTCGGGCATGTGGTCGAGCGTTAGGAGTCTGTTGAAGAAGTGTGGCACCGGCTTCCAGCCGGTGATCTATTAGCTCCTATCCACGTTTGACCGAGCGCAGCCCGTCGACACGGACAACGAAGGAGGTGCTATGTCGGGAATTCAGTTTTCTTAACAGGCTGTTAGGTGAGAAGCATGTCGATGAAGCGGTGCCTCGGCATGCCATCGGTGATCAATTGACGAGTTGTGGCGATGGACGGGCGACGCGCTCGTGTCACGGGGGCGGCCGGTCGCACAGTCAGCTTCAACGGGCCCGTTACGGGCCGTCGCTGCACGCTCCGGTGTGATCGACGTTTACGCCGGCGATGTTCGCCTCGCACGCGTTAGCAAAGGTGTTGCCGTCGCATCCACAAACCGGATCGAACAGTTGGATACAAGCCTCCACACGCTCGACGCAGACGCCTTGAAAGTCGCAGCAGCACTGACCGTCGTCCATCTTGCAGAACTCGCCTTCGTTGCAAGACAGTCCGGCAATACCACCGCACACGCGACCACCGCATTCGCCCTCATGGTCTACGTTCACTCCTGCGGCGTCCGCCACGCACGCATTCGAATACGTAGCGCCATCGCAGCCACACACCGGCGAAAAGATCTCGGTGCAAACCTGCGGCACTGCGATACACACGCCAACGGTCTCCGTCGGCGAGCACACACCCGCGACCAGCTTGCAAAACGTTCCCGCCGGGCAGGGCGCATGGTCCGAACCGCCGCATTGCGCCATGCACCCCGCGAATCCAAGACCCGCCGCGACAAGCAGCACCAGACTGATTCCCCGCGCGATCGTACCGACTCCGGGTCTACCGTGCGTGGATCGAAGTCCGAACGCGAGGGCCGTCGAACGGTCGTCCAAACCGATCGTGTTCAAGTCTGCAGTATTCATTGTGCGGGGATTCTGATCGATATGTTCAACTTCGCTCATCAGCACGGCCTTTCAGTCTCTAATCGTGGCGCACGTATAGGACACCGGTTGCTGGATGCCCTGCCCGAAGCGCATGGCCTAGTACTCCGTTACAGCTAGATCTACGGGTTTGCGACGGCATCGGAGCCGTGGCGCCAGCCGGGGGCCGGTCCCACCGCTAGCGCGGAGGGCTCTGGCCGGTGCGCCTGGCCCCGCTGGTGCGGGCGACGACAACCCGAATAGTAAGGTGTGACGGAACGCTAGGTTTGCAGTTTTCGTCGCACCACCTGCAATACTACAACCGCCCAAGTGGCTGGCCAATACCCACAAACGACAAACGAATTGGTCTAAACAAGACCTACGGCGCTGCTGGTTAAGTAGCGGCGTGGTCGTCGTCGGAGCGAGCGCGTCGGGCTGAGCAGTGTGCTAACCATGGTCACCAGCGCGACTTTGTCATCGCGTCGTACGCATGTGAAGCCCAACAAAAAACCCCCAGCCGACATAGCGGCTGGGGGCGGAGGTGATGAGTTCAAATTCGTCGACCCCGCATGAGGTCGCATTATTACGCTACGGCGTTCCGCAGCAGATACCGCAAGCGGGCAACAGCGTATCCAACGCCGGGACCAACGCGAAACCACCGTTGAGCTGATCGATCACGCCGAGAATATCCGGCGGAGCCATCAGTCCACTATGGTCGACATCGCTGCTGTACATGCCGTGCGGCGGCGGCGTGCCCTTGATGTAGTCGATCAAAGCCACAACGTCCGTGGTATCAGCGGCCGCATCAGCGTTCGAGTTGGCTGCATGGGCCGTCAGGCCAATGCTGAACGCGGTGTTGTTGCCATCGGTGTACGTCACACGCGTAACGGCATCCGGTGTGATCGGCCGACCGAGCAGCAACGTAAACGTGCCGTCAAGGTTGTCGGTGATCGTGAACACCGTATTGGATGCGCCGCTGACCAGGTCGGTTTCGCAAATGTTCCAGCATGTTCGATCATCAATGCCGGGCGGTCCGGCTACGGTGATTTCGCGGATGCCGAGCAAGTCCGATGAGTTCAAGAGCGACGATGTCTGCCGCGCATCCACGGTTCCATCGAGCGGATCGAGGAACGTTATGGGTCCGAGCGGACAACCGTCGAAACTGACGGAGAGGTCGCCGGCCGGTGTGGCACCGCCACGACCGCCGATGCGGACCTTGTAGCACGTGTCCTTGACGACCGGGATCGTCGAACACGAACCCAGCGTGCATCCGGCCTCGCCGCAGAAGGAGTTGCACTCGATTTCGTCGAAGGAATCCACCGGACAGCCGCAACCCTCGTAGATGGTCATGGTCGTGTCGGGTGTGCTTGGATCGTCCAAACCGCACGTGTCAAACCGCGCCGTGCCGGTCACGGGTGCAATCCAGTCGAACCACAGGTCGTTCTGAAGAAGTCCGCTGCACGTGGGCGACGGGCAATCGAACGTGACCGGTCCGTTGCCGGTTGCATCACCGGAAAGGTCAAACGGCACATCGACTACAGTGTCGAATCCAAGAAACTCCGAGTTGGCGCACAGGTCGTTATCCGGCGGCGGCAGTTCGCCAACGCACGGGGTTCCGATCGTCATCCGGTAGCGTCCCCTGTGCGCCGAGGTCTTCGCGGACACCATGATGTAATACATACGCCCGGGTGTGAGATTGGGCATGCACAGCTTGGAGTTGTTTGGCTGTGGGAACCCGCCAGGCGATGCGCAGCTATTCCCTGCGTCATCATTACAGGCGATGGGCATCAGGGTCATGCAGGCGGTCTCTTCGTCGAACACACAAACCGACCCGTCACTGCAGTCCTGCCGCGAAACGCGACACGTGGCGAGATTTGTGCAGATACCGCGATCGGGATTGGCCGGCGCGAAGACCTGCAACAATGAATCGTCGGCTGGGAGATCTGTACCGTCTTGCCCCACTGAACCGACGCTGCCGCACGTGGACAGCGAGACGGACACGGTCGTATCCGCAGGGTTCGCAGGTTCTGGCGCTATGAATTTTAGCCAGATCGTTCCGATACCAGGTCCGCCCGGGTCGTCTCCTTTGCAGCAGACGCCGGGGTCGAACGCGCCATTTGTCGACGTGACGACGTTGAACTCGTCGGCCGAAGGAATCTCAATCAGCACGGCGCCATTCTGACCAATTCCAGCGCATTCGTCGTAGACCGGGGCGCCGTTGCAACTCGCTTGAGTCGCCGCGCTCGCCGCGCAAAGGTCGTCCCAATGGACATCGCAGCAGAAGAAGTCGACGTTGCGACAGACGTCGGTGCAGCAGAAGACGTTGCCGCAGCCAGGAACACCGGGGCATGACCCACGGTCGCCCGCTCCACCACCCTGTACACAGGCAGAGTTGAAGATTGTACCTGACGGGTCACAGGGATTGCCGTCTTCGGGTCCGCCGATACAGAACGCCTCGCGCGGTGCCGAGCAGTCGCCTTCACGCCCCAGACACGCGCCGACAGGACAACGTTGTCCAGCGATATTACAGAACGAGCCACGATCGAAGAACCGGGGATCAGTCACGGGTTCGATGAAGGCGCACTCGCGCTCGGTAACATCCAAGCAGGCGTCGTCGAACGTGCAGCAGGACGATTGACCGCACGGCTTGTTGCCGTTGAAGCTGAACGGACCGGGGCAGTCGCCGCCCGGGCATTCCGACTGACGCGTACAGTCCAGGCCGTCGTTAGCGCCGCCCACGCATTGCTTGGTGCAGATGGTGCCCTGTTGCCAGAGTGTTCGGAACGGGCAGTTTATCTCGGGAACGTCACGGCAGACGGACTCACCAACGCACGTGCCGTCTGTGCAGTTGGTCGATCCTGGTGGGCATATGCAGTCTAACTGACTCGCACACGTCAACCCATCGAACGGCCCGCCGATGCACGATCGGTCGTTGGTGACGACCATGTCGCAGCAGGCGCCCATCGGGGCTGGCGCTTCGCAGTAGATCGTGATATCGAAGGCTGAAATGCAATTGTTTCCGATGTCGATGAATTCCCACTCCACGCCTCTATGCACCGCGATCAGATCCTGTGTGGATCCGATCTGCGCACCGGTGCACGTGCTGATGGGTCCGACGGCTCCACTGGTCGACTTGAAGACCATCCAGTAGTCTTCCTCCGTCAGCAGGATGGGCGTCGAAAAATCTTTACGCAACACCTGAACGTTATCTCCGAAGACGGTCAGCGTTCGCGACGCTCCTGGAACCCCTCCGCCGTCCAGTGGGTCGGCGTTGTCCAGGGTTCGATGAAGTTGGGCCTCAATACCGCCGGAACTGTTAAAACGCTCGCCTTTGACGCGTACTTCGAACGCGACCATGTTGCATGCGTTGGGACCGACGCTGATTCTGATGTCGTCTGCGAATACGGTATTTGAATTTCCAGGGAGGTAGGCCCGCCCCGAGTGATTGCTGTCCGCGTATCCTGGGTAAGATCTGCGGCAGGTGCCCCGCGTGAATACCTCAGCATTGAACGTGGCGTGCGGTGAACGTGGGAACCCACCGAAACTAGAAGCGCAGGGAAAACTCGGAAAATCGAAGGTGTCTGCAGAGAAACCGACGAGCGCCGGACCGCCAACGACGACACCGGCGTTGGCTCGGCTGAACCGCACGGAGAGAAACAATTCGCGTCCGATCCGAACGGTGACGGTCGGCGGAATCTCGAACACGATCGTGAAGTTCTGATTGCCGCCCGGATCGGGCACCCCGGTAGAGTCGAACGTACCGGAAACCTCAAATGTTCCAGAGACGTCGGTTATGGGTGTCGACGTGAAGCTCGACCCCGGACATACCGAGTACAAAGCATACTCGACCTGAAATGGCTCGGTGAACGGCTTGGCGGGGGACCCGTCCTGAGCGACGTTGCCGGATACGTCCAACGTGAATTTGTCCAGCGTGCAGCGGGAAGCGCCAGTCGTGGTGATGTCGTCGGCGATGCGGATATCCGCGCCGGGCGAAAAGATAGCTTCGCCCAACTGTGCGCTATACACCGGATCGGCTACGGTGCCAGCTGCCACGCCGCCACCTTCCCCGACGATGACACGCTCCATGATCGTGCCGGGCGTAAGCACCGACAGCTTTCCCGGAGGGATCGAGCGGGCTTCATCGCCGATGACGCGGACGTTCGATCGACTAACCGGACGGACGCCGGCCTTGACGATCTGTTTATCAGCCGCACTGGCCATGGGTACGGCCAAGGCACAAACGCAGGACACACTTAACAACCACCGCGTTCGAATTCGCATTATCATCATCATCCTCATTGTTGCCAGACACCTGGATAGAAAGTGGGTTTGACCCCTAGTTGTCGCCGTCAGCCTACGTGTGGACGCAGATCCGAGGGACTCCCGCACAGAACGACATCCCAACCACTAGCGCCGCTCCCCGTCCGCACAGTGTGCGAACCCGACGCAACCAACGGGCTTCTGCGAGGAACCTGGAGACGAATGGATCGCCCCCACGCACAGCCCCCCAATAGCGCTTCTTCCCGAAACCTGAAGAGGCAAGCAACGGACTGCATCCAACACCCCGGAAACCGAGCGTCAAAGCACGGATTCACTTGGACACAACTGCATCCGTTCCCATAAACCTCCACCGAAGTAAGGATAGTCGTCTGCAGGGGCTGTGTCAAGGTCTGGCGCTTTCGATTGACCGAGGTTTCGCCGGTTGGGCGACCGCCTGCTCTGAGCGCAAATCACACAGATCACGGGCCGGACCTTGCTCGTCCTCAGTCGATCCGGAGACGAATATTCGGACCGAAATCGCACACAACGTCGAGATCTTGCCGCCAGTATCTGCCGTGACATGGTGCCTACAGAGCCGGCAGGAATGTGGGGTCAAGAAGTCACATTCGCACGCTGCCGAAGCCGGACGCGATACCGCGCGGCGTGTTATCGGTCTTCCGGCCGTCAGTGGGTCGCCCTCGGCCGACGGTCAAACCGCGAGGACTGAAGCCTGTCTTTTCGGAAGGCGTCGACACCGCGAAGCAGTTGGAGCAAGCAGGGCGGTAGGAGCGAACAGCTAGCAGTACGGCGAAGAGGTGTGGCCCTGCCTTCCAGCGGGTGATCCACTAGCGATTTCCGCCTTCTGACGGGGACGCGGCCCGTTGTCATGTGCGGGATACTTCCTTATGCGTCATCAACCCTTCAGTGCAAAGTAAGCCGTTGCACAGGCTTCTAGCCTGCACGACCCGCGATTACGGTGCAGGCGAGATGCTTGCGCTGCGTGTTCATGACGACTTTGCGCTGCAGCGTCAGTCCGGGGATCATTTCGGCGTGCTTGCGCTCTTGCGCGATTCGGACGTTCGACGCGTCCGCCCGGCGATCCCTCGGTGACTTTCTTCCGCGAGAAATCGGACCAACTCCATCGCCGGCCCGTCGGTCACGTGCTCGGTCAAGCGCGCCACCGCCTGTCCGAATGATCCGGTTTGATTGAAGAGCGTGCGATAAGCCGCGCGGATTTCCGCCACCTGTTCAAGTGACAGGCCGGCGCGGCGCAGGCCGACGCGGTTGATTCCGGCCACACGTCCGTCGGCATCGCATAGCGCGTACGGAACGACATCCATGGACACGCGAGCGCCGCCTGAGATCATCGTGAGCGTGCCGATTCTCGCGAACTGATGGATCGCGGCGCCGCCGCCTATGGTAGCACGATCCCCGACGAAGACGTGCCCGGCGAGAAGCACGTTGTTGATCAGGGTCACATGGTCACCCACGACGCAGTTGTGCCCGACATGGGCACCGGCCAGAAGAAAGCACTCGGCTCCTACGACCGTCTCCGAGTCCGGTATTGTCCCCCGGTGAATCGTTACGTATTCGCGCAGCACGGTACCGCGACCGATCCGGCAATGGGTTCGCTGTCCCTGGTACTTCGTGTCCTGCGGCGCATGCCCGACGACCACGCCCGGGTGTAGCTCGCAGTCTTCGCCAATATCGGTCCATCCGGTGAGGTAGACGCCCTTGCACAACCGGCATCCCGCCCCGACGCGCACATTGGCCTCAATGACGCAAAACGGGCCGACCTCGACGCTCTCGTGTACTTCGGCTTTGGGGTCGATCAGTGCCGTGGGGTGGATACTCATTGGAGCCTTTCTTCGTATGCCTGTCTACGTCTAAGCCACACGGTCCCGGCATTCGACCATTACAGCGCAAGCCGGAAACCGCATCCGCACCGGATTGTCGGCCGTTTCCAACAGGCTGCGAGTGCAGTGTTACACCTTATCTTCGGGTTGTCGCGCCGGCACGACCGGAACCAGACGCGCGGGTCAGAGCCCACCGCGCTAGCGGTGGAACCAGTCCGCGGGCTGGCGCCCGTGGCTCTGGGGCCGCACGAACCGACGAGCCAATCCCGAAACCCACAAGAGGACGTGTGACGCAGCACTAACGCCCACCCGTGTGCGGCGCTAGTCCCAATCGTGCCATAACCATTTGAAGATCTTCCCATGTGTTGGATTTTTTCTCGGGGCTGCGCAATAGGTAGGCAGGGTGATACGTCGGCATCAGTGGTACGGACGGGCCTTCGCCGGCGACGCCGGACAGGAAGTAATCGTGAAATCGCCCGCGCAGTTTTCCAATCGGAGCCGCGGTGTGCAGGAGTGTCTTCGCCGCCGGCGCGCCCAGCGCGACCAGTAGCTCCGGCCCGATGATTTTGATTTGCCGCCGAAGGTAGTCGCCACATGCGAAGATTTCGTCGGACGACGGGTCGCGGTTTTCGGGCGGTCGACACTTCAGCACGTTGCAGATGAACACGTCTTCACGAGTCAGCCCCATGGCCGTGATCATTTTGGTCAGCAACTGCCCAGCCCTACCGACGAATGCCAGCCCTTGCTTGTCCTCTTCAAAGCCGGGTGCTTCACCCACAAACACGAGTCGGGCGTCGGCGTTACCCTGGCCGAATACCGTCTGCGTGCGCGTGGTGGACAAACCACACCGCGTACAGCCCTTGACCTCGCCATCGTCGATGAGCTTGAGGCTGGCTGTCTTCTCAGCGACCGACGCAAGATCGGCCGGTGCGCCGCGACTCGATGAGCGTGCGGTCTTGGGCAAGTCCACCATCGGCAAGCTTCGCACGCCGAGCAGGCGGTCGGAATTAAACTGTTGACGGAGGGCGGCGCGAATTGTCGTCGATGGCTTCATGTGCATAATCATCGCGTGAAGTGTTCTCCGGTTCAAGCTACGATGTGTTCATGGCCAAGTTTGAAGAAATATCCGTTGCCCTGACGAACGACTACCAGGCCTACGCGCGGTATTGGCAGCCCGACACGCTTCGCGGCGCCGTTTTGTACCACCACGGTATCCAATCTCACTGCGGATGGTACGAATCGTCGCCGGCCCGCCTATGCGACGCTGGTTTCGCCGTTCTTCAGATTGACCGTCGTGGAAGCGGGCACAACGAAGCGGACCGCGGACATGCCGAATCAGCCGATCAGCTTGTGGCTGACTCACACGCCGCCCGTCGAGAACTCACAAGGCGTAGCGGCGTGGGGCGTCATCACCTCGTGGGCGTAAGTTGGGGTGGAAAACTGGTGGCGGCGGACTACGTGATTGATCCGTCGAACGTCGCGAGTCTCTCCCTGGTGACGCCTGGACTGTTTCCGTTGGTCGGCGTATCCAAGGAGACGATGAGCAAGATCGGATTTGCTATGATCTATGAACAATCCCGTCTGTTCGATATTCCGCTCAACGATCCGAAACTGTTCACGTCCAGTGCGGATTGGCAGGCGTTCCACGGGCGCGACGCCCTGACCCTGACCCAATGTACCGCGGGGTTCTACCTGGCGTCGCGGCGCATGGATCGCATGATCGCCAAACTCCCACAAGCCACGCCTACGCCGATTCATTTCCTGCTTGCCGGTGAGGAGCTGATCATCGATAACCCAAAGACCGAGGCGTATATCGAGAGCTTCGATTGGCCAAACGTTACGACCACGCGATACCCCGCATCGAAACATTCCATCGAGTTCGAACCCGATGCGGAACAATACATGACCGACCTGACGGCATTCATCTGTGAGGCCGCGGATCGGGCGTCGTAGTGCTCGGGCGCACATCGAATGACGGGTTTACCGAGTCATGCCCGTAAGGAAGCGGACGTTGGCAACCCGGTCGTAACAGGCTGAGAGCGCTCCACACGGTTGCCGCTCGGATCGTACGCGCCCGTCGCTTGGTCCGGTATTCCCCGGTGACAAGAAATTCTTTGGTGGTGGACGGAAAGGTCTTGCTATCGATCAATTGTCTACAGTACTATGGACATATAGCTAAATAGCCGCAACCGGCTTCGGCGCGTCCCCGTGCGGCGCGACGCAGCCACATTGGATCGTTTGAAGGAGGCGGAGTCATGCGACTGCTTTCCAACTATCGTCCGCTGGGGCCATCCGAAGCCGCGGCGGAGTGGCGTTCACGTCTGCTGGCCATCACGATGATCGGGCTCGCGATCGAAACCGTGACCGGTCTGCTTATCTACCTTGCGCCGTTCAGCATATTCAATCAGTACGGCGTGTTGATGCACACGATCATCGGTATCGCGTGGCTTCCGATCATGGGGTGGTACTCGGCACGACATTGGTGGTTGCGGTCCCGCGGCGCGTTCAACCACGTACAACTCCTGGGTTACCTCGCCTTCTTGCTGATTGCCGTGTGCCTCGTGACCGGCGTGCTGTTGACTGTTCAGGCTGTGTTCGGAACGCGGATCAACTACACGCACAGTTTGATTCACCTTGTAACCGGGTTGGCGCTAATCTTTTTCGTCGTGTCCCATGTTCTGGTCGTATGGGTGCGCAAGAGTTTCGCGGCGGAAGTGGCGCTGCCGCTACGTGATGCGAAGCGTGCCCATCTTCGTTGGCTTGGACTCGGTACGTGCCTTGTCATGGTCTTGCTTGCCGGCGCGGCGGCGGTCCACAGGGAGCCCAGTGTTCACAACGAGTTTCCCGACGACTATAGCTGGAAGTTCGGCAAAGACCGGCCCTTCGCCCCATCGCTCGTTCGCACCGAAAGTGAATGGGCGTACGACCCGGGAACGCTTTCCGGCTCACGAGGATGTGGGACGGGCGGGTGTCACTCGGACATTCTGGAGGAATGGGAGCCGAGCGCCCACCGCTTTTCCTCTGCCGACGTAGCGTTTCAAGCGGTGCAACGTTTGATGCTTGAGCAAGAAGGCGCGGAATCCACGCGATACTGTGCAGGTTGTCACGACCCCGTCGCGCTGCTGTCCGGAAGCAAGAACGTCAATGTGGCCGGTTTGACATCCGTCGGTGCCGACGAGGGCAGCTCGTGCGTGGTGTGTCACTCGATTACTCAGACGGATGTACGTGGCAACGCCGACTACACCGTAACCCAGCCCGTTCGCTACATTGGCGAGCGCAAGGAAGGGCGAATCAACAAGTGGGTCAGCGATTTCTTGATCCGTGCCTACCCGAAGCAACACAAGGAAAGCTTCGCTCGCCCGCTCCTTAAGACGGCCGAGTTCTGCGCCGCGTGCCACAAGCAATTCATCAACGAGGAGGTGAACCAGATCGGCTGGGTACAATTGCAGAACCAGTACGACAATTGGCGAAAGAGTCGGTGGTACCACGAAGGCGACGACCGGAAGACCATCACCTGTCGCGAATGCCACATGCCGCTCGTCGATGCCGAAGATCCGGCGTCGGGTGACGCCGCTGATTACAACCGAGCTCCGGATGACGGCAAGCACCGCTCCCATAGATTCCTGGCGTCCAATCAGTTCATGCCCGTGCTTATGGACCTCCCCGGCGGAAAAAAACAGGTCGAACTGACGGAGCAGTGGCTTCGCGGAGAAATAGAGGTGCCGGAGATCGCGGACAAGTGGTCGTCCGGACCGGTGATCCGGCTCGAACTTCGTGGACCGGAACGCGTCGCTCCCGGAGACCCGGTGGATGTCCAAGTCATTCTAACCAACAACAAGACAGGCCACAGCTTCCCGACCGGACCGCTTGACATTATTCGAAGTTGGGTCGAGCTTACCGTTGTCGACGCGGACGGTAAGCAGATCTACCAAACGGGCGTACCTGATGAGAAGGGAAAGCTGACGGAGGGCACGCTGGTGTTCAAGGCCGAAGGGATCGACCGCTACGGCAAAGACATTGACCGTCATAATCTCTGGGAGATGGTCGGGGCGCGGTTCAAGCGAACGCTCTATCCTGGAACCAGCGATACCGGCGTCTATTCATTTGCGTGCCCTGGACTTGTCACGCCGGCGGTCAAGGAAGAGGATACAAAGGAGCACCAAGTCGCGTTCGCGGCACCGGGCTCCAATGGTTCACTCAAGGTTACGGCGGTATTGAACTACCAAAAAGCTGACGCCGTGTTCCTGGACCGTTTGTTCGGAGAGGAGGCTGGAATTCGCACGCCCATCACGACGATTTCCAGCGATTCGATGACGATCCGGGTGGACAAGTAGATGGGCGTAGCGTCGTGGAACAAGCGACACCGGCTGCTTGTTGCATGGACACTTCGAAGCGGTGTCGTGCTGGTTGCGGTAGTTGTCGTGTCGATAGCGACACTGGGCGACAAAGAGGAGGCCGTCCTCCCGGGTGCAGAGGTTGATGGGTTGACGTCCATGCTCACGCGGAAAGCGGGCACGGACGATTCCACGATCCGATTCGAAGATCGGTCGACCGAGTCCGGTATCACCTTTCGTCACTTTCCCGCCCAGCGTTCGTCGTTGCTTCCCGAAGACATGGGCTCCGGCGTCGCATGTGGAGACTACGACGGTGACGGACTGACGGACGTGTTTCTCGTCAACTTCGCCGGACCGATTACCGAGCCCCTTCCCGGTGCCGAGAAGGGATTCACGGCACAGCAACCTGAGCACACGGCACAGCACATGGCGCAAGGTGGGGGGAATATCGCGTCGTGCCGACTCTACCGGAACGTCGGAGACTTCCGTTTTGAAGATGTGACAGAATCCAGCGGGCTGGGTCTGATCGCCTTCGCCATGGGCGCAGCCTGGGGCGATTACGACAACGATGGTGATCTTGATCTATACGTGACCGCGTACGGCAACAACGCGCTGTTTGCTAACGACGGACACGGTCGGTTTGTTGACGTGACCGCGGAAACGGGAACGCAAGACGATCGATTCAGCACGGGATGTTCGTGGTCGGACTATGACCGCGACGGCGACGTCGACCTGTATGTCAGTAACTATGTGGCCTTCGAATTTCGCGAAGCCGATCGAGATGTGACCACGCGACAGTATGGCAGTGAACAACCTTATACACTGAATCCTTCGGCGTATGCTCCGCAGCCCAACTCCTTGTTTCGTAACGACGGCGATGGCCGTTTCACCAACGTCGCCGACACCGCCGGCGTAGCCAACCCGACCGGGCGAAGCCTCGCGATAAGTTGGGCTGACCTCAGTAACGACGGGTTGCCCGATCTCTACATCGCCAACGATGTCTCTAACAACGGCGTCTACCGCAATCGGGGCGATGGCACGTTTGAAGATGTGGGGCCCGCCTCGCTGGCTGGCGATTATCGCGGCGCGATGGGGCTGGCCGTCGATGATTTTGACGGCGATCAAGATCTTGATCTGTTGGTGACCCATTGGATCGCGCAAGAGAACGCACTTTTTCGCAACATGTTGATTGACCCGTTGTTCGATGCGCAGGCAGCCACCCGCCTCTGGTTCCTCGACTCGGCGGATGAATTGGGGTTGGGGCAGCAGTCGCTCGACACGGTCGGTTGGGCGACGGGTTTTGTCGACTTCGATAACGACGGCAAGCGTGATCTCTGGGTCGTCAACGGAAGTACGTTTGCGACGCTGGAGGATCGCCGCGTGCTGATTCCTCAGCGTTCGCTCATCTTTCGCAATCGCGGCCGCACAGGCTACATCGAGGTCGGTGCGACAACGTGCAAACGGCTGTCCGAGCCTATGGTCGGGCGCGGTGGCGCTATGGCGGATTTCGATCGGGATGGGCGCGTTGACTTGATTATCCAGCAACATGGCGGCGCGCCGGTCGTGCTGCGCAATACGTCCGACTCGGGTGGTCACTGGTTGGCCGTTCGCCTTCGCCAGAACAAGCACAATCGATTCGCCCTCGGCGCCCGAGTCTACGTCGTCTCCCAACACGGTACGCAAATGGTCGAGATCGGGGCGAGTCCGTCTTACCTCTCGCAGGATGACGTGACCGGTCACTTCGGTCTCGGGCCCGATCCGTCGATTGAGGCGATTCGTATCGTGTGGCCCGACGGCAGCGAGGAGCGTCACGATCACCCCAAGCTCGACCAGACCATCACATACCAGCACGATCCTAAATATCCGGTATGATCCCCACCGCTCGGGGTTCAAGACCTGCGCAAGGTGCGGTGCGCTTGTTCGCGTCGGCATGTAGGAGTGAGTCGTGCGTAGCCAAACAGTCTGGTTGACGGTGGTGTTGTCCTGTGGCGTCGTGTGGTTTGTCGATGGCTGTAGCAGGAAGGGCGACGACGACTTCGTCGGTCTGATGAACCGCGGCAAGGCCTACCTTGAAAACCGAAACTCGAAAGACGCAATTCGGGTTTTGACTCAGGCGGTCGACATCAACCCAAACTCGGCGCCCGCGCTGCGAAACCTGGGTCGCGCGTACCGTCTCGCACGACAACACCCCGAAGCGCTCGACGTACTCAACCGTGCCGCGCAAGCTGATGGCGAATCGGCGACCACAAACTATTTGATCGGACTGACGTACCTCAGTTTGAGCAAACCAGCGGACGCGGTGCCCTTTCTGGAACAGGCTGTACGCCTTGATCCGAATGACGCAACCTTACGTTTTCAACTGGCCAGCGCGTACGACGTGGTGAGCAAACCGGACAAGGCGTTCGAGCAACTTCACGAGACCGTTCGACTCGATCACCTCCACGCCAGTGCGCACTTTAAGCTGCAAACGCACGCCCGCCGGGCCGGTGATAGGGAGGCGTTCCAAGAACATAGTCGGGAGTTCATGCGACTTCGCCGTTTGTTCGGCGACCAGACGCGATCGGCCGAAGCCCTTGAACAGTGTCGCCATACGCGACCCGAGGCTGCCGAAGCGCCGGTGGTTGCGCTTGCAGCTACTGAGTCGATCGATGTTCGCTTTGTAGATGCAACGGCGTCGGCATTTGCGTCAAAGACCGATCGGTCGGCGTCGGCCGTCGATGTCTTGTCGGTGGACCACTCCGGTCGGGCTACGCTGATCGCCGTCGGGTCAGACGGACAGCTCGGGCTTCTCACCATGAATTCGTCGGGCGTGTTCGATCGCAGCATCGTGGACGGCGGTCCGTCGAATGTAGCGTCCGTCGAGCGCTGCGTGGTGGTGAACTTTGACGACGATGTTCCTGCGGGAAAGAAATACGACCCGAAGATTCATGCGATCGATGATGTGGTGTTGGGCGGGGCAGATTGTTTGCGATTGCTCAAGGGAGTTAGGGAAGGGACGGAGGAACGTAGGGACGGAGGTAAAGAGGGACATAGGGACGACGGGACGGTGGGTGAGGACGCGTTGCGTTTTGCGGGGGTTCGCGATGTTACTGACGTTGCGGGGATGGGCGACGTTTCAGGCGGTGCGTTTCGGTTTGTGGACTATGAGCACGACGGCGATCTTGATGTTGTGCTGTCGCAACGCGGCGGTCTTCAACTATGGCAGAACAACGGGGGTGGCCGATTTGACGACGTGACCGCAAAGGCGGGGCTTTCCGCCACCGGGTTGTGGGTCGGAGGCGTCGACGCGGCGGTTGACATCGTGGCTGTTGACCTGAACGCGGATGTTGCGGTTGATCTGATTGTGGCACGCGGCGATCGGCCTACGATAGTTTTTGAGAATCAGCGAGCGGGCGTGTTTTCGCTCATGGCTGATCCGCCCGGTCCTTGGCCGGCTGCGGATCGAGTGCTTGCCAACGACCTGGATAACGACGGTGTTGTCGATGTCGTCCTACTCACGCCGGATGAGGCTGTGGTTCTGTCTCAGGCAGCCACGAAACGACACCACATACCGCTCGGGTTCAGCACCTTAACGGACGCGGCGCTCGTCGATTTTGACAACGACGGTCTGCTCGATCTTGTCGTCGCGGGTACGCCGTCTGTTGAAGCACGCGATGAGGGCGACGTGGCCAAGTCTGGGGCCATGCTGTTGTTTCGCAACGACGGAAGTGCGGGGTGGTCCGACGTGTCGACAGGCACCGGGCTCGCGAGCATCGTCATGCGTCCGGCGCGAAAGATTCTTCCGGTCGACATCGACGCCGACGGCGACTCCGACTTAGTCGTTGTGTCTGAAGATGGTCTGTTGCACCTGCTACGCAACGACGGCGGTTCCGCCAATGGGCAGTTGAAAATCAGACTGACGACGGTCAAGACGAATTCGACCGGTCTTGGTACGCACATCGAACTGCGCCGTGGCCGGTGGTTGGCCACACGAACGGTCGACAGCCGGGTGATCGAAATCGGACTCGGTCGGCGTACCAAGCTCGATTCGCTGCAAACGGTTTGGACCAACGGCGTGGTCGACAATCAGATCGATGTGGTCGTATCCGCCCCGCATGATGCGGCCTCGTTGGAGCGATCCGCGCCGCCGATTCAACTTGAAGAAAAGAACGTCGCGACCGGTTCCTGTCCGCTATTCTACGCGTGGGACGGAAGTCGGTTCCGCTTCGTTACGGACCTGCTGGGCAATTCACCGATCGGGTTGCCGCTGTCGCGCGACCAGCTCTTGCCGGCAGATCCCGATGAAATAGTCTACCTCGGCGACGCGTCGCAATTTCCGCCGCGCGATGGCACGTACCACGTCGTGATTACGGACGAATTCCGCGAGATCGCCTACATCGACAACGTCCGACTGATGGCCGTCGATCATCGCGCAGATGTCGAAATTCATCCCACGGACAAGCTAATGCCGCCGCCGTTTCCCGAGTCTGAGCTTTGGGCGTTGGTTGCGTCGAACAAGTTGGTTGACGCCGTCGGCGGTGACGGGATCAATCGAACAGATGCGCTGCAAACCATAGACGGCGTGTATGCGCCGCCGGGGGTAGCACTGCCGGCGCCTTATCGTGGCATGACCCATCCGCTCGCCCTGACGCTCGACTTCGGCCCGCTCGACTCTGCGCAACCGCTCGTGCTTGCCCTGACCGGCTGGCTTCAATACGGCGACGGCAGCACGAACATCGCCCTATCACAGGACCGATCGCTCACGATCATCAGCCCGACGTTGTCTGTAGAGACTTCGGACGGAACGTGGATGGACGTCGACGCCACGGTGGGCATGCCGGCGGGTAAGACCAAGACTATTCTCGTCGACTTGGCTGGTCGATTGCCGGTGGGCGCGCGGCGCCTTCGACTCACGACTACGTTCGAGATTCGTTGGGACCGGATCGCTCTGTTTGAACGACGCGACCTGTCGTCTGAGCGAATACACGAAGTGGAGCCTTCGACCGCTGAGCTGAGTTGGCGGGGTGTCTCCGAACTGGCGCAACGCAAAGCTGGTCATCCGTGGACGCCGGACTTCGACACGGTCTACCAACAGCCGCCGTGGCGGACGACGCTTGAGGGTTGGTGTACGCGATATGGCGATGTGTTGGAGTTGGTCGACGCATGGGATGATAAGATGGCTGTGCTGAACTGCGGCGACGCGCTCACCTTGACGTTCGCGGTGAGTGATCTGCCGCCCGCGCCGACGGGTATGCGTCGCACGTTCTTCTTCTACTCTGTCGGTTGGGACAAAGACGGCGACTACAACGTGATCGGCGGGGACCGAGTGGGCCCGTTGCCGACCAGTGATCGAGCGACGCCGGTGAATGACGACTGGCGCCGGCGATACAACACCCGATGGGTCGATCGCAATCGGTTTCGGTACGTGGAGTGAGTCAGTTCCTGCTGCCCCGTAGTAAGTCCGCTCGCGCTGCCCCGTGCCGAGAAAGGATTCACGGCACAGCTTATCAGTTCGTGCATCTCGCTGGTGCGTGAATCCCTTCTCGCACCTCCGCATCCGCGAATTCGCTGGTGCGTGAATCCTTTCTCGCACCTTCGCCCGCGTTAATCCGTTCCCAACGCCTACTCATTGAATTGCGATCGTCCGTTCTCTATGATCGTGTGTAGGCCGTGCGGGGTTCGGGGGAGTTCGAGCAACACGTCATGAGAACTGTAGGGGTATTGGTCGTCTGTGCGTGGACCGTCGCGTCGGCGCCGCTACGCGCCGATGAAACGCTGTTTCGCTACGAGGGTAACGTTCATCCGCTCGAAGCGGGAGCGCTGGTCGGGAGTCTCTGCGAAGATCCGTGCAGCGACTCCGTCGAGGACGGACACTATGTGCTTCGGTGGCGCATCGAGGGAGATTTGGTGAATTTTCAGTTTCAGATCACCACCGTTGAAGAGCCGCCCCCGCCGCCGAATTTCTGGGTGGAGTGGCGGTTTCGCTCGAACCATCCGCTAACTCCCTCGTCGTTCACCTGCGACGCAGGTTTCAAGGTGCAACTTCCGCCAATCCTAGAGCCGGTCCACATGTACGGCGATGCAGCGTTTAACAATAGCGGGGATTTCGGGATTTCAGGGTTTGAGTTGGACGAGTTCCACGTCTTCCGCTTCGAGTCCATTGACGGTGTCGATTACACCCTTGCTGTCGATGGGACGGTTTTTGCTCATCTGACCGGTGATACCTTTATTCGGTCCACCTCTGTTGCGCTGCGTGGACAAGGAGGCTGCATAGGCGACTCGTTCCCCAATATGATCAACGAGTGGGATTTCGTTCGGTACGGGACGATTTCGTTTGGCGAGAAAGTTATCGCCTCCGATCCGCCGCAGGGTCTCGTGGACGCACGCAAGCCGCTTGATCGATTCACCGTCACCTTCGACTCGGCCAACTACGTCTACATCGATGACGTGCTTGTTGAGACCACTGGCAACGAAACACCCGTCGTCCTGATGACCCGCCGCCGAGAAAACGACGAGCCCGACACGGTCGAGATCGTGCTTGATCGACCCTTAGCCTTCGGCGAAACCACCAGCTTCACCATGACCGACGCCGGGCCCCCGCCCATCGACGGCGTCAACGTGATAGAATATTACTTCGCAACCGGCGACTTCGACAACGATGGAGCCGTAACCCTCACCGACCACGCCCAACTATCAAACTGCATGACCGGCCCCGATACGAAATCCACATCCAAGACCTGCACCGCCTTTGACTTCACCGCCGACAAAGCCATCGACCTCTGGGACTTCGCTTTTTTCCAGACGGTATTCACCGGCGACACGCCATGACCTTGTGATCATCCCGCTTTGATCTGCAAGTAATTTGTCGGGACGAGATGGGAATCGCGTCCCAGCGTAACTGCGGTGGTGAACAGAGAGGGTGTCGGGACGAGATGGTAGTCTCGTCCCAGCTTGCCAATGGGATCACCGGCTGGAAGCCGGTGCCACACTTGGTTCACAACCGGCTGGAAGGTAGTGTCACACTTGCTTCACAACCGACTGGAAAGTGGTCCCACAGTGACTTGCTGTTGTACAGCGGTCTGTTAGCGAAAGCCCACGCGGGTCCGTTAGCACGTGTCTAGGAAGTCTCTTTCAGAGCCGCGCCCGTAAGGAAGCGGTCCGGTTTCAACTTCAAAAAACCGCTCCCTGACAGTCGCGGCTCGGTTCGAAGCGCCCCTTCTGAAACACCCTCCTAGCGGAAGCGCACGCGGCCGCCGCCTCGTGTGATTTGGCCGAGCAAGAAGGGTTCTTCGCCCGCACGACGTAGCGCTCGCATGACGCCGTTGGCGAAGCGTGGGCGCACGATCATGACGAAGCCGACGCCCATGTTGAAGACCTTGAACAGCTCGGCGCGCGAAACGCCTTTTTGCCGAAGCCAGTCAAACACCGGCGGCGGCTGCCACGATGATCGAAGAACCGTAGCGTCGCAGTTGGACGGCAGGGCTCGGGCGAGGTTTTCCTTCAGTCCGCCGCCCGTGATGTGGGCCATGGCTGTGATGACGCGCTTGACGCGATAGGCTTGGAGCACCGCGCGAACCGCAGACACGTAGATCTTTGTTGGTCGGAGCAGGGCGTCGCCCAGCGACTCGCCGAGTCCGTCGTACGTGCGACTTAGCTGTCCCCGTCGGCGCTTGACCACAGCCCGCACCAACGAATAGCCGTTCGAGTGGACTCCGCTTGATGGCAGCCCGATCAGCACATCGCCGGACGCTACGCGGCTGCCGTCGATGATGCGGTTGTGTTCGACCACGCCCACCGCGAACCCGGCGAGGTCGAAGTCGCCGCGACGGTAGAGGTCGGGCATTTCGGCCGTCTCACCGCCGAGCAGGGCACAGCCGGCCTGTCGACAACCGTCGGCCACCCCAATGATGACGTCCCTGAGGTGCTTGGGGTCGAGCTTGTTGACCGCGAGGTAGTCGAGAAAAAAGAGCGGTTCCGCTCCGCAGCAGATCAGGTCGTTAACGTTCATGGCCACAAGATCGATGCCGATCGTCGACAGCTTCTTCATTTCGATGGCAATGAGCACCTTGGTGCCCACGCCGTCGGTGCAGCCCACGAGGACGGGGCGTTTGTAGTTACGGCGAAAGAGTTGCTCGTCGTAATCCAGCCGAAACAGCCCGGCAAACCCCCCGTGGCGATTCGAAAAGACCCGAGGTCCGTAGGTGCTGCGCATGGCCCCTTCGATGGTCGAAACCCACCGCGTATTCGCGTGGACGTCGACGCCGGAGTCTTTGTAGGTGATCGAAGCTTTCGCCATGGCGCGCGTAGTGTACGTTTGTTTCGTCAGAACGAAAAGCTGGGCCTTGATGCGCCAGATCGAAGGTTTCGCCATACTACCACACGTGTTCCTGCGGGTTGTTCACGGATTGTTGGAATTCCTCGGGCGTCGCCGGTGTTTAGTATGGGTGAAGTAGAAGGTTTTCAAGAAAGGTGACGCGGATGATTCCTGGACTCGTTCTGGTTGTGGCCATGTTCGTGGCGACGGCTGCTTTGATCTTGGCGGGCTGGCTCTTGGCTGACTGATCGTGCTTCGGCATGGATCGTGAGGTCGGGATACGCCGGACGCGCACTTCCGATATGCTCCCCAATCGAGGTGGAATATGGCATTTCTTCGAGGAGACGCCTTCAAGCGAAGGCGTTATCATCACTCGCGTGCCCAACGCCGTTCATGAACTGACGTTCGAAGAACGTTGGCCAAGCGTGCGGCCCGGAACCGCACGGCGGACCGATCGAAGCGCCCGGAACGGGCCAGTCCGTGGCTGGTCGCGTCGCGAACTGAGGACCGATGACCAATCAGCGAGATGCCGACATGAGTGAATCCGACAGCTGCGTGGTTGAGGTTCATCTCAACGAGCACGTGAAGGGCATCGCACCGTCAGCGACTGTGGCCATCAACGATCGATCGAACGAGTTGCTGCGCCAAGGTCGAGATATCTTCAAGCTCGGGCTGGGACAGTCGCCGTTTCCTGTCCCCGATGTCGTCGTCGAGTCGCTTCGCGAACATGCCGGTGAGAAGGATTATCTTCCGGTGCAGGGTCTTGCGGCGTTGCGCGATGCGGTCGCGGAACATCATCGACGCACGTTCGGTATCGACTGTGACGCCGAGGACGTGTTGATCGGTCCGGGGTCGAAGGAACTTATGTTCCTGTTGCAACTGGTCTTCTATGGCGATCTGGTCATACCGACGCCGACGTGGGTTTCGTACGCACCGCAGGCACGCATCGTTGGCAGCCCGGTTCACTTCGTACCGACATCGAGCGACGAGAATTGGCATCTGACTCCGGCGCGGTTTGAACGCGTGTGCGAGAAGAATCATCAACGCGCGCGATTGGTCATACTGACGTACCCCTCGAACCCGACGGGGACGACGATCCCGCATGATCACTTGGAGGACTTGGCAGACATCGCCCGGCGCGAGCGCGTGCTGCTGCTGTCTGATGAGATTTATGGCAAGCTTCACCACACCGGCGACCATGAGTCCATCGTTCCGTATTATCCAAAAGGTACGATCTTTAGCGGCGGGTTGAGCAAATGGTGCGGCGCCGGTGGGTGGCGGTTGGGAGTGTTTGTGTTTCCCAAGTGCCTTGGTTGGCTTCGCGACGCGATGGCGGCTGTGGCGACTGAGACGTTCACTTCGACGTGTGCTCCGATCCAACACGCTGCGATTCGGGCGTTCGAGGGTGGACCGGAGATTGACGACTATCTGGACAACGCACGCCGAGTGCTCCGCGCTTTGGGCAATCTTCTCGCGCGACGACTGCGTTCAGCCGGTGCCGAGGTGTGCGATCCGGAAGGAGGATTCTACCTCTTCCCCGACTTTTCCAGCATGCGTGACCGGCTTGCCAAGAGAAAAATCTTTACCAGCAATCAACTTTGCCGGCGCATACTGGACGATATCGGAGTAGCCGTATTGCCTGGTAGTGCTTTCGGTCAGCCGCCGGAGCAGTTCACCGCAAGACTCGCCTATGTCGATTTCGACGGCCGCGAGGCGCTCGCCGCTGCTTCGGAGTTTCCGCAAGGTCAGCCGCTCGATGAAGCGTTCGTCGAGAAGCACTGCGTGCGGGTGGTCGAGGCGATCAATCGACTTGGCGACTGGTTTGTATAGAATCGATCCGCGAGACGGCACGGTGCGCGCGACGCAGGGGCCGGCAACGTAGTGACCGATTCGGACAGGATTGTGTCGGGTACGCATCGTCTCGCCGACGATAAGAAAACGGCCTCGAGACTTCGATGGGTCGGAGGGAATCGCGTGCGTAAGACTGTCTTGCAGGATAAGCTTAACTTGACGGGCTGATTGGTCTTGGTACTTCGGTCTTCCCCTGTACGCGGTCGCTGGCCAATGGCGTCGCGCTCGGGCCTATGTTTTTCAATGGAATCGTTCGTTCGCGTGGTGCGGACGAACGATTTTCGTTCAGTTTGTCGTTGCGACGTTTTCTTCCGTCTTTGTATAGAGTTACGTGTTAGGAGCCGCATGATTGTGACGACCAGCGAAGCCCGTCGTATTGCTGACGAGCGGCTCGGCTGGCAACCATCGCGACGTGTAGTGCTCGTCAGCAACTCCCGCCTATGCTTCTGCTTACTTTTTGCGATCGTAGCTGTCGGCGGCTGTTCAACCGCGGTGCAGCGGAACGATTGGAGCGCTTACACTGGTCCCGGTGCAGAACACTTCCGCAAGCAAGAATACAAGCTTCCCTATGTCCCTGACCCGCTGGAGCCGACGAATCGGGTCGCTTGGGCCGCGAACGATTTCGTGTTGTTCGGCGTGATTGAACCGGTCACGGCCGTTTGGCGTTTTCTCGTTCCACAATGCATCCGGTCACACTTGGTCAATGCGGCCGAGAACATTACCTATCCAGTTCGGGCGGTGAACAACCTCCTGCAAGGGAAATTCGACAAGGCACGCGATGAGACACACCGTTTTGTTATCAACACCACGGTCGGCGTGCTGGGGTTGTTCGACCCGGCGGCGGAGTGGGGTATCGCCCCCGCACCGGAGGATCTTGGCCTGACGTTCGTCCAATGGGGTTGGACGGACAGCCATTATGTTGTGGTTCCCTTCCTCGGTCCAAGCACCGTGCGTGACGCGATCGGCGAGTTCGGAGACCTGTTCCTCGACCCCACGACATATTTCTACCCTGCAGGCTGGGTGACACGTTTCGTCGAGGGGAGCGAAGTCATCGGCGGAGCCAAGCACTTTGTGCGAACGAACTACGATGCCTATGGGCTCGTACGTCAGGGCTGGACGATCAGCCGCTCGCCCAACGTTGTCGAGTTGGAGGCGGCGGACGGCGCCGGTCCAGCCGCACAAACACTTGGCGTCGCGTTGCTCAGGAATCATGATCTCCGTTTCTTCTCACGCGCCCGTTCGCTGGCCGTCGAATTGCAGTCCACAGGTGAAAAGCTTCCGTACGAGGTTTGGATGCATCCCGGCGTGGCGCCGATCATCTACATCGTGCCCGGAATGGGCGCGCACCGCCGAGCAAGCGAGGTGCTCGCGCTGGCGAGCATGGCCTATCAAGACGGCTTCTCGGTTGTGACGATCAGCAGCGCATTCAATTTCGAGTTCATGCAGAAGGCTGCCACGGTCCCGACGCCCGGGTTCGCCCCGGCCGATGCGGGCGACGTACACACGGCGCTGAGCGCCATCTCCCGCGATCTTGAACAACGGTTTCCGAATCGGATTGGTGCGCAGGTTATGATGGGGCTGTCGCTCGGGGCATTCCATGGGTTGTACATCGCAGCAGGAGCGGCCGGCGCCGACGATTCGCTGATCGACTTCGATCGCTACGTCCTGCTAAACCCCCCGGTCGCGCTACGCTATGCGGCAGAACAGCTCGACACTTTCTACAATGTGCCGCTGACGTTCCCCGAAGCGCATCGCGATGAGCATGTTCGGGCCATCTTGAGCAGGATCGCTGGGGACGTCGTAGTCGATTCCAACGCTCCCGCCGAGGGAATACTCCTCTCTGAAGACGACGCCAAGTTCTTGATCGGGCTGAGCTTTCGCGTCGTCTTGCACGACACCATCTGGTGCAGTCAAGATCGACACGACAGCGGCGTGTTGAAGAGTCCACTCGATCGTTGGCGTCGAGCGCCCGTCTCCGACGAAATCTTCGACTTCTCGTTTATCGAATACTTCTATGCGTTCGTGTTGCCCTGGTACACGGGGGACGAGTATTCGATCGACGCTGAGCGAGCAATGTTCACCCTGCTTGATGCCAGATCATTGACGCGTACGCTTCCGCGCGACGGAACGGTGCGCGTTTTTTCGAGCGAGAATGATTTCCTACTGACCGGTGACGATCGACATTGGTTGATCGACACACTTGGTGAGTCGAACGTAACGTTTGAACCAACAGGCGGCCACGCAGGATCACTTCGCAAGCCGGAAGTGCAGCAGAGGATCATGAATTCGCTGGAAGATCTGCTTCCGGTTGGTCCGCCAACCAGCACGGACGATTGAGAAGCGCTAACGGATCACCGGCTGGAAGCCGGTGCCACACTTCTTTGACCGGCTGCGCCGGTGGGACACTTTCTCGACGGCCTGAGTTGGCGCGACACGCTTGCCACCGCCAGCGCGAGCGCTACACCTCTTCCACAGCTTGTTCCGGTGCTAGCGTCCCGCAATAGTCCGTTTTGGTGCTGCGCTATGGCAACAGTCTGTATCGGCGCTTCGCACTGGCGACGGTTGCTACGTGAACATCTTGAGTTGTACGCGCTCCATGGCGAATTTTTCTACGGGTTCGGTGACGTCCATGGGGTAGTCGCCGGAGAAACACGCGGTGCAGTACATGTCCGGTTTCATCTTGACGCAGGAGAGCATGCCTTCGTGGGAAATGAAGTATAGCGAGTCGACCTTGAGGAACTTGCGGATGTCTTCGACGGATCGATCTCGGGCGACAAGTTTTCGCGGATCGGGGAAGTCGATTCCGAAGTAGCAGGGGTTTCGAATGGGTGGGCTGGCCACACGCAGGTGTACTTCGCGTGCGCCGGCGTCGCGCAACGCGCCGATTTTTCCTCGGGTCGTCGTGCCCCGAACGACCGAGTCTTCCACCACGACCAGCCGTTTGCCAGCCACCGCCTCTTTGATCACGTTGAGCTTCATTTTGACGGCCATGTCGCGGCCGGACTGAGTCGGAAGAATGAACGATCGACCGGCGTAGTGGCTTGTCGTAAACGCTCGACCGTAGGGGATGCCACTTGCCTCTGCGTATCCCGTGGCGGCACACTGAGCGCAAGTCGGAACGGGTACCACCACATCGGCTTCGACCGGGGATTCTTTCGCCAAACGGGCACCCATGGCTTTGCGCACCATGTGTACGTTTTCGCCGAACACGAGACTCGACGGGTCGGCGAAATAAATCTGTTCGAAGATGCATTGGGCCGCGCGGCCGTTGGTGCTACCGCCGAACCGCCGACTGCTGATACCCTCGTCGTCGATGGTGACGATTTCGCCGGGCTTGACGTCGCGAACATACGTGGCGTCGATCATGTCGAACGCCTTGGTTTCGGAAGCGACGACGTGGGCGCCGTTTTTGGTTCTGCCAATGCAAAGCGGCCGAAACCCGAGCGGATCGCGCACGGCCACCAAGCGGTCGGGAAACAACATGAGCAAGGAGTAGGCACCCTGGAGGTGGTTGAGCACGTGGTTGAGCGGGTTCTTCTTGCTCTGGTGCGCCGGTTTCGCGAGCAGGTGGATGATCACCTCGGTGTCGCTGGTGGTTTGAAAAATATGACCGACTTTTTCGTAGTTTCGCCGGAGCAAGGCGGCGTTGATCAGGTTCCCGTTGTGCGCGACCGCCACTTGACCACCGGCGTAGCTGAAGAGCAGCGGCTGCGCGTTGCTGTTGGTGCATGATCCGGTGGTGGAATATCGAACATGGCCGATGGCGATGCGGCCACGAATTTTGGAAAGGCTCGTTTCATCGAAAACGCGGCTGACCAAACCGAGACCGGCGTGGCGCAGCAACTCTTCGCCGTTGGTGGTAACGATGCCGGCCGATTCCTGCCCGCGGTGCTGAAGGGCGTAGAGGCCCAACTGCGTTAGGTAGGCTGCTTCGTCCTCGCCCCAAACGCCAAACAAGCCACAATGATGTCGGATCGATGAATCGGTCACGTTGCGCCCGTCGGTTTCACGAAGCACGACCGAAACCGAACGAAGCACGGTCGATTCCGGTGCTGGTCGACAATTCTTGCGGTGCGGCGTCCGCGTTGGACGCCGCGCGGTTTCGGCCTTATGTTCCGCCTGTTGGTTGGTCGAGCCGGGATCATAGGGCGATCCCTCCGATCGGTCAACCGCGACGGTGTTCGCGCGACGTGTGTCGAAGCGTACTGAGACCGCCGGTTCGCAGAATCAAGAGGCATGTGTGTTGTCGTCTCCTGTTCATCGAGCGGTGCGTTCCATGCCAATGGCTGCATGGAAATGGTCGCGCAAACCACCGTGCATTCGCCACGTTCGCGTACTCGTATTCACCAACCCACGTTGATCCGGAAGATCATATGATGGACGCATCGTTTGACATTGGACCGCCAAGCGACGCGACGGAGCTCGCCGCTTTCGCACAGATTGCGAGTGTGTCGCTGGCTTTCTCGCAATCTGCATCGCCGAGCGATTGGGTCGACCGCGAAGGGCATGACAACGTTCGCGTGGTGCGGCGCGGCGGGCGCCTGGTCGGTGGGCTGGTCTCGCAACCAATGGGGCAGTGGTTCGGTGGGCGAAGTGTGCCCATGGCTGGTATTCGCGGCGTGGCGGTCGCACCGGAACATCGGGGTATCGGTGCGGCCTCAGCGCTGATGCGATCGGTCCTTGTGGAACAGCGTGAACTGGGCATGGCGATATCTGCGCTTTTCCCAGCCACCAAGCCGGTCTATCGGCGATGCGGGTTCGAAGACGCCGGCGTCCGTGTAGTGTATCGACTCAAGGGAGACGCGATTCGCGCGTTCGATCGATCGGTGACGTTGCGTCCGGTCGAACAAGCCGATCACGAGACGATTCATCGATTGCACGCCCACCGGGCGCGCCGAACGACGGGCAACTTGGACCGTAGCCCGTTCATCTGGCAACGATTCCTCGAACCGTCGCCGCCGTGGCGATTGCCGGTGCGGGGGTACATCGCGGAACACGAAGGTGAGGCGGAGGGCTATGTGATGATCACGCAGAACGAGGGCGACGAAGCGCATCGTGAAATTCAGGCGTTGGATTATGTGGCGATGACGCCGCGCGCCGCGGGTCGCATCATGCGGTTCATCGCCGACCATTGGTCGGTGTTCGGCACGACGACGTGGGTCGGCGCCCCGGTCGACCCCGTATTGCTCATGATGAACGAACAAGCTTGGCGCGTGCACGATCGAATCGACTGGATGCTACGGATTCTCGATGTACCTGCCGCGCTGACCGCCCGGGGCTACTCCACCGCCGTGCGCGCTGAATTACACTTGGATATTTCCGACGACCTCATTGACGAGAATTCATCTCGTTTCGTTGTGGACGTTGCCGACGGTCGGGCGTCGGTGCGACGGGGCGGTGATGGCCTCATTCGGTGCGACATACGCGGTCTTGCGACTATGTACACCGGACACCTGACGGCCACACAGCTTGCGACCACGGGCTATGTCGAAGGGTCCGCCACCGCGCTGTCCGCCGCCGACGCCGTCTTCGCCGGATGTTCTCCGTGGATGTCCGACATGTTCTGATTTTGAGTTATCGACTGGTTGCACGACCACTCGGTCGGGGCGATTGCTCGAGAAGCGTGGCGCTCGAGAAGCGTGGCACCGCCTTCCAGCTGATGATCCATTGACGTTATTCCGCTTCTTGACCGTCGCCCATCCCCTTCGCGCAGAGGCGTGAATCGTCTAGTGCTTTGTCACAGCTAGAATGAAGGGTTTACCGAGCCGCGACCGTGAGGAAGCGGACGTTTGTAATCCGCTCGTGACAGCTCAAGAAACGCTCCCTCACGGTCGCGGCTCGGATCGGACGAACCCGTCATTTGAGTCGTGATAAGGCACTATCCGCGCGACTTGGGAAGCATGATGCGAACTGCGCCGGGCAGTGCGGTGATGGCTGCGGGTGTGTGGCCGATTCGCTCTCCGTCGGCCCATAGTTCGAGCGGGGGGTCGGTTTCGATGGTCAGGCGCTCGGTGCGTATGATTTGCACCTCGGGGGCTTCGACGTGTCGTCCGCGCAAGACACGACCTACCATCGCCAGCGTGCGCAGGGTTCGCATGTGGTTGATGACGCACAGGTCGAGCAGGCCGTCGGTTGGTGCGGCGCCGGGGACGATGGGGATGGCGCCGCCGTAGGTGGATGTGTTGGCGCTCGACGCTAGGAACACCGGGCGTTCGATCGTGCCGAAGTCGCCGCTGATTTTGAGTTGTTGTGGCACGTAGCGGAAGAGCACGCGGAGGGCGCCGTAGAGATAGGCCATCGTGCCGGTAATGGGCACGCGCATCGTATCGACATAGCTCGAAACGGCCGCGTCGATGCCGATCGTAGCCACCGTGCAGAAGCATCGATCATTGACGCGACCGAGATCGATGGGCATTGGGGTGCCTTCGGCTAAGACGTCGGCGATGAATTCCGCCTTCCGCGATATGCCCAGCGCCCGGCCGAAATCGTTGCACCGACCGGAGGGCGCCAGGCCCATTACCGGAACCACGGTGTCCCTGTTTGCGTCGTTGGCGTTTGTGTTCTTAAGCGAAACGAGTCCGTTGGCGATCTCTTGAATTGTGCCATCGCCGCCGCACGCGACGATGCAATCAGGCTGTGCGTCTTCCGTCTGCCCCTGTTCCATTACCATGGCTTCGGCGTCGCCGGAGCGCGTGGTTCGACGGACCGTTACGTTGTGCCCGCGATCGCGAAGCTCTTGTGCGACGGCCTTGGCTGTGCGCAGACCGCGTCCACGACCCGACACCGGGTTGACGACGATCAGGAAGGTTCGGATTTTGTTAGTCACGCAAGTGCCCTAGTGCTTTGTCACGACTCAAATGACGGGTTGGTCCGATCCGAGCCGCGACCGTGAGGGAGTGTTCCTAGGCTGTCACGAGCGGATTTCAAACCTCCGCTTCCTTACGGTCGCGGCTCGGTAAACCCGTCATCCTAGCTGTGACAAAGCACTAGCAGCCTGTCGAACATGCCCGATACACCGGCATGCTGTCGGTACTTCGCCGAATGCCACGAGCTCCACCCCATCACAAGGAAAAAATCGCTATTGGATCACCGGCTGGAAGCCGGTGCCACACTTTAGTCAGCAGGCCGTTACGGAACGTCACAAATCAGGATCGGCGGGCAATGGAAATAGCACACACGGGCATCCTTGCCGGCGTAGTCGTGGGCCATGCCGATCGCATGTTTCATTGAGGGGGCAGCGTCGTACCCCAAGCGATCAGTTACCAGCTTGCTCTTGGGATTCACCGCGATCACCTTGCCAAGGTGGGCCGCACCGTGGGCCGCCCAATACCACATATAAAACGGATGCACGCCGTGGTAGGCGTAGGAGTGACGGTACAAGTGGCGGTACCACTCGCTCTCCGCGTACTTTTTTTCAAATCGCTTACCCAACTCGTGGGGGTCGCGCGTCTGCGGAATCACATGCTCGAAGAAATCGAAGTATGACGGATGATGCAACAGGTTGAACGAATTCTCGAACGGGTGGACAACGATCATCACGCCACCCTTGCGAATGAACGGGCGGTTCTTGAAGAAGTTGAAGAAGTATCCCAACGCCAGACAGTGGATGAGTATCGGGTTGAGTGTGGAGTCGACGTTGTACGGGCCGATGGACGGCAGGCCTACGATCGCGATGTCGTAGTCGTTGGGCACGCTGACGAGCTGCTGACGGTAGGCGTTCACGAGCGTCTTGGGGTGGACTGCGTCGGTATCGCCGGCGTGGACGCCGGTCAGGCCGTACGGGGCGGGTAGGGCGCTGTAGGCTTTGCGCCGCAGCGGACCGGGCAGCAGACGCAGCCCGATGCGACTGCCGTGATAATTCAACCGGTCGAGCATGCTCCAATTGTGCTCGCGTTTCTGAAGAAAGCCGAGAAGATTGTGAAACGTATCGCCGTTGAGCGACGTTTCGATGGTGAAGATCTTCATCTGCTCTTTGACCAGCGCACCCATGCGGTCGCACGAGCGGTGGAAGTCGCTTCGCTCGGGGTCCATGTAGCTCGACTCGTGCAGCATGGTCTTCGCGTTGTGGTGGTGGCGAACGGATTTGTACGTAGCCAATCCGACCGGGACCGACTTGTGCCCTCCGTCCATCGTAGCCAAATTGATATTGACGTAGATCACTAGATCGGACTCGACGGCGCGACGGTTCAGCTCGACGTCTTCGTCTTCTTCGGTCTTGCCCAAGTGTGATAGGGCGTCGGGGTCTTCCGCATCGTGGTTGTAGAGTCGGTCCGGCCAGAACCGGTTGAAAATGGCTGATCCGACGAAGTGGCGAAGCTCAGCCGGTGTGCAACGGCGGTGCAGGCAAATCGCGCAGACGAGTTCAATATCTGTGACGCCGGCTTTGTCCAGCCGTTCAAGCACGACCTCCATAATCGTCTGGCGAATGTCCGGTGCGACCATGCGCGGCAGCGGGAGCGATACGTCGTCGAACGCGATGGTCACCTTCATGCCCGGTTTGAGGTGGGCATTCAGCGGCTCGGTGCCTTCGGGGTTGTCGATGGCGTGGATGATGGCCGCCCGTCGATCCACGATCGGTTCGAGTGGTTCGTTTGGATAGATCACCGTTGTGCCGACCGGCAGGCGGTGGCGTTCATACCCCTCTCCGCAGTGAAAGAGAAAGGGCGGGTCCGCCGCTGTTACCGTGTGCAAGTTCGATCCGTTTTGCTGCGTCATGTATTAGTCACCGTGATTCGGGGCAATGATCGTCTTCACAACGCCGCTCGTCCCGGTGTTGAGGGCGGAGCGTAACGCGGCTTGGTAATCACCAAGCTCGAATGGCGAACCGACCAGAGGCGTGAGCTTCGGTCCGAGCGACTGCATCAGATCGATCGCAATCTCGAACGTATCACGTACGCCGTCGGGTCGCCGCTCGGGACCGTATGCGTAAGCGGCCCGTACCGTCAACTCTTTGAACCAAAGGGGCGTCCAATCGATCGCCGCCGGGGCGCCCGGCATACCGACCAAGACGAATGTGCCGCCGCCTCGTGTGAATCGCAGACCGTCGTCGATCGACTGCGGCGTCCCTACGCAATCGAAAGTAACACCGGCGCCACCGATGACGGCGGGTTTGCCTAGCTCCGGGTCGAGCACTTCGGCGTCGAGCGCCTTGGCCCAAGCTGAAAATCGTGACGCCACCGAGCGGGGCGATTCGATCACTTCGTTGGCGCCCAGTCGTTTCGCATGCTCGCGTTGGTGATCGTGCCGGGCGATGGCGACGATTTGCGCCGAACACCCCAGACCGCGTAGGGCGGCGATTGTCAGCAAACCAATCGCACCACAGCCGATGACGAGCACACAATCGGAATCGCCCACCTCAGCGCGGAGGGCGCCGTGGACAGCGCAGGCGAACGGCTCGATCAGCACAGCCGCTACGTCGTCGAGGGACTCGGGTATCTTATACAACTGCGACTGATGGGCGACGAACTGCTCGGAGAATCCGCCCCCGGTGTCGCGACAGTAACCGGTTTGGATTCCGGAGGAGATGTCCCCACGAAGCACGTTGCGACAAAGGGCGTCGCGACCTTGGCTACAGGCGTCGCACGGCGGGCTGATTCCTCGCACTTCGCATCCCAGCGCCGGGTGCAGCACGACCCGGTCACCTTCGGCGACGCGGGTCACGTCGCGACCCGTTTCAATCACCGTGCCCACGACTTCGTGGCCCATGACAAACGGCATGGACGTGATCGGCGCCAAGTAGGGGCTGCCTTTCGCGCAGATTGTGGCCAAGTCCGAACCGCAAACTCCGGTGAGGTGTGGGGCGACGCGAACCCATTGCTGCGTGGGCAAGTTCGAGGGCGATATGTCGCGTAGCGCGACGGGCGACACGGCGCCGGTGCAGAGGCTTCGACCGCGCGGGCCGAGCTTCGAGAGTAATTTGAGCATGCCGTAGCGAGGGATGCTTTTTCGATATTGAAGGGCCTTCATGATGTACGCACCTTGTCGGCGCCGACGACCGGCCAGCGGTGGACCGGCCAGCCGCGTCGACGTGCGACAGCCGCCAGGGATTTGTCAGGGTTGACCGCATGGGGATGGCCGACGGTTTCGAGCATGGGAAGATCGGCGATGCTGTCGCCGTAGGCGTGCGATGCTGACAGGTCGATCGAGTGGTCTTGGGCATAGGACCGGATGCGCCGAGCTTTTTCTTCGGTGCCCACGGGCGGGCCGGTTAGTGATCCGGTGAAACGACCCTGCGATTCGACCAGCGACGGGGCGATCAACTCGTCAACTTGAAGCTCCGCAGCCAGCGGGGCCATCGTGAAATCGACGGACCCGGTGACCAGGACGATGTGTCGACCGGCGTCGCGATGTTCGGCTACGCAATCCATCGCGTCGGGGAAGTATCGCGGTCTGATGACATCTTCATGGCAGTCGGCGACGAGGGCTTTGATATCCTCAACGGGGAGACCGGCGTAGCTTCGGTAGAATATGATGTTGAGTCGACCGCGATCGATACGATCGAGCACGAGGTAGTAGGCGCACTTGATCATGTAGACCGCCTGCCATAGTGATCGCCAGATCGCCGCCATGCGACGCCGCCGGAAGTACACGTAATAGTGAACGATGGTGGTCCGGGCGATGGTGCCATCCACATCGAAAAACGCCGCCTCGCGTCGACCGGCGGGCTCCTGATCTGTGGTCACGCTTCGGCCTCGTCGGCGAGCGCCGCTACGGCGTCTTCCACGCGCTTGGCGAGGCCCCTTAGGGCGACGGATCGATCCGAACCCTCATCCGGCTCGGGCGGTTGAATCGGTTGGCCGAAGGTGACGGTGATTCCGCCGGGTCGAACGAAGCGCTGACCCTTGGGAAGCAGGTCGATGGATCGATGAACATAGACTGGAACAATGGGTACCTGCCGTTCCATGGCAAGCAAGGCGATGCCGATCTTGAAGGGTTGCAATTCTCCGCTGATCGACCGCGTACCCTCTGGGAACATGAGCAGCCCGTCGCTGCGGGTTAGGGCTTCGCTACATCGCCGAAGACCCATCAGCCCGTCGGACTTCCTGTCGAACGGGATCGTATCGAACAGGCGGCCGAAGAGCAGGCGTTTGATCGCCGAGTTGAAGAAATAATCCTCTGCCCCTGCGATCCAAACCCGTCGTTTTCCTCCGACCGCAGTGAGCACGGAAGGCGAATCGAGGTGTGAAGAGTGGTTCGGCGCGAGGATGAATGAACCGGTCGCGGGGATGTTGCGGCGGTCCACCGCTTGAACACGTACATACGTGTGCATGAACGCAGCCACACCGCCACGCACCAACCAGCGCAACGGCACGAGGGGCGTGGGGATGGTTCCGTTGACGGGCGCACTGTCGCCGCTGGCGGCGAGCCACTTCGCCGCCGCACCCGCAACGCGGGGCTTGCCCTTCTTCGGTCTGCGGTCGCCGATGAGCTTGACGAGGTCGCGAACGCGGGCGACGCTCGCAGCCTGCTCGCCGTCGATGCGCATGTCGAAGTGCGACTCGATCGAACCAATCAGGTCCATCTTGCCGATGCTGTCGATGCCCAGGTCGAGATGTAGGTGTAGGCTGGAGGCGATCGCCGATGGTGGTCGTTGCACGGTTTGTGAAAGAATGCGGCGTACGATTTCGAGGTTCGCTGCTTCATAGGGCGGAGCGTTGCCGAACCCCCCGCCGTCATCTTCAGACGATGTATCATCCGTAAGGGGACTGCCCGTTTCGAGTTGCCCACCGACTACGCATTCGCGAATTACGCCGCGTTTCGCCTTCATGGTAGACGTTTTGGGCAGCTCCTTGTCCCAAAAATGCAGCGTGGCAATTCGCTGATGAGTCGGTAGGCCTTCCGAAGTCGACGCGACGGCCATGCGAATCTCGCGCTCGACCGACGACCGATCCAACTCGGCAGCGGATGACGTATCGAGCACGATGACGGCGTGGACTTTTTCGCCCAATCCGTCTTCGGAGGTCATGCCGAACACGCACAGTTCTTTGACGTAGGGTAGATCGCGATAGCGTGCTTCGACGTCGTCGGGGTAGACGTTTTTTCCGGCGCTTGTGACGATCAGGTCGGTGGACCGTCCGGTGAGAAAAAGATAGCCGTCGCCATCTCGTCGCCCAAGATCTCCGGTTCGAAGCCAACCGTCGACCAGAATCTTGTCGGTCGCTTCCTGATTGTGGAGGTATCCGGACATGACGCTTTCGCCGCGCGCCCAGACTTCGCCGATGCCCTCAAGATTGGTGTTTCGGATCTCCAACTCCACGCCGGGTAGCGGTGGACCGACCGAGCCGGCGCGTGATGCTTGAGATGGACTAACCGTCAGCACCGGCGATGTCTCCGTAAGTCCGTAGCCTTCGTACACCTCGAACCCCATGCGCGAGAAAAAGTGGTACAGGTCGGGGTCGAGGCGCGACCCGCCACATACGAACTTGCGCAAACCACCGCCGAAGCGCTTGTGTACCGGTCGATACAGGACGCGGCCGAGATTGTGTCCGCTCAGCGCGTTCAGCCAGCCTGCGATGCGGAAGACGGCACGCGTCGCCAGCCCTGACGCGGATACTTGTTTTTCGATTGATTCGCGAAAGAGTTGAAGTAAGCGCGGGACGACGAGCATGGCTGTCGTCCCCGTGGCCTGCATCGCGGTAAGTATTTCCGGGCCCTTCAACTGTTCGACGTTGGTGATCGTCGCGCCGCACATGAGAGGAACGAGGAATCCGCCGGTGAATTCAAACGCGTGGTACATCGGCAGCACGGAAAGCAGTTGGTCTGCCGGCCCAACGGGATGAACCCGTGTGAGTGCGGTGGCGTTGGCCAGTAGGTTGTTGTGGGTGAGCTGTACAGCCTTCGGAGAGACCGTCGTGCCCGAGGTGAACAGGATGGAGGCTACGGCTTCGCGGTCTACGCTGACCGGGTCCGGAGCGTCGTCGCGCGAGGCGCCCGGGAGCGGAATGAACGGTTCTTCCAAGACAACCAATTCTGCATCGCCGTCACTTCGGGCCGTTTCGAGAGCGGCGTGCGTGGCGTTGGTCGCGCACATCAACTTCACGTCGGCAAACCGCGCGGCCAGCCAGGCTTCGGCGGGCGGGGTCTGCGGGTCGAGCGGAACCGCGGTCAATCCGGCGCGCATGGCCGCGAGGTAGGTCAGCCCCCACTCGGGGCAACTTTCGCCGCAGATGGCCACGCGGTCGCCCGGTTGTAGATTGCGCTCCAAGAATCGGCGCATGATCGTGCCGGTGGCTTGGAGGGCGTCGTCATAGGTGTATCGCGTCCAGCGATTGCCGCGTTTGATTTGGAGAAACGGTTTTTCTCCGAACTGTTCCGCCGCACGGCGAAAGACATCGAACACGTCACCGCCCGGCGGAAGGGGGGCGGGTTTCGCAAGGGACGGATCCCAGGCGGCGGCGGCAAGAATACGCGGAGTGGGTTGTGCGGCGCTGCCCAATACGAACGATCGAAGACCGGGCACATGTCGGTTGATCATGTAGTCCGGCCAATCGATCCCACCGACGTCGAAGGGGTACGCCGCGCGATCTTCCGGATGCAGCTTGAGCGCGGCCGCTTGCATGGCGTCGTCGACGAAGCGGCAATCGAGGTGCGTATAGGGCCAGTAGATTTTTCCAAAGTAGAGCAACTGTTCGATCTGACGTGCGATGGCATTCAATCGGCGGAGGCGCCGCCCGGTGAAGCCGAAGAACTTGAACACCGACTGAAGACGCGCGACGCGCCGTTGCCGCGACTGCCAGCGCTTCATGAACGACGCTCGATCGACGAGGCGAAGCGACCCGGTTCGGATCGGTCGTCCGGCGTCGTCGCACATCGGGCGTTTGCGGAACGCGCGGTAGAGTGACAAGCTGATGTCTTTGACCAGAAACGGGTTGCGATCACTGGAGGCGCAGTGGTAGACGGAAAGCCCATCGCTCCACGCGTCTCCAACCGGCAGCGTGGCGATCATTGCGTTGGCAACGAGATCGACCGGAATCAGGTCCAAGGCGACGTCGGGATCGCCGGGGAATTCTTTCAGCTTACCCTTGCCGAAGGCGACGATGATCGGGTCGGCCATGCGCAATCCGTCGATCCATCCGGGAAGAGGCTCTTCGTAGCTGCTTTCGATGATGGCGGGGCGAAAGATGACCAGCGGGACTTCACCACGATCGCGGATCGTGATCTGCTCGCCGATCCACTTCGTGAAGGTGTAGGTGTCGGCCCAACCGTGTTGGCGTGCTCGACTCATGCCAGCTTCGATCAGCACGCGGCGACACATTTCCGTATCGGCGCCGAACCGATGTCGAAGCTCCTTGGCTTCGCCGCGCAGCGATTCCACCAGCCCATCAAGATCGAACGCCCCCGAATCGGCGAGACGCGGCAGCGATTCGCGCGCCGACTCCGGAGCGGTGAAGTCTTCGATCACCGAGCCCACCCGCGTGCCGCAGACGTAGCAGGTAGACACTTGGAGCATGGGCACGTCGCCGCAGTCTTTGGCGAATTGGAGCAGGCGGACCGGGCCAAGCGTGTTGAGTTCGATCGCGAGGTCGATCCGCTCGTCGAATGTGACGGTCGCCGCGCTGTTGACCACGAGTGTGATGCGTTCCGTCAGCGACTTGTAGTCACCGAGCGACATGCCAAGGTGCTCTTCCGTAAGATCACCGGCGTACATGTGGATTTTCTTGTCGCAAAGTCGCTCGAACCCACTGCCCAGCGAGGCCCGCAAGCGGTCGAACGCCCGTGATCCGAGCACCTCGCGCACGACACGCTGCTGCGCGGAGGGGCCGTTCGTGCGGGTGCGAACCAGAAGGTGAATCCCTGCGAGGGTATCTACACAGCGGAGCAGTTTCTCGACGAAGGCCTTCGCCAGGAAGCCCGTGGTGCCGGTGATAAGAATGTGATGGCCTGCGAGCCGATCGCGGATTCGTTGCGGATCGCTCCTGCCGGGCGTTGGACTCTTGTTTACTTCAGCACTCACGATCGTTCAAACCCTTGACCGGGGATACGCCGGGGACTCCGCTGCGGCTGGTAGTTTGTCGAAAACGCGTGCCAGCCCTCTTTGGCGGTCGATGCGCCGCGTGTTGAACAAGCGGCGCACCGGCTTTAAGCCGGTGGTCCGTTACGGCCTGTCCGTAGTGGATGCGGCTGCACCCTACGAAAGGGTCATTGTCGCCCGTATGGCCGAAAATGGCAACTATTGCGGCCCCTATCGCGGATGGCGCGCCTACTGTCTGCCTAAGAACGTGTGTGAGAAACGTGTTGGAGGGTTTGCGACGAACCGAGCCGCGCCCGTGAGGAAGCGGTTTTCACCCGCGAGCCCGGATCGCTTCCTTGCGGGCGCGGCTCGGCAAGAGGAATTGCACACACGTCGTAAGATACGCAGGACGTGCGGAGAGCGTGCGGCAGGAGCGCGGAAGACGCGTCGTGCGGGATCCAGATTCACGCCCAATCGACCCGCAAACCGCGCGCGTCAACCGGACGACGAATCGTCACGCCCTGCGGACGCGGGGTCCGCGATGTCACGGAGGGGAACTTCGAAGTCCATGGCTCCGGTGGTTACCACGACCTTCTGTTGTTGCAGGCGGACGCGGACCACTCTCGCTGATTTTCGTAGTGGTTTGAGAATCACCTGGTCGCCCGATTCGAGGCCATCCACCCATTGCGTCCAGGCGTCGAATTGATCCTGCTGACGAGATAGCTTGGCGCGATCGCGCTCGAATTGCTCGCGCTGCAAGTGGGCTTCCAGCCTGGCGTCTCGGGCTTCTTTTCGTGCCTCTTCCGCTTCGCGGCGTGTTCGTAGCGTACCTGCGATTGCCTCGTTTAGGGCGGCGGAACGCCTGTCGAGAAACCCCTTGGCGAGCTTCACGAGTCGTGCAGCCATACCGAGGCGTTTGGCAATGATCAGCGCATTGCTGTTGCCGGGTTCGCCCAGACGCATGCGATAGGTCGGGCGCAGTGTTTCGGCGTCGAACTCGACCGAGCCGTTGTCCACGCGTTTGTTGGTATATGCCTCGGCCTTGAGCGCGGAGAGGTGCGTCGTTACCACCGCCGACGCCCCGAGTTTGCCCAGTTCTGCTAGTATCGCTCGCCCAATGGCGGCTCCTTCGTCGGGGTCGGTCCCGGCGCCGAGCTCGTCGATGAGTACGAGCGATCGCGATCCGCTGCAACGCAGGATGTTCAGTTGGGTCTGAAGATGCGAGCTGAACGTGCTGAGCGATTGCTGCAAACTTTGCTCGTCCCCGATGTCCAGGAAAATCTGGCGATATACGGGCAGGCGCGACCCGGCGCCCGCTGGAATGGGGATGCCCGATTGCGTCATCAGCGCCATGAGCCCGATCGTCTTGAGGGCAACGGTCTTGCCGCCGGTGTTGGGTCCGGTGATCACCAGAACGTCGAAATCATCCCCGAGTCGCAGGTCGATGGGCACGACTTTCGCGGCTTCGCCTGTTGTTGCCGCTCGACGATCGAAGAGTTCGAGCAGCACGGGATGTCGCGCGTCGTGAAGTTCGAGGACGCCGTGTTCGTCGATCTCCGGATTCACGCAGTCATGCTTCCGACCATATACGCACTTCGCGTTGAGCAAGTCCAACACGCCGACCACCGTCAATGTGGCCATGATCGCCGGTTCGCTGGCGTGGATGCTTTGCGACAGGATTTTCAGGATGCGCGTAATTTCTTTGCTTTCCTCGTCGCGCAGGCGCACGATCGTATTGTTGAGCTCGACGGACTCGGCGGGTTCGACGAAGAGCGTCGCCCCCGAGTCGGAACTGCGATGTACGATGCCTTCGATGCGTCCGCGATATTCAGATTTGAGCGGCAGCACAAGCCGGTCGTTGTGGAAGGTGGCGCTGGCGTATTGCAACATGCGGGTGAAACTGGGCTGTCGAAGAAGACGATCGACGGCGACGCGAATGCGCTTGCGGGCTTGGTCCATCGCGCCGCGAACGGACGCCAATTTGGGTGTAGCTTCATCGCAAACGCGACCGCGTGGATCGATCCACGCGCTGATGGCTTCGCCGATGGGCGTCAGGTCGAAGAGTCGGTCACGTAGAGAATGTAGCGACGGCGCGGTGTCGCCTGCCCGCGCGAACCACGCGCACAGGTTGCCCGTCGCCCGGAGCGTTTCCCCCACATTCGCAAGTTCTTCCGGCTCGAGCGGCGCCGGCAAGCCAGAGGCTTCGACGAGGCGGCGGACGTCATGAACTCCGCCCATCGGTGGCGCCCCGTGCTCTTCAATCAGCAGACGCATGTCGTGAACCTCGGCGAGCCGGTTGCGCACGACGTTCGTCTTGACCGACGGGCGCATCGATCGTGCGAGCTGCTTGCCCAATTCACAGGCGCAGCAGTTCGCGATCGCCTCGCGAATTTCGCCGAATTCCAGCTTGTCAAAGGTCGCGTCGTTCACTGGTCCGATACCGATTCAGTCACATGGAGCATACGGTCAACAGCACTTACGTTAGGTTCGTCGTCTCGACATTTCGATCTATTCTTAGATCCCACTACGGCTGGGGTTGCCGACATCGTCCGTATCTGCTTACGGTTTATTACGATCGGAGCCAAATCTCCGGCTATAATATACCAAGTCGCCCGCGGAATGCGGGTTTTGCTCGGACGCATCTAGGATAGAATGGCGAACGAGCCAAAACGTGATTGTCGCGCTGGCGGTAATCACGTTTGAACATTTCGATGACTCGACGTGGCCCCGTGTCTCTCGGACGCGGCGAAGACAGGAGAAGCGATCATATGACCAAAGAGGTCAACACAAGCCGAAGGGCGTCGCCCGGGTTCGTCAAGATGATCACCGTGGTGTGCCTCCTCACGATGTCCGGTGTCGCCACCGCTCAACTTCCCGAACGATACCATCTTGCCGACCTGAAGGCGTTGCAGGAAGCGTTCGTCGAGCTGGCCGAAAACGTTCGACCGTCGGTCGTTGCGATCCGGACCTACCAAGACGCCGGGGGTCGTTCCGATCAAACCGGTGTGCGGCGGATTCGACTTCCCTACAGCCAAGGCTCGGGCATGATCATCGACAAAGCCGGGCACATCGCCACCAACCGCCACGTCATTGAAGACTCCGACGCCATCTCCGTGATCCTCAACAACGGGCTTAAGTTCGACGCCGAAATCATCGCCACCGATCGCCGCAGCGATTTGGCGGTGCTCAAAATTGACGCCGAGCGACTGACGCCGGTCGTGTGGGGCGACGGCAGTAAACTCAAGGTCAATCAGTGGGTTTTCGCGTGCGGAAACCCGTTTGGGCTGGCCAACTCTGATGGCCGTACGTCATTGACATATGGTGCGGTGAGTTCACTCCACAGGCAAATGACCGAGCGGCTTGGAAAGAATTCCGACGTTCAATACTACGGCAACATGATCGAAACGTCCGCGACCATCAATCCGGGCAACAGCGGCGGACCGCTCTTTGATGTCGACGGCAAGGTTGTCGGCGTGGTCACGGCCATCGAAACAAGTTCGGGCGTTAGCGAGGGGCATGGCTTTGCGATTACCGTGGGTCGAAACACACGCCGCATATTGAAGTTGCTCGTGCGCGGAGAGGAAGTACATTATGGATTCCTCGGTGTTCAGGTTACTGAAGTCGATGCTTCCAGATCACCGATCGTGGTTCGCTCACGCGCCTACCGCGGCGCCGAGTTGACCGAGATTACGCCGTCCGAGGGACCGGCCGCTCGCGCCGGACTCAAACCTCGCGACATCGTGATCGAATACGACGGCACGGCTGTCGAAAACTCCGACCATCTGATCCGGTTGGTGGGGTACACCCCGGTTGGTACGAAGATTCCTGTGACCTACCTGCGTCGCGGCGTCAAGCGTACCGCGATGGTCACCATCGGGGACCGGGCCACGCTGATGAAGCAAACCAGGCGATAGTCGGGCGGAGTTGGCGGAGTGTGGCAAGATCACTCGGGGAAACAAAGCGATTCCATATTGCTCCCACGTGGTTTTCGGTAATCTTGCTGGATTGTCTTAAATGGCTTGTTTGCAGTGTGTTGCGAACGAGGCCGACGGGATTCGAACCCGCAACATCCGGATCGACAGTCCGGTACTCTAACCAATTGAGCTACGGCCCCCGAAGTCCGAGCGAAACACGCCGGGGATGACCGAAGGCGATACCGGGATCGTTTGTCCAAGGGATCGCCTTTGGTGCGAGTAGGTTTATCGTCAGACCCGCCGTACGTCAAGAGCCGCACCTGCGAGCACCAAGACCATCGACGTCTTCCCGCTGTAGGGCCCGGAGTCCGCACTGGTTGAACCTCGCGCTTCGGGATCAGATACGGGCCGCATGGCCTGCTACCAGGCACGGTGAGCGCGCCTGCGTCGGACTTCGAACGCGCTCAAGAAGTCTCTCCCATAGCCGCGTCTGTGAAGAAGCGATCTGTTCTCGAGTGCGAAAACCGCTCCCTGACAGTCGCGGCTCGCTTCGAAGCACGCCTTCCCGAAACACCCTCTTAGCATTTGCCGTTGCTACCTACGCCGGAGCGCCGATCAACTCGCGGACGTCGCGCACGATCTGCGTTGTTGTGGCGCGGAGCTTGGCCTTGGCTTCGATCAGCCTCTCGCGTGATGGGTGCCCACCGAATAGCTGAACGTGGAATCGCAGGGCGTTCGACGTTCCCGATGGGCGAACGGTAAGGTGCGATTTGCGCTCGGCGTCAAAGAAGAAGCGGTAGCCTTCGTCGGGGAAGCCGGGCCAGTTGACCGCGTCGTACTTGCCCGTGCGGTAGGCGGTGGCGCTTTGGACGTTCAGTCCGCCGAGTTCCAGCGTCTGCCTGGATGAACCCCCGGCTTGACCGGCGAGCAGTTCCTCGACCTTGTCCAGGATGCCGCGTTTCTTCGTGTAGCCAGCCAGCCCTTCATACTCTCCGTCGATGGGGTCGGGCTCGTAGTGTGTGGCGTACAGGCCGATCTCCGGGTCGAGGAAAATCTTGTCGTCGAGCAGATCAATCAGGTTCGTGTTCCGCTCCTTCGCATACGCTGCGAGCTCAGCCACGAGGACGGCTGCGAATGTGCCGTCTTTGTCGCGAACGTGCCCACCCTCACCAAGCGACCGGGCGTCGGGCGGGGGGCCTCCGAGAAGTGAGAACCCGTTGCTCTGTTCGAGCGCGGCGATGTTGATGCTCCGGCGGGTGTCGTCCATTGCCTCCCACGAATGGAAGGTCCGGTTGCAGCGCTCGTCGCTCGGCGTGCGGCGCCCCTCCACGTATTCGGGGAGCTTTCCACCCTCGGTAAGGCTTTCGGTGTCGAGGCCGGCGTGTAGATCCCAGACAGCGCGGGTTCCAGCGGCTAGCTGAGCGAACCCCACCCACGTCTTGAGCACCCCGAGTCCAAACTTGCGCGCGATGCACGGCAGCAGATCGGTGGTCGTGTGCGATAGGGTGATGAACTTTTTTTCGGCGTCTTGAACGGCGCCGAAAGTTTCCACTTCGTGCAGCAGGCGATACCACAGCACGAGCGACCAGACGTCGTCGGCGGCCATGAGCGTGAAGTCGCTCGGTTCACCGGTGCCGGGGTGCGGATAGGCTATTCGTTGATGTTCGGGGACGTTTACGATGACGCCGCATCGGTCGGCGTCCGGGTCGGTGCCGATCAGCAGGTCGATTTCATCCCACGTGCCGGGGTATTCCTCTCGATACGCATTGACGGCGATGTCAGCCGCTCGCCAGTCGCCGGGGTCGGGTTGTTGCTCGTTGCCCGGATCGCTGCAGAACGCAGGAAACATACCGTCGAGCGCGTCGAGCTTGGTGATCCGGCGAACGTCGCTGATGCCGATTTCGTTGAGCAAACGGGGCACGGCCTTGCGCCCCGAGCCGTTGAATGCGGAAAATGCGATCGAAAGCGGGCGGGTTGCGTTTCGGACCATGTCACCCTTGAGTACGAAACTCTTGCAGTGTTCGGCGTGCATGGTGTGCAGATCGATGATGCGGTTTTCGCATCTGGCGTAGAGGTCGCCGACGTTCGGCAGTGGATCGGCCAGCGGCACACCTTTGTGCTCGCCGGATGCTACCGTGCGGGCGTTTTTCTTTGTGACGCCACCGAGGAACCAGAGTCGATCTTTCGGAGCTTCATCGAGCGGTGTCGTCTTGATGTCGCTGAACTCGGTTGTCTTGATGAAGTTTTGGTAGAGGTCGGCGCGTTCAGCCGGGTCGAACTGCGAGCCGTTTTGGCACGACAGCTTGAACCCGTTGTAGCGGAAGTCGTTGTGGCTTGCGGAGATAAAGACGCCGATGTCGGCGCCGAGCGTGGGCACTGCATAGGTCACGCTGGGGTAGAGGCAAGCTTCGTCGAACAAGTACACGGTGAAGTCGTAGGCGAGGAACAATTGCGCGATCAAGCGTGAGAAATCCGCCCCGCAAACACGGCTATCGAAACCGATGACCACCTTGCTTAGCGCCGGAGTGCGTTGGCGTCCGTATCTGGCTACCCCGGCTGAAGTTAGTAGATAGATCACGTCGTTGATCGTGTTGGGGCCCTTGATGATCGCGGCGTGGATGCCGTCGGTTTTGAGCTTGAGGACCACGTCTCGCGTAGCGCCCATTTTTTCTCGTATGCCGCCCGTGCCGAAGGCGACGTCTCGCGAGAAGGCGTTGGTCAGCGTCGTCCATTCGCGGTTGGCGATGGATTCACGAAGGGCGTGGCGCAGGTTGGGGGATATCGTGTCGAGCTCGTCGGCCAAGAGCCACTTGCGCAGGTTGGGCAGGGTTTTGGCGACGGCGTCATCGTAATAGCTTCCGGTGATGCCGCCGCTGTCGCGATGGGCGGCGAGATAGCTCTTGATACCCGCGTCCGCTTGTTCCAAGAGCGTCTGATCGTCTGTTGTGGTGAGCACGTTGATCTCCTTGCGCCTGACACGCGATAGCTCGGTGCGCACGCCGAAGCGGGCGGCGCCCGGTGTTTTTTGGGATCGACTCGCGACGCCGTGACCGGTCGCCTGCGGCAACGTAGTGGGGCTCGGGATCGGCGTCAATTCACAACCCCGCGCCGAGCCGCCACAACACGTTAGTGTTACGAACCGGTGCGATATTCCCCTGTATCGGCGAATTCGCGCCGCGTCATTGCTTTGAACCACTCTCGCGACACCTCGATCGGATACCCAACATGCGAACGCCCGAAGCACGTCCGCGACCGGGACTTCGCCCCGAAATCATTGTCTTGCACAACGGTGGACGGCGCCCTACCATTCCGCGCTGGTTGAGGTCAAAATTCTATCAGGAGTGAATCGCAATGACGAAATTGAGTGGCTGCACCATCGTATTGTCCGGGTTGGTTTTCCTCGCTGGGTGCGACAGCGTGCCCCCGGACACCACGCCGCTGGCAAGAGTATTCCGTGCGAACCTATCCGGTCTCGCTGAGGTTCCGCCAAACGCCAGCGTCACCATCGGATTGGCCGACGTGGCTTTGACGGCGGACGGACTCGGGCTGGAATACCGTGTCGAGCTGCAAAACGCCTCGGGCATCACCCAGGCCCACATCCACGTTGGTGCCGCTGACGAAAACGGCGCGGTCGTCGCGTTCCTCTTTGGGGTTGACGAGAACGGCGTTTCGGGAAGCGGACGACTTGCCCAGGGCTTGCTGACTGCGGCTGACCTGATTGGCGATCTTGAGGGCATGACGATCAGTGATCTGATGGATGACATCCGTGCAGGTAATGCCTATGTCAACGTCCATAGCTTGGACAACCCGACCGGCGAAGTTCGAGGCCAGTTGGGAACCATCGCCGGCTAGTGCGTAATCGCCATGCGACTGGCGCATGAGTGGCATGGGTAAGCGCGAGCTTGCTCGTCGTTTCGAAGTCCGAGACGCACGGGCGGACCGGTTTGCCCATGTCACTCTGCCAGTTTGTCGACACAGCCTGCCAGGCTCCATATTCTTGCCGAGCAGTGTGTTGAGCTGCGTGCCAGCCTCCATGTACTCGGTGAACCGCCTGCTGAACAGCTTGCCGTAACGTCTGCCGAACATCCTTCCGAGTAGTTTGCCGAACAGTCTCGAATGGTCGGCGGAACGGTTTGTTGAGCGAGGATGCCACCTGTGTGGCACCGGATTCCAGCCGGTGATGAAAAACTTCCTCTGCGAGATCGTGCATGCGCCGATCGCCTTCGTTTGCACAGCTCCGCTTACGCAGACGCTACCGTCCGTACAATTTCAAGCCACTCGCCGACGCCAAACGATTCCGGTCTCCGTTTCGTGTCGAAGCGGCGGGACACCGCTTCCATCGCCGCATCACTCACGATGAGCCCGAGCGACGTGCGAAGCGTCTTCCGCCGGTGATCGAACGCGCCGCGCACGATTTCGGAAAACCGCCGACGCTCGGCTTTGTCCCGGAATGGTTCAGGCTTCACCTTCATGCTCAGCATCACGGACTCAACGGCGGGGCGAGGCCAAAACACTTCCGGCGAAAGCCGCGCGATGCGTTCCACGTCACTCAACGTTTGAGCGACGATGCTTAGCGGCCCGTACGTCTTACCACCCGGTTCGGCAAGGAGACGCTCGCCCACTTCGGCTTGAACCGTGAAGCAGAGCTGACGTACCTCCGGGAAGTCCACGAGAAGATTCATGATCAGTGGTGTGGCGATTTGGTAGGGCAAGTTGGCCACGAGTTTCACTTCGCCTGAGTCGCCGGTCGTTTGACTACGGAGCATCTCCGCGACATCCGATCGGATACGGTGCTTCGATTCGAGCACGTCGCCTTCCATGATCGTCACATTGTCGGCGACGGCGAATCGACTTCGGAGAATGGCAAGCAGATCGCGATCCAACTCGACGCAAATGACGCGTCCGGCGCAATCGACAAGCAAATCCGTTAGGCCACCGGTCCCGCCGCCCACTTCGAGTACCGTGTCGGACGGACGCAAGTCTGCACTCGTCACAAGTCGCCGCATGAGGTTGCCGTCGATGAGGAAGTGTTGACCGAACCGCTTGCGAGGGCGCATCCCGGATTCCGCCAGCCGCCGGTCGATTTCGCGCTTGGTCTGTACGTGCGCGTTTTTCATATTCGGACGGTCTTCGGTTGGATGCAGGTCGGTCACGCGGACAGTATAGCAGATCGTCTGCGGCAAGCTCTAGGGCAGCCGTTCGTCGCGCCCGATGTGCAGACGGTGACACATTTCTGCGTATTGGGATCGCAAGATTCGGTGAAGCGCAGAAAAGGTGGCAGCGAAGAATTTTGAACCTCCTTGCGAGGCCTTCCACGGGGGCGGAGGGTCAGCACCCGCCCATGTCGCTCGGCGACGTGTCAAGAAATGCTTCCTTACACGAATGGCACTGCCGCCGATTGTTGAAGAAAAGTATCTGTGGCGCGGCCGTCATGTGTGTCTCGTCGACGGTTCGACCGTGAGCATGCCCGACACGCAGGAGCATCAAGCAGCCTACCCTCAGTTGGGCTCGCAGCGAAAGGGGCTCGGTTTCCCCGCAGCCCGCATTGTTGTGCTCTTGTCGTTGGCTACCGGCATGATTACGAACATGGCCATGGGTCCGTACCATGGCAAGAAGACCGGTGAAACAGCTCTCTTGCGCCAACTGTTCGGAAGATTCCGTCCAGGCGACATTCTGTTGGGTGATCGCTATTTCTGTTCGTACTTCATGCTCGCGCTTCTTATGGAATTGAAGATCGACTTCGTCACCCGAATACATCAGCTTCGATGGGTCGACTTTCGAAGCGGACGGCGCTTGGGAAAAGGTGATCATATCGCACGATGGGAACGTCCACAGAAGCTCGCGCGGTTCTCGGCATGCCAACCATTCTGCCGCACACGCAGCCGCCCGTCAATAAAAGTAGAATGTCCCCTTTTCTTCTTAGTAGTATGTGTCGACGGTGCTGCCGGAACCTTCATACAAAACCGCCCGCTCGTCGACCCGAAGCGCACCGTGGCCATAACGACGCATGAGGACGTCGGTTGTCTTGTCGTACTCAGCAATCACGTTCTGCCCATCGTGGTAATACTTCAAGTCCGTAACCACCGCATCCAATCCTTGATCGAACTTAGTCCAAGCGCTTGTCATACGCCCCAAAGCGTCGTATTGGCCGAGGCGGGGAGGTCTTCGGAACAGAGGCCGCGGACACCAGTACGAGGATCAGCGCCAGCCCTCAGCCTATTGTATACAGGGCAAACGCGTGTCCAGTATGAGCATCCCACAACAGCTTCACGAGCGTGAGCTTCGGGTGAGAACCACGCCACTCGTAGACCTCCGGCGAGACCAGTCTGTTGGGAACCTGCCATTCAGTTCCTCCGTAATCAAAGTAGGTACTGAATATACTTCGCCAGAACCGTGGCAGGTCGTTGTGGGTTCGCAGCCTGTCATCCACAACATGGGGGTCAAGCTCAAGCGGGCGGAACGCAACCGTCTTGTCTATTGCAGCACGATTCGCAGTAAAACGCAGGAGTACGAATGTGTCCCCTGGTCCGCCGGCGTAACGACGGTATGCTACAATGTCGTGCACAGACGAGGGCGGAGGCACCCCGAAGGCATACTCGAATTGCTGCGCGCCATTCGGGTGCCGCCACGAGCTAACCAAGAACGCGACGGATACGCCCGCCAATCCGGCGAGGCTAACGATCCAAAGTCGTTTCAACATGGCCAACCACGAGCAATCATTCTGAGCTATCCTCCACCGCAACCGCGCGGGACGTATGCCGTCCCACGCGGGTAATGATCTTGGAGACTAGCGTGCCAGTAGAAGCTCTTCCCCCCCAGAAGATTGAAATGAAAATGATCCCATGCCACAAACTCGGTATGGCAATTGGCCTGACGCTTCGTGCACTTCCTTCCTCCAACGCAGCACTTTTTGGATATGTTGCAGATGGAGTAGCTTGTTATGTGAATGTTGCCAATCGAGAGCCAATCGGATCCGAAATATCCGCCAGGAGATTCTTTGAACGGGGCACTCCGGGCGGACCTTATGCATGTGACACTCTTCTCGTTGCAGTCAAGAAACCTTTGGGCGTTTCCAAGTGCCTCCGCCAGAATATCATCGCCGAGTGCTAGCTTCATGTCCTGTATCTGTTTAGCGCCCACGGTCGTTCATAGCCCCGCTTCGTCCGGAAGCTGACCGTATTCTACCGACCCGGCTGATGTCCCTGGCATCATTGTCCCGGCCGGATTTGCCGATGCATTCGGCCATCGTTTGCCGATGGATATTGATGCCGCGAAGCGAATGGCCGCATGGAAGCGGTTGATGGGAACCGCCACGAGCGGGTCTCTTGCAAACTTTGCGAGTGCCTCGTTGATTGAGCTGAAATGCCGACGATTGAGAAAATCTTCATCAAACCGACGGTAGTCATAGTGACGAATCCCGCCCGTGTGAGCCAGTAACTGCCGGACCGTGATCGGCCCTGACTTCATGGAAAACGCCTTGCAATAGGCTTGAATCGGCGCGTCAAGATCGAGTTTGCCGTGTTCTGCGAGCATCAGTGCCGCTACGGAAGTGATGGTCTTGCCAACGGAACCAAGAGGGTATCGAGTGTTGACGGTCGCAGGTGTTGCTTCATCCAGCTCGGCGAAACCAAGAGCGTGCGAATAAACGATCTCTCCATCTACCGAAACAGCGACGGAAATCGACGGCAATCGGTCGCCAGCTAACACTTTCCGAATCAGTCGGTCTGCGCTGGCTTGCGGAGACGGCTGCTCAGCGATCGCGTCGATACCGATTGCCAGGAAAAATAGAAGCGTGAATCTTAGTCTTGCTTTACCAATTCGTTGGACCATAACGACTCCTTCGCGATACGCATTGTCCTGCGCACCAATGTCCACGCTTCGCGCTTATCGGTCTCATTCGCAGTTGCAACATTTCAAATAGCTGAACGCTCGGGTCGAACCGGTGGATGCACACGTTGCGCCAATCGTCCTGACACCTTTTCTTCGTCGAATCACGCCTTCTTAGTGACCCCAGAGACGTGTAGCTGAGTTGATGCGAAACAAGGCGTTGCTATTGCGGATGAGAGGACTCGAACCTCCACGGGGTTGCCCCCACTGGCACCTGAAGCCAGCGCGTCTGCCAATTCCGCCACATCCGCTGCGGGTACTAACGATTCTTGTTGCCCGATATGGTCGCGAGTCGCAGATTGCCTTGCGTCTCGCAACACGCGACCCTGCCAGCGACACATGCCTGAGCCGGAGCTAACCCATCGACCGAGCGCGGCCATTGTCCGGCGTTTTCTTCTCGAAGTCAACCGGAGCATTCGTCGCTTGCGTTGCTCCCGTTCGTCGGCCTAGTCGCTTGCTGTACGAACTCGGCGCGGTGGGCTACAGCTTCCGGTGCCGCTGGGCGGGAGTACGACGTGCGGGTGTTGCCAACCGGTATCTCCCGAGCATAATCGGCGCAGGCGCCTTGCGCTTCTTGTTCGGGGGCCAGCGTGGCGTGGGCGTTTCGCGTATTGCGCGGACCCAACACAATGCTCCTCTCATTAGCATGGGCAGCACGGGGGGAGCGGGTCGTTCACGCGGTGCCGATCCTTACCGTCGGATGCCGACGGATCATCGCGTTCGCCCTGGTTGCGGCGTGCAATTCAAAACATCTTGACATGGTCAACGGGCAGGTGGATTCGCAAAATCTCGGTCGCCAGCGCGCGACGTAACCGCATTTTGGAGGAACGCGATGCAGCGAACAACGAAGACGATCGCTACGGGACTGGGCTTGATGCTGCTGTCGGGTTGCAGTGCGTCGATGTCGCGCGTCAGTCGCGCGCAACTGTTCGACGGACTGGGTACGCATCGGCGCGCGATTGCGGCCGATTCGGAAGAAGCCCGCCGGTACATCAATCAGGGTTTGATTTTGGCCTATTCGTTTAATCACGGCGAGGCCATCCGGTCGTATCGAGAGGCCGCAAGGCTAGATCCGACGAGCGCGATTGCGTGGTGGGGCGTGTCGCTGTGCAGCGGACCGAACTACAACAATCCGAAGATGAATGAGGAGCGCAACGCGGCTTCTTGGGACGCCCTGCAGAAGGCGCTCGCCCGTATCGACAATGCCTCTCCCGTCGAGCGGGCGCTGATCGAAGCCTTGTCGCATCGTTACGCCAAGCCCTGGCCAGACGATCGCGCCGACTTGGAACAGGCTTATGCGGACGCGATGGCTAAGGTGTGGGCGGCGTATCCGAATGACTCTGATGTAGGTACGCTTTACGCCGAAGCCATGATGGTTCAAACCCCGTGGAAGCTCTACACGGCGGACTTTGATTTGGCTGAGAACACGCCGAAGATTCTCGCGGTGCTTGAACGCGTCTTGGAAATGTCCCCGAACAACCCCGGCGCCAACCATCTGTACATTCACGCGGTCGAACCGAGCTCCACCCCTGAACAGGGACTCGTCGCGGCCGATCGTTTGGCCGACATGGTCCCCGGCAGCGGTCACCTCAACCACATGCCGTCGCACATTTATGTCAAGACGGGTCGGTGGGAACAGGCGGTCGTACAGAACGAGAAGGCCATGAGGGCGGACGCGACGTACCTACGGCTTTCGCCGGAACAGACTGTTCAACATCTCTACATGACGCACAACGCGCACATGCTGACGTACGCTGCGATGATGAGCGGGCGCGAGCGCGAGGCGATGGCGGCCGCACGAGCAATGTGGGCGAATATTCCCAAGAAGATTCTGCCAGGAGTCGGTCGCTACGTCGACAAATGGATGTGCTCGGTCTACGACGTCCAGAAGCGGTTCGGGCGATGGGACGACCTACTGGCGGAGTCGCCGCCGCCGTCATTCCTTACGATTACGACCGCCACGTGGCGGGCCGCTCGCGCCGTGGCCTATGCAGCGAAGAAGGACTTCGCTAACGCGGAGCGCGAACATGAGTTGTTCCGTCGCGCAAAGGCGGCCATTCCGGAAGACATCGAGTGGGGTCGCCAGGCCGCACAGAAGGTCTTGGAGGTGAGCGACTACTTCATAGCGGGTGAGATTGCGCTGCAGCGCGGCGACTGGTCGAGGGCGGCTGAACTGTTGGAGCAAAGCGCGGCGATCGAGGATACGCTTGGATATGGCGAGCCGCCGCAGTGGCTTCAGCCCGTCCGTCATACGCTCGGCGCCGTCTATCTCATGAGCGGTCGATACGCCGACGCGGAGCGCGCCTATCGCGAGGACTTGGCCAAGTGGAAGAACAACGGTTGGTCGTTGTATGGCTTGAGCCGTGCGCTCCATGGGCAGGGGGATATCGCAGAGGCCAAGAAGATCGAGGATCAATACCGCGAAGCCTGGTCCCACGCTGACGCGCTCACAACGACGAGTTGCAAGTGTATTCCGAAGACGTAAGCGGTACGCGCGACGCACCGTGGAAGGTGACCACGCTACGCACGTGCTGTCGGTCTACCTCCGAACGTACCGAATTTCGCCTTCGACTTCTTCCTCGTAGACCAAGGCTACGACAGAGCCCTTTCCGTCGAGCTCGAAGCGGACCGGTTCGAACGTCCCCGGCGCCATGCTGATGTCCACTGCGTCTCTTCCGGCTGGGATGATACGAACAGGAAAATCGCCGAAGCGCATTGGTATTGTGTCGCCGTCTTGGGCGATGCTTCCGGTCCCCCAGTGTTGCTCGTAGTACGTTCCGAACTGCTTCGACATCGGAAGGGTGAGCGAGTCTGCAGTGACTTCGTGGTCCGTGAAATTCTCGTTCCAAGTTTTCATTCGTCCGTGCCACCACAGCGCCCCCGATGCGCCATCCGTAAACAGGCTATCGCCACGGGCTTCACGGCCGTGTGATTATTGGCCGCAAAGCAGGGCGCGGATTCGTGCTCGCTTTCGCCCGCGTCCGCGCTGCGAACGGGCGGACCGTTGCCTACAAGCGTGTGAACCCGTAACAACCACCGAGTACGACGGACGTGAGTCCGAGTGCCTCGCCGCACGCGTACAGCGCACCGCACATATTACTGGACCATCGGAACTTCGTTGTACGTCTTAGGTGCATTTGGTAAACTGTACCCGGGATCTTTAGGTTGCGCGGACAGGCACGCGCCAACGTTAGGTAATCGGCAAGGGAGCACGAATTGGGCGCTTGGTCGCTCCTTCAACTCGTTCCATATGCGATTTATCTGTGGCTGCACGGAGACAAGTTATGAAATCTTGGAAGAGCTATGCATTGTCGGTCCTGCTTTTGTGGGCGGGCGGCGCGAACGCGCAAATCGACGTGGGGTCTGACGGATCGGACGGAGCGTTTGAACCAATCTCCAATACGGTGGTTGATCTGTCACTCGCTGGTACGGGCCCTGGTTCGGGTGTGTACGACGCAGCGGAGTGGGCCGTTGTATTCAACTATACGTCGGTGACGATTCCAGCCGGTGTGACGGTGACGTTCAAGCACCATCCATCCGGTGCGCCGGTCGTCTGGTTGGCCAGTGGCGACGTGACCATTACCGGTGCCGTCACGCTTGATGGTGAGGGTGACACCGGTGCGGCAGCCCGCGCGCCGATCGGTGGACCTGGTGGTTTCCGTGGCGGTCGTGCCTTTCTGAGTTTGGAGAGTGAAGGCGCGGGCGGGCACGGTCCCGGCGGCGGTAGTTACAGCACCGCGAATCTCCACCACGGTGTTGGCGGTAGCTATGGCACGCTCGGCGGGCTCGTTACGACGGAAATGACCTATGGCAACGAAAAGATAGTTCCGCTGATCGGCGGATCGGGTGGCGCCGCCGGGCGAACGAACGCGGCGCGTGGAAGCGGCGCCGGTGGTGGGGCCATACTCATCGCTGCGAACAACACCATCACTCTGACGGGCACGCTTCGCGCCGATGGCGGCGGAACGCGCACTTGCTGCGGCGGTTTCTTCTCTGGCGGCGGTAGTGGCGGCGGTCTTCGGCTGGTGGCGGATGTCATTACCGGCGGCGGAGCATTGCTAGCTCGAGGTGGCGCTGGAGTGGGTGCCGGAGGTAAGGGACGCATTCGGGTCGAGGGCAACACGATTGCGCTGACGCACCCGGGCGATCCCGCATACACGCAGGATTTCCCCGACGTTCCGCCAATGATTTTCCCACCGGCGGCGTCGGCCATGGTCACCGTAACCATGTTGACGATTGGTGGTGTGGATGTCGCGATTCCTGTCGATCCGTCGGCGAGTTTTGATTTCCCATCTCAGGACGTCAACGTGGACACTGTGGACCCGGTTACGGTACATGTGTCTGCCACCGATGTCCCGCTCGACTGGGTCGTCGAGGTCCGCGCCGTTGCGAAGTCCGGAGACGCTGTGACGGTAGTGGCCGATGCACTCGCCGGGACCGAGGCGTCGTCGGCCACGACGGCGTTGATCACATTGCCACGCGGTTTCACTGCGATTCAAGCACGTGCTGCAGCGCCTTTGCCCTAGTTTCCGACTGTCGGGTTGCGGGGCGTATCCGTAGTTCGTCGGCGACGTGGGACCCGTGTGTTTCGGACGTGCTTCTACTGAGCTCCGAATCGAGATTCGGCCATGAATTTGCGAATGAGAAGGTGGCTCAACCTTGTTCTGCTCGCGGTGATCGCGCTCGCGGTCTCTTCGTTCGCGCCCGTCTTGTTTCCGAATCAGGTCGCGCGTGTTACGGCTGGCGGCGGGGCACCCCCGACCTTCGCGGTGACCGATTGGTCGGCTCGCGAATTCGTGGTGTACAATCGCACGACCGAGCCGTTCGCGATCGTTGATGCGGTGTCGCGCACGCTGAGTGTCAGGAATGAGCCCGTGGCTAACATCGTCACGACTGATGTAGTCAGTCGTGAGTTCACACTTCGCAATCAAACCACCACACCGCCCGCGATTGTCGACACGATGTCGCGCGAGGCTTCGTTTTTCAATCAATCGACCGCGCCGATTATCATTGCCGACGCCGCGTCTCGCGCATTCAGCGTAAGCAACGAAGAGCCGCCTGCACTGCTGACCACCAACGCCATATCGCGCGAGTTCAGTATCTACGCGCCCGCGCCCGATTTGCTCGTTACGTCGGTGTCCGCGCCGGTCGAGGTTCGCGCGGGGGAGTCGTTCACCCTCGCCTACAGCGTGACCAATTCCGGCGACGCCGTGGCAACGGGAAGCTGGGTCGATCGCGTGTTCTTGTCCGACGACGATCAACTTGGCGGCGACACGGAGCTTCGTGCGTACCCCTTCGATGGACCACTGGCGATCGGCGAAACGTATAGCCGCGCCGAAGTGTTCAACTTCACGGCCACACCGGGTGTGTATCACATTTTTGTCGTGGCTGACGCAGATGTCGATCTTGACGAGGCGGATGGCGACGACAACAACGTGGCGTTTTCGATCATGAACGGCGCCGGGGTCGACTATGGGGCCACGGTGGCTGCGGACATTGACTTGGGTCTGGCTGGTACGCCCGTGATCATCCGGGGGACGGCGTTCTGGGTCGACACGCTTGATCCCGCGCCGCAGGTCGAAGTCGCGGTACGGATTCGACTGAAGAATACGCGGCGGGAGTTTTTTCCGACGACGGACGTCGATGGTGCGTTTGCGTTTGTGTTTGATCCTGCGCCGGGCGAGGCCGGCGCGTATACGGTCTTTGCGAACCACCCGCTTGTTGATGAAGACCCCGCGGCGCCGCAGGATTCGTTCGTACTTGTTGGCATTCGAGCCGAGCCGGATTTCGAGTTCCACTCGATCGTCGCGGGAGACACCGTTGCGGGTGACGTGACACTGCGCAATCTTGGCGACACGCCTCTGTCCGGCGTGACCGCGATCGTCGCTGGGGCGCCAGCCAACGTGACTGTGGGCGTTACGGCGCCGACGACGCTCGCGCCTTCGGAGGCGGGTGTGCTCAGTTTCATCATCGATACGGCGCCGGGCGTTGCTTCGCAGAGCGTTGTTCTGATAAATGTCACGACCGCAGAGGGTGCGTTGGAAACACTGGAGTTGGCGGTGAACGTTCGGTTGTCGGCGCCTGAGCTATCGGCGACGCCAAGCGCCCTGTCGACCGGAATGGTGCGCGGCGGGCAGGCCTTTGTGGACTTCACAGTGACCAACATCGGCGGACTAACGTCGGGACCGCTTACTATCGAAACGCCGGCGCTTCCGTGGTTGAGTGTGTCTAGTGCGCAGCCGCTCGCGCCGCTGGGGATCGGCGAGTCGGTCGTGATCACGCTCCGACTCGCTCCGGCTGCCGACCTTCCGCTCGGTCCCTACACGGGCGCCGTTGTCGTTAGCGATCCGACCACTTCGTTGAATGTGCCCTATGCGTTCAACGCCATCTCGACGGCGACGGGCAATCTGAATGTGTACGCTACGGACGAGTTCACATATTGGGCGGCGGATACGCCGCCGGTTGCGGGCGCGGCTGTAACGTTGCGCGATGTGCTTACGGGCGACGTGGTTACCACGGGCTTGACCGACGCGAACGGGTTCGCGCTGTTCGAGGCGTTGACCGAAGCGTACTACGACGTCGAAGTCACCGCGCCGGATCACGGCAGCTTCCGTGGTGCGATTTTGGTTTCCGGTGGCCAGACCCGCGAGCTGGAAACGTTTCTGACTCGTCAGTTGGTGAACTATTCGTGGAGTGTGTTCCCCACGACGTTTGAGGATGAGTACCTGATTTCGATCGAGGCGCTGTTTGAGACGACCGTGCCGGCACCAGTGATTACGATCGAACCGGTGTCGGTTGACCTGCGTCTGATGCAGGGCGAGACGATGCAGGTCGATTTCACGATCACCAACCACGGGCTTATTACCGCGGACGCCGCTCGCCTTGCCGTGTTCGATCATCCGCAATACGAAATCACACCGCTCGTTGGCGAGATCGGCGATCTGCTTGCGCAAACGTCCGTCACAATACCGGTCGTGATACGCGACAAGTTCTTCTCGCCTGCGGTCGCCAGCGGCGGTTCCTCGTGCGTCGGCGTTCGATTTGAAGCCGTGTACAATTTGGTCTGCGGAATACGACGCTCTTATTCCGTCCCGGTGTTCTTCGCGATTCCGACCGGAAATTGCACTGGCGGCGGCGGTGGTGGCGGCGGGTTCGTTTTTCCTCCCGCGTGTGACAACTGTTCAGCCGACGTCCCGACCGGATTGCCCAAGTTTAGCGAGCCGATACCGTGTTCCCGATGCAGCGACCTTACATGCCCGGCGTCGATCGCAAGTTGCTTCATCGGGTTTTCGCCGTTTGGGTGCGACTTGTCGTTGGCGCAGAATTGCGGCGACCTTGGGTCGTCGACCGGACTCCAGAATTGTGCGATGGGGGCGCTGAAAGGGTGCATTGCCGGGGTGGTTCCGTTCCTCGGTCCGTCCATCAACCTCTTCGATTGTATTCGTACCATCCCGTGTGATTGCGACTGCGACCCGACCGATCCGGACTATCGAAATCCGAACTGTCCCAGCGCACGCGTTGCCGCCGTGGGGCCGCCGTTGGCGGCGTTTATCGCCGAGGCGCGAGATCCTCTTGTGCTCGACGTGACCCTGCATGCCAACCGCCTGGCGGTCATGTTGAACGCACTGGCTGAGCCGTTCGGTGATACCGACTGGCTTCGCTCACCGACAGATGTGGATGCGCAAATCCTCAGCGATTGGCTCAGCGCATACGGTGCAACCATCGACGTCAGCACGGACGAAGGGGCGCATGTGTCCGCCGCAGAGCGTGCGCAGTTGCTTGCGCTTGGGCTTCCGAGTCATCGCACGGTCGCGCACGCTGAACTTTTTCTCGACCGTTGGAACCGCACGTTGGATTACGAAGCGTTGGGTATCTTCACCGTCGACGACGTGCCGGTGGGCATGAGTACGGACTTCATCGCCCGCGACCATATGGATCAACTTGTGGCCGACGCGCTTGATGCGGAAGCGGCCAACGCCGCGCTAGGGTTCGACGATGCACTTGGCGGTCTGTACAACGCACTGGATGTGCTTGCGCTGGCGAAGCAGCCGGCTTTTCCGCCGCAAACAGGAGGTGGGCAACAGTCTGCCGGCAGTATCGCAGCGCCTGAGGACGGCATTTGCGCTCGCGTCCGCATTCGCATCGAGCAAGAGGCCGTCATTTCGCGTTCGGCGTTCGCGGCGGTCTTCGAGCTCGAAAACGCAAGCGATGTTGACTCGCTCGATGCGGTTTCCGTTACGCTGTTCGTCAAGGATGAGAGCGGCGTGCTTGTGAATTCACTCTTCGGTGTTCCTGCTCCGGTCGTTACCGGGCTTCCCGCTGTGGATGGAACGGGTTCACTCGGTCCTCAATCGTCAGCCTCCGCTAGTTGGTTGATCATTCCTTCGAGCGACGCCGCGCCTGCGCAGCCGACACTCTATCGGGTCAGTGGTGAGCTGACGTATGAACTCAATGGTGACGTCATTGTTGTGCCGCTCTTTCCCGCCGACATTACCGTGCTGCCCAATGCCCAACTCGACCTTGACTATTTTCTCGAACGCATTGTCTTCAGCGATGATCCATTCACGCCGGAGATCGAACCGGCCGTTCCGTTCTCCCTGGGCGTTATCGTCCAAAACACTGGCGCGGGCGAGGCGCTGAAAATGCGAATCACTTCGGCGCAGCCACAAATCATCGAGAACGATCGTGGGTTGTTGATCGACTTCGCTATCATCGGTGCGCAGGTGGGTCTGTCGCCGGTGTCGCCGTCGCTTACTGTGGAACTAGGCACCATAGCACCGGGTGCCACGGCGCTCGCACGCTGGCTGATGACGTCGACGCTACAGGGACAGTTCATCGAGTACGCCGCCACGTTCGAACACGTCAGCGGGCTGGGCGATCCGCGACTCTCGTTGATCAACAGCGTGGACATTTTCGAAATGACTCATGTCGTGCGCGTGGACCTACCGTCGGATGATGGGCTTCCCGACTTCTTGACCAACGACACGGCCGATCCGTTGCGTATGGCCGACATGATCCATGGCAGCGATGGGGCCGTGCTTCCGGTGAACGCCGTTACCGATGCAGTGATCGACGGTCCCCCAACGGGTAGCGATTTGGTCGTTCAGGTGACCACGACATCGGCGCCCGCTGGGTGGGTGTACATTCGTCTCGATGAGCCGAGCGCGAACCTGTTTGAGCTGGCCGGCGTGAGGCGGTCTGATGGGCGGGAGATATTGCTCGACGCGAATGCATGGCAAACGCACCGCTTCGTGCGTCCGCCGGATGCCCCCGACTTTCTTGAAGACCTCCTCCACATTGTCGACGTCGACTCGACGGGATCGTACACCGTAACGTATGCCCCGTTCCCGGACGCCGACAATGACGACATTCCGGACCATGTGGACAACTGCGTTGATGCTCCCAATTTCGATCAAGCCGACGGAGACGGGGATGGCGTCGGCGATGTGTGCGACAACTGCGCGACGGACGGCAATGCGGATCAGGCGGACGGAGATGGTGACGGCGCGGGCGACGCGTGTGACAACTGTGCAGAGGTGGAGAACGAGGATCAGGCGAACAACGACGCCGACACGCTTGGAAATGTATGCGACAACTGCCCGTTGATCGATAATGAATCTCAGGCGGACAGCGATGGCGACGGCACGGGGGAGTTGTGCGATAACTGCCCCGGCGTGGCCAACGCGGACCAAGCGGATTTCGACGGGGACGGCGTGGGCGATGTCTGCGACAACTGTGCGTGTCTTGCCAACGCCGATCAACTGGACGGCGGGTCCACCGGTGTCGGAGACGCTTGCGAAGGTGCTATGGTGATCGTGGCGAGCTTTCCGCCCACCGGTACCGTCGACGCGCGGACACCGACGACGCAAGACGGCAGCGAGCGCATTGGCCGCACGTCAGTAGAGATTACGCTCTCGGGAGACGCGTCGTTAGCCGTCGCCGCCGACTTCGCAATAACTGAACTCGGAGGCGATGGCTTCGCGCCAAACATTGAGTTGCTGATGCATCTGAGCGCCGACACGGTGGAGCTGACGCTCGATGGCCTGATAGAAGCCGGCGCCAGAACGGTGTTTACGCACAAGGCAAGTTGCACACGCGTCTGCGTGGGTCACTTGCCGGCTGACGCGGATCAGGACGGTCGAAGCGAACCGTCCGATGTTGCGGCCATCGTGAACAACCTTGAGGGGACGTGGCAGCCGCCCATGCAGATGTGGCAATGCGACGCGAACCGAAACGGTGGTTGCAGTGCGTTGGATATTCTTTCCGTGATCGACCTGCTCAACGGTGGCGGCGTGAACGCTCCGTGGAACGGCCGGTCATTGCCCGCATGCCCGCCTGAGTAGCTGTACGCTGCACGTCCTGCTCCTGCCGCCGGTCGGTCGGCAGGCCCAACAGTACCTCCCTTGCTCGCATTGCCGCGAGAATCTTGCGCACTATCAGGGTGGGCGTGACTCTGTTACATTGCGTTCCGCGACGCAGTCGTGGCGGTCCGACGTACGCCTAAGCCGTCGTTTGACGAGTTGGCAAAAAGTGAAGCGTAGAAATTGTCCACGGGAGACAGCCGAAGATGAATGCGATGGATTGGGGGATGAGCAATCGGCTCGCCGGAATCATCAAGCCCGACAGCGGGCGGTGTGTGATGCTGGCGATCGATCACGGATATTTTCAAGGCCCGACCACCGGGTTGGAGCGGCCTGGCGAGACGGTGGCGCCGCTGCTCGATCACGCGGACGCCCTGATGCTGACGCGCGGGGTTTTGCGGAACACGATCGACACCGCTCGGCGTATTCCGATCGTCCTGCGCGTGTCCGGTGGGACGAGCATTCTGAAGGACGACCTCTCGCAGGAAGATCTTACGGTCTCGATCGAAGATGCGATTCGGCTCAATGCGTCGGCGCTGGCGATCTCGGTGTTTGTGGGTTCGGACAACGAAAAGCAGACGCTCACGAACCTGTCGCGTTTGGTTGATGACGGTCAGCGGTATGGCCTGCCTGTGCTTGCGGTGACGGCGGTGGGTAAGGACATGGTTCGCGAGGCGCGGTACCTCGGATTGGCTTGCCGCATTGCGGCGGAGCTCGGTGCCCAAGTGGTTAAAACGTACTACTGCGAGGGTTTCGAAAAGGTAGTCGCTGGATGCCCGGTGCCGATCGTGATTGCCGGTGGTAAGAAGATTGAGGAGCGGGACGCGCTTCGTTTGGCTCATCGGGCGGTGTCGGAAGGTGCGGCCGGCGTGGACATGGGGCGGAACATTTTTCAATCGCGATGGCCTGTGCAGATGATTCAGGCCGTGCGGAGCATAGTACACGAAGGCTTGACCGACGCCCAAGCGTGGGAGCGGTTTGAGCAGGCCATCGGCTGATTGGAGACGGGCGATGGCGACGTTTGTCATGATCGGCTGGGACGGTCTCGAGGGTCCGGATCGCCGCGATGTCCATCGGCGCGCTCACGTGGATCACATCACTTCGCTCGATCGAAGCGGTCGAATCGTCTTTGCCGGGCCGATTCGTGACGACACCGGCGCCAAGTCTATCGGTGCGGTCATCGTCTTCGGCGCCGACGATCTGGACGAAGCGCGGCGCACCGTCGACAGCGATCCTTACGTTGCGGGCGGTGTGTTCAAGACGGTATCGGTGTCGCCCTTCAAGACCGTACTTCCGGAATCGAAATGAACGATCGATGGTTGGATCAGGACGCCGCTTCTGCGATTGAGCGATGGGGCGACGTACATGGCAAAGAGTTCGCCTTGCGTCTCTACACGGCGCGGCTGATCGGTTCTGACCCGAGTCTTGTGCTTCATGGCGGCGGCAACGTGTCGCTCAAGGGTCGAACCCAGACGATTCTTGGCGACGTAATTGATACGATTTTCGTCAAAGGCTCTGGTGGCGATCTGGCCACGATCGATTCGACGGGTATGCCCGGTCTCGATCTTTCGAGGCTTCGGAGGTTCTCCTCGCTGACCTCGCTAAGTGACGAGGATATGACACTGGCCGTGCGGTCCTGTCTGCTCGACCCGTCGTCAGTCACCCCTTCGATTGAGACGTTCGTTCATGCGATCGTGCCGCACGCCTACGTCGATCATTCCCATGCCGACGCTGTCTTGGCCGTGACCAACCATGCGAACGGCCGGGCGCTGTCGCTTGAGGCGATGGGCGAGCGTGTGGCGGTGATCGATTACGTTCGCCCTGGTTTTGAGCTCGCGCTGGCCGTGGCGGCGGCGATCGAAGCTCATCCGGAGGTCGTGGGCTTCGTGCTGCTCCACCACGGATTGATTACATTCGGTCCGGACGCGCGGACGTCGTACAGTCGGCACGTGCAGTTGGTCGGTGCATGCGAAAAACTCGTCGCGAGTCGAATCACCACGGGTAAGCCAAGTGAATCGTGTGGCGCGGGAAAATCGCCCGCGGCGTCTTCCTCTGTAGACACCGACGTTGCAGATGAACGGGTTGTGCAGGCGGCGCCGATTCTGCGCGGGCTCTTGGCGCGACCTACGGGCGACGAAGACCAGCCGTACGACCGACCCGTATTGGAATGGCGTGGCGGTGCCGAAATTTTGGCACTTTCCAATGGCGATTCGGCTCGTGAGCTCGCGACGGGTGGGCCGTTGACCGGCGACCATCTCATTCGCACCAAGCCGCACATGATGTATGTGGCCGATCCAAACTGGTGCGACGATGATGCACTTCGCAGGCAGTTGACCGACGCGGTCGATGCGTTTCGTACTGACTATGAGTCCTACGTTCGTCGCCATGGCGACCTGCCGGAACCGTGCGATACGGCGCCGCGCGTGGTTCTGTTGCCCGGCGCGGGGTTGCTCGCGTGGGGGTCGACCAAGCGGGCGGCGTGCATCGCAGCCGACATCGCGGAGCACACATTAACGACCAAGGCGCGGGCTGCGGCGCTGGGCGATTACACGCCGTTATCCGAAGAACATCTTTTCGACATGGAGTTTCGCAGTCAGCAGCAGGAAAAACTAGCGGCCGCACCCGCCGGCGTGCTCGCGGGGCAGGTCGTAATTATCAGCGGCGCGGCCGGCGCCATTGGCTCAAGCGTGGCGGAGGTTTGCGCCGAAGCCGGAGCGCATGTCGCCCTGTCGGACGTGGACGAAGAGCGACTTTCGTCCGTCACGAAACGTCTCGCGCAGCGCTTCGGCGACGACGTGGTGATGGGTGTGGTGGCCGATGTGACCGATGAGGCCAGCGTACGTGTTGCGTATGAGCGAACCGTGCGTCATTTCGGCGGCGTCGATGTGATCGTGCCGAACGCGGGCGTGGCGCATGTGGCGGCGGTGGGTGAGTTGGCCGTGTCAGACTTCCGGCGGGTGATGGAGATCAACGCCACGGGATACCTCCTGTTAATGCAACAGGGGATCGCGGTGTTGAAGCGGCAGGGGTTGGGTGGAAGTATCGTTATCAACGCGAGCAAGAACGTGTTCGGTCCCGGTAAGGACTTCGGGGCGTATAGTGCGTCGAAAGCGGCTGCCCACCAACTCGGCAAGGTGGCGGCCATCGAGTTGGCTGTGGATCAAATCCGTGTGAACATGATCAACGCCGACGCGATCTTCGGCGACGAGCGCACGCCGTCGGGATTATGGGCGTCTGTCGGTCCGAAGCGTGCGAAGGTTCGCGGCATTAGTGAGGCCGAGCTTCCGGAGTACTATCGCGGGCGCAACCTGTTGCACGCCCGGGTGACCGGTCGTCATGTCGGTAACGCCGTCGTGTTTTTCGCGAGCAACGCCACGCCCACAACCGGCGCGACGCTTCCGGTGGACGGTGGCGTGGTTGATGCGTTTCCGAGGTAGCAGCGCGTGGAACAAGGCCGGTATCGAAGCAAGTCGCCCTGAACCCGTTCGTGACAACGGGCGGCGTCTTCGTCAAGAGGCGGAGGTCGCTCATGGATCACGGGCTGGAAGCCGGTGCCACACTTTTTCAACATGCTGATAAGGGGCGGCGCCGTATTTCGTTACGGGCAGGTCGTGCCTCCGGTTGGAAGGGCGGTTGTGTTCCATCGACGCAAGTCGCCGCCGCCGTTGAGTAGGTCGATCGTGCCGAGGATGTCGATCGGCGTGAAGCGTCCGCTATGGTTGATATCGACGCTGAACTGTCCCCACGGCGGAACGAGCATACCGCGTAGAAACAGAACCAAACTCCAGACGTCCGCCGCGCGGGCTCGGGTGTTGGCGTTGGTGTTGCTCGGGTGAACGGTGAAAGTCGCCCGCGTGGTCAGGCCATTGTCGTCGGTATAGGTGATTGTCGTGACCGCGGCGGCGGTGGCGGGTCGGTCCAGCGTCAGCGTTACGTTGCCGGTGTTTGCATCCCGAATAACGGCGGTGATTGTGTTGGCTGCACCATCCATGGACGTCTCGCAGAGTGTCCAACATTCCAATTTGTCTGAGCCCGCCGGCGCTTCGAAGATGATCGTGTCGATGCCTTGTCTGAAGGCTGCGTTGTACGGCGGATGAGGCCTTCGGGCGTCGACGACGCCGTTCGGCGGGTCCACGGCGGCGACGGCGCCGGGTGGACATACCGGTTCGCGGCAAAGGTCGGCGCATTGAATGTCAGCGCCGCAACTGCGGTCGTTGTTACTCGTGGCGCAGCCGACGTCCCACTCGACCTCACAGCAAAACGGATCGCAGGCGCACACGGCTGCACAACACGTTGCATCGGAACAGAACGGCGTGCCGGTCCCCAGGTCGGAGCAGCAATCGCCGGCGAACGGATTGCCGCATTCGGCGCACGCATCTTGGCAAAGCAGAGCGGCGCCGCAGCCTGACCCTTGGAAACCAAACGTTGCACACCCCGCGTCCCACCTGTCGCTACAGCAAAATGGATCGCACGCGCACACCGTTGCACAACATGCGTCGTCGCTACATCCGGGAGTCGTCGTGCCCGCGACGTCGCAACAGTCGCCGGCCAGCGCGTCACAACCGCCGGTCGCCGGTGGACCGCACGTGATATCGATCCGTCCGGTGCCGCGATTTGCGCCGGGGAACCGTCCGACCCGGATCATGTACTGTGAACCAGCCGTGGCGTCGAATATCACCATCGATTGTTTGGGCCTTCCGAGTTCGCCGCACAAGTCGTCGTTAGCCCCTAAGAGAATGTTCTCACCGGGCGGGCACACGCTGCAACCTTCGTACACGGCGACGATCGTATCGACACTGGTTTGACCACACGTGCGCACGAAGACTTTGTCCGTACACGGTGACGTGAAGCAATACCACACGTCGCTGTCGATCCGTGGGCCTTGCGGCGCGGCGCACGGCGTGAGCACCATGCCGTCCGTTGTGGCGAGGTTGATGTTGAAGTCGAACAAGCCCGCAGCGTCGATGGGCCTTGCGTTCACGCAGTCGTCGTTGGCCGGTCGCGCCGGTTCGGTGAGTGGAAGATCGATACAGAACGCCGCGTCTTCGGGGAGTGCTTCGTTGGCCGTATATCCATCGAGGATGGCTGCGAACATACCGTCTTGATACGTCAAACCATTGCCCTCGCCCGCCTCCCAAACCCACGAGCAGCTACTGGGGGAAATGTCGTTTGTGATTTCGACCCAATATCTTTGACCGGCCACCACCGGTACGGGACCGTGGCTGCTGGAGTAGGAAATCTCCGTCGCGATGTCTGCGAGTCGATCGCATGTCGGCGTCTTGGCGTCGATGGTGACCGTTCCGGCGATCTGTACGAAGATGGCGATCGTGTTACCGGGGATGCCGTTATTGTCGGCGTAGTACCTGATGAGGAAGTTGTCCTGCGGAGCGGCTGCGCAACCGACCGCCGTGGCGGCGCTGAAGTCCATGTATGCGCCGCGCCAACAGAGACTGGTGATGTCGCCGGATACGGCAGGAACGAAGTCGTCTGCGATGGTGAATAGCGCGGTTCGATCGCTGGTGAACACCGAGTTGATGTCATTGCGCTGGCAGTTCTCGCCCGGCTGCTGGCAAGTTGCGCCCGCAGTTTGGCCGTTGGTCGTTACGCCGGTTGATTGCAGCGTCCACGGTTTGGTTTGTCGGGTAGATGTGCGGGGTATGCGGACGCCGGCGTCATAAGTGTCCGTAACACTTTGGCGTGATCCGCGCCGCGTATCGCCGAGTTTCGGAGATATGCCGACCGCGTCCGACGAGATGGTGGTCAAGCCTCGCGCCGGGTCTGCCTCCTGGGCGGACGCGTTCCACGATACGAACAGGGTCAACGAGAGCGCCGCAGCGACCCTACGAATTGCAGATTGGCCGGGCCGTCTGCGCGTTGTGAATCTTCTTAGTGATGCCATCAGTGGTGTGCCTTCCCCAATAGGTTTTCGACCACGAACGATTCGTGATCCGGGCAAGCCCGAAGCCGGTCGTCGTGGTGCTAGCGCACGAACGCCAAACCATTCCAGTAGGGTGACGGATTCGGAATTGTCGCGCAGCGCGACGGATTGTTGAACCCCATCCCCCAATGCACGCCTTTCATGCCCCCCGGCATGAACGTCAGGGCGTACACGCGCGACCTGCTTATCGGCCGAACCCCTGCCGAACAGACCGCACCGAAAGACTATATGCGATGTCGATCGCGGTTTCAAGGTACGCCAGAATGCGATGGACCGATAGTTCATCCTTCCAACGCATCGCTAGCCTCATGCGGCCGTTGGAATTCGCATCGTGAGGTGTGCCACTGTTCTTGTGCGGCGCTTGTGAGCGTGACGCTCAGGAGGATCGGGCGTTTTCAAGGTCGCTGACGTTGGCGGCGGCGGTCGCTGTACCTGAACGATCAGCGTTGTTCGGGCAGGGGGATTCAGTCGGAGTCGGACGTTTGTTGCTGAGTGTTTTGAACTCCCGTTCATGTCGCATGAACGCTTCGACAATGGCGGGGTCGAACTGCGTTCCTGACGACTTCAGGGTAATGGCTACGGCTTCTTCGTGGCTCAGGGCCTCTTTGTAGGGGCGCTTGGACGTCACCGCATCGTACACATCGGCGACGGCGACGATGCGTGCGGAAAGCGGAATGTCGTCGCCGCTTAGCCCATCTGGGTAACCCGTCCCGTCGAACCATTCGTGATGGGAAAATGCGATGTCCTCCGCCATCTTGAGCATGCTGAGGCCCGGTGCTCGCTCGCGAACTGTCCGGATAGTTTCGGCGCCGATTTCTGCGTGCGTCCGCATCACGGTCGTTTCCTGGCTCGTAAGGCGTCCGGGCTTTCGCAAGATGCCGTCGGGGACGGCGATTTTTCCGATATCGTGAAGTGGTACGGAGCGTTCAAAGTCGTACATGAATGCGTCATCGATCGTGGAATAGAACGTACTCTGTTTGCGTAGATCTTCCGCGAGGATGAGACAATACTGCGTGATATGATCTACGTGCATACGAGTATGGCCGTCGCGGTTTTCTGCCAGCTTGGCGAACGCAACCATAATTGCGTCGCGCGCATCGTCGCGCGCTCGACGTGCGAGGATGCTTTGGACCGCGGTCCCAGCGATACCGGCGATCATCTCGACCGATTCCAACTCGCGGGGTTCGAACGGTTGCTTGCCCACTCGGTCGGTGGCGTTGAGCACGCCGACAATGTGCTCGGCCGATCCGAGTGCCGTGCAGATGAGCGGCGTGGAACTGAAGTAGGGTGAGTCGTAGCGGTTGCCGTTCGGGCCGATTTCTTGGTCGCTGTTGATGACAATGGGATGTCCGGATTCGAGGACGCGACCGGCGATGGATTCACCGATGGGGACACTTGCTTCTGCTGCGGTTTCTTGGTCGATACCGATCGACGTGGCGACGGTCAAGACTTCCCGGTTCACGTCGGGAAGCATAATCGAAATCCGGCGACAGCCGGTCAGTGCGGCCGCGGCGGCGATCGTCTGTTCGAGTGCCTGTTCCAAGGTTTCGGCGTTGCCAAGCATGCGGCATAGATCGAGGAGGATGTTGAGCACGCGCGTTTGTTCACCGCGCACCTCGTAGCCGCCGAGCAAGGCCAGGCGATCGCTTCGGCGCTTGGCCATCGACCGCACGCGCAAGGCAAGCTCTGCAGGTTTGATTGGCTTGGTCAGGTATTCGTCGGCGCCGGCTTCAAGACCGGCCTGGATGTCTGTCGTATCCGCGCGGGCGCTGACAATGATAATCGGAATGTCCTGCGTTTCGCGGTTCGCACGGAGCAAACGCGTACACTGCAGCCCGTCCATTACCGGCATCATGACGTCCATCAGGATGACGGACGGATGTTCCCTGGCCACTTCATTGAGGGCGGCGCGTCCGTCGACTGCTTCGCGTATGTGGTACCCCGCGTGCTCGAGTGATCGTCGACATACGATCCGGTTCGTGGCGTTGTCATCCACAATCAACACGGTAGTTCGATCTTCATTCGCATCGGCGCTTACGCTCGTGGTCAGGGTTGCATCACCTTGGCGTGCGATCAGTGTGTCTTCGCGCTCGGGCGGCGCAACGGAGTCGGCACACACGGTGTTTCGTCCGGTCTCCTTTGCAGTGTAGAGCGCCTCATCGGCTCTCCTAAGCACGTCTTCCCAGGAGTCGCCGTCCCAGTTGGCCACGCCGAGGCTTGCCGTCACTTGATCGGCGATCGAGCTTGCGGGGTGCGGTATGTCTAGATCGGCGATGGCCTGTCGTATCCGCTCGGCAAGCCCGATTGCGTGTTCGGTGTCCGTGTCAGGTGCGAGGACGACGAATTCCTCGCCTCCATAACGTCCAACGACATCGGTTGCTCTGCATGCAGAGTCGATTCGTTCCGCTACGCGCTCCAAGCAGTCATCACCGGCCTGGTGTCCTTGTGAATCGTTGAACGACTTGAAGTAGTCCACATCGAGCATTACGATGCTGTAGACGCTGCCACGACGCAGACAGCGGTCGTGTTCTTTCGTGACAAAGTCTTCCCACGCCCGCCGGTTGTACAGCTTTGTGAGGGGATCGATACGCGCTTGCACGGCCAGTTCGACGTTCGACGCCGCGACGATCTTGGACATTTCCTCAAGTTGTTTGTTTCTCTCGTCGGCCTCGCGTTGGGCTCGTCGCAGTTGGAGGTGAACGGAAACACGCGCCTTGATCTCGCTCATCTTGAACGGTTTCGTGAGGTAGTCACACCCTCCAAGTGCAAACGCTCGTTCAAGATCCTCGGTCTCCGACTTGGCCGTCAGGAAAATGATCGGAACGGCCAGTGTTGCGTCGTCCGACTTTAGGATGCGACACACTTCGAAGCCATCCCGCTCCGGCATCATGATGTCCAGAAGGACAAGGTCAGGTGCGTGGGACGCGGCCAGGTCTACGGCTTCGAACCCGTCTCGAGCCTCGATCATGTCGTAGCCCATCTTCCCCAAGGATCTGACGAGGATGCGCCGGTTGGTCGTGTTGTCATCGACCACCAGGATGCGTTGTGCTGTGTCCATGCGCGTACCCTAATCGTCGTCCAGCAACTCAGCCGTAGCCCGCAGTTGTTCGAGATGTTTGCCAAGGTCGGTCACGGCTGCGTCTACGTTCGTGAGATCGTGCCTCCTCCCCATTTCTTCCAAGAGTTGAGCGACGCGCCGTACGGGCTCCGCGCAGATGTTGGAGGCTGCCCCCTTAATACTGTGCGCCGCAGACCGAAGCTTGTCGTTGTCCCCGCTCGACACGGCGGAGCGAACGTCTGCCAGCAACGCCGGCGCGGTTTCCACGAAGAGGTTGAGAACTTCCAAGAGCACCTCGCGATCATCGTCCAATTGCTGTAGCGCTTTCTCGATGTCTATGGTGGCTCGGCTAGGTGTAATCGAGGTTGTGCCCAGGGATGGATCCACAGGTGTTTCCGTGAGGGGTAAGAGCTCGCTATGTGCTGCGCCGTCGGCGACGGACGACGTCGAGGTCTGGCGATCTTCATGGCGAGTGGGGCGACGATCGTATTCCAGCGGCGTGCGGAAGCAGAATGTACTACCGCGTTCCGGCTCGCTCTCTACCCAGATTTCCCCGCCCATCAAGTCGAGAATTTGCTTGCACATCGCCAGGCCCAGACCAGTTCCACCGTACCTGCGCGCGGCCGTGCCATCAGCCTGCGCGAATCGATCGAAGATGCCCGAGTGTCGATCTTGGGGAATACCAATTCCCGTATCCGAAACGGAAACGAACAACGAATCTCCGCGTTTGGGACAGGCCTCGACCCGGACGTCGATGGTCATTTCGCCGTGATCCGTGAACTTGATCGCGTTGTCGACCAGGTTGACGAGCACTTGACGCAACCGTCCCGGATCGCCGCGTAGGATACGCGGTACGGAAGGATCTACAATCGAGTTCAGCTTCAGACCTTTCCCTTCTGCACGTTGCGCCAGAATGTCCACGACACCGTTTACGGTCGCGACGAGGTCGAAGTCTCTTGTTTCCAGCTCCACGTTGCCGCCCTCAATCTTCGAGAAGTCGAGGATATTGTTGAGGAGTTTCGATAGTGAGTCGGAGCATTCCATCACCGTGTCGAGGTACTCGCGCTGTTCAGCGTTCAGGTCCGTGTCGAGGGCTAGCGCGCACATGCCGACGATGCCGTTCATGGGCGTCTGGAATTCGTGGCTTATGTTAGATAGGAATTCGCTTTTGGCGAGATTGGCGGCCTCGGAGCGGGCATGGGCTTCCCGCAATTGATCCTCCGCGTTGCTACGCTCGATGGCGTCCGCCAGAACATTAGCTACGGCGCTTAGAAAGTGCGTGTCCTCGCGACTGAATTTTCGCCGCGCCGTGGTATGCACGCCCAGAACACCGAAGGGGCGGTCTTTGCCGCAAATCACCGTGCTCATACCGCTAACGACTCCATGTTCGCTGAGCAGTTTCGGCCCACTGAAACGAGTCTCTGCGCGCAGGTCATCCACGATAACCGGTTCGTTCGACACTAGCGTGTACCCCGCTTGTGAGTCGGCGCCGGTATCCACCGTCGCGTTTCCGACTAGGCCTGGCTTCCAGCCAACGCCGGTTCGAAGAAGTAGTTCGTTGCGTTCAGGGAGCAGTTCCAGAACCTTGCAGTAATCCATGTCGAGTGTTTCGGCAACAACCGCGACAGCATGATCCAGGAGCGTTTCGAGTCGCTCGCCCCCCAGCGCGCGGTGACCAAGTTCTGCGATGGCGGCTTGCTGTCGGACACGCAACCTGAGCGTCTTCTCCGCCTCTTTGCGGTCACTGATGTCGCGAATGATGCTGGTGAATATTCGCCCGGTACCAAGTCGTACTTCTGAAACGCCGAGATCCAGGGGTACTGTCGTACCGTCCGTACGAAGGCCAATCGTTTCCCTCTGTGAACCGATGATTGTCTTTTCGTCCGTATCGAGATACCTACGAATGTAACCGTCGAGTCTTTCTCGCTCTGGAGTCGGCATCAGTAGAGTGACACTCTTACCGACGACTTCGGCGGCTGAGTATCCAAATATCTCTTCTGCGGCGGCGTTGAATAGTTCAATACACCCATGCTCGTTAATCGTGATGACACCGTCGGCGGCATTGTCGAGAATTGCGCTGAAGCGCGCAGCCAGATCGCGGTTTTCGCTATTGGATTGCTCGGTATGTGTTCTTGCGGCGTCCAGGTGGTCAACGAAAGTCGCGATCGCCCGCGCGACTTCCACGATTTCAGTCGGAGCTTTCTTGTATTGGCCCAGCGGCGTCTGTCCCAAGGCGTCCGTTCGAGCTTGCTTGCTGAGCGAGCGAAGCGGTCTCACTACGGAATAGCATGCCCACCGCCACACGACAAAGACCACGGCCAAGTAGACTCCGCCAAACACCCATGCCGTCGTCGCCAACCGCGTTCGTTGAGCGTCGACAGAAGTCTTCGCGTTCGCAAGACGCTGCGATGTGCGCTTCGCAAGCGCATCCAGGGCGCCCACCGCCTTCGTGGACTCGGCGTCCAAACGCTCGGACAATTTGGCGAAAAGGGATGCGCGCTCCGGTCCGGACGCCATGGATGCGGTTTCGACGGCTTGGGCAATCGTACCGACGCTATGGGAGATGACGGTCAGTTCGTTCCTGCCAACGCGTTGAGTGATGGCCGCGCGCAGTGCCGAAAGAAGATTTTCGATCCGGTCTGCCTGGAGGGCCACACTTCTTGCTGCAGATGTTTCGCCAGGCGCGACGAGCGAGTCGCAGGACGCACTCCACTCACTGACGAGTGTTTTGAGCTTATCCAATTCGCGCATAACAAGTGAATCTTCACCGACGTGGGCTGACTCATTCGCGAGGTTTCTGTAACCGCGCGCAAGCCCCACCGACAGGCACGCGCCACCCAGCGAGCACACCAGAACTACGATAAGAATGTGGCGGTCGATGTTCATATTGATCGCGACTTAGGCGAAGCCTGTTCCTCGGACGTGACAAGAACTGTGAGGGATGTCACTTCCGAGGCTCGAACGACGTTGCGCGGTCCCGTCATTCACAGTCCATTACCCTTGCCGCCACGTCGCGGCGAATCGTCTTACGTGATCGAGCGCGGTTTCCAATTCCGCCACCGCGGAACTGACGTCTGTTAACTCGCCGCGCTCGCCCATTTCCTCTAGTCGTTGCGCGACACGACGAACCGGCTCAGCGCAGATGTTGGCGGCTGATCCCTTGAAGCTGTGTGCAGCCGATTCCAGCTTGTGGTGATCCCCCGTCGCCGCAGCCGATTGAATGTTCTCCAGAAGCGCCGGAAAGGTCTCGACGAACAGGGCTACGACTTCATGCAAGAGCGCGCGATCGCCGTCTAGCTGGATCAACGCCTTTTCTATGTCGATGGCCGCTTGGTCCAGATCGTCGGGATTATCGATTGCCTCCGGAGCGGATCGTTCAAGCCCGTTCGTTTCGTTCTTGACTGGTTCGCTGCCGGCCCATTTTTCGATCATGCGGCGCACTTCTTCGAACTTGATGGGTTTGGATATGTAGTCGTCCATTCCGGCGTTCAGGCAGCGCTCACGATCGCCCTTCATGACGTGGGCCGTCATCGCGACCACGGGCAAGTTGCGCCATCGTTCCTCGGCGCGGATTCGGCGTGTTGCTTCGAAGCCGTCCATTTCCGGCATTTGCACGTCCATAAACACGAGGTCGAACGACATCTCTTCCAGCACCTCTAGCGCGCGTCGACCGTTCTCTGCCGTGGTCACGTCGCAACCGGTTTTCTCCAGAACCTTCGTCGCAAGCTTTTGGTTGACCGGGTTGTCCTCTACGACGAGCACGCGCGCTACAAATCGTCGGCGCTCTTGCTCCGGACCGGACGGCGCGGTGTCCAAAGCCATTGCGTCGGCCGTGTTTGGAGAGAAGACCGATACGAGCGTGTTCATCAACACGGATTGCTTGATTGGTTTGGTCAGGAAGGCTGCGCACCGTTCGCCTACGGCGGCGTCAAAGTCCCTTCGATAACCTAAGGAACTGAGGATTACTACGGTTGGGCGGCCGTAGGATGGATCATCGTGAACCGTCTGCTCCACTTCGAAACCGTCCATCTCGGGCATTTGAACGTCTAGGAGAACCAGATCCAACGGCTGTCCATGATTGCGGCCCGTCCGGAGCATCTCCAGCGCTTCCGAGCCGCTCGCCGCGAGCTCGACGCCAAACCCCCAAGTCGTGAGCAAGAGTTGAAGAACTCGTCGATTCGTCGCGTTGTCGTCAACGACAAGCACGCGTTTTCCTTGCATGAGGTCATTCAAATCGGCGGCTTCCAGATTCGCGTTGACATCCTCATGACCTGGCGTCTCTTGCTGTTGTAGCGTCACGCGGAAGCTGAATGTGGACCCTTCCTCCGTTTCGCTCTCGACCCAGATCTTGCCGTCCATCAGTTCGATGATCTGTTTGGAGATTGTGAGTCCGAGGCCGGTACCCCCGTACTTGCGCGTTGTCGACCCATCGGCCTGCGCGAACGATCCAAAGATGGCGGCCTGCCGGTCCTTTGCAATACCGATTCCGGTATCGCGTATCGCAAACACGAGCGTAGCGTATTCGCCCGCCAGCTTCTCAAGTTTCACGCTGACCGCTACTTCGCCCCGTTCGGTGAACTTGATCGCATTGCCCACGAGGTTGACCAGCACTTGACGCAGGCGAGTCGGATCGCCGCGCAGCCAACGAGGTACGTCGGGATGGACGCTGCAGATCAACTCGAGCCCCGCATTCGCGGCGCGGTGAGCAAGGATGTCCCCGGTACTCTCCATGCATTCGACCAAGTCGAAGTCGATCGTCTCTAGATCAAACTTTCCGGACTCGATCTTGGAGAGGTCTAGAATGTCGTTAAGGAGTGTCAGCAGCGAGTTTGAGCATTCGAGTATGGTGTCAAGATACTCTCGCTGTTCTTCACTAGGATCGCCGCCGAGGGCCAACTCACTCATACCGATGATGCCGTTCATCGGTGTGCGAATTTCATGGCTCATATTCGCTAGGAACTCACTCTTAGCGCGATTCGCTGCTTCCGTCTCCTCCTTCGCCTTTTCCAATGCTTCGTTGGTGTGCTCGAGTTGGGCGGCATACGCCCTTAGCGCTTCCTCGGCTCGTTTGCTCTCGCTGATGTCTCGAACGATCCCTGTAAACGATCGGTTGTCACCAAGACGCACTTCCGTCACGCTCAGGTCCATGGCGAACGTGGTGCCGTCCTTCCGTCGGCCGATCACCTCTCTGCGCATGTCGAGGATTTTCCTTACGTCCGTTCTCACGTAATCGCTCAGGTAGCGGTCGTGTTCGTCGCTGTACGGCGAAGGCATCAGCACGGACACGTTGCCGCCGACGACCTCAGTCGCCGTGTATCCGAATATCCGTTCCGCCGCGCCGTTGAACGATAGAACGATTCCCTCGTCGTCGATCGTGACCATCCCATCGGCGGCGGTTTCGACGATGGCGCGGGTTTGGGCCTCGCTTTCAGCGAGCGCGACGGTACGCTCCTCGACACGCCGCTCAAGCGAGGATCGCGATTTGTGCAGTGCGTCGGCCATGTCGTTAAACGTGCGGCCCATTTCGCCGAGTTCATCGCGGGCGCTGTCCTGGATTCGGAATTCAGAGTCTGGGTCCGCGGCCACGCGCCGCATGACGTCGGCCGCAGATTGAATTCGACGGTTTACCAACTTCTGGAAGAGGTAGTAGATAACGAGCACGAGAACGACCGTGAGCGCGGCGAACGAGCCCAAGACGGTCTTCATCATCATCGCCCGCCCACTCTGCAGGTCCGACGTGGGGACGGAGATCATCACGGCGCTGACCACATCGCCGACGCGCCAGCCATAACCGTGCTCGCGGCCGTATCGAGCCACGACCGCCGGCGGAGCGTTCTCCGGTTGGTCGTGACACTTCAGGCACTTCGCTTCCACGACGATCGGGCGCGCAGAGTAGAACACCTCTTGCCCGTTCACCGTTCGGTATCCACTCACCTCCTCAAGGCTTCGATCGGCATCGAGTGCGGCGAGGAAGTCCAACTCGAATGCGTCCGCTTTGTTTTCCAAGTTCAGCGGATTGATCGTCGGTTGCCGGTAGGAGTACTCCGGCATTTTTTCGTTGAAATACTTGATGATCCCCGCCGTGACGAACGTAGAGGACATGGCCTCGAAAATCATTTCGTCGGTGTGGGCCCGAACCGCGGGGCGGAGGACTTTCTTGGCGTACGTTCGACACGCCTGCCCGAAACTAAGCACGATCTCGCTACGGTTGTGCGCTTCCCTCTCGAACGCTTCCGTCTGCTTGCGATTGAGGTGCCACGCGCCTGCAGTCATTACTACGGCCAAACAGGCTACCGTCGTCAAGATGAACCTAGTTCGTAGGGACATTACCGCTCCATTGAAACCGCTGACCCCGACGTTGCGGACTCCGGCAGTCCGGAGGCCATGGTGCGACCGCGACATATGTTCTTTCCTCTCCAGCCCCTTCGACCCCAGGAGCGGCATGCACCTGCGGACCGACTGCAAGGTGTGTTTGGTCGCGCTGCTCGTGGGGGACGCGCGCGGCCATAACCGCTTCTCGGCTTCATCGACCGTTGGGGAAGTCACCTAAAGACCCTGGAATCGCCGCTTTGGGGCAATAATCCAACGCTTCCGATAAGTTCGTTCCGGATGCTCAGGATTCGGTCGATGTGCGAACGCAGGCCCTGCCGCGCATTGAAGTACAGTTTATTCCTCGCCCCGCCTCGCTCTTCGTGCGCCGCGCGTGCGGTTGACGCCACGCTTGATCTGGCCTCTCGAAGTCCCGTCCCCGTTCCACGGCGCGCGACGACATGGGAATGTGATCATGCCCAGGGACCGATTGCCCGGATGACTGACGCGAGTTGCTTCGATAGCACGTGAGAACCGGCTCGTCTGGCGAATGAATCGCGAATGTAAGAAATCCTAATGACCCCTGTCAATCTGCTATACTGGTCGGCATGTGGCGGTACGGTTCGGTGCGTCGCGCGACGGCGGGGCGAGGTTGCCGATGAAATCGCCAACCTACCGAGCGTCTCGGTTTCCTTTTTCAAGTCCAGGAGTTGGTTTCATGGTCGACAGTCGAGCACTACGTAACGTATTCGCATCGCTACTCGCGGTCATCGTCATCGCCGCGTCAGCCGCAGTGTCTGGAGCGGCAGCCAACCGTCCGGCTCCCCCGCCCGGTACGGAGTTGGCCCCACAAGACGCCAAGTCCGACGCCGGGCCGAGTGATGCGGTAGACGCTCCCGCGCCTGACGGCAAAGGGGATTCCAGCGAGTCGGCAGATGATGCGGCCCCGGACACAGTGAAGGAAGCCGACGCGGAGAAGCCGGCGACCTCTGACGGCGCGTCCTCAGTTACACCCTCCTTGCCCAAGGAGTGGGTGGATACGCTGAAGTGGCGGTGCATCGGACCCGCGAACATGGGCGGACGCATTACGTCGCTGGCTGTCTTCGCGGATGACCCGAGCGTGTATTGGGTGGCGACAGCGTCCGGCGGTCTGCTCAAGACGATCAACAACGGCATTACCTTCGAGCACCAGTTTGACCATGAGGCTACGGTATCTATCGGTGACGTGGCTGTGGCACCGTCGGATCAAAACGTCGTCTGGGTGGGAACGGGCGAAGCCAATCCGCGAAACAGCGTGTCGTGGGGCAACGGCGTCTACAAGTCTGTCGACGGCGGCAAGACTTGGAAGCACATGGGTCTTGAGAAAACGTTTCAGATCGCCCGCGTGGTTATTCATCCTACCGATCCCGACATCGTTTATGTTGGCGCCCTGGGCCGACTGTGGGGTGCGAACGAGCAACGCGGCCTCTACAAGACTGAAGACGGCGGCGAGAACTGGGAGAAAGTGTTGTACGTCGACGACGAAACCGGTGTCATTGATGCCCAGATGAAGCCCGGTGATCCCGACACGCTTCTGGTGGGGACGTATCAGCGTCAGCGTGATGGATTCGATACGAACGCGCCAGCGGTCAAGTTCGGCCCGGGCAGCGGACTGTATCGAACAACGGACGCTGGGGCTTCGTTCACGAAACTCACCGCCGGTCTTCCTTCGTGCGATCTCGGTCGCATCGGTATCGATTATTATGCCAAGGATCCCGACACGGTTTTCGTTGTGCTTGAGTCCGAACATATCGCCAACGAGCCGGACGACGCGCCGTACGCCGGCATTCGGGGCGAGGATGTCGAGGTCGGCGCGCGCATAACGGAGATTGTCGAAGACGGTCCCGCCAGCAAGACCGATCTCAAGGTTGGTGACATCGTCGTACGCGTGTGTGATGCCACAACCCTGTCATACGCGGATATGGTCGGTGAATTCCGAAAGCATTCGGCAGGGGACACGGCCATACTTGAAGTTTCTCGCGACAAGACAAGTGTCCTTATCGAGTTGGCGTTTGGCCATCGTCCGGAAACCAAAGAGGAAGAGGCTGAGGACATTCCGGATACCCGTCGCCGCCCAAAACGTACGCCGTTCGCTTCTATGCTCGGCGGGCAGCGTGAAAACCTTCAGGAGCAACAAGGGGACGACGGGCACGAATACGGCGGCGTCTACAAGTCAACCGACGGCGGCGAGAACTGGAAGCGTATCAACACCATCAACCCGCGCCCGATGTATTTTAGCGAGGTCCGCGTTGATCCGAGTGACGAGCAACATATGTTCGTGTTGGGCATTTCCCTATACCGCTCCAAGGACGCCGGTAAGACGTTTACTTCCGACGGCGGTCGCGGCGTTCACTCGGACCATCACGCCCTTTGGATCGATCCGAAGGACGGTCGACACATGATCCTCGGTGGCGACGGTGGACTCTATGTGACGCACGACCGAATGGAGAAGTGGGACCATCTCAACCACATGGCCATCGGACAGTTCTATGACGTGGGTGTCGGCCCGCGGCGCAACTACCGCGTCTATGGCGGATTGCAAGACAACGGCAGTTGGGGCGGACCGAGCCGGGCGCGCTCCGGTGGCGGACCGATCAATGAGGACTGGTTTCGCGTCGGCGGTGGCGACGGATTCGTCTGCCGCGTGGATCCGAACAACGCCGACTTGGTCTACTACGAAAGTCAAAACGGCAACATCGGTCGCGTGAACCTGCGCACCGGCAAGCGAGGCATTTCGCGTCCACGTCCGCCGAAGGGAACGAAATATCGCTTCAACTGGAAGACGCCGTTCTTACTTTCGCATCACAACTCGAAGATTTACTACGCGGCCGGTAGCGTCGTATTGAAGTCGCTCGATCGGGGCAATGGGCTGAAGAGCATCTCCCCGGAAATCACGAGAACCGATCGCGGTAGCGCGACAGCGCTGGCTGAGTCGCCGGTCGACGCGGACGTGCTCTACGTGGGTACGGACGACGGCGCACTGTGGGGTTCCAAGAACGGCGGGCACGAATGGACCAAGCTGATCGGCTTCCCCGGTGATCCCGATGACGACGATAAGGCTAGCAATGAATCGGAAGAGGGTGAGGCGACCGACGCCGCGAGCGATTCATCCGGCACGTCCGAATCAGCAGATACCGGTGTATCCGAACCGACGGCGAGCGATCGCGCGTCGCGACGCAGTGCAGCAGGCGCTGGCGACATGGTCGCTCGAATCATGAAACGCGACGCCAACGGTGACGGCAAGATTCAAGAAAGCGAAGCGCCCAAGCGAATGAAACCCATGTTCGGCCGTATCGACGCTGACGGTGATGGCGGGATCGACCGGTCGGAGTTGGCGGTGATGGCCGAACGCATGGGCCGCCGTGGACGGGGCGATCATCAGGCTCCGCCGCCGGGCGATCGCGCTAAGAACGGTCACGCGAGGAGTGGCCATGGAGACGCCGAACCCGCGCGCAAGAAATCGAACACGGTCGCGAGCGCGAGTGACAAGACGGAGTCGCCCGAGTCGACAAAGCACGTCGCCTCCGGGTCGGCGTCAGATCCGCACGTGGCTGACGCCCAGTCCGAACCCGCGCCCCAGCCGTCTGCTGTCGAAGCTAACGACCCGCTGACCGGCGAGTGGTCCGCCCACGCCCTCATCGAAGGCGCCTCAGGTGGTGACGATGGATTCGCCTTGTCGTTCAAGATCGACGACGACGGCAAAGTCACCGGCACGATGGACTCGCAAATGGGTAACGGTCCGATCTCTGATGCATCGTTCAAACCGAAAACGGGTAAGCTTCGGTTCACGTTTGAAAGCGAAATGGCCGGCATGGAGTTTACCGCGACCGTCAGCTCCGGGTCGATGAACGGATTCGCCGACATCGGCAACGGCATGTTCACCTTCGATTTCACTGCGAAACGAACAAGCGGGCGCGACGGTTCGGATGTCGCAGACGCCGGCGACGAAGCGTACGAGTGGAAGTCATTGACGGAGCTACTTCCCGGACCGCGCTGGGTCAGCTCGATCGAAGCCTCGCGCTACGCCGAGGGTCGTTGCTATGTCACCTTGGATGGCCACCGCAGCAACGACGACGAACCCTATGTCTTCCTAACCGAAAACCATGGCGAGACGTGGCGATCCATTCGCGCCAGCCTGCCCACGTCCGCTGGTTCCACGCGCGTCTTGCGAGAGGACATCGAAAACGAAAACCTGCTCTATCTCGGGACCGAGTTCGGCGCGTGGGTCAGCATCGATCGCGGACGCAGTTGGACCCGGTTCAACAGCAACCTGCCCACCGTGGCCATCCACGAGTTTGCGATTCATCCCACCGCCGGAGAAATCGTGGCCGCAACACATGGTAGAAGCTTGTGGGTCTTGGACGTCACGCCGCTTCGGCAGATGGCCAAGCAGGTGCTCGACGACGCGGCCACGCTTTACAAACCGAGCGTCGCGATCTATTGGCAGCCGCGACCCGGTCGCGGCGGTGGCGGGGCACGTAGCTACACCGGGGAAAACCCTTCGGGCCAAGCACAGATTTTCTACTCGCTTAGTCAATCAGCCGGCAACATCGAACTGCGTGTGGCTGATCTATCCGGTCGAACCATCCGAGAGTTGGAAGTTGATTCAGCGCCCGGTCTTCATAACACAGAATGGAACCTCCGCCGCAAACCCCGTAAGCGTGGCAGCAGAGATCGATCCCGCGGTGGGCGAGGCGGCGGCGGTCACGATCGTTTCAACAGGGGACGCCTCGTCGAGTCGGGCAAGTACCTCGTCGAACTCATGGTTGACGATGAGATTTTCACGCAGTTCCTCAGCGTAGAAACCGACCCAGAGAATCCCGACTACCGCCCGTGGGAACTCGAAGAAGAGGAGACGTGGCTATACCTGACCCGACCGGGAAGGGACGAAAAGCGGGACGAGTCTCTCGATCGTCCGGAATAGGCGCGCCGACCTAAAGAAGGTGTGGCATCGGCTGCGGTAGCAGCCTGTTGAACAAGTGTGGCACTGGCGTCCATCCGGTGATCCTGTCGGCGCTTGTGTTTGCGCGGCGGATCAGCGGTCAGGGCGTCGCTGTCGCCGTCAAACGTGCGCGGCTACCCCTCAACCTTCGTGCGAAGCGGGGCGTTGAGCATTGGCGTGGCGGTTGACGCACGCATGTTCCATCGTCCGAAGAAGCTGCGGATGATGATGCCGATCCGGTGGCTATGACGTCGCCAGTCGAAGTTCCCGGAGAACAGCATGAAGATCGACTTGGAGACGATCCCTGCACGCAGCAGGCGCAATTTGGTTTTCTCCGTGATGCCGAGCGTGGTGAGGTCGATTCCGAGGTAGTCTTTGTTGCGGTTCCAGTTATCCAAGACCTGATCGGCCGACTTGAACCCGTGGCGATCCACGATGTCCTGCAGCGGCGCGCCCGGCATCGGCGTGGCAATCGACCACGTCATGTAGTTAACCCGTCCGAGTAGGAACTGCTTCCACACCCACCACAGCGAGTGACGTATCTCTTTCGGCGTCTCGAATTTCAGTTCCCCTTTGTCTTCCCAAAGCTGAAACGCCATCATAAACAGCAGCACACGCACCTTGTTCTTCTTCAGGAACTTGATGCACGCTTCGCTCTGCGCCACGGTGATCTTCTTTTGGATACCGTCCAGGACGCGATCGTTCGCACTTTCCACGCCAAGGTGTACAAGCCACATGTTCATCTGATTGAACAACCCAGCCAGCTCGTCGTCTACCTTGTCGGCGCGAAGATTGGACTGGAAGTAGAGGTCTTTGTGGCCGAGTTCCACAATCGCGCGGCAGACATCTTTCGCCCATGGCAGCGTGACGTTGATCTCGTCGGACACGATTTTGATCTCGCGTACGCCGAGCTGATACAGCCACTCGACCTCGAGTGCGATGTGCTCGGGCGTGCGCATCCGCACCCATGGCTTGGCGGCGCGCCACACAGGCAGCGAGCAGAACGTACACTTAAAGGGACAGCCGCGACTGATGACGATGCACATCTGCCGGTCGGACTTGCAGTAGTGCTGCCCGACGAATTTCGAGAAGTCGATCCGGTCCCATGCCATGAACGGCAGTGTGTCGAGGTCGTCGGTCGTACGCGGTTTGCCCGTATCGTGCGATCCATCGGGCGTACGCAGCAATAGGCCGGGGATGTCGGAGAAATCGCTATCGCCACAGGCCATCTTGTTGACGATGTCAGCCAGCGTCATCTCACCTTCACCGATGCAAACGGCATCCGCCGCGCAGTGGTCGAGCACGTGTTGTGGTACAGACGTGGGGTGTGGCCCGCCGGCGATAACGAAGACGTCGGGAAAGCGATCCTTGATGCGCGTGATGGTTTCGTACGCGACGCGCTGCGTCAGGAACGCGAAGCTCAGGCCGTAGATTTTCGGACGCTGCTCTTCAATGATACGCAGGTGGTCCTCGGTCGTATGGAACTGATCGAGGAAAACCACGTCGTCGCCGGAAAGCGGCGTCTCGCGCTCGACGTATGAGATCAACTGTAAAATGCCGAGGTTCGGGTAGGCTTTGTCGTAATCGTCATCCAGCGCCGGTGGATCAGCCAAGACGATTTTGAACGGGGCGATCGGGTTGCGTTGTGCTCGCGGTACCGCTCCGCTCGAAGATGGCGCGATGGTTTTCAAGGCTACGGTCACGTCAATACTCCTGTTCGTCGCTTGTCGGCGCTGCTGCGGTCAACAGTTCCAATCGTAGAACCGCCGCCCAAGTCGAAGCGGCATGCTTACGCAGTCTTCCACTCTTCGTGCGAAGGGACCGACCGCGCGTATCTACCACCGCATTGGTGATATATGGCTTATCGGAAGCGATCTGAGCGACCTGAAACACCAACCGGGAAGTGGTTCCACAAACGTGCCGTCAGCGCGCCGGTTGGCATCCTGCTTCTGCAGCGTGGTCGGTCGGCTGTCGCGGCGGTGCGATCGGATGGCTGTTGCGGAGGTATGGTTGGCGGATAGTTCAACAAGTGTGGAGCCGGCTTCCAGCCGGTGATCCATTAGCTCCTATCCTCGCGTCGCGTGCACGCCGCCTCGACCACGTGTCTCATTTGCAAACGCGCGATGCTGCGCCCGGCAAGATCTGCTATACTCATGCGCGTGGTGCCAAGGTCGATTCGTTCGGCCCGCGTCTCACGGAATTGGATAACGCAGGGAATTCGCCATGAGCTTAAAACCGAACATGGGCAAGGCACAGCGTATCGCGTACGTGATCCTCGGGTTGGCGATGATGGCCGCTCCGTTCGCCATAGAGCTGAAGGGTTGGATGCGCGCAGTCGTTCCGATGCTCGGCCTCGTCACACTCGTCGCCGGCGCGGTCGGCTTGTGAATGACCTTCAAGCTGCTCGGTCTGAGCGGGAAGAAATAATCGTTGGGGACGCGTACGTTCAGTGGTTGGGGTCTGCTCGTGCTCTGTCACGCCTTAAGTGGTGCGTTCGTCCGAACCGAACCGAGCCGCGACCGTGAGGGAGCGTTTTCGACCTGTCATGGCCGGATTTCAGACGTCGGGTGGCCCATGGCTTTAGCCGTGGGGGAGTCGAATCCAGCACCGATTCGAGTCCGCACCTCTGAAGAGGTGGGGCACCCAGGCAAGACATGCCCGTGCCTTAGGCATGGCACCCCAAAGATGGAAGAAGCTATTCGAAAACGGCACAAGCTTCAGCGCTAGCCATCAACATACGCGGTCACCGGTGGCCACCCTCGCAACGCTACGCTGACCGGCATCGACGCGGCAAGTCGCTCTTCGAGTCTTGTCCTACGCATCCACCGACGCGAACATCATGTGGATGATGTCACCAGCCACCGCCATGATGTCTTTCGCCGCCGCTTTTCCTTCATCGCTGTTGAGCGCCGCGAACATCGTGTTCTTGTCTTCAAAGTAGAGCTCCGCCATCATGTAGAACTTCGGTTCGCCAGCCGGCGATCCATTCATGTGCGACACCTCAAGCTTCAGCAGCCCGTTCATTTTCTTCGCGAGCGGCAGATGCGTCTCTTGGTAATGTTTCTCGAACGCATCGACATCATCCGGCTTCTTGTATAGCGCGACGAACTTAACCACAGCTAACTCCTTTCAATGTGTTTCTTCAAGTGATCCTTACCCATGACAATCTGCACCTGCCGGCCGCGAGCGAGCAGGCGATCACCGTCGTGGGCGGTCACATCGCAGACGACCTTGACGTGTCGACCTTGAACAACCTCAACCAGTTCGGCGCGGACGCGAATCGTGCGTCCGATCGGACAAGGCGCCAGATGATCCACGCATACGTGGCTTCCGATTCCTTCCTCATAGTCTTCGAGAAAATCGACGAGCACCTTCCTCGCCGCCAGTTCAAAGTGGTGCGCGACGGACCAGGACGAGTAGCACCTGTGTACGATCACGCCGTCGAACGCGGGGCACATGGCCTCGGTCACCACGATCTCCAACTCGCGAACAACGCCGGGCGTCAATCCAGGTTTCATAGTCCTATCTTTCGCGATCAACGTGATCGCAGGCGTCGCAACGGGTTTCAGAGTCTCAGAGCCACGCCCGCAAAGAGGCCGTCCGGTTTCCGGTGCGAGAACCGGACCCGGACCGTCACCGCTCGGTTCGAAGCATCCATTCCTAAGCACCGTCTAGTGCTTTGTCACAGCTAGAATGACGGGTTTGCCGAGCCGCGACTGTGAGGGAGTGGACCCTAGTCAAGCCTTACTCGCAGCGTCAAGACGCGCTCTAGCTGTCGGCGCCGGATCAAGGCACCCGTAACTCTCGGCGTGACAGGGGCACTAGAAAGATGGACCACCCACCGATTCGACTCCCCCACCTCCAAAGAGATGGGCCACCCGACACGCAAGTGTGGCACCGGCTTCCAGCCGGTCATCTTCTGCCGATGTTCGCCTCTTGACGGGTTCGCAACTCGTCGTCAGGTGGGGGAGGTTACCGGATCGAGCCGCAGATCGCCAGTGATTTCCGTATCGCGGGGCGAACGAGGCGTGCATCTACTGCGGCGGTGGTGAGTTCATTTTGCGACACTTCGGCTGGTTCGGGTGCCACGCCCAATCATCCGCGGCGACGCCCACGCGTCGCGTGCCATGCCCAAGCGCAGCGCGGGCATGCTGGGTGACCGTAACTATCGTATCCAGCTGAGAGGTCTGGCCACGCCGACATCGACTCATGACGTGAGCGTCTTTGAAGGCGTGGACACTGCACCCCGAACGACGCCGCAAAACATGGCCACTCCCGGTGAACATTGTGTCACAACAGATAGACTGACGGGTCGTGCCAGAATACGGAGTCGTCCACTGCGGCTTAGGAATTCGCTCGGTTCGACCGGCGCAACCGGTACGCGAACGGCGTTTGGGGTCCGTTTCGTTCGGAAACACGGAGCCGTACTCTGGCACACGGAATGGATTGCACGTGATCGCGAAAGCCGCTATGATTCCCGCCGTCGTACGGGGCGTAGCTCAGCCTGGTAGAGCGCAGCGTTCGGGACGCTGAGGCCGCAGGTTCAAATCCTGTCGCCCCGATTCGACAGAAAGACTGCCGAACACGCAGCTTGCGTGTATCCAACGGCGTGCGATCGTGCGGGTCAGAAGGTACGCAAAGGCGGTACTTGGCCGCCTTTGCGCTTCGGAGACCGCCCCGTGTTCACGACGAACTCCCCCCGGATAGTTGCGTAATGTTTCCAAAGTCCCTCGCGACACGCTGTTGTCCGCCTCTGCGGAAGCTTCCTGACTCGTCAGGCGCGGAGCGAGCGGCGGCGTGGCGACTTCGCGCGTGTCGTTTCGGAAACGTTTGGTATCGCGGCGCTGGGATCCTCCTACTACTCCGACACCGATTATCTGAACATGTATGACGCGTCTCACTCTGCAGCGCAATTGACGTAGTCCGCTTGGAACCATTTGAACTGTAATTCATATGTGTTCACTTATTGTGTGCCGGAGTAGTAGCTCCTTGGCACTGACTTTACATAGCGGGTCATAAGCGTAATTGACGTTCTCCCCATTGTGAATCTGGACTTGTTCATCAGTATCCTCCTCCCGGCCGAAGGCCGGGCCTGATGACCAAAGTCTACCCGAAAACTCTCATTTTGAATGGATCAGGATATGGGGAGAACGTCAGTGTATGCGATGATGCGCGATGACCTTCCCTTCGATGAGACCCGCATCGGTCGGATGGCCGCATGAATGACCCAAGACACGAAGCTCGAACCTCGGGAAACCCGTCCGCAGGTCCGACCTGCGGCCCACCCGGTCGCCCACTCGCTTCGCTCGAACAGGGCGAGCGACGGCCGACCGGGTCCCGAGCCGCAGTTCTCATCGGCCTCGTGTGGTGGCAGCACAAGGAACGCACGGCGGACGCGGTTCGCCGGCTTCGCAAGAGTCGTGAACTGAGTCAAGGAGACGGGACGCAACGGGTAGAGCCCGATCAACAGGATGGTCGCTAGAGACCGATTCAGCAGAATGGGCCTGCCTCGTAACAATCTCATGTGCCGCGACAGCCGACCGGCGTGATCCGGTCCAGCGTGAGCACGAATGGAAGTATGGACGTCGCCGTCTGACATCAATCCCGCCCTTGACAAGGATACGCTCATGGAAGCCTGTTGAAAAAGTGTGGCACCGGCTTCCAGCCGGTGATCCATTAGCGACTTACGCCTCTTGACGCGGACAAGTCCCGTTGTTTCGGGCGGGTTCGCGGCGACGTGACTGAATACCAGCCTTGCTCAACAGGCTGCTATCGGTGTCGGCATCGCGTACGATACCGCCCATGGCGCAAATTCGTGATCAAGCTGTGGTGTTGTCGCGGCTGGACTATTCCGAGACGTCGCAAGTGCTGGTGCTGATGACGCGCGAGCACGGGAAGGTGCGCGCGATCGCGAAGGGCATACGTAGGAGTACGAAGAAGCGATTCGCGGTCGGTATCGATCTCCTCGAAGTTGGTACGATGGTCGCCACAATGCGCGACGACGGTACGGGCAACCTGGCGAACATCAGCGAGTGGACACAGAACGCGAGCTTGGGCGGACTCCGCGATGAGTTGTTTCGTCTCAACGGGGCTTTGTACGTCGCCGAGTTGACCACGCAACTAACCGCAGATCACGACCCGCACCCCGAACTGTTCGATGCGTTGATTGCGGTTTTGAATGCGTTAGTGGAAGCCTCGGAACCCATCGGTCCAGTCGTTTGGTTTCAGTTTCGCATGCTCGTGGCCATCGGGTCGCTGCCGCGATTCGATGCCTGCGTGCGTTGCGAGAACCCGGATGACCTCACGCACTTCTCATCGCGGGAGGGCGGCATGATCTGCCGATCGTGTGTGCCGTCCACCATGGAGACACGCCCGGTAACGCGTGCGACGATCGCGTCGTTGCAGGCGCGTGGCCCGAGTCTGTCCCGACCCGGCGATGTCCCCCACGCCGGCTCCCCCGAGATTACCGATACGCGTCAGCCCGATAACGTCGGTGATGCGCCACCCGATCAGGGTCGAGCCACAGCGACGGCGCCATCTTCTCCGGGGGGACAGGCGCCGGCGGATTCACCGGGCGATCCGGCGGCGGGACCGAGCCCGTTCACCGGCCCGTTTCGTTTGCTCGACTACCACATAAGTCATCTCATGGGTCGTCAACCCCGCCTGGCTGCTAAAATCGTTCCGAGCATTAGGCGACCCTCCGGTTGAGTCTCTGCCGGAGGAACTTCTCGCAACGCATAGCCGGTACCGATGGCGCTCCCTCTGACGTTGGAACAGTCCCGTTCGGTTTGATCGACCGCTCGTTGGAACAGCGCGTCGACACGATGTCCGCGATCCAAGGTCAAGGTCTACAACCGCAGGCCCGATACTAAACCTACCGGTATCGAATACGTGAGCTTCGACCGGGCGGCGCGTCACTGATCAGTGCGACTTCGAGCAATTTGACCGAGGGCGTCGCCAAACTATGATCAGACCTGACTCAACGGCACATGATTCTTGAAGGGATCGTTTGATGGCAACGACGCAGCGATGGGCGTATTACTTCGGCGATGGACGAGCGGACGGCACGGGGACCCAGCGCGAGCTGCTTGGTGGCAAGGGCGCCGGTCTTGCGGAAATGACTCGGATCGGTTTGCCGGTTCCGCGCGGGTTCACAATCACGACGGACGTTTGCGCACAATACCAAAAGCGTGGCGGCAAGTGGCCTACAGGTTTGGAGAAGCAGGTCCGCCAGATGATCACCAAGATGGAGCGAGCTGGCAAGAAGAAACTCGGCGCGTCGCGCGACCCGCTACTCGTTTCCGTTCGCTCCGGCGCCGCTCGATCCATGCCCGGCATGATGGACACCATCCTCAACCTCGGTCTCAACGATCGATCGGTCGAGGGTCTCTCGGTGGCTTCCGGCAATCGCCGTTTCGCGTTCGACTCCTATCGCCGGTTCATACAAATGTATGGTGCGACGGCGAAGGGCATCAGTTCCGAGCTCTTCGAAGATGCGCTCGACAACCTCAAACAAACGGTGACCGCTTCGCGCCTCGCGTCGGAGGGTGATCGCGAAGTGGCTGACACCGACGTCAACGCCGACGAATTTCAGCAGCTTGTCGCCACGTTCAAGACCATCTATCAAGCCGAATGCGGCGAGGCGTTTCCTCAGGATCCGTTCCAACAACTCAAAGGCGCGATCGACGCCGTGTTCAATAGCTGGATGTCGGACAAGGCCGTAACCTACCGCCGCGTGGAAAACATCACCGGCCTAACGGGGACCGCCGTCAACATTTGCCAGATGGTGTTCGGCAACATGGGCGAAGACTGCGCGACCGGCGTCTGTTTTACGCGTGACCCGAGCACGGGTGAGGGCGTGTTCTACGGTGATATGTTGATCAACGCTCAGGGCGAGGACGTCGTGGCTGGCATCCGGACCCCTATGAAACTGATCGAACTCAAGACTATCATGCCGGAAGTGTACGAGCAGCTCGAAGCCGTACGCGTCATTCTCGAAGTCCACTACCAGGAAATGCAGGATCTGGAATTCACCGTCGAGCGTGGGCAGTTGTACATGTTGCAATGTCGCACCGGCAAGCGCTCACCGGGGGCGGCGTTCAAGATTGCGGTCGATCAGGCGACGCGCGGGTTGATGACCAGCGCCGCCGCGCGAAGACTCGTGAAGAAACGATACCTGCCCAAGCGATATGCCTTGGCTGCGACCAAGCCGGTCATCACCAAAGACGAAGCCATCCAACGCATCACGGCCGCCGATGTCGAACGACTGTTCTATCCGGTCATCGATCCTGCGATCGCCATCGACGTGTCTCGTCGATTGGGTTCTGGGATCGGAGCCGTGCCCGGCGCCGCATGTGGTGAAGTCGTCTTTTCCGCTGAGGACGCCGAATCATGCTCGGCTGAGGGCAAGTCGGTTATTCTCGTACGCAAGGAAACGTCGCCTGAGGACGTCGGCGGTATGCACGTTGCGGTGGGTATTCTCACCGCCACCGGCGGCAAGACATCGCACGCAGCCGTGGTAGCTCGCGGCTGGGGTAAGTGTTGCATCGTCGGCTGCGACGCGCTGACCGTGGACTACGATGCCAAGACCATGTCGCTCAATGGTCGAAAAGTTGGCGAAGGCGATATGCTAACGCTGAACGGAAGCACCGGCGAGATCATCGAGGGGGCGCTACCGCTTATTCGACCCGAAGCGCCGGCTGAGTTCGAGACATTGATGGGCTGGTGCGACAAGCGTCGGACGCTCAAGGTTCGCGCCAACGCCGACACGCCGCCCGACGCCCTCAAAGCCGTCGAGCTCGGTGCCGAGGGCATCGGATTGTGTCGCACGGAGCACATGTTCTTCGATCCGTCTCAGCCCGAACGCCTCACAGCCATGCGCGAGATGATCCTCGCCGGCAGTGAAACCGCTCGTCGCGCCGCGCTCGACAAGCTGCTTCCGTTCCAGCGTGACGACTTCGAAGGCATTTTTGCAGCCATGCACGGCCTGCCCGTGACCGTCCGACTCGTCGATCCCCCGTTGCACGAATTTCTTCCAGCCCATGACAACGTTTCGGCACTCGAGGCTGTCGTGAGCGAGCTGAACGCATCAGCCGAGGCGGGGTCCGGTGAATGCGTCACAATCGATGACGTGCTGCAACGCATTGATCAACTGCACGAATCCAACCCCATGCTCGGACACCGTGGTTGTCGACTGTGCATCACCTATCCCGAAATCCTCGAGATGCAGGTTCGGGCGATCATCGAAGCCGCCGTCGCCTGCCAAAAACGTGGCACCAAGGTGTTCCCGGAAATCATGATCCCGCTGAGCATCGACCCCAAAGAGCTCGCGATTCTCACTGACCGGGCACGCTGCGTGGCCAACGCCGTGCTGAAAGAGCAGGGGGCCAAGGTGAAGTATCTCGTCGGAACCATGGTCGAGACGCCGCGTGCGGCGCTGCTTGGCGGACCGATGGCTGATGTGGCTGAGTTCTTCAGCTTCGGCACCAACGATCTGACGCAGATGACTATGGGCCTGTCGCGCGACGACGCGGGACGTTTTCTTCCGGACTACGTCGACGAAGACAAGGCGGCTGTGTTCTCGCAAGATCCTTTCCAGTCGATCGATGTCGACGGCGTGGGCGCGCTCATGCGTTTCGCAGCCGCCGGCGCTCGCAACGTCAACCCGAAGTTCAAGCTCGGCATCTGCGGCGAGCACGGCGGTGATCCGGCGTCGATCCTCTTCTGTGAGCAAATCGCGCTCGACTACGTATCGTGCAGCCCGCCGCGTATCCCCATCGCCCGGCTCGCTGCGGCGCAGGCGGTCATCACTTCGCCGCGCATCCGTTCGCGAATCGTCAAGTCGAACTCAAAACCACGTGCCGCTGTGAAACCGAAACGAGGTCGCACGAAGACGACCGTGGCGTCCACGCGGAAGACGGCGGGCAAGAAGAAGGTGAAGCGCCGCAGCAAGGCGTAGCGTTCCGTTACGTCTGAGAACCTGTGTGAAATGCCTCTTACCGAGCCGCGCCCGTGAGGAAGCGATCCGGGCTTGCGGATGAAGACCGCTTCCTCACGGTCGCGGCTCTGTTCACTACGGTCGCGGCTCGGATCAGACGAACTCGTCTGAGTCGTGACAAAGCCTAGAACGTGATCCGTTGACCGTCGTACGCCAAGGCCATGCCCTCGGGCAGTTCGTTACAGGTCGCTTCGTGGGCGAGTCCGTGGGCGATGTGTGTGAAATATGTTGCGCGTGCGCCGATGCGATTGGCCATCTTCATCGCTTGCTCTAGGTTGAAGTGTGCGGGATGCGGCGCGCGACGTAGTGCATCAAGCACGAGCACGTTCACGCCGTCGAGCAAGCGTAACGAAGATTCCGGAATGTGGTTGCAATCGGTGCAGTAGGCGAATGCACGGAACCGAAACCCAAGCACGGGGAGCGGGCCATGCATGAGCGGTATGGGTGTGACGGTGACGCCGCCAATGACGAACGGTTCGGCGTCGATGGTACACAGATCGAGTTCCGGCCGGCTGTGGGGCGAGTCCGGGGCACGCTCGAACGCATAGAGAAACATTCGACGGACGTTCTCGAGCGTGCGCTGCGAACCGTACAGGGGCACGCTCTTTTTCATCAGCCAATTGAAACGGCGCAGGTCATCGAGACCAGCCACGTGGTCCGCGTGATGGTGCGTGAACAGGACAGCGTCCACGCGATCAATACCATTGTCGATGCATTGAACCCGAAGTTCGGGTGATGTGTCGATCAGCAAACGCTGCTCACCGACTTGGACGAATATGCTCGGTCGCGTGCGGCGATCGTGCGGATCGTCCGACGTGCATACGGCGCAGTCGCAGCCGATCATCGGTACGCCATGCGACGTACCGCTCCCCAGGATCACTACTTCGTCAGTCGTTCGTTCTGGCAAAATGTCGGGGCCTCCAGCGAATTCGCAGCCTACCATCCGCCACGTGGGCGGATTCTTCAGGTACGTCGCCTGTGCACACGGCCTCCTGATCGGCCGGAGGGCGGTTCATTGCATTCGAGACCCATTATGTCTTATAATGCCACACCGCGACACCGCGGTGCCCGTCGCCGATTTCCATTGGGTCTTTTCGGAGTCTAGGTCGTGCAAAAAACGAATTTTCTAGAAACACAGACTATTCTTCGTGCCCTCGAATATGCGTTGGCGAGGGGTGGGTTTGCAAGCAACGCCAGGCAAAAGCAAACAGCTTCGACGTTGATCAAGAGCATGAAGGGCAGCGCTTCGGCGAGCGGGCGGTATCGTCAACTCATGACCATGCTCAAGAAGGGCGCTACGCTCAAGCAACTCATGAAGACCGCCGGCAGCTCGCGGCGAACCATCTTCCGCTACCTGAACCATTTTGAGGATGCGGGCGTTAGTATCGTCCTCGAAGGCACGAAGTATCGTACGACTGATTGAACGACGTGCGGTTGCTGCATTAGGTGTTCGACGCACGCTCTTGCTCCATTTCCGCACGTATCTATGTCGCGTTCCGCGTAGGGTGGATACAGCGGCGCGACGCTGCTCCGTGCGAAGTCGGTTGTACTTCCGGCGGCGGGTTCAGTGAATCCGTCAATTGACGAAGTAGGCGGCCCATGGCTTGTCTCGTGGGGGATTTGAATGGACAACGCATACGGCGCGGCGGAACTCGTTGACGAACACACCACCAAGTAACCACGCAAGCGGTCCGGAAAACGCTCCGGCCAACGAACGGGACGAACCGACCGGCGGCGACCCCGTCGCCCCGAGCGCGCCGTGGCCGAAGCTTCGCCGAAGCGAACTCGCCGCCATGGCCGCGCTCGCCACGGTGCTGACTGTCTTCGCCCTGCCACAATTGCCCCCGGGCGTCTGCTTCGGAGATCCCGGGGATATTCAACTCGCCAGCGCGACGTTGGGCATCATGCATCCGCCTGGATACGCCGGGTACACGACAATTGGTTACTTTCTGACGCTTATTCCAGCAGTAGATCCGGCCTACGTGATCAGTCTAGCCTGCCTGACGATAGGCATTGTTGGCCTTGTATTATGTCAACTCCTGCAAATGCGACTCGGCGTGAACGCTTGGCTCGCCGGCGCGCTTTGTCTGGCGTTGGCGTCGCACCATCGCATTTGGATCAACCTGGTCGCACCGGAGGTGTACGCACCGTCGCTGGCTTTACTGGCCGGTGCCATGTATTTGCTCGTGCGCTTCGGTCGGCGCGGACGCCGGATTGATCTTTGGGCCGCCACGCTGATGTATGGGATGACGCTGGCGAATCGTCCGAGCGTAGTATGGATGCTCCCGTTTTTCGTGGGTGCGTGGTGGCTCATCGAGCGTCGACGCCGTCCCAGCGGCCGTGCGTGGATCAACACCACTTCGCTCGTAGTGCTGTTCGGCGTGCTGCCGACGCTGTACTCGCTGACCTACTTGTGGGTGCGCGACCGTCCGGACATCCAATACAACTACATCGATCACCACAACGCCGAGTTTCATGAGCTACCCCAAGCAGCCGACGGGATTGGCGCCAAGGTCGAGCGTATCATCTGGCAGGCGTCGGCGCAGGAATTTTCCTGGTACATGCACTACACGCTCCGCGGCGTGCGATCGCGCCTCGGTTGGCTTCACGCGGAATTCTTCCTCTACCGCATGGTCGACTTCATGGGTACGTCGCTTGTCGCGGGTCCGTACCTGTTTCCTATCGTCTTGGTGTTGCTACTTTGCGGTGGCGCCATTGCGTACCGTCGATGTGCCGAGGCCTTCTGGCTTCTGGTCGGGTTGATCATCGGAAACATGGCCTTCGTCTGCACCTACAAGATTTACGGCTTGGCTGCCGATCTGTCCGCGATGATGTTGGCCGTGACGATACTCGTCGGTGTCGCTCTTTCGCGCGTCATGCCGGACCGCGGGCGTGTTCGGTCGCAGGCTGCGGCCGTGCTCTGCTTTGGCGCGATGGTCCTCATTACTTGGATTGATGCGCCGTACCGTCAAGAACATCCGGGTCCCAGCGCGATCGAATATCTAAGTGACTTGGACATGGCGACGCTGCCGCGCGGCGCGGTGATTTGTTCTACGTGGCGGCAGTCACCGCCATTGTGGTATGCCCAGCACGTCCTCACGCACCGCGACGACATCACCGTCGTCAACACCACTACGAGTCGGTGGGCGGGGCGACTCGCCGACTATCCCGACCGTCCGCTTTTCTCTGTGGCAGTATCGCACTGGCTCGAAGGGTTTGATGCGACGCCCTACAACAACATCTGGCGCTTGGTGCGAACCACGTCCGACGAATCACCGTGAGAACGCTTCCTCACGGGCGCGGCTCGGTTTGTCGCGAACCGTCTGACACGCCTTTTCATATACGCTCTTAGTCTCGAACGCTCAGAACGATCATCATGTCCATCCCGTATTTTTCGACTTTCATCAAGACCGTCTCGGATTCTTGAAGTTTCCGCCGAACGAACTCATCGCTACGTGACTGGCTTGGCTTGGTTTCGAACTCCTTGATGCGATCGCCCGCTTTCAGCGGCGAGCGCGAGGCGGGTGATCCCGGAATGATGTAGGCGATGGTGAGGTCGGTCATGTGGCGAACAAAGACAACCCCGAACCGGCTGTGTGGGAAGAGGGAGATCGTATCCGGACCGGCGCGGGTCCAGCGAACGCGATGGTTCTTCTGATCGAACGTCAACGTGAACATCTTGAGCAACTCGTATCCGAACGAGGGACGCTCCTCGGTGTACGAAATGGGAAGACCGAGCAATTCGTGGCGACCGAGTTGAATGGGCGCGAAGGAGATGGGCGTGTCCGTGTCGAAATCGGCAACATGCCGGCGTCCCTTCTTCTTCTTGTTCGCTTGAATCGTACCGCTCTTCGGGTCGCCGAACGTCGATGACTGCATGGTAAAGGCATGCTTGGACTTCGTGCTAATGCAAATGGATCCGGCGAACGGTCCCGAGTCTAGGTTCAGCGCCGGGCAACCACGGCTGTCGGTGAAGGGGAGTATGTCGTTCCCGTCGAGTGTCGGGAGTTCGCCCTGCTCAAGGATCAAGGTTCTGTTCGGATAGTCCAACGTCAAGAGACAGTCACGGAACATGGTAAACGGAACCGCGGCGTCATACCTTCGGAACCCGCCGGCCAGAATGTCGAGGTCGGCGGTCAGTGCGTTAAACCCGTGGAAGACGACCTGTCCGAGACCCAACGTATCGATACGTACAGCCGTTCCAGGCAGCATGGGCCGAGGAAGATCGTCAAGTCGGGGTATGTCCACGGCCTTCAATCCGATTTCCTTAGCGACGTCGTCATCGATTGTGAAACGCGTGGCGGTGGTGTCGACGAGCACCTTAAAGGGTCCTTTACCGTTGATGGTTCCGGAAACGATGACCCGCCGCAAGCTCACGTCCATTTCGATGCGCGAGACGTCGCCTTTGAATTCCGTTCGCGAAGGTTGCGTCGTAAACGGATGCACGAATTGGAAACCCCATGTAGTGTCGCCCGCAGTACCAATCGCCACGAACGCGATCAACCAACTCATTAGCTTGAAGCGGTGGTTGGTATGCGTGGGTCGGCGGACCGCGAAGCGTACGCGCGTGTCATCTTGGCGCGGTCGACGCTGATCGAGGGTGTCCGGTTCTGTTCTCTTGTCCGTCATATCGTACGACTCCATGCGTCGGTGGCTCAAGTGTTTCGACGTCGTTCCGGGTTGCTATCACGTGCCGTCCCCACGAACGAGATTCCATCTACGGTGTGTAGTTGGACGAAATTGGGGCTCCTTGGTGGGAACGCTACAATGGTACCAGCATAGCAAACCGTGGCGCGCAACGCCAGATATCGCACTGGAAGAAGCAGAGGGCGTGACCGATAACTAAGCCGCTGTCATCAGGTTCTCAGTTACCGCCAAGCGTGGCCAGGAACGCTTCCAGATCGGCAAGTTCTTGACTGGTGAAATCGAACATTATGGGGTGCGATGATCCGAGTATCAGGAATTCGTCGAGCAGGGTTACGTCCGCGTCGATGATGTTTGGCGCACTCAGAGCGCATCCGCCTGTCGCATCGGCACAGTGGCAACCGGCGCAACCGTTAGAGGTAAAGACAGCATCGCCGCTTGCGGCGTCGCCCAAAGGTCGATCGTCGCCATTCGTGGCGTCGGGTCCGCCGCCGTCGTCAACATTGGGGTCATCCTGCATATCGTCAGGATCAACGTCTACGGGGCCGCTGTCGTCCGGCGTGCCGTTGTCATCTGGTGCGCCGGTGTCGCTGGGAACGTCTACACCAGCCAGTGCGTTTGCGAGTTGGGTAAGGCCGATGTCAACGATGGTCCGACCGGTGGCGGCCCCGGCTTGGTAGACCACGTTCTCCAGATCGGTCCCGCACCCCGCGATCGCGACAAGCATCACGGTGCCAAGCACGCATGATCGCGGAAGCCTTCGAACGCTGGACCGGATCGGCGGGGAACACGGTCCGGATTCATCGACTCGGTCGCCATAGCCGCCTGCGATCTCCTGCGTATCCGTCGCCGTGCCGGTCAATGCATTCAGTTGCGCCATCGCTCAGTTCCTTCCACGTGCCATACCAGTGGTGCGTCACACCTTAATTTTCGGGTTGTCGCGCCAGCACGACCGGCACCAAGCGCGCGGGTCAGAGCCCACTGCGCTAGCGGTGGGACCAGTCCGCGGGCTGGCGCCCTCGGCTCTGATGCCCCACGAACCGACGAGCCAATCCCAAAACCCACAAGAGGACGTGTGACCCTGCACTAGAGGCGGTCACTTCGGCTTAGTGTCTGCGGGTTGGGATCGTAGGAGCATGCCCTCACCGAAGTGCGGGTCGTGGCAAACGGTGCATCGGTTTGCCTGATCGCCCGCATGCGCCGGTTGACTCAGATCCTCTGCTTCCTCGTGGCATTCTATGCACAGTTCCACCACGGGCATCTTGAGTAGGGCGGGATATTCGCTTCGGTGCATCTCATGGCACTCGACGCACTCACCAGCAGCCGCAGGGGCGTGGCCGACCTCCGGAGTGAAGAAGCGAGGGTGACATTCGGTGCAGGCGTCGACAAGCTCTTCGAGCACCTGCATCTGCTGTGACGAATCGTGGCAAGATTGGCATTGGCGATTGAGGAACGGGGGATGTTGTGAGGCGAATCGGGGCGGCGGTAGCTCAAGCCCTGCACGCTGTGGGGCCTCGACCATTGAATCGGCTACAGTTACCGGCGCCGCGTCGTTTTCGGGCAGTTCGAAGAACCAAGCCCGAAAACTTTCACGACCGGCGCTTGAGCACCCGACGGTGACGATCCAGAGCAATACGGTAATCGGAAGAAGTCTTCGCACGATCGATTCGCCCAACCAGAAGAACGCGAGCAGACCAGGCCGCCGACGGGTACGATACCCGGTTCGCGCGGAAGATCAACAGGTGGTTGCACAAGCGCTCTGACACACACCGAATGAAGGGTTTACCGAGCCGCACGCGTGAGCAAGCGGACGATTGAAAGCCGGTCGCGGCAGCTTGACAGCGCTCCCTCACGGTCGCGGCTCGGATCGGACGAACTCGGGCTCAACTCATGGGACGTGGCACGCCAGCAGACTGAAGCGTGGCGACACGTGAGCACGATCCGTTAACAGGAAACGTCGCGATGCGAGCGAGTCGACGACTTTTTGTGGCGAATCTCGGCGCGTCAACAACATGCGCTCGCGGAGATTGACGCGCGTTGAGGAGATTTTCCTTGTTGCTAGAGCCATCATACTGCCGTATAGAGAAGGGTGTCCAGCCAAAGCTGGACCGTCGGTCTGCGAACTCATCAGCCTGCGGAGGAGGAGGGGGAAGGATCGGCGAGCTCATTTTTTCGCAAAGGTGTGCGATGGTTGGCGCGGTCCGCACCCGACACTGCGGTTGCTTGGGATTTGTTACACTGGTTTTCCTGTTTCTGGGAACGTCCGGGCGCGGCGTCTACGGACTCCAGCAGGAAGACCCTGAGGCGATCGCGCCGAAAGCGCCGTCCCAGTCGCGACTGCTCATCCTCAATCAGACCGATGCGTACTTGGAACTCCAAGGCGACTACACCCACCGCGAGGTGGATACCAACCGTCGCAGTGGAACGATCAGCCAACAGAACCGCGAGTGGCGCGTCCAGGAGCGCCTGGGGTTGACGCTCGGCGGCTCACTCATAGATCCACGTTTCATCAACTTCAACACCGACCTCAGTCTCGCCCTAACCCAGCAACGTTTCACTGAAGACTCGGATTTTGCCGATTTCGTCGACCGCGACAACGGCTACTTACTTCGCTACGACGCCCGGATGAATTTCTTCCAAGGGCAACCAGTCTCGGGTTCGGTGTATGGGCTCAGGCAGGAAGACCGAATCAGCCGGCGTTTCCAATCGACGTTGAACCAGCGGCGTACGGGGTTCGGTACGAGTTGGCAGCACACGACCGACGCGCTGACCATGGAGTTGGCCTACGACTACCTCGAAACCGATCGCACCGGAAACGCCGACCCGCGCGATGACGAACATTTCACGGAAAGCAGACTTCGATACGGCGGGGACTGGCGCATCTCGGAACAACAGAAGCTGATTTTTTCCTACGAGAACGCCACGAGCAAGCAAGCGTATCAGGGCTCGGCGGGCGACTTCGAAACCACGCGTGATCTGCTCTCTTTGGAACACGAATGGATGTTTGGTCCCGAGAATCGTCACGAGCTTCGTACAGTCCTGCACTGGCAGGAAGAGAGCGGCGACTTCGCCCGTGACTTTTTCGAGATCGGTCCACAGTTGACGTTGAAGCACAGCGACGACCTTGAAACCCTCTACAAATACCAGTTCAACCGCGAACGCTTTGAGGGGCTGGACGTGGAAACGCAGCGCCTCGACTTTCAGCTGGTTCATCAAGCGTATACCAACCTCACAACGATCGTCGATGTGTTCGGTCTCTACGAAGACGTCGAGAACGACATCAACACGACGCAGTACGGCGCGTCGGTCGATTGGCAGTACAACCGCCGCAACCGCTTTGGCCATCTCTACGCCAACCTAGCGTTCGCCTACGATACCGAACAGGTCAGCGGCGACAACGGCGAGCGTGTTATCCTTGACGAGTCGCACACCTTTCGCGATCCCGTCAATCCGGTGCTGCGAAATCGTAACGTGATCGTCCGAACGGTCGTCGTCACCGACCCGAGCAATCGACGCGTTTTTCTTAGGGGCGTCGACTATCGCGTCGTCATACAGGGCAACGCCGTTCAGCTTGAGCGTATCGAGACCGGTCGAATCGCCGATGGGGATACGGTCTTGGTCGACTACCTCTTCCGCACGCCCGCCGACGGACAACTCGACACAATGCGAACGGACTTCACGATCGAGCAACGGTTTGCCAACGGTCTCACGCCTTACTATCGACTCTCCTTCCGCAATCAGGAGGACAATGGGTCGTCCGGTTTTCTTCGCCGCGCCGACCGAACGAACCACCATCGTCTCGGCGTCAACTATCAGGCCAAGCGCTATTCGCTGGGCTTCGAGTATGAGATTTTCGATGATACTGTGGATCCGTACGATGCGTTTCACGTTCGAGGTCGCTGGGGTCTCGTACGCAAGTCCGACGACACGCTGAATCTAGCGACGCGTTTCTCGCGATTGCTCTTCGAGGGCGGCGTGGACAGTCGCAACGTCAACCTGATGGACGTATCGCTCGATCGCCGTCGACGCCTGTCCGATTCGGTGTCCACGATCGAGCGCGCCGCGTTTCGCTGGGAAGATGATTCCGTCGCCGGAATGACCAAGGCGTGGGACGTCACCGCTGGTTTGGAGTTCGTCGTTGGCGATCTTCTCGGCGAGTTGACGGTCGAGTATGATCGTCTCAGTTTGCCGAAGTCCGAGGAAGACAACTTTGGCGTCTACGTACGCGTTCGCAGAGAGTTCACCAATGTTCTTCGTACGCAATAGCCATACCGACCGCATGGCCGTTGCGCGATGGCGCCTGGCGCTGACGATCGCGCTGACGGTAGCGGTGTGTGGTTGTGGTCGTCCGCAGGGTAATCTTTTTCCGACGCTCGCATCGCCGCTGGTTTGGCCACCACCGCCCGACACGCCGCGCATTGAATTGGTGGGTGTGCTGTCCGGCAGCGACGACCTGCATGCGGCTGTTTCTGGAGCGGAATCGTTTCGCGCAGCCTTCCGAGGTCCGCGTCCGAGCATCGGATTTTCTAGCCCTCACGGAATCGCCATCACGCATGACGACCTGTTGGCCGTGGCGGACGGGGCAGCGGGCGCCGTTCATATCATCGATCTTCAGCAGCGGACGCACCGCCTCGTGTCCGGTTTTGACGACCAGCGCTTTGCGACACCGGTCGGCGTTGCGTGGGTCAACGAGCGACTGTTCGTCACCGACGCCGCCTTGGCTGAAGTCATCGAACTCAGCTCCGACGGTTCATTTCGTCGACGCTTCGGCAAAGGCATACTGTCTCGTCCGGTCGGCGTGGCCTATGCGGCGTCGACCGACCGGCTATACGTCGTGGACGGCGGTGCTCATGCGCTCGTGGTTTTTGAGACAGATGGTTCGCGCTTGGCAACAATCGGAGAACGCGGTAGCAAGCCCGGTCAATTCAACTACCCGACGCATATAGCCGTCGCCGGAGATAACCTGCTCGTGGCGGACAGCGCCAATTTTCGTGTACAGTTGCTCACGCTCGACGGCGAGTGCGTGCGAATGTTCGGGCAGAAGGGCGATGGGGCGGGCGATCTTTCTCTACCCAAAGGCGTGGCCGCCGATGCGGATGGCAACATCTACATCGTGGATGCGCATTTCGAAAATGTTCAGATGTTCAAACCCGACGGGCAACTGCTCATGGCCTTCGGGCGTGAGGGTAGCGAGCCCGGTGCGTTTTCGCTTCCGGCGGGGATCGCAATCGATCGACTCGATCGGATTTGGGTGGCGGACGGCGGGAACCGACGCCTACAAGTATTTGTGAGAATGAGGGCCACATCATGAGCACTAGGAATCGTCATTATGGCCTCGCGCCGTGGTCGGCGCCGATCTTTGCCGGTGCGCTGGCACTGCTAGTGATCGGAAGCCACGCGGCGTTGGCGGAAGATTCCGTGGTCCACTCCAAGCACGATCTGTCGGCACAGGGTCCGGGACCGATTCGCGGCGTTCACGAGAACGAGATTTGCATCTTCTGCCACGCCCCGCACAACGCAGCACCGCAGACCCCACTTTGGAACCGCGAGAACCCGATCACGCACTATCGAATCTACGAGAGTTCTACGATCGACGCCCGTATCGATCAGCCGTCCGGGGCATCGAAAATGTGCCTCAGTTGTCACGACGGGTCCATGGCGCTGGGCAATGTGCTCTCGCGGCCGTCGACGCACCCGTTCGTAATGACCGCGCGGACCATCCCACCGGGCACGGCCGACCTGACCAACGATCTTTCCGACGATCATCCGATCGGTTTTCGGTACGACCGGGCCTTGTCCAATATCGATCGACAACTTCGAGCGCCGGAGGTCGTTACCGAGGAGTTGCCGCTCGGCAGGCACGGTGAAATGCATTGCACTACGTGTCACGACCCGCACAACAACCAGCTCGGTGATTTTCTTCGCGTGACCGATCGTATGGGGATGGTTTGCTTGAGCTGTCACGACCGCGACGGGTGGAAGCACGCTGCGCACGCCGTGAGCAATAAGCGGACCAGCGGGCGTGTCGTCGATCCGAGTGAACGCCTGAAGTACGCCACGGTATCGGGTAACGGATGCCTGAGCTGCCACAAGATTCACTCGGCCCCCAAGCGCGAACGATTGCTGCGTTTTCGCCGGGAGGAGGAAGGTTGTTTGAACTGCCACAGCGGCGCGGTGGCTGCGTTCAACATTGCCTCGGAGATTAACAAGCGGTCAGGCCACGACGACCGTAGGCTTACCGGCGTACATGACCCAGCCGAGAACCCGTTCACCATGCGTCGCCACGTCGAGTGCGTTGACTGCCACAACCCCCACGCCGCCGAGCCGAACCACATCGGCGTGGTCCGTGGCACGCTGGGCCCGACCGTCAAAGGGCCGAACCTGCACGTCTCCGGCGTCACTATTTCCGGCCGTGAGATCGACCAGGCGAAGTTCGGCTATGAGATTTGCTTGAAGTGCCACGCCGACAGCGTCACACGCGAACAGGACGACACGCCCCGGCAGGTTTCACAATCAAACACGCGGCTTCAGTTTCAAACATCGAACCCGTCGTTTCATCCGGTTGCCGGTCCGCGACGCAACCGGGATGTGGTCAGCCTGATCCCACCGCTCCGTGTCGGCAGTATGATCACGTGTACGGACTGCCACAACAGTGACAACGCCCGATTCATGGGCGGGTCCGGTCCCAATGGTCCACACGGTTCGATTTTTGAACCGCTCTTGGTGCGCAACTACGAGACCGACGACCTGACGTCGGAAAGCGCCGAAGCTTTTGCGCTGTGTTATGGCTGCCATAGTCGAGAGAGCATACTCGGTGACGACAGCTTCTCGTTGCATCGTCGCCATATCGTCGGCAGCGGCGCTCCGTGCAGCGCTTGCCATACCGCGCATGGCGTTTCTCGCAGTCAGGGCAACAGCACCAACCATTCAAGCCTCATCAACTTCGACCTGTCGATTGTGTTCCCCGCAGATTCACCGAATGGTCGGCGTATCGAGTATATGGACACGGGACGACTAGCGGGCAATTGTACGTTGACTTGCCACGGTTTGACCCATGTCAGCTTCCCCTACAACAACCGAACCACCGGCGCCAGTCGTGTTCAATCCAAACGCGAAGGGAAGAGAGGCCGAAGATGAAGAGAAAACGTCGAAATGCTGAAACGTCGAGACGTCGAAATGTCGAAACGTCTGAACGTCGCCCTCTTCTGTTAGATTTTTCGATTTTTCGACGTTTCGACATCTTGCTCGTCGCGTCGCTGGTTGTGTTCGTTGGTGGTTGGGCCGCTGGTGGTCTCGAAGGGTCGAAGCATGACTTCCGCAGTCAAGAGTGGGCCGGCAACGACGGTTGCACCGCTTGCCACACACCGGAGCGTGACGAGCCGCCGACCGAGGCGCCGCTGTGGGATCCGAACGCCGACTTGAATCGTACGTTCGGCACGTCCCTGGCGCAATCGAAGTCAGCCGGTTTGGGAACGAACATGTGTCTTCGCTGCCACGACGGTACGATCGCACGCGACAACATTCCCGTCCCACGCAAAGTGCGATTCGTCAACACGGGCAACCCCGGACTGTTCTCTTCAGCCCACGGCGGCAGTGACCATCCCGTGGCCGTTGAGTATCCGAAGTTCGATCCGGATTTTCGCCCGGCGCCATCCGTGGTCGCCGGGCGTGCGGTTCTTCTTCCTGAGGGCAGGGTGGAATGTTCGTCCTGCCACGATCCGCACAACATGACGGGCGAGCGTTTTATGCTCGTCCGCAGCAACGCCCGTAGCGCGCTGTGCTTGACGTGCCACCGCAAGTGACACAACTCACTACCGCCGACCCGTCATTCTCCGACTGTGACGTTCGCGCGCAGGCGTATCCGTCGCACCGGGTGACGAGCGTCATCCGTGGCGTGCATAGACTATTATTCCGGTGTTCCGTGATCGTCGTGACCGTAGGGCCGGTCGGTTGCGTGTCCTCGACGCCGCAATTCGACGCAATCTATTTTCCAAGCCCGGCCGCACCTGCGCACGCCGTGTTTCTTGCGTCCTTCGATCGACTGGCCGACATCGCCCCAAGGTCAAGATCGTTTGTCGACATGGTTCGCGGCGGGGCGGTAAGCCCATACATCGGGAGACCGGCGGGCATCGCATACCGAAACGGTTTGTTTTATGTGTGCGACGGCGGGCTGAACGTGGTTCATGTGTGGGATCTCAAGACGGGTCTCGCGCAGCGCTTCGGTGAAACCGGTGACGTCATACTCGCCGAGCCCGTCGCTGTCGCAGTCGATGAGCACGGACGAGTCTACGTCGCGGATGCGTCGCGCGGCGAGGTGATCGAGTTCGACGCTTCAGGTCAGGTGTTGAATCGCTACCGCGTAGACGGCGACAAGCATTATCGCCCCGTGGCCGTCGCTGTTCGCTCAGGCTTGTTGTACGTGGCTGACATCGCGCGTCACTCCGTGGATGTGTTCGCGCTTGACGAAGGGCGAGCGACGGGCGAAGGCGCGCGGCGATCAGTGCCAGGTGAGTTTCACTTTCCGATGGGGTTGGCGCTGGACGACGCCGGATCGCTCTACGTCGCCGACGCTATGAACGCACGCGTCCACGTCTTTGATACGACGCTCACTCCGGTACGAACATTCGGCCAACCGGGCAACCGCTACGGAGACTTGGGAAAACCCCGCCACCTTGCGATCGGTCCCGATGGCGTGGTATTCATCGCCGACCCCGAGTTCGCCCACGTCCACTTGTTCAACGCACGCGGTCAGCTGCTGATGATGCTCGGCGGTCGAGAAGACCGACCGGGCGGCACGCCGCTACCGCTCGGCGTAGCAATCGCGCGATCTCTGCCGCAGCGATTGACCGGGATGGTCCCCTCTGACTTTCGCGCCGACTACTTCCTGTTCGTAAGTGACGGTATCGCATCCAAGAGCATTAGCCTATACGCCATCGGCGTCGGGCGCTGAACGCGATGGAATTACCACTTCGAACTGTTAGAAGCCCGTGGAACAGGTGTGGCACCGGCGTCCAGCCGGTGATCCATCGGCGGGTTTACCGAGCCGCGACCGTGAGGGAGCGGACCCTTGTTAACCCTCAATCATAGCGTTAAGACGCGCCCTAGCTGTCGCCGCTCGGATCAGACGTACGCGAAAATTTAAGCGTGACAAAGCACTAGCGCGATTTAGAACTTGCCCTGTTCAGCAAACCGCGCGGCCACATGAATGGATTCGCAGAGACGTCTATTCGCGAAGCAGTTCGGCGTAACGCGGGCTCAATCGTGCTGCGGCTTGGAAATGTTCTGTCGCCTCACGTTGCTTACCGCCGCCGTTCAGAATAACGCCCAGATTGAAATGAGCGTCGGCGTTATCGGGGTCGATGGTCAGCGCGCGCTCCAGGGTCGCTCGTGCTTCGTTCAGATTGCCGACCCGCATCAGCGCGAATCCCAGGTTATTGTTGACCTCGGCGTCGTCGGCGTTCGCCCCAAGGGCTTTGCGGTAGTGTGGTATGGCCTCCTCGAACCGGCCGAGGTGGGCCAGTATCGTTCCCAAATTGTATTGGGCGCGCTCGATCGCCGGGTTCAGGGCGACGGCTTGGCTAAGGCTCGTGACCGCGTCGTCGAGTCGTCCCATCTCCGCCAACACGCCCCCCAGTGCAGCGTGCGCTGCGACCGACGAACGATCGAGTACAAGCGCCTGTCGCAATTCGTTTTCGGCTGTGGAGAAGTCCCCTAGCTGCGCGGACAACGATCCCAGCGCGGCGTACGCGGAGACAAGGTCGCCCTGATGAATTCCATCCGTATCAATCCAGTGGTCAACGACAAACTGAAAGTGTACGCGGGCTTCGCGCGGGCGATTCAACGCGAGCAGCGCCCGACCCACCGTGATGCGCACGCCGGAGTCCCACGGATTCCGTTCGATGAACCGTTCCGCCCGCTCGCTGAGATCGTCGAATCGCTCCAACTTCGCCAAGACCGTAATGAGGCCTCGCTCGACGCGCGGATTGGAAAGCAGACCCCATCGCTCAACCGTGCCGAGGGCCGTTACCGCGTACGTTGCCGCCGACGCTCGCTCGTCGGGCGATGACGTCACCGATGCACGGTCCAATGCACGAAGTCCTGTATATTCGTGGTATCGAATGAACGCGCTGTGCGCGATCAACAGCGTCAGCAGCGCGAAGCCGCCTTGAAACAACCGTCCGGCGAGTTGGACGTGCCCTCTCTTCTTGAGCGCAAAACCCGCGAGCTTGGCGTTCGGGCTCTTGGGTAACCGAAGTGCGACGACCGCCAAGAACGCAATCATCGCTCCGGAAGCCAGCGACAGAAGAAAAGGCAGTCGACCGTACAGACCGCGCAGGGTAAGGACGACAGCCAGCATGACCACACCCATCAACGTGTCTTCCGCGAGTGAAAAATCGTAGGGCAGTCCGAACCGGCCGTTGTTGCGGAAGGATTTCCCAAGCGATGGTCTACCGAACCCATACCGAAGTGCGTTCTCCGGGCACACGCCGACGCAATCGAGATCCTTCAGGCAAGCGTTGTTGACGACCATGCCGAATTGCTTGACCTCTTCATGAACGCGGACCCCGCTCGTACACACGGCCGTGCATTTGCCGCACTGCTTGCACGCATCCGACACACGAATTCGACCCGGAGCCAACCGATCGGCGAGTCCGAACACCGCGCCGTAGGGACAGACATAGGTGCAGAACGTTCTCGAACCCAGAAGGTAGACGATGGCTACGCCACAAACGACGAACGTGAGTATGGTGATAGGAACAGACGGTAAGTTGCGCCAGAAATTGACCGTCGTGAACGACGCCCATCCGTCTGCGTCGGTGGCAAAGTGAAATGTCGGGAACGCGCCTTCTCGCCAAACGCGAAGAAGTTGAGGCCACACAAACATGTATAGGGCGGTGATCGGTGGAATGAAGAGCAGGACGCGGGATCGAACGGCTTTGCGTTGGATTCCGAGCTTTCGAAACAACCACGCACACCCGTCCTGAAGCACCATGATGTGGCAAGTCCAGGAACAGAAGAATCGCCCGAAGATCATGGTGCCAAAAACCAGACACAGCATGAACAGGCAACCGGCGGTAACGACGCCCAACTCAAGTGTATACATGACTTCGTTGAGTTCGAGCGGTGCAAGCGTTTTTCCGGCGAGTCGCCAATGAATGATGTGGACGGCGAAGGCGACATAGACGAGCGATAACGACAACGCCCGCCATTTGGCGAAGCGATTCCTCGGATGTGCTTCGCCTTCGGAGCGATTCGGTGGCGTAGTCGAGACCTTCTTACCCCTCATATCGATCTCACCGATCAGCCGATTCCAAGAAGGTACTTCAGTCGTTCGGTACCGTGCGTCGCGTGCCACACCCAAGCTGTTTGCATGCCATGCCCAAGCCGAAGGCGCCGGCCTGTGTTGACGTAGTAGCACATGGTCGCGCTGTACTTGGCCATGGCACGCAATAACCATGGCACCCGATGCTGCGGCGACCGACTCCGGGTGCTACGAAAACTCGATCAACTCCAATGAGACCGCCACTAGACTATCGAAGCGATACACCCATAAGTCAAGGGAGATATGGGTGATAGGCGAATCGGCGTGCGTAGACCCGGCGACCGCGAGGACGTACCCTCCAGGCGAACGATTATCAGACGCGTCAGTATTATCGCACTCGGATTATGATGTGATGCGTTCGCCAGGGACGAAGAACACGTGTACGCGTGTTCCTCCACGGGGTTCGGAGTCCACCAAGGCGACCGCACCGTGTTGGCGAAGAATACCCAGAACGGCCGCCATCCCCAGACCATGCCCGTCCGGTTTGGTCGTGAAGAACGGATCAAACATGCGCCGCACTGTTTCTGGATCCATACCACATCCCGAGTCTTCGACAAGCAGCTCGACGTAGTGCCCCGGGTTGGCATTGTAGGGCACGGACCGATCGGCCCCGGCCGTGGTCAATTCGGAGACCAGCGTGCTCAGTCTGATCGCACCACCCTTCGGCATGGCGTCTTTGGCATTGAGGCAGAGATTGATGAGTATTTGTTCGATTTGGCTTCGATCGGCGACAATTTCGGGCAGGTGACTTGCAAGTTGAATGTCGAGCGCGTGCTCAACGCCGATGGCCGATCGAATCAGTTTCGTAGCGTCGCGAACTACGGCGTTGAGATCGGTCGGTTGGGGATTGTGTCGACCGGTTCTCGCATACGTCAGCAAGTGCCTGATGAGCAATTCGGCTCGAGACCCGGCCTGCTCGATCAACTCAATATGGTCGAGCGCTGATTTCGGTAGACCCTCGGCCGAGCGCAGCAGCGCCGTGTTCCCCAAGATCACCATCAACGAACTATTGAAATCGTGGGCGATCCCACCCGTGAGGACGCCTAAGCTTTCCAAACGCTGAGCGTCACGAATGCGCGCCTCCATGGCCGACCGCTCAGAAACATCCATCGCCATCGACGCGACACCCCGCACCTTTCCGGAACCGTCTCGAAGCGGCGCGTTGAACCACTCGCAAATGATCGGCCTACCGTCGCTGCACACGTTGGCGTTGATGGCGTGGCTGTGTGTCTGTCCGTCCAGCAATCGCCGCCACATGAGCCCGGCGTTCTCTCTGGCATCCGCAGGAATGATCAGGTCAAAGGCGTGGCGACCTGTGGCTTCCTCTCGGCAATATCCGAACACACGCTCAGCCGCGCGGTTCCATTCCACGGCTTTGAATTCTGTATCCCAAACGATGCACGCGAGCGGCATACGATCGAAGTGAAACGTCAACCGCTGGAGCGCGTCGTTGAGACGCTCCGTCACCGCGATGTGTTCCGTGATATCGCGCATCACGGCCGTGAAGATACGGTCGTCGTGCTGCCAGCCAACGCCGACGGACACCTCTATCGACACCTCGCTTCCGTCTTTTCTCAGACCCTGCGTCTGAAACGATCGATAGAAGGACGGATCGCTCGGCCCGTCCACGTGGCGTGCGAATCCGAATAGGTGTCTGTTTCTGCTGCGATGCGGAATCAGCATGGTGATGGGTTGGCCAATGGCTTCGTCCGCCGCATGGCCAAATAGGTCTTGGGCCCCGCGATTCCAAGACCGGATTCGTCCGTCGGCCCCTGCCGAAATAACGCCCGCTTGGCAGAGGTCGACCAGCGTGCTGTAGGCGTCAAGCGACCGCTGGGTCGCCTCGTGCGCTTTGGTCCGATCGGAAATGTCCCGCAGGACGGTCTGAAACGAACCATCACCCAGCGCGACGGCGTGGGCCTCTACCCGTACATGGCTTCCGTCTTTGCGACGCAGCATCCGGTCTCGACGGGACCAGCCCGCGCGACGCAGAAGATCAAGTCGCTCGGAGGACAACTGTCGTTCCTCGTCGATGGCGAGATCCCCCACGCGCATCTCAAGGATTTCCTCGCGCGTGTAGCCCGTCAGTTGGCAGGCGGCGGGATTGGCGGCGATGTAGCCGCCCCGTGCGTCGACGACAAGAACAGCATCCAGAGCGTGTTCAAACAGACGGAAGTAGTCCACGGCTGGCGTTGAGTCGGTCGATTGATTCTTGGGAGCGGCGCGGGTCACGGGCACACGCACAGATTTCGGTCCATCAGATCTTTCCCCAATCAGTCACCATCATAGCCTCGAATCGGTCTGTTGAAAAAGCCCGTGGAAATCGCTCCGCGCACTCAGGCGGGTGACCAGAAACCATGGCACGCCAAGGGCAGGGCCGTTGCCACCTCCTTGTTTCGCCACTGCGGCGTGTGAAATCTGCCCTACCGTGTGTAGTCGACCGAACGTGACGCCAAGAATGGGGTACCGCTACCGCGTTTGGCGCCGGCCAAGCCGTCATGCGCCTTTGGCGGCGGTATTCTGGGAAATTCAGTTGCCCGCCGGACGCTTTTGAGATAAGCTAAAAGCGCTGCTGTGGGTGTATCCACAGAGCCGTCTGGGCCGTGAGCGACCGCCATGGAGGGCGGGCGTACCTGGGCACATGGAGGTACCCGAATCGATGTTCCTAAAACGTATCACCATTTGCGGCTTCAAGAGCTTCCCCGATAAGGTCGATTTTGAGTTCGGCCCGGGCGTGACGTGCATCGTCGGACCCAACGGCTGCGGCAAGAGCAACTTGGTCGACGCCTTCAAGTGGGTTCTCGGTGAACAGTCCGCACGCTCGCTTCGCGGTCACCAAATGGGTGATATGATCTTCGCCGGTTCCGCCACGCGCCGCGCTAGCAGCGTGGCCCAAGTCGACCTCGTGTTCGACAACGCCGATCGCTCACTGTCGTTGGACTTCGACGAAATCACCGTCACGCGCAAGCTCTACCGTTCCGGTGAGAGCGAATACCAGATCAACCAAGATGTCGCTCGCCTCCGCGACATCAAGGAACTGTTCATGGATACCGGTGTGGGCATCGACGCCTACTCGGTCGTCGAGCAGGGTCGCGTCGACGGTCTCCTGCAAAGCAGTCCGACCGAACGACGCCTCATTTTTGAAGAGGCCGCCGGCGTCAGCAAATACAAAGCGCGCCGCAAAGAGGCCGAGCGCAAGCTCGATCGCACACAGCAAAACCTACTTCGCGTCACGGACGTGATTGAAGAACTCGAGAAGCGTCTGCGCAGCGTCAAACTCCAAGCCGGGAAGGCCCGCAACTACAAGGAATACGAGGCACGCCTTAACGGGCTTCGCTCCAGTTTCGCCATGGCGGAGTACCATCGATTCTCCAACGACATCGACCGACTGGTTGCGGAAGTCGAACGACAGACGGATGACGTCGGAGGTGTCAAAGCCGAAATCCTTCGCAAAGAGTCTGACGAATCGCGCATCACTACGGAACTTGATCGAGTGGCCGAACAGATCAACGAAGCCGACAGCGTCTTCGTTCAAACCAAATCGGAACTGCTCGCGCAAGAAGAACGCATGGAAGCCGCCGCCAAACGTGCTGAGGAACAGCGAACGCTGTTGCAGCGAGCGAGCGAACGCCAGGAGACAGACTGTCGGCGCGTCGAAGAAGCAAGCGTCGAACTTCGGCGCGTTCAGGAAACCGCCGAAGCGCTTCAGGCCCAAACGCGAGCATTGCACGATCGCGTCGACGAACTCATGGAACGCGATCGCAAATTCGCACGCACGCTGACCGAATCGCAGGCGGTGCTTCAGGAAGAAAAAGCCGGGATCATCGAACTGCTTCGCGCCAGTGCCCAACGACACAACGAAGTCGTCCGGCTCAACACCCACCGTGAATCGTTGGTCGGTCAGTCCGGTCGCCTCGCCTCGCGGGGTACGCAGATTGAATCGGAGTTGGCCACGGCCATGGAGCTGAAAGCGCGTCGCGAGCAGCGAGTTCGCGAGCTCGATGCGCTGATGGCCGAGCAGACTCAATCGCTCGAGGATAAGCAAGCCGAAACCGCCCGCGTCAACGAAGTTCGTCAGCGCCTTGTTGACGATCTCGCCCACGCCAAGGAGCAACGCAGTGCGATGGTCTCGCGTCGTGAGCTTCTTGAGGATTTGGAACGCCGCATGGAGGGCGTCGGAACCGCGGCTCGCCAACTCCTGGAACGCCAAAAGGCCGCACCGACTCCGACGGCGGTCGAAGGCATTGTCGGTCTCGTGGCTGACGTGTTCGAAACTGACGTCGCTCATGCCCCGGTGATCGAAGCTGCTTTGGATGCCGCCGCCCAACACTTGATTGTCGAACGGGGCGATACCTTCTTGCAACATCCGGACGAGTTCGCGAATCTTCCCGGTCGCCTGACGACGATCTGTCTCGATCGACTGCCCCCACGCGTCAATCAGCGCGACTTCGCCGGGTGCGAGGGTTTCGTTGCTCGCGCGGTGGACTTGGTGCGATTCTCCGATCGCTACGAGCAGTTGGCCACGCACCTGTTGGGTACGACGATCGTTCTACAGACGTTTGACCATGCGTGTGCAGCCGCAGCCGACGATGTTTCAGGCCATCGTTTCGTAACGCTTCAGGGCGAAGTGGTCGAGCCCGACGGTCGCATCTGCCTCGGTCCGGCCAGCTCTTCCGGCGGACTGATTTCTCGCAAGAGCGAATTGCGCGATCTCGATACCCGCGAGACGGAACTTGGTCAACGTATTTCGACGCTCAGCGATCAACTCAATCGTACGCAAGCCGAAACAGATAATCTCGAGCGTGAGCAGTCCGAACTCCGCAGCGCGATGTACGACACCAATACGGAAAAGGTCGAAGCCAACGCCGCCAACCGCAACGTTCAGGAAACTGTCGAGCGTCTCTCCGCTGAACAGCCTCTGATCGCTCAGGAAGTCGCACTCATCGAACAGCAGATCGACGAAGTTCTCGCACAGACCGCCGAGAGCACAAGATTGCTTGAAGGGATGGAGCGGGAAAACGTCGAACGCGAGCAGCGCGTCGAAGAACAGCAGGAAGCCATCGATCAAGTCGTCAACGAGCGGCGACACGTGCAGGACGACCTGACCGCAACCAAGGTTCAGGTGGGGCAACTGACCGAAAAACGCGCAGCCGCCACCGAGACCATTAACACGCTCGGGCGCACAATCCACGAACTGCAAAACGCCTTGGCTGAAGCCAAGCGCGACGTCGAGCAGTGTCGCGGGCGCATCGAAGATGCCGAAACCACTGTTACGCAGAGTCGCGAACGGGCTGCATCGCTCGCCAAGAGCATCCACGATCTCGAAGCTCGATGCGCCGAGGTTCGCAGAACACGCGACGATCTGCGGGTCGAGTCTGAGCAACTCACCACGTCCATCAGGGAAGGGCGTTTGCGTCTTGAGAAGCTTGAGCACGAACTCCACGAACGAGAAATGTCTCTCGCCGAAGTGAACGTCCGGCGGGACACGCTCGTAACGCGTGTGGCTGAGGAACTGGATATTGACTTGTCCTTGCGCTACGCCGAGTACGAGCACAAAGACCAGAATTGGGAAGACGTCGAAACGGAGATTTCCGAACTACGCCGCAAGATGGACCGTCTAGGCAACGTGAATCTTGACGCCATCGATGAGCTAGAAGAGTTGGCTGAGCGTCACGAATTCCTCACCAAGCAGCGTGATGACCTCAACGACTCGAACAGACAGCTACAGCAATTGATCGAGCAGCTCAACGTCGAATCCCGTGAGCGCTTTCAGACTACGTTCACTCAGATACGCGACCACTTCCGCGCCCTGTTCCGCAAGCTGTTTGGCGGTGGACGGGCCGATATCGTGCTTGAAGATCCGGAGGACATCTTGGAATGTGGAATTGAGATTCTCGCTCAACCGCCGGGCAAAGAGTTGCAATCCATCTCGCTCATGTCCGGTGGCGAGAAGTCCATGACCGCGATCGCCCTGTTAATGAGTATTTTCAGCTGCCGCCCCGCGCCGTTTGCCATCATGGACGAAGTGGATGCCGCCCTCGACGAAGCCAACAACGACCGTTTCAATCGCATCGTTCAGGAATTTGTTGCGATGTCGCAGTTCCTGGTCATCACGCACTCTAAGTGGACGATGGGAATCGGCGACCGGCTGTACGGTATCACCATGCAGGAGCCCGGCGTGTCGACGCGCGTCAGCGTCGAACTAACCGGCGCCAACGTCGCCTAACAGCCTGGTGAACAAGTGTGGCACCGGCTTCCATCCGGTGTTCTTCGGCTGATCGCAGATCTTGGACGAGCGCGCCACGCGCCCGCGCATCTAATGGAAAACGACCCGTGGCCGATACCTGTGCGTATCGAAGGTCCACGGGTCGCCTCTTCCACAATCCCCTCCTGGAGTTTGGGAGGTGGAGAACTACTGCGATGAATTGTTGTCCTCCAACATCTTGCGAAGCTGGTCGTTCTCTCGGCGTGTGGCTTCCAGATCGAACAGCATGTACTTAATACTCAAACGCACGAAATCGATGCTCTCCTGCAAGCTGGTGACGGTCTTCTTAAGCTGACGATGGCGCTCACGTGTCTGCTCCGCAAGAAGTTCCAGCTTGTCACGCTCGCCGGCTGGCAGCGTTCCGATTTCTGCGATCAATTCAGTCAGCTTCCTCTGAAAAGTTTCTTCGTTCATCGTGTCTTCCCCCCGTTTGGTCGCGTGCCCCAATCGCTTCGTATTGGGACGAAATATCCAGTCCGGCACCTCGCAGGCAACGGCCTGCACACCGGGTGTGATGCACTGGGCGTACCTATGGCACGGCTGGCATGGCATATTCCGCATGGGATCGTAACGTGCTATCGCATAGGGGGTTACGTAGTTCGATCCGATTCGGCGCGACGCATTCGATCGGCCGGTCTGTGCCGACATGTTTCAAGAAAACCACGTCAGATGGGAACGGATTCACCACAGAAGTAGGGCAAGGTCCGAAAACGACCACACGGCGTGCGAGTTCGATGTCCGAGAAACTGGGCACCAGCGCGCGACGCTAGGAACGTGTGTGAGAAGACGTACCAGAGGGTTGGCGACGAACCGATGGTCGGCGACTGACCGAAACGCGCCCGTGAGGAAGCGGTCTGGCTCGGAGTGCGAAAACCGCTCCCTGGCAGTCGCGGCTGGGTTCGAAGCACGCCTCCCGATACACCCTCTACGATCATTCCTGCAAACGACGGATGTTCGCACCAACGCCGGCGAGTTTCTTTTCGATCTGCTCATACCCGCGATCAATGTGGTAGACGCGGTGGATGCGCGTGGTGCCCTTGGCTACGAGACCGCCGAGCACCAGCGCAGCCGACGCCCGTAGGTCTGACGCCATGACCTGCGCTCCGACAAGGCGCTTCACGCCTTCGATGATTACGGTTGGCCCCTCCTTGCGCAGCATCGCCCCCATACGGTTGAGTTCGCCGACGTGAAGAAAGCGGTCGGGGAAGACCTTCTCGGTGATCATGCTGTTGCCGTCCGCCAAACACAGCAGGACCATGAGTTGCGCCTGCAGATCGGTCGGGAAGCCCGGATAGGGTTGGGTGGTGGCTTGCACCGGTTCGAGCCGGCGCGATGAGGATACGGATATGCCTTGTTCGGCGCGTTCGATGATCACGCCGACGCGGCGCAAACGATCGACGACGGCTTGCAAGTGATCGATTCGCGCGTTGCGGACTTCGACGTCACCGTTTGTGATCGCCGCGGCAATCATGTATGTGCCGGCTTCGATGCGGTCGGCCACGATGGAGTGTTCCGTACCGGTCAGTGACTCAACACCTTCGATGACGATCTGTGGCGTGCCCTGACCGGAAATTCTCGCGCCGCAGGCGTTGAGGAACGCAGCCAGGTCGACGATTTCGGGCTCGCAAGCCGCCGAATCGATCACGGTTCGCCCCGTCGCCAGCGTCGCGGCCATCATCACGTTGGCGGTCGCGGTGACGGACGAACCGAACGGACCGCCAAGGAAAATATCCGTCCCGGTAAGTTTCTTCGCGCGCAATATGACGTCACCGTTAACCAGGTCATGATCAGCGCCGAGCCCTTCGAGCCCGCGAACGTGCAGGTCGATCGGTCGATCACCGATCGCGCATCCGCCGGGCATGGATACCTGAGCCCGCTTACGTTTCGCAAGCAGCGGTCCCATTACGCAGACGCTCGCACGCATCTTGTTCACAAGGTTGTATTCAGCACAGACGTTCATCTCGTCCTTGACACAGAGTCGCATGACGCCCTCGTCGTCGCGCTCCGCTTTGACACCAAGACGGGTCAGCAGCAGTTGCATCTGCCGGACATCGGCGAGGTCCGGGACGTTGTGCAGCGTCGTTTCTCCGTCCACCAGAATGGAAGCGGCCATGATGGGTAGTGCTGCATTCTTGGCACCGCTGATATCAATCGTGCCCTTGAGTCGCGCCCCGCCGACAATTTCAAGAAACTCCATAGTTCAGCCCTATCAATCCGTTGATTATGCGTATCGCAGACAATGCTTATCGCAGGCTTCCAGCCTGCCCGCTAAGTCCTGTGCGCCTACTCGTCAGCGCCGCGTTGCCCAAACATGAGAACCCGATCACGACCGACGGTCCGGTCTTTCCACGTCGCGTGATGAACGATTGAGCCCCCGGTTTCGACCGCATCGATCACGGCGTCGGCTCGCCCGTCGTCGATCTCCACAAACACCACGCCCCGCGATTGTAAAAGGTTGGACGCTTCGGCGCCAATCGTGCGGTAGAACGACAACCCGTCGCCGCCGTCGCCCAGCGCCAGATGGGGTTCGAAGTCCTTGACCGCAGCATCCAAGTCAGCCATTCGGTCCGACGGGATGTACGGCGGGTTGGACATCAGCACGTCGAACCCGCCGGGTGGTACGCACTCCGCCGGTAGGGTCAGGCGGTCGGCTTCCACGAAGCGGCAGCGATCCGACACGCCATGTCGCGCGGCATTCTCGAGTGCGATCGCCAACGCATCGGGCGCGATATCAGCCGCCACCATGGTGGCTTCCTTAAGCTGCGTCAACAGTGCAATGGCGATGCACCCGCTTCCGGTTCCGACATCGAGCAACTTCGCCGCGGCGAGTGCAACGCTACGGCAATGATCGATCACGCATTCAACGAGCACTTCGGTTTCCGGGCGGGGGATGAGCACGTCGCGGCTGACGCGGAACGTCAGCGAGAAGAATTCCTTTTGCCCAACGAGGTAAGCCGTCGGTTCGTGGTCCGCCGCCCGTTGCACCAGCTCACGAAAGCGTGTTCGCGGCTCAGCGTCCACTTCGCTTTCGAAACGCGCGTAGAGATCGATGCGGCGGGTGGATAGGACGTGCGCCAAGAGCACTTCGGCGGACAATCGGGCGTCGGGCACGCCCTTGTCAGCCAGGTATTTCGACGTCCAGCCGATCAACCGCCCGATGGTCCACTCGCATTCATGCACCTGCTCCGAAGCGCTCATGCGCCCGTTATATCAGAGATGATGCCGCGATGCGACGCATGGAATAGTGCGTGCGAGAAGGGATTCACGCACGAGCAAGAAGGGATTCACGCGCTGGGACGTGATTCCTATCTCGTCCCCGGGTGGATGAGGACCAACAAGAACGGCACCGGTCGTCAACCCGCGTACTCCGCGGGTGACGACCAGTGCCGCATCGATCGGTCGTTGGCGTAGCCGGGTGCTAGTGGCTGCCGACCGGGCAACCGCCCGTGTGCTGATGCTCTTCGCCGCCGTAGACTTCGTGTTTCGGTCGACCAGCCAGGATTTGCTCTTTGCCCCAGTTGGCTACATTCTTGAACGTGTCCGATGCGATGAACGCGTCGAACGCCGGCTTGCTGTTCCACTGCGAAACGATCAGATATTGGTGGGCGTCGTTGATCTGGCGGTACATGAATGTCTCGCCATGCCCCTCAATTCCCTCCATCGCAGCGACGACCTTGTTGAAGGCGTTTTCGAATGTTTCTTCCTTGCCAGGTAGCACCTGGTAATTCATGCCAATCGTAACCACGTCATTTCTCCTCTTTGCGAATTTGTGCGGTAGCGCCGTTCATCAATGCGGATCGGCGCCAACTGTTGCGAAGCCCAAGTACCGTAGTCTCTACTATGTTCGGACGATTCGCAACAAGACTGTGCCAATCCGTACCCGGCGATGGCGGCGCCGCGAACTCGACCGTTGATCTTACGGCGCACTTCGTGCAAACTGACCCGGATGCGAAGCAAGAAAAGCGACGAAACGGACCCCGCTTCCATTTTCAACAGGGCGGAGTGGTATGACCGCGGCATCAATTGGACCGCGCGGCTGGATCGGGAAATCCCTGTACTCACCGAGGTGTTCGGACCACCGGGAGAGGGTGGGATTCTCGACGCCGGGTGTGGCCCCGGGCGGCAGGCGTCGGCCCTGGCCAAAATGGGCTATCGTGTGACCGGCGCTGATGCGAGCGAGGATATGCTCTCGATCGCACGGCGTGATGCGTCCGGCGGCGGTCCGAACTACGTCCTGGCCAGATACGATCAGATCAGCGAGCAAGTCGCGGACGGATTCGACGGAATCTACTGCCTGGGTAACGCCTTGGCGGCCGCTGGTTCGCGCGATGCCGTCAGAGATGCCCTGGCGCAATTCTCGCGATGCCTACGCGATCGTGGACGACTCTTTTTCCAGGTGCTCAACTTCCCACGAATGCGGACGGAACAGCCATGCACTAGGGGTCCGCGCGTGGCGTCGGTTGACGGCGTCGATTACATCTCCGTACGGCACTTTCATTTTGGCGAAGACGTCTGCCAGGTGACGAACGTCACGCTGTTCAACGCTGATGCGTGGACCATGCGTAGCCACAGTGGAACGCTCTATCCCGTCACGATTGACGAGCTGCGCGAATGGGCGGACGAGTTCTCGTTGCGTATTGATGACCTCTGGGGAAGCTACAAGCGAGAACCGTTCACGGCCGATCAATCCCCCGAAGTACTCTTGTTCGCAACGCGCGTTTGACTGCACAGTCCCAAGCCTGCGTGTGCTGGGACGTGATCGCCTGCGTGTGCTGGGACGTGATTCCCTGTGTGTGCTGGGACGTGATTCCCATCTCGTCCCCGACGCATTTTTTTGCGTGTGTGAGAAGAGGTATTTGACGGTTTGCGATGAACCGAGCCGCGCCCGTGAGGAAGCGGTTTGCGCCAGCGAGCCTGGTCGCTTCCCCACGGGCGCGGCTCGGATAGAGGCTTCTCACACACGTTCTAAGGATTTCGATCCCGCACTACTTCGGGGCTAGGTGATCTGCGAAGAGCACGCTGGGGGTGCGAGAAAGGATTCACGCACCAGCAGCCGAGAAAGGTTCACGCACCAGCAACCGGACTACTCTTGTTCGCAACGCGCGTTGGACCGATCAAAGCTCCACGGTCTTGAAATGCTCGAAGGACTGAAGGCACTTGTTGCAGTAGTGAATCGATCGGCATAGCGTAGGACCGAATAGCGATTCCACGACCGTTTCCGTCGAATCGCAAAAGGGGCAGGGCACGGTTTCGGCCGGTGGCATGACCGAGCTGGAAGTGCGGCCAATTTGATTCCCGCACGTCGACGCCAGCGGCGGCGCCAGGCCGAATTCCTTAAGCTTGCGACGCCCTGTCTCCGTCAGTCGATCTGAAGTCCACGGCGGGTCGAACACCGTGTTGACCGTCACATCGTCTTCGCCCGCGCGTTCGACAGCCGAGCGAATCTCGTCACAGATCATCTCGACCGCCGGGCAGCCGACGAACGTTGGTGTTACATCGACCACGACGCAAGTCCCGCCGATCCGTACGCCGGCAACAATACCCAGATCGACGATGCTGAGCACCGGGATTTCCGGATCGGTTACACTCGCGACCGCCTGCCACACAGCCTCAAGACGCCCCGCGTCGGCGGATGTGTCGGCGGTCCCCCGGTCGGGGCCATATTGCGCTCGTCGCTCGGCGTCGCTATTGGCCATGGGATTCACCATTTCGCAGCGGGGTCGATTTTGTACACGATTTGCATATCGTTGAGTAACGAGGTCAGCGATTCCGGGTGATGCCCCACACGACCGCCGTACGCCGCTTGGGCGGTCTCCGGTTGTTCGAGCCCGGCGTCCGCAAGCACCGGCGCCACGGCCGATTCCCACTGACGGCGCAACTCCTCCTCGCGAGGACAGATGCCCGCGAGCGTTAGCGGCTCATCCGCTGCCGTAGGTTCAAACAACCCGAGGGCGTGGGGGTAGGCTTCGTACAACGCCGTTTGCATTCGCTCATGGCTTTCGTCGGTCGCGTTGCCAAGTCGCAGAACCCAACTTCGCCCGTGCATCAGATGATACTTTTCTTCGGATCGAATTTTTCGCGCAGCCTGCGCCAGCGGCACGAGCGTTCCTTCGCACAGTGCCGTGAGGCGCACGGTTTCAGAGGCGTCGTAGAGGAACTGTCGAAGCAGGCAAAAGGCCCAGTTCTTGTCGTTGGCCAAACTGACCAGCGACGCGCAGCGGTATTCGCGAGGCTTACGTGAAAAAGCGATCGTATCGGGATCGGGTTCGCCCAGTGCATGCAGCATTTGATAGTAGACTTGCGCATGTCCCATCTCGTCTTGGGCCATGGAGGAAAACGCGATGTCTTCCTCCAGAATTGGCGCCAAACCGGTCCACTCGGAGTTGCGGTGTCCCAGGACCAGCTCGTCATCGCCAAGGCGATAGAGCAGGTCGACCAAGGCATCGCGGGTTACGGTCGTCAGGTCATCAAACGACTCGATTGGTTTCATGATGATTGATCCTGATCGACGTCCTTCGATCGAATGGTTTTTGGCGTCTTGTATCCCCACGACTCGCGGTAGCTCTTGTCCGTTTCGTGCGCGAACATGTCGGCGTCTTCATAGTCGCTGGCGGTGATGGCTTCGACCGGCACGACCCAAAGATTGACGCACGCCTGTCGTCGGGCGTACTGCTCTTTCGCAAGAAGCAGCGCCATCTCCGGGTCCGTCGCGTGGACCGAGCCCACATACATGTGCGGATCGCCCCTCGCCTGCTGATGAAACACTTCGTAGATAGGCCACTGTGTGTCGGTCATGGTTTCATGCTCGTTCGTTCTTTGCTTGTCGTGTTGATCAGTTTGCTGAGGGCATCGGAACGGATCGCCCAGCCGCAGCAGCGGCAAGCGCCTCGCGCACCCATTGGCCGTTTTCATGGGCCATACGCCGTGTGGCGATTCGGTCGCGCGACATCGGTCCGCCGCCGCGAACCACACGTACGAATTCCTCCCAATCCGGTTCGGCATAGTGCCAATGGTTTGTCTCTTTGTCGTGCCGGATGCTCTTGTCGGGGACGGTAAGCTTGAGGTCGAAAATCTTCGGCACGAACTGGTTGAGAAACTGCTGACGCTGCTCGTCGTTCGTCTTGAGTTTGATCCGCCAGCGAACCAGAAGCTTGGTATGTGTGGAGACCTTATCCGACGGTCCGTGGAACATCATGATCGGCGCCCACCAACGGTCCAGCGCCTCTTGAAGCATTTCATGCTGCGCCCGCGTGCCGGTCGCCATGGTGAAGCACATTTCATACCCGTGCTTCATGTGAAATGCCTCTTCGTAGCAAATACGCTTCAACGCTCGTGCGTATGGGCCGTACGAGCCCTCCGACATCATCGCTTGGTTGATGATCGCGGCGCCGTCAATCAGCCACGCGATGATCGCCACGTCTGCCCACGTTTCCGACGGATAGTGAAACACATTGGAAAACTTACTCTTGCCGGCGATGAGTGACTCGATCAATTCCTCACGACTCGGTCCCAGTGTTTCGGCCGCGCGATAGAGTAGCTGCGCATGACCCACTTCGTCCTGCACCTTCGCAACCAACGCCATTTTCCGCTTGAACGTCGGCGCGTGCGGTATCCACTTACCCTCGGGCAGAGCGCCGCAGATTTCGCTGTTGGCGTGTACGTGAATCAGGCGAATGAGCTGCTGTCGGTATTGATCGGGCATCCAGTCAGCCGGTTCGATCTTTTCACCGCGGTTGATTCGGGCTTCGAACTCAGCCAACCGGTGATCGTATTCCTGCGGCGATAGGCCGTTGAGTTCGTTTGCTACTGCCGTAACCATGTCACCATCCTATGTGTTGCAGAATTTCTCGAACAACGCCTCATCGTGTTACGCGACCATATGACTCCGCCGTTGTCACACGCGGCTGACGATCGCGCTCGGTTATTCAATCCGTCACGGTCCCGCACGACGCAGTCCGTCGAACAGCATGTTGGTCATCTTTCGCGCGATCTGATCCGGCGCCATGGAACCGCCTGCGCGATACCACAGATAGATCCAATTGATCGACGAGAGAATCAGCAGCGTGGCGAATTTTTCATCTAAGTCAGCGAAGGTGCCGTCGCGAATACATGCCCGGACCAACGATCGAAAGAGTTGTTCATAGGCGTCGCGCCGAGCGGCGAATTCGCCGCGCCGCGGCTGGCTTAGGTGTCGCCACTGTGTGGAATAGACTGACGCCGCCGTAACGTTGGCTGTGACTACTTCGACGTGCCCGACGATCGCCCGGCGCAGTTTTTCCGTCGGCAGCAAGTCGGCGTCCACGATTGGTTCGATCATCGCAAAGAATCGATCCGCCGCGTTGCCCACACTTTCCCACAGCAGGTCTTCTTTGGTCTCGATGTGCGTATATAGGCTTCCGGCTTTGATGCCCAACGCGTCGGCGATTTCGCGAACGCTCGTGGCTTGGAATCCGCGATCGGCAAAGAGCAACTCCGCCGTCGTCAACACCTGCTCACGTCTATGTGTGGTTGCGTCCATTGCTAAATCCCTAACAAGCGCTTGCTAGGTGAAGCATACATCATGCAGAGGCACTTGGCAATCCGCGCCGTAGAAGTCTCGTGCTTGGGCGTGCATGACACTATTGGCGGCTTGCGAATCATCGAACCTGTGCGCGATTCAGTCCGCGCCGTAGCTCTTGTCAGAGCCCCGAGCGCAAGCGAGCGGGTCGCGACACGTTTGATTGACCGCCCAAGACCCGGCGCTGGTGTTTCGGGCTCTGAAAGCTGCCCGCCGATTGTGTCACGAACCCCGTGCTTGGTTCGGATCTGTTCGGGCCGTAGGTCTACTCAGCCGCCAGCGTACGTCGGTGACACGGAAGTGGCACTGGATGCGTCGATGATCCACCGTGCGGACATATTCGAACTTGGCGTGACCGGTGCCCCACTAACGGTACCAAACCCTTGGGCTTCGGATCCCCGAATACCCTGCAAGACGACGATGATACGCAATATTCGGATAATTCATTGTTTTTCCTTGAACTCGGCGACCGGTCATGGGATACTCTCAACTATCGGCCCCGGAGACTTACCTATGAACACCAGCGCCAGAGGTGTCACGCTGTTCGTCGTGGCGGGTTTTTTCGTACTCCCACATGTCGCGCTTGCCCAGGTGAATCCGCTTCGGATCATTGCTGATACGGATACGATTGTTCCCGGTCAGGTGGTTCCCTTCCAGATTTTTGCGCAGCTTCAGGGCGTGGACCCTGCTATCAGCGGGCGCAACATCGTCTTCGGTGCTTGCTGCCCCACGGGGATCTATGGCTGGTTCGACGACGAACTTCGTGTCATTGTCAATACCAACTCGACGTTTCCTGGTTCGGGCAATCCGCTGGGATTTGATCTGGCGTCGGGTAGCAGTCCCTCGATCAGCGGACGCAACGTGGCCTTCTCGTAATGTTCCCATGGAACACACGATCGACGGAATCTACGGGCGCATCATCGATCCACCGGTACCGGCAACTTCTACGTGGTCGTTGATTGTGTTGACCGTGATGTTGCTAGGAGTAGGCACCTTCGTTGTCATACGGAGGGGCGCTCGCACGAGTCGAACAGACGACTGAGGAATTTCAAACGAACCTCGAATACAGGAGAGACCGAAATGGCAACGTATATGTACGGATCGGTGAGGAAGCAGTCGACACGAGGGCATCATAGCGGACGCTTGCTCGCGGTTGTTCTGTGGTCGTCGGCGCTCATAGCCGCGTCGTCCACGACGGCGCTGGGGCAGGGTGCGTGGGTCGATTTTGAAGAAGACGCATCGAGAATTGTCGGCGGCGTGGACCCAAGTGGACGCCCGGTCATCAACGACGCGCCCTGCGATTCGGCATGCACCGATGCATGCGTTGCCGCCAATAGTTGTCAGTGCGCGTGCGAGAAAGACATCGCCGTCGGAGATTTGGACGGGAGCCTCTCTGGACTCGCTGACCTTATTGGAGCCTCTCTGGACTCGCTGACCTTATTATTGTTCGCAAGCAGCCCATGATGAGAACTGGCGGCGTGTCGAACCTTCTCTTTATGAACGAAAACGGTACGATGGTCGAACGCACGGCGGATTTCTCCCCCTGCTTGCAGGATCCGACGCAGGACCGCGATGTAGTGATCAAAGATATTAACGGTGATGAGCGTCCTGACGTTATCACCGCGCCGACGTTCGGCGAACATCCCCGGGTTTACATAAATCTAGGTGACGACTCGCAGGGCAACTGGCGCGGGTTGTGTTTGTGCTACGACACCCAGACCGACACCTGCCACGATGTGTCCTATTTGAGCACGAACGCCGTTTGCTATGAGGATGCGACGGACAACTGCTTCGTCAACATTCCAGCCTTGAACGACGAGCTTCGCATTCCCACCTTCCCGAATCCTCCGCATTTCTGCGGCGTGGCTGCGGGAGACGTTGACGATGACGATTGCCCAGATTTGTATTTCACCGACTACGAATGCGACGCCCCCACGTGCGCTCAGCCGCCTACCCCGCGTTTGTTCGACCGGTTGCTACTCAATACAAAGGTAGGCGGCGTCTGTACCGGATTTTTTACCGACGTGACCAACACGCCGTCCACGCGTCTGTGCCCTAACGGTTCGCCCTGTTTCTACGAAACCGGATTCGGTACGGGTGCCCAGATAATCGATATGAACAACGACGGCGTGAACGACATCGTACGCGCGGAGGATAAGAAACTTGATATCATGTACAACGATGAGAACAACGTCGGACACTTCGACGTGATTCACCACCTGCACGACGAGTTTCTGAATTTGAACAAATCGTATATGTTCGCGGCCGGCGATATGAACCAGGACTTGGGTAACGATTTGTACGTGGTCAAGACAAACCAGGATGCTTTTCTCATCAACATGTGCGTCGATCCTCAAGGGCAATCCATCGACTGCGATCGGGGCGATGGGACGGTGCAGTTTGTTGCGCCGGTGGCAGTTAGCAACAGTCCAGAGACGATGTACAACGGAGGCAACGCCGGTCTGATCGATCTGAACAACGACACGTTGCTCGATGTTCTTGTGTCCGACCTGGATGCAAAGGGTACTCAAGAACACTTTCTGAGGATTCTTCGTACGCATGTCAACCCGCAAACGCAGGCGGTCGACGTACGGGATCCGATGGGCACGCTAGATTGTGACTGGAGCACGCGTCACACGTACGACACCGGTGTACTGGACATCGACGGCGACGGCAACCGCGATCTTTGGGCGGCGAACGACGAAGGAAACCACGTGTTTCTGTGGTATGCCCCAACGGATTGCGATGGTGACAATGTGACCGACGGTTGCCTCGGCGACATCGGCGCCTGCTGTCCTCCGTTCATCGGTGTCTGTTCCGATACGTTCAGGGAGTGCTGTGACGCGCAGGGCGGGTTGTTTCTAGCCAACGCCCGCTGCGGCGATCCGGACTTCAAGTGTCCCTCGCAAACACAAAACGCATCCATACCACCCACGCCGTAGCCAAGCGGATTCGGTATGCGGCACAACAAGGCTTGTGCCGCGATGCGATCGAGAAGGACCGACGACGAAGCTGTCATATAGGCCGCGTCGCCGTGGAGTAGCCAAGCTGGACGCCGATTCGCCCGGGCGATACCGTCTTACCCCCCGGTTCCATGATTCCACTGCAGTGCATCGCGCAAAGGTTTCTTCGGTAGGTCGGGCACGGTGCAGTCCGTCGCCGGGTAGCCGACGGGAATGAGCAGGAATGGTTTTTCGTTGCTTGGTCGACCGAGCAGTTCGCGGAGAAACTTCATCGGGTTGGGCGTGTGCGTCAGCGTCGCCAGACCCACTTGATGGCAGGCCATCAGGAACATGCCGGCCGCTATGCCCACCGACTCCGCGGGATAGTAGTTAAGCACGCGCTCGCCGTCTTCCATTTCCCAGTCGATGCGAAACATGACGACAAGCCACGGCGCGATTTCGAGAAAGGGCTTGTGGGCGTCCGTGCCGATCGGCTCCAACATGTCGAGCCATTTCTGCGGAAACCGCCGGTCGTAGTTGTCGCGTTCCTCTTGCTCCGCCGCCAGGCGAATTTCGTGCTTGAGCTTCGGATCGTCCACAGCCACAAACCGCCAGGGTTTGCGATTGGCGCCGCTCGGTGCGCTGTGTCCGACGGCGACCAACTTCTCGATCAAATCGCGTGCCACGGGCTCGTCACTGAAAAATCGACAACTTCGCCGTGTGGCCATATCAGCCAGCACGATATCCGCCCGAGCGCGCATCTCCTCATCGCTTCGTCGAGGAAAGTCATACGGTATCATTCTCGCGGGCATAGCCTCTCAGCCTTTCAATCAGGAGCTCGGAACGTGTGGGAGATCCCCCTTTGCCGAGCCGCGCCCGTTAGGAAGCGATCCGGGTTCGCGGGTAAGAACCGCTTCCTCACGGGCGCGGCTCGGTTCGTCGCGAACCGTCTGATACGTCTTCTCACACACGTTCTCAGATGTAGTATGACCTGATCAGTACCGACCGCCAACCACAGGTTCACCGGCGGCGTCGCTCATTGTGCAACATCGTTCGCAGTACGTCGCGTGCGATGCGCACCGCAGCCTCCCGCTGCATCGCCGCCAAGTTACGCTGTGCCCGGCGATAAAAGGTCAATCCCCACAAGAACAGTGGGACCGACGGTGCGACCACGAGGACCACGCTAAGACCGGCCGCAACCGCGTACGGCATGAAGTCGTGCATCAGGTATGCAAACCCCCCGATGGGGATGGAGGCCGTACATAGGGCGAGCGCAATGTGAAAATCAAGAATGATTCCGCGCCATCCACTCTTGGATTCAAAAACCGTCCGAGCGTAGCGTAGGCTGATCCACCACAGGAACGCCAGGCCCACCGGCATACTCACCGTGACAATCGAGAATTCCCGCCACGTCGCAGCGAGCGAAGCAACCACAACAAACATAGTGAGGGCACAAGCGGTGCAGACCGTCGGCGCCGTTTCCATACTTCGCAGCGCGTGCTTGATCAGATTCGCCGGAATCTGGACGGCCCCAAGATCGTTGAGGTCTCCACATTCCGGACATCGCACCGGATCGCCGGACAGCCCGCGAAGGTTGTATCCGCAGGTCAGACAATACAAGTTCTCATCGATGGCGCCGTCCGAAACTGGAATCGCGTAGGGCACCGGATTGTCGGTAGTTACGGACATGGCCAAGCCCAAAGTGTGAAACGGCGTACCTGTGGTCCGATGCGTGCTGACAGGCGTTGTCAGAATCCGGTCTTCATTCCGGCCATGCACACATCGTAGGGGAGCGTTCCGATCCTCGGCAGCCGCGTCGATCAGTCGTCGCTCTTGGGAAAGACCCACTCGCTCCCGGATGGGGCGTAGTCCAAGAGTTCGCCCTCTTGAAAGTAGAGTGCCATTTCTTCAGCCGCCGACTCCGGTGCATCGCTGCCGTGTACGAGATTGTAGGACCGTGACGCGCCGAAGTCGCCGCGGATCGTACCGGGTTGCGCTTCGAATCCGAAGGTCTTGCCCATCAGTGTACGTGCGATGCTAATCGCGCGCTCACCCTGCAGTACCATCACAATAACCGGGCCACTAGTTACATAGTCGATCAGGCCCGGATAGAACGGCTTGCCCTTGTGCGGTGCATAGTGCTTTTCGGCCAACTCTTTGGAAATGCGCATCAGCTTCATGCCACCAAGGACCAACCCTTTTTCCTCAAAGCGCTGGACGATTCGCCCCGCAAGGCGGCGTTGCAAAGCATCGGGTTTCAGTATGATCAGTGTTCGTTCCACGTGTTGTTCCTCACTTTCGCAGCCCGTCATGCGGACTTTGTGTTGGGTAGTCGTTGAACAAGTGTGAGATCGGCGTTACGTCCGCAACCTACTACTGCGGACGCGCCGCGCGAACCAGGGCGTCCAGGTTCGCTTCCGGCACACGGTCCGGATCAAACGTACAACCAGGGGCGAGAATCATCGGCTGATCGCCAGCTTGACGCAAGGCGTCATGCGCCTCGGCTTCCACGTCCTCAGGTGAACCGTCCGGTAGCGTGCTCAGATTGTCAACGCCGCCGCAAATCGCCCGGGGCGTTCGCTGCACAGCTTCGGCAATTGACGGACCCGCCGCCCGGTCCGCCCAGTTGATCGCATGCACGGGGTAGGCGGCAAACGAACCAAAATCCCGAGCCGTTCCGCAAACGTGCAGAAAGTTGGCCGATCCGCCGGCCGCTGCCGTGATAATCTGCCCGTCGCCGATGCGCACCATCTCGTCGTACGTGCTGTGCCCGTTCTCGTCGGTGTCGACCCAGTCATCCCGAACGCTAAGGAACACGCCGTCAGCTCCGGCTTCGATGCATCGTTTGGCGAAGTTCGCCTGCGACGCGGCGATGGCATCGATGGCCATACCCACATCGCCTCGGTTTTCGCGCAGCAGTTCGGTGATGCGCTTGTCCGGCGCCTTGGGTGGTGCGCCGAGCAATGGTGGGCTGTGACGGTCGGAGGTTCTCGGTACGACCACGCGCCTGAGTATCGTCCACGCATTGAACAGCGTCGTAATCAGCAAGACCTTGCCGCTCAGTTCGGCGCTCAGCGCGCGTATCAATTGGAGCTGCCGACCGTACCCTGCCTCGTCGCCGCGAAGTACGGGAAGATCGCGCAGGTCACCGGCGCAGCAGACGTCACGCTGCGTCGGGTACGGGTTGTCGTTCATCACCTTGAGGAAGTCTAGATCGAAGCGGGACAGCAGCTTGAGATGCGCATCGACCGCCGCCTGTCCGAATTGGCAGTCCGGCGAAAAATGATACCAAAAGCTCACCGGCGGACGGTCGGGTTGTTTACCGGCCAGCACCGATGCCACACGCTCGATTCGTGTCATTTCGACCATAGTCGGCAATGTAGGGCAACAGGGCGAACGGTTCAACCGCCAACCGATGGGGTGGCACGCGTTCTCAATTGTGCAAGAAAAGAACCCGGGCGAACCATGTGGTTCGCCGGGGCGTAGCGCTTACCATTGCCTGGGTGGCCCACCTATTCAAGACGTGTGTGAGAGGAAGTATTAAACCGTTTGCGATGAACCGAGCCGCGCCCGTGAGGAAGCGGTTTTTCACCCGCGAGCCCGGATCGCTTCCTGTCGGGCGCGGTTCGGCAGGACGTTTCTCGCACACGTCCTCAGAGGCGCGTGAGCCGAATCCGGCATCGATTCGACTCCCCCCACGGCTAAAGCCATGGGCCACCCAAGCCGTCGCTTTGCGACCGTTGTGTCTACGGACTCGCCGTCTTGCTTGCCTCAGTCGCTTCTGCGCTCGCGACACTGGGGTGGGCCTTACCCAGTAGGTTGATACGCATTAGCAGCAACGCGGCATCGAGTTGTGGATCGTTCTTGGGGTAATCGTTCTTGTCTTTCTGGACGAGCTTAGGGAGCTTCGGTTCCCCGTCATCGTTGCCATCATTCTCGTCCGAATCCGCCTCTGAGGTTTCGTCTCCGGAATCCGTCGACCCGTCGGCGACATTGTCGGTCTTGTTCTTGTCTCCATCGGCCTTGTCGTCCGACTTCTTGCCGTCGTCACCGTCCTTATTGTCGTCGGAGTCGGCGTTGGCGTGGGCTGGTCCAAGAAGGTTGGCTTCACGCTGCATCTTCCAGCGGTTACCCCGCTCCTTACGTACCACGGGCATGGCGATGTCGGGTTCGACGCCCCATGTTACCGACGTGGGCGTTCGGTGCAGCGAGTCACCGTTGGGCAGATAGTAACGTGCCGTGGTGATCTTGAGCTTCGCTCCGGATCGACCCAGCGGAATGAGATTCTGAACGCTGAATTTGCCGAACGTTCGTTCCCCCATCACGATTCCGCGGTGGTTGTCGCGGATGGCGCCGGATACAATTTCCGATGCGCTCGCACTGCTTCCGTTGACGAGCACGACGAGCGGAAGATCGGCGTACGCGCCGTTGCCCGGGGCGTCGAGCGTTTGGTCTTCCATCTTGATGCGGCCTCTGGTGCTGACCACGGTATCACCGCGCTTCATGAACCGCGACGACATTTGCCAAGCCGAATCGAGCAACCCACCGGGATTGTCCCGGAGGTCCAGCACCAAGCCGCGTAGCCCTTCAGCGCTGAGTTCGCTCAGGGCGTTATCGAGGTCTTCGACGGTGTTGCGCTGAAAACTCAGCACGCGCGCATAGCCAATACCGTTCTTCTTGTCGAGCCAGTAATCCCAATGCTCTTGGTCCAGCGGATCGCGGCGCATCCCCTTGACAGAGCGAATTTTCACCCGGGCGCGGGTGAGTGGGAACTCGATACGCTCATCTTTGCGGCGAACGGTGAGCGTGACAGCCGTACCGGGGTCACCGGTGATGGTGTCGACGACCTTGTTGGTCGAAAACCCCTTAAGACTCTGGCCGTCGCAGTGGGTAATGATGTCGCCCGCCTGAACGCCCGCGCGATACGCCGGTGAATCTTCAAGCGGCGTAACGACTTCAATCTCTTTGTCGCGGTTTTGGACGATGGAGATGCCCACGCCGACAAAGTTGCCGCGCGTGTGCTTGTCGAACTCCTTGCTGTCTCGTGGCCAAATGACCGTCGTGAAATCATCGAGCGGTTCAAAGGCGCCCCGCATCAATTCGCTGACCAGCAGTATCTCCGGCAGGTTGATAGTCTCGTCGTTAATGCGCGTGACCACGCGGCGGAAGTATCGAACACAATCGCGCCGATCGAGCGACGGCGCCTCGCGGACGCGGTCGAGCAGCTTGCCGACGCGAACTTCAAAGTCTTTGCGATCGAACTCGTTCTTGAGTCCGTCGAACTCCTTGATGGTGGCCTCTGACTCGGTCAGGAGCAGGAGCTGCTCAAGCCCTCGTTCGGCGATCTCTTTGAACTTGGCTGGTTCGACGTAGTACAAGCCGACGTATTCGAGTGCCTTCTCCGCGTCGCGCCAACGCACCTTCTCGATGCGTTCTTCCCAATGGGTTTTCTCGAACTCGGCGTCCGCTTCTTTTTCTTCGACCGATTTTCCATCGGCGACTTTCTCTCCGTCGACTTTCTTCGTGACCGTCTTGTCGACCTTCTTCTCGAACATCGTGTCGAGGCGGTAGTGGGTCAGCACTTCGTGTTCGAGCTTCTGATAACGCGGTTCTTGTTCGTAGAGAAGCGTTAGCGGGGAATAGATGCGAAAGGCGTCAAGCCACTCACCGTCTTTGCGAAACTCGCTGGCCTTCTCAAGCGAGACGTTTACCAGGTTCAGCAGCCAATCGGATTCGAGAAAGGCGTCGCGGTCGGCGGCACTATCCATCGCCGCCAGCGCCCACGACAGCGCCTTACGATATTCCTTGCGCTCAATCCGCGCCTTGGCGTATTCGACGTACTTCGTGAAATCAGCCAAGTTCATCTCGCGACGCTTGGCTTGCTTCGTTTCGAAATCAGCAAGCCACGTGCGAACCTCATCGACGAGTCGACCGCTGGCGGTTACGTCGTTGATGGTCTTTGCGGCCGTGGAAAAATCGCCGCCCATGACCTCGTCGATTGTTTGCTGCCAAAGCTGATCGTCCGACGGTCGCGTTTGTGTCGGCGAGTCCGCAGCCCGCACCATCACAGGCGCAGCCGCGCACACAAGACCGAGACAACCCAAGTTCAACAATCGACCGTAACTGAAAGACAGGCGTTGCATACCGACTCCTTTGCGCGAAGGTAACGTCGAATCCTCGTAGCCACTACTCGCCGCGCAGCGCATCGGTTCGCGCTCGCGGTGATCTTTTTCGGGCGCCATTGCACGCGTTGGAAAGCCCGAAGGGGCTGCGTGCCGAGCTATCGCGCCGCTTCACAAGCGGTCGCGAAGCCCGGCACCATCTTCTAAAGTATACGAATCCCTGCCCGTCGCGTCCACTCAGCGGCGTTCAACCGGACTGTCTGCCGACAGTTGCTGTCGCGTCGTATCGCACAGTATGCAGGAACATTCCTCATTACTTGTGCGTCCGAACGCGCTCGCGGATGCGTCGCAGCGCTGACATCCGACAGTTTTGCACGAATCACAGACGTGCGATCATCACGCACATGTTGTTCACGGAGTTTGAATTCTCGGCGCGAACGCCGTAGCCTGCACCAGCGGCGCAACGATCAAGTAACACAATCGCCGGCGCTCGTATCGCCGGTCAGTGGCCCCGCCGCTATCAATCGGAAACCGGAACATGATCGACCGTCCGTACATTCGAGTGATCGGTGCTCGGCAGCACTGCCTGAAGGGAATCAACGTGAAGATTCCACGCGGCGCCCTCACCGTCGTTACCGGCCCTTCCGGTTCCGGTAAAAGCTCCCTTGCCTTCGATACGATCTACGCCGAGGGACAGCGACGATACGTCGAGTCGCTTTCCGTAAGCGCCCGGCAATTTCTCGAACAAATGCAAAAACCGGACGTTGAGCGCATCGACGGACTGCCGCCCACTATTGCGATCGAGCAACGCGTCTCCATCGCCAACCCGCGATCCACTGTGGCTACGTCTACGGAAATCCACGACTTCCTCCGCGTACTGTTCGCCCGCGTCGGCGAGCCGCGGTGTTGGAAATGCGATCGACCCATCGTGCGCCAATCCACTGCTCAGGTCGTCAACGCCGTGCTTTCCGGTCCACGTGAACAACGAATCATGGTGCTCGCGCCCCTTGTTCATCAGCAGCGCGGGGCGCAGAGATTGCTGCTTGAACGCATCGTACGCGAGGGGTTCGTACGCGCGCGTATTGACGGCGTTGTGGCACTTCTTGAAGACCACGAAGAACTTAGCCCCAACAGGAAGCATTCGGTCGATGTCGTCGTCGATCGCCTCACCATCAAGCCCGACATCGCCACGCGGCTTGCCGATAGTGTCGAGATCGCCACAACGCTTTCCGGCGGCCGGGTGATCATCTCAGCCAACGTGGCCGCAGACCAATGGTCGGACGAAGCCTACAGCGCCGCCCTTGCCTGCCCGGATCACGCGGACGTGCGCGTCGACGAACTCTCGCCGCAGTTGTTTAGTTTCAACGCGCCCAGCGGGGCGTGCGGAGAGTGCAACGGGCTTGGAACCACGCTGGAATTCGATCACGAGCTCATCGTTCCCGACTCCAGTCTCTCGTTGCACGCCGGCGCCATTGCCGCGTGGCGACGCTCGGGAAAGAATACCAACGCACAGTATTCGCGCCTCATTGATGACTTCTGCCACCACTTCGCCGTGCTACCAGACGTTCCGTTCAAACAAATCCCCGAACGGCTGCGCACCATTCTGTTCGAAGGAACAAGCGTCGAGGATGCCGAGGAGTTTGGCGCCACGTTCGAAGGCGTCGTACCCAACCTCGAGCGAAGGTGGGAGCAAACCGACTCCGAGTCGACCAAGCAGCGTCTGCATGCACTACAGAGTGAGTCGCCGTGTGCCCATTGCCACGGAGCGCGCTTAAGACCCGAGTCGCTCTGCGTCAAGATCGGCGGACGCAGCATTAGCGACGTGACGGGTATGACCGTCGCCGCCGCGGCGCCGTTCGTCGACGCGTTGACGTTCACCGGCGATCGAAACGTCGTAGCATCACCGTTGATCCGCGAAATCGCCCACCGACTTCGCTTCTTGCTCGACGTCGGTGTCGACTACCTTACGCTCGATCGCGCCAGTGCGACCCTATCCGGCGGCGAATGGCAGCGGATTCGTCTGGCCACGCAGATTGGCACCGGTCTTGCTGGCGTGTGCTACGTTCTGGATGAGCCTACCATCGGCCTGCATCCACGCGATACCCGCCGCCTCAACTCGATTCTTCGCCGCCTCGCCGACATGGACAACACCGTCATCGTGGTGGAGCACGACGAACAGGTGATCGCCGGTGCGGACCACATGATCGATATTGGTCCCGGCGCCGGTGAGCGGGGGGGGGAGGTGGTGGCCGAGGGCACGGTCGAGGAAGTCCTCGCGTCCGAGAAATCACTAACAGCGAAATACGTCACCGGCCGGTCGCGCATCGCCGAACCGCGCGAGCGTCGAGCGGTGAACTGGGACCATTGCATCGAGCTGCGCGGCGTGACCGCGAACAACCTTCACGGCGTCGACGTGCGCTTCCCGCTGGGTTGCTTCACATGCATCACCGGCGTATCGGGTAGCGGCAAGAGCACGCTCGTGTCCCTCGTGTTGTTGCGAGCGCTCAAGCGCTACATTAACCGGTCGGGACCGAAACCCGGCTCGTTCGATCGCATCCTCGGCGCGGGTCACGTCGATCGCGTGAGCGAGGTCGACCAAACACCGATCGGGCGCACGCCGCGCAGCAACCCAGCCACCTACGTCGGTGTCTTCGACCTCGTCCGTCAGCTCTATGCGAAGACCCGGGAGTCCAAAATTCGCGGTTACGGACCCGCGCGTTTCAGTTTCAATGTGAAAGGGGGACGTTGCCAGGCATGTGACGGGCAGGGCGTCCGCCGTGTGTCCATGCATTTCTTGCCCGACGTGTTCGTCACCTGCAGCGACTGCCACGGCGCCCGCTACAACCGAGAGACCCTACAAGTGCGATATCGAGGTAAGACCATCGCCGACGTGCTCGCCATGGCCGTGGATGACGCCGTCGCTTTCTTCGAGAGCTTCACGAACATCGCCCGGCGGCTGCAAGCCCTCCAAGATGTCGGGCTCGGATATTTGAAGCTGGGGCAGGCCTCGAATACGCTCTCCGGTGGGGAAGCACAACGGGTGAAGCTCGCCGCCGAGCTGCACCGTGCCGGCGCCGAACACACGCTCTACGTGCTCGACGAACCGACGACGGGCTTGCACCCCGACGATGTCCGCAATCTGCTGATGATGCTCCAGCGATTGGCGGACCACGGGCATACGATCGTCGTCATCGAGCACAACCTCGACGTCATCAAGAGCGCCGATTGGATTATCGACATGGGGCCGGAGGGCGGCGACGAAGGCGGGCAGATCGTTGTGGAAGGCACGCCCGATCAGGTAGCGGGTTGCGCTGCGAGCTATACCGGCCAGGCGCTTACGGATCACCGGTCACAACCGACGGTGATTTCGTCGGGTCGTGCGGTTCCGGCGGAACCTGACGCAGAAAGCTAAGGAACTGGTCGATCGGCTGATAACCGGTGCATCGCGCCAGTACATCCCCTCGCACATTGACAACGGCAAAGGTAGGTGTGCCGAAGACGTTGAACCGATTGGCCAATTCGCGCTCGCGGTCGACGTCCACGCGGACCTTTACATAGTCCTTCAGGGCCGACTCAACCTGTTCCGACGCGAGCACCGTTCGTTCCATCTCTCGGCACGGCGAACAGCCCTGCATGTGGAACGCAACGATCAGGTAGCTCTGCTTATCGGCCGCAGCCGCCACGGCCTCATCGAAATCCTCGCCCCAGCCCGCCGGCGCCGCCGCCGGCATCGACATGACCACGAAAATCGCCAGTATCCCCACCAGCAGGCCTACCGTGGTCCACGCCGAGCGTTTGGGTCGCTCCGTCTCGATCATGTCTATAGTCGTTGTTTCGCTCATGTCACCCCCATCAAAACAACCCCACCAGCCCGATTATTCCCGAGAACCAGCGGGGTTTTACTGCCCTTGCAAGAAGGCTTCCAGCGTGTTGCCGTGGGGGGGTACTACGTGGGGTGCAAGACAGTTTGCGCGTACCAACGGAAGGTGTCGCTGTTGCGACTATGCACGCATCGCGCAGCCCCAACGGGGCGCAATAGCAGAGCCCAGCGTGAAACCCTGGGGTTTGCGTGATCCGAGCGAACGAGCCCTGCAGGGGCGGCATAAGCACGGCGGAACCAACTACACACGGCTGCGGCGTGCCTCGAATACTTATCGCGCCCCTTCAGCGCTCGGTTCGATAACCGTCCCCCCATCTCCAGGGTTTCACCCTGGGCTCTGTTATTCTGCCCTTTCAGGGCATCGCGCGGTGTTACGAATTGACCGATCGGACCCGCATTAGTCTTGTAGACCGCTATCCCGTTCACGCCGATCTTGTCGCGCACCCCACGACGTGCGGCCCGCTTAATGTGCGGGACGGGATTGCAACTACGTCTCCGTCGGTTGCGTATCTACTCTCGTGGCGCTGATTCTTGTATCGGACGCCGCCTTTGTCTCGGCCGTTTTCTTCCGCTGACATCCCGTCTCGCGCTTGTCGATCGACTCCGTTGCCGATAGATGCTCGGGTCGTCATGGATCATGCTCAGCGCGGTAGCCAGTCCTTCCTACGGAAATACGCGAACACCGCGCCGCCAGTCAGCACGGCGCACGCCAGCGACACCAAGGCGCTGTTAAACCCGTAGAAGTGAATCACTTCGCCTAGCCCGACGTACCCGATGAGCTGCCCCACGTCCCCCGCGCCGAGCACCAACGACGTACCGGTTCCGCGATGGGCTACGGGCAGCGGTTCGGCACCAAGGTCGATCATGGACGGAAAGATGAAGCAGTGCCCGGCGCCCATGAGTATGGCGGGAACGACCAATGCGGCCTCCGAGTAAACGCCGAGCAGGGCCAGCTGTCCCGCCGCGAGCAAGACGAGCCCACCCAGCAGCGTGCGCGTGCGTCCAAGCTGTTGCGGAAGACGCCGGAAGATCACGCGCAACACGATCGCCGTCGGCGCGTAGACGAGAAAGAACACCTTGATGTTGCCGAAGCCGCGAGTCTCCGCCAACCGTTCAAGAAACGTCATCTGCAAACAGAATGCGAGACTGAAGACCACGCCGATCAGTAGGATTGATCCGGGCCAATGCTTGATGATTACCGAGATTTGCGACTCGGTCTCGGCCGACGCCGTCGGCGTATCAGCCTCACCGCGCGACGTACATCGGACCTCGGCGGTTGAGTCCGTGGGTGGTATGCGCAGCGCCAGCATGACTACGCCTGCGAGCAGGCTGAACAACGCGCTGGCCAGAAAGAATATGCGGTAGGGGGTCGTCGAGTCGCCGATGTCGTTCAGAATCAAGTCACCCAGCGTCGGACCGAGCATCAGACCCAAGAAACCGGCCAGACCGATCGTGCCGATGCTCTCCGCCCGACGATTGGGTGTGGCGGTCAACGCAGCGAACACCGCCACCGTGGTCATCGCCGCCGCCGTGGCGACCGTCGAAATGGTGCGCAGCAGGGCGATCAGCCATATCTGGGTCACAAACTGCATCGAACCGACCGTCACCGCGACGGTAACCGTTCCGATCAACCAGACCGGTTTGCACCCGAACCGATCGATCCATCGCCCGATGTGCAGCCTAGCCGCAAGCGTGCCCACCATCGACGAGCCGAGAATCCAACCAAGCGTATCCACATCGTGGCCGAGGTGTGCAATGTATTGGCCGAAGTGGAACTGCAACGAGACGCTGGTCATGAGCAAGACGGCGCCGCCGAACACGAACAGAAACTGCGGCGAGTAGAGACGCTTGCTATCGTGTGGTGTGGGCATGCTCATGTTGCGGAGGAGTATAGCAGCCTGTAGTCAAAGGGGGGCGAGTGAAAGTTTCGACGTGGCTGACGAGCAACAAGTGACGGGTTCGTCCGATCCGATCCGATCCGATCCCAGCCGCGACCGTGAGGGAGCGATTTCAACCAGTCACGACCGAATTTCAAACGTCCGCTTCCTTACGGTCGCGGCTCGGTAAGCGTGTCAATCGACGCGTGACAGAGCACTACTGAAGGGCGGCGAACGGTCGGATGTTCTTGACCAAAGACTCGATGGTGACCGGTTTCTTCAGGTCGAAGGGTAAGAACGTGCCATGGTTGTGGTCGCTCGCTAGAATGACCATTCGCTTGTGCAGCACGTCATATCCGGACTCTTGCGGTTGGTGGCCACAGATAAACCAATCGACGTCGAGCAGTTCGCGAAGTAGCGTCAGGGCGCGTTCGGTGTGGTATCGCCCCCAGACCAGCGCGTGGGCGGCACCACGCTCGCGAAGGTCTTCCACCGTGGCGTCGCGCGACAACACCGTCGGGTCAAACGTCGGCATCTCTCTGGGACCGGGTAGCGAGTGCGAGAGCATGACGCGGTTGGCGGTGCGCCCCGCCAGCGGGAAGGAACGGATGAATTCGTACATGGCGTCAATAACGGCGGCGCCTTCCCCACCGTACGCAGCGTGTACGCTGTCTTCAAAGCTCCGCGTCACCACACGGCCGTTCTTGGTGATTTCGTTCCGGTTGACCTGAGCGAGTTCATGGTTGCTCAGCAAGAAGTGTATCTGCTCAGGGTGAGCGCATTTCCATCGGGCGGCGTCGAGCCAGACCTCATGCGATTGATCACGGTCTTGGAAACCGGGCACGTCTTCGTGAATGACTTCATGAAGAATGACGTGGCGCGCCGGCGAGTGTTCCAGCGCGCAGAACCGCTTGAGCTTCTCGAAGTTGCGGCGGTGCCCGTGCAGGTCGCCCGTCATCACGAGCTGACCATAGTCGGGGAACACGAGCAACGACTTGACGCGAATCGGGTCTTCGCGATTCAATCGGGCGGCTTCGAGGAACACGTCCGCCGCAGTGGCGGTGTCAGTCATACATCGCTTTCCGCCGCCGACGCGTCCTGTGGACGTGCCGGTGCTGTCGGGTCGGTCTGATTGCGGAGGCGTTCTAGGTACTTGTCCCATAGTGTCTTCACGACCGCCAATCGAGCGATCACCTGTTTCATGTCGGCCGGGCGTTCGCCCGGATCCTCGCGGCAGCATTCCATGATAAGCTGGGAAAGCGAGTCTGGGATTTTATCATTCAACTGGCTGGGGGCAACGGGCTTGTCCGATCGAAGTACGGCGACGCCCGGCTGGGCGTCGATGCCTTGAATTTCCGTCGGGTATTTTTCCGACGTCAGCACCCAATACATCGTCGCGCCTAGATTGAACACGTCGGTGCGACGATCAAGCGGTCGCCGGGCGACCTGTTCCGGCGCGATGTAATCCGGCGTGCCTTGTATGCGATCCTTACGGTGGAACATCGGGCACGACTGGCCGAAGTCGATGATCTTCACGCCACCGCCCTTGGCGACCATGATGTTCGTCGGTTTGATGTCCACGTGTACGACGCTGGCTTCGTGCATGGCGTGCAGACCCATCGCCACCTGATTGAACACCCGCAGAAATGTGTTGAGTCGGTTCGGGCGGGCTCTTTCCAGGTTCAGACCGTCCACATATTCCATCACCAGGTAGAGATCGCGAACTGCGAGGCGCTTACGCACCTTGTGCATCGAGTAAATCCGCCGCAACACGGGGTGGTCCAGGTCTTTGCAGATGTTGTATTCGCCTTCCGCCTGCGCCAGGAACTTATCATCGTCCGGACCCTTGCGACGCACGTGCTTGATGGCCACCGTCTCGTTGGTCTTCATCTCGACCGCCAGATGAATAGTGGACCCCGCGCCCGTATCAATCTGCCTGGTGAAGCGGTATCCCGAAAGTTCAGCAGCCAACGACGTTATCCCGTATCTCGTGTGCGTCCTGTGCGGCAAACCCGACCACGTATCGAGTCCGCGAGACCCCTCGCGCAGCGTCACGCCTTAATCTTCGGGTTGTCGCCGCCCTCACCACCGGCGCCAGGCGCCCCGGTCAGAGCCCGCCGCGCTAGCGGTGGGACCGGTCCGCGGGCTGGCGCCCACGGCTCTGATGCCGTCGCAATCCCGTAGATTTAGCTGTGACGCACCACTAGACTAATCAACCATCGGCTACCGTCCATGTCTTGTCGAGTCCCATAATGGATTCGTGGCCCAAACGCATCGTGGGCCGTTTGTTGAAAATACGTGGTATCGGCTTCCGGGCGGTAATCCTGTTGGCACTTTTCCCAAAAACCGCCTGCCGAACGAAGCCGGCGTCCATGCACGCCGCCACGAATACGCCTGTGACAACGGGCTGGATTCCGGTTAGTAGCAGGAAATCGCGAATGGGTCACCGGCTGGGAGTCCGTGCCGCGCTTCGTCGACGGGCTCTTATGGCAGGAGTGAGCCGGCTGACGACGTCGGATCGAGCTCGATCGCACGCCGCGCCAGCTTTCGGGCTTCCACCGAAGAGCCCAACTTGTGCGCCGCGAACGCAGCCGCCTCGAAGTGGTGGGCGTCATCCGGTTCGAGCTCGGTGAGCAGGCGATACGCCCCAAGCGCCGAAACGGCGTCTCCCGCTTGCATACTCGTATCGCCAAACTCCTCGTGCAGGTCGACGTCGAACGGGTTGATGAACCGGGCCTGTCGAAACCAATACTGGGCCTCACGCAGACGACCGCGCCGCCGCTGAATCCGCGCGATTTTCTCGGGGATGTCCGGATCACCCTGTTCGATCCGCGCCAGTTCGAGGAGCTGAGGTAAGGACTTGTCGTCATCGCCTCGTTTCAGATAGATACCAGCCAGCCCGCCCCAGCTGGCTGGGTCCATGGGGCATGCACGCTGTAGACGCTTGAACAGCTCGGCCGCGCGATCGAGTTCGTCGTTGCGAACCGATATCCCGGCAAGATACTTCAACGCGACCCAGTGGTCCGGATCCTTGGTCAGTAGCCGTTCGAGGAGGGGCTTGGCCTCCCGGTCGAACGGGGCTCGGGCGGTGTCCGAAACTTGCTGTGCGGATTGATCAGCCAGCACAGTCACCAAGACGGATAGCGCCGTGGGTTGCCCAGCGTCGCCGCTGAGCGCGATCCGTGCGGCATCTTCAGCCGCGTCCGCATGACCGGCGTCGAGTTCCGCTTTCGCCAGGCGAGCGATCACGTGCGCATCCACATCGCCCGCGCTCGCCAGCCCCCGCAACATGACCACATCCTCCGGCGGCGTCAGTTCGAAACCCCAGGCCACCAGTTGCTTCGCCGCCCATCCCTGGAACTCCCGGTCGAACGCTTCGATCTCAAGATGGAACAAATCTGAGAACACGTCTGTCGACGTCTCGCCGCGCCGGTAGCGCGCGAGCATGTCGTTGATGGCGTCGTACCCGAACCGCTGAACGATATACTCGCACATCCACTCGCTTTGAGCGTAAGCCATCTGCCGATCGTTTGGGCGGCGTGGCCTCATGAACCCCCAGTTGATCGATTCGAGCGTGAACAGTTGATCGCGACGAGCCGCCTCCGCCAGCATCACGCACCATTCAAGCGGGCGCGGGGCGTCTTCCTGAAAGACCGCCAAGCCTTCCGTCAACCAATGCGGAATGCGGTTGTGCGTCGCCGACAACGTCACCGTGTGGGTGAATTCGTGCTTGAGCACGCGGGCCAAGTCGTAGAGCTTCAGGTGTGTCGTGTCTCGCGGTGACGCCATGGCAATGACCCGCCCGGTGCAGGCGCCCACGGTATGAATCCATGGCTTCCCGGTAATGCGCACGCCGAAGGCACGCAACGACGGATACACTTCAATCACCGTCTTCTCAGACAGCTCGTGGTCATAGTCTTCCGTGACCGACCCGTAGATGCTTTCGAGGTAGTCACCCAGCAAGATGCCGATGCCGGGATCGTGCTTCTGATCGAACTTGATGATGAAGTGCTCGGTTTCGTGTCTCGCGAACTTGTCACTCTGCTCCAGCAGTTCGAGCGTGTTCTTCGTGCGCACGTTGAACGGGTCCAACGCCCAAGCGGCCTCGAGTGTTTCGCGGGCCTTGGCGTCGTTGCCCCACTGCATGTACATCAACCCCAGTTCGGTCCGGGCATTGGCGTCCGTCGGGTCGAACTTGATCGTTTTTTCGTAAGCCTGCTCAGACGCGGCGTATTGGCGAATGCCGCCGAGTGCGTCGCCCAGCGAGCGATAGAGCTCGACTTGGTAGGGCGTGATTTTGGCGATTAGTTTGGTGACCCGCGCCAAGGCGGACTGATCATATCGACAGGCATACGCCGCCGCCTGAATCGACAGAGAAACGAGGTCGTTCGGGTTGATGGCCAGAGCACGCTCGACGACCTCGCTCGCCTCGCCATAGCGACGTTCGAGTATCAGTTTCTTCCCGAGAAGATGGATGGCCGCCACGAAGTTGGGATTCACCGCCAGCGCTTCCTCGGCACGACGTTCCACTTCTTCAAAAGCCCATCGCGACAGCGCCACGTTGCCGAGTCCGACGAACGCCTGCGGAAGATGCTTGTTGATGCGCAGCGCCGCGACGTAGTCGGAAATGCTCCCGTCATCTTCGGAGTTGTTGTACTTGTCGCGTAGCAAATCGGCGGCGGCTATCCGCGCCGGCCAATAGCCGCGATCCACGCGCTCGTACGCCGTCTGCAACATGCCCTCGAGCACATGGCGCGTTCGTTCCACAAGGTTCGTCCCCGTCAGCGTGCTGTATCGAAGAAACCCCACGCCAACGTGGGTGAGCCAGGCGGCGTCGGTGGGAAGATCGGGGTTTTCAAGGAGTTGTTTTTCGAACCAGCGATAGGCGTCGATCGCCCGAGCGCGCTGACCCAACAGTTCGAGCAACTGAGCGCTCATGAGTCGACCGGCGGCATGGTTGTGGTCGAGTTGAACGGCCCGCATTGAATGGCGCAAGGCGTCGTCATTTTGACCAAGCCGGCGGTATAGCTCGGCCATCAGCACGTGCCAATCGGCGTTGGAGTCTGCGGCGAGTGCGGTCAGGTCGGTCAACGCCTGCTCATATTCGCCGATCTGCATCCTACACCGGGCCATCGTCAGCTCAGCGTCGATGCGATGCTTGGGGTCCGTCTTGATCGTCTCCAGCGCCGCGATGGCCTCGCGGTAGTCGCCGTGCATGTAGTCATCGAAGGCATCGTCGAAGGAGGGGGGTGGTGGTTCAGTCGGTGCGATCGGCTCGGTTGCGGCTGGAGTGTCTTGGGCGATCGGCTGCGCACCGAGGGCTAGTGAAATAGCAACAAGGAAAACAAAGGTGTCAGGAAGAATTTCGTGGCTCCTTTCGAGGCCGTCCGCGGGGGCGGAGGGTTAGCTCGAGTCCATGTCGCGCGGCGACGCGTGTGTTCCATCGCGATTGGCCTAGCGGTACACCTCGAGTCAGGGATTGCCGAACCTGTCTTACCTCATCTTCGTCAAGCGATCGGTTGACGGCCGCGAGCCAGTTTCTTGGTCGTTCCACCGGCCAGGGGAACATCCGGCGCGCGAGCACGGATTGCCGGTTACGGCGCACCCAGAGGCTGCTCCAACGCCAGTTCTCGGCCTTGTTCACAAGTCCCGCCCTTCGGGCGTTGGCCTCGACATAGCGACACAGCGTAAGGAAGTGTTCGTCCGCCTGCACGGGAAAGCTCTTGAAGCGGCCCTGGTAGAGCGGACCTTCACCGGCCGTGTGCGTGTGGGCATGCCACCGATGGGCGTGCGTCACCGTCACCCATTGCATCCATGTGGAAAGGTTAGTGCGTGTCCCAGATCGAACGACCAAGTGCCAGTGGTTCGGCATCAAACACCACGCGAGAAGCTCCGGCGCATCCGGGCGGTCTAACGATTCACCGAGCACCCGCTCGAACGCGAGATAATCGTCATCGTTGGCAAAGAGCGCTAATCGCATAACACGCCGATTCAAGACGTGATACACAAACCCAGGTTCTGTCACACGGAGCGGGCGTCCCATGTGCGTAGCTTACTAACCCCGCTCACGATGTCAAAAAAATCTTCCTGACACCTTTTCTTCGCTTGACACCTTTTCTTCGCTTTCCTGACACCTTTTCTTCGCTGACACCTTTTGTTCGCCCAAAGCCGCAGACGAGCCGCTCGTGATGGAAGAGCCAGTGGTGATGGATGATCCTCCTGTTGTCGACGACCTGAACGATGGGACGCTGGGCAGTGAGGTCATTGACACAGGGGGAAGAAAAGGTGTCAGGAAGGGGGAAGAAAAGGTGTCAGGAAGAAAAGGTGTCACAGGAAGAAAAGGTGTCAGGAAGAAAAGGTGTCACAGGAAGAAAAGGTGTCAGGAAGAAAAGGTGTCAGAGGAAGAAAAGGTGTCAGGAAGAATTGTTCGGCTCCTTTCGAGGCCGTCCGCGGGGGCGGAGGGTTAGCACCAGCCCATGTCGCGCGGCGATGCGTTTGTTCCATCGCGCTTGGCCTAGCGGTACACCTCAAGTCACGGATTGCCGAACCTGTCCCGCCTGATTTTCGTCGAGCCATCGGTTGACGGCCGCGAGCCAGTTTCGAGGGCGTTCCACCGGCCAGGGGTGCATCCTTCGCACCAGCACGGACTTCCGGTTGCGGTGTGCCCAGAGGCTGCTCCAACGCCAGTTCTCGGCCTTCTTCCCGACACGTTTTCGTCTTGACACCTGTTCGTCGGCGTCAGGCGACGGGATCGTTTTCCATGAGCTTTTCGACGGACTCGATGAGGCGTTCCATGCGGAACGGTTTGTTCAGATAGCCGTCGACGCCGAGGCTTTCCGCCCACACCTGATGACGCTTGCCGGCGTTTCCGGTGATCATGATGACGAAGGGCTTGGCTCCGCGTTTCTTGCCCGGTCCCTTGAGCTTTTCCAGTACAAGGAACCCGCTGCGTTTGGGAAGCATGGCGTCGAGCACGACCAGATCGGGATCGAATTCCTCAGCGGTTTCCACGGCCGCGTTGCCGTCGGCGGCGGTTTTGAGCGTCGCGCCGGTGTCGGACAACACCGTGACCAGGGCGTCGAGCATTTCGCGATCGTCGTCAACGAGAAGAATGTTCTTACCCTCTAGCGATTTTGTCACTACGTCAAGCCTCCGGTTATCGGGGTGCGCAACCTGCATGTCGGGTGTCGTCAACGGACTCAGACGAGTATAGGAACCCGAACTGCAACGATCAACCCGATCTATCTTCGGACCAAGCACCGCGCGTGACCAGAAGCTGCGGCACGCCGACGGTACGGCGGGTTCTATCCGCCTTTCTCCTGGAACGTCGGTCCCATAGATTGTTGCGTCACGAAACCGCTACCATGGTCGTCGGTACGTGTTGTACTTGCAATCCCCACCTCGGATCTCGGATCCTTTACGATCATGGCGGGCTGAGCTAAGCTCCTCCGGCCCGGTCATGGGGGCCAACATCAGCGCGGTCATGGTTGATCCGCTACGCTGGGAGGAACGAGTCGATGTCCAAACAGTGGATCATCCCCCCCCCCTCGCCGGACGTTGCACTTGGCGTGACCCGGTGGCGAACGATCCCAATCGTAGCTCAAGTGTTGATCAATCGCGGCTTCTCCGCAGACGGGAACACCGATGGATTCCCGGCCGATCAATTCCTGAACCCCGCCCTGAAAGACCTTCACCCGCCCAACTTGCTTCCCGGTGCGACCCGTGCCGCCGAGATACTGCAAGAGGCCATCAACGCGAAGTCGCGAATCGTCATCTACGGCGACTACGACGTGGACGGCACGACCGGGGCAGCCATCCTTTGGCATGCCCTGCGCCTCGCCGGCGCTGACGTTTCGGTCTACGTGCCTCATCGAATCGAGGAGGGGTATGGCCTGAATCGCGACGCGGTGCGCCGACTTGCGGCTGACGGTGCGCGATTGATCGTCACCGTAGATTGCGGCATCACCGCCGTCGACATCGCGCGCGAACTATCGGAAACGGACGTGCGGCTGATCATCACCGATCACCACGCCCCGGGATCGGCGCTCCCGAACGCGGACGCGATTGTTCATCCGACGGCTGAAGGCAGTTACCCCAACCCCGGAATATGCGGCGCGGGCGTGGCGCTTAAGGTGGCGTGGGCACTCGGTCAACGGTTGAGTGGCTCGGCGCGGGTTGATGCGCGGTTTCGCGAACTGCTCGTTCAACTCTTGCCGCTGGCGGCGCTGGGTACGATCGCGGACGTCGTTCCGCTGCTCGGTGAAAACCGGATCATCGTTACTCATGGTTTGCGCACGCTTCCACAATCGCCACTCCCGGGCGTTCAAGCGCTCATCGAATCCGCTGGACTTCGTGGCTCACGCATCGACGGGTTCGATGTGGGCTTTAAGTTGGCGCCACGCATCAACGCAGCCGGTCGCATGGGGCACGCAAGATTGGCGGTAGAGTTGCTTACGGACGCGGACGCGGCGCGGGCGAAGGAGATCGCCCTATACCTCAACGATCACAATCGAAAACGCCAAGCCGTGCAGCGTAGTATTTCCGAGCAGGCTATGGACCGCATTGAGCGAAACGATTTGGCCTGTGACGCCCGTCGTGCCATTGTGCTGGCGGGTGAGGATTGGCATGCGGGAGTTATCGGCATCGTGTGTTCGAAAATCGTCGAGCGATACCGTCGTCCGACCGTGCTGATTGCCATGTCGAGCGACGGAAACGGCGACGAGGGGCAGGGTTCGGCGCGAAGCATCGAACATTTCGATCTAGCGGCAGCGATGGCGGACTGTGACGAGCACTTGCTCGCCCACGGCGGACACGCGATGGCTGCCGGACTCCGCATTGCCGGAAGTGCCGTCAACGCGTTCACCGAGGCCTTCGTGTCACTCGCCAACAATCGCCTCACAGGTACAGATCTTGTAGAGAAACTGCGACTCGACGCCACCGTACCGCTGACTGACCTCACGATGTCGCTCACCGACTCCATCAGTCGCCTCGGACCGTTCGGTTCGGGCAATCCGAAACCGCGTTTCGCAAGTGACTGGGTCGAACTCGCCGCCGAGCCGCGATGCGTGGGTAAGGCGGGGGATCATCTTCAGGCTATGTTTCGCCAAAACGGAACCAGTATTCGCGCAATCGGGTTTGGCTTGGCGGGTTCGGCGGAAGAGCTCAAGCATCGGCGGCGCTGTCGTGTGGCGTTCGAACCCATGGTCAACGATTTCAACGGTCGGCGCAGCGTCGAAATGCAAATCATCGACATACAATTCCCGTGACCTGCGCCCAATCTATGTACCACTTGCTATGAGAGTTGGTGATGCGACACGAGTGGAACCGGCTTCCAGCAAGTGATCCATTAGCGATTCCCGCTTCTTGACGCGAGGCATGGGTTCGCTGGCAGGTCCGCGTTCGCGGTGGCGCGCTTGACTACCAGTCTTGTTAGACAGGCTGGTAGCAAGCGGTCGAGCATCTCTACGAGTGAGTCGAAGAAGGGTATTTCCAAGCCGCGTCCGTTAAGCAAGCGGTCCATGGGCGAGGCGAACAACCGTTCCCTCACGGTTGCGGTTCGGTCCGCAACGGTCCATGCCATATGCGCCCTACGGGAAAAGGGCTTTCGCGACCGTGCTACCGTCGCGGGCGTGTGCGTTTGCTCGGGCGCACGCCGGACAGGTACGATGACATGTCGTTCACGTCGAGGTATCCATCGCCGTTCAGGTCGGCGCTGCGGAGGTGGCCTAGCCCGTTTCGTTCGAGTTCACGAACGGAAATGCGCGAGACGGCCGAGTTGTCGATTGCAGCCGTCGTTCCCGGACAACAGCCGGGCATGTCTGCGGTGAGGAAGTTCAGGGCGATGAACGAAAAATCGATCCCGTCCACAATGCCGTCGCCGTTGAAGTCGGAATGTGGCCCGGACACGCCGCATGGTGTTTCCGGGATTACGACGTGTTGCGACTGATTGACGAAGGCGCCGAAATCTAGCACGTCGATCGCGGCGTCCCCGTTGATGTTCCCGCCAACCAGCCACCGACCGCCGAACACCGGATCACCCGTAAAATCGAATGTGAACGCCCCGTTGGCAATGCCGAGTGAAGCTGTGGATCGCAGCGTGTGCAGCCGGTCGCGCGCTGTCACGCAGACATAGGTTCCGGTGGGAACCTCAAACTGCACCGGGTCGGCTAGTCCCGTCAGGTTGAATGGACCACCGAAGGCGACGGTTTTCTCGATACGAACCGGCGGTTCGGCACAGTTTGCGAAGAACTCGAACTCGATACACCGCGGCAAGCTGTTCGACACTACGGTCGGTGATAGCTGCAGCGCGCCGACCACGGCGGATGAATCGGCCACGGCGACCGTCCATTCGCAGCTTGCTGTTTCTCCACATGAATCGGTTGCCGTGCAACTGAACACGGCATCGCCCGTCGGGAAAAGACCACCAAAGGTGATCAGGCTGCTGAGGTTGATGTTGTTGCTGTGTGAGACCGTGCAATTGAGCGTGGGCGGGTCGTCGGCACACCCGGCCGTTGCGGTTGGCTCCGGCCAAGTGACGACCGCGGTAACGCCGCCGGGCGCTGCCTTCACACTCGTGCTCCGGGGACACGTCAGCGTCGGTAGGGCATCGAGTTGACGAATCGATCCTGTGCAACGGGGTTCGACGGGAATTCCGCCGCCCGATTCGTCGAGCAGCCCCGTACTGCAAACCGCTTGGTCAACGAAACAAACTTCCGTCGACGTGCAGCCGCCCAGCGATCGGAAACGCAATGTGGCTGCGACCACCGGACCGTTTACCCCCGGTTCGCCATTGGCGATGCTCGTGGAGTAGCAAATCGTTCCGGCTGTCTCATCAACGTCGAGCGCACCTTCAAGCGTAAACGGTGAGCTCGCGTCAGCGTTATCGCCCGGTGCCGCCGAGATGAATGACAACATCGTGGGGTCGTACGTGACGCTGTAACTTCCATCATGCACCAACGCCGTACCGAACCCGAGTTCGACGTTGAGGACGACTTCCTCGTCCACCACGAAACAACCGCCGCCACTGACGACGCCAGATTGTGGAGCAAGGGAGAGCAACGGCGTGTTGGTGCAGAAGCACGTGTTCGTACCCAGATCGCAACGACTACCGAAACAATCCACATCACCAGTGCAGGAGATGGTATTGATGTCGGTTCCCACGCATCGCCCGGAAGCGGCGCAGGCATCTTCCACGGTGCAGTCGTCCGCGTCGCTGCACGATCCACCAGCGTTGATGGGGACGATCAAATCGCAATTGCCTTCCGACCCCGCAGCGTCACAGTCAGCGTTCGAACACACGTCACCATTGTCCGGGCAGACCACCGGTTGGCTTCCGAGGCACGCACCTGCCTGGCAGGTTTCGCCAATCGCGCAGACATCCCCGTCATCGCACGCAAGATTCTCGTTGACCGCTACGATGCCGTCGCAGTTGCCCGCAGTTCCAGTTGGATCGCATGTCGAGTCGGTACATATGTCCTGATTGTCCGGGCAGGTTACGCCAACGCCGCCCGCACACTGTCCGGACCCGCACACCTCGCCCACCAGGCAAGGGTCGTTGTCGTCGCATAGTAGACCGTCGTTGATCGGACTGGGCCGACAGACGTCGTTGGCTTCGTCGCACACACCTTCGTTGCACTGATCGTCAAGCTGGCGACAGTCACGTGGCACGCCTCCACCACAGAGACCGCCGGTGCACGTGTTGTCGACGCTGCAGAACGCGCCGTCGTCACACGGTGCGCCGTCGACAACAGCCGGATGGCTCACTACGCCGGTGTCCGGCGTGCAGACGTCGTTGGTACACTCGTCTTGGTCGTCGATCTCTGCCAAACCGCCGGTGTCGGGGTCGCAGCAGAAGGCGGATTCGTTGAAGTTGGGCGTGGTAATGCAGTCCAAGCCTGAGCACACGTCGTCCGTGCAGGCATTGCCGTCGCTGCAAAAACCAGAGGCGCTACACGGCTCGCACCCCGCGACCGGATTCCCCGTACACACGCCGGCGACGCACGTATCGCCCCGAGTGCAGAAATCCTGGTCGTCGCAGGCGTCGGTCGTGCCGCAGGCGTTAAGGATCGCGTCGAGGATCGCCGCGCGAAGCTCGGTTCCAGGGAGCGTCATCGAAAAAGTCATACCGCCGGTTGAACGCGCCAGATCGCTCGCAAGGGTCTTGGTGCACGTTCCGGCGCCCGTCCCGGTGATCGGCGAAACGATGACGCCGTTCGCATTGGCGGCCGCTATGGCCAGATCGATGGCTGCGCGGTCGTCGCCAGGATCGATGCACCCGTCCGGCGCATCGCCGTTGCACGGTCCTTCATCGCCCATGGGAATAATGATTCGGGCTGCATCCGGCGTCCAGTTGAATTGTTCAGCCACCACCGCCGTCGCCGGTCCCCACGATTCGAACGCGGACAAGCTGTCTGGAAAGGGGCAGGCGCCGTTGGAGCACGCGGGTCCGCTGCAGAACATGGTGGCGACGTCGCCGGATAGGCACGAGAAGGCGCCTCCGGGTTGTTCAGTGATACCCAGGGCTTGCGGCGATGCTGAAATACCCATTGTGGCAAGATCGGAGATCACCAGTTCGACCGTGGCGCAAAGAGCCGCGGCTTCGTCGTCCATAGAGCCGGACGTGTCCATGACGAACACAAGGTCGACGAACGAGCACGCTGGCGTAGGTGCACAGGAGATACAGCCCGCGACCGGCGTAAGGACGCACGCACTGTTGATGCATGCGTCTGTCGTGCACGCATCGGCGTCGTCGCAGTCAGGGTCCGATATGCAGGAACCGCCCCCGGCTACGGGTGATTCTTGTGCGATCGCACGGCTGCCGACCATCGGCGCGAGCGCGATTGCGGCTAGCACCAGCGCGGGAACTCGACGCCATAGGCAGGGATTGGACATTGGCTTTGTGATACCCCTCTTCACTGCGACTCACACACCACGGAACGCCCTCGCGACCAGGTACTCAGGTCCGTCTCGAGAAATCCGCGAGCTTCTTTTCTTTGGTATCCATCCCCTTTCGGCCGTGTCCATCCGTGGCCGGGCGCTATTGCTCAAGCGTTGCTTGTTCGCGTGCTCATGGCCTTGTATTCAAGGCTGAAACGACCAAATTGTGCTACGCTAGACCTCGTGAGCCGAACGGTTTGAAGCTTGGGCCATGAGTGTCATAACGAACGGCTCGACCCTACCGCGTGCCAGCATTCTACAAATACCGGTCGAATAATTCAATTCGGCTACCACCCAGCTGCACCGATCCAATCCCTTACGTCGATTCTGTCCACATCCAAATCGTCGTTGAAGTCGAATCGAAGCAGGCATTCGGGCGACGGTTGTACAAACGTGGCCTCGCCATTGCCGCCGCTGTAGCACCGCATTAACGCAGCCGCGTCGCGGAAATCCAGTACGCCGTTGCGGTCAAAATCACCGACGAGGCATCCGTTCCGGCAGGGTGACACCACACAAAGGGGCGTCCCGCCGCTCGCGAAACAGTCGTCGCGCGTAAAGCCTTGGCAGAAGACGGCGCCGCCTGGAAAAATGCAGCAGTCCTGCTCCGGGCAAAGGCAGGAGCCGGGGGGGCTGGTGTCCGGGCACTCGTCGAGACAATCGGTGATTCCATCCTGGTCTGTATCCTGGGGTGGGTCACAATCGTCGGGAATGCCATCGCCGTCGCAGTCGGCTTCGCAGTCGTCAAGGAAGCCGTCGCGGTCGCAGTCGTTGACCCCGACGCACGTTCCGGTGTCGCAGTCGGCGTCCACCATGCAATCGAGCCCGTCACGACTGCCACCCACGCACACCACGATCAACTCGCAATTGTCGGGCACGGTGTTGCTATTGCAGTCCTGTTCGCATTCGTCGGGACGCCCGTCGTTGTTGCAGTCGCCGCTCATTCCGCACGGCTCTAGGCAACCGACGATGTCACACGAAATGTCGCACACGTCCGCCACGCCGTTGCCGTTGCAATCCACGAGTTCAAGTGTGGGGCCGACCGTGTCGCGCACCGCGACGGTGTCGGGACAAAGCGGGCAGTCCGGCCGAAACAGACCAATCGAGGCCGTCGAGTTGAAGTCTGGTGCGGTGTCGACACTGAACCAGAAGTTGTACAGCGTGCCCCATTGCAACGCATTGGCGAGCGGGTCTACGTCGAAGCTGGATGTGGACCACGTGATCGCTCCGTTCGCGACTTCTACGCGCCAGTCGTTGTCGCACAGTCCGGTGGCGACGTCACAAGGGAAACCGAAACAGTCGGCGTCGGAGAGGCAGGCCGGCTTGCGGCAAAACTTGGTGGTTGGATCACACACGCCGTCGAAACACAGTGCGTCACGGTCGTCGCAGGGTGCGTAAACGAACGGACACTGAGCATCAATAGTGCACGTGATCGCAGCGTTGTTCTCGCACACGCCGGACGGCAGGCAGGGTCCGCGCGCTCCGGTCGGACAGTTGATGTCGGTGAAGCAGCGCTTGCCTGGGTCGTTGCGGCAGCTTCCGCAGGAGATCGTCTCGTAGGGCTCGCCGCTATGCGGATCGACATCGTGAAAACCTGCGCTCGCGAGCACGGCCGTCGGGCTGACGCCGAATGGTAGCGGCACGCTGAACGAAGCCGCCCCACGGTGTGAATTGAGGTTTTGAATCGCGTAGTCGTACCGCCAAACATCGACGTCGAAGCTCGCCCGAGCGGACACAATGAACATGCCCTCGTTGGCGACCTGAACATTTCGTTGGACCACCTCCGCGTCGGCGGCGCTCCACGCACTAATGGCTGGCGCTTCACGCACCGTCGATCCCGTCACTCTCGCACAGAACTCGACGCCGAAAGGAATCGGGCAGCTTACGACGGGGTTAACGAATATCATCGGTCGATACGAAGCGTTGTTCAGGCCGTTGCCCGATTGGGCGTCATCGGCGGTTACGTATTGTGCTTCTACGAAGTACAGCGCGCCGGCGTTGTCGAGGTCGGCGTTGTGTACCTGCAATCGTCGCTCGTTCAGTCCGCATCCGTCACAGCGTGGGTTTTCCACCTGGCGGGGAAAGATGATCGCCCCGGTGAGGGGGTTAACTTGCGTGCGCGGCCCGAGGTTGCTCTGCAGGCCATTCAGGAACGTTCCGTAGAGGTCGGAGCAGCCGCAACCCAGAAGGCTGCTGCCCAGGTCGGTCATGCCGAAACCGCACTTGTCTTGACACACTACAGCGAAACCATGCTTGAGCCATGACATCCCAATCTGTTCGAATCGTGTACCTTGCAGACGGTACATGCTCTGCGAGATGACCGGGTGATCGGGTGTGCTGGCGATCCAGTTGGCGGGTTCGTCACCGGCGTTACAGGAGTCAGTGCCTACAGCAAATGCTGAAATACCGTTTTCCGGAGGATAGCTCTGTATGTCGACGAGATCCCCCACGATGACGTCCGGTCCGATCACGCCGGTGCCTGCGGCGAAGCACGTACCGCCGGCCACGCCGCCTACAGAATCCATGGGCGCGGCGTAGGCTACGCTGTCGGCGATGGGTTCCATATGGGCGTGGATCACCGCGGTTCCGATCGTGATCTCACGATCGCCAGGGCGACCAAGCGCTTCCGCAAGGCCATCACCCAGCATGAGCTGATTGACGCGAATGGTCAGGCGGCCTGTCAATGGGTCGAGCATGGCCAGTGTGTCACGAAACAGCAGCACGGCACGCCCGGTATCATCGGAAGCCCTAACCCATCCCAGGGCCGTATCTTCGGGTGTAAATTCCGGACGCAGCCGCATGAGCTGAGGAAGCGGCGTGGCGGGCGACGCCACGTCCGACCCGGCCACTTGGACAACGACCTCGCCCGAGAGCACATCAATTTCCGCCCCGTGGGTGATGACCTTGAGGTCAGAAGCTGACTCAATCTGCAATTGGATGGTCGACGCAGGGTCTGCCGAGGGCTTGAGTCCGGAACGAAACGCGCGGGTCTGAGACTTGGAAATTAAGGAGTCTGGGCTAATCCGCAGGGTTACGGTACCGCCAACGATACGCCAGGTGTCCTCGGCGCGGGCGGTACCACCGATAGCGGCTAGCGATAGAACTAGTGCCAAACGATGGACTGTAGTTGGCATTCAAAACGTCTCTTCCCCCCGCAGCCGTAGCAAGGCTCGGCTTAGGCGTTCTGCGCAATTCGATTGCGTAGTTGCCAGTTGCGGAAACAGCTTCCCCTGAGTCGATTCAGCGCGTGAAGGCGGTCTTGCTTGTCAGTACTCCAGCACAAATCCCACCCCACAAGACGCCACACCTACTCTAGCACGCCGGCGCCTTCGCTTCAAGGGCCGGGGACGCGTGGAAGTCGTCCGATATGCACTGGTTGTGCTGATATCAACGTTTCTGGTTATCGGAAGTGACGGCAGCGCGGCTGACATGCCTTGTTCTTGCAACGTCCTTCGCCTCGGCGGGTGCCCCATTTTTCGCGTCACCGGATACTTTGCTTTCGTGTGGTGCGGTACGTGGTGACGCGAAGAATGGGGCGCGTCCATCGGTCTTGGCGCCGCCCAAATCTTCTCCGACGCGTCTCCGCCCGCACGGGATTCTGCACGGCCGAACGATTGTCGGTGCGGTCTTCGACTTGATGACGTCCCATAAGTCGAGCGCCCGTCGAAGTATTATTGTGGCAGGGCGGCGTGGGTCTTACATAGCAGCTTTTTTCTAGGAACTAGCTTTTTTTCCAGTTTTGCCGACCTTCACCGCTTGATGTCCCGGCCGCGGTCCTCTATACTGGCACGAGTGGCTAGTCTTTTCATGCGGCGGTTCGGCTCGGTCGGCGGCTGCATGGTGTTCCGCCCCGCTTGGGTATTAGGGCTGTGAGGCGGACGGCTTGTCGAGGATCGCTAGGGGGATTTGCTGGTTTTGTGCTTTTTGCAAGCAGCGTGGAGGATGGGAAGAATGAAACTACGACTCATGGGTTTACTAAGCGTTTGCGTGCTCGCCTCGCCGGCGTTGGCTGTCGGTGCTTCCGAAACGCCGTTCACGTTTACCGCTGGTGGTGGCGTGATTAACGATGGTGGGATCAACTTCTTCCCGCTGGTCATGGGCGATCCGGACATCGTGCTCATCACTTCGCTCCAGCTAGACATTACGGGGCTAAGTCACCCGAATCCTACTGACCTGGACATTTTTCTCATCGATCCCTTTGGACAGCATCCCATCGAGATCATGACGGACCGTGGAGACATGGTTTCGATTTCGGGTGTGAATCTGACGTTCGCCGATGGCGCCGCTGCGCTTCCGCCTGAGAATACGGAGCTTTTCTCCGGTACCTATCTTCCCGAGGGCCTTGGCGTTACTGACAACGGTTTCTCCGAGTTCATCGGAACATCTGGCGGTACCGACGCATGGTTGCTCGTGATCATCGACGACGATCCGGATACGTCTCCTGGCCAGCAGGGCTTCGCATCGTTCACGCTTAGCGGTGCTGCGACACCGGAGCCGGTGACGCTTTCGCTTCTCGCGTTGGGTGCTGTTGCGACGCTTCGTCGCCGACGTCGATAGTCGAGTTCGTACGACCTGCTCTTCCTCATTGTAACCTTTGGTTGCGTTGTGCCCGATCGGTGGACGGCGTTGCTCAGGGGTCGTTGGTCCGCTGCCTTGGTGGTCTGACGCTGGCTTGGGTTCCCCTCCCACGTTGTGTCGCTGCCCAATCCCGCAAGTTCGCTCTATACTCTCCGTATGAATAATCCACCTGCGCGAGCCGCTTGGCTCGCAATAATGTTGCTGGGCGTTTCGTGTTCGAGTGCAGCCGCCGTTCCTCGTCCCGGATCGTGGCGGGCTTGGATTGATAGTCCGGGTGGCCCGTTGCCCTTCGGACTCAAGCTGGTCATGAGGCCCGCGGGCTGGCAGTCTACGCTCGTCAACGGCATGGAGCATATCTCCGTTCCGCGCACCGCGTGGAACGGTGACCAACTCGTCATCGACATCGATTACTTCGATTCCAAGATTACCGCCGAAACAAGTCAAAACGGATCTCGATTGGATGGCGAATGGGTGAAGCGGGCGGCGGATGGCGGCTGGACGCGCATGCCGTTCCACGCAGCGTTCGGTGCCGGAACGCGTTTTGGGAGGCGTTTCGGACCGAACACGCCCGCGGCGCGTTCGGCGGTCAGTGGGCGGTGGCTTGTTCAGTTCTCCAAGAGCGAGGAACCCGCCATCGGGTTGATCCAGGTACGTCAGGATGACACCGCGACGGCCACTTTTCTCACGACGACGGGCGACTACCGTTTTCTTGCGGGGGATCTGCATAAGGGTCAGCTTCGCCTGTCCTGTTTCGACGGCGCTCATGCCTTTCTGTTCATGGCGAAGGCTGAAGAAGACGGGAGGTTGTCCGGCGATTTTTGGTCTCGGGACAAATGGCACGAAACCTGGACGGCTACGAAAGATAGCGACGCCAAACTACCCGACGCGTTCGGTCTGTCGACGTGGACCGGTGCTGTCAAACTTGATGCGTTAGTTTTCCCCGATGTCGATGGCGTGCGATGGTCGCTTGCTGATCCGAAGTTTGCAGGCCGCGCGCGGATCATCGAAGTCTTCGGAACGTGGTGTCCCAACTGCAAGGATGCGACGACGTACCTAACTGAGCTCCTTGTCAAATACGCTCGCCGCGGTTTGTCTGTCGTGGGATTGGCGTTCGAGTTGACGGGCGACTTCGAGCGTGACGCCAAGTTGGTGCGTACCTATGTACGCCGTCACCGCGTACGGTATCCGGTATTGATCGCAGGTGTGGCGGACAAGTCGAAAGCGTCCGAGGCCTTCCCCGCGTTGGATCGAATCCGCGCGTACCCCACGACGATCTTCGTCGACCGGACCGGGGAGGTCGTGGCTGTATACACCGGATTCTCCGGCCCGGCGAGCGGTCCCGAATATCTGGCGTTGCGCGCTCGGTTCGAAGCAATCATCGAAGGCATGTTGGCGGATTCAGCGGGAACGCCGTAGCACAGCTAGTCAAAGGAGCATGCGCTATCAAGCGATGCGTCGCGCGGGTTCCGCGCGACGCGCTGTCTGAGCGCCGCTGGATGCGTGGCCCTGGCACGCCGCACGACGCCGCAAACAACTGCCACACCTGCGCTCCGCAGGCACGCGTCCTATCTGGTTGAACTAACGGCGTTTGCCCTATAGAATCGACGTGGGGTTCCGCGCTGAATCGGAGCCCCCGAGGCGATCCGCGTATCGTGGCGGCGGGCGTTTTGTCGGCAGGATGCGTGTGGTTGGTCTGAGCCTGCGGTCCCCATGCGTCCCATTCCAGCGATGTAGTGGTGAAATCCGGATACGATTGTTGATGGCTAGTAAGCGCAAGAAACTTGGTGAAATCCTCGTGGATTGGGGCGACGTCAAATCCTCTGACGTGGATGAGGCCTTGAAATATGCCGGCGAGCATGACCAGCGCATTGGCGAGGCACTCGTGGCGCTCGAATTTTGCGACGACGAGCAGGTGATCAAGGCGCTCGCGACTCAATTCGGGTTGGAATATATCGACCTGGACCACCACGCTGTAGACCGCGCCGTACTCGATCAGATTCCTGCCAAGTTGATCGAAGACTACAACGTCCTGCCGCTTGCTGAAGATGGCAGCCGCCTCAAAGTGATCATCACCGATCCGTTGGACTTGGAAACGTTGGACTTGCTACGTTTTCGCCTCAATCGCGAGATCGTGCCTACGCTGGCGCCGCTTAGCAAAGTTCGCCGGTTCATCGACAAATTCGTCAACCCCGAAGGCGACGTGCTCTCTCAAACCATGGCGAGTATCGACCAGGAAGCGCCGGGCGAAGGGGAAGACGGTGGTCTTGCGGAGGCAAAAAGCGATCCCGACGCCCCAATTATCAAGCTGGTCAACCTGTTGATTTCCGAGGCGGTCCACGGCCGCGCGAGCGATATTCACATCGAGCCGATGGCCGACCGGGTTCGCGCGCGCTACCGTATCGACGGCGTTTGTCATGTTCGCGACGACATCCCTAAGAACATGCAGAGCGCGGTAATCACACGCCTGAAGATTACTGCGGGGATGGACATCTCCGAAAAACGCATACCGCAGGACGGTCGCATCAAGCTCAGGCTGAGCGGCAAACAGGTCGACTTCCGAGTCAGTTGTCTTCCCGCGTACCACGGCGAAAGTATTGTGCTGCGTATTCTTCGCCCCGAATCGGCGAGCGTGGGTATTCGTGCATTGGGGTTTGAAGAGGATGACTACGCTGTTTTCCAAAAGATCATCCAGCGTCCCAACGGTATTTTTCTGGTCACCGGGCCTACAGGTTCCGGAAAGACGACCACGCTTTATTCCGCACTGCAGGAACTCAACCGGCCGGACAAGAAAATCATTACCGCGGAGGATCCGGTCGAGTATAACTTTGCGGGGATGAATCAGTGTCAGGTGCGCGAAGAGATCGGACTGAACTTTTCGAAGATTCTCCGGGCCATGTTGCGCCAGGCGCCCAATATCATCTTGGTCGGCGAGATTCGTGACCAGGAGGTAGGCGACGTCGCCATTCAGGCGGCGCTTACCGGACATCTCGTATTCAGTACGTTGCACACCAACGACGCCCCCTCAGCCATCACGCGTCTGATCGATATGGGCATCAAGCCGTTCCTTGTTGCGAGTGCCGTTCAGGCGATCATGGCCCAGCGGTTGATCCGGGTCATTTGCGCGGGCTGCAAGATTGAAGATCCGAACCCGGACACGCGAGCACTGAAGTTGCTCGGGTTTACGGAGGCGGAGCTGGAGGGTAAGACGATTTGGAAGGGCGCTGGTTGCAAACGCTGCGGCGGTAGTGGATACCGCGGTCGCATCGGCATCTTTGAGATGGTCCAGATGGACAACCAGCTTCGCGAACTGGCGTTTACTCGGGCTCCGGCGACCAAGCTTCGCGCCGCTGCACGAGCGGCGGGCATGAGTACGTTGTTGGAGGACGGGAAGCGCAAGGTTCTTGCGGGCAGGACGACGCCGGAGGACTTGCTTCGGGTGACGCAATCGGAGGGGGTCGTGGCGGAATAGCCGCCGAGGGAATTACTCATGGCCACGATACACATAGACCGTTTGTTAGAGACCGTCGTCAAGCAGGGTGCATCTGACCTGCACTTGACGGTGGGTCGTCCGCCGGTCCTCCGTCTCTCCGGGCATCTGCGCTCTTTGGAAACCAAGGTGCTGACTCCGGACGACACGATCGCGCTGATGAAAGCGATCACGCCGGAGCGTAATCAGCAGGAACTGCAGGAAGACGGGTCCACGGACTACGGGTTTTCCTTCGGCGAGGCTGGGCGTTTTCGCGTGGCGGTGTTCATGCAACGCGGCAACGTCACGCTGGTCTTGCGTCTTATTCCATCGCGGTTGTTGACGTTCGAGGAGATCGGTCTGCCAAAGATTTGCCGCGCTCTGTGTCGTCGTCCGCAGGGCATTTTCCTGGTCACCGGTCCGACGGGATCGGGCAAGACGACTACCCTCGCGTCGATGATCAACTACATCAACGAAAACATGGATCGCCACATCGTGACCGTCGAAGATCCGGTCGAATACTACCATTCGCACAAGAAGTGCATTATCAACCAGCGCAACGTGGGTATCGATGTTCCGAGTTTTTCGGAGGCGCTTCGGCGCGTTCTTCGGCAGGATCCGGACGTTATCCTCGTCGGCGAGCTTCGTGACTTGGAGACAATTGAGGCTGCGGTAAGTGCGGCGGAGACCGGTCACCTTGTGTTTGGTACGCTACATACGACGGGCTGCCAGGGAACGATTAACCGAATTATCGATGCCTTCCCGCCGAACCAGCAGGAGCAAATTCGCGTTCAGCTTTCCACGAACATGATCGCTACGCTTTCGCAGGCGCTGATGCCTCGTGTTCCCAAGGGCATGGTCGCGGCGTACGAGTTTATGGTCGTGACGCCGGCCATTGCCAACTTGATTCGCGAGAACAAGACGTTCCGTATTGATTCCGCGATCCAGACCGGCAAGAAGTTCGGCATGCAACTGCTCGACGAGCATCTGTTCAGCCTGTACGAACAGGGGTCCGTCGCGGCGGAGCATTGTGTCGATCGTTCACGACAACCGGGGCAGATGCAGGACAAGATCGACGCGCACCGTAAGCGGCTCACCTCAGCTGAACAGGGCGGCGACGACGGCGAGGAGGCGGTAGTCTTGCGAACATGAGTAATCCATCCCCCAAAACCAACGACACTACCAAAGAAGGCAAGCCCGCGCGCCCGCGCAAGATGCCGACGATCGATCAACTGCGGTCGCGCCAGTTGGGCCGAATTCTCATCAAGATGGGCAAGCTTCGGCGTAGTCAAGTCCACGAAGCGCTGGACATTCAAAAAGAACGTCGCGGGCCCATCGGCAAGATCCTCGTCGAACTTGGACACATCACGGAAGAAGACCTGACGCTCGCGCTCGGCGCGCAGTGTGGCATGGAGGCGATCGAACTGGGCAAGATGGACATCGCACCCGAGGTGGTCGCCATGATGACCTCGCAAATGGCGATGACCTATCGCGTGGTTCCGTTCGATTTCAAAGCTGACCAGAATCAGCTTTGGCTGGCGATGGATAATCCGGACAACTTCCAGGCAACCGACGACCTTCAAATGTTGCTGGGCCTTGAGGTCAAACCCTACCTTTGCAAGGCGGATGAGTTGCAGGGAGCGATCGATCGTTACTATCCGGAAGGAGACCAGGATTCCATCTCCGGGCTGATCGGTGAGTTGGGCGACGATGGCGATCTTTCCAGGTTCGACGGACGCGGCGACAGCATCGACTTGTCGGAACTCAAAGAAATCGCTGATCTCAATCCGGTCAAGAAACTCTTAAACCTCGTGCTGCTCCAGGCGATTAAGGAAAAAGCGAGCGACGTTCACTTCGAGCCGTTCGAAGACGAGTTCAAGATGCGCTACCGTATTGATGGCGTCTTATACGAAATGGTTCCGCCGCCGAAATACGTCGCGCTCGCACTCACGTCGCGCATCAAGGTCATGGCCAACCTCGACATCGCCGAGCGACGGCTGCCACAAGACGGGCGTATCGATCTGTTGGTCCAGGGACGCCCGGTCGACCTTCGTGTGGCTGTGTTGCCCACAATGTTCGGCGAAAGCGTTGTGTTGCGTATTTTGGACCGGGCCAACGTCTCATTGAATCTCGACAAGATCGGCATGCGCGAGGACGACTTGGTCACGTTCCGGCAGCTCATGGGTAAGCCCAACGGTGTCGTCATCAATACCGGACCGACGGGTTCCGGAAAGACCACGACGCTTTATGCTGCGCTTTCGGCGCTGAACGACCCTGAAATCAAAATCCTAACGGCTGAGGACCCGGTAGAGTATGATATCGACGGATTGGTTCAGGTTCAGGTGAGGCCGGAGGTCGGATTGACCTTCGGGCGTGCCTTGCGAAGTTTCCTTCGTCAAGATCCGGATATTATCCTCGTCGGCGAGGTTCGCGACCTTGAAACCGCCCAAATCACCGTTCAGGCCGCGTTGACGGGACACTTGGTCTTCACGACGCTGCATACGAACGACGCGCCCGCTGCCATTGCGCGCCTTATGGACCTTGGCCTGGAGCCATTTTTGATTACGGCCACGCTTGAGGCGGTGATCGCTCAGCGACTGATTCGCCGCATCTGTACGAACTGCAAGGTCGACTACCATCCGACTGAAGAGCAGCTCATGGAGCTCAACCTTCGCCCCGAGGACGTGGGAGATCGGTTGTTCCATTATGGTAAGGGTTGCGACTACTGCAACAACACCGGGTACCGAGGTCGCGTGGGAATCTATGAGGTCATGGTGCTCGACGACACGTTGCGTGAGATGATCATGGATCGTGCGTCGACGTCATTGATTCGGCGCGAATCGGTCAAGCAGGGTATGCGTACTTTGCGTCAGGGTGGGCTGATGGCGATCTACGATGGTATCTCATCGTTGGACGAAGTGGTTCGCGAGACGATCTTGGAGGAGACATAGTCCGCCGGGCGAATTGTTGAATTGTCCGGTGCGGAGTTCGATCGATCATGGCGACGTTTGCATACGAGGCGATGAATCAGGCTGGCCAGCAGGTCAAGGATGAGATCGAGGCTGGGTCCAGTGAGGACGCCTTGTCGAAAATCCGTAACCTCGGCTACTTCCCTACGCGTATTCGCGAAAAGGGTGGCAACAAGGCAAAGGGGGGCGCACCGGGCAAGAAGAAGAAAAAAGGCGCCTTCACAATTGGTGGTGCGAGCCAGAAGGCCATCACCCAACTCACGCGCCAACTTTCCACCCTACAGGACGCCGGCTTGCCGATCCTTCGTAGCTTGAACATTCTGGAGGAGCAGCAAAAACCGGGATTTCTTAAGAACGTCCTTAGTTCGATGACCGAGGATATCGAAGGTGGAGCGACCCTTTCCGAAGCCTGCGCGAAACATCCCAAGGCGTTCAACCGACTATACGTCAACATGGTGGCGGCCGGCGAAACGGGCGGTGTGCTCGACCTGATTCTGTCTCGTCTTGCGGATTTCATGGAGAAGGCCGAGAAACTCAAGAAGAAAATCAAGTCCGCGATGGTCTACCCGACCGTCGTGGTGACGTTCGCGCTCAGCATCGTGAGCGGCATTATGATTGTCGTTATCCCCAAGTTTACGCAGATTTTTAAGGACTTCGACGTGGAGCTTCCCGGGGCGACGCTTTTGCTCATGGGTATTTCCAGTTGGTTCGTCGAGGGGATGCCGCCAGGTTGGTTGATTATCCTCCTTGCGCCGCTCATCATCTTCTTCGTGTTCAAGATGGTCCGTTCTTCGCAGGGGGGGCGGTACGTCGTCGATGTGATCGGATTGCGCATACCTGTGCTGGGTACGCTTCTTCAACAAACGTCCATTGCGCGATTTACGCGTACGCTGGGCACGTTGATCAGCGCCGGCGTTCCGATTTTGGAGGCGATCAATATCACGCGCGATACGGCTGGCAACGAGGTCTACGTTCGAGCGCTGCAAAAGGTCCATGATTCGATTCGCGAGGGCGATAGCGTTTCGGCGCCGTTGCGGAAGACGAAAGTCGTGGACAGTATCGTGACGAACATGATCGACGTCGGCGAAGAGACGGGCGAGTTGGACAAGATGCTCTTGAAGATTGCGGACAACAACGACGAGGAGATCGACTCCACGGTGGCCAGTTTGGTGTCGCTCTTGGAACCGGTGATGGTCGTCGTGCTCGGTGGTATCGTCGGATTTATCGTCGTGGCGTTGTTCATGCCGCTCGTCCAGCTGATTCAGAACGTTTCCGGGTAAGGTGCGTGCTACGTTGGCGATTGGGTAGACGTCGTCGATGCTGCGGCGTGGGTTATCAATCATACAAGCGGGACGGCCGCCCGCACCGGCGGTTGGTTCCCACCGTTACTTTCAATACTGGAAAGAGAACAGCCCATGTTGGACCACAGACCATTAGGCATTAGCGAGCGGAATCGGCGGGCCGATCGGGCATACGGATTCACGCTGATCGAACTGCTGACCGTGGTGTTCATCATCGGTCTGTTGATTGCGATCTTGATTCCGTCGATTGCGGCCGCCCGTAGGTCGGCGAAGAATGCCGTCACGAAGAGCACGCTCAGGGTGATCACTGGGGCGTTGGAGATGTTCAAGAACGATCAGGGCAAGGACTTTCAGCGCACGAATGGTTATCCGCCGTCGTTCTCCCATCCGCGCATCGGCACGACGTTCGATCCGGTCAAGGGGCAGTTCCCCTTCTTGCCCACCGGCAACACGCCGAAGATGCCCACGGTGTATGGCGCCCACTGGCTTCCAGCCATGCTGATGGGCGTCGATCGAAATGGATACGTGCCGCGAAGTTCCGTTCCACGGCCGTTGCGCACATCTCCGTCTTTTTGGTATGCCGATGATCCCGGGCTGGGCAAGCCGATTGACCGGGCACCACTCTATCTTGATCCCGGGGCTACGCGCACGCTGGCGACGGAGGATATTCGCGGCACGCCGCCCGATCCGCTCGCCACCGCCTATCCGGAGTGGAACGATATCGTCCGACTCCCAGTGCTCGTAGACGCCTTCGATCAGCCTGTTTTGTACTACGCAGCCAACAAGTACGGCAAACCCACGAACATGGTCGCGGACATACATAATCTGAACAATGAGTATAAGGGTGGTATCCAACAGAAGGGACAGCCATACTACTTCCACCAGGACAACATCGGTTTCACCGGTAGTGATGTTGTCAAGGGCTGGAACTTCGGTGGCGCTCTGTTGAAGACAGCGACGGAACGCGTTCACAAAATCGCGATCTCCGGGGCGGAGCTCAACCCGCAACAGATCGTGCAGGGTACTGACAACTTCGCTACGTACATCGCCGACCGACAGATGTCGTCGGACTTGGCCACCAAGCTCGCGGGCGGGGGGCTTGCGGAACGGGCGCTGAGCATGAGGCCTGTTAACTCGGACACGTACCTCTTGATCACACCCGGACCCGACGGGCGATACGGCACGCCTGACGATATCAGCAACCTACCCGCAGCGGTGCAACCCTAACGTTTCCGGTGAAAGGACTCCGGTATGAGTAGACATGCAAGACTCCGGCGGCGCGTCGGCTTCACGTTGATTGAGTTGATGGTCGTGGTCTCGATCATCGGTCTGTTGGTGGCGGTGCTTCTTCCCGCGTTCGGTACGGTCAGGACCAAGGCGGCCATAGCGCGGACCAAGACGCAGTTTGTCGCCATCGACGCGGGTCTTGAGCTGTTTCGCGCCGAGGGTCAGCTTGGCGGCGCCTATCCGCCGTCGTCGAGCGATAACCCGGCCGATCGACAACTCATCACTGACCCGAAAGATCCCAGCAAGCCGGCTCGTATTGCCGGAGCGCACCTTCTGGTACACGCCCTGGTCGGGGCCGATGGTCTTGGCCCACCGGGGTTCAGAGATACCGATCGAGACGGTCAGTGGTGGAACGACACACGTAATGACGTCGGCGGAATCTACGAGCTGGATCCCACAACGGGCAAGGAAAAGTTCCCCCGATATGGCGGCGCCGGCTTTGTGGATGAAAAAATGCGGGCGTCGATCAAGTCGCTTCAGGTGTTGATGGATGAGGGTGACATTGTCAACGTGCCGGAGCCCACGGACGTGGCCCTCAACGAGCCGATGTTCCTCGACTCGTGGGATCGCCCGATTCTCTACTACAAGGCCAACAGCTCCAGCTTGAAAATGGTCACCAGCGATACCGGTCGCGGCACTTACACGCAGGAGGACAATGGGATTATCACCGGGACGACCATGGGGGCTACGCCGTACACCGGTATCGACTTCGGACCGGGAAAGACCGACGATTTGTACCATGCGATGGCCGTGGCTGAGTCTCCGCTGGGCACGGATTCGATCGACGATATGATTCTGATGCCGGGAACCAAGTTCGACAATTCCTTCGCACGGTTCATCTTGGACGCCGCGGTCAAAGCCCGCCCCACAGCCGTCCTCAAGAGCAAATACCTGCTCATAAGTGCCGGTCCGGATGGTCGGTTTGGCACGGTCGATGACGTAACGAATTGGGAACGCCGCATCGACTAGCGCTCTGTTTCGACTCGAGAGACGGGTTCGTCCGATCCGGGCCGCGACCGTGAGGGAGCGTTTTCAATCTGTCGCGACCGGCGATCAAAAAGACCGCTTCCTTACGGGCGCGGCTCGGTAAGCCCGTCGGGTGGCCCATGGCTTTAGCCGTGGGGGAGTCGAATCGGGTGTCGATTCGACTCCCCCACCTCTGAAGAGGTTGGGCACCCGGCCACGAGGTATCGCAGCCGTAGGCGACTTTGGTTCTCACTGAGCACTGCCGCGGCGCGGGACGGACTACTTATGGTACCAGCGAATCACTACGAATCTATGGACACTCGGTCGAATACGCGGACGCGGTCGCACTCGACGGCGCGTGGTGGGCTTGCTTATGCGGCGCCGGCGCGGCCGGCGTTCACGCTGATCGAACTGATGGTGGTGATGGTGATCATCATCGTGTTGGTCGGTGCGTTGATGGTGGCGAGCACAACGCTGATTGAGCGGTCGCGCACGGCCAACACCCGCGCGGTGTTCTCGCTTGTGCAAAACGCGCTCGACGAGTTCAAGCGCGAGCAGCAGACGCGGGCGACCGTGACCAAGAGCACTGTATACAAGACGCGTTACGGACTCTATCCACCGGATGAGCTGGAAGGCTTCACCGATTTGGGTGTTCCGCGCACGGGAAACGGGCGGGTCGTCAGGATCGCACCGCGCGGTGCGGCTGTTCTTCCGAAGCCACCGTACACGCCCATGAAGTTCCACACCCAAGGCCTGTCCGTGCCCGAGCAGGCGTTGGAGCATCGCGACATCGCGGCGATGGTGCTGGCGGTACAGTTATATGGCGACGCGTCGAAAATGATTCTGGACGGTATCCCCGAACGCAACTGGGCGGACGGGACGGTCGACACCGACGGCAAGCCTGTCGCCTACCTCGACCGCGACGGCAACAACAGTTGGACGCCGCTACAGGATATTCGCCTTCGCTACATCGTCGACGCTTGGGGCAACCCGATCAGCTATATGACCCAGCGCGATTGGAAGAAGTCGGGCACCGGCTCGACGGCGTCAAGACCCTCGACAAATCTACTCCAGTGGAACGAAGCGTCCACGGAACTTGTTCGACTCAACGGTGGGCAACCAGTGCTGATTTCTTATGGGCCTGATGGTGCGGAGCAGCTTAAGGCGGACGTGATGGGATTGGCTGCCGACGCTACGGTGGCCGTCGATTTCGATGAACCCAACCCCAAGGTGCATGGCGTTGTCGATCACGAGTTCAACGCCGACAACGTATACGGTAATGAGTCGCTGAAGACCAAGCTCACCAAGGGGGTCCAGTGACGAATCGGCCGGAACACATCGGATCTGTGACGACCGCACGTGCTCAACGAGCCGTTGGGTTTGACGGTCCGGTGCGCGGTAGGGTGTCGCGTCGTACGCGCCGAGCGTTCACGCTGATCGAAATGGTGGTCGTGATCTCGATCATTTTGGTGATTCTTGGGATGGCGCTTCCGGCGGCGAGTTCGCTTTGGAACGATCGCAAAAGCTCGGAAGCGATCAACACGATCCAGGGTTTGTTGATGAACGCCCGAGTGAAGGCGCTTGATTCGGACGGTGTCGAGACTGGATTCTTCGCCATTGTCGATGAGCAAGGTCTGCAGCGATTCATTCCGCTTCGGCAGAATAGAAAGATGCTAGGGCAGCCGGCGTGGGAGGACGTGTTCGAGGTGACGGACGAGCCCGATCAAACGCTGCTCGCGCCGATGCGCGTGGTGCCGCGCTATGTCGTGAACAATCCGTTGTCGCCGGACTTCGCACCTGTCGACGCATTCAATGACGATGAACTCGCCAACGACAACGTGCTCACGGCCGTCGGTGACCAAGCTCAGCGACATCGCAATTTCTTTACGATGATCTTTTCGACCGATGGCAATCTGATCGTCGGGCGTGACGTCCTGATCAAGGACAACGACGAAGACGCCGACGGATTTGGTGATCGTACTCAGCTTCCTGTGGGTCCGGGTAAGCCAGCGTCGCCGATTGTGAATGAATTTTATGACGTCAGCCGAAACAGTCGAGCAGAGATTCGCGGCGCGGGCGGCAAGACGCCGATCGATTTCCTGGTTCGTGAGGACACGTCCAGTACGGTCGCGCTGAACTTTCCATCGGTTGACGGACTCTTGGTATATGACGACGCTGTCTTTCGGAGTGCGGACCTTGTCGGCAAGAGGGAAGTGCTGTTGCGCACCGGCCAACCGCTCTACCTGAGCCGTTGGACCGGCGTGGTGATTCGCGGTCCGAAGGACGAAACACAGTAGTCGAACCACATGCGAACGTACGAACGAACAACCTTTCCTCTATCCTCGATCAACGCGGGTGATCGGTGCGCCCGACCAATGCGCGTGCGGCGTCGCCTCGGGTTCTCACTGCTCGAACTGATGATCGGCCTGTCGATCCTTGGTCTCGGCTTGATCATGCTGGCTACGATTTTTCCCGTGGCGTGGGGGCGAACGCGTACGCTGGCGGAGTTTACGGTCGAGCAGACGCTGACGGACAATGCCCATGTGATCGTGCAGACGCTGACGCGGGTGTCGCGTCCGCGTCTTGATGACGAAGACAACGAGCACGGCGCGTCCAGCTTCAACGGCGATTTGGTGGTTAACGAATTCGGTACCCGGTTCGGCGCGTGCGTCGACGGTCGGCAGCCGGTCTTCAGCGACACACGCGTCCATGCCCTGAATATGGAAAATATTCTGGTGGCTGGCGGCGACCCGGTGACTGAGGATCTTTGGGCGCTTGAGATCCAGACGCGTGACGAGTTTGAGGCGGCATTTTTCTCGAAGCAAGTGGCGTTTCATGAGCGACTCTTTCCGCCGATGAACCCTTCGCCCTCCGATCCCAGCGCGCGAACGCCGGAGGCTGACTTGTGGTTCGATGGACTTGCGTCCCGTCGGTTCTGCTGGGCGGCGTTTCACCGGCTTCGCAAGGCCGTTCCCGTTCCGCCTCCGAACAATGACCTAGACCGCTCGCTTTCGACGGTCCGCACGTTCGATATGTATTACGTTACGTTGCGTCGTCCGCGACCTTCAGCGAGATATGCACAGCAGGAACGGCGGCCCACGCCCAACCCATGCAAGCTGACGGACCGCGCTAAGTCGGCGCCACGGGCCAGGCCACCAAAAGATGATGTGATGTTCCCCGTCGCTTGGCGGGTTCAGATCTGGTTTCCTGGCGAAGACAAGACCTCGGATTTTCCCGGTATTGTGGCGTGGCGCCGCGATCCTGGTACCGGAAGGCTCACCGGTGAAGACACGGGCATTCCCACGGAGATCATGGTCCCGCCGACGACGATGGGCGGCAGCGTTCCGGATAGGGCCATGCTTGTTCAGATGTTTCCCGCCGGTGCGCGGTTCATCGATGAGGAAAGTGGTCAAGTGTACCGCGTGATCAACCGTCGCATCACCGGTGCGTTTGGCGAGCAGGCTTTCCTCACGCTCGATCGCGAAGTGGTGAGTGAGGACTTGCAGATTCCGTCGTCCGATCTGCGCTGCGAGAACTGCGATGACGACGAGCTGGACCCCACCGAACGACTTCGCACGGTGTGGGTTTTCCCACCAGCCGTTGAGCCCGGCCGCGCCATCAACGCACCGCTATCATTCACCGGTTCCCAGCCGGTGGTCGGCATTGCCATCCGCACGATGAACGTCGGACCGGCGCAGTAGTACAGTTGCGTCCCCGTCATGGGGACGAAATCGCCATAGGATCACCGGCTGGAATCCAGTGCCACACTTCCTTGAATAGGTTCTTGCGTTCCCGAACAATCAGGCTGTTGACTTCACCAGCCGCCGTATACAGAGCCGCCGCCGGACTCTCTAGTGCGTCACTTGGCGCGTGGGCGAATTCGCTCTAGTCTTCAAGTACTCAGGTTCGCCGTGACCAGTTCTTTGTTGCGTAGAGCGCGTGCCCGCAAGCGTTCAGATTCTCAGAGCGCGTTCAATAAGGGTTGCTTCTAACCGAGCCGCGACCGTAAGGAAGCGGTTCTTCGTCTCGCGCACGAAACGCTTCCTTACGGTCGCGGATCGGAAGGGTGCTTCGTAACCACGTTCCTAGAGCCCGGTTGTTCATTTTGTAGAGATTCATGATGCCGACTGAATTACCACATCCATCCACGGACAGTGGACAACCTGCTCAGCCGAATCAGGGGGACTGCCCGACGCCGCCCGGTTCGTCGAATGCTGATACTCCTATCAGTCCACCACTGGCTCCGCCAACGCAGCCCGGTCAGCTTGGGACGCGCGGGGAAGGCAAGTCCTGGCCTAGCGTCTTGGGGACTATCGCGATTATCTTCGGCGTGTTGGGGATTCTGGGTGGGATATTTGGACTTTTCGGGCCGGCGATCATGCGCGCGGTCAGTTCGGTGATGCCAAAGAACGCCCCGACCGGGCTTGAGGCCTATGACGATTGGTCCGGATGGATGAGGGCGTCCTCCGTTGTTGCTATGTTGATTGCGGCTTTGCTTCTCGTTGGCGGCATCAGGTTGTACCGGCGGCGCGGGTCGAGTGTGAGGATCATTCGACGGTGGGCTGTCATTAAGATCGTGTACGCCATTGGGGCCACGGCGGTGAATTACCAAATACAACAGGAGCAGTTCGAGGCGATGGCGCAAGGAGGCGGCGGGGCGGCGACGCCGGTTCAGATGGCCGGTGTGATGGCTGCCGTCACAGTAGGTATTTCGGTACTTTGGCTATGTGCGCTGCCGGTGTTTATGTTGATTTGGTTGTCGCGCCGCAAGGTTCGTGAGGAGTTTGGCGGATGGGGTTGAGTCTAGGTGGCTGTCTGGAAAGGGTCTTTCCGCGCTGCGTCCGCAAGGAAGCGGTCCATGTGCCAGGCTTTGTCCCAAAACTCGTTTCAAGTACACGAGTTGCTGCAAGACGACACTCTTTTTCCGCGAGAATCGACTCGTTAGCATCGTCGTGGGTGGCTGGCCGGGAGTCTTGGGACAAAGCCTAGGGCAAAGAATCGCTCCCTCACGGTCGCGGCTCGGTTCGCAACGCCGCGTGGCCCATCTCTTCCGAGGTGGGGGAGTCGAATCGGGTTTCGAATCGACTCCCCACGGCTAATGCCATGGGCCACCCGACCGCGTCCGCATGGGAGCAGTCCATCCGCGAGGCGAAGACCCGCTCCCTCAACGTCGCGGCTCGGTTCGCGACGGTCCTTTGTATACACGATCACAGAGATGCCAATTCTCGGATAACTTGGCTGGAGCGATGAACGATGCGGTGTAAGCAATGCGAATACCGTTTGTGGAACTTACCGTCGCGTGTGTGTCCTGAGTGTGGCACTGACTTTCTCCCCAGTGAATTTGAGTTCATCGCCAACAGCGTGGCGTTCCACTGCCCGCATTGCCAACAGTCCTACTTCGGCACGGGTGAGAAGGGGCATCTGGTTCCCTACGAATTCGAGTGCGTCTCCTGCCGGCGTTCGATCAATATGGACGAGATGGTGCTCATCCCGACGGAAGGTGTGGAGGAGGAGCAAACGAACGTCGACACGATGCCCTGGTTGGAACGCAGCAAGCGGGGTGTGGTCAAGTCATGGTTTTCGACCGTGCGGCGCGCACTGGTTCAGCCCGGTCGGCTGATACGCACCGTACCGGCGGAGGGATCGACGGCTGCTGCCCTTTGGTTTGCACTGCTGACGAACACGTTCATCGCCTTGGTCGCTCTAGGTCCCTTCGTGCTCATTCCTCTCGTCATGGGATTGACATCATCCGGAGCGTCACGGGGTGGGGCGGTGGTCTCCATGGGGTTCGCGTATTTCGGCGTCGTTGTTGGAGGCGCGACGTTCGCCACTCTTGTGTTCTTGGCCCTCTGGGGGTTCTCGACACATGCGATTCTGCGCGTTACGGGCAAGACCGAGGGAACGCTCGGACGGACCTTTCAATCGCTCGGGTTCAGCGCGGGTGCGAACGCGGTGAGCGCCGTTCCCTGCATCGGTTTCTACTTCGGCTGGATCTGGTGGGTCGTGAGTGCCGTCATCATGGTTCGCGTCGGCCAACAGGTGCGGACGTGGCGGGCGGCATTTGCTGTGGCGTCGTTTCCGGTCATAGTCATTCTTCTTATCGGTGGGTTGTATGCGTCGTTATTTTACTCCATGTCGTCCGGCGGGGGCGTGTTTGGCACGACGTTCTACATGGTCGGCCACGATACGCAGAACGTCCTTTCGGGTCTTCAGTTCTACGCCGACGACCACTTGGGCCACGGTCCAGATCATGCCGTTGAACTGTTTGCGGGGGACTACGTCGCGTCGTGGGATTTCGTGGCTTCGTCGACGGACACGACGGAAGACGACGTGCCGGTTGTCGACATAGACCTGGCCCGCTTCGCAATGCTTCCTCAGAATCGTCGGGAGGAGTTGGTCAAGAAGATGTTAGATGCGCTGCCGGTCGAGCTGATCGCGCACCGCTTCGGCGACTTCGTATTTGTCTATCATGGCATCGATATGAACAACTGTGATCCGTGGTTGTGGACGGTGGTGCTGTCGCCTGACCCCGACGTTAACACGGTGGACACGGCGACGGTTGTCGTGGCCGGGCTGTGTAGCGGGACGGCCATGTCGCTGGCCGGTTCGACGTTCACGACTGCGCTTGCTGAACAGAACAATATTCGCGCGAAGTACAAACTCGCACCGCTGCCCGATTTGCGGTTCGTTACCCACGCGAAGCCGGTTGTGGCTGGCGGATCGCCGTAGCGGCGGCTTCTGTCCGATGCACATGGGCTGGGTTTTCGTGAAGCGGGAAAGACGCTGATGGGATCACCGGCTGGAAGCCGGTGCCACACAGGAGGCTCGCGCCGACCTGCTGGTCGGCCACAGAGGAGCCTGCGCCGCTGGAGCGTGAATCCCTTCTCGCTTCCTTGGTCGGTGGAGGCTCGCTCCTTCGTCTGTGCCGTGGGTCGGCCACACAGAAGCCCTCGCTGCTGGAGCGTGAATCCTTTCTCGCTCCTTCGTCGGTGCCGTAGCCATACATGAGGTCCGGCTGCACGCGAAGTGATATTGCTGTAGATTGTTCCGGATGAACGTAACGAATCGGTTCGGACCGGGATTTGTCGTGGCGGCTGCGTTCATCGGGCCGGGCACTGTGACGACGGCGACGCTGGCGGGGGCAGGGTTCGGCTATTCGTTGGTGTGGGTGCTGCTCTTCTCCGTTCTTGCGACTGTGGTTCTTCAGGAGATGTCGGCGCGACTCGGGCTGGTTACGCGGGCGGGGCTCGGTGAGGCGCTTCGCGGGTCGTGGACCCATCCGTTGGGCCGTGCTGTGGCCGTGCTGTTGGTTGTGTCGGCGATCGCTGTCGGGACGGCTGCCTACCAAACCGGGAACATCACCGGGGCGGCGATGGCCATGACATCGCTGACGTCGGTTTCTGCGAAGGTTTGGGCGCCTGCCATCGCGGCGGTGGCCACTGCACTTCTTTGGGTGGGGCATTACAAGATTCTGGAACGGGCGCTCGTGGCGCTGGTCGCACTGATGAGCGTTGTGTTCGTTGTCTCCGCGATCTACGCACGTCCCGATTTTTCAGCCATGTTTCGTGGTGCGGTACGTCCGGGGATTCCTCACGGCGCGTGGCCTGCGGTGCTCTCGCTGATCGGGACGACGGTCGTTCCCTACAATCTGTTCCTGCACGCGAGTTCTGTTCGCGAGAAGTGGTCGTCGGATCTTCCCATGGCGGTCGCACTTCGGCGAGCGCGCATCGATACGGCCGTCGCGGTGGCGTTCGGTGGGGTGGTTACGCTCGCGATTATGGTTACCGCGGCCGCGTTCTTTCGCCGGGACATGGCGATTAAGAATGCCGCAGACATGGCACTTCAACTCGAGCCGTTGCTCGGTCCGGTTGCGAAGTGGTTCTTCGCCGGTGGGCTCATGGCGGCCGGTTTGACCAGCGCGATTACCGCCCCGATGGCGGCGGCGTATGCGACGGCCGGGGTGTTGGGTTGGGCGCCTGATTTGCGGTCGGCGCGTCTTCGTGGGGTTTGGCTTTCGGTGATACTTGTGGGAGTGGTGTTTGCAGTGTGGGCCGGTCGATCGCCGGTCGAAACCATCGTCTTTGCGCAGGTCGCCAACGGGCTCATTCTTCCGGTGCTCGCCGTGTTCTTGATCGCGGTTGTTAATCGAAAGGCACTGCTCTCCAATCATACCAACGGCGCTTTGTCGAACGTGTTGGGTGTGTTCGTGGTCCTCGTAGTAAGCGGGTTGGCGTTGTACAAGTTGGTCGTGAAACTACTGTAATCTAAGGGTAGAGTGAAGACGTTATGGATCACCGGCTGGAAGCCGGTGCCACACTCGAGCGCCTGTCGTCTTCGACTTTACCGCACAAGAGGCTCGCACCGGACGGATGCAAGTGCTGCAAACCCATGAATGATACACCAGACTTCCAGTCGTTCTCAGCAGGGGTGTGAGGGGCTTGCGGCGGTTATGTTCGGATCATGGCGCGGAGACGTTTCAGGTTGACTTTGTCGTAGTCGCTGCCTCGTCCGTCTTTACCTTTGGGTGTTTCGAGGATGAAGGGAACGCCGGAGAAACGCTCGTCGTTGACGAAGTGGACGAATCCTTGCTTGCCGATTTTTCCTTTTCCGATGTGGTCGTGTCGGTCGACGCGGCTTCCACACTCGCGCTTCGAATCGTTCGTATGAATGCATCGAATGTTGTCGATGCCGACGTAGCGATCGAGGTCGCTGACCATGGCTTCGTATCCTTCCGCCGTGCGAAAGTCGTAGCCGGCGGCGAAAAGGTGACAGGTGTCGAGGCAGACGCCGAGTCGCTTCGGTTCGCGCGTTCGTTCGAGGATGTCACCGAGTTGCTCGAAGCGATGACCGATGGCGCTTCCTTGTCCGGCGGTCGATTCGAGAAGAATCATTGTGCGTGAGTCGGCGCAGCGTCGATGCACTTCGTCGAGGCTTTGCGCGATGCGCTTGATCGCTGCCAAGGGCGTGGCATTCATGGCCGCACCGGGATGAAAGATCAGGGCTGACACGCCGAGCGCATCACATCGGTCAAGCTCGTCGATCATGGCGAGAATGCTCTTTCGGCGATTGTCGCGGTCTGGAGACGCGAGGTTGAGCAGGTACGAGGCGTGGGCGACTACGGGTTGGAGGCCGGTGTCGGTGGCTGCGATGCGGTAAGCGTCGATTTGGTCCGTGGTGAGGGGCGGAGCCTGCCACTGGCGCTGGTTTTTGACGAAAATCTGAAGGCAATCGCAGCCGGCGCGGACGCCGGCGCGAAATGCGTGTTCGAGACCGCCTGCTACGGACATGTGGGCACCGAATCGGTGGATCATGCTGGGCCTTATCTGGGCGTTGGGACCGAGTATGGGACGAAACTTGCCAGTTTGGCCCTTGTTTTCAGGTCGTTTCTTCCGAAGTAGTGTATCAGGTTGGGGGGCCAGGAAAATACTGAGAAGGTCACTTGACGGCCCTGCCAGCGGTGGTATCATGCCCGGCTCGCCAGTTGAGAAGGCCTGTAACAGGGTTCGATCGGGTTCGGCGGGATGTTCTTTGACAAGTGAAGATATGGACGCATGTCTGTCGAATAGCGGCGGTCCTTCGGAAACGAGGGGTCAAAGTCGTTCGGCAGGCAGGGTATGATTGTAATACTCACGAGTTCCAGACGAGTGTTCAGGCCCGTAGCCAACTCTAGGCTACGACGTCGGAGCATTCGACGAATCTCAAAAAAGCGCTGGAAGTGAATTTGACTAAACGATTGGGTGGCCTCCTCGCTCGGGCGGCGTATTGTTCGAGTGGCGGTGACAGCCCCTCATGAGTGTGGTCAAGCTATTAAGAGTACATGGTGGATGCCTAGGCGTCGAGAGGCGATGAAGGACGTGGTAGGCTGCGATATGCCTCGGGTAGCTGTCAAACAAGCATTGATCCGGGGATCTCCGAATCGGGAAACCGGGCGTCACTGGGCAACCAGATGGCGTCATCGGCGGGTGAATTCATAGTCCGTCGAAGCCAACCCAGGGAACTGAAACATCTCAGTACCTGGAGGAAAGGAAATCAACCGAGACTCCGTTAGTAGCGGCGAGCGAAAGCGGATCTAGCCCAAACCATGGTGCTTGCACCGTGGGGTTGCGGGCCCTCGAGGAGTTACAAAGGCATCGTTAGCGGAACAGTCTGGAAAGGCTGAACATAGAGGGTGACATTCCCGTACGCGAAAACGACAGCCCTCCGTTGAGAGGTGTCCCAGAGTAGCGTAGAGCCCGTGAAACTCTGCGTGAAGCCGGGGGGACCACCCTCCAAGGCTAAGTACTACTCGACGACCGATAGTGAACAAGTAGGGTGACTGAATGGTGAAAAGAACCCCTTTAAGGGGAGTTAAAAGAACCTGAAACCATGTACTTACAAGCTGTGGGAGCACGATTTAGAGGGCTTGCCCTTTAGCGTGTGACCGCGTGCCTTTTGCATAATGATCCGGCGAGTTACGGTCTGTGGCAAGGTTAATCCGCTCCGCGGAGGAGCCGTAGCGAAAGCGAGTCTTAATAGGGCGAAATAAGTCGCAGGCCGTAGACCCGAAACCAGGTGATCTACCCATGGCCAGGTTGAAGTGACCGTAAAAGGTTGCGGAGGACCGAACGGGTTAACGTTGAAAAGTTATCCGATGAGCTGTGGGGAGGAGTAAAAGTCTAATCAAACCTGGAGATATCTGGTTCTCCCCGAAATAACTTTAGGGTTAGCCTCGGGCAACTACATCGTGGGGGTAGAGCTACTGAATGAGACGAGGGCCCTGCCCGGGTACCTCCCTCAACCAAACTCCGAATACCACGATGACTATCCCGGGAGTTAGTCTGTGGGGGATAAGCTCCATGGTCGAAAGGGAAACAACCCAGACCGTCGGCTAAGGTCCCTAATCCATGCTAAGTGCGTAAGGAAGTCTCTTTTCTGTGACAGCGAGGATGTTGGCTTAGAAGCAGCCACCATTTAAAAAGTGCGTAACAGCTTACTCATCGAGAAAAGGGGCGCCGATGATGAACGGGACTAAGCATGGTACCGAAGCCACGGGTTTGAAATCACTTCGGTGATTTCAAGCGGTAGGGGAGCGTCGATAGGCAGATACAGGCCATACCGAAAGGAGTGGTTGCGGGCCTATCGAGTGATTATGCCGGTATGAGTAACGATAAAGAAGGTGAAAATCCTTCTCGCCGTAAACCTAAGGTTTCCTGGGGAAGGTAAATCCGCCCAGGGTTAGGCGGGACCTAAGACGAGGCTGAAAGGCGTAGTCGATGGACAGCAGGTTAATATTCCTGCCCT
>JAJDDY010000029.1 GCA_029260075.1 Phycisphaerae bacterium
TTGGTGGTAGTCCAGTCCCGCGAAAACAGTACAATCGTTCATGCTCGTTGCTCCTTTGTGTTAGCTGGGCTAGCCTTTCGAAAACGCTTGACGACGCTCGATAAACTAACCCGGGAGCAACGGGCTTTCATCCCCATCTGATGACTGATCCTGGTAAGAACAAACACGTCACGGTGGGCGCCATGAACTGCCGAACGGCGGGGTGAATCGAGTTCCGTATTCCCGGTTTGACAAATCCTGATTTGACAACAATTTAGCTCATGACTTCGAGTATTCGAGTAGATGTTGCGTTTACGAATAGACTCACCAAGAATACTCCTGACCGTTGTAGCCGAACGAGGATCTCGTTTACTGGGGACTGACTGCGGACGCGCCGGGCTTCAAAGCGCTCTTACATGACATCTCTTATTTAAGATAACCTGGGACAACCTTACGGCGCTGACTCAGCTTGGCCATTGGCCGCCCGGTACGAGTGCGACCGAAAGCCAAGACAGGACGAGCCCATGAAGAGGTCGTGTAACACAAGCGAGAGGCGAATGCTTCTTCGCGCCGCTCGTAAACCGCGAATCGCTGAGCGAATGAAAGGAACCATGATGAGTTTTCCAAGTTGCAAACGAATCTCAGCGATCTTTATCGCGTACTTTTTCCCATTGGTCTGCGCGGCGCAATCCGTATCGCGGGAGCCCGAAGATCTCTTCGCATTTGTGAACGTATCCGTCGTGCCAATGGACAGCGAACGCAATATCGCTGACCAGACCGTCCTCATTCAGGACGGGAGAATTCGAGCCATTGGCCCGTCTACGTCCACGCCAATTCCCGAAGGTGCAACACAAATCGACGGGACCGGCAAGTACCTCATGCCCGGCCTGGCGGACATGCACGCACATCTTGCACACGACGAGGAGGCTGATCCGGATGCGCTCGTCGTTTTCCTGGCGGCGGGCGTAACGACCATCCGCAACATGTGGGGTCAGCCGGTGCACCTCAAATGGCGCAAGCGCATTAACGATGGTGATCTGCTCGGACCGAACATCTACTCCGTCGGCCCGATCACCGACGGCGACCCGCCGTTCTGGGAAGGGAGCAGCGTCGTCACAACGCCTGATGAGGCCGCGAAGGAAGTGGCCGCTCAGAAACGCGCGGGTTACGATGGAATGAAGGTGTTCACAAACCTATCCCCGGAGGTCTACAAGGCCATCCTACATGCGGCTAAAGAACACGATTTTCCGGTCTACGGTCATGTTCCAACGCGCTTGGGCCTCAAGGGAGTGCTAACTAGTGGGCAGAAGTCGTTCGAGCACATGATCGATTTTAGTTACGCGCTGTTACCCAATGATTCACCGGTCCGCGCACATCTAGTCGAGATGTGGGGTGACAAGGAGAAGCGCAATTGGCGCGGCATGTTCCTCGACCCCTACGAGAAGGCCGACCGTTCGAAGATTCCGGATCTTGCCGCCAAGGTGGCTGCGGCCAGGGTCTGGATCTGTCCAACACTTACGCTATCCAGCAATGTGGCGGCTGACGCGGCCGAGTTCGACAAGAGGAGATCCGATCCGTCGATGCGTTACGTACCTCCGCAAGAGCGCAGTTTCTGGGAAATGCGAGCCCAATTCTACACGACGGACGAGCACAATGATCCGGCGATCATGAAGCGCGGGTTCGAGGCAATGCTCATAGCAGTCAAGGCCCTGCATGATGCCGGGGCACGTCTGATCGTCGGTACCGACACGCCAAATCCTTTTGTCATAGCGGGATTCTCAGTTCACGAGGAACTCAAGCATTTCGTAAACGCCGGCCTGACGCCCTACGAAGCCATCAAAGCGGCGACGCACGATGCGGCGGAGTTTGTTGACGCATTGGACGAGTGGGGAACCGTGGCCGTTGGACGGCGAGCGGACCTGATCCTCGTTGATGCGAACCCACTGGAAAATGTTGCGAATGTTTCCAAGCAAATCGGCGTGATGGTCCGAGGGTGTTGGTACTCAAAGACGAAGTTGCAGCCCAGACTCGATGCGTTGGCTGACAAGTACGCAGAGGACGGATCTGAGTAATCGGTTATGGACCGTCCGTGGAAGGAGATTCGCGATATGGCACTAAGGATGGCCAGTGTATGTACAGCGATTCCAGCGTTTATTGCTCTGATCGCGGGCTGTCAAGCGCCATCCAAGGCTCGCGAGTGGCACCGGCGATACATGGTGGCAAGCAACGAACATGATCTCCATACTCTAAGGGCCATGACGGCGGATGACGTCGTCTGGCGACTGGGCCCCTGGACGTTTGTCGGCAAGGAACAGGTACTGTTGCCCCACGAGAATGATGTGGCCTGCTACCCAAATGTTGATCCAGGTGTTATGAGAGTCCTAGCAGCCCGATGACCGGGAGGCCGCCCGCCTCCTGCGTCCGATGAGGCAATGGATCGCCCAGCACCATCCCGAATCAATCCCAGACGTCAATGGTCCGCCGGAAAAGGCATGGGGCTATAAGCGTGCGAGGTGGATGCGTGAACGTCGTGAAGAGTGGATCGCCACGGGCCGGCCAGGATTGATCGACGCCGACGGAGGGTAAGCCTTCCGAGCGCAACTTGTGTTGCTCAAGGAAAAAAGAATGTTGAGCCTTCGAAATCTCTGTGTGACGATCGCGGTTGCGACGATGGCGATCGGCTGCGTATGTTCAGACCGACGCGCGTTGCGCGCATCGTTGCTCGAAACCGACAGGCAATGGGCAGAGGCCGTTCGCGGCGAAGATGTGGACAGAATCGCGTCCTTCTGGACCGACGATGCGGTAATCTACACGGCGAACAGACCGCCGGTATCCGGCAAGACGAGCTTACGTGGGTTCGTGGCCAAGAACCGCTCCATTCCCGGATTCTCGCTCGGTTGGGAAGTCTCGGAAGCTGTCGTGTCCGAAACAGGTGACCTCGCCTACACGCTGGGTCCCTACGAACTAACGATTCCATCGTCCAAGGGCGGATTGTTGACGCTGAAAGGTAACCACATCTGCGTCTGGAGGCGCGAAGCGGGTCAGTGGCGCTGCAACCTTGAAGTCCATGCACCGCTTCCTGTTTCTGATGAAGGGGGATTGGGACGGAGTTCACCGTGACCAAATCGTTGACAAAAAGTAGACACGTTCGTCGGGTCGTTAGGGTCGTGTCTTGGATTTGCTAGCCAATAGGCAATCGGAATCAACTGGCTTAGAATGATTAGTACTACAGCGCCGCTTGGTCATATGGAGGCCAATCGATCGACCATGACCCACGTTTTCGACGCCGGGAACGTCGTTCCCGATGCACCGAAACCTATGCGGCGCTGTAGTATTAGACTACTCTTCACAACTCTGTTCGCTGATGATCTGGGACTTTTGACGCGGACCTTACCAATCGCCAAGGAACTCGCGGATCGTGGACACCAAGTCGCGTTCTGCAACTCCGCAAGCGCTCCGGCCCGGCTCATCCGCGAGGCAGGCTTTGAGAACTTCAACAATCCGAGGCCTGTTGCCACCGTACGCCCACCCGCAACACCGGACGTGTGGAATCTGGACCACTTCGCCGCCATGTTCGGGGCGCTGGATGAGGGCTTCTTTCGAAGTGTAACGGATGCCCTCATGGCCATCATGGTTGACTACAACCCTGACGTTGTTGTTGACGCATGGAACCCTTGGCTTGCCTGGCGGCCAGCGTCTTGCGCAAGCCATTGGCTACGATTATCCAATCCGACATGCATCCGAGCAACAAGGGCTTCATCTGGTGGAAGAAGCTGCCTGCAGATGTTCCAGCGGTCACGCCCCTCTTCAACACAGTGCTTGCGGAGCACGATCTTGCTTCTATTGCCAGACTTGAGGAACTTTATCTTGGAGACGTCACGCTGGTTCTTGGGATGCCGGAGACGGATCCCATCCCGGAAGGCGCTGCCGGTCACCACATCGGTCCGATCCTCTGGCGGCGCGGAGACCAGGACCTGCCAGATAGCATCGCCGCGCTGGACCGGAATCGACCGATGATCTGGATCTACTCTGGGCACCCTCGCTACGGTCCAATACCGACGTGGGCGGATTCCGATGTCATACTTCGATCTTGCGTGCCAGCGTTGGAGCATGAAGATCTCCCGGTCATTCTGTCGACTGGCTACCAGGAGCTTCCCGACGAGTTTTCCTCACTACCTGCCAACTTCCATTTCGAGCCGTTTGTCCCTGGACTGCTGGTAGCCGAAATGAACGATCTTCTGATTCATCACGGTGGTTATGGTTCATGCCAAACCGGGCTGTTCACGGGGACTCCCGCCGTCATCGTACCGACGATGTCTGAGCGGGAGAGCAATGCGCGCCGCATTGCGGCGGCAGGATCAGGTGAGTTAGTCTCGCCAATCGTCGACAATGATGGCCTGAAATCTGTACAACCAGAAGACCTCCTGACCAAGGTCCGTCTCGTCCTGGGCGACCCATCGTATTCTCGCAACGCCAGGCTCATCAGTGAGAAGATGAAGTCGTACGGCGGTCCGTCTCGCGCCGCATCCCTCATTGAGGACCTAAAGCGATGAACGCCAACGGTTGTTAGAACGGGCAGGAGATCGGTGGAGAGGATATGGCAATAGAAGGTAACAAGTTCGCGGGCATGGGGATTGTATCCCCCGTCCCATTGACAGGACCAGATTTGTTGCCGACGGATATACTCACGTTGATCAGTTGCGGTCGTTGCTGAAAACCTCATGGGGATCTCGGCTTGGCGTCTCCAGTGGTGTCACACTTTGGCAAGACGACGCTTTCCAAATTCGAAGAGGCTTCTGTTCACGCTGGCTAGTACTACAGCGCCGCTTGGTCATGGTCTATCCCGTCGGCACGAGGGCAGCTCTTCGATTCTGATGTCTCTTGCGACGAGCGCCGCGAGCGTTCTCTTTCGATGGCTCTCCCGCGCCAATCGGTTTCGCCGCTGGTGGTAGGCGATCCGATCCGACGCCTGACCGTAAAGAATTGGCCGGGCCCGCTTGGGCAAGCACAGCGCCGCCACGCACACCGAAGCGGCGTCGCGAACCTGTTCCACCGTGAGTTCCGCGTGTTCGGCCGTTTTTTTCTCTGAGCGCCTGACGCATCCGCGAACAAAACAGATGACTCAATTGGGTCACATACATGTGCCGGTGAATCGACCGCCAACCGCGAACCTCGAAATGGTCCATCCCGAGTTCGTCCTTGGCCTGACGGAAACAGTGCTCGATCGGAAAACCTGAAAACGCAACATGCAATAACCACGTGAGCTTCTCGATGTCCGAGCCCGCCGCCATGTTCGCCACAAAG
>JAJDDY010000030.1 GCA_029260075.1 Phycisphaerae bacterium
CGTCGATTCGACTCCCCCACCTCTAAAGAGATGGGCCACCCAGATAACCGCAACCCCTAAATGCAACGCTGACACCGCACCTGCGACTGAGCATCTTAACATTATAGAGGCGGCAGCAGGGGAGACCAGAGGCGGATAAGCGTGTGTTACATTGGACCCGTCCGGTTCACGCTCGGCGGCATCGCTATCGGACGCTGTGCGGAATCGCTACGGCTCAACGCGACGCAAGTACGTGACGATGCCGGCAACGAAGAACATCGGCGCGAGAGCCCAGCATGTAGTCAAGTACAGGGACAGGGATTGATCCTCGGTCAGGTTTCGCCCATCGGAGAGGATCGCCAGTGTCATTGGCACTGTGATCGCTGCAATCAGTCCTGCGGCCGCCGCGTTCGACGGGCTCTTTATCCACGAGGAGCAAAACCATGCGACGCCGAATATCAGTGCTCCCGTAGGAGCCAAAATCTCCATGAAGTCGCCGAAGGCAACGCTACGGGGTTTAGTTGCAAGCCAACCGGCCAGAACAAAGATCAGCAAATTAACGGCCCCCATAGCAAGGCAAGACCCAATTGAGAAGATCGCCTTCGCGCCGATCGTCCGCGCTGCTTGACGCTGACCGGATCGACAGCCGGATCCACACCGAGCATGTTGATCTCACCGAAGTCCGGGTGCAGCAAGCCCAGCAGAAGTTTCATCGTGGTGGTCTTCCCCGCCCCGTTGAGACCGAGCAGACCGAGCGTGGCTCCGCGCTCAACGGTCAGGGTGAGGCCGTCCAGCGCGACCACCGACTTGAACCGCTTCGAGACACGGTCGAGTGTGACCACATGTTCATTCGCGACCGTTGATGTCATGGTTTCGCTCCGGGTGACCGCGACGCATTGGGTTTCGAACGAGCCGACCGGTTGCGCGTGGCCAGTGCGGCTTGTAGGGACTCGTTGAATAGCGATCGGATGCGCGTTGTGGATATCTTGGCTGCTTGGGCTTTGTCGACACCCTGTTTGAACCGGCTTGCGACCGCAGCCTCCGAGCGTCGTTGCGCGGACGATCGCGCGTCGTCGGTCACGAACATGCCCAGCCCGCGACGCATCTCGACGAGGCCCTGTCGTTCCAGCTCTTGATAGGCTCGTTGAATGGTGTTGGGGTTGACCACCAGCCGCTGGGCCAACGCTCGAATCGATGGCAGCGCCTCACCGGGCCGGTAGACGCCCGCGGTCACCGATCCGCAGATGTACTCGACGATCTGTTCGTAAATCGGTACGTGATCGTTGGGGTCGACGGCCATGATACTTCGACTTTCTACTCGACGTCTAGTGTACTAGGTAACCACTACACTATACTACACGAAAATCGAATGTCAAGTGGATGCGTGTGTATTTGTTGAACGACGGGACTGGTGTTGTGGACGAATTCCTGGCGGATCGGCGGAAGCTGAGGGGCGTTGGCTTCGAGCGTATAGGTCGGGGTCGCTGGCAGTGCGTGCGACCCCGAAGTGTCAGGCTTGCACAACAGGCTGCTGTGTGCTGCTCAGCCGGGATGAGCGCCACGGCATCGCTCGTTCCGGTCGAGATTTCCCACAGCAGTATCGTGCCGGACTCGCTCTATCAGGTCGACGTGTTCGACGAGGGCGATCCACCGGTGCCCGCGCCGGCGCCGTCAGTGCCAATGATGATCGCGACCAGCCTGTGGGGTGATTTGGTCGGTCCGTTTAACCCGCAAACCGGCCAGTGGGGCGCGTCCGACGGCGCGGTCAATCTCACCAGTGACGCGGTGGCGATGATCGAAACGTTTCAGAGTGCTTCCGGGTTTACACGCAAAGTACACATCGACGTGATGCCCGCTACGCCGGATGGCGCCGTCACCGTGTTGGACGTTGTCTCCGTCATCGACGCGTTCCGCGGGTTCGACTATCCGATTGAACCTGGACCGGTGCCATGCCCATAGCACACGCTTCGGCCGTCGCGTGTGGCCGATTCGCATGGATTTCGGGCCGATCGTCAGCGCGGTTGGAAGCGCGCGACGTCGAAGTGTCAGGCTGGTTCGATAGGCTGCTGTGTGGGGCTCAACCGGTCGCGAAGGATTGGTAGAATTCGTTCGTGGGCGTCTTCGACGAGGTAGTGGCCGGCGTCGGCGAAGCGGTGGACTTCGGCGTTGGGGAACCGGCGGGTCCATTGGTCTAGAGATTTCGACGTGAAGCAGAAATCTTTCATCCCCCAGAAGATCGTCATCGGGCGATCGCGCAGCATCGGAAGCTGTTTCTCGATTTGCTGCAAACGGGCAAAGCTCTGGTCGCGCGGACTGAGCGGGGCGTCTTCGACGAAGCGGAGAATCGCGCGCCGGTTGTCGGGCGTGTCGTATGGTAGCAAGTAACCTTGGCGGATCTGCCTTGTCATTCGATCCGGGTGGCCCATGGCCATGCGTTTGGCTAATCGGGCGAATCCGTTGAGTCGAACGACGGCGAAGTGCCCGACGATAGGCCAGCGACATAGTCGAATCCGAAGCGGCAACCGGCCGCCGACGAACGCGGCGGTGTTGAAAATGACCAAGCGCCGCACGCGATCGAAATGCTCCACCGCCCACCCCAGCCCGATAGGACCGCCCCAGTCGTGAACCACAAGCGTTACGTCGTGCAGATCGAGATGATCGAGCAGGCGCGTAAGGTTGTTGATGTGCGTCGAAAGGGTGTAGGGATAGTCACGCGGTTTGTCGGACAACCCGCAGCCGATGTGGTCTGGGGCGATGACACGATGGCGATCGGCCAGTCCGGAAATCAATGTTCGGTAGTAGAAGGACCACGTCGGGTTGCCGTGGACCATGACGATCGGCGAGCCTGAACCTTCGTCCACGTAGTGCATGCGCTGGCCGTCGACATTGAGTCCGTTGGTGTGGAATGGGTAGAGCTCCCCGAGTGATGCGGCCCGTGGGTCGGGGGCGGACCATCGCGGCGAAGGGGAGTTGGGCGTGGCGTTCGACTTGGTCATCTCCGCCGACGGAATCGGTGTGTTGATCGTTGCGTGCCTTGTTGGGCTATCCTGCATGATTCAGATCGCCGGGTACGAGGCGCGTTCAGCCTGCGACGCCACGAACGCGCGGCACGAAGAAGTCTAAGCAAGTCACCGGTCGAAGACGAGCAAGGCTGTCGTTCATAACGATTCAGCGGATCGAAGCGCGACCATCACACGCTTCAATTCTTCTTGTTCCGCACTCCTACCATCGCAGCGCGAGCATGACGCTGCAGAGACCACTGCCGATGCCCAGTGCTGCGATGCGTGTTCCGGCGGCGGGCGTGTCGCGCTCAATTCCCATGGCCATCGTGAGCGGCAGTGACACCGAGCCGACATTGCCAAGCACGTCAAATGTCGAAAAATCTTGTGTTACGTCGAGGCCGAGTGCTTCGTAGAGTTGATCGCGGTGCGCGGTGCCGACTTGATGGCAAAAGCTGCGATCGACGTCGTCGTTGTTCCAGCCCAACGTCTGTTGAAACGCCTTCCAGGTTTCGGCGGCGAGGATACACCCGTTGTAGAGCAGTGTCTCCGCCTGAGTCTGCATACTCATCGGTGCGCCCGCGCCGAAACCGGTGTCTGCACTGCCGCGACAGAGATCGTTGTGCTGTGTCGCGGTCATGGCACTTCCGCCGACGAGTCGGTGATTCGTTTCGGAGACGGATTCGTGCGTCAGGACGGCCGCGACGGCGCCGGAGCCGATGGTGAGGGAGGCGAACGCTGCTTTGAATTCCTTCCGGGTCAGCTTGGTCGACTGAAGAAGCTGCTGGATTGTCGTGCGAACGAGGTTGCGGCTGCTCTCACCGGCTACGATCAAGCCCCGCTTTACCTGTCCGAGTTCGATCATGTTGGCAACTGATATTACGCCGTTGAGAAAACCCAAGCAGGCGTTGGAAATATCGTAGACCATGGCCCTTGGCGACAGGCCGAGGTTGTTGTGGACCACGGACGCGGTGGCGGGTTCGAGGCAATCGCGTGAGACTGATGTGTGAATCAGGCACTCGATGTCTTGCGCGTTGACGTTGGCTGCCGCGAGTGCCCGTCGGCCCGCGCCGGTGCTGGCGTCGCTCGGGAGCGTGTGTTCATCCCAATAGCGCCGCTCACGAATTCCGGTCATCAGCTCGATTCGCCCCTCGTGGAGACCAAACCGCTCGTAGATCGGCGCGAGCTCACGCTCAATCTCAACGGATGTGACGACGTTCTCCGGTAACTCGTAGGCCAAGCTTTCGAGATGCACGTGCTTGTATTTCAGCATAGGCGCTCAACCAAGACTGATCCGGTGTTCGCGTGGGACGACACAACGATTCGGCGGATTATAACGAGTAAAACGCCCACGTGTAGTACCACGATCGCCTGGGCTGCCTGTTGAACAACTGTGGCACCGGCTTCCAGCCGGTGATTCATTAGCGTTTTCCGCCTCTTGACGGAGACAAGTCCCATTGTCACGGGCGGGTTCGCGGCGACGTGATTGAATACCAGCCTTGTTCAACAGACCGCTGTGCCGCAATGAATCCGGCGATCTGGGACGTACACGCCCTTTGTAGCCGCATCGCAGCAAATGGCAGAACAGTAGTCGCCACGTCACGCTTGGTCGGTTGAGTTCGCTTCGGTCGCTAGGCCCGCTTGCGCTTGGCTGGGCGATTCTTGGCCTCCGGCTTGGCTACGGGGCTGGGCGAGATCGGGATGTTTTTCTTCTCGTCGCTGCCTTTCGACTCCGTCTTGTCCTTACTTTCTACCGGCTTAGGCGTACGTCGTTCCAGGACCGCAGAGCGTATTTCCGTGTACAGGTCGGTGTTGTCACAGAGGAACTGCTTGGCGTTTTCGCGACCTTGGCCCAGGCGAACGTCGCCATAGCTGAACCAGGCACCGCTTCTGATGACAATTTCATCAGCGATCGCGAGGTCGAGCAGGTCGCCCTCGGCGCTGATGCCGCTGTCGTACATGATGTCGAATTCCGCCTCGCGAAACGGGGCTGCAACTTTGTTTTTAACGACCTTCGCCCGGACGCGACTGCCGGTGATCGTGTCACCCTCTTTGATAGCGCCGATGCGGCGAATATCGAGCCGTACTGAGGAATAGAACTTGAGCGCTCGCCCGCCGGTGGTGGTTTCCGGGTTGCCGAACATAACGCCGATCTTCATGCGGATTTGATTGATGAAGATCACCATTGTTTTGCTCTTACCAATCGCCCCGGTGAGCTTGCGCAGGGCTTGGCTCATCAGCCGCGCTTGTGAGCCCATCTGGGCGTCGCCCATGTTGCCCTCTAGTTCATTACGCGGGATCAAGGCCGCGACGGAGTCCACGATGACGACAGAAACAGCCGCACTACGCACCAGCATCTCCGTAATTTCCAATGCCTCTTCGCCCGACTCGGGTTGACTAACGAGCAGTTGCTCAAGATTGATTCCGCACTTCTTGGCCCACGGCGGATTCAGTGCGTGCTCGGCGTCGACAATGGCGGCCACGCCCCCGGCGTGCTGCGCCGCAGCGGCTACATGTAGAGCGAGTGTCGTTTTGCCGGACGCTTCGGGGCCGAACATCTCGATGACCCGACCGGAGGGCAAACCCCGTCCGCCGAGCGCTAGGTCGAGCGAGAGCGTGCCCGTGGATATGCCCGCCACGTCTGATTCCATCTTGTCGAGCTGCATGATCGCGCCCTTACCGTACGCCTTCTCTATGGTTTGGAGTGCTCGCTGGAGCGCTTCGTCACGTTTCGCTTCTCGATCGTCGTTCTTGTTGGCCATCGCAACTATCCTTATTGTTGAGTCGGGCCACGCACGCCGCCCAGTGCGAGCGTCGCGACCGTAGTGTATGTTGCACCGTTCGGCGACAGCACGGATGACATCACCGTGACCGCCGACACTGATTGATCAATCGGGCCGAGTACACAGTCCTGCACGCCGGATCGAATCCGCTCGTTGGAGCGATCGTTACGCACACGACCGAGCGTGACGTGCGGAGAAAACTGTCGTTGCTCCCGAGCAAAGCCAAACTTCTCCATGGCGAGGTCGATGCGCTCCGCACATGCACCCAAGATGCCGGAATTCTCCGCAACACCGGCCCATACAATCAGCACCGGACCGTGTCGCGGGAAACATCCGCAACCGCCGACTGTCAGTCGAAAGGGTGCAACATCATCAATTGCTTCGGTCACCGCGTCGCATACCGCCGCAACATGACCGTCCGCTGTTTCGCCGAGGAACTTGACGGTCAGGTGCAGCAGCGGGGGCGACACCCACCGGACGTCCGGACACCGCTGGGCCAGCGAAGTTTGAGCCGCCCGTAGTGCGGACTTAACGGCGTCGTCCAACAGTATGGCCACGAAAAGTCGCACGGCGTTCGATCCGCCTTCATTTTTGCCGCTTCATTCCAGTCCTTGAATGAAGATCAAAGCCTCCGTCGGGCCCTTGGGTTTCAATGAGCACTTCGTATTCGTCGTTGTTGATGATCTTGTACGTCAGGCGCATCTTGAAAAACGAGGGAAGGCTTTCAATGTCCTCAGACGTGAACACAAAGGTCTTCAGGTCGGCGCTTTGAGTCTCCATGGCGTAATGGACAACGAAGCGGTCGGAGTCGAATCGCCGAATAATGTACTGCTGTCGTTTGCGATCGAAGCTGACGACGGCCAGGTCTTTGTGGTTGTCACGCTGCGGCTTACCGCGCTCACTCGGGAACACCGTCGTGCTCGTGATTTGCAGGAACTTGCCGTCGAGCATGAAACGAAACTGTTCGTGCCGTCGCGTACGCCCGTCGTACCCGACGCCTGTACCTTCCCATCGGCCCTCAAGCACCCGGAACGGCGCCCACCGGTCGACAGGTGGCGCCTTGCCATCAGTCTGAGACCATGCGACAGCACCCATGCACGCCAGAACAGTGGCGGTCACGCCGAAAACGAAACGACGTCTTGGCATACGGCTCATCTCGCGAAACATCCGTCTACGTAGACCGACTGGAAAGTCGGTCCCACAACAATTTCCTGTGTCTTCAGCAGCCCGCTCATCGCCCCATGCGGCAAAACGCAAGGGCGTTCGTTCTGTACCTCCACAGATGCGATACCAGGGATACATCAAAAGGCCATCACTGTTCCAACGGCGATTAGTCCAACCGCAGGCTGTCGACAAACGTCGAGACGCGTTTATCGATTTGGTCACGCGTGAGGTCGCGAACTCGACCGAGTGAAAAGTCTTCAATCGTAAACGACGCCGCCACAGTGCCATGGACCATGGCGCGGCGAAGGGCAGCCACATCGTGCGTGCCGCGCTCAGCCAGATAGCCCATCACGCCCCCGGCGAAGCTATCGCCAGCCCCGGTGGGGTCGACAACATTCTTGGTGGGAAACGCTGGTAGGGCAAAGACCTGGTTGGAGGTGAGCAGCACGACGCCGTGCTCGCCCTTTTTTATCATGACGAACTTGGGGCCGAAGTCGAGAATTGCCTCGCCAGCCGCGATGAGATTGGTTTGGCCGGTAAGCTGACGCGCTTCCGCGTCGTTAAAAATAACACCGGTTACAAGACCCAGTGTTTCCACAAGCGAGGAACGTTCGTTTTCGATCCAAAGGTTCATGGAGTCGCACACCGAAAGCGTTGGCGACGAAATCTGTGACAGCAACTCACGTTGTAGCGTTGGATGCGTATTGGCCAGGAACACCGTGTCGGAATCGGCGAAGGACTCGGGAACCTTCGGGGCCGCCTCAGCCAGCACGTTCAAACTCACGTCCACCGTTTCGGCTTCGTTCATGGTCCCTTCGTAGCGACCCGTCCAGCGGAACGTGCTGCTTCCCGACCGTGTCTCCAGCCCCGCGAGATCAATCCGTCGTGACCCAAGCACCGTACGAAACCCGTCAGGGAAGTCATCCCCGACGGTAGCTACCAAGCGGACGGGTACATACTGCGTAGCCGCAAACGAGAAATAGACGGCCGTGCCGCCCAGCACGCTGTCGACGCTCCCATGCGGCGTCGTAACGCTATCAATTCCGATACTGCCGGTCACCAAAAGGGACATGTACGCCTCGCAACAAGCTTGTTTTCACCGTCGAAGAGCCGCCCACGCGGGCGTGATCCTCCGCGGACCAGTGGGTACTCTAACGCCCTATCGGACCCTTGGCAAGACAAATGTTAGAAAAATGTTAGGGTGTCGGTTTCGGGTGTGATTCTGCTCGTGAAAGGGGGCGGATACGCGTTGTTGACGCTGAGAAGCAGCGATCGGCGCCGAACCCGGTGCCGATTCCGAGAACGTTTCTGTATTCTCGCGGTGCCACGCCCAATCCGACGGCGCGGGCATGTCTCGACCCACGCAGCACATGGTCGCGCAATAACCGTGGACCTAACGCGCAGGGCCAGAGCCGTCTTGGGTACGATGGCGCATGACGGTCTGACTTGGCGTACGATGTGCCCGGTGCTTTGTCGCAGCTAGAATGACGGGCTTATCGAGCCGCGACCGCGAGGAAGTGGAAGTTTGAACGCCAGTCGTGACAGCTTGAAAACACTCCCTTACGGTCGCGGCTCGGTTCAGCCAAACCCGTACGTTTTCGAGTGACTGTGCATCAGGGTCGCAGGGGCTTGCGAACGGTAGCTTCGAACTCAATCGGAAAGGAAGGGATTTCGTGGATACGATCAGCAGGGTCAACTTGTGCGAACGATCGATCGGCATGGCGTGGGCCAAGAATCCGTGCCGAATATATTTCGCGCGATCACGGTCTCATCATCGGTCGTCGTGGGTAACAGCGGTTTCATTCGGTCTCGGCTGTGTAGTGCTGGGTGGTGCGTTCGATGGATCAGCCGTAGCCCAACCGGGCGAATCGAAGCGACTCGCCTTGCCGTCCATCGACGTGCCGGACGATTGGTTGACGCTTGCCGAGCGATCGAGCTTTCGTAAGACGCCTCGTTACGCAGAAACCATTCGCTTTTGTCGTCGACTTGCGGAAGCCTCGCCGTGGGTCGACTATCAATCGTTCGGCATCAGTCCGCTGGGTCGAGAACTTCCGCTCGTGGTTGTATCGAAAGAAGGCGCGTTCACTCCGTCGGAAGCCCGGCGCACCGGCAAGCTTGTCGTGTTCATTCAGAACGGCATACACGCCGGCGAGATTGAGGGTAAGGATGCGTCGTTGATGTTGCTACGCGACATCGTGATCACCCGATCGCGGTCGAGCCTGCTCGACCACGTAATCTTAATTGTCAACCCGATTTTCAATGTGGACGGGCACGAGCGATTCGGCCCCTATTCGAGGGTCAATCAAAACGGTCCGGATGAGATGGGGTGGCGAACGACCTCGCGCAATTTGAACCTCAACCGGGATTACATCAAAGCCGACACCGTGGAAATGCGTGCTTGGCTGCGACTGTGGAATGCATGGCGACCGGACCTCCACTTCGACAACCACACTACCGACGGCGGCGATTGGCAATACGACATCACCTTCGACAGCGACACGCACGCGACATGCGACCCCGCCATCGCCGAGTGGACCCGCGAGCGACTATACCCCGATCTGTTCCGAGCCCTCGAAGCCGACGGCCACGTGGTGAAGATTTATTCTAACTTCATCGACTCGAAGGATCCGGCCAAAGGTCTCCGATCGGGCGGATTCGGCCCACGTTTCTCAACCGGATACGCGTCGATTCGCAATCGGCCTTCGATTCTTGTTGAGACGCACATGCTTAAGCCCTATCGTACGCGCGTCATTTGCCACTACAACATCATGCTGCACGCACTGGAAACGCTCAATCGCGACCCAACTTCGCTGCGCAACGCGGTTCGCGCTGCCGAGAGAGCCACGATTGAGCGCGGCAAGACTTACGATCCCGAGCGCATACAGGTAATGAGCGTACGCACTACGAAGAACACTGTCCCGGTCACGTTCAAGGGTTTCAGCTACCGCCGTGAGCTGAGCGAAATTTCCGGTGACGTGCGCATTATCTACGACAACACGAAGCCCATCGAAATCGAGACGATCTGGTTCAACGAGACGGAACCGGCGCTGACCATCACGCCGCCACTCGCGTACATCATCCCACCGCAATGGACGGAGATTATAGAGCTGGTCAAGCTTCACGGTTTACGGGCGGTCCGCTTGAGCGAAGCGACCACGTTGGACATCGAGTCCTACCGTTTCACCGATGTGAAGTTCGCAAGCCGTTCCTTCGAAGGGCGGCAGTCGCCGCAGTTCAAGACCGAGCGGTCCACCGAGAAGCGATTGTTCCCCAAGGGTTCTGTGATCGTCCCGCTCGACCAAGCCGACGCGAAGGTGGCGATGCACATGTTCGAACCGGACGCCCCTGATTCGCTCGTGCGCTGGGGTCTTATGAACACGATCTTCGAGCAGAAGGAATATGCCGAGCATTACATGCTGGAATCGTTGGCCCGAAGGATGTTGGCTGAGGAACCGGCGTTGCGTGAGGAGTTCGAGGAACGCATTCGCACCGATCGCGATTTCGCGGGCAGCGCCCGAGCGCGGCTTGGTTTCTTCTACAAGCGCTCGCGCTATTGGGACAAGCAACTCAACGCCTACCCGATCGCACGAATTACCACGGTGATAACCGCACCTACCGAGCCGCGCCCGTAAGGAAGCGGAGGATTGATATTCGCCCAGGACACCTCGAAACCACTCCCTCACAGTCGCGGCTCGGCTCGGATCGGGCGAACCCGCATGTGATGACGCACTGCGCCCTCGTTAGGAGGACGAAATCGCCAATGGATCACCGGCTGAAAGCCGGTGCCACACTTTTTCCACAGCCCGCCTAACCCGCAAAACGAAGTGTGACGTTGCACCTCGCTTGAGGGGGCTTACCGAGCCGCGCCCGTAAGGAAGCGGAGGATTGATATTCGCCCGGGACACGTTGAAACCACTCGCTCACGGTCGCGGCTCGGCTCGGACGAACCCGTTACTTCTCGCCGACGTCTCTGACCGGGGGCGATGCGGTGACGTCGCCGACGTAGAAGACGCCGTGGTAGCCGTTGCGGTTGCGCCGGTCTAGAATTTCCACGAACTGGTTGTCGCCGCGATCATTCCCGCCGAGCTTCGATTCACCGCATCCATCGCTTGTGCATATCCACGCCGATCCACTGCGGTATCCGATATTCAGGGACGTCGTTTGTTTGTGGCGTTGTATGATTTGCCAGCCCATGTATCGCTTCTGATTCGTTCGTGCATGAAGATTTCCGGTCAATACGAAATGTACGGCTTGGGGGGACATGGTGAGCGCGGATAGAATATTCTCTGCCATCCGTTTGTCTCGTTTGTCCCGGTCTGCCATGTTCATGGCCGACACGTCAAACAAGTAGACATCCACATCCTGATCGGATTGCTTGAGCTGGCGAATCTTGTCGAACAACGCCAGCATGGCCTTGCTGCTGCGGCCGTCATCAGACAACCAGAATTGACCTGTCGTGAGAAGTTCGACGTCGTTCCGGCTGCCCTTGGACGCTAAGAACACGTTCACCTTGGGTTGCAGGCTGGCCGGGATTTCCAAGCCAACGCGAACCGCGAGGCCGAATTGGGCGGCGCGGCAGGCCATGTTTCCGATGAACGCCGGTGCTTCGTTCGTACCGTGCAGCTCGCCGAATATGGTGAGCACGCCCGGTCTGAAAATCGCGGCGCAACCCCGAACCTCCGCGCCGCACTCCGACTTCGTTCCTGACTTACTGCTACGAATGCTCCCTTTGTCTGCACCGTCTTGCGAAGCGGCGCCGAGGACGTCGTGGGATGAAAGCAGGGCACCCATCGCGATGATCAAACTGAGTCCCAGCGTGGCTGTGCTGCTTGGTCTGTGCATCGATTCTTGCTCCGAATCGGTACGGCGCTTCAGTCCGGTGCGATTCAGCGTCAGCCGTCCCTCGGCTGTCCGGACGCGACGCGCATACCACAGTCGTCGGTTCCCGGCGAAGCCTATCTCCACAGAACGGTATGATAGAACTCCCAACTGAACACTCCGGGATGCCGAGCTTCTTGCGGCAATCGTAGCCAAACGAATTGCACGAAACAAGCGACGCGCCCGCGCCCATTCGTCGTGTGCGCGCAAACCGGGCCGCTGGGCTTTGTTTCCTCAAGATTTGCGCCGGCTGGTGCGATCGCGCGGGATGTCTAACGACACGAGTCGCGGCGCCCGATTGCCGTCCGTTGACCGCGCCCGGCCCGCGTCTGAAACCGCGAACTTAGGTCATGGACTGACACGCCGGTACTGAGAAGTTCTGCGAGAAGATTACATTTTTCGCTGGACTAAATCCGCTCTGCGGCCATTAGTGATATGGTTGCCCAAAGACAGACGGCAGGGCCGCTTTGCGGTCCATAGTCGATGGAGGTTGTGTTGGTGGCGGCGACGGACGGAACTCTGGTGCTTGGCGTACTGCACGGCGATCGGGCGGCGTTTGCGGAACTGTACGATCGGCGGGCCCGGTTGATTCGGGCCATCTGTTACGACGAGACCCACGACGTCCAAACGGCGGCCGATCTGTCGCAGGAAGTGTTTCTGCGGTCCTACCGGAACCTAGGCCGGTTGGATGATCCCGATCACTTCGCTCGCTGGATTGTCGGCATCGCCCGGCGGGTTTGCAGTGAGTGGCGGCGGAAACGAGGCCGCGACGAACGAGCCGTCACCGAACTCCGAGCCCGGCAACAGTCGCCCAATCCAGCCATGGAGGCCCCCGAGCAGCGGTTGATCGCGCTGCGCGATGAGGTCGCTTTCCTGCTCGGTAGCGACGAAGCGTCCCATTCGTCGCTGAAGAAGAAGGAGCGTTTGGCCCTGCATGCCTACTACCTGCAGGAGCGCAGCGTCGAAGACGCCTGCCAAGTGCTCGGTTTGTCAAGATCCGGGTTCTATCGAGTGTTGTCGTCCGCGTGCGAGCGACTTCGAAAAGCCCGTAGCAGACAGGAGGTGCATCCATGAAGTGTCCGAGCGCCAAGACCTGGAACCTCGTCGTCATGGACTTGTTGACCGGCGAAGAGGGTGAGTCGCTGCTTACCCACGCACGCCACTGTTCTGCTTGTGAGTCCGCCTACAAGAGTGCTCGTCGGGCACACACGGAGCGGACGCGCATGTATGAGGTGTTCGATCGCGATCACGACGTCTTACGCGAGCAAATGATGGCCGCCTTGCCCGACCACCTGCCGCAGCAGTCGCAGTCCGGTGGTTTGGCTTTCGGGTGGGGCCGTTTGGGAGACATGGTTAGGAGGCTGAATACGAGTACAAATAAACGTACTGCGGCGGTGCTGGCACCAGCCGCATGCATTGCGATCGTAATCCTGATCGTTCTTTCGAATTCGCCGAAACACGTCTTCGCCGACGCATTGGCGCGGTTTCGTGAGGCCCATACGATCGCCTGCCGTGTAACAACCACGATCAAGATACGCATGGAAGTCGACCCGTCTGTCAAGAACGCTACGACCAAGCTGCCGGGCGCGGCCAAACTCAAACCCACCGAAACCGTGCGCCACGAGAAGCTCTATCTTTCCGACATCTATGGCGTCCGCCGGGACACGTTTGAAGAGGGGGTCATGGTGCGCACGACGTATGTTTCGGGGGACGGTTTCGAGTTGGCCCTGAACCGGACGGATCAGACATATGAGGAATTCGACGTGGACGATGACCTTCGCGAGTTGGTCGTAGAATCACCCGGACCGGACGTCCATTTCATGTCGCTGGCGCAAAACCCCGATCGCTTGCTTCGCGGCGTGCGGGAGCTCGCGCTGGGCGCGGAGCATGAGCTGGATCGTGAGCGCACGGACGAGGGCGAGCTGATCGAATACGCCATCCCCGCGGAACAGGTCGGCCTTCCGATATCCTCCGCGGGTCAGGCCAACCGGAACCGGGCGGCACTGTGGGTGGACTCCGAGAGTGGTGACGTGGTGAGGCTGGTGTTTCACTCCACAACCGCAGTTCCGGGAACGCGGGCGGTACCGTTGAAGGCTTCGTTCACGATGACCATTGTGTACGACCGGTTCGAGTTCGGCCCGTCGCTTGAGGAAAACTGGTTCACCGCCATAGTACCGAACGCTTACACTCCGCTCGCGAAGGATGGGCTTACAACGGTCGCTCATATGCCGAACGAAGCGGATCTTCTGGAGAGCTTGCGCGTCTTCGCCGAAATCGCGGAACGCTACCCGTCGAGCCTGAGTGCAATGGATGCGTCCTACGAGGTGGCTTTCGTGTTGGGGGCGATCCAGGCGAATGCGCTCAACGCCAAGCGCACAGGAAAGCCCGATCCGACGATTCCTGACATGGCGGTCGTCGGTAAGCAACTTCAGGGACTTGCCCTGTACGGGTTGTTGGAGGTGCGGGATCGCGAGCCGGCGTATTTCGGTGCGTCGGTCAAACCCGGCGACGCGCACAGCGTACTGATGCGATGGACACTGGATGGCGGCGATCTGCGCGTAATCTACGGCGACCTGCGGACGGAGACTGTTTCCTCGCGATGAGTGACGAGGTCTGTCGGGCTGACGGCAGAGCCGCGTTGTCGCGGCGGCATCGCCCCGGGGCATTGTTCCCTGACCCTGCCACGCGAATTGGGCACGTGCTGCACCCTGCGGGACACGGCGCCTCGCGGTCAATCCTTGACCGAAGGCGGTTCGCATCGTGGAGTATTACACCTGTTTTGGTATGGCTGCGGTCCGTCGGCTCGGTGAATCGACGTGCGGGCAGTCGCGTGGCGACGGTTGATGCACGAGTCGCCCGCACTTTTTCGGCGGACCGGCGGAACATTGCGGCGCCGTGTCTCAGGGCATATATTTACCGGTCGCAAGTCGGTACGGTGCTCGCCATTATCGATCCAACGGGATGGCAAGCCGGCCGCAACGTGCGTGACGGTGTAGCACAGTGTATGCAACACGTCAGATTGCAGGGTTGATCATGACGCAAGGAGCGAATCGATGACCTACCACCGAATTTCATGGACGCGCCGAGTGCTTACGGTTTTGGCGGTTATGTGCGCTTTGGGCGGGGTGAGCGTAGCGTGGGCAGGACAAGGCGCGCTCGTGACGCAGATTATGGGTGGAGCGCGGGTCGCCGGCGAATCGGTGGGAACGCTCGACGCCATTCCGCCGGACCAATCGCTGGTCACCGGTGAGTCGGAGGCTGCCGGCTTGCTCGTTGGAGACGTGGTCATTCACGTTTCAGGAAACTCGCAGGTTCAGGTGAATGAGGATGTGCGCACGGTCTTGATTCGGTTGGATCGCGGGTACATCGTCGTCACCGTGGCCCCGGACAGCAAACGTGAGGTCAAGATTGAAACGCCGTTCGGGTTCTTGAAGTCGACGCTGACCGATCGATCGGCCGGCGCGGGCTGTCGCTATGCGGTGCGGCATGATCCGCCGCGTCAAAACAGCCCAGAGACGTCGACGTATTCGACGATAGAGGCGGGGGCGATGGCCCGGGGAACCAATCCGGTGACCGACCCGAGAATTCTTCGTCCCGGCGAGCAATGGCCGTTGATTGCGGGCCAACCGGCTGGTGATCCGCAGACTGTCGATGCGAGGAGCGCTGCGGATGCCCTCCGCGCGAGCCTCAACCGGAGTGTCGTGGAGACGCCGGCAAGTCGCGTCGTAGACTCCTTGCTCGCGCTGGATGAGCCGCTGGTTCCCGCCGGCTTCGATACGCTGGGCACCGTGACCAAGGCGGAGCTCCTGGGGCAGGAGGTTGTTGACGTCAATACGGCCGTTCTAGAGACAGAACCCGAGTTGGAGCTGGAGGAACTGGAACTCGAGGTGGTCGAGCGAATTCGCGCGCCACGCGTCATCCCGGCCGGCAACACCGTGAACGCCGTCGCGCAATTCGTAAGCTACGATGGTCCGCCCACGAATCCCGACTGGAACGACTTCCTCGCCAGCACCAATGGTCAGCCTTCGTTTCAGCCGGAGTATGTGGCGTCGTTCGCCAACGGCGGTTTCAGCTACTTGCAGTTTGTTGGGACCGGCGCGGTTACCGCGCTGAGCGACGCGGGTGAGACGTTCTTCGTCGGCGACGGTGAGGAGTCGGCCGGCTGGGCAGTGTTTACACCAAGAACGGCCGTCCATGATGCGGGGTTCGAACTCAATTCACCCTTGGTGAACGTGGTGGGTGACGGGTTTCGGGCCATCGCACGTGGTGACCATTTGACCGGTGGCGGGGCGATTGGTGGCACCGGTGCGAACAGTGACTCCGCATTCGCCGGCGTGGTGGGTGGACAGATTCGGCTCGACACGTCGCCGCCCATCGGTTTTCCGTCGCTGGAGGCTGCCGCTAGTACGGTCGGGCTGACGGTGGGTGGTCAACCGCTTTCTGATCAGATTGCCGCGCTGGGAACTGGGCTGAACGCGCAGGATTTGAGTCAACCGGCCGAGCGACTGCTGTTCTTGTCGAACTCGAACCGCGACGCGAACGGCAACACCATCAACGCGGAAGGCGGCGCCATTCAACCCACCGTGTTGAATCTCCCTGACGAGCGTCAGGCGGACTTGGTCCGTGACAGCGAGTTGGCATTCTCTAGTTTGGGCACGCCGCTAGCCGCCGACGGATCGAACACCGTGGGCATTCAGTTCGTCCCCGAGGGTGACGTCCTCGTGATCATTCACCACACCGGTCTTCGTGCCGGTGTGGCCGGTTCGACGGTGCTGACGGACAACTTTGCGATTGAGCGAGCGGATCGAACCACGACCATTCGGTGGCGTGGCGGCGCCCGTCCGGTGGGCGCCAACGGTCAGCAGTTGGAGTTTGTCGACCTCAACGCCAACACGGCCGTTCGCAACGAATTGTTCCTGACCATTTGCGATGAAGTCAACGGACTCGTACCGGTGAACACGCAAACAATATGCGGTCCGCCCACCACCACGCCTCAGGTCAATCTTGCCGCGCTTACCGCACGACGAGCGCTCGACCCGAAGCGTGAGACAACTCGTGTACGGCCGGTCGTTCGTCGCAAAGTCGATACGCGTCGGTCGTTGGTTCGAGAGGTCCAACTAACCAAAGGCAGAGCACCGACGTCAGCGACGGGGCGTCTTGGTCGCGCTGTTCGGTCACCGTCTATTCGGCGTGCGCCCATGCGTACGCCGGCGCCGCGCTAATCGTCGATCGATGCGCTCGGTCCGATTTGTAGAACACCTGCACGGAGTACATCTCATGCACTATCGCAGTCAATTCGCCATCGTCCTCGCGTCCGCAGCCATCTTAGTCGCGGCTGCGTGTACGTCCGCTCCAAGCGCATCTGACCGGAGCGATGCCTACTCGCCGCAACGACGATCGTACGAAGATCAACTGGCCGGGGTGGAAGGCGACCAAGCCGACGGGACGCGGCGGAAGAAACCGAGGCGTCCCGAAGCTGCCGTCGGTCGCGGTAGGGGGCAGGGCGTGGTCGATCAGCCGATTCGTCCATAGTAGCCTCTCGATCTAGAGCAGGACTATTGCGTAGGGCATGCACTGACTCTTGCCGATCTCAGCCCGCGCGAGAGTCTTGCATCGGTCGCGTCGTCGGTCCATGACAACGATCAGGTATGGCCGTACCGATTCATCGAGGCATAGTCGTCGTGTAGGCGTGACGTTTCCGTGTGGGCCGCGGTCGTGGTCGCTGCTATCAGTCTGCTGAAAAAATGTGGCAGCGGCGTCCAGCCGGTGATCCATTAGCGATTTCCGCTTCTCGACGGGGGCAAGGTCTTCACGTGCGGGTTCGCGGTGACGCGTGTGAGTAGCTGTATTGTTCAACAGGCAGCTATTCCGACAAGTTTCCGGAGTCGACGCGGCGAGTCACGAACCTTGGAAAGACATAGTTGCGGTTGTGAAAAAGAGTGACTTCTCCAGAGAGAATGAAGACCAACCCGGTCGTGACGCGCTCGTGCGCTTGGGCCATCGTTTCTGTCCCGGCGCTGGGTAGAAGACGCAGCGGTAATTCCGGGTGATCGGCGTGGTCTGACTCGAAGACGAACGTCCACCAACGGCCATCACGAACGATTCGACCCGGGCGGCGCACCAGCGGCGAGCCATCCGCGAGCAAATTGCTCGCCCCCGATCCCTCATCAGGTTGATCGAACTGTTGCGTCTCCAGCGCCATGATCTGCTCGACGTTCTGATTGGCCATCGCTTTCAAGGCGTCTTCAGCCGAAACGTCCGCAACGAGTTTCCCGTTCGCCGTTCCATCAGAGTTAGCATCACCGCTCGGTTCGTTGTGTGGCTGAGCATGATTGTCCGTGGCGTGATTCGGTGACTGCGGCGCTGCGCTCGTTTCGTTCGACCTGACACGCTGCGCTGCGCGAATGATCATGTAGTTCTCGTCTTCGAATACCGTCATCTCGCCCGAAATCAGAAAGGGGAAGCGCGATGACGATCCCGCAGCCGTTCGAATCATGAGTTCCAAATTGGCGTTGGGTAGCAGTTTCGTCGGTGGCTCACCGTTGGCTGGGTCGAACACAAACGTCCACCACGGTCCGCTTTGCGCGAGCGTACCGGTGCGCCCAACGACCGTCGCCCCCTGCGGCAGCAAGAGGGCGTCGGGCTGATCGTTGTCTCCACGTATTGCACCGGTCGGTTCAATAACGCCTGCCATCGGGCGGGCTCGGCGCAGTGACTTGAGTAATTCGAGGGCTGTTGGGTGGTTGCGTTGATCACGCATGTCTCGGATGCCATGCGGGAGCGAACTGTCGTCCGCAGGCGTTTCGGTTGGGGGAGTTTGGACCGCGGCGCGACCCATGGTGGCGGCGACCAAGAGGACCGCGATGCTGAGTGTGTAAGGAACCGAACAATTCACGATGATTCAATCTCCCAAGAGCCCGTTCGCTGCGACCGACGTCAGCCCGCCGGCAAACGGCTCCGGATCAGGAACTGTATCCGTTATATCGGTTCAATCAACACGCGCTGTTCAGGAATCCGAGGTTGGTCTGACATGTTGTTGCAGCGTTGCGGTCTTCGTGTGCTTCCGGTGGGTGGTTGGCGCCAATCTCTTATCGACCGGGGCGAAACGCATCGACATCGGCGTCGGGGCGGTGTCAGACCGACCCCCTGCGCTACTCTGAGCGTGGAATGACCGACTCTCCCCGAGATTTCAGGGCGATGTACGTTTTTCTGCTTGTAGTGCGCCAGGCATATGGGATACAATGGACTCCGCTGGACGGTCTGCGATCTTGGTCGGAGTCTTTCGCAACCGCTGTGCCGGGGCTCGGCTCGGTCTGCTAGGTGTTTCCGGAGTAACCACCTGGCGACGACGTCGATCGTACGAGGAAGGGATCCTCATGTCTCTCAAATGTGTTCGCGCGGTTGCGGTGCGCCACGCGCTAGGAGGTGTCAAGATGCTCGTCCATACTTCGAGTCCGTTGCGGTTCGCTACGATTGTTGCGGTCTGTGGTGTTCTGGTGGTTAGTGTCACTGCCGTGGCACAGAATAGAAACCCGCACGTGTTCAATGCCCTAACGGGCGAAGCCATCACTCGCGTTCAGGTGGTTGATCTTCGTGCGGAAACGGCCTTGTTCGGACCGCCGGTGGCGATCGTTAGCAATCAAAACCGCGCTGCGGGTATCGTAGCCGCGGCGAACATCGGTGAGGCTGTTGTGTACCAGAACGGACTCGATAGCGGGTTTGGCGTGCGCGACAATTATTCACCGAGCACCGGGCTGTTGTTCCCCGGCACAATGAACGCGGACAATCTCGGTATGGAGGGCGGATACGCCGGCGAGATATCACGTTTCGAGATGGCGATTTTTCGCAGCATCAACGACCCGCTCACCGGTCTTGGCCTCGCGACCGATCTGCACATCGCCCTGTGGGATGGCGATCCACTCCAGATGATCGACACGATTGGTGGTGGGTACGCCGGGGCTGAAGTGGCTGGCTCCGGTGCGGACTTCACGATTCCCGCCAACGGCTTGTTCATGCTTTCGCACACGCTGCCCAAGGGTTCCGGAGCCATCAACCCCACGAACCGGTTTTGGGGTACGCTAAGCGGTAGCCAAACCGCCAACCCTTCGTCCTGCCGTACGTTTTTTATCCTTACACTCGTAAAGCCGAGGATTGGCAACGACAACCCCGGCGACATCTGGGAGAAACAGTTTGACAACGACTTTGTCGGTGCGACCTGCTGCGGCGATCGCGGTACGGCGTGCAGTGGTGCGGGTGGGGTGTGTGGCCCGACGGGCGAGTCAGTCCTTTGTGACGACGGCGACGCCGATGGCGCGTTCGTCTTTTCGTTTGGTGGACCGTGCCTAGGTGACAACGCGACGGACAGTTGCTCGAACTTCCTCTGGAATGTGTTCGCTCCGGCTGCGGTTACGATGTCCCTAGTCGAGGCTGGCACCCGCAACCCCGAGATCGTTCTTGAGGCCGGCGGTGTGGACGTCGAGATGGAAATCGTAATCAGCAATTTCAATCCAAACAACGACGGCACGGGGCTCAGGGCGTTTTTGGCGCAGATCGATTCGTCGGGTTACACTTCCGCCGTCACGGGTACGCTCACTCCGACCGCGCCAGGTTGCGTCACGGATGCAGACTGCAAGGCGATTTTCGGCGGTGTTTGTGGCATTTCGTCAACCCCGTGTGCGGTTGCGGCGGATTGCCCGTTTGGCAATATTGAGGGTTGCACTGGTTCGACCTGTAACTTCCCCTACTCTACCGGGGGGTTCTGTCAGCCCGGCTTCATGTTCACGGGTCGTAATAACTACGTGTTTAAACAGGCTGTCGGTGACCTTCCGGCGGTCGACACGAGCTACCCGGACTATCGTTACGCGAGTGCCGCTCAGGGCGGTCCGTTGCCCAGCACGTCCGTGATTTTCCCTGCCTATCTCGGTACGTTGCGGCTCACTGTTTCGCCGAACGCGGCCGGAACGTTCACGATCCCGTTATTCGGCACGCCAAGGAGCGTTCTGGTTAACCAAGCCGGTCAATTCATTCGGTTGCTCGGTTTCAACCCGGGCAAGATCACGGTCGAGACTGGTCAGTGCTGCGACCTTACCGGCGGTTCGTGCGGAAGCCTCGTCTGTCTGGGCGACGACTTCACGAAGGCTGACTGTGATGCAGTTGGTGGAGCGTTCAGCAAGGACCGTACCTGCGCTGACCCGTGCGGTTGCATTCTAGACTCGGAGTGCGATGACGGCGATGCATGTACGGTCGACAGGTGCGACAACGTGGGCACGTGTTTGTGCGACAACTCGGCGCCGACTGACTGCTCTGACGGTCTTATCTGCACCGACGATTTCTGCGACTCAGCCACCGGTTGCGCGAACCCGGGTGTGGCCGTCGACGACGGTGATGGTTGTACCCTCGACGGCTGCGGCGAGACTACGGGTGTAACGCACTTACCGGTGGACGTCGACGACGGCGACCCGGCGACTGTCGACAGTTGCGACTCAGCCACCGGCGTCATCACACACCGCAACATCGACACGTTTCCGTGTACCACGCTGGCTGATTGCCCTGCCGGAGCGACCCGTTGCGACCATTCGTTCTGCACAATCGCAGAGCCCGTCCCAGCCGTTTCGACTTGGGGTTTGCTAGCCCTAGCGCTCACCTTGCTCGTCGGGGCCAAGGTCTACTTCGACCGTCGACGGAAAATGCAAGCCTGACAGACGACGTCAGCGTGCGGCGTGATCAAAAAGACCGCATGGGAGTCGGCGGGTCACCGGTCGGATTCCGGAGCCACGCTTCTTCAACGAGCTGCTTTGATTGAGATCACGTCGCGGCAGAAGTCCCTCTTGCGCGAACCACGGCCGTGTTTTCGTACCAACCCAGTTGTTTCAAAACATTTGAAAACCTTTGTCACGCTTCGGTGGGTGGGTCTATCCTACGCGCGCCGGGCCTTCGGTTGCGGCCTCCGGCGTGGTGGTCACGGAGGGCTTTCGGTAGCGGTTTGTGTAGGACGGTTTGAAGATGATTCGTCGGTCGATTGATGTCGTCGATTGGTACGCCCCGATTCGCGAGAACATCCTCGCCGTGCAGCGTATCTTCGACGACGAACTCGCGAGCGAACACCCTTTTGTCAACGACCTGTGCGAGCGGGTCCGTTCCTATCGTGGGAAGATGCTTCGGCCTTCGCTCTTGCTCTTGTGTGGCCAGGCGGCGGGCGATCTTACGCCGGGTCACAACACGTTGGCCGCCGTCGTCGAAATGGTACACATGGCTACGTTGGTCCACGACGACGTACTCGACGAAGCCGACGAGCGACGATCGCAACCGGCAGTCTGGTCCACGCACGGCAACACGACGGCCGTGCTCCTCGGCGATTATTTGATCAGCCATGCGTACCATTTGTGCAGCAGCCTTGATAGTCAGCACGCCTCGCTACGAATCGCAGCCACCACGAACGTGGTCTGTGAGGGCGAGATGCTGCAGAACCGCCATTGCGGTAACGCGTCGCTTACTGAAGCGGAGTACTTCGAAATCATCGACCGCAAGACGGGCGCACTTACTGCTACGTCGTGCGAACTCGGAGCTTTTCAATCCGACGCCGACATCGACGTCGTGCAATCGTTACGGCGTTACGGCATGTATACGGGGCGTGCGTTTCAGATTGTGGACGACGTGCTGGATATTCAGGGCGACGCGGCGCGCGTGGGCAAGACGCTCGGTGTCGATCTGGCAATGGGTAAGGCTACGCTGCCGATCATCCACTGCCTCAGACATGCATCCCCTGACACGGTGTCGGTTCTTCGGGCGATGATCACCGGCGAGCGACCGTGCGACGGTGATTGGCTTCGGGACACGGTAGTGGAGACGGACAGCGTGGCCTATGCGTTGTCGCTGGCGTCCCGGTACGTCGACCAAGCCGTTGTCGAGCTCGATTGCCTTACGCCCAGTGACGCCAAAGCGTCATTGATTGCGATGGCTGAGTTCATCGTGCAGAGAAACTATTGATCACCGCCGGTGTGCAATCTCTGCAGATTTGCCCCTACCGCCGTCCACTTCTCGATTCGCAGTTCGATTCCACATAGCACGGCCACTTGACGATGTGGTATAATGAAGCGGGGTCCGTTGACGTGCCGCATGCGCGCAAGCGGCGGCGGATGTCCCTCAGTCTGCGACGATTGGTTTGTGGTTTGCAGGGCTCGATGACATCAGGAGCTTGGTAAAGCGAATGTGCCGCACGCAACGGGTTATTGCTGGTTGTGCGTTTCTACTCTCGCTCGGATTCTGCGCCGTCCACGCTCAGGACGACGCGACCGGTGAGGCCGTTGTTGATGAAACCGCGGTCGGCGGGATTCGAGCACTCTCGGGTTTCGCCGACCGCATTGATTGGAAGGTGGAGGCTCCGCGAATTGGCAAGTCGATGTCGAACCTGTGGAAGCGCAACGGGTGGAACGACGAGTCGGACCGGTTCGCCCTCGACATGGTCACGGACGTGTCTACGATTCCTCCGTGGGAGCCGCTCAAGCGCATGGGCGCCTTCAACGACCATATCGCGAAACGTTACCAACTCTCAGGTGATCAAGCGCTGCGTTTCCGCGCTTCGTTGATGCGTGAAGCCGGTCGATTTCTTTGGCGCAACGGCGGGCAGATCGCTCAGCAGATGAAAGAAGGGTTCGAGACGAGGGCTGCGGGCCAACCGTTTACGCCGGATCAAGTCGCCCGGTGGGCGAGAAGCAGTCAACCGGTCATGGCTGACATGCAGAAGACCCTCGACCGGCTTACGGAAACTATCCGTCCGCTGCTGTCGCCGGAAGCACAGGAGGTGTTTGATCGTGACTTGCAGAGTTTCGGCAAGCGCCGCGAGTACGTCGACTCGATGACCAAGCGATGGGCTCAGGGCAAGTGGCGTGCGGCGGACTGGGGTATGGAGGACGACCCGATCCAGAAATCGCAAGGCGCGTCTCGCGACGTGATGCCACCGCCGAGTACGCGCCGCGCTAAGAACGGAACGGGTCTCCGCGAGGAAGCAGAGGCTACGCAGTGGTTCGCCTACGATCCTGAGACGTGGATTGTCTACGTACGTCAGTTTCGTACCCTGTACGGGCTGGACGCGGCGCAGATCAACTCGACGAAATCGATCCACGACGAACTATACGCGCGTGCCGTTTCCTATCAGGAGTCGCGCCGCGCAGAGCTGGACGCCGTGCCGAGGGGGCAGCGAAGCGATCACGAAGCGTTCGCGCCGATACTTGCGAACTTCGCAGAGGTTCGGGATCGGCTCGAAGCCGTGCTGACCTCAGCGCAGCGAGCCCGCCGCAAGGATTGACCGGCGGGCGATCGTCCGAACATCTGCCAACCGGGGGCGAGGGACGCCGCATAGAGCGATATCGGGGTCTTGAGCAGCCCGTTTGGCTGAACTGGGGTATCCAACCACGTACGATTTGCCGATTGTATGTAGGTCAGGCGTTGGTTCTTGTCGTATCGAGGCGTTTGCCCGAGGTGTTGGTGTGATCTGGGAGAAAGAAATGCGATCTGCGTTGGGATGGAGTGTTGCGGTGTGGCCATTGCTGGTTGCCGGTGCGTCGGGCCAGTATGAGCAATCGCCCGTCAATCCGACCTCGACGATGGACGCGTACGGCAACGCCCGTCCGAGCCTGCCCGAGCGGCGTCCCGAGAACGCCATGCTTACACCCCTAGAGCAGACGACTTATCGTGGATTCCAGACCAGCGGGCGGCGAATCGATCAGCGGGGCGGTTTCAGCCGTTTTGCGTTGCCCACGGATCTGTTGCCGTTTGAGCGTTTTCGTGCACTTCGCCGTGCCGAGACAACGGCAACGAGCGGCTATCTTGATCCCGGCGTCCTGCCCTCGTTCAATCAATACGGCGGATTCAGACCACGTGCGCACGCCAACGAAGAACCTGAAATCGGTACGGTGCTACGTCGCCGGCAGGAATTGGTCAGCGCAACCGGGCTCAATGCGCCGGTACACCGCGCGTTGAATCGCGGCGAAGGAGCAGGGGTTGTTCGGTCTTTGGTGGCTGTTACGCCAGTCGTTCAGCCGGTTCCGGTTGTTGAGTTATCGGATTCATCCGTCGCGTCACCGCTGGATGAGTTGCTCCACGACAACGCCTTTCGCGAGTATGACCGGGTGGAGCTACGCGCTTGGCAATCGTTGTACGAGGGGTCTTATCGTAGCGCGGCACGGGCGTTCGAAACGGTTTCGCTTATGGAGCCGTCCAACGTAGCGGCGAGACTGGGGTTCCTATTTGCCCATCTCGGACTGCAATCGCACTCAACCGCCCGCGCGGTCGTTAGCGAGCTGAGTCGCCGCAAGACCAGCCCGTTTCTTGCTGGAATCGATTTATCGGCCGTCTTTGCCGATGCAACGGTCGTGCGGCGATTACGTGTCATCGCGCGAACGGTGGCCGTTTCGGACAGCGTCGGCCGGCGAGACCTCGCCCTACAAACCCTTGTGCTCTGGTATCTCGGTGAACCGGAGGAAGCGCTGGCGCTTTCCCGACGCCTGGTCGCTCGATCCGACGCCAGCGCCTTCGCATCGTGGCCTGACATGATTCTTACGGCTCAGGGACGCCCCGGCGACGATTGACCTATGTGTTTCCGAATACCCGCCTGCGAACACTGGGAAGAGGCGTGGGAGGGCCACGCTGCCTCTTTTTGACGCCCGCCCGGGGGATAGAGGCGTCATTCCCGTGAAACTGCGTACGAATTCAAGCGGCGACGGTGGGGCGGGTCGTGATGGCAGGTTTGAATGACGATGTAACATCGACGTGAGCGAAACCGGCGAACAACAAACCAATAACTGGCCCGACCAACTCGTTCGTTACCGGACGTTTTTGGTTGTGGCGACGCATGGCGTGTTGTTCGCGATCGCGCTGCTCGTGGCGTTCCTGGTGGCGTACAACTTTCGTCTGTTCCTTCCCGTTGGCGAGGGGCACGAGACGTGGTTCTCGGACCTCTTTCTTCCGCTTCTTGCGATCGCGGTCCCGGTCAAGCTCTTCGTCTTTCACTGGATGGGTCAATACTCTGGAAGTTGGCGCTACGTCAGTATCCGCGACATCTATAGTGTCATCTGGGCGTCACTCGCCGGCACGTTCGTATTCCTGATCAGCTACTTTCTGCTCGACATGGGTTCAGTGTGGTTGGTTGGTGAGGCCCTGATCGATCGTCATACGATCCGACTCTTCCAGTCGGCGGTGTTTCTTACGGACTGGGCCGGTACGGTGGCGTTCGTCGCCGCCGGTCGCATTTTGATTCGCTTCTACTACGAAGACATTCAGCCGCAGCGTTCAACCAATTTGACTCGCGTGCTGATTATCGGGGCCGGCGATTCTGGTGAGGCGGTGTTGCGCGAACTGCTGCGCATGCGACGAGAGCGCTACGAATGCGTTGGCGTGCTCGATGACGACGTCCGCCAACTCCACGGGCGTATTCACGGTGTGTCGGTCTGCGGACGCACGAAAGACATACGCCGCATTTGTGAGGAACTCGAGGTACAAGAGGTCTTCATTGCTGTTCCCCACCCGACGCCGAAGTCGATTCGTGCGTTGGTCGAATGTTGCGAAGGTTTGGGGGTGTTGTTTCGAACCGTTCCCGCGGTTACCGACGTGCTCTCCGGCCGCGTGCAGGTTAGTCGCATTCGGGACATCGGCATTACCGATCTGCTTGGCCGCGCTCCGGTCGAGTTGGACGTGGACGTCATCGGCGCTCAGCTTCAAGGTCGGCGTGTGCTTGTCACCGGCGCCGGGGGGAGCATTGGGTCCGAGATGTGTCGCCAAATCGCCGAATTCTCACCGGCGCATCTCATTCTTGTCGAACGTGCAGAGAATCCGCTGTTTGAGATCGAGCGGGAATTGCGCCAAAAGTATCCCGCGCTTGAAGTTGTCGTGCTCGTGGCCGACGTGGGCGATCGATTGAGGATGGAGCGACTACTGCGCGACGAGAAGCCGTCCATCGTCTTTCACGCCGCCGCCCACAAGCACGTACCCATGATGGAAGGAAATCCGGGTGAGGCGATCAAGAACAACGTGGGCGGAACCGCCGTCGTGGCGAACCTGGCCGTGGAAATGGGCGTCGAGAAGATGGTCATGATTTCCACGGACAAGGCCGTCAATCCCACAAGCGTGATGGGTTGTAGCAAGCGCGTTGCGGAAATGTATGTGCAAACGCTGAGCGCCCCGGGTCGTACGCAGTTCGTCACGGTGCGTTTCGGCAATGTCCTGGGAAGTAGTGGAAGTGTTGTACCGATTTTCAAGCGTCAGATTGCGGAAGGCGCCCCCATCACCGTGACGCACCCGGACATGGAACGCTATTTCATGACCATCACCGAGGCGGCTCAGCTCGTGCTCCAAGCCGGCGCGATGGGTCGTGGCGGTGAGATTTATGTGTTGCACATGGGCGACCCGGTCAAGATCGTGGACCTCGCCCGCGACATGATCACGCTGAGCGGACTTCGACCCGGCGTGGACATCGACATCATCTTCACGGGGATTCGCCCTGGCGAAAAACTCTTCGAGGAGTTGTCGTTTGTGGGCGAAGATATCGGCGATACGGCCCACCCCAAGATCGGAATCTGGAAACACCGCCCCGGCGACGCCGACGCGATCCGGGCGGGCGTTACGCGGCTGACTGAGCTGGCCGACAGCGCCACAATCTCCGAACTTCGCACAGAACTTGCGCAACTCGTTCCGGAATATCAATCGCCCGAGTCAACAGAAAAACCAAGCCTCCCGGCAAAACCGTCGCCGATCAACGCTGCGCATCCGAAGTAGTTCCTGCTTTGACTTGCGCTTGCCGTTGACACGCCCAGTCGATCTAGCAATGATTCCCCTAAGTTCGCGACGTACGCGATTGGACAGGATCGAGAAGGGGCACGTGCAAACATGATCACTTACCAAACTCTACTAGTCACATGCTTGGGGATCTGCTCGGTTGCGCCGGCGGAAACGCGCTACGCTCAGACCGAGGACGGTGTCAAGGTTGCCTTTGAAACCCTCGGAGAAGGCGTACCAATTTTCCTGATCGCGGGAGGTCCCGGAGATAGCTCTTACACCTTCAAATACGCACATACATTATTGCGATCTTGTGGAATGCTGGTGTTTGTGGAGAACCGCGGTCGCGGTAAGTCCGAAGACTGCGGGGACCGACAACAGCCATACACGCTTGCGAATGATATCAAGGATGTCGAGGCGATCCGAAAGGCGCTCGGATTGGACAAGATCATCGTGTTTGGCCATTCGTACGGAGGTATGGTTGCAATGGCCTACGCGGCGCGCAACCCAGAGCGGACATTGGCTTTGATCACTTCGTCGACCTTGCACGGTGCTCGTGCGTGGCAGGAAAAGAACATCGATTGGGCAAAGTCATTCCTTCGAACTCAATATCCCGAGAAATGGAAACGAATAGAGGAGCTTCACGCGGCAGGGCACAAGACCGGTGAGGGCGAACTCGCAACCCTGTTCAACGAAACGAACTTCTTGCTGACTTGGCATCCCTACAGCCGTTGGGAACTTCGAATGGAGTTCGATAGGCAGCCTGAAGAACGGTCTCTCCAGTACAATCGCGAAGTGTACTTGGCGATGGTGGGAGACGATCCTGAATGGACAATGGGGGGAACACTGAAGGACGTTGAGTTGCTGCCGGAATTGTCCAACTACAAAGGTCCGGCATTAATCATGGGTGGTAGGTACGATTGGATTTGTCCGCCGGTGGTCCAGCACGAAATAGCAGATGCCTTGCCAAACGCCAAGCTGGTGTTGTTTGAATACAGCGGCCATTTGCTTCACGAAGATGAGCCGCTCAGGTTCGTAAATGTTGTGACGGAGTTCATACTTGGGTTATCGACGCGACGTTGAATTGAGGCCGCCGGATCGTTCGGCAATAGGTCTCTGATGCATGCACCACGTCAGCAGCAGGATTCGCCGCTTGTCACTTCGCCGTCCATGCCCGATGTCGAACCGCTTTCGAAGCGGCCGAAATGCGTCGAGCCGTCGCCTGAGATGGTGAAGTGCTTGGCGAAACGAGACTCTTCAAGCATCGCAGCCGTATTCCCACACACCAAGACAGGCCGGCCGACGTGAAAGGTGTGGTGGTCGTCAAGAACAAAAGTGTGCGGCGATTCTTCGATGGTACCAAGGTAGGTGGCGATCTGACCGTAGTCTTCACACGCATCCTCCATCTTGGCGAGCTTGAACGCGCGAATTGTCAGTGAGACGAAGTCAATCATTCCGATCTTCGCTTGAATGGCTGGATCGTGAATCGGGACGGCGCTGGCGGCGGTCACGCGATGGTCTGGACAGCCGAGCGTAGCCAGCAAACGCCTGAAGTCGTCGATGTACATCGCACCGCTGAGGCACTCGCCGCGCAAGACGGGGTCGTTCACGAGCGACTCCGGGATGCGGCGGTCGGCGAACACGTCGGAAAAATACAGCTCGCCACCGGGTTTGAGTACGCGGAAGATTTCCGAGAACACACGCGGCTTGTCGGGCGAGAGGTTCAACACGCAATTCGAGATCACCACGTCGACCGATTCGTCTTCAATATCGAGGGCACGCAAGTCTTCAATGAATCCGTTGTGGAACGTCGTGTTGGGTTTGTCGTACCCGAACCGTTTCGCCTGCGTCTCGACGTGCCGCGTTGCCACGGCCAACTGTTCTTCGGTCATGTCGACACCGATCACACGGCCGTCTGGGCCAACGAGTTTCGAGACGATGTAGACGTCTCGACCCGTGCCGCAGCCGAGATCCAAGACCGTGCGCCCGGAAAGTTCGAGCGGGATGGGTGAACCGCAACCGTAGAACCGGTCCTTGATCTCCGAATCGATGAGCGGAAGGACACGCCGGACTGTTTCCGGCATGGCGTCGCTGGAACAACACGCGCCCGTTCTTAGGTCTTCGCTGCTATTAAGTTTCTTGCCGTAGTAATCCTGGATTTGCACCAGTGTCGCTCGTTCGTCAGTCGTTTGTGTCATCTTGTCGTCATCCACCGCCGGCGTCGCCGGTCATCCATGTTGTTTTGGTCAGTACGCGCTCAGCCATACGGCACCAGCCCATTCCGGCTCGATCGTGTCCGCCGCCGCCGCAAGCCCGGACCAAAGCCATGGTACAACGCAATAGACGATTGATCGAGTGCGTCCCGTTTCCGATGTTCGCCGAGAGTCGAGCGGTTCGAGCAACGCCGGAGAACAGGGGATGTATGTTGTCGATCAGAATCGCAGGAGCGACCGGGTTCGGCCTCGGTGTGTTTCTCACTAGACCGCCCGCGCGAGAAAAAAGGGTAGCCAAACGGCAGGGTGGTCACCTCGCGGAGAGGGCAGAGGCAAAGCAACCGTGGATTCCCTGCCGCTTGGCTACCCTTTTCGCCGGCCACGCGATTTTTGGAAAAACCGCTGGGCACAATCAGGTAACAACCAAGCCGGTCGGTCGTTCGTACGTCCGCACCAGAAACGCCCGGTGTGTCGGAAGACGAACCGTGTCAGCGGCGGATCGACAAGCGATTGTTGCGAGCGATCGTGGCCACAGGACAACACAAAGAACCACCCGGGTTGCGTGGTGATTCCAAGAAAATCCAAAAACTTCAAAAAAAGATCTACCGATAACATTCGCCAAAAAAGGACGACCTCGCGACACCGGCCATTGGATATCCCAGCGCAACAGTCGGCTGGGCGAAGCACCGATTACAGTCTGGAAATGCGTACGCGGATGAAGATGCGGCCGGGGATCGTAGAGAATCGCCGTACCGAGAGCGGAATTATTGTGGCGATGCCGACGCCGCGCCAACGTGTCCGTCGTCTCACATCCAAAGGCGGACACGGTCTGCGCACATGGGATTGGGTGCATGGCATGAGCAATATCACGGGTCTTCGGAGCCAACACAATGCGATTCACTGTATCTCTTGCCTGTGTGCCATGGCGGTTGCACTCGGTATCCTCCGCGTGACGTGCGCCAACGGCTCGCACAACCGCGGCCACTTTCGCTCCGCAAGGAATTCCGATAGACTGTTCCACCACTGATGCGGACCGAAGCGTCGCCAACCGTGAGTGTCATCATCCCGACGATCAACGAGGAATCCGTTCTAGCCGGTTGCCTCAGCGCGATCGCTGTGCCTGATGTACGCGAAGTCATCGTCGCGGACGGCGGAAGCACCGACGACACGCTATCCATCGCCGAGCGTTTCGGCGCTACGGTGGTTCGGTCGCCGCGCGGTCGCGCTCGCCAGATGAACGCGGGCGCCAAGATGGCTGGCGGCGACATACTCCTTTTTCTCCATAGCGATTGCGTCATGCCTCAGGGGGGTGTCGAGCGCCTTCGGTTTGCGATGAGCAACCACGGGTACCCGGCCGGATACTTTCGTCAGCGGATCGACGATCCGCGCGCGGTGTATCGCCTCATCGAGTGCGGTTCAAATCTTCGTGCGCGGTGGCTTGGCAGGCCGTATGGAGACCAAGGCATGTTCTTTCGGCGTGAAGCCTTCCATTCTATTGGCGGCTTCCCTGATGTGCCGATCATGGAGGATTTGTATATCGCGCGAGCGGCCAAGGCGCTCGGCCCGTTTCTCGCTATGCCCGAAGCGATCACCAGCAGCGCCCGGCGCTGGCAGCAGGAAGGCGTTCTTCGACGCGTGCTTCGCAACTGGTCCGTCGCCATCGCCGAACGACGTGGCGTCCCCCCATCCGAACTCGCCCGGCGTTACAACGGATCGTCTCGTTCTGTATGATCGACCGAGCCGACGAGGCTTGTCGGTCCTGTCGGAATGGGCTACGCTGCATGGGCAGAAGCACCCGCGTGCTTTGCGATCATGCGCGATCTACCATCGCGCAGGATTCGTGCGCCCAGGCATCTACAGCGACTGGAAGCCGATGCAACATTCTCTCTGATGGTGCTTAAGAAGAGTTGCTTTCCACCGAGCCGCGACTGTCAGGGAGCGGTTGTTCGCAATTGAAACCGGACCGCTTCCTTACGGGCGCGGCTCTGAACGAGACTTCTAAATCACGCTCTAAGGATCCGAAACCATGTTACGAAATCACTTTCATCTTGTGGCGTTGACTCTGCTAACAACCAGTGTCGCCGTTGGCCAGGACGTTGCTTATGATCGGTATCAGCTCGACAACGGACTGACCGTGATTCTTCACGAGGATCATAGCGTGCCGTCGGCGTCCGTGAATTTCTGGTACTACGTGGCGTCGAAGGATGAGCCGCCGCGCCGTTCGGGCTTCGCGCACTTGTTCGAGCATCTCATGTTCATGGGCACGCACCGCGTTCCCGGATTGGACTTCGACAACACGATGGAAGCGGGCGGCGGATTCAACAACGCATCCACCAGCGAAGACCGAACGAACTATTACGACATGGGTCCGGCTGAGTTGCTGCCCACGTTGCTCTGGCTCGAAGCCGATCGCCTCGAACACCTCGGCGACGCCATGACTCAGGAAAAGCTGGACAAGCAGCGTGACGTCGTGCGCAACGAGCGCCGACAGACTTCGGAGAATCGCCCCTATGGTCGCGCCGATCTTCGCGTGCATAAGTTGATGTACCCCAGTGACCACCCGTACCATCATTCCGTGATCGGATCGCACGAAGACCTCGAAGCCGCCACAGTGGGCGACGTCAAAGGCTTCTTCGCCACGTATTACATTCCGAACAACGCGAGCATGGTCGTGGCTGGTGATTTCGATCCGGCGGAAATCAAACCGCTTATCGACAAGCTGTTCGGCTCGCTGCCTCGCGGGTCTGACGTCGTACACCCGACCGCCGGCCCGGCGCACGTCGAAGGCGTCACGCGCATCACCATGACCGATCAGGTCCAGTTCGCTCGCACGACGATGGTCTACCACAGCCCCAAACGCTTCGGCGAGGGTGACGCGGAAATGGACCTCGCTGCGGCCGTGTTGTCCGACGGCATATCGAGTCGGCTTTATCAAAAGCTAGTCTACACGGATAAGATCGCGGTCGATGTGGCTGCCTTTCAGGAGTCCATGTTGCTCGGTTCGTTGTTCCACGTTCAGGCGACGGCCAAGCCTGGGGTCGATCTTGAGACGATCGAGCGGGCCATCGATCAGGTTGTGTCCACGTTCATCGCGTCAGGGCCGACTGCGGAAGAACTCGAACGCCAGAAGGCGCAGATCGAGTTCAGTACGGTGTCTCGCTTGCAATCGCTGCTGGGTAAGGCCGATCAACTCAACCAATACCAGTTCTTCTTCGGTGAACCGAATTCGTTCAAGCGTGATCTCGATCGATACCGAAACGCCACGACGCAGGGCGTTAAGCGATGGGCTTCGAAAGTGCTGACAGCCGACGCACGTTTGATCCTCCGCGTGATCCCGCAAGCCGAAACCCCGGACGTCAATCCGCGCGATACCCAGCCGATTATTGCCAACGCCAAGCCGTTTGCTCCGCTCATGCCTGAGACGTTCCGTCTGTCCAATGGCATTACGGTTCATCATTGGCAGCGTAGCGAGTTGCCGCTGGTGGAGATGCGAATGATGTTCCCGAAGGGTTCGACGAGTGATCCGGTCGGTCAGGCTGGGCTTGCATCGCTCACGGCGAACATGCTCGACGAGGGGGCGGGTTCGCGCGATGCGATGGCGTTCTCTGACGCGCTGGACATGCTCGGCGCGCGGTTCAACGCGTTCAGCAGTCGTGAGTCCACCACGGTGAGTTTGTCTTCCCTGACGAGAAACTTCGATCGCGCCTTGGCGCTTTGCGCCGACGCCGTGCTCCGGCCCCGCTTTGACGTCAAGGAATGGGACCGCGTTCGTCGCCTACACATCCAGCGACTCAAGCGCTCGCTCGACCGGCCGACCTCGGTCGCACAGAACGTATCCATGCGTGTGTTCTTCGGTGACGATCATCCGTATGGCCGACCGGGCGGCGGCACGCCCGACTCAGTGAGCGCGCTAAGCCTCGACAACGTCAAGGAGTTTCACGCTCGATTGTTCCGTCCGTCGGAGGCGGTCATTCTCGTCGCGGGTGACCTTTCGGCGCCGCAAGTGAAGCAACAGCTTGAGCAAGCTTTGCGCGGCTGGTCCGATTCGTCCAACGTCAATCCGCTGCCGAAACCAATCTACACCGCGCCAAGCAACAAGTCGCTCCGCGTCGTCGTGGTGGATCGGCCCGGAGCGGTGCAAACCGTGGTTCGATTTACGATGCCCGGGCTCGTCTACGCCGATCCGAATCGACCGAAGACGCAACTGTTCAACACCATCCTCGGCGGAAGCTTCACCAGTCGATTGAACAAAAACCTTCGCGAGGATCATGGCTATACCTACGGTGCTCGGTCGGGCTACGCCATGGGCACGTCAGTGGGTTACTTCACGGCCTCATCGAGTGTGCGAACCGACGTCACCGGGGCATCGATTCGTGAGTTCCTCAACGAGTTCAGCGGCATACGCGGCGGGAACATCTCGGAGGTCGAAGGTCGCAAGGCGCGATCGGCTCGACGTATGAGCATGATCAACTCCTTCGCCGGATTGGGCGGAATTCTTGGTGCGGCCACCACGCTGGTTCGACATGACCGGCCGTTCACCGACATGGGCGAAGAACTTCAGGCCGTCTCGCGCGTCACCGAAGCCGACCTCAACCGTCTCGCGTACGGCGCCGTCCCGCTGGAACAGGGTTTGCTCGTGCTGGTCGGCGACAACGCGTCAATCCTCAAGCAGCTATCCGGATTGGATTTGCCCGACGCCGTGGAGTTGACGCCGATGGGCGACGCAATAGGCAAACCATAGCGGTTATGTGACGGACTATTGCGAGCGTTGGTGCGAGAAAGGATTCACGCACTAGCGAATTGCGAGCGTTGGTGCGAAAAAGGATTCATGCTGGGACGTGATTCCCATCTCGTCCCTCCGCCGAAGCAGGATTCCTATCCTGCGTTCGATTACGTCGTCGGTTCAGGTGGAGACATGCTGCGAACGTCGGTGCGAGAAAGGATTCACGCACCAGCGAGATTCACGCACCAGCGAAAGTCGCGCACGAGCTCTTGCTGGACACGATTCAAGCGGTCGGGTTCACGTCCAAGCGTTTGGGCTTTCGTCGCATCCAACCCGGACGTCGCCACCACCACAGAGCCAGCCCACTCGCAGAGGTAAGCATGGCCAGGGCGCTCATCCCGCTCAATAGCCAGTGATTGAAGTTCTCTCGCGCGCCGTAGTCCATAATGTGCAGCATCCAGAAGAAGTCGAATATCCGCCAAACTTGGTTCCTACGTTTGAGGATGTCCCCGGTCACCGGACAAACGTAGAGGTGCATCTGTTTCGGATGGTCGAGAATCACCTGATACACGGGCATGCGACCCTTGCGATATTCAAGCGGAGGCTCGCCTTCGAGTAGCGTAACGGAAGCCACCGTTGTGTCGTGTGCGAAGTCAGCCAGCGCAGCTGAACTCGCTTCAGCTTCGCTGATCCGCACCTGCACATCGCCGGTGTCCGCATCGACCAAAGCGAGCGGTGCGCCCTTCTTGTCAATCAGCACATACGCAATGCGTTCACCGCTTCCGCGCAACAGTACGCGCGTCAGCGCACGGCGATCCACGCCTTGTTGCGAGGCCAGGTTCACCGCCTCCTCCGGCGACAGATATACGCGTGTGAGGTCGAGCGGCGCAACGACCGGCGTTCGCTTGTCCTGATCGCCGTGCACGTTGTCGATGTCCAGCACGCTGAACATAAACCCGCCCGCGCTCCAAGCCAGAAGCTGCAAGCCCACGATCAGTCCCAACCATCGGTGGACGAGATACCAGTTCTTTTTCCAACGCACTATTGTTCTCCACGTGGACGGACTGCCGCCAGGTCCAGGAATTTGAAGCGGTATGGCCCGAAATCATGAGAGATCGCTTTCTCGTCACGATATTCTCGACGTGGACATTCTATATGCGCCGCCCATCCGATAGAATAGCCCCCGCCATCGGGCGTGGCGTCGAGAATTATCCATTGGGGAATGACGGTGTTGAGGCCGCGCGTACGGCATCCACAGCGCGCCTACCTTGGAAGGTGTGCGAGAAGCCTCTTGCTTCGCCGCGCCCGCGAGGAAGCGGTTTTCACACGCGAGCCCGGATGGCTTTCTCACGGACGCGGCTCGGTTCATCGCAAACCGTCTAGTTCATCTTCTCCCGAGGAACTACCCGCCGTATCCGACTGGGGCATGGTCGCAGTGATGCTTCTGATGGTCACAGCGCGTACGTTGGTGATGGTGCGGGCGAGAGCTCGGCACTCTTGTGTGGCACTGGCTACCTGCGGATGATCCTTTGGCGGATTCTTTCTCTTGAACGTAACGCTCCGCCGTCCGAAACTGCGGGCACGGAAACGGTGGCGACGGCGTTGATGCCGCCAATCCGGTTCCGCCAACGATGGAACGTCGCCTCAGAATCCTCCGAGCCCTGGCCAACCGACGCGACATCGTTGCATTCCGACAACATGCGATCCGCTTCTCGAAGCTTGTGAACAATCTGCTCCGGATTGTGTCGTATACGCCTAATCTTCGAGTCCGTTGGCCCGATCGACCGGCTGCTGGGACTCCCATAACAGGTGAATCAGGATTTGGGTGGCAGGCCAACACAGTACCGTGAGTGCGGCACACAAGACTGAGAGCGTGCCACAGAGTATTGGGAGTGTGCTTCACGATACCGGGACGGCGCCATACAAGATTCGGAGGGGTAGTCGTTCCGCTATCGCCTACGCGATGGCGGCAAGTTGCTCGGCGTATTTCGGTTCCATGAGCACTTGGTCGGTGGGGACCATGGTGATGACGTCCCATGGGCAGACTTGCGCGCAGAGTTTGCATCCGATGCACACGGGTAGGTCGATGGTGCAGAGGCCCATGCTGTAGCCGGGGGTTCTGGGGTCGGAGATTTTGTCGATGCAGTCGACGGGGCACACGGTGACGCAGGCGTCGCAGCCGGTACACAGATCTTCGTCAAGAATCGCCAACTGTTTGGGTAGTTTTTTTTTCTTGGCCATGTCGGTCCGTCAGTGCATGCCTTCGAGCGGCGAACGGGTTCGTCTCTGGAACCGGCACCACGCCGGCGGTTTTCGAATCACGCGTCTCGTGACTCTACTTCTGTCGGCATTCTAAAGGACGTCCGTCGGCATATCAACAGATAGGTTATTGTTGAGGCGAGTACCGCTTGCGTAGCGGTGCCCCGTTCTGGACCGGTGCCCCATTGTGGTGCGCCCGACCGTTGCGTCCGTTGCCGTTTCCGGCTGTGTCCTGGGTCCGGCGGGCTGACGAGAAGCGGCGCTGGCGTTGCAGCTTGCGGGCCTTGAGTTCTTCCGTCGTGATGAGACGTGCGCCTTTGGCCACAAGTTGCCGCAGGGTAAGGTCGGCTGTGGCCTCGCTCCAAAAGCCGCAGGCGTCCACGACGATCGTCACTGGCTTTTCGCGCGCGAGCAGGCCGAGCGCGAGCGCTTTGATCGAGCGTTCGACCGCGACGCCGAAGAGAACGAACTCCCGGGTGTGTAGGACGTTGAACAGACGGTCTGCCTTGGGATTGCAGAGCAGGTCGTCGCCGCGCTTGCGGAAAATAATCTGCTGGCAACTGCTGAACGGGTCGGAGGAGCAGACCAGCGTATTATCAACCTCGATGCGTTCATGTACACCAAACAGCGTGAAGTCCATTTTCTGTTGACCCACAGATCCGTCGACACAGCCGACGTCCGGGGCTGAGCCTTTGAATTCGTCCGGTCGATGGGACTCGATCGATGCGATCATCGGCATCTCGTAACGCTTGGTCCATGCCACGACGTCGCGAAGGGCGGGTACAAGCTCCGCATAGTTGGCTACCCTTCGTGCGCCGGATCGGTCGCAAAACTCGTACTGTGTGTTCAGGTCAACCACAACGCACTCGAATGAGTGGCCATTTTTTTCAACGCCCATGCTTCTCTTCCCATGTTTCACGGGCCGCGCATGCGCCAGCGCTAGAACGCGCCAGAGTCGTCGTGAGCTGTGGACAGATGGGGTTGCTTCTTTCCCAGCGCCACGCAGTCCCGCAAGGTTGACATTGCTGTCACATTTGAACCTGCAACAGTCTAGCGGGCATGTGTGCCGATGGCGACCAGATATTACGAATTTTTCTAAAGTTCTTATTTGAAACGGCTTATGTCGAGTCCGGCTGGTTTCGATCTCACGCCAGACCTTCGATGGCCCGTAAAGCGTACGGTACCAGCATGTTGAGGCGACTCGGCGGTCCACTAGATTGTTTACTAACTGTCAATTTGACTACGCCCTAGTTTGGCGACTTGTGCGTTAGAAATGCAAACTAGGGCTACAGGTATCGGTTATCTGGGCTGATACGGCCGTCGCCGAGCGCGTTGCCGTAAGCGAAATCCGCCGTGACGATCGCCGCTTGACAGAATCTCGGCCCGATATCGCAGTTCGGAGAACGTCCCAAGCGCACAGGTTGCACGCAGGTGCGGCAATATCGGCGGACGGTCCTTGGTCAAGCTCGATAACCAACGCGGACGATAAAACTAGAGTTATCGGACATTTCGACTCTTGTCCGCTTAATGATTTGACCGCAGCGTTCGGTCGATGAGACATGCTGACGTGATTGCGGCTTGGGCACAATGTCCAGGGCCGGAGTCGACGCATCTTGTCTTGTCTAGTTCCGGCGAGCGTGCCGGTTACGAATTGTCCTGTGTAAGGGTCTGGATCATGGTTTTCATTTCCCCGCAACGGTTTGGTCGTACATTGCTCATCGTTTCCGTCTGTGTAGTGGCCGGTTGCCAGGAGCCCGAGGCCGTAACGGTGGTTCCGGAAAAGGCGTACGACGCGCGGGCGATACTCGCGGCGGTCAGTTCCAACGACATCACCATGTTTGGCGAAAACGAAGCGGGGATGAACGTCAAGTTCTCGACGCGAACCGCTATCTCGTTGCAACAGCACACACAGGCCGATGTGGGGCGCGATTTCGACGCCAACATCGATTGGACCGGGCAGCGCGTGGTGTTCGCGTCGACCCGTCACAATCAACTACCGGACCTATACATCAAGTCAGTGGACGGTGTTTCTGTTACGCAGCTTTCTGCCGACCCCGCGTCGGACGTGCAGCCGGTGTTCAGTCCGGATGGGAAGCGTGTCGCGTTCGCGAGTGATCGTTCCGGTAACTGGGACATCTGGATTATCGGCGTCGACGGCAAGCCGCCCGTGCAGGTTACCTCGGGACATGCGAACGAGATGCATCCCAGTTGGTCACCGGATGGTAGCCAACTTGTGTTTTGCAGTTTGCGGGCCGAGTCGGGCCAGTGGGAGCTCTGGATCGTCGACGCCATGGCCGGTTCGCAGAAGAGTTTTATCGGATACGGAATGTTTCCGGAGTGGTCACCCACGGGCGATGTGATCGTATACCAGCGGGCACGCGAGCGTGGTACGCAGGCGTTCAGTATATGGACGCTGACGATGGTCGACGGCGAACCGCGCTATCCAACGGAGGTCGCGGCGTCGGCGTCACAGGCCATGATTGCGCCAACGTGGAGCCCTACGGGAGATCAGATTGCGTTCTCCGCTACGTCGGTTGATGCGCTGGCAACGCCTGATGCTATGGGCAGGGTTGGCGACGGTGTGTTCGACATCTGGTTGATGGACGCCCGTGGGCGTGGCAAAGTCAGATTGACGGACGGTCACACGTTCAACTATGGCCCGACGTTTTCACCGAACGGACGCATCTTTTTCACGAGCGACCGTTCCGGTCATGACTGCCTGTGGTCGGTACTTCCGGGCGGATACTTCGAGACACGTGGCATTGATCATGACACGGCGGCGTCAGTCCCTACACCGAAGGCGAAGACGGTTCGCACCGTCGAGATGGGTAGTTCGCCGAACGGTTGATAGATTGCCGGATTTCAGTTGTTTCCGGCAAAAGGGGACTCGCGAAATAGACGATGAGTCCTTTGGTCAGGATGACCATGCATGGTAGTTGGACGCCGCGCCGAGTGGGCGGGACAGGAGTGCGATCAAGGATGATCGATCAAAGTGTAACTACGGCCCGTATGACCGTGTCCGTGTTGTTGTTCGGGGCGGTGCTTGGCCTTGGATGTCGAAGCCGGCAAACGGCGGTTTCGGTGTCGATTGAGAATCCGACGCTGTCGCCGATGGTCGTGGCGGTGGCGCCGGCGCTGAACTTGAGCGGTTCGAAGGACTTTGATCCGAACCGCTTCGCCGACACTATGGCGAGTGAGTTGAGCTACGCCGAGGGCGTCTCGGTGGTTCCCGTCAGTCGCGTCTTGGGCGTTCTTGGGGAACAGGGGTTGACGCAGGTTGATTCGCGCGATCTTGCGCTCGAGTTGGTGGACCGACTCGGTGCGGACGCGATACTTGTTTTCGCGGTGACCGGGTATGACCCATACGATCCTCCAAAGATCGGTATCTCGGCTCAGCTCTTCGGCAACAGGCCGGGGGCAGGTACCCGTGGCGTCGATCCCTTCGCGCTTTCGCGGCAAGCCGGCCTTGTCGCAGCTCGAAACGGGACGCTTCCGCCGGGGTTGTTGGGTCAACACCAGCAGATGTACGACGCCGCGCATCAGTCGGTTGTCGGAGACATTCGGGCGTTTGCCGCAAAGAGAAACGGTGAGGGGACTCCGTACGGTTGGCGCAAGTACGTGGTTAGCCAGCAGCATTTTATCGAATACTGTTGTCATACCACGATTGCGGCGTTGTTGAGTGGCGGGCAGGGATCTGTTCTCGCGGGCAGTGGCTCCGAGAGGTAAGGATACCAATGGTGATTCGGCAGCTTTCTCTGGTAAAAGGCGAGGAACGGTTTGTGTTCCGATACCAAACTGGGCGAGAATCGGAAGTCATTGACGCTTTCGCATCTTTGGCTTCGGACAGTGCCAGTCGGTTCGACTGGTTCGACGCGGCTGTGCTCAGTTACCAGATGGGTCGAAGGTTAGAGACGGAACTCGATCAGATCGCGACGTATTCTGAAGAGCATGGACGATAACGGGTGTCCAAACGGGCCTAAGATAAGGTATCCGGGGCGTTGTCGCGCCGATGTGTGACGAGCGATCATGACAGAGAATACTTTGATAGACGAGTTCCTCAATTACCTGAAGTTCGAGCGACACTTCTCGCCGCATACGGCCAAGTGTTATGCCGCCGATCTTGCACAGTTCAGTGCCTTCCTAGTGGGAGACACGGAACGAGCGAGGGGTGGACAGAGCTTCGTGAACCCGGCGCCCAGCGTCCGATCTACCGCAGTCGCGGGCGAACATCCGCCGACTGTCACGACCGGCACGACGGCGGTGCTCACGTCTACGGGGATCGGACAGAAGCTCCGCGCCGTGACCCCGGAGATCGTGAAGTCATTCCTGGGATTCCTTGGGGGGCAAAGTTACTCCAAGTCCACCGTAGCCCGAAAGCTCGCGACCCTACGAAGCTTCTATAAGTTCTGCTTGCGTCGCGGATACGTTGAGGCGCATCCGCTGGCTGCAATTCGAACGCCCAAGCAGGAGAAACGTCTTCCGAAGTTTCTCGAGCTCGAACAAATTACCACGCTCCTAAGTACACCCGACGACAACACGCTCTTGGGCGCGCGGGATCGAGCGATTCTCGAAGTGCTCTTCTCTACCGGTGTGCGGGTTAGCGAACTTGTTGACCTGAACTTCGCCGATGTGGACAACGAGGCTCAGTTGATACGCGTTCGCGGTAAGGGCAAGAAGCAGCGTACGGCGCCGATCGGAGCCACTGCGATTTCCGCAATGAATCGATACTTAGACCTTCGCCGCGCAGACGCTCGGTCCGCCAACTTTGATCAGGTGGCCTTGTTCGTCAACAAGCACGGGCAACGTCTGAGCACGCGAAGCGTACGCCGCAAACTCGACAAGTACCTCGCCGAAGCCGGACTCGATCCGAGTATCAGTCCACACACGTTGCGGCATAGCTTTGCGACGCACATGCTTAACAATGGCGCCGATCTTCGCAGCGTTCAAGAGCTACTCGGCCATCAGTCGCTGTCCACGACGCAGGTCTACACGCACCTGACGACGCCGCGACTGAAGGCTGCATACGACGACGCGCACCCGAGGTCGTAACGCCGACCTGAACCGTCGCCGTCCTAGGAGGCCACAATCGAAACCACTCAAACCGCGGACGCATGTCGTTCGCGGTTTTTTTGTTGGTGCGTCGACCATCACCGCCGTGCCAAGAATCCTTCTTCCAACCCGCTGTGCGGTCAATCCGCTGTGCCGTGAATCCTTTCTCGGCACCTGCCTACGGGCGTTCCCTGCGAATTCGACCGTCGCGCCGATATTCGGGAGTCCCTTCCCCTGGACCGTTGGAGCCCATGGAACGCAGTCCCGGCGTACCGGGACTGCCGGGAGTTGGGGACGAGTTAGACTCTTACTCTGAGACTTCTCTGCGTCTTGCTCGCATCTTGTCAGGGTGCTGTTTGGTTGTGGCCAAAGGCCGCCTTGGGAATATCGTCCCGGGATGCTTTCAGACACCATCTACGGACCGGTGAGGACAGCCTCAAACGCCGCAAAGTCCTCCAGTTCGATTGTGCCGCACGCGTTAACATCGAAGCTGGTGCAGGCCGCGATCGCCTCCGCTGCCGGTCCGGTGAAACAACGCTCGAATACACTGAAGTCGGCCAGATCGACATCGCGGTCACCGTCAGAGTCACCCAGCGCACAGTTCTCGGCACAGGTCGATCCGTCTCCCTGGTAAATCCCGCTGATTGTAAGACAGAGCGATCGCTCTATGCCGTCAAAGCAGCTTCCTCCCGTAGCGCAACAAGCCCCCGCTTCCGCACAGCCGCACGTGTTGACCGGTACATCGAATGGCGTCTGCGAGCAGCGGTCAATGCAGTCGGCAATGCCGTCTTGATCCTCATCGTCGTCGGGAACGCCGCATCCGCACACTCCGGGGCGGGCACATGCTGATCGAGCAGGATCGGGTTTCCGTCGGGGTCGATCAGCATCAGGCTCGCGGGTCCTGTTGAAGCCTCGTCAGCGTTGGTCTTCAGGACGAGGCCACGGCTTTTAAGCGTCCGCTGAATGTCGCGCACGTCGTCGAAGTCGGGCAACGTGGCATTGCTCTGGTCCCACCCCGGGCAGAACGTGAGCATGTTCTTTTCGAACATTCCCTGGAAGAGACCGATGGTGGTGGTCTCGTTCTGGAGGACTAACCAGTTCTTGGCCTGGTCGCCGCCGGACACCTTGAATCCGAGCTTCTCATAGAACGCGCGGGACGCAGCAATGTCCTTGACGGTCAGGCTGACGGAAAATTTACCTAGCCTCAATTGTGCCTCTCCTTTTTCTTGATTGTCGCCAGCCTTGGCGGCGTACATCGACGCAACTCCGCCGAGAAAACATAGGATTACGCATAGTGCCCTTCGTGTCATCAGTTTCTCCAGGTTCGACGTCAGCTCGCTTGGCATCAACGATTCAGGCAACGGGCAATCCCGCTCGCAATCCGCCATATGAAGCTCTACGCGCTTGACTCCTTCGTGCTCGGCGCGTTCATTCTATTCGCAATGTTCCCGCGATAAGTCTTGGCAAGCCAGCGAGGTCCGGGTCTCAACTGGGTGGATGTCGATAAACAACGTGCGATCCTCTTCAGGTC
>JAJDDY010000004.1 GCA_029260075.1 Phycisphaerae bacterium
GGGGTCCGTGACACTTCCGGCGGGAGGGGTGCGCCGAGTCAGAGCCGCAGGCGCCAGCCTGCGGACTCCCTGCGTCAGCATGTCACCGGGCTTGCGCCCGGTGCTCTGAAAAGCGCCCGACGCCGATTCTGTCACGCACCCCTCGGGCCGGACGCAGGACAGTTTGGGCAGGCCAACGCACGGTATCGCCGGGGGAACTATGCGCGCACGTTGCAGCCCCAACGGGGCGACCTAGTCCAGCCCAGCGCAACGCCCTGGGCATTCGTGAATCCGAAATCGCGCGCGCCCTGAGAGGGCGGAATATCCCAAATAACTCGCTTTTTCAGAGCTCGCGCACTACGACTTCGGACCAGACCCCGGGCGTTGCCCTTGGCTGATGTAGATTGCCCTTTCAGGGCACTGCGGCGGCGCGATGAATTGAGCGATGGGACAATCAGAGGTCTAGTAGGCCGCTATACCGTTCCCGCCAAGACTGTCTTGCCCTCCATCGCACCTGATATGCGGCCGACAGGGTCATCGCGAATCCTGTTCCGTACCCTCGTAGCCAGCCCCCACCCGGACGGACATCGCCATACGCATGGATCGTACACATGCCCCGGTCAAGGCGTACGCAATCCATCGGGCAGCCCGATAACACCGAACAGGATGATGAACTGCGAAAAATCGAAGAGTGCGTGGGCGACGATGGCCGGTACGATCGAACGGCGCCAGATGGTCAACAGGCTGAACAGCAGCGAAAGAATGGTCACCGCCACCAGCGCGATCGGGGCCTGATCTTGTGCGTGGAGCGCCGTGAATATGCACGTGGAAATCAACACGCCCAGCGTCCAACTGCCCGTGGCCCGACGCAGTCGCGTCATGAGAAAACCGCGAAACACCAACTCTTCGTACAGGCCGATCAACAAAGCCAAGCCCGCAAACCGCAACGGACCTACATCGGGAATCATACCGACGAGATTCCGGGCGTTTTCTTCACCTTGCGCCATCACGTCCGGCCAGACCAACCAAATCGACAGCATGAACAAGAGAATGGAGCCGTAGGACACGACGACAGCGCCGACACCGATCGCGCCGTTCACTAGCGATCGAAAGCCAACGAACCCTACCGACGCTCGCGACTGACGCCGAAGCCGGAGAATCAATCCAATCGCCAACGTGGCCCCCGCAGCCCGAACGGCCAACGTGGGAATGAGTATCGATCGCAGAAACGCAGGATCATCCACGTCGGGCGCGCCCGACGACTCCTCTGCCATCCCGAACAAGAAGAAACCGGTCATCAATTCGAACGCCACCAAAAACGTGGCCAAGATCGCCACATCAGCCAGCGCCCTGAGTCGACTACTGGACGTCAACGCCCACTCGGAGACCGGAGTAGCCGTTACGAACTCCGACCACGATACCGGACGAGCCATAGGAACGTCGCCGAATGGCGCATTCGATGGAGGGAGGAATTCGGGGGATGGTGGATAGTCTTCGGCGGCCATAGGCCGAGCATCGTACGAGCAGGGCGCGTTCGGTGAAAGGCAGCGCGGCGACAACGCGTCGCTTTGGCGACTCCCCGTCAATAGGGAACAAGCGCAAACGAATCATCGGCTGGAAGCAGGTGCCACACTTCTTGAACACGACGCAGGGCGCTACAACAACTTCGTTAGGGTGTCGCCGATGGTGGCCGGAGATTCAGCCACGCTCACGCCGGCCTCTTTCAATGCCGCAACCTTGGAAGACGCCGTGCCTTCTCCGCCGCTGATGATCGCCCCGGCATGGCCCATGCGCTTGCCGGGCGGGGCGGTCATACCGGCGATGAACGCCACGACCGGCTTGGTGACGTGTCGCTCGATATAGGTCGCGGCGGCCTCTTCGTCCGTACCGCCAATCTCACCAATCATGATGATGGCGTCGGTCTCTTCATCATCCTGAAACATTTGCAGCAGATCGGTAAAGTTGAGACCTTTGATCGGATCGCCGCCGATGCCCACACACGTGGATTGTGCCAACCCACGCGTCGTACACTGCCAAACCGCCTCATAGGTCAGCGTGCCGCTTCGGGAGATGATACCTATGCTCTTCGTTCCCTTTTCGGCTGGCTTGTGGATGTAGCCTGGCATGATACCGACCTTGCACTGCCCCGGCGTAATCACACCCGGGCAATTCGGACCGAGCAGTAGAATACCCTTGTCGTCGAGGAACTTTCGCGCGCGGGCCATATCGAGCGTGGGTATGCCTTCGGTAACGAGAACAACCAGGGAACAACCCGCGTCCCCCGCTTCCATCGCAGCGTCGGCCGCAAACGGTGCGGGTACGAAGATCATGCTGACGTCGGCCCCTGTCGCCGCCACCGCGTCGTGACAGGTATTGAACACCGGAAGCCCGTGCTCGGATTGGCTACCGCCCTTGCCTGGTGACACTCCGCCCACCATACGCGTACCGTATTCGAGGCACTGCGCCGTATGAAAAGCGCCCGCTTTTCCGGTAATGCCCTGGCAGATTATTGAGGAATCGCGATCAACGAGAATGCTCATATCAACATCCAATCTGTCACCTTGGAACGTCCCTTCGCCAACGCGAAGATTATGCGGCTGATGCAGTCGGATGTCCAGTCCCATAATCATGCCGTCCCGCCCCGAAGGGCTGCGTCGTTTCCGCCTCGACCACGTGACGCCGCGTCAACGACCGCGGGCCAATGCGGGCGACACCAGCTTGGATTCGGCGAGAACGAGCGCCCCGAGCAGTTGCGAAATGTATTAGCGGACCAGCGATGGTCTTTCGTTCTGCTGCGGGGCACGCGGTGTACGAGGAGGCTTCCGGCTGCGCAACGGTAAGCGCCCAATACTGACCCCGTCACACTGCGTTGGTCCGACGTGACGCGAAGGCAGATATCGGAGCTTGTATCGTAGCAACAGCCTGGCTATGATGCGGTACTTAACTTCTGAAAAATGATTTCAATTCAAAACTCTAAATGGGGGAGGACTCAACTATGTCGTTTTGGTCTAGGAACACTTGCCGTCGCGCAAGTACCGTGCTTGCCGTAAGCCTCGTCGTCACGAGTCTTGCGCAGGCTGCGTCGCAGAATGCCCGTCCGGTCGCCTTGTCCGGCGCGGAACTGCAAACTGCACTTGATTCTATCTACGTATCCGGCCCGGTTGTCGACGCAGCTGCAGATCAAGCCACCGGCGCTCTGTTCACCAACTCTGCGGGCGGCGGCGGCGTCGCCACGTTCGTTGTCAGTGCATCGACACTGGCTGGCACGAACGAAATCGGCATGTACGACGCTGCAGATCCCAGCATCAAAGCGCCCTTGTTTACCGGTGGCAACGTGGCCGCTGAGCAAGCCCTTATTACGTTTCTTCTCAACGGCGAGATTCGCGTCAACTTCACACCGGTCGCAACCTTCAGCACGCCCTTCCGTTTCGGGTTCTACCTGAACGTATACGGCGCTTCGGTTGCTGCCGGGGGTGACGGCGACAATGCCACGCTCGACTACACAGTGTACTCTGAAGATTCGCTCAACGGCGGTGCGGCCGGTGCGATCGCTTTCCAGGGAAACGGACTAACCCAGATCAAGATCGGCAACTTGTTGGCGGGATCGTTTGGCACGTCGGAATATATCTTCGCCTTTGATGACGGCGAGAATGAAAACGCCAACGAGCCGGACTTTGACGATGTGGTCGTGCTGATCGAAGGTCTTGTAGCATTGCAGCCCTTCTGTGGCGACGGCACACTCGATCCGGGCGAATTCTGCGACGACGGTAACAACGTCGACGGCGACGGCTGTGATGCTAACTGCAACATCGAGCCTTTCTGTGGTGACGGCAATCTAGACGCCGGCGAAGAATGCGACGACGGTAACAACGTCGACGGCGACGGCTGTGATGCTAACTGCAACATCGAGCCTTTCTGTGGTGACGGCAATCTAGACGCCGGCGAAGAATGCGACGACGGTAACAACGTCGAC
>JAJDDY010000031.1 GCA_029260075.1 Phycisphaerae bacterium
GCCATCATCAAACTTCCCCTACGGCCGGCACGATTTTCCACGGAGCGCGAGTGCCGCTTTGGAAATGGTTCTGGGCCATGTATTGCGAAGCCCACGACAAAAAAGGGATCGCGGCCGTCGAGTTGTCCAAGCAGATCAACGTGTGCTACCAAACGGCTTGGGCCATGCTGCACAAGATTCGTGACGCAATGCGTCAACGCTGCGAACGTTATGTTCTGCAGGGACTTGTGGAGATCGATGAAACCTACGTCGGTGGCCGGGAGCCGGGTAAACCGGGCCGTGGTGTCGAGCGGAAGATTCCCGTGGCCGTCGCGATCGAGTTGGATGACCACAAGAAACCGGGGCGGATCGCGATGGCGGGACTGCGACGCGCCGATGCCAAAAGCCTGAAGCGGTTCACGCTCAAACACGTCGCGAGCAAGTCCCACCTTCGCACTGACGGCTGGGGCGCCTATCGCTCGCTAGCCAAGGAAGGCTACGAGCACGAGGCCGTCGTTACAAACGGCGGCAAGAACGCCGTCGAGAAATTCCCTTGGCTTCACACATTCATTGGTAACATGAAGCGGATGCTCCTCGGCACCTACCACAGCGTTTCGCCTCAGCACTTGGATCGATACCTGGCCGCGTTCGTCTACCGCGCCAATCGGCGGTGGATGGAGGGCAACCTGTTCGACCGCCTCGTTCTCGCAGCCGTTAACGCCAAACCTTTGACACTTAACGACTTAACCACCGGAGCAGGATAGAGATTCAGTTCGCGCGAATCGATTGCGACTGGCTACTAGAGTGTGCGCAGCGGTTTGATGGCAAGCCCAACTGTTGATGTCCAACCATTGGGGACCCCACTCTAACGGACCGAGACTGACCTGCCGACTACCCGAACGCCCGACTGCTTGGAGCGGCCGCCGATATTCACGATCCATTGAAACCGCGTTGAAAATCCTCAAAGTCTCGAATGTCTACATCCAGATCCCTATCAGAGTCGAAGGACGCGCAATCTGCTGGAAGATGGACACCGTCACCTGACATGCAGGATTCGAAGCGCTCGTAGTCATGGAGCGTGATTCCACCGTCACCGTCCGCGTCGCCCGGGACTACTGGAAACCAAAACCCACTGGTTAATCCGTAGGCTGACTCGCCAGAACCCATCATGGCCCCGCTGGCATCCGGCTGACCGATCGTGCCGGAAAGCTCGTACGCGCCGTCATCACTTATACTGCGCATCACGCCGCCACCGTCGACGGTGTGCCACGAGAGGTTGTAGTCGGGTGGCCCCGACGCAAGACCGGTGTCACGGATCTGCCCCAAGGCGAACACACCGACGCAGAGCAAAGACACCATGCTCCCCGCGCAAACCAGCTTTGTACGACCCATGGATTGTTTATCTATCATTATTTCTCTCTCTTCTGTTAAGTGGCTGCCTCAGTTCGGCTCTGAAGAAGCGATTGCTACCGCCTCAATGCGGCGCCCCGATCTAAACGGAGTCGTGAGTCCGGCCAATAATCCAGCATCCCATTGTCTTGAGCCATCGACTAACTCGTTGACTGTCAGCACTGCAGCGCCAAGCAAGCGTCACGGCAGAGGCTGAGCCTGATTCTCCGTGCGACTCGAGCTAACGAATGGTGACCGATCCAGCTGCAGAAGGTCTAATGACTCCGCGCTTGAAGAACTCAGTAGTGCCCGGTTCATCGTACGTACCTGGATAAACAAACATGTTAGTGCCGTGTCCTGCAACGCCGATGCCCTCTCCAACCGTGTCGAACGGCTTGCCGAGCGAGCCATCCTCGGCACCCGGATTTCTAAAGTCCACGTAGACCGCAGCAAGCGGTCGTACGCGCCACATGCCGCGACCAAACGTTGCGGCCACCAGATAATCACCCTGCCAGAACAGCTCTGAAATCTCCACGTTCACCGGTCCGTCGTGGGCGTTGGGTTGCGCGTTGCGGAAGCGCGCCGTACGATTCCAATTGAGCCCATTGTCGTCTGAAGCAAAGACCCCGATGTCGGTTCCAACGTAGATCCAATTCGGTATAGTGGGGTGAAAGCGGATTGTGCTGACATGAATCTGGGGCACTGTATTTGTACCGGTGCCCTGACGAAGTTGCCACGTCGCGCCATCATCATTGGTAAACCAGATGCTGTTGTTGTTGTAGCCACCAAGTGTGACGAATACCTTCGAAGCATTTCGGGGGTTGATCGCGATGTCTGTTACGAATCGGCCCGGTAACGGTGTCAAACCGTTGTCTTGTACATTAGTCCAACTGCTCGTTGACGTCGTCGTTCTTGACACACGACCGTCACTGTATCCGACCCAAATTCGATTGCTGTTCATGCTGGAAATGTCGATGGCACTGCACCGAGAGTTAACCGAACCAAAATTGCAGGTTTGCGGAGGAGGACAGTCGCCTCCGCCACAAGTTGCACCGCTAGCACTACAGGTACCAAGCGCTGCGACCCGTATGGCATTCCAACTACTCGCTCCATCGGTCGTGCGCCAGATGCTGCGACCTCCCGCCACGAGAATAGTCGGATCCGTCGGATCCATGACGAATGGGGCAATAAACAGACTCCTATTAGTACAATCGCAGTTGCCTCGAGCATCAGCGAGTCCCGATGTCGAGGGTGTGAAGTTCAGGCCACTGTCGGTACTCTTCCGAATGGTCAACGATGTTCGTTCACCATAGAGTATCGTCGGGTCGTTATAGTCGACAGCAGCAAAGCCTCCATCGCCCGTGGACGGCTGGAGCCACGCCTGAGCTCCATCGACGGGCCGGTATCGTGACTGATCGTTATCCTGCGAACCCCCAAGGATAACACTACCATCCGGTGCTGCTGCCCCCCCATAGAATTGCGTGATTCCGAGATTGTTTGCCAGGTTGGTCCAACCAGTATTGGTTGTTACAGTGTAGATATTGAGCGCTCGCTGAACGCCTCCGTCGTTCGCAAAGTATACCCTTCGATTGGTTGGGCCATAGTTCGGAGGCTCAACGATGAAATGGTGGTCGGCGTGGGCGGAGTTGCCTATGTTTCCATCGTCGTCTGTATCATTTCCGGCGTGATAATCCTGCCAATCGCTGATGGGTGGCGTCGTGGCACAGTTCGTGAACACCGTTGCACCGCCGTCAATACTACGGAACAAGTCGATGCCACCGACGACAACGAGGTTAGGATCATCCGGAGAGGCCCAGATGACGTTGTCGTAGTCCCCTTGGCAACGAATCCGGGGCACTGTCGGGGGAGGAGGAGGCGGACATAAGACCTGCAGATTACATAGGTACTGGCTACCGGTGTTAATCGGGTTCCACGTGACGCCTGAGTCCGTTGAATTCCAGATTTCCCCATTGTTCGTGTTGATGCTGACCCATATGGTGGGCGGCGCTCCCGCGGTACTGGGCGCGCCGAAGTCGATCTCGCACCTGTTGACGCCTGATGGTAGGTTGGTGGCTCCACCGATTGTTTGCTGGACCCAACTTCCCGCGTCACCGTTGTTGTTGGACATCCAAACGTCGGTCAGCGTACCGACAAGGACGCGTGACGCGTTACTCGGGTCGATCTCGACGTCGGTTGCGTTGGCCCCGGGGTTGAGCACCTGGGTCCAGGTTAGTCCTAGACTAAGGTCGGGTGGGATACTCGAATCGTTCGGCGCGGATCGCAGTATGCCGCCGTTGCGTGTCGCGGCGAAGAGAACGCCCGATTGAGTCGGATGATGAGCGAGACGGTTAACGTAACCCCAAGGGTCAGTGGTCGGATTCGGATTGGTAGGCGCTGTACTTGGGAGTTGATCCCAGTTCGTTCCGAAGTCCGTGCTGATGAAGACGCCGGCTCCGGGGGGAGAGAATGCGGTCGGAGAATTGCCACCAAAGATTCCTTCACCAGTCGCGGCGTAAATCGTGGAGCTGTTTGTTGGATCAATGACGATGGCGGTGACGGCAAGGCTCGCCAAGAAGTCGTCCACCGGTTCCCAGGCCCGACCGGCATTGAACGTTCGCCAGAGCCCCCCGGAGACTGCACCCGCGAACATGAAGTCGGCGATTGGATGCATGGCGATAGCGCGGACGCGTCCGCCTATATTGCCAGGACCGAGCCATTCCCAGTTCCAAATCCCCGCGTCGGCCACGCTCCCCTCGCCTTCTCTTATGGACAAAGTAGGCACGAGATCTGCCTGATTTTTCGCGTTCATCAGCGCGTTAGGCGGAATCGTGCCATCGTCACCGGCTCTCGCCATCCACCGCTGCCGGGCCATAGCTTCCGCGCCGGTGGGTGCCTCGACGGTCGGTCGGGCTTCTTTCGAAGCGGTGGCCACCGTGGGGACATCAGCATCAACGCATTCAGTTGGTTGCGGAGTGTGCGCCGCAGCGTTGGTTTCCTGAGATCGCTTGCACTCCGCGGCGCCAATAGCCACTGGGCCTCTCTTTGCGAAGGATCGCACGTCGACCAAGTCGTGCTCATTCTGCGGCGCCGATGTCCGGCAAGCGGCAACAATCATCAGGCCGAGGCTGGCCAGTGCAACCATCACCGGGGCCATGTGGACTCCGGATTTGTGTGTATCCAATACGTGTCTCACTGGTTCATCTCCCAAACGGTGGGGCATCTATTGCAGGCTCACGAGTACGAGCACAAGACCGGTCTCGCCGCTCTTTAGCGTTGTCATGGACTTGCCGATGACGGCGCCCTGCGCTTTCGCAAAGTCAGTGGCCTTCATCGCGTGGCCGGGTGTGGTCGATGTGGTCAGCAGGTCACCGGGCTCGATGGCGCTGTCGGAGGCATCACACAGCGTCCACACGCGACCGCTCATCGCGATTGGCGGCGCGTCTTCATGCCCGGGGAGGTTTCCCAGCACCACACCAACGGAAAGCCCGTTGGCTCCACTGACCACACCCGCCACGCGACGGTTGTACACTCCGCGTGCGACGCGAAGCTGTCCCGGGTGATGGGGATCAATTGCTACAACCGTTCCTGGTTTGGCCTCCTCGCTGACCGGGAACTTCTCGGCCAAGTCGGCACCGGTGATCTCGAGGACGTCAGTCCGCGTCCGTCCGCGAACGTCCAGCCGAGCTTGTGGGCTTGTGGTCCCGATACCGACCCAGGCTACGCCGGACGCACCGACCTGTATTGAGAGGCCGTTGCCCGCCAAGCTGTGAAAGAAATTCAAATTGTCGGCTGGGAATCCGTTGACTGATTCGTCTCTTGTTCGCCCAGCGATGGACCAAACACGACTGTTCTCTGTATTTGCAAACGTTAGGCGGGAAAAATCCGCCTCGCTCTCGGTTAGCTTCAATTGAGGCGTTCCCGATGTGCTGTTTCGTTTCACTTCCAAAGATGCATCGGGCTCCGTCGTCCCGATGCCGACGTTGCCATTGTTTAGAATGTTGATCCCGGATGTTGATGGGATGGCGCCAGGGGGGAAAGCGCTCGTGGAATTGGCGAGTAGCCTTAATGAGGTGCCATCGTAGGCTACAACGCTTCTACTTGTGGTCGGCAAGCCAAGCGGAGGGATCCCGGGCCGGAAAATATCTGTGGACACTCCATGGCCGAGTGACGCCAGGCTACCGATGCGCACGCTGTCACCGTCACCTTCGTCGAACGCCCGAACACTACCTGCCACATCGAGTTTCTCGGTTGGAGAAGCGCTTCCGGTGCCGATACCGACATTGCCCGCGTTAGTAATGGTTACACGATCAGTGTTGTTGGTTCCGAGGATCAACGAATCTCCATACTCTTGCATTATCTCCAGTTTATTCAGTGCGTCGCGGTATCCTATGCGCGCGGCGACAGTGCCGCCGTCCTGCTTCAACACGATACGGGCGTTCTGGTCTTCAGGGCCGCCGTTATTCGTATCGGCATCCAAGATAAGCTCGATGCGACCGAGGCTAGAAAGGTGCAGCAATCCATCCGGCACCGACGTTCCGATACCGACCCTGCCGGACTCGTCGATGGTGATGCCGTTTCTGGAGCCGGGAATGCCGGTCGCAGAGTTGGTCAGAAGGCTGATGCCCTTGTCGTTGAACCTGATATCCCGTCGGTTTCCATTATTGGCAACGCCCACCATCGACGGATTGTTTGTTGCATTGCCGAGAGTGAGGAAACCGGCTAGCCCGACCGGAGACACCCTAACTCTTTCGAAAACTCCTGACCCTGCAACCTCCAACTTGTCGGAGAGAGAAGTTGTTCCGATGCCGACGTTTCCGTCACTATCTATGACCATTCGCGTTTTGCGTGCGGTACTTCCATCGGGTGCGGTGTCGAACTCGATTCGCCCTGCCATGTCCGCCGGACCAGGCGTCCCGTCCACCTTGAACTCGATGGCCGCAGGGTTCCAGAATTGATTGCCGTCATGAGCGGCCGCTATTATGGACCCGATCGTATCGCCATCCTCCACGGTCGTGGGTGCGGCTGCGCTTCCCCGTGCTCGAAGGAATTTGAACACAGGGCGCGTTCCGGCGCCGTCGTCATCAAACCCGGATAGGTGCAGGTACTCCGTCACATCCTGGTCCGCCCGAATGTCAAGAAGCGCGCTGGGCCCTTGGGTCCCGATGCCGACGTTGCCGTCCGCGTTCACAAAAATTGCATCGACGGGGACGCCATCGGCGGCGTCGAGCGAGTGCCCGTCACCCGTTCCGCCGCCTCCCGCGATGGCTCGCATGGCAAATGGCGCAGGCGTTAGCTCCTGGCGCGGCAGTTTCGTGAAGTCGAGCTCCCCACATACCGTTCCGCAGCAAACCTCTACCTGTAAGAACCTGCGGTTCCCGTTGAACGCGTCCGCTCCGAACTCTCCGACTTCGTTCAAGGTGACGGCAAACAACCCGTTCGTAAGGGCTTCATTGAGTTTGGATACGGGCGACCCCACCGGATCGCCACCGACTTCCAGTTTCCACAAGCTGAAGTTGAAGTCGCAGGGACCACTTTCCGGCCTGCCGTCTCGCTTGAGTTGCCCCTGGTAGGTAAACGCCGTCCCCACGGGTTCGGCCAACACCGTAGCAACGGAAAGTGTCAACGCCACCAGCGCAGTTGATCCAAGGAATCTTCTTAACGTTGTAGTTGCCTTCTCCACCTTGCGTCTCCTTTTCAAATTGTCGTGCAAGAACGGCCCTGTATTCCAGCCCGCCTGTCGCAGTAATCTTCGCCCTACGCTTAGGCCTCATGCTGTGGCATCCCTGCAACAGGCAGGGCAGCCCCAGGCCAAACTGTTTGCGTGCCGTGGGACGGTCCCAAGCGATGCGCGTTTCGGCGATTACGTTTGCCGAATCGGTGCCTCACAGGAGTCAAGACGGAATCCGCTCAAGCGCGCGCCCGCAAGGAGTGCAAAATTTGTATTTCAGCCGAACACTCGCTAGACTGGTGTCGTCGACTTTCGAACTAAAGTAGCACTGGAGGATGACGGGCCGATCGAATTGACCGTTGTAGTGGTGAGCTAGACCCACCGTCGCGCACGGGGTTGGAAATCACGTGGACGCCAATGAAGAACACGTCGAACTAGCGATTCGGTTTACTACCGGAGACCGAGCCGTGCTGCGGCTACTCCTCACGGAGATGCGGCCGAGGCTGCGCCGAATCCTGGCAAGGAGGATACCATCCTGGCTTCAGCGGTTAGTCGACCCCGACGACATCATTCAGATTGCATACGTCGAAGTGTTCCGGAAGATCGAAACAGCGTCTGGGCCACGTACGGCCGAGAGCTTGCCTCGTTGGGTGACTGCAGTTGCACTGAACCGAGCCCGAGATGCCATTAGGCAAGAGAGAGCCGCCAAGCGCGGCGGCGGGGCGAACGGAGTCGGGCGCGCACGGACCATAGACGATTCCACGATCTTCCTGCTAGATCAAATCGCCGGACCAAACCACACCGCCAGCCGCTCCGTTGCGCGGAGGGAGACGGTAAGGATGATGCACGAAGCGATCGATCTGTTGCCGGCGCAGTACCGACAAGCTATTTGGCTTGTACACATTGAGGGCCGAAGCGCCAAGCATGCGGCGGCGGAAATGAATCGGACCGAGCGCGCAATTCATGGACTGTGCCGGCGCGGAATAGGCCTGCTCGAATCGCAGCTCCGCCAACGGCCAGGCTTGCTCACGTCCATCGGGTGAGTCTCGCACCGTTAAGAACACGGTGGGCGCGCCGGCCTTTTGTTTACGTCTAGTACATAGCGAGATTGCGATCGGTGTTCAAGCGGAGTTTTCCTGGTGGATCGCGAGACTACTCCCAACGAAGACGCGACGAGACGTGAGCTTGCCGCGCAAGTCGTCGAACAAGTCATCAATCGTCGCGCGGACGGGCAGTCAGCCTCGGACGAAACGTTGATCAGTGCGTATCCGAACCTCATGCCGGAACTCGGGCAGAAACTTCGAGATCTTCGCGGCGTCGAGGAAGCGGAACTCGAGGCGAGTACCCAAGAAAGGGCGGCGGCAGCCGCCAAGCTGCCGTCCGATGCCATTCCTGGTTACACGATCCACTCCGAAATCCATCGCGGGGGACAGGGTGTGGTCTACCTCGCCGATCAACAGAGTACTGGTCGACCGGTCGCCGTCAAAGTGATGCACCAGGGCCCCTTCCACGGGCCACACGACAGAGCTCGGTTCGATCGAGAGGTGCATGTTCTGGCGAGGCTCAATCACCCCAATATCGTAACCATACATGATAGTGGCACCGCCTCAGGGTGCCACTACTTCGCCATGGACTACATCCAGGGTCGGCCTCTTAACGAAGATGCGGATGCTGGCGTGAGCGTGCGCGAGAAGCTTTCCTTGTTCGCGCAAGTCTGCGAGGCGATCCACGCTGCCCATGTGAAGGGTATCATTCATCGGGATCTGAAGCCGAGTAATATCCATGTCACGCAGGACGGCCAACCACACATTCTTGACTTTGGCCTGGCCAGGGAAAATGCCGGAGCCGAAGATGCCAATCGCAGCCTTGCCATCACCGGAACTGGCCAGTTTATCGGTTCAATATCCTGGGCCAGCCCTGAACAGGCCAAAGGAGAGCCAACGCTGATTGACATCCGTTCGGATGTTTACTCTTTGGGTGTGGTGCTATTCGAGTTACTCACGAGCCAGTTCCCGTATGATGTAACCGGCGGAATGCGCGAAACTCTGGCTAATATCCTCGACGCGGAACCCAAACGACCAAGTGCACTTCAAGACGACATTGATGACGAGGTGGAGACGCTACTGCTCAAGTGCCTAGCGAAGGACCCTGAGCGGCGATACCAAAATGGAGGCGAGGTGGCCAAGGACATTCGTCACTACTTGGCCAATGAGCCGATCGAGGCGAAACGCGACAGCACGTTGTACATTCTGCGCAAACAGGTTCGCCGATATCGACTGCCACTCATCATAACTGGTGCCTTCACGTTGTTGGTAATCGCATCTTCAGTTGTCGCTTGGTCAATGTACCTTACATCTCAGAGTCACCTCCACGAGACCTACTTGGGGCAGGCCAAGTTAATGCGTCAAACGGGTGAGTCCGGCCGGCGATTCGGTGCGCTTGACGTGTTGCGCAAGGCTGCAAGCATTCGTCCGTCGATCGATGTTCGAAGCGAGGCGATCACGGCCATGGCCCTTAGCGATGTTCGTGTCATTCACAGCACAAAGGATGAGTTCGGTTCGACACCGCGGATGCCTCGCGCACTAGACCCCACAGGCCGGTATTTTTGGCAACGCAACACCGTGACTCTGGAAGAATCCGTTCGGAGCGCAGACGAGCTGAAGATGATGTTCACGCTGCCGAGAGTGCCTCGTGAGTGGAAGTGGACTGGTGTTCGATTTCGACATGACGGCCGCATCCTGGCTCGAATTTCGGAAGCCGGGTGCGAACTCTGGGATGTCGAACTAGGTCAGCTCGTTACAAGGATTCCGACTAATATTCGTCCCGGTGGCACGCCGTTCGATTTTGGCCACCAAGGATCGGAAATAGCCTTGGGCACCAGATCCGGCGCAATCGAAATGGTTAACTTCGAGAACGGCGCACGACGTACTCTCTCATCCGTCGGATCAGTAAACGAAGTCCGCTACACACACTCAGGAGATATACTCGCCACCGCGTCCGTCGAGACGGGTGACGTAGTGATTCGCGACGCACTTAGTGGCGACGTCCTCCATACGCTCACACATCCTCAATCGGTTTGGCGTATCGCTTGGAGTGCCGACGGAAGTCGTATAGGCGCTGGTTGCAACGATAGCCAAGTGTACGTTTGGCGCGCGAGCGATGGGACTCTGGAAAGAACACTCAACGGTCACGAGAGTCCAGTCAGTGATCTTGGATTCAATGGAACCGGATCATTGCTTTTCACTTCCGGCTGGGACAACGCCACATTTCTTTGGGACATGCGAAGCGGGTCACGGCTACTTACTGTTCCGGCAATGATAGGCCTGACCTTCTGTGGCGCGAACCGGTTTGGATTCCTGTCAGACGCAGGTGTTATGTCCTTTGGAATCGCTGAGCTTGCAGAATCCGACGCGTTACACCGGCTCGTTGGAACTCCAGTGATGGCGCCCTCAGATCGGCCGGAATGCATCAGTATCAGTCCGGATGGCCGGTGGCTCGTGTCCGGCACACACGCCGGTGCCCGCGTTTGGGACCTTCGCCATGGTGCAGAGATCGCGTTTCTTCCCATCGGCCCCACTTCATCGGTTCTTTTTTTGCCGCACGGCCAAGAACTCGTAACGGTGAGCGATGCCGGAATCTCAAGGTGGGCGATTCATGCAAATAGCGACACTGTTCACATCGGTCAACGCACTACTCTCTTGAATTCAACCGACCGTGAGTTGCGGCAAAGCTGCCTCTCTTCCAATGGAAACCGACTTTTCGTCGCCTCGCGCGACCAAGGCGAGGTCATGGTGTTTGATCTTGAGAAGAACGGCTTGTTGCGTACAGTTGGTCCTCACGACTCAGTGAGATACCTAGCCATTAGCCCGGACGATCGCTGGCTTGCGACCGGCACGTGGGCCGGAGATGGTGTCAAGATTTGGAATCTGGAAACCAATGGTATCCCGTACGACTTGCCCCTTGAGCGTGATGCCAGCGTCGCGTTTAGCCCCGATGGAAAGTGGCTTGTGACGAGTGGACCCGAAAGCATTATTTGGCAGGTCGGCAGTTGGCTTCCGAAAGCTCGATTCCGCAGGAACGGATATGCTTCGGTTCCCGGGCCAATCGCTTTCACGGGTGATGGAACGCTCCTCGCTGTGGCCAAGGCAACACGTCCGGCTCAGCTCTTACTCATCGACGTGAACGAGCTCAAAGGTATCGCCACTCTTGAGTCTCCAGGAATTGCACTAATGCCGGAATCGATATCGTTCTCGCGCGACGGGGCAATGCTATACTTTCCAGACCCCAAGAAAGGCCATGTCTTGTATGCTTGGGAATTCCAGGCCATAGGTGATGGACTGGCAAGCATTGGCGTGTCGTGGCCTCTTCGCATAGGTTCGCGTCCGCATGTCCGGTGACATCGAGAGGGCCTTCGCGCCCCACCCTGCATGTCGGCTGAGCGAGCTCGGATGCTTCGGGAATCAATGACGTGCCTCCTCCCTGATGACACGGCTGGCCAGCTCCCGTAGGTTCTTCGATATGTAGCTTGCGCTATCTGAGTATAGGCCAACTGGTGGACTGCCCAACCGCAAGCCACACCTTCGGCCTTTCCCTCTCAACCTGATCCATCTGTTGGCTTAGAATCCGGCGTTGGATCAAGGAGGAAAGGCGATGCCAAGAAAACGATTCAAAGCGGAATAGATCGTAAACAAGCTCCGCAAGGCGGACGTGCATCACTCCTCGGGCCGGGCGATGGCTACGACGCCGAGGCCACTGAGCGACGCGCCAAAGCTTCCGCAAGAAAACGAGATAGAAGAGCCGTAGAACGCGAACGCGGAACGTCGACCTCCGGTGTTCCCCGCTTGCATCTTTGCGCGAGTAGATCAAGAACGGCAACTTCAGATGTCACCGGGCAGGTTAAAATCGGCCACTGGTGGGCGGGTTAGAACCGGCCAGTGGTTGCCTCCGTGTTATACCTCATAGCTTCTTTTCCTCAACCTTTTTTGTGGCGGCGCGTTTCGGGGCGGGGTTGCCTTGATCGGA
>JAJDDY010000032.1 GCA_029260075.1 Phycisphaerae bacterium
TCCGATCAAGGCAACCCCGCCCCGAAACGCGCCGCCACAAAAAAGGTTGAGGAAAAGAAGCTATGAGGTATAACACGGAGGCAACCACTGGCCGGTTCTAACCCGCCCACCAGTGGCCGATTTTAACCTGCCCGGTGACAATGCGGAAAGCCCGTCCAGTCCTCGGACGCGCGGGCGAACAGCACGTCACCGATGATCAGCACGATGCCAAGCCCCGCTCCGATCGCCATGGGAACGAAAACCCACTGACGCCAGCCGGCGCCTTCACGATAGATACCGGGAAGCGAGAGTCTTTTCGCGAACCAAACGCCGGCAAGGCCCAGCAGTCCGTAGACCACCACTACGATTCCGGCGTTGGCTAGACCGAGAAGCCAGCCGGGCATACTTGCGAACGGCTCCGGCATCTCCTGACCCGCCATGAACGCCTGCGGTAGCCCGAGCGCGAACGCAACAAACACCAGCAACGCGTTCGTCGCGAGTAGACCGCCAAATAACGTCAGTTGCCGTCGTCGATGGGACATGGCTGCACCTCAAATCGAGGTTAGAACGTATGTGAGAAGATGTATCAGAGTGTCTGCGACGAACCGAGCCGCGACCGTAAGGGAGTGGTTTTTGGCGTTTGCGGCCCACTCTCGAACGTCCGCTCCCTCACGGTCGCGGCTCGGTTTACCCGTCACCTAAGGCGTGACGATCCACTAGAATCGACTCCAGGAATCTCCGCGCAGCACACTCAATTGAGTACGCCACATGCGCGTAGAAAAGATGCACCCAATTCGGTAAGCCGGTAACTGCGCTCAACCTTAGTTCTGTCGGTACCTGGTAGGGTTTCGCATGTTGGAGAAGTCGGTATTGGCTCTCCTGGAACGTGCTTAGCTTCCCAGAGTGGCTCGAAAATCCCGAGTCGTACCCAATTATCCATTTGGACTCGACCCTTTGGGGTGGGTGAAACAGAGCCATTCACTGAAGTTAGGAAGTGCCCCATGGAACTGAGCCTCTGCAGCTCCTGTGCCTCTTCTGCAGTCAATTCAGCCAGCATGCCCGCGTAGGACGGATGAACCTCCTCGTCCGGCGAGGCAGCAGTAGCAATAAGATCGGCCCATCGATCCTTCATCCAATCGTCATCTGCAAGGCTTGCGGCTTGCATAATGGGGATAAGTATCTTGGGCTTGATTTCCGAAGCGACAATGTCTTTGGCGTCGAGCACTTTCTGTACACGCTCCAGGATGCTCGCGAAGGTTTTCGTCCTGAACCAACGGATTCCGTCCCCTCCGATCAGGCCAATCTCGTCGCATGAGGGGCCGCAGAGTCGACCAAATAGTTTGGCCGCGACTGCGGAAAACGGTATCATAGCTGCTTCTACTGCAGAAATGTCAATCATGTCGAGCGCCTCTGTCTACTCTCGCGACCGTGACGAATCGCCAGCCGACCGTCAGGATAGTATCCGGGGGCATTCTACAATGCGGTGGGCAATAGCCCAATGGTCCGCCCCACGCGCCAAAAAACCTCCAGAAAGCCCTTGCTTTCGCCATCTGTTCGGCGTATGTTAGGGTGCAATGTTAGTCGTGGCGCAGCCGCCTTGGGCATACGCTCGATGCGGCGCCGCCACGTCTTGCGCGGTCTGTATGAAAAGGACGTAACGGGTATGTCGATCGAGATCCTCGACGGCCGGGTTTCCGGTGCGCGCGATCCTGACGAAACGGTTCGCCGACTTCGAGCAGGCTTGGATGATTACCACCGTGGCCGCGCGCGGCAGGCGGGGTGGACAAGACAGTTTGTACCAACGGGTCTGGCGCCGCTTGATGCGGTGCTGCCAGGTGGCGGTCTGCCGGGTGGGGCGATCGCCGACATTCTTTATGACGGCGAGGGTGCCGGATCAATGGCACTGGCGATGCGGATTGCGGGGTCTGATACGAACATCCACAGGCTCCGAGCAGATCATTCCGAAACATCTCTCCAAAAACCGAAGCGCGACTTCGACGGTCAGCCTTCAAAGAACCCCCCTCAGTCCCCCTTCGGTAAGGGGGGAAGAAGGCAAGACGATCTTTCTGGAGACGACACTATAGCGCCGTTCAAAACCGACAACCTGATTCTGCCGGACGTGCAATTTCTCCACCAGCAAGATACCGGTGCCGCACAAGAGCAAAGCCATGCTGTCGTGGTGGTCGACACCCGGGGTGATTTTTATCCTCCAGCCGCTTGCCCGCTTGGGGTGGGGTTTCATCGATTGATCGTGATCCGCCCGGCCAATGAGCAAGATGCGTTTTGGGCTGTGGATCAAGCGTTGCACTGCCCGGGCGTAGCCATGGTGATCGCCCCACTGTCGCAGCTCGACACCCGTCAATCTCGCCGTTTGCAATTGGCTGCGGAAAGCAGCGGATGCATCGGATTGATTGTACGGCCTGCGCGTCGGCGGTCCAAAAGTTTCGCGGCGATACAAATTTTGGTGGACAGCGTGGAGGTTGAAGCATGCATGGAACACGACGGCGTACGCCTATGCCGCATCACACTCATCAAAGTTCGGGAGGGAACGCCCGGGGCGTCCGCATTGGTGGATTTGCATCATGAAACGGGTCTTGGCCCTGTACATCCCATACCTGTCGACCGACCGGCGGATCGCCGGTTCGCCGTCACCGGTTAAGCACGAAGACCACGCGATGATCATGAACGACACACCGGTGGCTACGATCACCCAACGCGCCGACGTTTGTCGCATCGTTCACGTCAATCGCGCCGCCGCCCACCTGCGCCTACGCGCCGGGCAAACGCTGGCCGACGCCAAAGCCATCACGCCAGAGCTCGAACTCTTTCCCGACGACCCCGCCGCCGACCGGCGCGCACTGGAGTCGCTCGCTCTTTGGGCCGGGTTCCTATCGCCGATGGTTCACCTCGAAGGTGAAGATACGCTCTTGCTCGACATTACCGGATGCGCCCATCTTTTTGACGGTGAAGAAAACCTACTACGTCAAGCCACAGATGGGCTGACGACCGAAGGGTATACGGTGCGCGCCGCCGTGGCCGACACCGCCGGTGCAGCTTGGGCGATGGCCCACGCCGGTGACGAACCGGCGATGATCTCTCCACCGGGGCAGGTGGCGGCTGATCTCGCTCCGCTGCCGGTGTGGTCCTTGCGGATCGATGCGAAAACGGCGAGCACGCTAACGTCCATCGGTGTCGATTCGGTGGCTTCACTGTTCCACTTACCGCGCAGTTCGCTGGCCGCCCGATTCTCGGGATCATTGCTCGATCGCATCGATCAAGCGTTGGGTGATGCTCTTGAGATACTGACCCCTTACCGACCCGAGCCGGCGCTGACCTGTCGGCTTGATTTCGGAACAGCCACCACGCGTCTCGAAATCTTTCGGGAAGGGATCAAACGAGCGCTGGTTCGCTTCTGTGATCGACTCGCCCACCGGGTCGGTGGTGTACGCCGGATGTATGTCACGTTCTATTGCCCGGATGTGGAAACCGAAGAGGGAACGAAAACGCGAACCGTTACGCTGCCTGTCGACCTGTCGCAACCGACGCGATCTCCCGACCATCTACACGCGTTGTTGACCGTCTTGCTCGATCGACTTCATCTGCCCGCACCGGCTGCGGCGCTGATGATTTGGACGCGCGAGGTGGAGCGGTTGGACGGGTTCCAGGTTGAGTTGTTTAACACCGGTTCACACGATACTCGTGCGCTAGCCGACTTGGTCGATCGATTGTCGGTTCGCCTCGGCGCTCAATGTGTGGTTCGCGTGGAACCGATGAGCGATCACCAACCGGAACGCGCCTTTCGATATGTTCCGCTGGTGGATTCGTCGCCCTCGCCCCAAGACAGGCCGTGTTCGTCCGGTCACGATATGACGAACGATGCCAGTTATATGGCACTTTGCGGACGGCGCCCGCTACGGCTATCCCACAGGCCGATCGATATCGCCGCCACGTCGATCGCCCCGTCCGGACCGCCGATCACATTTCGTCTTTCCGGAGTCAGATATACCGTAACCGATAGCGTCGGGCCGGAGCGCATCGAGACCGGCTGGTGGCGCGGACCGCACCTGAAGCGCGACTACTACCGCGTCACAACGAACGGAGGGCGTCGTTTCTGGATCTTCCGCGATCGTGACACAGGGCGGTGGTTGCTACACGGTTGGTTCGACTGACTGAGAACGTGTGTGAGAAGACGTATTCGCTGGAGCGAGAATCCTTTCTCGCTCCTTGGCCGGTGCCGAGAAGGGATTCTCGGCACAGCACGTAGGCTTCTCGCACACGTTCTTAGCGCCAACTCGAAACCAAAGCGTAGAGCGGCGCCACCGGAATATGATTCATGGGTTGATCGAACCCCTCGGATTGTTCGAGGAACTACAATGCCCGACCGACCAACATATCCTAAACGCGATCATCCCAGCAAGATGGCCCGGCGGTCGAGCGATAGCCCGTCCACTAGACACATACGCCAAATCGCACGCTACACCGGAACCGCGCGCTACGCCGAATTGCGCTGCAAGAGCAACTTCTCTTTTCTACGCGGCGCCTCCCACCCCGAGCAACTCGCCGAGCGGGCAAGCGAGCTGGGCTATACGGCCCTGGCGATTACGGATCGCCATACGCTGGCCGGTGTCGTACGGATGCACTGCGCCGCCAAGGCTTGCAACCTGAAGCTCATCGTCGGCGCCGAGTTCATACCCGTCGACGCGCCACCCATCACACTGTACGTCACGGATCGCGCAGCCTATGGCCGACTGTGTCGCATCATCACACGCGGACGGTTGCGCACGACCAAAGGTGCCTGCAAGGTGGCACTCAACGACATCGCGGAGTATGGCGAGGGGCTCATCGCGGTCGTGCATGATCAGGACGCAGTCGTGGACGACCAAAAATGGAACAATACCGGCCACACCAACCAACGCCTTCCCCACGACCACATCGCCACCTATCGCGAACTGTTCGGCGATCGCCTCTACCTGGCCGCAAGCGTTCACGGCGGTCCCGACGACGAGCGATATCTCGCGGAAATGGATGCACTCGCCAAAGCGACCGGTATCGCAATGATCGCCACCAACGACGTCCACTACCACGACCCGAGTCACCGTTTTCTCCAAGACGTGCTCACCTGCATCCGTGAGCGTTGCACCTTGGAGGAAGGCGGTCGACGACTTTTCGCCAACGCCGAACGACACCTCAAATCAATCGAACAGATGCACTACCTCTTTGCCGACCATCCCCGTGCGATCGCCCGAACCGTCGAAATCGCCGACCGATGCCACTTCAGCCTCGACGAGTTGCGCTATGAATACCCGGAAGCACTGTGCCCGCCCGGACGAGAGGCAAACGAGTACCTCGCAGAGATTAGCTGGACAGGAGCCCGAAAACGATATCCCGAGGGCGTGCCGCAGCGCGTCCGTTCTCTAATCGAACATGAACTACAACTTATTGGCGAACTGAACTACGAACCGTATTTCTTGACGGTCTGGGATATCGTCGAATTCGCTCGTTCCCGAAACATATTGTGCCAAGGTCGTGGCAGCGCGGCCAACTCGGCCGTCTGCTATTGCTTGGGTATAACCTGCGTGGATCCAGGACGGATTGACCTGCTCTTTGAACGGTTCGTCAGCGCCGAACGCAACGAACCGCCGGACATCGACGTCGACTTCGAGCACGAACGGCGCGAGGAGGTCTTCCAATACATCTACGACAAGTATGGCCGGGATCATGCGGGCATCGTGGCTGAAGTCATCACCTACCGCCCTCGTTCCGCCATCCGCGACGTCGGAAAAACGCTGGGACTCTCACTAGATCGCATCAGCGCACTCGCGAAGAAACACGAATGGTGGGACGACAACGCCCTGCCCGCAGCGTTCTTGCGCGAAGTCGGTTTCGATCCCAACGACCGAACGCTACGCATGCTCCGTCAGCTCGTGCGACAGATCGTCGGGTTCCCCCGCCACCTGTCTCAGCACGTGGGCGGTTTCGTCATCACACGAAGTCCGCTTTGCGAAATGGTACCCATCGAAAACGCCGGCATGCCCAACCGGACCTTTATCGAGTGGGACAAAGACGACATCAACGCACTTGGCATCCTCAAAATCGACTGCCTGGCGCTCGGCATGTTGACGGCGATACGGAAGTGCCTGGGGATGATCAACGATCGGGTTGGGGGAGGAAGGGAAGAAGGGAAGAGAAGAGAAGAAGGGACTGAGGGACGGAGGGACGAAGATAGCTATGGATTTGAACTGGGAGAACAACGCGATGCAGATCAAGACCTTTCGGGACTTGATTGCGTGGCAGAAGGCGATGCTGCTGGCCAAGCAAGTCTACGGGATGACCCGGGGCATGCCCGAAACGGAACGGTTCGGACTGACGGCGCAGATGCGGAGGACAGTGGTGTCGGTTCCGTCGAACATCGCCGAGGGATACGGTCGAGGCCAAGGCGCGGACTACATAAGATTTCTGCGCATTGCGCGCGGCTTGTTGATGGAGCTACAAACACAAATGATTCTGGTCGAGAAACTGGATCTCATCCCGATCCCCCAACAAACTCAAGACCTCCAGTCGGAAACCGACCGAGTGCTTCAGGGCCTGATCCGCAGCCTGGAACAAAGACGGAAATAGACTCCTCGCCATCTCGTCCATCTCCCTCTCCGTCCCTCCCCTCTTCTCTTCCCTCCGCCCCTTCGTCCCTCTGTCCCTTAGTCCCTCAGTCCCTTCCCCCCTCCCCCCCTTCCTCCCTCCACACCATCCCCCCCGAAGACCCACTCGTCTATGACATGATCTGCCGCGCCGACACCGTAGGTGTTTTTCAGATCGAAAGCCGTGCTCAGATGAGTATGCTGCCAAGATTGAAACCGCGATCGTTCTACGATCTGGTCATCGAAGTGGCTATCGTTCGTCCGGGACCGATTCAGGGCGGCATGGTTCATCCCTACCTGCGTCGTCGAAGCGGGGAAGAGCAGGTCACCTATCCAAGTCCCGCCATCCGGGAGGTGCTCAAACGAACACTCGGTGTGCCGCTTTTCCAAGAGCAGGCGATGCGTCTGGCCGTCGTCGCCGCCGGGTTCACACCGGGTGAGGCTGATCAACTACGCCGCGCCATGGGCGCGTGGCGACGCAACGGTGACATCACCCGTTTCCGTACGAAACTGATCGACGGGATGAAGACGAACGGTCTTTCGGAAGAGTTCGCCGAACGCTGCTTCAAGCAAATCTGCGGTTTCGGTGAGTATGGTTTCCCCGAAAGTCACGCAGCCTCCTTCGCCCTGCTCGTATACGTATCGTGTTGGTTGAAGCGATATCACCCGGCCGCCTTCTGCGCCGCCCTCATCAATGCCCAACCGATGGGTTTCTATCAACCCGCCCAACTGGTTCGCGACGCACGAGAACATGGCGTCGAGGTGTTGCCTGTGGACGTCAACTATAGTGGATACGATTGCAGAATGGAGGAGGAGAAGGGATGGAGGGACGTAGGGACGGAGGGGGCGAGATCGCGGCGACCGGAGCACTGGGGGGCGGGTGGACCGGCGGTTCGGCTGGGCATGCGGCTTATCAAGGGTCTTTCGCGAACGTACGTGGACTCCATCGAAATCGCTCAGCGGGATCGACCGTTCACGTCGGTGGCTGATCTAGCCCGTCGATCTGGTGCCACACCTGCGACACTGGCGAGACTGGCTGCCGCTGACGCCATGCGATCTTTGGGCCTGGGACGTCGCCGCGCTTTGTGGCAGGTGCTCGCCCTGGGACGCGGGCAAGATCCTCCCCTTCTCGCAGATTGCGAACCGGACGAGCCCGAACCCAATTTGCCAGACCCGTCATTGGCAGAGGTAGTGTTGGCTGACTACCAGAATCTGGGCCTGTCGCTCAATGCCCATCCGCTCGCCTTGGTCCGCAAAGATCTCAAGCGAATGCGTGTAGCACAAGCCCGAACACTGAAACATGCTCGACAGGGTCAGTGGCTCAAGGTGGCTGGTTTGGTGTTGGTGCGTCAACGACCATCGACAGCGATGGGCATCGTTTTTTGCACACTGGAAGATGAATCCGGTGTAGCAAACCTTGTGATCCGCCCAAAGGTATACGACCGGTACCGCGCAGCCGCCCGTGCTGCGGTCGCCCTAATCGCAGAAGGACGGATCGAACGCACCAACGACGTGGTCCATCTTCAAGTGGCCACCCTGACCGACATGTCCCGCGCCTTGGCGTCACTCAGCAACGTCTCACGCGACTTTCGATAGGACCGCGAAACGCCGCAGACTTGTTCCCAACGGCGGAGTCATGTTATTGGACACGAGTCCGATGTCTGCCGATTCGCCCCAAGACGATCCGAATCTTCGGACGGAGATCGAACGGGCAACCTGTTATCGGAAGGGATCGCGTTTGTTCTACGCATCCTATGCAACAAGTAATCGGACGTCGCGTGCCCAACACGCCCGTGACTGATCATTTCCAGCGCCTAGACGCGTGGCGAATCGTACATTAAGGCTGGAGGACAGACTTTCGCCACGCACTAGGTCGGAAACCGTCGTGTGGCGCGGAGTCAATTAGGGAGAGGAATCATGCAGGAATTCGGACCAATCATTTCGCCCGGCGGCGACGGAATCTCCCCCAACGTCAACATAGACACCGCACCGACGCGCGTATCCACCTTCGCCGACGCCGACGGTGGATCCGTCACATGGATCGAGTGGGGACGTAACGAGTCGTTCACCTCGGCCTCAACGGTCGTCTTTGGGGACATCAACCAAGGTCCATGCCGCCGCTGACGATGCGCGATGCGACCGGTTACGCCAAGCAACCCCCACAAGAAGTCGCCCCCCAACAAGCGGCGTTAGATTCCATGTTCACGGAATGCGCGCCCGACTAAATCGAAGTCTGACAGAAGCTTGCTGATGGCGGACGCTCACCACCGAACTCGTGGTCGCGTCGGCCAACGTCCGATCCCGATTGGACGCCGGGGATCGCTGCATCGTACGCTTGATTCGAGATCGTCTGGATATCGGTAGCACACAAACGCTTGCTAGGAAACACGACGTCATCATGTGTAGCGAACGACACAACGCCGACAACCAAGCGAGCCGCCGACATGAACATCATGCGGCCATGGCGCACGCATGCGCGTCGCCGGATGGGTGGGTATCTGCGGACCAGTCGTTTGAGCCGAACGACGACGACACCAGCCCCAAGACCATGGTACTGATGCGCGGGCTTCCCAGTTGTGGTAAGAGCCATACAAGCCAAGCGCTCGTAGCTGAGGGCGGCGTCCGCTTTGAGTTCGACGAATACTTCTACACCGAGGTTGGAGACGACGCGACTCGATATGACTGGTCGTCCGATCTCATGCCGGACGCACGGCAATGGAATCTGAATCGAATACGCCGCGCAACCGATGCCGGCGTGAATCCAGTAATCGTAGACAGCGACAACAATGTCGATTCATTCACGAAGCAATACGTCGCCTACGCCCTAGACCGTGGTTACGAATTAACGTTCAAGGAACCAGAGTCAACATGGTGGGCCACTATTCGCCAGTTGCTCCGGGACAAGAAGACGAACGCCGCGCCGCTACGCGGATGGGCTCAAGCGCTGATGCAAATGAGCAAACGGACCCATAGGGTTCCGCTTCAAAACATCCTTCACCGGATGGAACGGTGGGAGGATGTCTCGACTGAGAAAATCATGGCCGTCGTCTGAATCTGACGACGTCGCACTAATCTGGGAGGGTGAGGAAATGGCTCGGAAAAATAAGAAACGAAACGTGAAACGACAGTTGAACTCCAACACCGACGCGCGCCGCGATCGCAAAGCAGGCGCCGGGCCAACCTTGAAGGTTGAGACGCTTGAACCGCGCATCCTTCTTTCCGCCACGTGGGTGGACTCCGACACCGGTAACCCACAGGCCGGCGCTACGGGTGGTGACGACACGTTTACGGGAGACGGTGCCGCTGACGTCGCAGACGGGCTGAACGGAGACGACACACTTTTCGGTGGCGGCGGCGACGACACGCTATTCGGGAGTAAGGGTGACGACCTCCTCGACGGTGGGAGCGGATCCGACGTACTAGACGGCGGAAAGGATAACGACGATCTCAAGGGTGACGGCGGCGACGACACGCTACTCGGGGGATTGGGCAACGACACACTCGACGGCGGCAGCGGATCAGACATTCTCGACGGCGGAGCAGGCAACGACACACTCACCGGAGGCAAAGGTGACGACACCCTGACAAGCGGCGGTGGCAACGATACGCTCACGGGCAGAGAGGGCGACGACACATTCCGCTTCACTGGCGCCCAGAATGGCGATGTTATTACAGTCGACGGTCAAGGCGGTTCGGGTGGCAGTTCCAGCGGAAGCAGTTCAAGTGGTAGCAGCTCCAGCGGCGGCGGTAGTGGTGCCGGAGACGTCATTGATCTCTCTTCCTACAACAACAGCGACATCACCGACAACGGATCGACCATCAGCGTCGACATGGGCGGCGGGCAGTCCTATACGATCAACTACAGCAATATCGACAGCATCCTGACCGCGGACGGCACGTACGACCCGGGCAACGTGGGCGGCAGCGCCAACGTTGCCCCGACCGCGACGGCCGGTACACTCACGATGGCAGAAGATGCGTCGGCCACAACAGTTACGCTCGCCGGTACTGATCCGGACTCCGGCGACAGCGTGGAAAGCTATCGAATCGATTCTCTGGCATCGAACGGCACGCTCAAGCTCAACGGTGCTACCGTCAACGCCGGGGATACGATCACGCAAGCTCAGATCGACGCCAACGACCTGACCTTCGAGCCGGACGCCGATTGGAACGGATCGACCAGCTTCACCTTTAGCGCCAACGACGGTGACGTCTGGTCGGCGAGCCCCGGCACGTTCGGTATAAACGTAAGCGCTGTGAACGACGGCCCAACCGCGACAGCGGGTACACTGACCGTCGCCGAGGATGCGGCAGCCACAGCGGTAACACTCACCGGCACCGATCCCGACGCGGGCGACGCTGTCGAGAACTATCGAATTGATACGCTGGCTGCCAACGGTACGCTGAAACTCAACGGTGTCGCTGTCAACGCCGGCGATACCATCACACAAGCTCAGATCGACGCCAACGACCTGACCTTCGAGCCGGACGCCGATTGGAACGGGTCGACCAGCTTCACGTTCAGCGCCAATGACGGTGACGATTGGTCGGCCAGCCCCGGTACG
>JAJDDY010000033.1 GCA_029260075.1 Phycisphaerae bacterium
CGAAGCGACCAGCGAACAAGCTCAGACGGCCGGCGAGGTGAGCGTAGCCATCGAAAACGTGGCTTCGATTACCGAGAACAATGCGTCCGCCGCCGAGGAAATGTCCGGCTCGGCCGAGGAACTCTCCGGTCAGGCCGCACAATTGAAGGAACTCGTCTCAGCCTTCAAGGTAAGCTGATCTAGGTGCATCGCCTCACGACCTCGGCGCCGGTGATAGGGGTCGACGAAGTGGTAACAGAATCCTTGGTTCTTTGGGTTGGTCCCCAAAGAAACGTCGGTGTCGGTTCGGCGACCGGCACCGACGTATTTTCTCGCTCCCGGATCGAGCCGAACTCAGACGCGTTCGGCACGGGGCGAAAGCCAGGTTCGATAGCTCAGGATGCTTGATGCACGCCCTCCCCGGCGTCCGCTACGCTATTGCTGATTCACGCAGTGTTGCAATAGTATTTCAATTGCCGCTTGTCTGTGGCGGGGGACCCTTCGCGGTCTACCACGGCAATATTTGTTTGAGTCACTACATCCCGACAGCGTTTCAGCATGCGACGTCGCGGTGCCACCCCATCATCATCCTGATGAAGTTTTTCAGAAGTTTCTTTCATCGCCGCGCGCAAGGAGGCGGTCCGGTTTCATGGGCGAAAACCGCCGCCTTGCGGTTGCGGCTCGGTTCGAGGCACGCCTTCCCGGACACCCCCTAACATTCCACCTTGCAGGCTACGCGGGCGAAGCCATGACGTCTGGCAAGCGCGACCCCATCGTAACGCGGATTGGCAGGCCTAGTTGGTCCAACGCATCCACTCCGATAATGCTGGACATGCGTGCGTCGATTTGGTAGAAACGGGGTAGTAGTTTTCGTACGGCAGACCTGCTGAGATCGGGGTGCGCTTTTTCTGGCGTGGTCGAACACGGAGATTGGGATGCTTGGCGGGGCTACGGGGCGTCCCTGATTCCGATCTTTGAGCACACGCGCATGGTCAGGGCTTAGCGCGCGATCGACGGGGCGAAGCATTGAGAGTTCCGAATACATGCTGTGCTTCGGTCTTGGTGTTTCACTGTCGTCAACGAATCGGTTCATGGGGTGGACCGGTCCATCGAATTCAATGCCACACAACCCTTAACGCGGCGTGGACCCATGCTTGCGGGTCTGCCTCGCACGAATTAACGAACATCAGGAGAGGGCAAAGATCATGCGTCTCACGCCAAAAGTAGTCTTCACGGCATGTGTGGTTTCCGTTTCGTTCGTCGCGTCTGCTGCAGCCGTAGAAATTGCGCTAGTTCCGGTTCGCGCCAGCGGCTCGCACACGCTCAACGGCGATGAGATCGTGCTCAATGGTGCCGGTCAACGCGTCTTCCTCGACCTATTTATTTCCGATTGGGATCCGACCCAGAGTGGATCGCCATTGCTTCGGGCCTTTCAGGCTTCGATCAATGCGAACGGTTTTACCAGTGGGTTGGCCGGTGCGCTCATTCCGGCGTCTCAGGCATGTACGGCCGATGTCGATTGCCGGGTGGCATACGGCGGAGTCTGCGGCTTTACGGGCACAGCTTGTACCCTCGACAGCGATTGCGCGTTTGCCCCGATCGAGAAATGTGGTGGGGCCACCTGTGGTTTTCCACTTGGTATCGGTGGGTTCTGTGATCCCGGTTTTATCACCACGGGGCGCGCCGACTATGTATTCATTTCGACGGACGATCTTGCGGCCGTAGACCTGAGCGCGCCGGATTTTCGATTCGCCAGTGCGACGCAGGGAGTTAGCGTTGCGGACCCGGGCACTCCGCAATACTGCGGTTCGCTGGTCTTGGACGTGCCGGCGGGTTCATTGGGTACGTTTCAAATCGACTTGATCCCTAGTCCCGCCTCGCTCTTGCAGGATGCGTTCAGCAACCTCATCACGCCGCTCATATTGACGTCGGCGCGCATCACCGTGGCCTGTGCCGTCAATGCGGACTGCAACGACGGCGACGCTTGCACGGACGATGTGTGTAACCCCGACGGTACGTGCGGCATCACGCCGAATTTCGACAGCGCGACGTTTTGTTGCAATCCCACTGATCGTACGCTTACGCCGCTTGACGATGGCGTTGAGTGTACGGTTGGCGTATGCGATGCCGCCACCGGTTCTGTGACGCAGGGCCCACGACCGATCGGGACGATATGCGGTAACGCGCCAACCGGAGCGTGCGACGCGCAGGATACTTGCGATGGAAGTGGTGTTTGTGTGGATCGGCTTGCCAACGCGGGAACAGCCTGCGGCGATGGGACTGTTAGCGCGTGTAACAATGCAGACTCGTGCGACGGCGCCGGCGTCTGCTTGAGCAATCTCTCGTCCGCTGGTACGGCGTGTGGCGATCCCACCAATGCGGATTGCAACGGCCCGGATACGTGTGACGGCGCCGGCGCATGCGTGGACAATATTCGACCCACCGGAACGCTCTGCGGTAGCCCGAGCAATACGGACTGTGATAACCCCGACACCTGCGACGGCGCTGGCGTTTGTCTTTCCAATCTGGAAGTGGCCGGTTTACCCTGCGGCAGTCTGGTTGGTGATCAATGCGACAATCCCGACACGTGTGACGGCGCTGGTGTGTGCGAGCCCAACTTTGTTGTGGCGGCCACGCCCTGTGGCAATCCTGGGGTGACGGAATGCGACAACGCGGATACGTGCGACGGATCGGGTGCATGTCAGGCCAACAACCTTTCGGACGGCACGGTGTGTGCCGACGACGGTAATGAATGTCGCGACGACGTTTGTCTGGGTGGGCTCTGCTCGCATCCGTTGACGCCAACCGGCGTCTCGTGTGGCAATCCAGCGACTTCCGAGTGTGATGCGGCCGACAGTTGTGATGGCAACGGTTCCTGCGCATCCAATCTTGTCGTCGCCGGTGGTGCGTGCGGTGACCCGACAACTACGGATTGCGATCGGGCTGATACATGCGACGGTAGCGGAGCTTGTCAAACGAATATCGAGGTCGCGGGCGTGGTTTGCGGTGACCCAAGCAGTTCAGATTGCGACGCCCCCGACACCTGTGATGGGCTCGGGATGTGTCTGGGCAACGTGTCGCCAGCTGGATTGCCCTGCGGCAATCAGGTGGGCAATCAGTGCGACAATCCTGATACGTGCGACGGCGCTGGAACATGCGACACGAATTTCGTGGCTTCGGCCACGCCGTGTGGCAATCCTTCAATTTCCGAGTGCGACAATCGCGACACGTGCGATGGACAGGGTCTTTGCGATGCGAATCACCTTGTCGATGGCACCGTGTGTACGGACGACGGCAACGAGTGTCGCGACGATGTATGCCTGACCGGCGTGTGCGCCCACCCCTTGTCTCCGTTCGACACACCGTGCGGCGACCCAACGGCCACGGATTGCGACTTGGCCGACCGGTGCGACGGTTCCGGCACGTGTACGCCGGTGCTCTTACTGTCCGGAACGCTGTGCGGCGATCCCTTGGTCACAGGTTGCACTGCGGCTGACACGTGCGACGGGTTCGGTCTTTGCTTGCCCAACGACGTGGCGAATGGCACCTTCTGTGACGACGGTTCGGCCTGTACGCAGGGGACGAGCTGTTCGTTTGGCCTTTGCAGCGGTGGATCAGCCGTGGATTGTAACGATGGGTTGACCTGCACCGTCGATTCGTGCGACGAACTCACCGGCGGCTGCAGTAACACGTTGATCGTCGGCAATTGTTTGATCGCCGGCGCCTGCTACACCGACGGTCAGATCAACCCGCAAAACGGTTGCGAGACTTGCGACACGTTTGTTTCCGATACGGCATGGACCCTGTTGCCGGTCGGCACGCTTTGCGACGACGGCGATGCCTGTACGGGAACCGGTGACGTGGGTATTGGTGTGGATACGTGCGACGCATTCGGCGTCTGCGCTGGTACGGTCGATCCGGGGTGTAACGACGACTGCATCAACGCCGTCGAAGTGTTTGACGGTCGCAACATCGGCAACAACGCGAATCGTGGTCCCGACGACGATGAAGCGTCGTGTCAGTTCGATTCGGACAACGACGTTTGGTTCTTCTACGTCGCGTCCTGCCCGGGGCGCGTGATGATGGACACGATTGGCAGCCAGTTCGTTCCGTCGAATGACACGGTGTTGACAGTCTACGACGCATGCGGCGGCGCCGAGGTGGCCTGCGATGACGACAGCGGCCCGGGCCTCTTGTCGCTCGTGGAGTTCAACGCGGTCGCGGGTACGACGTACCTGGTTCGCATCGCCGGGTTTATGGGAAACGCGGGCGATCTCGTCTTGAACATCACTACGCTCGATGCGTGTGTGATCGGCGGCATTTGCGTAACGCCCGGAACGACGAACCCGGCCAGCGAATGTCAATCCTGCCGGCCTGCGCTTTCGAGTATCGATTGGTCGTCCAAGGCGGCCGGCTCAACATGTGGTGATCCCGGAAATAACGAGTGCGACAGCCCGGACACGTGTGACGGTGCTGGAGTGTGCGAATCGAACAACAAGCCCGACGGTACGACGTGTATCGACGAGGGCAACGACTGCACGAACGACGTGTGCAACGTTGGTGCGTGTACGCATCCGCCTACCTCCGTCGGAACGGTTTGCGGTGACATCAGTGTGGCCCAGTGCGACAACCCGGACTTCTGCAACGGGGCCGGCGCATGTCTGCCCAACTTCGTACCGGCCGGTAATCCCTGTGGTGACCCCAGTACTTCAGATTGTGACAACGCCGATGTGTGTGACGGTTTGGGTAGCTGTGATCCCAACAACCAGGTTGACGGCTTGATCTGTACGGACGACGGCAACGATTGTTCTGACGATGTTTGCGCCACTGGTGTCTGTGTCCATCCGCCGAAGCTTATCGGTACGGCCTGCGGCGATGCGGGCGACACGGCTTGCGACAACCCGAACAGTTGTGACGGCACCGGCGTTTGCCTCGACAATTTCGAATCGAACGGCGTAGCCTGCGGTGATCCTACCAACACGGAATGCGACAACCCAGACACGTGCAACGGATCGGGTTCGTGCGTGGTCAACTTCGAACCGGTGGCTACCGCGTGCGGTGACGCGACCGACGTGGATTGCAACCGGGCCGACACGTGTGACGGTGCCGGTGTGTGTCAGGATAACTTCGACCAAGTCGGATTGCCGTGCGGTGACCCAGCGAGCACACAGTGCGACAATCCGGATACGTGCAATGGTATCGGTTCGTGTCTGTCCAACTTCGAACCGCCGGGGCTGACATGTGGCGACCCGAACTCGTCCCAGTGCGACAATGCCGACAGTTGCGACGGCAGCGGATTATGCGCTCCGAACCATCAAGCGGACGGGCTGCTCTGCGACGACGACGGTATTGAATGTACATCCGATGCGTGTGATACCGGGCAATGTGCGCACCCGCCCAGACCGCTCGGAACAGCCTGCGGCGACCTTCGAAACACGGAATGCGACGACCCCGACACGTGCGACGGTACGGGTCTGTGTCAAGACAACTTTGTCTCGGTGGGCGCGGTGTGTGGAAATCCAGGCGATACGGACTGCGACAACCCCGACACGTGCGACGGCGGCGGTGCTTGCGCCGACAACTTCGAGCCTGTCGGCTTCGCCTGCGGTAGTGTGGCCAACACCGATTGCAACAACCCGGACACGTGTGACGGTGGCGGTGTGTGCCTCGACAATTTTGAAATCACCGGGTTCCCATGCGGTGATCCGAGCAATACTCAGTGCGACAGTCCCGATACTTGCGATGCGGTGGGCATCTGCCTCGACAACTTCGTAGCGGCTGGTAACCCCTGCGGCGATCCGTCTGACACCGAGTGCGACAACGCGGACACCTGTACCGGTGGTGGGGCGTGTCAAATAAACAACGAGCCCGCAGGAACGGTGTGCAGCGATGACGGCAACGATTGCAGCGACGACGTCTGCGCCCTTGGAGCTTGTACGCATCCCCTCAAAGCGGCGGGAACGGCGTGCGGAAGCGTGTCCAACACCGAATGCGATAACCCGGACGATTGCGATGCGTTCGGCGTTTGCCAGTCCAATTTCGAGCCGAGCGGGTTGGCGTGTGGCGACTTCACTGACGACCAATGCGATCATCCGGACATGTGCGACGGTGTGGGGCTGTGCGACAGTAACTTCGAGCCTGACGGAAATCCGTGCGACGATGGCGATGTGTGTACGGGCGTCGACCAGTGCTTGGCTGGTACTTGTCAAGCAGATGCGATTCCCGTGGCGCCCATCGTTGGTTCACTTGGCCCGCGGCACATCCGTGTAACGCCGCAGCCCGCAGGCGCGCCTTCTCCAGTGTCGCTGCGTGTCACGGCGCCGGCGTGGCCATGCCTCTCGAAGTTTGTTTCCCCCAGCGGAGCGCTGGTCGATGTGCCCGTGTTCCAAACATCGGACACGTGGGGTTCGATCAATGTTCGCGGTCAGGACATCGTGCCCGATACTTTGTATCACGTGGAGGCTTCGTGCGGTACGTTCACATCGCCCGTGGGTGCGGCACGTACGTCCGTTTGGGGTGACGTCGTGGGCCTGTTTGATAACGGCGCGTGGACACCGCCGAACGGCGTTGTCGATGTGTTCGATACGGTGGCCATGATCGAAGCGTTCGAAAACCAGCCGACGGCTCCGGCGCTCGATCAGACGGACGTGTGGCCATGTACGCCGGATGGGATCGTCGACATTCTCGATATTCTTCAGGTGCTCGATGCGTTCCAGGGTATGCCGTATCCATGCCCGGTTCCGTGTAGCCCGTAGTGGGCGTGCGCCATTGGTTTCAGGAAGGCGTTGACCAGACATAACGCGAGAAGGGCGTTTCGCGCGAGCGGAGCGTGCCGAGAGAAGCTGGAGCGTAGGTAGTTGCTCGCTCTCCAATTCGTCTTCGCGCATATTCTCCGCGAGGCGCACGGCCGTGCGCCTCGCGAGAGTCTCCCCGCCCATCTTTTCCGATTTTGCGTACTCACGCCCTGCGTGTAATCTGACCGTTGTTCGGGACGCTGAGCAACCGCCTAGCAGGGTGTTGAACAATGCAGGTATTCAATCGCGCACCGCGAACCCGCACGCGAAAACGGGACTTGCTCCGTCAAGAGGCGGAAATCGCTAATCGATCACCGGCTGGAAGCCGGTGCCACACTTTTCAACAGGCCGCTTACGCGAAAGGGCTGCATGTGGATGTTGTGATTGCGAACCAGGGTGAAGTCGCCCGACTTCTTGACATGAGCGAGTGCATGGCCGCGATGCGCGACGTGCTTGCGGGCTTGACGCGTGGTGAGTGTCAGCTTCCGCTACGGCAAATTCTTTGGCTTCCCGATCGCGTGGGTGCTCTGGGTATGATGCCGTCTTGTTGGTCCAAGGTCGATCTCATCGGTCTCAAGGCCGTATCCTTTTTTCCGGGAAATGAAGGCACGGAACTCGACACGCATCAAGGCGTGGTGTTGCTCTACGATGCGAAGCGGGGCCGATTGGTGGCGATCATCGACGGTACGGCCATTACGGCGATACGCACTGCGGCTGTTTCCGGTGTGGCCACCGAGTTGCTCGCACGCGAAGATGCGCACACGCTCGCGTTAATCGGATCGGGCGTTCAGGCCCACCAGCATTTGAAAGCCATGTTGATTGCGCGACCCATCCAATCCGTCCGCGTGGCCAGCAAGAGCATGGCCCGCGCGCAAGCGTTCGTGAAGAAGGAGTCGACCCGTCATTCGCTAGACTTCATCGCCGTCGCAACCGTGCGTGAAGCCGTAGATGGCGCCGACATTGTCTGCACGGTAACGTCATCATCGCAACCGGTCTTAAGCGGCGATTGGATCAGTCCCGGTACGCACATCAACGCCGTCGGTTCGAGCGTAAGCGTGGCTCGTGAGCTGGACGCGGAGGCCGTGCGCCGATCCCGTCTGTTCGTCGACCGAATGGAGTCCGCCCTCAACGAAGCCGGCGATTTCCTTCTGGCTAAAGAGGAAGGTGTAGTTGGCGATGACCACATTCTTGGCGAGCTTGGCGCGTTGATTGCGGGCAATGTGGTGGGGCGGCGGGCCGACGACGACATCACGCTGTTCAAATCCGTGGGCCTAGCCGTTGAGGATCTCGCCGCCGCTCGCGTCGTGTACACGAAGGCGAAAGAGACCGGTTCGTGTCTTCAAATGCCGCTAGGGGGAAAGCGCGATGCAACCGATTGAGCCGGTTTCGATTGAGGAAATCCGTGCGGCTGCGATGCGACTGTCCGGGATGATCGTGCGCACGCCGCTTGTGCGTCTCCCCATAGACGACGCCCCCGGTGAGATTTACCTCAAGCTCGAAAACCTTCAACCCATAGGTTCGTTCAAGCTGCGCGGGGCGGGTAATGCCATGGCGTTGGCATCATCGGACGACCTGAAACGCGGCGTCTACACCGCCAGCGCCGGCAACATGGCCCAGGGCGTAGCCTTCGCCGCTCGAGCTCGAAACATTCCGTGTAGCGTTGTGGTTCCCGACAACGCACCGGAAACCAAACTCGCCGCGATTACGCGGCTTGGTGGTCGCGTCATCAAGGAAACGTACGAAACCTGGTGGAACATCATGCTCGAACATCACTACGATGGCTGCGAAGGCATGTTCATCCACCCGGTGAGCAATCCACACGTCATCGCCGGTAACGGCACGATCGGTCTGGAGATTCTCGAAGACCTGCCCGATGTCGATTCGGTCGTCGTTCCCTACGGTGGCGGCGGATTGAGCAGTGGCATCGGTTGTGCGATACGCGCGATCAAACCGGACACGCGGATTCTCGCTTGCGAGGTCGAGCACGCGGCGCCCCTCGCGCCCTCACTCGCCGCCGGTAGCCCGCAGCGCATTGAACACACCAAGACGTTCGTCGACGGCATCGGTGGGCCGAGCTTGATGCCGGAAATGTGGCCGCTCGCGAAGCGGCTCATCAACGAATCGCTCGTCGTGCCGCTACGTGAAGTTGCTCAAGCGGTCAAACTGCTGATGGAGCGACAGCGCGTCGTGGCTGAGGGCGCGGGAGCGACGTCGGTGGCGGCTGCTCTTTCTGGTAAGGCGGGCGGCGGGAAGATTGTTTGCATAGTCTCCGGCGGCAACATCGACACATCGAAACTCAAGGCGATTCTCGACGATAGAATTCCGTGACGATGCGGGAGGGGATTTCCGCATGGGCATGCTGTGCCGTGAATATGCTGTGTCGTGAATCCTTTCTCGACACATAGATGGAGAAGCTGTGTCGTGAATCCTTTCTCGACACATGGATGGAGGTGCGAGAAGGGATTCACGCACCAGCTGACGCACCAGCAGCAAACGATGCACGCACCAGCTGACGCACCAGCAGCAAGTGGTTCACGCACCGGCATTGCTTGGCCGGGCGAAGGATGCATAGCCGCGTATGCCCACACCCACGCCTCTTTTGAATCCGGTCTTCGATTTTGTTATAGTGAAACCGAAAGCGAAAGTGTCATGCATCGATGGGTTGTCATCACGATCCTGCTTGGTCTGGTCGTCGCAACGGCGTACGGCGACGAAACCCTGCACCGCTATGAGGGCGATGTCCTTCCCGACGATCCCTCGGCCGGTTGGATCGCCAACAACCCCTGCGATTCACCCTGCACGGAGGGCGTTGCGAACGGGCGATTCTTCTTTTTCTGGGCCGTGGCGGGCGATTCGGCCAGCTATCGGTTCGACATATCGCGCGACCCCGGTGAACCGGCTCCGCCACTAATCTGGGTCGAATGGCGCTTTCGCTCCAACCACCCCGCAGGCCCCAACGCGTTCATCTGTGACGCCAGCATCCAAGTTGTTGACGCAAGCGTTGATCAATTGGTGGACATCTACGGTGACGCGGTCTTCGCGAGCAACGGAATCATTCGCGATCTGGAACTCAATGGGTTCCATACCTATCGCATCGAGAGCCTGCCGAACCTGCAGATCCGCATCTCGGTGGATGGGCTGATCTTCGCCGACGGTCTTGGAGGGGGGGGGTGGGAATCCCGCCTACGGATTGTTCGGCAGAGGCGGCTGCATCGGCGATCAGATTCCCAACCAGAGACACGAATGGGATTTCGTGCGTTACGGCACGGTGGCGACCGGCGAAACGATCGTAACCACCGACCCGCCCGTGGGATTCGTCAATCCCGCTGACTACCCCGGCATCGACCGCTTCACGGTAACGTTCGACGCAGACAATTACGTCTACATCGACGAGATCATCGTCGATACCGACGGCGCCACACCACCCGTCGTCATCAAGACCCGCCGCCTCGACAACGGCGAGCCCGACACCGTCGAGATCGTCCTCGACCGACCAATGCCCATCGGCAAGACAACCACGTTTACTTTCAACGACGGCACAACCGAGAACGTGGTCGTCTACACCCTCCGGTCCGGACCTGTCCCCACAGTCTCCCACTGGGGTCTGGTCGTCCTGAGCCTCCTGCTACTAACCGCCGCAAGCGTCATCCTGCGTAGATTCCAGGTAGTGAGAAGGCAAGCTGCGCCGTGAACCATTTCAAGCTGTGCCGTGAATCCTTTCTCGGCACATGGATGGAGGTGCGAGAAAGGATTCACGCACCAGCATATTCACGCACCAGCATATTCACACACCAGCGTATTCACACACCAGCATATTCACACACCAGCATGGCGGGACGGTTTGCGGAAAACCTACGCCGTCGTTGGCGTCAACAGATATTGCAACTCAGCCGGTTCGGCGTCGGCGTTCGCAAGGTTGAACTTCGGGTCGCAGATTGGGCGGAGCAGGTCGAAGAATAGATCAACCCACTCGCGTTTGATGTCGGCGCGGGATTCCGGCGTGAGTGCATCGGTCATGCGAACGAGCAGCGGCGCGATGGGGCGCAAACCGATGTCCCAGATGTGCGCGTGATCCTTGGTGACGAACGGCGTGACGTCTTCGATCGTCAGATGGGCTTTGTTGAAACGCGATTCCCATTCATTTCGCCCGGCCAATGACGGCCACGTGGCCATCCGTCCTCGGCCGATGATGTCGAGGAAGCGATCGCCGAGTGTGTCGCGATGGCTTGCAAGCGTATAGCCGCGCATACTGTCGAGCTTGACGTGCAGAACGATCGCGCCGCCCGGCCGCGTGATGCGCGCCAGCTCGGCGAGAAACCCGTCGATGTCTTTGATCCAATACGCCGCGTTGCAATAGACCGTGTCGAACTCATTGTCGTTGAGCGGTAGGGGCGTGTTGTTGTCGTGTTGTAGCAGTCGACCATACGTCGAAAGTCGGCCGGCTTTTTCGAGTTGTGAAGCTTTGATATCCGTACCGACGTCGAAGCGGGTTTCCGGCGGCGCTTTGATGGGCGGGCGATACGAGTCAGCCGCACAGTCGAACATATCCACATGCTCATCGCGCACGCGGTCGAGATGACCCACCGAGGCGAACACGTCGAAGCTCGGGTCGAACGCGCCGCCGCCGTGTAGGAAGGCGAAGATGCCGTCGCCGCAGGAAAGATCGACGGACGGACTCGTGATCGTGCATTGCGAAAGCGCGGCGCTGCGGAGCGTCATCCAGAATGCGTTCTCCGGCCGAAGCCAATAGGCCTGTAGAAAACGCCGCAATCGATCTTCCAAAGCGTCCACCGCGTGCATCGTTTCTGATGCCGGGGTGCGGTTCTTATCTCGTTCCAAGCGCGGTGGCGTGGGTACGGTTTCGATGATCCCCTGTCGAGCCAAGATCATACCTCCTGTATCGTGGCGTTGACATCAATCGTGTCGACGCGGGGTAGGCTCATCGGATCGCACTGTTGCGTGACCAAGTGTCGTTGCGTGGTGAACGCCTGTACGAAACCGGCCTCTTGCGCCGCTATGATCGTGTCATCGTCATGGCACCCGAACGGATAGGAAATCGGTCGGCGGTCCGGGCCGAGGCCCGCGTCGAGGATGGCGTGTACTCGGCGCAGGTCACTTTGGCGCTGAGCGCTTGTCATTCCGGTGTAGGGTTCATGCGTGAACCCGTGGGCACCGATGGTGTGCCCGGTGGACTGCATGGATGAGAGATCGTCCCAACCCAGGTACCACCGCTTGGCCCAGCGTGATGGTGACCCGACCTCCGTTTCAAACACCGTATCGACGGCCACGCGGCGAAGGTCAACGGGGAGAACGGCGTTGAGGAGATATTTCAAGCGTGCGCGTGTGGGGGGTTCGTAGTGATACATGGCCGTCGCAGCCGCGCCGTCCAACTTGCTGGGCCAGTCGGTGTCAGACTTGTCGCGTTGGGCGATGGCTTCGATGATCTTGCGTTCCAACGTTGCGTCGTCCATGCGATCGAGCAACAGGTGGATGGCATGGGCGCTGATGAGATGGTGCGACTGGAGCACGACGCCGGGAACGAAGAACAGCCCGTGAATGCCTCGTCGGTCGAGGAGCGGAACCACATATTCACCGTGATCAGCCAGTCCGTCGTCGAAGGTGAGGAGAAAGCTTCGGTCGGGAATGGCCTGCCTCCCGTTCATCCATCCAAACAGTGCGGGCCAATCGATCGGCTCCATGACCTTGCACAACTCGTCCACCTGGTTGGCGAACGCGTCGACGCTTAAGGCGTGAATTCCTCGGTCGCGTTTCGACCGTTCGTGTATGGTCGCGGAGTGTTGCGGGCGCACGTAGTGATACATGACCACAAGGCACTGCGGCCCGCCGCGGTCGGTCGGAAGAGGGTCGACGTTGACGGTAGACGGGTCCAAGCCCATCGTCCCGCCCTCCAAGTCGACACTGCCCGAATCTACATTGCCTTTGGTGCCCATACGCCCTTATTATCGACTGACGCCTCGCATCACTCGAACCTATCGACGTCGCGGGTCATTTGACGCGGTTCGGTCGAGGGGAATGATACTGTGGCCGTCGGTTGTCGGCCCGCAAGACGTGCGTGTGTTTGCGGGCTTCCAGGTTCTACGGTGGCGGGTAGGAGTAATGGGATCACCGGCTGGAAGCCGGTGCCACACGTATTCAACGGGCTGCAAATCAATGGCGCAACAGTTGACCGATGGCATTCAATTACTCCCGCGTCCGAAGCGGGTCGAGATTGCATCGGACGCGACTCGTTTCCCCGCCGCACCTAGGGTTTGCGTGGACAGCCCGGACTCTCGCGTGCAACGTGCGATTGAGCGATGGCTCGCCTCAGTTTCGACAAAATCGCCCGCACCGAACGCCTCCCACGACGCGGCGCCTCGGTCGCCTAGCCAGATTGAATCCGTCGTCGTCCGTGAGGATCGTTCCGGCTGCGAGCATGTCGGCGAATATCGTCTGCGCGTGACGCCAACGGCCATCGAACTCGTCGGCGCATCAGCCGCCGCATGTTTCCACGGGATCCAAACACTTGGCCAACTCGTCGTCCGGTCTGCACCGTCTATTCGCTGCTGTGCGATCGTCGATTGGCCGGATTTCCCGACGCGCGCGGTTCTCCACGACGTGACCCGAGGCAAAGTCCCGACCATCGAAACGCTCAAGCTGCTGGCCGATCGGCTGGCTGGACTGAAGATCAATCAGCTACACCTGAACATCGAGCACGCCTATGTCTTCGGTTTCGATTCGGACATCTGTTTACCCGGCGACGGGTTGACGCCGGACGAGGCCTGCGAGCTGAGTGCGTTTTGCCGTGAACGGTTTATCGACTTGGTTCCGGCGCTGGCGACGTTCGGGCACATGGGTCGTGTTCTGTCGATGCCGGCGTACCGTCACCTCGCGGAAATCGAAGCTACGAACGAGTGGGCGGACATGAACTGGCCGCAGCGTTTGCGCGGGTTTACGCTCGATTGTCGAAACCCCGAGGGTCGCCGCCTCGTTGAGCACATGTGGTCGGATGTCTTGGACGGATTCGACGGTGCGGTTGTTAACATTTGTGGCGATGAACCGCACGATCTCGGTATGGGCAAGAACCGGGCGGCGTTCGCTGAATGTGGGACGGGTGAAGCTTACGTCGAGCATATTCTTCGAGCGTACGAGTTCTGCACCGCGCGTGGTCGTCGCGTTCAGGTGTGGGCCGACATTCTCCGCAACCATCCCGAGCTGTTGACGCGGCTGCCGAGTGATTTGACGCTTCTTCACTGGGGCTATGACGATCCTGACTACGAAGCCACGGCCGGTCTTGTGGACTCCGGTTTGGCGACGATTGTCTGTCCCGGTACTTCGGGTTGGAAGCGGATCGTCAACGCCATGAACCAAGCCGAGCACAACATCGTTCAGTTCGCGGAGACGGGTCGGCGGTGCGGCGCCGGCGGTCTGCTCAACACGGACTGGGGCGATCACGGACACTTCAACCTGTTGGGCTGTTCTTGGCATGGCCTTGCCCTCGGTGCGGCGCTGGCGTGGCACGCGTCGCACGAAGTGGGTGCGGACTTCGATCGGCGGTTCTCGCGTTGGCTTGTTGGCACGGAAGACACCGCCGGGGTGGCTGCGCTCCGTTGTGCGTCCGCGATGGGCGGTCGTGCGGAAACGTGGTGCATGATGGGTACGCCGCTCGAACGGATGTGTGACGACTTGAACCTACCATCCATCGAGACCGCTGAGGAGTCGATCGCATCCGCGAGCGCGTTCCTGGATTGGGTCGACACTATGGGCTTCGGTAGCGCGAGACCGTCCATCGTGGACATGGTTCACTCACATGGCGGAGCGTCTTCGGATTGCCGCGACCTTGATGATCTCGCGGTGGCTTGTTGCTTCACGAAGCTCTTCTCGGAAAAGGTCTTACTGGCGCGCGGTGCTAGGCGGATCGACAAAGCCAACTGGGTCGACGCGTTGCTCGCCGCGTCGGAACGATACGTGACTTGCTGGAACGCCAGAAACAAACCCTCCGACCTGGACCGTATTATGGTTGTGATTAACAACATTGCGGATGACGTGCGGCAGGTTCCTGATGGCGGTGCGTGAATCTTGGCGCAAGTTCTGTGTCACACCTAGATATTCGGGTTGGCGATGTCCGCTCCCTCACGGTCGCGGCTCTGATTAGACAAACGCAACCCTACTACTTAGCTGTGACACAGCATTAGTGCTCCGTCACAGGTAGAGCTACGGGTTGGCGAGGGTATCAGAGCCGTGGGCGCCAGCCCGCGGACCGGTCCCACCGCTAGCGCGGAGGGCTCTGACCGGCGCGACTGGTTCCGGTGGTGCGAGCGGCGACAACCCGAACATTAAGGTGTGACGCTGCGCTGGTCTTCGAATGCGACTGGATCGTGCCGTGTTTTGTCGAACCGCAAGTGCGGCGCGAGACGGGCCACGGTCTTGGGGCCGATGCCGCGGACTTTCGCGAGGTCGGCGGCGGAGCGAAAGACCGAGCCGTGCTCCGCGTCGCCGTTCTTCGATCCCACGGCATCGCGGTATCGAGTGATTTCGTTGGCCAGTGTCGGCCCGATTTCCGGAAGGGCGACGAGTTCCCACCATTGGGCCGTGTTGGGGTTCACGCCGCTTCGAAGCGCACCGGGATTCGATCCGGCGTTTGGCAGGATAAGCTCCGCACCGGCGATGGCTGTTAGGGCGAGTCCGAGCATGACCACGAGCGGAATCGCGCGGTCATTGTGGTGGTGACTGAGTCGGCGGGGTGGTGCGGGCGATTCGCGTTGTGTCGGCTGTGTTGCTTGCTTCGATATGTCGGTGGGGGCTTGGAATCCAGCCGCGCCGGCCATCAGGCCGAGGGGCCGCGCGACGCCGTTCGCGCAGCGCCGAGAACGTCTTGGCGGATACGGGCGAACTCGTCGAAGGCGGGCTTGGGGGTAAGGTCGGCGCGAAGCAGACCGCCGCTGGGAACGACCTGCGTCTCATGGTCAGCCAAGCTTGGCCAGGATACCGATTCGATGAACGGTTTGCTCAACGCCACCTCGACGAATCGTTTCAGCCACTCGGACTGTAGGGGTTCACTCCACGGCTTTCGCCAGACGCCGCCGCCGAGCGCCGCGTCGTTGGTGTCGCCGCCGTTCGGCGTTGGCGACGAGGGCACCTGTACGGCCGTAATGTGTAGCGGCTTGCCCAGCTTGGCGAACTGATCGAGCAGCGAAGAAATCTGGAACATGTCGCGGACGTACATGCCGTCGAGCGCAGGGCCGAAGTGAAACTGCAGACCGAAGGCGTCGAAGCTGACGCCGCTTTGCACGGTCATGTCGGCGTAGAGCATGGGCGGAATCGTGCGCTGGTTTCGGGCGTAGTATTCTCCCCAGGGCGCGACCATGTCGACGATGGCGGTGCTTTGGGGGGCGGCTTGCTTCGTCAACGCCGCGGTCATTCGCGTGAGCTCCATGAGTTGTTCAAAGTTGAACGTGAAGCAATTGTTGGCGTGGATGCCGCTGATGACGTCCCAGGTCTGTATGTGTTGACCATAGCGATTGATGACGCGGCGAACGTGCTCGAACGCCAGATCGCGAATGGTGTCGAAATCGTGCTCCCAGATGTATAGCCAATCGGGAACGGTCTGCTCGTGGAATGAGAGCAGCGACGATCCCTTTAGTGGAACGCCACGCTTGCTGAGCAACTCGACCCAGCGATCCAGATAGGTCCAGTCGAAGTTTTGCTCGCTGGATTCGATGTCACGCCAAACGATCGGTAGCGTGACGAAATCGAACGCAGACGCGAGACGCTCGCGCAGCGCTTCAGTCGGTTGTTCGGCGGGGACTGCACAGCCGAACACGTGTGGCCCCCATGCGCCGATAAGCTTTCGTCGTGCGAGCAGGGCCTCTGAATGGAAATGGCTGATTCGGTCGCTCACCTCGACCGCTTGAGCCAAGGAGCGATCTCCAAGTGCAGCCGCCTCGGCAGGCGTTTCGGCTTGGAGGGCGGAAATCAGTGTTTCCTGCGCTTCGCGAAACATCGTCGCCACGTCCTCGATACCGGTAAAATCGAGCAGTCCCCAGTCTTCCAGCTTGTGGTGGATGCGCATCAGGCGAGCGCGGGCGAGTTCGACTTGCAGTAGATAAGGATTCTCACGTTCGGGAACCCGGACGGTCTCGATCAGCAAAGTGCCGGCGCCTTCGATAGCCCACGGGATGGCGAGGCCGGCGGGTCCCGCTGCGCGTTTCTTGCATTGGATGATCCCGTCTTGGAACGTGATTTCCGCGCGCAGCGGCACGTCGTCGGAACCGACGATGTAGGCACCGGACAGGTCGACCCTTGGAGCCGGTTGACCGTTCTCATAGACTGCATAGGAAAGCATGCGAGGCCCTTGGATGACCGCACGATTCATCAACCCGTCGCCGGCGACTGCCGGGCAGGCCTCAATCAACCGCTCCCCGCACTCCTCAGCCGGGTGCTCGCCACATTATGGCGAATTGTTCCGGTGACGTCGAGGCTGTGGCGGTCTCTTTTTCCGACCGGTCGATATTGGGCGAGTGGCGCCCTGCGGAACCGGTCGACGCACCTGTCGGAATTGATGTAGATCGGGTATAAAGTCGGCCGTTCTGTGCTAGGAACACGACGTGACTGTTCGCACTGGATTCAGGGACGGCGCGAGGTTTTCCTGGGCGTGCGGGCTGGTTCGAGACCGTTGCCCGCTCGTGAGACTCGGATTAACCCCGATCATTGGATCGTTGTTTCCAGATCGGATCGCTACGGTGACGAGATCAAGCACAAGGAGTTTGGCTTATGGTGGTGGGCAAAGAAGCCGTTGTGGTTCGAACGGAACTCCCCGACCTGCCCGTTCGACGCGGCAAGGTTCGCGACATTTACGACCTGGGCGACGAGATTCTTCTGGTCGCCACCGACCGCATCAGCGCCTATGACGTCGTACTGCCCACTGCGATTCCGGGCAAGGGGGCGATGCTGACGAAAGTTTCCGCTTTCTGGTTCGACCTCTTCGGCGACGACGTAGCCCATCATCTGATCGAGGTGGTGGCTGATGAGGCGCCCGCCGGTCTGGCGGATCACCTCGCCGAGCTGCGCGATCGAACGATGCGATGTCGCAAGACCAAAGTCGTACCGATCGAGTTTGTGGTTCGAGGATACATCACTGGTTCTGGCTGGAAAGACTATCAGCGGACGGGTGCGGTTTGCGGTATCGAATTGCCGAAGGGTATTCGCCAATGCGAGCAACTTCCCGAACCGATCTTTACGCCGTCGACCAAAGCGGACGAAGGGCACGATGAGAATATTTCATTTGCCGAGGCGTGCGAGCGGGTCGGTACGGAATGCATGACCGAGCTTCGCGATCGAAGTATTGACCTGTATAACCGGGCCGCAGATCACGCTCGGCAGCGCGGGTTAATCATTGCCGATACGAAGTTTGAATGGGGTGAGCGAGACGGCGAGTACATTTTGATCGACGAAGTGCTCACCCCCGATTCCTCGCGGTTCTGGCCCGCCGACGACTACGAGCCGGGTCGAGATCAAGACAGTTTCGACAAGCAGTACGTGCGGAATTACCTTACGACGCTGGTGGACAAGGGTAAATGGGACAAGACCCCGCCCGGTCCCGAGCTTCCGCCGGACATCGTCGTCAATACGGCCGCCAAGTATCGGGAAGTCATCGATCGGTTGTCGACTCCGTAGAGCGCCCGCTGCAAGACTTTGCGGGATCGGGGTTCTAGACGGTCAAGTGCTGATGGATCACCGGCTGGAAGCCGGTGCCACACTGGCTGGTGCCACACCGACTTCTGCTACACATGGATCACCGGTTTGAAGCGGTGCCACGGTTTGTGCCGCGAGTTGTCGACTTCGAGAAGAGATTAGTCATCCATGTGCGGAATCGCCGGCGCCATCGACCTCAACGGGAGACGGTCGTTTTCGACCCGGCGTCTCTTGGCTATGACCGCCTCGCTCGAACATCGCGGTCCCGACGATGAGCACGTTCACATTGAGCAAGGCGTGGCACTCGGGGCGCGGCGCCTAGCGATCGTCGATCTACCGGCCGGTCGTCAGCCAATCGCCAACGAGTCGGGTGACGTCTGGGTCGCGTTCAATGGTGAGTTGTTCGACTATCCCTTGATCCGAAGAGACTTGCTGGCGAGCGGGCACAAGTTGAAAACGCGCTGCGATACCGAGGCGTGGGTTCATCTCTACGAATCGTACGGCGTGGACATGCTGTCGCGCGTGAACGGCCAGTTCGCCTTCTCGCTTTGGGATCGAACCAACCGCACGCTCATTCTTGGTCGCGATCGCGTGGGCATCTGCCCGTTGTTCTACGCGGAGGCCGACGGCTGGTTGCTCTGGGCGTCGGAAATCAAAGCGCTTCTCGCATCACGTCTGATTACGGCGCGGCCGGATGTCCGGGGCATTGACCATTTGTTTACGTTTTTTGCCGGAGGCACCGAGCGCACATGCTTCGCTGGCATCAAGCAGATCCCGCCGGGTCACTACCTAAGCGTTCGTGATGGTCGCATAGAACGTCGGCAATATTGGGATCTAGACTTCCCTGACGCCGGTGACGAACGCCGGTGCGACGATCCGACGGAGCTCCGCGATGAGCTTGAGGATTGTTTACGCCAAGCGGTCAAGCGGCGCCTGCGCTGCGACGTACCCGTCGTCACCTACCTCAGCGGCGGGTTGGATTCCACCGTCGTCTTGGGGTTGAGCTCGCAAGAACGTAACGAGCCCATTCGCTCATTCACGATCGGACTCAATCGGGCCGGTCCCGACGAACGTGCTCAGGCGGACGAATCAGCCAGACTTCTGGCGTCACCGCTGACGACGATCGCGATGGGCGTCGGAGAAATTGCCGACTCGTATCCCGACCTGATTCGCGCGGCCGAGGCGCCGGTGATGGATACGTCGTGCGGTTGCATGATGCGTCTTGCGGAGTCGGTCCACGAGCAGGGGTTCAAGGTGGCGTTAACCGGTGAGGGCGCCGACGAGGCGCTGGCCGGTTATGTCTGGTTCAAATCACAAATGATTGGAAGGCGTATCGCTCGCTACACGGGTCAGTGGTTGCCTTCGCTCATGCATCGTGCAACGTTGGCGTGGGTTGGTGGGGGGGCAGCGCATCGACCCTCACCGACGGCCATGGGCGGGGTCCGACCGGTGCAAGCGGAGGTGGCTGAGGTATTCGCTCAGGCCCGCGAGCTTTACTATACGCCTGACATGTGGGCCCGGCTTGACGGTCACTCGGCGTTCGACGACTTGAGTTTCACGAACGATCGCATCAGCCGGTGGCATCCGTTGAACCAATCGATCTACGCCGGCTACAAGATTATGCTGCCCGGACTCTTGCTTCAAGCCAAGGGCGACCGTGTCGCCATGAATTCGTCCGTGGAAACCCGTTACCCGTTCTTGGATGAACACCTCATCACGCTCTGTGCGGGGATTGCACCGAAGTACAAAGTGCGCGGGCTGACCGACAAGTGGCTACTTCGCCGCGTGGCTGAGAAAGTGTTACCGCCAGCCATCGCCAAGCGACCCAAGACGATGTTTCGAGCGTCGCAATCGCCCGTGTTCCTTGGTCCCGCCCGTCCGCCGTGGGTCGATCAATTGCTCAGCCGCGAAGCACTTCGCGCGACGGGCTATTTCGAACCGGCGATGATCGAGCGGATTCGATCGGTCCACGAAAAGGGGCGATGCATCACGCCGCGCCGCGCGGTGACGACCATCGGCATCACCGGTATCATCGCGACGCAGCTTTGGCACCACACGTTCTGCGGCGGCGGACTTTGCGATCTGCCGCAGTGGACTCCGCCGGATACAGGGTTATCGAATCAGGAAGTCGAACGGGCTGCGGGTGAGGTGGCGGTTTCCTGAGGCGTGCGGTGCCATGAACTGGCACCAATACGAACTTGGCGCCCTCGTCACTAGCGAGTGTCATAACTTGGCACTGACGTACACGAGGCGTTGCGGACATGCGATCGATCCGGCACGGTGCGTAGTGCGGGTCATCGACCCGGCATCGATTCGACTCCCTCACGGCTGAAGCCATGGGCCACCCTGCCGTAATAGCGTTGCCGGGTCGATAACCCGGCCTACGGATTTTTCTCAAGACTGCTTTAGTGCTCTTTCACGCCCTAGGCGACGGGTTCGTCCGAACCGAGCCGCGACCGTGAGGGAGCGTTTTCGAGTTGTCATCACCGGATTTCAGACGTCCGCTTCCTTACGGGCGCGGCTCGGTATGCAGTTCATTCGATGTGTGACAGAACACTAGGAACCGTCGGCGAGTAGTGAGCGGTAGGCTTCAACGTAGCCTTCGGCCATCGTGTGATCGCTGAATCTCTGTTCGGCGTTGTTGCGGCAGGCTTGGGGCGAGATGCCGCTGAGTCGTTCCGTGTCGTCGACCGCTTCTGCGATTGAGTCGACCACGAACCCGGTTTTCCCATCGACGATGATTTCGGGTAGGGCGCCGAAGCGTGTGGCGATAATTGGCGTGCCGCTCGCTTGGGCTTCCACCGCGACGAGGCCGAATGGCTCACACCAGCTGATAGGAAAGAGCACGCCGGCGGCTTTGCGGTATAGCGTCGCTAAGTCGTTTTGCGAGAGGAGGCCTACGTATTCGACCTGTTTGCCGTCCACGTGGGGGCGGACACGCTCGTGGAAGAAGCTTTGATACTGATCTTCGATCAAGCCAGCCATGAGCAAGCGTCGACCGCTGCGTCGGGCGATCTCGATGGCCTTGTCCGGGCCTTTCTCGGGCGAGAGGCGACCGGCGAAGAGCAAGTAGTCGTCCTTGTCACGCTCGAAGGGAAAGTTTTCAAGGCGAATGCCGTTGTGGACGGTACGGACGTAATTCAGCTCGGGCAGCATCGTGCGTTCGGCGTCGGAAATCGAAACGAACGCTTGCTCGCGGTAGGCGAGCAGCAGCGGATGTGAAGCACGTACCCATGCAGAACCGTGCAGCGTTGTAACCAGCGGGCAGCCGATCAACCTTGAGAATCCGAGTGCGTGGACGTGCAAGTGAGAATGGACCACGTCGAAGTTACCGGCTGCGGCTTGCTCCATGCACATAGCAATGTGGTGCTGCTCAAGCACGCGGGCGTCGGGCGGGCCTTCAAGAAGACCGGTGTTCGCGTCGAACCTGCGTGGGCGGTTGCGCTCCGCCTCAGGCCAAGTCGACAGGGCGTGCGGGGTCGTGGTGATCAACGTAGCGCTGGTTTTCGTACCACCGGCGGCGAAGAGGGTCACGTCGTGACCGAGCCTAACGAGCTGCTCCGTGAGCGTGTGGGCTACCAACTCCCAGGGACCGTATCCGCTGGGCGGTAGCGGCCAACTGATTGGGGCGAGCATTGCGATACGCATGAAGTGCTCCACGTCGCTTTCTTGCTGTTGGTCCGGGTGGTCCACTTCCTTAGAACGTGCTTAAGAACTCTCTTTCAGAGCCGCGATGGAGAGGTCCGGTTTCTAGTGCGAAAATCGCTCCCTGACAGTCGCGGCTCGGTTCGGAGCACTCCCGTCTTGGACACCCTCTTTGAGGAGGGTGGCGAACCCAATGTCGATTCGACTCCCCCACGTCTGACGCCATGGGCCAACCAGTCTTACCGAGCCGCGCCCGTAAGGAAGCGGACGTTTGAAAGCCGGCCGTGACGGCTCGAATGCGCTCCCTCACGGTCGCGGCTCGGATCGGACGAACCCGTCACTTGAGTCGTCGCCTCTCGTCAATCGTCGCCTTGATCGCCCGCGGTGCTGTTCTCGCTTAGCCAATCGAGCATGCTGCGAATGCTCCCGGTGGCTAGCGCTATGGAGGTGTCCGCGGCGCCGTAGTACAGGTTGAGCGTGTCGCCGTCGTCCGCGATGGTCTGTCCGCAGGGGAAAACCACGTCGCCGACGTCGCCGGTGCGTTCATAGTCTGTTTGCGGCCCCATGATCCATTTCGTGCAGCGACGTATGCAGCAGGTCGGATCTTCCAGCTCGAACAGGGCGAGGCCCAAACGATAGATACAGCCCCCCGGCGTCATCTTGACGCCGTGGTACATCATCAACCATCCTTCGTCGGTTTCGATAAGCGGCCCGGCGAGGCCGATTTTGTTGGCGTCCCACCACGCCCCGCGGCGCGCCTTGAGCACGACCTTGTGGTCGCCCCAATGCTTCAAGTCCGGCGAGAACGACATCCATATATGGGCGCTTCCCGTCGCGGGCACCGGTCGGTGGATCATTACCCAGCGTCCGTCGATGCGCCGCGGAAGCAACGCGGCGTCCTTGTCCTCGGGCGGAAAAATCATTCCGATCCGGTCGAACTCTCGAAAGTTTTTGGTCAACGCCATGGACACACCGGGGCCGCGCGCCGAGTAGCACGTGAAGACAACGGCGAACGCATCAAGCTCGTCGACCCAGATGACGCGCGGGTCTTCAATGCCCCAGAGTTCTTCGGGATGGTTCTGCAAGTCGGCTACGAGCGTTGGGTGGGCATCGACTTTCCAATCGGTCACTCCGTCTGCTGACCGGGCGACGCACAAATGCGACAGGCCGGAGCAATCTTCTACGCGCGCCAGCAAGATCGTCTCACCGGAGGCGAGTCGGGTAGCGCCGGGGTTGAACACGGTGTTGACGAAGTATGGCCATTGATACGCGGTGAGTATCGGGTTTGCGGGGTGACGTTTGAGAAGACGACGGCGTGGGTCGTCCTGGAAGTTGTTCATCGTTCGACTGGCTCCTGTGCAACAAGAAAGCAGATCGCCTGGGCGCAGGCTACTCCGGTCACATCATTATCGGCTTTGCGCGTGTGATCCTACAAGGGATCGCCGGTTGGCAGCTGGTTGAAGGCAGGTGGTCTTCAATCGTGTCGCAGCGATCCCGCCCGCAACGATGAGGCCCGTCCCCATTAACCGGGAACAATCGCCAATGGATCACCGGCTGGAAGCCGATGCCACACTTTTTCAATAAGCTGTCAGGCGAGGTCGGGTGCGTCTCCCGTTTGCATTTCATGCATGATGAGGAGCGATAGCAACCAGGACAGAAGGGACTCGGCACCCTGGTTCTCGTTCACGCCGCCCGCCTCGAGGCCGTCGTAGCAACCACGCGATTTGAAGTCGATCATCGTGACGCCGAGGTCGTTGCGGCCGACGAACCACTCGAAACACCGCCTCATCTCGACGAGCCAGCGTTCGTCGCCAGAAGTTCGATGTGCGGCTTTGAACGCGCCGATCAACGCGGCCGCTTCGAGCGGTTGTTGGTCGAACTTGGCGGTCGTCCCCTCTCGCCCCATCCAGCCGTCATTTCCAATCACTGACAAGTGACCTTCGGGTGCGGTCTGGGCTGTCACCAGCCATCGCAAAACGCTGAGCCCTCGATCACGCAGCGCGGGGCGCTCAAGCACGTGTCCGGCGATGATCAACGCTTGGGGAATTCGACCGTTGTCGTACGTGACCACGTCTTCGAACCAAGGCCATTCGTCAGACTCGTGGCCTGCAAAAACAGCTTCGAGATGATCCGCCAACGTCGACAAAGTACGGTGGGCGATGTCGTCGTCGGGGTTCACTCGGAGGTAGTAGTGGATGCCCAGCATACTCAGTGCCCACGATCGGGGGAACTCCAGGGATTCGACGGCGCCAAGCCCTCGTCGAAAGAGGGCGGTCGCGAGATTCGCCGTCGACTCGGTGGGGGCGTGCGAAAGCACATAGCCCAACGCCCAGATCGCGCGTCCTTGACTGTCGTCGCTTCCGTCTTCCTCCATCCACTTTCGGTCATACGACATGAAGTTTCGAAAGCGGCCGGTCTGACCATCCTGAGCGTAGTGGATGAACGATAGATAATTCTGTAGGTACGGCAGCACTTCTTTGCATTGAAACAGTGACCAGGCCATCGATGCGACGATCAGCGCTCGCGCGTTGTCGTCGGTACAGTATCCGTGGCGACGATCGGGCATGGCGAATGCGGCATGTTGTAAGATTCCCGTGTCGTCGGACATCGTGTAGAGGTGGTCAAGTCGCGGTTCTGGTAACGACATGCGCATGAGCACCTTGCGATCGGTGAACAAGACCGGCGCCGCCTGAGCGAAGTGTTGTCGAGCCTGATCGCATGCCGAAACGAACTGTTCGCCCACACGCGACCAGACCATGCTCCGCCCGAAGTTGTGCGCGGCCTGTTGCATCGTGGTTCGCGCGTTTTCATCGGTAAGCAGCTCGCGAAGCGCACCGGCGAAACCGTCGACGTCACCGAACTCCACGAGCCGACCGCGACCGTTGATGAGCAACTCTTGAGCGTGCCAATACGGCGTAGAGACGATGGCCTTGCCACAGGCCAAAGCATACGCCAGGGTGCCCGAGGTGATCTGCTCTTTCGAGGGGTAGGGCGTGGCATACACGTCCGCCGCTTGAAGGTAGGACTTGAGGTCGTCGTCGGAAACATACCGATTGTGGAATAGCACGTTTTTCTGAATACCAAGTTCCACCGCACGCAGTTCCAGAGAGATGCGGTAGAGCTCGCCGGAATCGCGCACCACGCCGGGGTGGGTCACACCGAGCACGACGTAGGCCACATCCGGAATATTGGGAACGATCTTTCCCAGGGCGTCGAGCATGACTTCGATTCCCTTTCCCGGACCGAGAAGACCGAAGGTCAGGATCATAGGACGACCCGCGAGCCCGAAACGCTCTTTGAACGGTTCCGTATCCCCGAGCGGCACGTCGGGCACGCCGTGTGGGATGAGGCGGATGCGCTCGCTCGGCACGTTGTAGACATCGGTGAGCAAGTGCCGCGCACGATCGGCCATAACCACGACCACATCGCTTCGCGCGCAAACGCGCGAGAGTACGTCGAGCTGTTCCTTAGATGGATCTTGAAGCACTGAGTGAAGGGTGGTCACCAGGGGTCTGTGAAGATTATCAAGCAGATCCAGCAGATAGCTGCCACATTCCCCGCCGAACAGGCCGAACTCGTGTTGAAGCAAGACGACATCCGCACCGCTCGTATTGAGCACCTCGGCCGCGTTGCGATATTCCTGCCGTTGGTGTTGTCTTATTTGCAGTGTCACTTCTTCGTCGTAGGCGTATCCGTCCTCAGAGTCGTTGATCGCGACAATCTGAACGTGCTGCGACAGGGGAGAACCGTTTGTGGCAATCGCTCCGTCTACGGCCTTGGCCACATCGTGCGTGAAGGTGGCGATCCCACAACGGCGGGGAACGTATGACCCGATCATGGCGACCTGAAGGTCGGTGGACTTGGGCATCTCTTGGATTCCGGGGGCTTGTTTCGTTGTATCCATGGTACGGCGGATCTTCTTGTTCGGTTCGATTTTCGAAGCTGCAAGCGGCGTTCCAATAGAAACGCCGCGGTCACGGCAATGCTACCTTGTCGTAACTCCATCGCGAACGGTCTGCGTCCGATAGAACAGTTGACACCGTGGGCGCAATCCCCACTTGGGAGTCTAGATGAAAGAGCGTCGCAGCGGAACACCGCCTGTGTTTTCTTCGGCCGGAAGTCGGTTCCGCTCGCGCCAGTCAGCGATCGACAATGCTCTATGTAGCGTCCGCGGATGCCTGTGCGAGCCACTCTAGCAAGCGAATCGGAAGAATGAGCGATACCTCGCCAGCGGAAATGGTCCCCACCTCGCCAAGTCGATCGGGCGGTGCGTGGCTGATCGTTCTTGTGGCACTGAGCGGGGCGTGGGCATCCGGTTCGCTGCTGGTTCAGCAGGGCGGTGATTGGCGTATCGACGACACGTCGCCGAGCTATCTTCTCAGAAGTTGCTCGGGCGGTTCGGTGTCGATTGTCGATTGCGCGGGCATTGCCGATAGCCGGTGGGGGTCGTTCGATTTCTACGTCGGCTCGCGACGAATTCTGATACCGACGTCGCTCTTGGGGCTGATGTATTTTTCGGCCATCGCTGCTTGGTTTGCGATGGTGGGCCTGCCGCCTGCTGGAGCGCGCCGTCTCTGGGCGGCGATTGTTGTGGTGTCGAGTCTGGGATTGGCCGGGTCGCTATGGTTTCTTGGCCTGATGCTGTTCGTGCTGAACTCGTGGTGCCCGCTGTGTTGTATGGCCCACTTATCCAGCGCGGTCACGTTCGCGTTGGTGCTCAGGCAGCGTCATCTCGCTGCGGCACGATCCGATGTGTCGGAATTTTTGAATCGAACCGGCGCAGACGTGGTAATCAGCCTGCGACATCTATGGTCTGCGACGGCGGCATGTAGCTTCGTCGCGGCGGTTTGCTGGCTTCACTTCGATACGTCGATGGCGCTGAGGGAGCGTTGGCGCAAACTCGCGGAAGTGAGCGCCGTGATTGAGACGATGCGCGGTGATGCGGACATGATGCGGCGAGAGTTTGAAGCTGAGCGAATTCGTCCATTGGCGATATCATCGGCTCGCGGCGCGGCGGGAATCGGTCCATCGCGATTGCTCGTTTTTTCGAATTTCGATCAATCGGCCAGCGAATGCTTCGAGAAGGGTCCGCTTGCGACGATTACAGAAGTGTACGGCGACGACATAACTGTAGAGTTCCGTAGCTTGCCCGCATCGGTCCGCGCTTCGAGTCAAGCGATCGACGGTAACGATCCCCCGACAGAGCGTGATTGGCTGGCCGGCTATGCGGCTGAGGCCGCGCGGCGGCAAGGTGGTCGGAATGCGTTTCAACACATGCGCGAGCTTCTTTTTGCGACGCATGGCCACAGTACCGGTCGTTCCTACCGGGTCTTGGCGGAGCAGGCTGGGCTCGATGTCGATCGGTTTGCGAAGGATATGACTGATCCGCTCGTGCGTGGGCTTGTTCGTGAAGACGTTACGTTGGCGCATGAGCTGGGCGTTCGATCGGCGCCGGCGGTCTTTCTGGACGGTCGACGTGTTCCGGATCTTTGCATGACGAGCGACGTGTTTTGGTATGAAGTCGCGGCGGACTACATCAACAACTCGGGGCCGGTCGCGTCCGGAGGTGATGCCGGATGATGCCTTTCGAGAATGGACTGCAGATGGCCACCATGCGTGGCGCCCCTGAACGTGTCGCCAGCGAATCGTCGGTGCGGCGTCGCGCTGACGTGCGCGTACACCGGTTGGACGACGAGGGGTTGGTCTACGATCCGCGCTCGTCGGACACCCACCACCTCAACGCCACAGCTATGTTCATTTGGTCGCGGTGCGACGGCTTGCACACATGTCACGCGATGGCAGATGCGTTAGCGGGGCAATTCGACGTTTCCGAACGCGCGGCGTTCGAGCATGTGGACCGCACGATAGAAGAATTCCACAAGCGACGATTGTTGAGTGAAGACGTCGTCACAACGGAGGCGACGGGCTGATGGCAAGGGACCGGACACAACATTTCAAGATCGGCGTGGTATCGACGGGTTTGGAGACGCCGCTACGCGGTTTGTCACGCCGGTATCGCGCGCTCTATGCAGATTTTGAACAACCGGGTCCGGGCGATCGTGAAATCCTAGTTCGTGTGGCGCCGTCGCGAACCGGACTGTTCAAGCGGACGCGGTACGAGGTTTCGGTGAATGGTCGCGTGCGTTTCGAGCCGTGTTACCGGGACGAAATCGTTCCTTACGTCGAGTGGGCGATCAACTGGGAAGTCCCGCGCGTGATGCCTGAGTACTTGCAGTTGCATGCGTCGTCGATGGAGGTCGACGGTGTGGGTGTCATTTTCCCCGGATATTCGGGAGCCGGAAAGTCGACGCTGACAGCCGGGCTGCTCGCAAGCGGTTGGCGGTATCTGTGCGACGAGTTCGCGTTGATTCACGCCGACACGCTCGTTCTGCATCCATACCCCCGCGCCATTTGTGTCAAGAAACCATCTCACTCGGTCGTCGAGTCTCTGGGGTTGAAACTTTGCGGTTCGAAGCGATACCTCAAGGGTGGGAAGGGGTTCGTTGGTTTTCTTAGGCCGACGGATGTACGCGCGAACGCGATAGGTCGGTCGTGTCCGATAGGTCATGTCATCTTTCCGAGCTACGTTGCGGGCGCGACGCCGGAGCTGATTCCGGTGAGTCGTGGTGAGGCGGCGTTCTCCTTGCACAAAGTGTGCTTCAACCTAATGAACTGCGATCGACTCGGCGTGGATGTACTGGCGGCGATGATCCGTGGGGCGACGTGTTATCGATTGATCAGCGGAGAAATCGGCGCTACGTGCCGGGTCGTTCGTGAATTGGTTGCGCAGGGTCGGCAGCGCCAGGCGCGGTGTGCATGATGGACTTACTACGAGCCTGGTTGAACGCTCGAAGTCCTGGCGACCTTCCCCAAGTTCGTATGGGAACGGCTCGCGCATTGTTCGGCGACGATTTTGTTCGTGCTGCGCAGGTGACCGGGCTGGCTGGACTGATTCTCGATCACGCGAGCAAGTACGACCTGCCGCTTCCCGATGCGACGCGGGCGACACTTCGACGTGATGCGCTTTCCGTTGCGGCGGACAACGTCTACATGGAAGGCGAGATGGAACGCATTATCCGTGCGTTCAATGAGGCTGACATTCCGGTCATGGTGCTCAAGGGCTTGGCCTTGAATCACACACTGTACGAGCGACTCGACATGCGCCCGATGAGCGATGCCGATTTGCTGGTACATCCGAACGATGTCGATGCGGCGACCCGTGCGTTGGAACGGGCAGGGTGTCAGCGCGGTTTCAGCCTATTGCGAGATGACTTCTTTCCGCGGTATTACTACGAGACGGAGTGGTTGACTGCTTCAGCGAAGCCCGTGCGGATTGATCTTCACGCCCGACCATTTCGGCCGCTGCGCGTGACCCGCACGATGCCCGACGTCGGGCTGTGGGCTGGGGCAAAGGAAATTCGTATTGGCGCAAGTGTGGCGTTTGTGCCGCGACCGGAGTTGATGCTTTTGCACCTCGCGGCGCATGCAGCCTTCCACGGATGCGACCGCTTGATCTGGCTGTACGACATTAAGCGATGGGTTGACGCGTATGGTACGGGAATGGATTGGACCATACTCACGGACCGAGCGCGGGCGTGGAAGCTCTCGCTGCCCGTTCGGCGTGCGGCGGAGCGAACTGCGGCGTTGTTTGGCCCGGTGTTTCCGGCAAGCGTGATGAACGAACTTCGTGCGCACGGCGCGGGCTGGCGCGATCGACTGGCGTTGAATCATGCACCGCGTGATGCGTCGTCCGCCATCGCGCATGTTGGGGTCAATCTTCTCTGTACGCCGGGTTTGCGGTTTCGATTGGGTTATGTGCTGGCGCTATTACGGCCAAACAGTGATCACTTGGGTGACATCTATGCCGGGCGTCACTGGGGTTGGCCTGCCGTAGCCCATGCCTACCGAATCGTTCGGGCTCTCGGATCCATAGTCGGGTTGCCTTTGCGATGGACGGTCGCGATGGCACGGCGAGGTTCGGTTCGACACGTTCCGACGGGATAGGCGTCGCGGTAGCCGATCGGACGCGACTGATGTTCTTGTGTGGTACCGGCTTCCAGCCGGCGACCAAGATAGTTGGACGCGCGTAGCGTATCGCGGACCGACGGATGCGTTGAGTGATAGCGATTAGTAAGTGTGAGCACTGAATGAGTCGAACCGTTTCTGTAATCATGACCATCAAGAACGATGGGTCCGGGTGCGCCGCGACATTGGACTCGCTGTTGAAGCAAACGCTCGCTGCTGATGAGATCATCGTCGTCGACGGCGGCTCGACCGACGACACGCTGTCCGTGGTTCGTGAGCGCATGGATCGCTGCGGGCGAATCCGGTTGATCGACGCGCCGGGTAGCAATATCGCGCAAGGCCGTAATATCGGCGTTCGCGCTGCGACCACCGAACTGATCGCAACGACGGACGCGGGCTGTCGGGCGGAATCGGCGTGGTTGGCCCGACTTGTGGCCCCGTTCGACGAGGACGATGCCGTTGAGTTTGTCGCGGGCTTCTATCACGTCGAGGCGCACACGCTCCTGGAGACTGTCGTGGGTTTGGCGACTATGCGTGGGCAGCTCGATCCGGTGTGCAGTGAGACGTTCAACCCGTCGGCGAGGTCGATGGCCTGCACGAAGTCGCTGTGGTCTCGGGCCGGCGGCTGGCCGGAGTGGCTCTGTTTCTCCGAGGACACACTCTTCGATCACAAAGTGCGTCGCCTCGATGCTCATTGGCGATTCGCCGGCGATGCCGTTGTCCACTGGCGACCGCGCCGTACGCTGCGCGCGGTGGCTCGACAGTTCTACAACTATGGCACGGGGCGCGGCCACACCCGGATTGGCCTGGATGATTTCGTGTACGGGCTGCGCAACATATTGATCATGCTCGTGGCAGGCGTTGGATGTTTCGTGAGCCTCTGGTCACTCGTTCCTCTGATGGCGAGCGTCGCCTATTTTCTCGTTTGGACGTTTCACGCGAAAGCGGTCCGGATCGCGCGGCGCACGGGTCGACGTTCTGCGTACGCGCTGTGCATGGTGTTGATGTGGGTCGTCATGGGGTCGAACCATCTTGGTTTTGTCGTTGGTTCGTGGCAGCGTTGGCGCGATCGCGCGAGGTACCACGACCAGTTGGAAGCGTACTTGGCCGGATCGTGAGTTAGTGTTTGGAAGAGGCGTTCGGTATGGCCGGCATGGGATCGATGCATCAGCAAGGGCGACGCCATTGGCTTTGCATTGCGTACGCCTTTCCGCCGATCAATCGCAGCGGGACACATCGCACGCTCGCGTTCGTCGAGCATATGGATCGATTTGGTTGGGACGCCACGGTGCTGACGGCTACGCCGCGCGGTGAACTGCTTGATGCGGAACTGCTTCAGCGCGTGCCACCGTCGACCGATGTGATTCGAACGCCTTGGACTAATTACATTGAGCGAATTAAGGAATTGATATCGGGTTTTGCTCTCCGCGGGGGCGGTGGTGGTGCCGAGAAAGGATTCGCGGCACAGCGGGTGACTGAGGATAAGGAGACGTTGTTGATGGGATCACCGGCTGGAAGCCGGTGCCACACAGGAATGGGATCACCGGCTGGAGGGCGGTGCCACACGGGAGAGGGATCAACGGCTGGAGGGCGGTGCCACACAGGAGGGGGATCAACGGCTGGAGGTCGGTACTACACAGCAGCAAAATCTCAGTGTGGAAGTCGTTGCCACATCGGAGGGGGATCGCAGGGCGGAGGCTTGTCTCACACGATTCGCAGCGGCGTTAGAGAATGGGGCTCGCGATTGTTGATGACGCCGGATTCGCGTATTGGCTGGATCATTCCAGCGGTTCGCGCCGGGCTCGAAGCGATCCGTCGTCGCCGGCCGGACGTAATCTACACGTCGTCGCCATACGCGAGCGCGCATCTGATCGGGCTGATTCTCAGTCGGCGGATGCGCATACCGTGGGTGGCTGACTTTCGCGATCCGTGGCGCGGCAACCCGTTTCACTCGACCACAAGCCCATCGCTCGATCGCTGGGACGCTTGGCTGGAACGTCAGGTTGTTCGTCGAGCCGATCAACTGATTTGCGTCACACCTACCATGACCGAGCAATTGGTTCGGCGCTATCCGTTCGTTACGTCGAAGTGTTCGACGATTCTCAACGGATTCGACATCAAGCGGCTCACCCACATAGAGCCGCGTCGGGATGCGCCGAAGGATCACTTCGTGCTGACGCACGCCGGTCAGTTCTACGGATCACGCGCCCCCGGTGTTTGGTTTGACGCCATCCGCCAGCTTATTGATCGGCGTGAAGACCTTGCGGGGCGGATTTGTCTGCAACTTATCGGAGCGGAATCTTTCGGCGGGCGGAGTCTGGCGTCGCTCGCAAAACGCGCCGGCGTGGCGCGGTGTGTGCGCGTCATGGGGACACTCGATCATCGTTCGACGCTCGACTGTCTTGCGGGTAGCGATGCCTTGGTTCTGGCGGGAACGTCGGGGGTTGGTAGCGACTTGCAAGTCCCGAACAAAGTGTTCGAGTATTTGGCGATGCGGAAACCGATTGTGGCCACGTGTTCACCGCGCAATCCTGTTGTGGGGATACTTCAGCAGGCCAAGGCACACGCCGTGGTGTTCAGCCCGTCGGATGTGTCCGCGCTGGCGAACGCGATCCATGCGCTTGCGACAGGTGAGCATCAGGCTGGCGTCGATGCGTGGTCCGGCGTCGACTTGTTCGATCGTGCAGAACGTGCGGCCGAGTTGGCGGAAGTATTCGAACGAGCCGCGAGGTCTGGAAGGACGGAAGCGCGAGATCGAAACTCAGCGATCCGAGACGGAAAGTCGAAAGCGAACGGTCGAGCGCCGATCGTCGCAAGAGGAAGAGAAGACGTCGGAAACTCAACGTCGACGGATCAAGGTCCAGATCCGGAAGTCAACGGTTTCCCATTGAGAGTCGCGCCGCGAGTGGCGTCGCAAGTCAATGAGCAGCCTTCGATGAGCACCGTCGACGCTTCGTAATCCAAAGCATGAAGCACGTGCGAAGAATCCAATAGGTGGCTAGGAAAACGCCGCGCACGGTGCCACTGATCTTGCTGTCACCTTTCAGTCGTCGCCGATGGGGGACAGGAATTTCGCGGATTCGCAGCCCGAGTTCCACGGCACGGACCTGCATCTCGATGGTCCACCCGAAGGCGCGGTCTTGCATATCGATCGCGTCGAGTGCGTCGCGGCGGATGGCGCGAAACGGACCCATGTCCAGATATTGATAGTTCCAGCAGCATCGAATGAGTTTGGGAACGAGCCAGTTCCCGATCCGCTGTGGTGCGCTGGTTGACCCGGCTTCGCGCAAGCTGGCGACGCGCGCGCCGAGGACGAAGTCAGATTCGTCCTGCGCGATCGGCGTGACGAGCTCGGGAAGTCGCCGTGGGTCGTCGCTCAAGTCCGCGTCGATGAAGACCACGATAGTGATCGAATCGGTTAGCGCGTCGATGCCTGCGTAGCATGCAGACCCATAGCCTCGAACCGGTTCGTGAATCCAGAGGGCGTTGTTCTCACGCACGACTTGTGGTGTGGCGTCGGTGGAACCGTTGTCGCAGACGATAATCTGCGCGAGGTTGAGCGACGAGAGTATCGGCAAGAGTTCGGCCAAGTTGTCGGCTTCGTTCAGCGCGGGAATGATCACCGCGATGTGGGACGGATCAAAGCCCGTGGCGGCAATGGTCACAGTCCGTGCAGGATAAAGGGGTTGGTGGTTCGTTCATGGCCGATCGTCGTTTCGGGTCCGTGCCCGGAGAGCACGCGCGTTTCGTCGGGCAGGGTCATGAGTTGTTCGTGGATGTTTCGCATGAGTTGCGATCCGCTGCTGTGGTGGAAATCTACGCGGCCTATGCTTCCGGCGAAGAGGGCGTCTCCGACGATGGCGATGCCGAGCTTTTCGCAATAGAGCGTTCGTCCGCCGGGAGAATGACCGGACGTATCACGTACGGACCACGACGTACCGTCTAGTTCCAGCGTGTCGCCGGGGCGAAGGTCGAGAGGGTCGGTGACGTTCGTGACGAACCCGTTCGATTGCATCATGCCGGAAAGGTTTTCCATCGGGTCGGTCAGTGCTGCCCATTCTTCCTTGGCCAGATAGACGGGCATCATTCCCAACTGTTCGCGCACTTCGTCGATGCCCGCGATGTGATCGGCGTGGGCGTGGGTGAGCAGGATGGCGGCCGGTGCTAGCGAGTGCTCGCGGGCGTACGACACAATCTGCTCGGCCTGCGGCGGAAGACCGGGGTCGATGATCCAGCAGGGTCCGCCGTCGGTGACGTGAATGGTCAGTCCGTTTTCCATGTACGCCGGATCGTTCGTGGTGTGAATCTGTAGGGACCCCATGGTTCAGTTTCTCTCGTTGATCACTCGTTCAATCACAACAGCCACATCGTAACGCAAGAGGTCGAGTTGATCCATTGTCGCCGTGGCGCCGGCAGGTGAGCCTCGACATCGTGGTGCACGCGCGTGGACCGTTTTTCGTCGATCGCATATTATGCGCCCATGAATCTTCAACGGAACCAGGAAACCTGTCGCGCCATTTGGGCTTGTGTCGTCATCCTTGCACTTGCCAGCGTCGGTTACGCTGAGCCCTCGTCACCATCGAACCACGAGCATACGAACCGCCTCGCGCAGTCCGCCAGTCCATACCTTCTTCAACACGCCCACAACCCGGTCAACTGGTATCCATGGGGCGACGAGGCGTTCGAGCGTGCGCGTGCCGAGGACAAACCCGTTTTTCTCAGCATCGGATACGCCGCGTGCCATTGGTGTCATGTTATGGAACGCGAGAGCTTCGAAAATGAAGAACTCGCCGCGGTGATGAACGAACATTTCATTGCCATCAAGGTGGACCGCGAGGAACGGCCTGACATCGATGAAATCTACATGGCTGCCACCATCGCCGCCACCGGTCGCGGCGGGTGGCCTATGTCGGTCTTCATGACACCCGATCGTCGACCCTTCCTTTGTGGCACGTACTTCCCTCGACGGGACCGGGGTGGGCGGCGCGGTTTGCAGGACTTGTGCGTGGACATCGCCGCACAGTGGAAAGCCGATCGACCGCGTTTGTTGAGTCAAGCCAAGGAGCTTGTGCAGCAGGTTCGCAATCGGAAGCGCGTGGCGGGTGGTGGCACGATTCCCACAAGGCAAACGGTAGCCCGTAGCGTCGACCGGATCGCTCGTGGGTTCGATCCCAAGCTCGGCGGTCGACGTAGTCGAAGCAATAAGTTTCCACCGACGATGGCGATGGAATTGATGCTGCGCGAGTTTGCGACGCAGCGGGTGGTGTCCAAACCGGAGTTGATCGAAACGGTGGAGACAACGCTGACGCGGATGGCGGACGGCGGTATCTACGACCACATCGGCGGTGGCATCTGTCGCTACAGCACAGACCCGCGCTGGTTTGCTCCACACTTCGAGAAAATGCTGTACGACCAGGCCACCGTGAGCGGTGTGTTCCTCAGCGCCTATCAATTCACCGGGAAGGCTCGATACGCCCGGGTGGCGCGAAGCATCTTGGATTATTGCGTGGCTGATCTTCAGGACTCGCGCGGTGGATTCTATGCGTCGCGCGACGCGGACAGCGAGGGTGAGGAAGGTGAGTTTTATGTCTGGCGCCGAAGCCAGATCGAAGCGCTGCTGTCGCCGGATGACGCCGACCTGTTCTGTTCGTACTACAATGTTCGTCCTCAGGGTAATTGGCATCGCGGGAAGAATATTCTTTTCGTCTCGACCGAAGATGCGGCGTTTGCGGATGCGCACGGCATGACTGTCGACGTCTGGCGCGAACGATTGGAACGTATGCGTCGGATTATCTTTGACGCACGGGCGAAGCGTGAGGCGCCTCGTCTTGATGACAAGGTCTTGGTTGAGTGGAATGGGCTGCTCATTACCAGTCTTGCCCGAGCGTACCGTATCTTGGACGAACCGAAGTATCGAGTGGCTGCTGAGCGTGCGGCTACGTTCATTCTGAGCGAAATGGTTCGCGACGGTCAACTCTTTCGCGCCCACCGTCGCGGCAAGACGCACATATCCGCGTACGCCAGCGACTACGCGAACTTGATCGAGGGGCTGATCACGCTTTACGAAACGACGTTCGACCGAAAGTGGTTGACGGCCGCGACGGAGCTCAACGAGCGATTGATCAAAGATTTTCAAGACGTTAAGCGCGGTGGGTTTTTCTATACGGCCACCGATGCGGAGCCGCTATTAACGCGAAGTAAGAACGCCCGCGATAGCGTCGTGCCCTCCGGAACGTCGACGGCCGTGCTGAACTTGCTCAAACTGTCGATCCTTCTTCACCGTCCGGACCTTAAGGAAACAGCGGAACGCGCCCTGGCGGCGATGCAAACCATGGTGGCGCGTGGTCAACTGGAGCGCTTGCAATGGGCGGTTCTTTTTTACCACGATAAACCCAAGGAGATCGCCATCATCGGTGACTCCAACGCCGCTGCGACGAAAGCGCTAATCGACGAGGTGTACAGTCGTTATCTTCCCAACAAGGTCGTGGCTTCTTGCCCACCGGCCGAGGCGCTCACGCCGACCGCACTACCCTTGCTCGAACGTAAGACGCTGCGGCAAGGCAAGCCCGCAGCCTACGTTTGTCGCGATTACCTATGCGGTCGACCGGTGACGGCGCCGGCGGATCTCGCGAAACAACTCGAAGCCGACTAACGCTCTGTCGCACGTCGAAGGGTGGATCTACCGAGCCGCCACCGTAAGGAAGCGGACGTTTGAAATCCCGTCGTGACAGCTTGCAACCGCTTCCTCACGGTCATGGCTAGGATCGGACGAGCCCGTGACTGGAGTCGTCACAAAGCGCTAGATCAAGGCCGCTGCTCCTGCGCTTTCGGCTCGGATCGTTTCGAATCTTGCCAGCGGCGCGTCCGTGCCGATAATCGAGTGCGTCCGCTGTCCTTCTTGGAACGGCGACAATCCGATTGCGCTGACCAACGCAACCGAGAGGGCAGTGATGAGCACATTTCATATCTTGGCAGCGGCGACGTACTGGCTGCTGATCGTTCTGTGGACGTTCATCTTTACGTTCTACCTGATTCGTCTCCGGCGTCAGCGTCTGAAGAATGCGTTGTTCGTGACGCTCATCGTCGTTTTGGCGATCGATGCGTTTCGGAGCCTGTTCGAGAGCTTGTACTTTGGTGTTTGGTACACCGCTCTGGCCGGAATGCTTCCGGAATCTATTCAGACCTTCTTGGAATATCCCGGGGCCGTGCTGATTCCCAAGCTACTCAACGTCGTAACGGCGTCGATAATTATTCTCATTCTGCTGCGTCGGTGGATACCGGAGGAGGAGGCGGAGCTACGAGCCTACAGAAATCGAGAGCGGGACTTGCAAAATGAAGTGGCCGCCCGCACCGGCGCATTGAAGGAGACGAATGAACGACTTCGCCAGGAGATCGACGAACACTCGCGAGTCAAGGACGCACTAAGGCATGCACAGAAGATGGAGGCTGTGGGCCGGCTTGCGGGTGGTGTCTCCCACGATTTCAATAACCGACTGATGACGATCCTGGGCAACGCCGAGCTGGTGTTGAAGACGCTGGACCAACCGACTGCCGAGATTGATCGAGAGCGGATCAGGTCGTGCGTGGAAGATATGAAGCTCGCCGGCGAGCGCGGGGCGGAACTCGTACGACAACTGCTTACCTTCAGTCGAAAGCAATTGGTCAAGTCAGAAACTCTGGATACATGTCGCATACTCGCGCAAACCAAGGAAATGTTGACGTGTTTGATGCCGGAAAACATCAAGTTGGAGACGCTGGTCGCGGCCGACGTTTCCTCGATCTTCGGCGTGGCCAGTCAAGTCGAACAAATCATCATGAACTTGGTTCTCAATGCGAGGGACTCGATCGCGAGCAACGGCCACGTTTCTGTGGCGTGTATGAACGCAAGTGTTTCTAACGAGGAGTCTGCCGTTCATCCGGGATCTCGACCCGGTCCACACGTGATGATTTCTGTTAAGGACGATGGGATCGGCATGACGTCGGAGTTGGTTCTGAACATTTTCGAACCGTTCTTCACAACCAAGCCCATCGGAAAAGGCACCGGTCTGGGCCTGGCCAGTGTTGACGGTCTCGTGAGTCAGATGAACGGATTCGTGACCGTTGAAAGCGAGCAAGGCATTGGGACGATCTTCAAAGTGTTCCTACCGGCGGCTGCCGGGACCCTGCTGGAGCCATCGAAACCCGAAAGAGAACGTTGTGCGGGTGACGGCGAAACTGTGTTGGTTTGCGAGGACGAACCGGCCGTCCGAAAGGTGACGTCGCAAATCTTGAGGGAGGGCGGGTATCGTGTCGTGGAAGCCGAGAACGGAGAGGCGGCGCTCGACATCTTGCGGAGCGGTCGCAACGCGGTTGACGTGCTCGTTACCGATCTCGTCATGCCGGGATTGACCGGGCAGGAGTTGTCTCAACAGGCCGGTCTGGAATGTCCGAAGCTGCGCACGATTTTTGTCTCGGGTTATGCGTCGACCGCCGCGAACAGCGATCTCACAACGACGCAAAAGCAAGCGTTTCTGAACAAACCCTTTGAGATTGCCGAGCTGCTGGGGATGGTGCGGGCCGCCCTCGACGCGCGCAACGTCGACAAAGAAGCATGATCGACGTCGCTTCGCGTGGCCTGTGGTGCCTCTTCAGACAACATCTCGCTTGGCGGCGATTATCTTCGTCTCCTTGGGAGCGTACACGATGAATAATCTCACTAGTGGCGGAGGTTGGCCGGCCATCCGCTACACGTTGAACGTGGCCCGCAAGGTTGGTTGGTTTCGCTTGTGGCGGACGTTGCGCAGCAAGAACGCCTGCAAGACGTGCGCGCTGGGTATGGGCGGGCAGCTTGGCGGCATGCACAACGAACTCGGTCGCTGGCCTGAAGTGTGCAAGAAATCTCTTCAAGCCATCGCCGCCGACGCCCAAGACGGCATCGATCCGGAGTTCTTCCGCACACATGGCTTTGACGAACTGCGCAAGCTCTCGCCGCGCGAACTGGAGGCCTGCGGTCGCCTCGTACAACCGCTCTACGCCGGTCCGCACGACGACGGATACAGCGTCGTTTCGTGGGATCAGGCGCTCGCTCATGTGGTGAACGGCATGAAGTCCTGCGAACCGGAGCAGGCGTTCTTCTACGTCAGCGGGCGATCGTCGAACGAAGCCGCGTTTCTTCTCCAACTCTTTGCACGGATGTATGGCACGAACCACGTCAACAATTGCTCTTACTATTGTCATCAGGCAAGCGGCGTGGGGCTCACCGAGTCGCTTGGCAGTGGGACGGCTACTGTCGTGCTCGACGACGTCGAACATGCCGACCTCCTGTTCCTAATCGGGGGCAATCCGGCGTCGAACCATCCGCGCCTGATGCGTACGCTCGTGAACATCCGCCGACGCGGCGGACACGTGGTTGTGATCAATCCCGTTGTCGAGACGGGGCTTGTGAACTTTCGTGTGCCGTCCGATGTGCGAAGTTTGCTGTTCGGCAGCGAGATCGCCAGCGACTACGTGCAGCCTCACATTGGCGGCGACATCGCGGTGTTCACCGGCATGGCCAAGGCTTTGCTCTCGCGCGGTGCGATCGACCAGGAGTTTATCCGCAAAGCTACGCTGGGTTGGGATGCGTATCGAGCGCAAGTCGACGGCACCTCGTGGGATCAAATCGAACGATGCGGCGGCGTCGATCGGGCGACGATCAAGCGCCTTGCGAATCGTTACATCGCAGCCAGAAACGTGGTTTTCGCTTGGACCATGGGCATCACGCACCATACGCACGGGGCCGCGAATGTGCAGTCGATCGTCAACCTGGCGCTGATGCGCGGGATGGTGGGTCGACGCCACGCGGGCTTGCTTCCCATTCGTGGGCACAGCAACGTGCAGGGCATTGGTTCCGTGGGCGTGACGCCGAAGCTCAAGGAAGCCATATTCGCGAGACTCAAGAGTGAGTACCGCGTGAACGTTTCCACTCATGCCGGGTACGACACGATGGGCTGTATGGAGGCTGCCGACCGGGGTGACATGGGCTTGGCGTTTTGTCTCGGTGGCAACTTGTACGGCGCGAATCCGGACGCATCGTTCGCAGAGCGTGCCCTGTCGAAGATTGATACGACGGTGTACCTGAGTACCACTTTGAACACGGGTCACGCCTACGGACGCGGGCGCGAAACGATCATTCTGCCGGTGTTGGCCCGCGATGAGGAGCCCCAGAAGACTACGCAGGAGTCGATGTTCAGCTACGTCCGGCTCAGTGATGGCGGGCAGGCTGGTTGCGAGGGGCCTCGGAGTGAGGTGTCTATTATTGCTTCGGTGGCGCGGTCGCTCTTAGGTGACGATGTGGCGGTTGATTGGGCGGAGATGGAAAAACACCAGACGATCCGCCGGATGATTGCCAAGGTCGTTCCCGGATACGAAAAACTCGATGACATCGATCGGACGAAGGAAGAATTTCAGATCGACGGTCGCACGTTTCACACGCCGAGCTTTCCGACGCCCTCGGGTAAAGCCACGTTTTCGCCACATCCCATTCCCGAACTCCGCGGCGGTTCGGACGAGCTTCGACTTATGACCGTGCGGTCCGAGGGTCAGTTCAACACCGTAGTGTACGAGGAAGAGGACATTTATCGCGGGCAAGAGCGCCGCGACATCATCATGTTGAATCATGCCGACATTGTGCGCCTCGGCCTAACCGTGGATCAGCGCGTGGTCGTGCGAAGTGAGGTAGGCGAGATGCGCGGCGTGCTTGTTCGGGAATATGACATACGCGAGGGTAACGCCATGATGTACTTCCCTGAGGCCAACGTGCTCGTGCCGCGCACCGTGGATCCAAGAACGAAGACGCCGGCGTTCAAGTCTGTGCTTGTACGAATCGGCGCGGAGCATTTGTGAAGTCGCGGCGTTGCTGCTGGTGCGTGAATCCTTTCGCGCACCCGCGTTCGTGCGCAATCCTATCCGTGCGTCGCTGTAGCAGCCTGTTGAACAAGACGGGTATTCAATCACGTCGCCGCGAATCCGCCTGTGACAACGGGACTTGTCCCCGTCAAGAGGCGGAAATCGCTAATGGATCACCGGCTGGAAGCCGGTGCCACACCGGAGTGCTGGTGCGTGAATCCCTTCTCGCACCTATCCGAAAGGCCGCTGGTGCGTGAATCCCTTCTCGCACCTTTCCGCACGCCTGCGTCCGCACCGTGTACAGCGGATGGGAATCCGCCGAAGATTGTGCCGAGATAGGAATCACGGCACAGCGATTCTCGCTCCGCTCCAAATATCCCCAACCGCCGATATGTCCCAACACCGCATGATGACAACCGCTTAGCTTCAGTGCATCATTGACAAGACCGATAACCAAGGCATAGCGACTCTATGGAGCATTCGGTATGCGTTTCGCGGCCATCATCGCCAAGACCACAATCACACTCTTGCTCATCGCGGGGGGCGTGTACCTCTGTTTGGGTCTGTGGCTGACATCGAGCGAATGGAACCCGACGGTATTCGGTCGTTACAGCTCTAAGTGGTTCATCGTGGCAATGGGCGTGAGTGCGACGGTTGTCGCGTGCGTCGTTGTCGCCATACGCGCTGTGTGGGAGTCAGCCGTGCTGTCGAGGGACGCCACGTGCCTGTCGCTTCGAAAGAGGATGGCCTTCTGCGCGATCATTACGGGAGTTGGTTTGATCGGGAGCGAAGTTCTGCTACGGGTTGTCTCGCGGGAGCACCGGGTCGAGCTCGCTGGCAACGATTTGGCGTCCGCGCGTTCTTTTCATTCTTCTCTTCAATGGGCTCATCGCGTTGAGCAAGACGGCCAACTTGTTCGGGCGTTTCGTGGACGCGTCTTTGACACGAAGAAACATGCGACGTGGCGGATCGCCTGCTTGGGTGGTTCCACGACGAACGGATTCATGCTTCCTGAGGAAGAGACGTGGCCGGCGATTTTGGAAGAGTTGTTGCGCGATCGCGGTTTGGATGTTGAAGTGATCAACGCCGGTCGGGCGTGGTATACGACGGCCCAGTCGCTGGTCAGTTACACACTCGACGTTCGCTTCTTCGACCCCGACCTCGTGATTGTGATGCACGCATACAACGATCTTGGCCGAAGCTTTCCGCTTCCTGGCGAAGCTCCGTTCGAGCGAGATTACGGATCCTATCAAGGCCCGATGCGCCGTCTGCTCGAACCGACGCGACGTAGTGAAGACACATCTTCGTGGTCGTATGTACTTGGCGCATCCGCACTCTATCGTTCACTGTGTAGGGTCACCGCCATCGACCGAATGTTCTACAAATCGCTGAGCGCATCACGGCAACGACCGGCGGTAGCTGCGACCGTGGACGTCGGCCTCTCGGGGTTCCCAGCTATTCAGTCGCACCGGGACAATCTGGAATACCTCGTCAAACTTTGTCATGCCGACGGACGTGGCGTGATTCTACTTACGCAGGGGCACCTTTTTCGCCATGAGCGCTACGCCGACCGTCCGTCCAACTGGTTCACTCAGAGCGGGTCAGCCGTATCGGCGAACAGCGTGGCCGACGCCATGGACGAGTGCTCGCGAAGCATTCAAGCGGTCGGCGGCGATCTTGACGCGCCGGTCGTAGATGCGGCCAGTGCTCTGGGAAGCAACCCCGACCATTTTCTCGACCACCTGCACCTCGCGTTGGCTGGCGACCGCGTGATCGCGAAACTGGTTGCACCGGTTGCAGCGGCATTGCTGACTCAACGCGATTCCGAAAGTCGTCAAGCCGACAACCGACCGGCCACACCGGCCGACTGGCGTCCCTAAGCGCGAAAGCAATTCCTGTCCGCCGCTGCTGCCCTCGCGTATCGCGGCGACGCGGCGGCCGTCACATCGGCTGTGGGCAGTTCCGACGCGATCCCCCTGGTAGATTCTGTCCCAGTCCCGAGTGCCCCATACAAATGAACAAGTATCAGACCGGAAATGCGGCAAGATAGACCAGGATTCGGGGTGAAGGTCATTCGTAAGCCAACTCTACAGGCTTGCGGAACCAGTTCTGAGAGATTTGCAATTGGCCTCTGGCACCCAACATGCCGGCTGATCACGCTGTGCCCGCCAAGCGTGTTCGTTGCGAACCTGGGCGCTGAGTGGCCGAAGTCCGTGCCGATGAGCCGATGATGATCCCAAGACCTTGCAGAACTACGACGACGGGGCCAGTCGCGTTAAGTCGCGCCTATTGAAAACTTCGACGGCGCATGATAGGACCGGGCGAAAGGACAGATCAGACGCTTGAGACGGATCAGTTGCATGAGTCTGAATCGTTCAACGTGGGCAGGCGCTCAGAGGATCCTTGCGCTGAGTTCGTGCGCGTGTGGTAAGACGTATCAGAGGGTTCGCGACAAACCGAACCGCGCCCGTGAGGAAGCGGTTTTCATTCGCTAGCCCGGTCACTTCCTCACGCGTGCGGCGCAGTAAACCCGTCACTGCATGTGTGCCAGAGCACTACTCGTCGCCAAGCAGGCCTCCGTTCTCTATTCCGTTTTCAAGAATGACCTGCACCATGTGCTTCGATGCTTCGGACGTTCTACCCATTTCCGCATAGATGTCCTTGAGTGCGAAGCGAATGGCGGTGCGCGCGCCGACGTTCTTCGACTTTTCGAGCAGTTGCTCAAGTTGTGCGCCCGCAGCTTCTGGATGGCCGGCGGCGAGGTGTAGCTCGACGAGTGATTGCGTGGCCATCAGGATGGCCTGCGGCGGATCGAAAGCGAGTTCACGCCAACTCGCGACGTACTCAAGTCGGTCGGTCATGGTCATCAGGTCACGTCGCTCCGCGTCACGCTCCTGGGCCACCATCGCGCGTTCCAGTTCGATTTGGGCTCGCTGCATCTGCGCTTGAACTTCCACAAGCTCGCGACGCAGTCCGTGGGCCGCGTCCTCGTTCCCGTCGATTTCCATACGCTCCAACACCGAGCGAAGGTCGACTTCCTGGAGACGAACTCGCTGGAGCTCGTGCGTCATCTCACGGACGCGAGCCTCTTGATCTTGCTCACTTGCCTCGCGGTGCTGTTCGACCTGCCGAATTGCTTCGGCGATGGTTCGAACCTGCTTTGCGTATTCCCTTTTGCTCTTCTCTTCGTCCGACCGGCCATCTGTGATTTCATCCCCACCGCGCGCGGGGCCAACCGCGCGGACCGATTCGAGCGTCATCAGAATCGTCAGAAGTGTTGTGCCAACTACGAGGGTCTTCCAATGGGACAACATGGTAGTTTCTCCTTTTCTTAGTAATCAGACTGGGGGGTTTCAAGCGTATGCCGCCAGCGCGTCCGCGCGGTCGGTGCGTCACTGTCGCGAATCGCGGTAGCTGGTGGCGGCGTGATGCACTGGTTCGGGTCGGATTGTCCGGCACGACCAGCCGGGCTGTTCGGTAGATGCGATTCAGTCGGTGGGATGCGTGGTTCAGAGTGACGTCGGTTGCGGTCGTCGGGGAGTCAGAAGGCGTGTCGTTCCACCACGGCGATGAACCCACGAGCAGCGTCAACGCGGCTGCGGCTGCGAGCGCGCCGCGCCGCCACCACCGCCGGTGTGTTTGTGTCGACGTTCGATCACCATCGACGTGAGGAAGGATCAGCGGGCAGTCGGGTTGCGCATGGGCATACGCGCCGCGGAGTTGCGCAAAGTCTGCACGTAGCCGATCGTAATCGTCGGCGATGGACGCGCACGAAGCGCACAATCTGAGGTGCGTCTCGAGCGTGGCAAGATTGGCTGGCGACAGGTCATCGGCCAGCCGATCGGCCAACATCGAGTCACAGGCTGTGCAGGTTATTTCGTTCATCGTTTGTCGCCATCCGCGATCGAAGACTTCGGATCGCCAGGTTCAAATTGCTCTTGATCGTACCCTCGGGACAGCCCAACGTTTCCGCTGCTTCGCGTGTCGATTGCCCGACGATCATGCGAAGCAGGAGCACGTCGCGCTGCCTGGGTGGCAATGCGTCGATGGCCTGTCTTGTCGACTCGGGCCAAGTCGCATCCATCGGCGCACCGGCGATTGTGGCGTTGGCTTCGTCGATGGCGTCGAGCGTCGCGAAGCCGTGGGTCGCAGTCCGCCTGCGTTCGCGACAAATTCGCACCGCGAAACCCGCCGTCCATGACCACCACGACACACCGGATTTTCGGCGCTCACGCCGCGCCCACGCACGCATGAGGGACTCTTGCGCGGCGTCTCGGGCGTGGTTGGCGCCTCCGGTCAGGGCGAGGCATAGGCGATAGATACGATTCGCCAGCTCTGCGAAGTCGGGCTCGCCGGGTTGCTTGTCGTTAGTCACATCGTCGCATCGCGTTTGAGGTTAATGCGGGCTGGGCTCTTATGGTTCAGTGGAATATGCGAAAAATGATCTTCCGGAAAGATGTGGACGTGAGAAATGTACCGGGGGCCTTGTAACGGCGGGTGCAATCCGGGTGACATCCGTGTATCGTTGTGGGCGTGTGCATGGGCGTTCGGAACGACGGTTCATGTCCTTCGGAATGCGCCGTTCGCCATGTTGCGGGTTGCGCTCCATGAGTCGCCGCGGTCGATTGGTGCAACATGTTTAGACTCAGCGTCTTGTTCGTAGGCCTCGGCGCCGTTGTACCGTTGATCCTGCTTACATGTCGAGCGGTCGGTCTGTCGTCCTCGCTATGCGTTGTCGTGATTGTAGCGGTCTGTTCGGCCGGGCTTCCTCTCGCATACCGCCGCCTTCCTGAGACTTCGGGCGGGCGTCGCCGCGATCGCCTGCTGTTCGGCTTCTGGTTCGTGCTGAGCGTGTTCGTCTGCTACCGCGTCGCAGGTCTTGCCGTGTTTATGGGCGATGTCGATCAATCGAAATACGCCATCGCTCCGCACATGCGCGAGCTATCCAATGAAGTGATGGCCAAACCATTTTTCGTGAAGCACAACTGCTTCACATGCTACATTTTGGCCGCACACCTCGCAGACAACGGAATCCAGAATATCTACGACTCCTCGCATTATCGCGGTGCGAAAGAAAAGACGGTGATCCACCGGACGATCGGTGACAAACTCAACATCGACCGTTATCAATACCCTCCACCGTTTCTGTTACTGCCCAAGGCGCTATGGACTATTTCGCGGGATTTTTTCGAAGCCCGTACCTACGGGTTCGTGTTGAGTTTGGTGTTGTTCGGTTTGACAGCGGTCGTGCTGGCTACGTGGTTGGGCGGGCGTGGGTTCGGTGCGCATTGGTTGATCTGGCCGGTTGTGCTCGCCGCCCCGATCGCACTGTCGTCGTTGCAGATTGGCAACGTACACTTCCTCATTCTCTGTATTTCGATTCTCGCGTTGCCGGCGTTTGAGACGAACCGCGATGCTCTTGGCGCCACGCTCCTCGGTTTCGCGATCGTGTCCAAGATTTTTCCCGGCGTGTTGCTCTTGTTTCTTCTCGCGCAGCGACGATACCGCGCGGTGGTCACTACGGGCGTCGCTATGGTGGTCTACTGTCTGGCTGCGGCGATGATCTGGGGGGTCGAGCCGTATCGGGCGTTTGTCGAATATCAGGTGCCGCGTTTGCTTAGCGGCGAAGCGTTTTCGTTCGCGTGGGAACACCTTCGGGCATTGACGGTCAATTCGTCTCTGGTCGGCGCATTGTTCAAGCTCGACAAGCTTGGTTGGCTTGGCGGCGTGAATCCGCGGAGCGTCGCCGGAATCGTCACGTGGGGTTACACGGCGGTGCTGGTGGTTGCGACGGTGGTCGCTGGTTGGCGTGTCGGTCGGAGATCCGGTGATGCATCGTCACCGGCGATCGAAGTGAACGCACGGGTTGTCCTCGCGCAACTTTGGGTTGCAATTCTTATTCTGGGTCAACTCCGTAGCCCCTTTTTACCGTGGGGTTACGGCAACGTGGCCATCGTCTGGTTGCTCGCGTTGCTGCTGCCCGTGTCGGGGCGGAAATGGTGGATGGTCCTATTGATCGCGATCGGTTGGGCTGTGGCGACTGTACACATACCCCTTCCTGTTGGTCCGACGAGCGTGTCGCTCGATCTGGTCTACGGTTTGGTCACGCTGCTTGGGGTGCTGACCGTTTGTCTGACGATCGTTCTTCGGCGTCCTCGTGCTACCCCGCAAGCGGAATGACACGGCGTCGTTGCGCGGCCGACTCATTCGGTCAGTGAATACCTTGCCCTAGGTCGGCGGTCCATCGAGGGGTTGGGTGGCCCATGGCTTCAGCGCGTAGGGTGTGTCCCGGACGCGCCATTCTCGTTTCATGACGGAATTGCTGGCTCTGTGTACAGCGCCATACGCCTCGCGGAAGGTGCGTCCGGGACACATCCTACCAATTAGCTTCGTTGGTCCGTACATGGGCGTGTGTTGGTTTCCGCACGCACAGATCAGCCTCGCTCTTGGGGATACACGCATCGTGTGGTTCCGCGCGAGCTTGTACAACACTGCACCTGTCCATAGAATTCGCGCCGATGGCCACCGACACCGCACGTTCCATTCCGCAGCACACGCCAGGCGAGAACCCTGACGGCTTTGCCGAGTCGAAGACGATGTCTTTCGGCGATCACCTCGACGAGCTACGGACATGTATGATTCGGGCTCTCATTGGCACTGCGCTGGCCACGTTCGTTGCATTGTTCTTTGGCCAAGACATCTTGAACATTGTGTGCCGGCCGCTGTTTGAGGTTCAGCAGGCCAACGGTCTTGCGCCGAGTCTTCAAATTCTCTCGCCGTCAGCAGGGTTTATCGAGTACCTCAAAATCGGCTTCCTATCTGGGTTGCTCGTATCCACGCCGTGGGTGTTCTATCAAGCTTGGCGATTCGTGGCGTCGGGTTTGTACGAGAAGGAGCAGCGGTTCGTACGGATGCTACTGCCGTCGTCGGCTGTGCTGTTCGTCGGGGGCGTGCTGTTCCTTTATTTCGTCGTGCTGCCGATCGTGTTAGCGTTCTTCATTCGGTTCAATCAGAGTTTCGGCACGTTCGTTCCGCAGGCGATTGTTGCAAAGGCCGATCAGCTGTCGCCGACGTCTGACGCATCGACCCGCCCGATTGGGATGCACGGATTAAACGTTGATCTGCTTGTTCAAGATCCCAAGAGTCCCGCGCCGGGAACGGTGTGGTACAACACGACCACGCACCGATTGATGGTACAGACCGACGAGGAGGTTTGGTCGACGTCGCTGGAGCGCGGGGCCGCGTCGCGGACGATGCAAAGTCAATTCGCCATCGACTTCTACGTTTCGTTTGTACTGTTGTTGGCGTTGGCGTTTGGCATCGCGTTTGAAACGCCGATTGTTGTGGTCTTCCTTTCGTGGAGCGGGATCGTTCCGGCTGCGACCATGATGCGAGGGCGGCGCTACATCCTGTTGGGTTCGGTGGTGTTGGCGGCTGTGCTTACGCCGCCCGACGTGGTCAGTCAGCTCTTGCTCGCCGCTCCGATGTACTTGCTGTTCGAGGTCGGCATTTTGGCGGCGCGAGTGCTCGAACGCGGGCGAGCGGTGGAGGCGTGATGCGTAGCTGCCGGTAGAACGAGTGTGGCACCGGCTTCCAGCCGGTGATCCATTGGCGATTTCCTCCTTGATGACGAGCATTGCTCGACAGGCTGGCAGGGACGTTGATGGGTGCTAGGGCTGATCATGTGCTGTGCGCGAGTTGCGTGATCTACGGGCTACGGTAGAGGATCGATCCGCCGACGATGGTGTAGTCTATCTTAGTGTCGGGGATTTCCGCTTCGGGGCAGGTGAGGATGTCGTTGGAGAGCACGACGATGTCAGCCAGTTTGCCGGGCGTTAGCGAGCCCTTGATGTGTTCCTCGAACGCACTGTAGGCCCCGTTGATCGTGTAGAGTTCGAGGGCTTCCATTCGGTTCACACGCTGCTTTGGGAAGAAGACCGACCCGTCCTTCGTGCGTCGCGACACGCTTGCATAATATGAAGCGATGGGGCTGACATCTTCGACGGGGGTGTCGGTGCCATTCGTGACGACGGCGCCAGACTGCATGAACTTCTGCCAAACGTACGCCCCTTCTTCTGCTCGGTCTTGACCCAATCTTGCGATGACGTACGGCGCGTCGGACGTGCAGTGAATGGCCTGCATCGAGGCGATGACGTCGAGCTGTGCGAAGCGGGGGATGTCGTCACGATGGACGTGTTGCGCGTGCTCGATTCGCCAGCGTAGATCTTGGAGCTTCGGGTGGTCGGCGAACGCCTGTTCGAAGATGTCGAGCACTTCGCGGTTGGCCCGGTCGCCGATGGCGTGAACGCACAGTTGGAAGTCGTGATTGATCGCGAGCCTCGCCGTCTCCGTTACGCTTTCAACACTCGCGGTGTTGAGCCCGCTACTGCTCGGAAGATCGGTGTAGGGTTCTAGCAGCCACGCTCCGCGCGAGCCGAGTGCGCCGTCGATCGAGCGTTTGATCGCCCGGACCGTCAGGTGGTTGTGGCCGACGCCGATCATTTTGTAGCTGTGAAGATCGGCCGCTAGGGCTTCATTGCTGTCGCGGATCATCACCCAAAGTCGTGTACCAATGGCCCCTTCCTCGACCAGCTCTTTGAGGCCGTCGATGGTCTCGAATGACGATCCGGCGTCCTGAAAACTCGTAATGCCTTTCAAAAGGCACTCCTGGTCAGCCAACTCGACGATGCGGCGCAATCTCATCCGGCGCCGGGTCGGATCATTGTCAGCCTGAGCGGCGTGAACACGTCGAACCAAGTTGGCTGCGCGTTCTCGAAAGACGCCGGTCGGTTGCCCGTTTGCGTCTCGCAGGATCTCGCCGCCGTCCGGGTCTTCGGTGTTCTCGTCGACTTTGGCGAGTGCCATAGCCTTGGCGTTGAAGAAACAGGCGTGTCCGCTGGCGTGCGTGAGGCAGACTGGGTTATCGGGAGAAATCGCGCTGAGTGCGGCGTGCGTAGGGAACCCCTCGACGGAACCGGGCGGCGTATTGTCCCACTTTTCCTGATGCCACCCGCGTCCAAGAATCCATTCGCCGGGCTTCGCTTTCGCCACGGCCGTTTCGACCATGGCGATTACCTCGTCCCAGTTCTTCACGTTGTTCAGGCTTAGGTTGAGCTTGGATGATCCGAGGCTGGTGAAGTGGCCATGCCCTTCGATGAACCCGGGAATGGCCCGTCTTCCCGCGAGGTCGATCACGTTCGTTTGCGAGCCGATGTACCGATCGATTTCAGCGTCCGTGCCGACCGCGAGAATCCGATCGCCACGAACCGCCAACGCCTGCACTTCACCATAACGCTCGTCGACCGTGGCGATGTTTCCGTTACGCAGCACAAGGTCGGCCCGCATACACCCGCTCATGGTACACAGCAGGATGGTAAGGGCGCCAAGCAATCGTCGTGTGTTCATCGAGAGTCGTTCCCTTCGTGCATTGGGCAGTCCAAGGATTCTGGTTATGCTGGAGGGGGAGCGTACACGGTTCGTTGCACTGCGGCAACGCATGGATTCGATTCGGCGTAGTGCCCGCGGTTGTCACGTTGGCGATTCTGGGTCACAATCCAACCATGCTGATCACTCGGCGCGAGCGCGTCGTACTTATCGTCAACATTCTCTATGTCCTGGGCTTCGGCGTGGTCATGGTGCGCGAGTTGAACATCGAGTTCATGCTCTACACCGGTGTCATCGTCGCCATGGGGGCGTTGATCGTATGGAAGCAGCGGACCGTTCGGCTGGAGCAGCCGGTGCTGTGGGGTTTGACGATTTGGGGCATGATGCATCTGGCTGGCGGCAACGTCCAAGTCGGCGATGGCGTGCTCTACAATGTCGAGTTGATCCGACTGATTCCGAAATACAATGTGCTTCGTTACGACCAAGTCGTTCATGCGTTCGGTTTCGGGTTGGCGACGCTGGTTTTCCATCACCTGCTCCGACCGTACCTCCGGACCGACATCGCGCGCTCGCGCACGCTGCTGATTCTCGTCGTGCTCATGGGCTCGGGCATCGGAGCCATCAACGAAATCGTTGAGTTCATCGCGACGGAGACGGTACCGAAGACCAACGTCGGCGGGTACACGAACACCATGCTGGATTTGGTGTTCAATCTTCTTGGCGGAGTAGGTGCGGCGTGTCTCATAAGCGTTCGGCAGCGTCGCGAGTCGTCTACGACTTGCACACCTCGCGCGTAACGCTCGTGGCGTATGAACCCGGCGGTAGGGTGAAGTCGATCTGAAGAAACGGACCGCGATCGTCGGTGCCGTCCGTGATGGCGAGTTCCGTAAGCGGTACGCGAAGCGGTCGACGGGCGCCGTCGAGTTTGACGCCGGTCGTCTTCTTGAGTCGATCGCGGTCTACCCCTACGGATGCGAGCGTTTCGGTTTCGATGAGACCCGGATCGCCCTGTGTTTCCTTCATTTTCCGCCCGAATAGGGGCCCGCTCGGCGATATTTCAAACGCAGCCGACCGTGGCTGCTCCTTGGTTTCATCCTCTACGAGGAAGCACGCCCCGTTGCGGTGGATCCAAGCCACGTCGCCTCGCCGCACGCGGTCGAGTTCGTTGATTCTACGTTTCAACACCAGGTTGAACATTTCGCTTTGGGTGGCTGAGAGATACAAGCGGCGCATCGATCGATCGACGGCGCGCCAGGCTTTGTGCGCGTCGCCATTGTGTTCAACAAGTTCACGACACACACGTGCGGGGTTGTTCATTCCTCGTGGCCAAGCGCGGGCGGCGGACTCAAGGTCGCCCTTGTCGAATAGTTCGCGCGCTCGACGGACGGGGCCATGGTCGACCGCTTCGGGACGACCGAGCATAAGCGCCAGCGCGAGATCGAAATCCTCGGCCAGCACGGCGCGGCCGATGCGTGCGTTGTCGCCACGGACGCCGAACCGCTGCGGTCCGAAGTAGTTGGGCACGCCGCCGGATTGGAGCACGTTAAGAATTGCCTGTGCCCGCGAAATTGGCGAGGCGATGGCGTCGCGCAGCTTAATGGCGAAGCGGTTGCCCGCGAGATGGCCGAGCTTGATCTTGTTCCCATGGCGGGTGACCGACGTGATGGGTAGGCGCGGCACGTCTAGTGCTTCCACGCGCTCGGCGGGTTCGTGCTCGATGCTGAGTCGCTGGCGTGTGACGCCGTGGGCGTCCTTGAGGCCGGCGTAGCCGATGTCATTGGGGTTGCGGGTGAGGGCGCGGGCGATCTGGCGAATGGCGTCCGGAGTGGTCAGGCCCCGTTTTTCGATCGTGAAGTAAATGTGCGTACCCTCGCCGCTGGCTTCGTATCGTGGAATTTCTTCGACCACGAAATCTTCGTCGTAGCGTTTGATGGCCCCGCCGACACCGGGAAGGTCCGGCGTGCGGTAGGGAAGCTCTGTTTGGGATTCTGCGGTTGCTGACATGGTGGGTAGTCTAATGCAATCGCGGTTCGTTTGTAGTCGCGTTGGGCGAGGATGGGTGCGAGAAAGGATTCACGCACCAGCGGTCACCTGCTGGGACGAGAATCCTTTCTCGTCCCTCGATCGCCACGCCGTGTTGCTGTGTCGACACTCCAAATGTACGATTCGCGGCCGATGCACTGGCTCGCAAACATTGCCTACGCTGTTGCAGCGGTTCTCTACCTGCCGCTCCTTCTCTACCAGATGATTGTGCAGGGAAAGAACCGGCGCGGGTGGCGACAGCGGTTCGGTTTTGTGCCTACCTTCGATAAGACGCGCCCGCGAATCTGGTTGCATGCGGTTTCACTTGGCGAAGTCAACGCGACGCCGAGGCTCATCGACGAGATTAGGGCACGACGCCCCGAAGTCGACATCGTCGTCTCCACGACCACCGACACCGGGTTCGCGCGTGCGGTTCAACTCTACGGCATCGACCACGTGTTTCGGTTTCCACTCGACCTGAGTTCGATGGTTGGCCGCGTGTTGGCCCGCGTCAACCCGTCGCTGATTCTGCTGGTCGAACTCGAGGTGTGGTACAACCTGATACGCATGGCGAAGGCCCGCGGCGTGCCCGTTGCGGTGGTTAACGGCCGCTTGACACAGCGCAGCGCCCGTCGGTTCGGCCGTGTCGGCGGTCTCATCAAGCCGATGTTTGCCAACCTCGCCTGGGTCGGAGCACAAAACGAAACCATCGCCAGCCGGTTCCGCGGTTTGGGCACGCCGGCGGAACGTGTCGAGGTGACGTCTTCCTTGAAATGGGATTCGGCCCATGTGGCTGATGCAGTCGACGGGTCGGAAGCGTTGGCCAAGGCCATGGGTATTGATCGATCGCGACCGGTTTGGGTTTGCGGAAGCACCGGGCCGGGTGAAGAGCGGATGATACTAAACGCATTGGAGTCGCTTCTTCGCGATCGACCGGCTGGAGAGACCGGTGTAGGTTGCGAATCTGCAACCGATGTTCGGAGTCCGGCGCCCGTCATGGTGCTCGTTCCACGAAAACCGGAACGTTTCGACGAGGTGGCCCGGTTGATTACTCAAGCGGGTTTCCAATGCGTTCGTCGAAGCGAGTGCGGCGATGGGGTGCGGATCGATCCGCACGGCGGTCGAACGGTGCTCCTTGGCGATACGATGGGCGAGCTGCGAAAGTTCTACGCTCTGGCCGACGTCGTATTTGTTGGCCGAACGCTTGTTCCGCTTGGCGGTTCCGATCCGATGGAGGTGGCTGCACTCGGCAAGCCGATCATCGTCGGTCCATTCAGTGACAACTTCCGCGACCCGGTGGAGGCGCTGAAGCGAGCGGACGCTGTGCGCGTGGTCGAAGATGCGGATGCGCTTGCGGCGGCGGTGGCTGCGCTACTCGATGATCCAGAGGGAAGCACACGATGCGGATCGCGGGGTCGGCAGGTCGTGATCGATCACCAGGGGGCCACCGCCCGTACGGTCGATGCGGTGCTTCGCGTTTTCGATGAGGGTCGGGTCGGCGCCGATCCGCAGACGACGGGTCCGTGTGTTCAACCCGCGCTCCGGCGCGGGCGGTCTTCTTGACAATACGAATCAACAGTACGACCCTTGATCGTGCAACTGCGTCACGCCGATGAGTCGCGAACCGAGCGTGGTCGCATGTGAAAAAAAACGCGGCAGGGATTTCCAATCCAACCCCATACGCCGAACGCCTTCGCCGCACGCAAGTGTCGGCCACTGCGTTACGCTGAGGAGTCTCGAATCATGACCGACACATCCAACCATTCGTCAGGTGCTTCCGCCGCTGAGTCGTTCGCACCTGCGGCGAAGTTTTCGCAGAAAGCCCATGTCGGTTCCATGTCGCAATACCGCGAGATGTACGACCGATCGATCAGCGACCCGGAAGGGTTTTGGGGCGAAATGGCTGAGACGTTTTATTGGAAAGAAAAATGGTCCAAGGTACGGGCATTCGATTTTTCGAACGATGTTTCGATCCGTTTCTACGAGGGGGCCAAGACCAACATCTGCTACAACGCGATCGATCGACACCTCGAAACGCGCGGCGATCAGACAGCCATCATCTGGGAGGGTAATGAGCCGGGCGAGGACTCGCGCCTGACGTATCGCGAGTTGCACGTGGAGGTATGCAAGTTCGCCAACGTGCTCAAGTCGTTCGGCGTAGAAAAGGGTGATCGCGTATCCATATACATGCCAATGGTTCCGGAACTTGCGGTGGCGATGCTCGCTTGTGCGCGGGTCGGCGCGATCCACTCGATCATTTTCGGCGGGTTCAGTCCGGACTCGCTGGCCGATCGCATTGTCGATTGCACCAGCGATTTTCTGGTCACGACCGACGGCGTCTTTCGTGGGGCGAAGTTGATCGACCTGAAGGAGAACGCCGATCAAGCCATGGCGATCGCCGCGAAGCGGGGGGTGACGGTCAAGGCGTGCGTGGTTACGCAGCGCGTCGGCGTCGACCGGTTGCCGATCGATATGCAGACCGGGCGCGACCATTGGTGGCACGACGTCATGAACGACGCGTCCCCCGAATGCACGCCGGAGTGGATGGACGCCGAGGATCCGCTGTTCATTCTTTACACTTCCGGTTCGACGGGAAAACCAAAGGGCGTATTGCACACCACCGGCGGATACATGGTCTACGCCGCGACGACATTTAAGTATGTGTTCGACTACCACGATGGAGACGTCTATTGGTGTACGGCCGACATCGGGTGGGTCACCGGTCATTCCTACATCGTCTATGGCCCGCTCTGCACCGGCGCCACCACCATCATGTTCGAGGGCATTCCGACCTATCCCGACGCCGGACGGTTTTGGGATGTGGTGGATAAGTACAAGGTCAACCAGTTCTACACGGCCCCGACGGCCATTCGGGCGATTATGCGCGAGGGCGACGACCCGGTGACCAAGCGCGATCTGTCGAGCTTGCGATTGCTTGGAACCGTGGGCGAACCGATCAATCCGGAAGCTTGGATGTGGTACCACCGGGTTGTCGGCAAGGAGCGTTGCCCCATTGTGGACACGTGGTGGCAAACCGAGACCGGTGGTATTTTGATCACTCCGCTCCCCGGCGCCATCGCCGCGAAACCGGGCTCGGCCACGCTGCCGTTCTTCGGCGTCAAGCCGGTGATTCTCGACGACCAGAACAAGCATCTGGACGGTGCGTGTCGCGGTGCGTTGTTCATCGAAGAGCCGTGGCCTGGCATCATGCGGACATTGTATGGGCAGCACGATCGATTCAAGGAAATCTATTTTTCGCGCTGCGGCGGACTGTACTTCACTGGTGACGGATGTCGGCGCGACGAGGATGGGTACTATTGGATCACCGGGCGGATCGACGACGTGATCAACGTTTCGGGCCATCGGATGGGAACGGCTGAGGTGGAAAGTGCGCTCGTCTCACACCGTGCGGTCACCGAGGCGGCGGTGGTGGGGTTCCCCCATGAGATTAAGGGGCAGGGCATCTACGCGTACGTCACCTTGAAGACCGGCGCGACGTACGATGACGATCTCAAGAAGGAATTGAGAGGGCATGTTCGGAAGGAGATTGGTGCGATTGCCGCGCCCGATGTTATCCACTGGGCGCCGTCGCTGCCGAAGACACGTTCGGGAAAAATCATGCGGCGCATTCTCAGAAAGATCGCGGCCGGCGAAACGTCCGACCTCGGCGACACAAGCACCTTGGCCGATCCGAGCGTAGTCGAAAGTCTAGTAGGGTCGCGATAGCGTTTGTCGAAGTGTCAGATGTTCTCATGGCGCTGTTTGTTCAGCCGGTTGCGACCGGGTCACCAACGATCAATGTTTGGTTGGGGGAGTGAATCGGCCGGGTGGCCCATCTCTTCAGAGGTCGGGGAGCCGAATCTGGCGCCGATTCGACTGCCCCACGGCTGAAACCATTGGCCACCCAGCCGATCAAGAAGCGGAAATCCCTAATGGATCACCGGCTGGAAGCCGGTGCCACACTTTTTCAACAGCCTGCGTAGAGCAAGCTACGAAGAGACGCTTGGTTGTGCCTTGTTGGGGATCAAGAATACGGTCTGGCACTGTTCGCATTCGTGCTTTGTTCCTCGACGTGATTCCGGGAGGATGGTCACTTTCATGCATGTCGGACAGTGGGCGCCGACGCGTGGACCGTCGTGTTGCAATGGGCCAAGTCGTTTCTTTGCGGTCGGGGCTGCGTCCGTCTTGGGTTTGGCCGAGGGGACGGGTTTGGTCGGGCGTTTGGTTGGGCGTTTCGCGGGCGCCCGTTTGATCGGTCGCGCTGAATCTGACTGCGGGGCCTCGAATGCGTCAATCGATTCACCTATCGCGCCTTCGTAGCATCGAACAAACAGCAGTTCAAATTCGCGGCGTTGCAACGAACGAACAATGAGCTCAACGGGGTGGTTCAGTTTGCCAAGCCGTGCTTGTTCAAAGAGGTCCGCGTAGGCATGCGCTTCCCACATCTCACCTAATTTGACGATGTTCTTGAATCGGTCCAACGACCGATCCGAATTGGATCCAATCGTTTGAATCGCATAGCCTGCAAGCGGTTCAAAGACCGGGTGCATCCCCATTTCACTGAACAGTTCTTTCGATACGTCGATGTCGCCGGCTTGCCGTGTTCGGATGGCTTCGATGTATACGCGCTCGGGGTCGTGGGCGGCTTGGGCATACATGCTCGCTTCTGCAGGCCAACCGATCCACAAGTACAGCAACGCTCGCACGGCTGCACTATGCGATTCGTCCGCAACGGATTCGCAAACGAGAAGGTCCGTGTCGGATTCGTTGCGTTCGAGTATTTCCTTGCCCGACTTATTCGGTCGCGAACTCCAAGTCAGCGGAACCGGACCGGATCCAGCCAGCATAAGAATGTTCGCGATGTCGGAACTGAACGATGTAGCATTGAGCGTAGTCATCATTTTTCCCGATTGAAATTCCGGACAATACTTGGACCGGAGAGTGGACAGCCCTGCTATCGGTGTATCGACGCGTTGCGAATCGACCTTGGGCCTGCCGTTGCGGATGCACGGTCCGATTACTTCGGAGCGGTCGTTGAATGGTTCGATAACGCTGATCGAGAGCGATTGGGCCGTACGGCGTGTGTTGACAACTCGCGGACCGAAATCGAGTTGTATGTGGACAGTCAGGCGAGTGAGTCGTGTTGATCGATGGCGTCTTCGATGGCCCGGCGAATCTTGGCGTGAACGTCCTCAGGATTGGGGATAGACCGCCATACCTGCATCGGCTGATCGTCGAGCTTGGACACCAACGTCAGGGTGCCGATTCCGGTGAGATGTTCCGTGATGGCGGTGTGCAAGTACGTATTGCGAATGTCGTTGAGAAGCATCGAAGATATTCGGGGTCTGCGTACGCCGCGTACAAATAACACGCGGCGATTGGTGAGCACGTACCACGCCGGTACCCAATGCAGCAGTGCGATCGCAAGGCGAGCTAGTGCGAAGATAACGATCGCTTCCATGGCTGTTCCGGGGGCAATACCCCAAAGCGGAATGCTGAGACGCGACACGCCGGCAAGTAGTACGATGCAGGTCAGGAGCCACGGCAGCGAGTCGAACAGCGGACGCCATATCGACGGCTTCACTGCGAGAAGGACCAGCTCTCCTCCGTCGAGCATATCGCGAGGCAGGGACGTCCACGCAGTGCCCACCGTCGATTCCGCTGGGGCGGTCTGCGATGCGGCGGACCATCCGGGCGTGAAGACACGGGGTATGGTAGAGGTGATGGTCATGGCTTGTTCGATCGACGCATGCCCAGCAATCGCACTGGGGCATGCTGCGCCGCATAGTATTCCAAATCGGCGTCGGCCACAATTACGCCGTGGACCGACCCGGATGTAGTTATCGGCATCGAACACACCCAGCACGCGGAAAAAGGGTGTATCGGACGTATGGGGACATCTGCGACCGTACAAAGCAGCGAGGCGGACTATTTGATGGCAATCGGGGGGGGAGCCACGTGGTCTAGCATGCGCTCCAGGGCGATCGTCGCCAAACGGCTGGTCTCGGCGTCGACGGTAATCTGGTTTACGACGTGTCCGGCTACGAGTTCGTCGAGTGTCCACAGCAGATGGCGCATGTCGATGCGGTACATCGTCGTGCAAAGGCACTGCATGTTGGCGAGCAGTCGGATCGATCGATCGGTGTAGGTATTGGCCAGGCGGTTGACGAGATGCACTTCGGTTCCGATGGCCCACTTCGTGCCCGGTTGGGCGTCGCGGATGACTGAGATGATGAACTCGGTACTGCCGGTCAGGTCCGCCTTCTGCACGACGTCCCAGGTGCATTCGGGGTGTACGATGATCTTGCACTCTGGATCGTCGCGGCGAATTTCGTCGCATTGGGCGGCGGTGAACAGTTCGTGTACGCTGCAATGACCCTTCCACAACAACACCGAGGCTTCGCGGGCTTGGCTCGTGGTCAATCCACCGTTGGCCTTATGCGGATCGTAGATGACCATGCTTTCTAGTGCCACGTTCATGGCATAAGCGGTGTTCCGCCCAAGGTGTTGATCGGGTAGGAACAACACCTTGTCGCCTTGCGAGAAAGCCCACTTGAGGATTTCGCGGGCGTTGCTGCTCGTGCAGCAGGCGCCGCCGTGTTCGCCACAGAAGGCTTTAATGGACGCTGTCGAGTTGACGTAGGTAATAGGGATGACGTTGATGTGGCACTCGTTGGTGAACCAGTCCCATGCATCTTCGAGTTGGTCGATGTCGGCCATGTCCGCCATGGTGCACCCGGCGCCCAGGTCCGGCAGGACGACACGCACGCGGTCTGTCGTCAAGATGTCCGCCGACTCGGCCATGAAATGTACGCCGCAGAAAACGATGAACTCCGCCGCTTGTTGTTCCGCGCCGACCTTCGCGAGCTTGAGGCTGTCGCCCGTAAAGTCGGCGAACTGAATGACGTCGTCGCGCTGGTAGTGATGGCCGAGGATGACAAGTCGCGATCCGAGCGCGGCTTTGCGCTGCGTGATAGCGTCGACCAGTTCCGATTCGGTCAATGCGGAATACTTGGACGGTAGCGGGGGTTGATACAGCATTGGGTTGTTCTCATACTCAATCCGCGGGATACCCCGGCTCAACTGAGTGTGCCGGAGTGGGGCATCTACTCACTAGCCACTACGGTATTCTAGGGGCGAAACGGCCTCGGCGTAAAGTCTCGCGACTGTCAAGAACGTGCCATTTTGCGTGCCATCGGCCGGTGCCGGCTGCAACTTTCGAAGATGGGCTCCATTATGTACATCGGTCGCGAAACCGAGTTCAGCGCGCCCGGTGTTCTGCGGGCGGTCATTCAGGAATCACAAAATCGCCGAGCGTCAGGTCGTCTGCTGGGTCGTCCGTTCGTGCATAGAAATCGTTGATTTTCTGCCGGTGGAACTTTCGATAGCCTCGATTATTCAAGTATGGCTCGATGGCCGCTCCGGAGTCGCGATCGTTTTCGACCAGTAGGATTCGTGGTTTGAAGCGATCGAGTTCGAAACCATCGAACACATCGAGCTCGCAGCCTTCCGTATCGATCGAAACGAGATCGATGCACCAGCCCTTCCTCGCCACCCACGCCCCGTTCGACGACTGCGCGTCCTTTCGCTGCGCGAGGAGCATTTCGTCCAGTGAAGTAAGCGGCACGTTGATCTGTTGCAGCTGTGCCCCTTCGCGGATGCATCGATTGATGTGTTCCCGGTCTGCCTTTAGGAATGACAGAACCGGTACGTTGTTGGTCACCGTGAACTCCGCCGTCCCGCTGCTTCCGCGCCGGCTGCACGCGGCGTTGATGACGGTAGAGTTCGGTCGTGCAGCCGCGGCTTGTTGGGCGAGTTCGGGTATGGGCTCAACGAGCAACCCACGCCAGCCGACTTGCTCGAGGAAGAACGTATTGGAAAGTGAGACACCGTTGTAGGCCCCGACCTCGATGAAGTAACCACGCGTGCGGCGTTGAAACACTTGCCACAGAATTTGGTCCTCGCCAAACTGCGCGTTGAACAAATGATCGATCGAGATCGTGGTCATGGTGATACGATCTCGACGGGCGGTTGGACGGTCGGCGACGGGGCGTCTTGATCGGTCGGTGAATCGGCCATGATCGACTTCGGCAAGACGCCGGCGTTGCAAAGCAATCGCATCAGCTTGAGAAGGCGATGGCTATAGAGGTGTTCGCTGAGCGTACGCCGTTGACCGGCGGCGGCGATCGCTCGTCGTTCGTCCGGGTTGCTGATGTAGTGGTCGATCTTGTCGAGGAGTTCGGCCTCATCGTGGAACACATCGCACTCTTTGCCGATTTCGAAACAGCTCGATAGTTCCGGCGTTTGGTACGTCAGCATGAACCCGCCGTTGGCGGTGATTTCGAAGTGTCGCGTGTTGAGCCCGCTCTCCTGGCAGGACTTCATCAGGTTCAGGCAAATCGGTACGCGGCGCATGCGCCCGTGCAGCTCGCGCATGTCCCAGATTCGCGGCGTGTGCTTGAAGCCGTACACGGTGCCCCAATTATCGCCAATGAGTTCGAACGCATCGCCCAAGTGTTGGGAAAGAAACCGAATGAATCGGTCGCGCTGTTTGATCGCCAGGTACGCATTGTAGACGAATTTTCGGTTGTAATAGATCTGCGTGAGTTCCGCCCGCGTCTTGAGATCGTCGGCGGCTTCCGGGGGACGACCGAAGCGGTGAAGATCGAAATAGATTTTGTGGAACGGAAGGTCGGGCATGTCCGCGCGGACGGCTGCGGCGGTCATGCCAGCGAATAGGTCGCCGGATACGATCGATTGATTCGATTGAAACCAGGTTGTGGCCGGATGACCCATGAACGACGCGACCGGACCGGGGTCCGGCTCGGGCAGCGGTGAGGTGTCGAACACTTCGTCTGCAGCAGCCATGGGCAGCGTGACAATGTTGGGGATTCCCAATCGGCCGACCTCATCGGCGTGGGCACCCTCCCATATCCACTTAATCCACGACGGGCTTTCGAGCACGTTCAGGTGATCCTGCCACGCGACTTGCGCCATGGTCGACGTGATCGGGTCGAGATAGCACGCTACGTAGGGAATGCCCAGTGCGGCTGTGGTCAGGTCGAACTCGCCCGCGTTTTGTGGGTGTGGTGAGAGGGTTAGCGCAGCCGTATTGAAATCGAGTACGAGTTCGATATCGTTTTTTTCGTAGAACGGTTGGAACACCGCGCCATCGGCGAGCCGCTGTTGGAGCGAACGGTTGAAATCGAGGCTGGGGATTTCGGGCAGGAGATGGACGTCGAACCCCGCCTCGCGGCATGGCACCTCCCATTGCACGGTCGTGGCGATACGTAGCGGACGTCGGAGCATCAGGTCATCCTTCCAGTTTTTCGGGGCGTCCCTTGAGCTTGATGTAGATCGCGTCACCCCAGTGGTGTGGCTGATCCGAGGGGAACACGGCGTGGCGACAGTATCCGCATTCGCTGAGAAACGCCTCGATCTCTTCGAAAAGCGGCGCCCCGGCGTACAGCCGAATGAACGACACCTCCACGTAGATCAGCTTCACGGTTTCGAGGAGCTTGCGCGCTCCGTAGAGTGCCTTCATCTCGGCACCCTGAATATCCAGTTTGATCACGTCAACGCGACGCGTGTCGATGCCTTGCTCGGCGCACCAACCGTCCAGCGTGCAGACCGCGACGCTTTCGCTGCCAACTTCTTTCGTCCAGCGGGCGCACGGGTTGTCCGGTAGAAAACCCAGTAGCGAGTGGGCCTCGCCGCCAACGGTCAGGTGCATCGTCGCCGTGCCGGGTTCGTCCGAAACGGCTTGATTGATAGCGTGGGCACCGATTTCCGCGCACGTGGCTTTAAGTTGCTCAAACACGCTGGAGACCGGCTCGAAACTATAGACTTCAGCCGTGGGGTAGAGATTGCGCAGCGACCTCGCCGTTTGGCCTACGTTCGCGCCGCAGTCCAAGACGACGTCGGCGCGGGGAACCACCTGTCGAAAAGTTTCCCACACGTTGCCCGTTGAATACTCGACCGGGATCGGCTGAGGTTTCGCCTGCCTGAGCAGAGCCCGCACGCGGTGGCTGTATAGGTGTTCGGACAAGGTACGCTGCTGCCCCGCGCGGGCCATGGCGACGCGTTCTTCGGGATGGTTGAGGTAGTGGTCGATTTTTTCGATCAGGTCGGCTTCGTTTTCGAACACGGCGCACTCTTGGCCGATCTCGAAGTGGTCTGCCAATTCCGGTTGCTTGTAGCAGAGCATGAATCCACCGGCGGCGGTTATTTCGAAATGCCGCATGTTGAGTCCGGATTCCGCATTGCCGTTGACGAAGTTCAGGTTAATGGCCGTCGTTCGAAAATGGTTGAGGTATTCGTCCGTCGTGGCGAAACGGTTGGACACCGGCAGTCCATACGCCCGATCCCAACCCGGACCGATCAAGTGAAACTGATCGCCCATTCTCCGCTTGAGAAAAATCGCAAACCGGTCGCGGTTCTTCAGGCAAAGGCTGGCGTTGTAGACGAGCTTCGCGTTGAAGTACGCCACCATCATTTGCACACGCTCGGCCGGTGTGTCGCTTGCGGCGGGGGCTGGGGATAACCCGTACAAATTGTGGTAGGCCTCGTAGAAGCTTACCTGCGGAAGATCGGCGGACAGACCCTGGACCAGCGCCCCGGCCAAGAGCCCACCTGATTGAACATTCGAGTTGGCGTGAAAATAGCTCGTGTTCTGTCCGCCGACGAACGACACGATCGGCGCGATGCGTTCTGCGTCGAGCGGCGTCGTGTCATAGGTTCGGTCGGGCGCGGCCATGGGCAGGTGCATGACGCTGGGGATGCCGAACTGCTGGAGTTCATGGACTTGGGCACGATCCCAGATGGCCTTGATCCATGTCGAGCTTTGGAGACTCTGCCAGACGATGGGCCAATCGAGGCTTGCGAACACCGTGGTCAATGGATCGATCAGCTGCGAGCATAGCGTCGTGCCGGCGAGTTCGTGGGCCAGTTGCAAGCGCGTCACGTCGGCGCGGTCCGGTACGAAGGCAAGCCCCATGCCGCCGTGACCTAGAAGGACATCAACGGGATTGTCCTGAAGACTCTTGCAAAGCGCGACGCCGTGTTCGAGGCGAGCGGGGAGGTCTTGGGCGTAGGCGCCGCCACCGGCGCTATGCGCGGTAGGAAGCAGACGAGCGTCGTAGCCGACTGAGGTACATGCGCTGTGCCACCAACCGTTGTCAAAGGTTCCAAGTTTCATGAGCTGTTGGCGGTACGTTCCACGACTCGACCCACCGGGCTGCTTGGTGGTTTGTCCAAGCGCCCGCGTCGTAGGATTCGAACAAAACACGCCGCACCCGTCGCGCGGAATCCCCGTCCCCTGCCAATGTAGTTATCGGTCAATTGCTCGAAACGATGCACCGCGAGTGGCGGTGGATTCGTGAATTCCTATGCGTCGTAGATTGGCGGCAGAACAACGCACTTGCGGCGCGGAAGACGCGGAGCGTGTGTCGTCGACCGCTACGTGGACGGCGGTTGTTCGGTCCCCAGCGTTGGTCCCGTTGGTCCGGGTGCTTCTGCAGGGGCGGGCAAATCCATCGCGGTCGCTGAGGGCATTGCGAGCACGGCGGAGTCCTCCTCGTCAAGGAATATGTCTTCCAGGTCGATCGCGTCTACGTCGCGGCGAAGCAGGAAGTAAATCACAGTGCTGCCGCAGAAGTAAAACGAGAGTAGAAACGACCACAGCAGACCGACGACGACCGCGATGGCCATGAAGATGAGGAATGCGGAACCCGATTCGTACCAGGCGAGTTGCGACCAATCGGGCCAATGGTACAGCGCGTCGAATCCCGACTTCGGCCAAAGCATTTCCAGCTTTCCGCCCGCCGCGTCTCCCGCGCCGCGAGGCCACAAGCCCATCCACGACGAACCAAATCCCACGATCATTCGCGTCATCCGCAACAGCGCGAGCGTGACCACGTTGGCGAGAATCCAACTGCACCCGGCCAACAGCAGCATCAACGCGCTATACAGCGCGCTACGCCACGGCTTGGTAAAAACGTACGACAACCCACGAGAGAAGGCGTCGAACCCGTCGGACCCCTCGGCCGCAATCGTCGGCCAGAACAAACTGCCGCCGGCGATGAGCCCGATCAGAAGTAGGGTGATGGTCAGACCGCCGAGAAGGGTCATGCCGAACGCCAGCCCGCCGAGCAGATCGCCGAAGATCGGAACGCGAAGGAGCATGCCGCCAACGACCATGAGCAGGGCGGTTATGGCGATGAAGATCAGGGGAATGCAGGGGGCGAGGACGAACCCGCTGAGCAATTTGCTCTGGCTGAATGCAAACGCTTGCTTGGCCGTCAACCGCTCGTTCAGCGAGAACTGCAGTGCTGCCGATCGACAGATGGCGCCGCCCGCCCACGCCCAAATAATGAGACTGCCGGCGCCGAACAGGATGAAGTACAGCAGATGCTCGTGAACAAGCCACGCGACACCCATAAACGCGTTCATTCCATAGCGCGCCGGGCTCACGTGGGCGTGCGTAGCGACGAAGTTGCCCACGGCGGTGCCGCGAAACAGCGTGTCACCGGGAACGACCCACTCGACGGAACTGACCAGAACCCCGACGATGCTCTCAAGTTCGTGCGCTCGCCATACCTCGAAAATCCCCGCGTCCCCGTCTTCGCTCGTATAGGGTTGGTGCGTTTGCTGGGCCGCGACGAACCGCGAGACCGAGGCCTCGTCGACGCCGCCGCGCAACGACCATGCGAAATCGAGCGTACCGCCCAGTACCCACGTCATCATGATCGCAATCAGGGCGATGGTCAGCCGCGCCGGTTGAAGGGCAAGCGCGAGTGTGCCACCAATGTGCTGCAACCCCATTCCGTCGCAGCAGCCGGTCTGACCTGTCGATTCACCGTTGGTGTTCATGCGTAGCTCCGAGTTGTCGGACCCGATCGTAGGGATCGTACCGCGCCGGCATTATAGTTGGTTGGTTCGTGGGGACAACGCTTCGGTAACAGCACATCTTTCTATCGCTCGGTCAACCACCGAATGACGTGCTTGCCGAGCCGCGCCCGTAAGGAAGCGGAGGTCTGCAATCCGGTCGTGGCTGCTCGAAAACACTCCCTCACGGTCGCGGCTCAGTTCAGATCGGCTCGGATAGGACGAACCCGTCACCGATTCGGACGGGTGGCCCATCTCTTTAGAGGTGGGGGACTCGAATCGACGCTGGATTCGACCCCCGCACGGCTAAAGCCATGCGCCACCCGACGCGCCTTCGGCTTGAGCATGGCACGCGGAAAATGCAACAACCTTCTTGGGAACGGAACTAGGTAGACAGTGCTCTATACCGTGGCGACAGCGCGCAGGTGCGGCTCGTCGAGAATGTCGAACTTCGACGCCACGGACGCGATGGACTCGCCGCGCTGCGTGATGTTCCATTCGTGGATCGGCCCGAGCAGGCCTGATGCGTGCTTGAGGTAGGCGATGCCGTAGGGGTTGAGTTGCATGACGCGCGTCGCGCTGGCGTCGACGGCCGGAAGATTGCGACCCATGATCAGGCAACCCACTTGCTTCGCCGCACCCATGATCGGCCCGTCGCCCTCCATGCCGACGATTCCGTCGACGATCGCCAGCGAGGGTTGGACCGTGGTGTTGATATCGAGAATTGACTGAGCGATGCCTTCGCGATGCAGCACATTTTTCGGCCAGCCGTAGACGATGCCCGGCATGACACCGAACAGGTTCTTCATGGCGCAGGTCACGCCGGCCCAATGGTGGGTCTTAAGCTTAGGCATCGAGACGATCAGGTCGGCTTCGAGCAGCGCTCGGGGAAGATACAGCTTTTCCATCGACGTGAATCCGCCGGTGTTGGCGATCGGTTTGACCTCGTCGTGGTTGAGGTCGACGAACGATAGCCCCGCCTCGGCAAGTGCGGTACCCATGCCCGATTCGTCCAGCACGAGTTGGCTGTCGCGTCGGTGACCCTGTCCCTCGGCGATTAGAACCTGCTTCGCATCCCAACGGCGGAACACCTCAGCCGCAGCCACAACGACGGCGGGGTGGGTGTTGATGTGCGGCGACTCCAAAGCCGTTTCGACGAGGTTCGGTTTGAGCACTATTCTTCGACCGCGAACGGTGGGGCGATCGAAACCGAGCTCGGCGAGTCCGGATTGGATCAACCCCGGAAGATCGGATTCATAGCTCACGGCTCGGCCGATGAACACGTCAGCTTTCAGACCTCGCTCGCTACGAGCGCGATGGCGAAACGCCCCGGCCAGTCCGCCGCCGAGCAAGAGTGCGCCGCCCGCGCCGAGCACCTCGCGCCGTGATATTTTCACGCCGCCATCTAACGATTTTCCCGGCCGCTGTTGATCAGCCATCGGCGCTTACTCCTATGCACTTCCCAGCGGGACGCCACCGCGCGTCGGCCAGGAGTAGCAGCGCGTCATGGGCAACCTCGCCCGGTTCGTCGCGTGATCGTTCGGCGCACTCGGCAAGCCAGTCGTGGGATTCCGGTGGTCGTGCGTCCCACGTCCCCAGACCGATCAAGCCCCAAGCAAGGCTCAGCGGTGCGCGGACCCGTTTGAGTGCGTCGGTGAGATAGGCGACCGAGGCGTCGACGCGCGATCGAAGGGCGGTCTTGTCGGTCTCGGGTTCACCAGCCAGGGCTGCCAGAACTATTCCGGTTGTGGCTGGAAATGGCCGCAGCGTGTTGGCGAGGACGCGCGTGTTGCCGTAGTTCCAGCCTCCGTTTGGCAGACAGCGGTCGAGCAGCAACCGACACCCTTCGCGAACACGCGGGTGGTCGGAGTGTCCCATTTTCTTCAGGGCGGCGATCGCCATCGCGGTCGGTTCGGCCCAAGAATGTGTATCCGCCACCCAAGGCCAGCCTTGAAGTGTGGTGTCGTGACCGAATGTGTGGGCATCGTGTTCAATTGCGAGGCCTCGGGTATTCAGGAGCCAGCGAACGGCGGCGGTGCAAGCTTCGTTCTTGGTCAGCGAATCTGCGTCATCGCAACCCGCCCACGCGAGCACGGCCATCGCCGTCGGCCAATGCGGCGACGGCAGACCATGTGCGACCGGGACGCTACCGTCGTGTTTCTGTAGATCGGTCAGCCAGTTCAGACCGGCTCTTGATGCGACAGTCAAAGCGTCCGAGGATTGTGCGGCGGGGTGGACGGCCAACGCCAACGACGCGAGCGCGGTCGGTTCGGAACAGCCGGTCGTGTGGGGGCGATAACCCCAAGATCCATCCGGATTCGCCCCTCGGACTAGGCGGTCAAGAAATGCGTGGGTCCATGACATTGATAACACCCTGGATATCGTCGTCACGCCGGTCTACCTTGAAGATCGGTCTGGCCGGGTACTACGGCTTCGCAGCGGAGTTTTCGTCGACGAATTGTGAACACTCCCACCCCTCGCACGCCACAGCCGCAGCGATCGAGATTGGTTCTCCGGAAACAACCGTCCTATAGTAGGAATGATGATGCGAAAACCTTGGTATGTCACGCTCGGAGTCGGGGCGGCGTTGGTGCTGGCTTTCGCCGGTTCGCCGTCCTCGGCTGATATGATTGTTACGCTCACCCCGCGCGATGAAACCGGCGAGGAGGTCACCGGTCCGGTGGCGCCGGGCGAGCGACTATCGGTTGACATCCTTCTCTCCGTCGACGGGGTGGACGATCCGTTGAGCGACATCTTCCAGGTGCAATTCGATTTCACAAGCACGTCGGCCACGATTGGCGTGGTGTCTTTCGCGTGGTCCACCGACCTCGACGTCTACGAGTTTCGTACGCCGACCTTACCGGTACCGGCCGCATTGACTCTTTGTTTGACCTGCCCCGCTTCCGTTTGCCAGAACTGCGTGACGCTTCTGACGCTCACGAATGTGCCGCGTCGGGTTGCGACAGTCGATGTGATCGTGACCGACGCGGGAACGCTGAACGTGGTGGGCGGAACCGGAATTGGGCAAGTGACGCAGGCTCGGATCGATTCGGGGTTTGAATCGCTCAAGATGTTCTGGTTGAGTGCGGGGAATCTGATCGGGGGCACGCTCGATTTCTCCGTTCAGACCGAACCACCGGTGGACGGCGGCGGTTCGACCGGTGGTGACGGAACGGACGGTGTGGTCGACCCCGGTGGTGACGGCGGCGCGATGGGTGGAGATGATCCAATTCCTCCCAGTGTCGACGATCCGCCGACGGGTGACGATGTGAACCCGCCCGGCGATCCGCCGATCGATAATGGGGATGGTAACGGAGGTTCGAACGACCCGCCCGTCGACGACATCGGTGGTAACGGGAGTTCGAACGATCCGCCCGTAGGTGACGGGGACGGTGCGGGCGATGTCGGTTCCCCCACGGTTGACGACCCCACAGGCGGGGCGGGTGCCCCGGCATTTTGCGGCGCGGCGATGATGGGCACACTGCTCATGACACTGCTCGGACTGATCTCATTATCCATCGCCAATCACGCGGGCAAGCGGCGCTGACACCGATCCGGGCGCCGGTATTATTCAGGTGACTGCACGTATTTGGCCTGAGAGCCTTTCCGCTACGAGGGGGCCGACCAAGGGTCGCCTCGGACCGACCCGTTGCTCCGAACCGAGCTGTTGTTCCGAACCGAGCTGTTGCTCCGAACCGAGCCGCGACTGTAAGGGAGCGGTCTTCGCACTTGAGACCGGCCGCTTCCTTACGGACGCGGCTCCGAAAGAGACTTCCAAGACACGCCCTGAGATTGCTTCGACACTTCCTCACCGAAGCGCTATCGGTGTAGACGCTCGCTCCGGTGGCCCGCTTCGGGATTTGGAGTGGCCACACCGTGCTTTCCCACTATACTTCCCATCGTTGAGTGCGGCGGGCGCACAATTCTTAATGGCGTCGGCATTGAGGGCCGCGCGGATCGACGCGCAGGCGCACGACCCATGCTGATGGCCATAGGTTACGATGGAACGTTTGAACGGAGTCTGCATCCATGATGGAAAAAATTACGCAGTTCTCGATTTTTCTGGTGAACAAGCCCGGCGTGCTCTCGCAAATCTACCGCGAGCTGGCCAAGGCGAAGGTTAACGTCACGGGCATTACCATGATGGATTCCGTGGAGCACGGCGTCTTGCGGCTGATGGTCAACGACCCTGCGGCCGCACGACCGGTCTTGGCCAAGCTGAACGTACCCATCACGGAGACGGATGTGCTGGCCGTGACGCTGGCCAACCGCCCCGGCGCCGCGGCCGACATGTGCGAGCGACTCGCCGACGCGCACATTCACATTGGCTATATGTATTGCACCACGGGCACGCGCGGCGGCAAGACGACGGCGGTGGTTAAGGTTCCGGACATCAAGAAGGCGATCAAGGTACTCGAAAAACAGAAGAGCACACGTCGAGATATGAAGGTCAAGCTACGACGTCCGGCGCGGCGCACCGCAAAGCGCGCGTAGATCGGTCCAATTGTGCCAACGTGTGGCACCGGAAAGCGGCACGCCAAAGCGCTGCTCACCGGGGGTGAGGGTTGGAGGCGACGGAGAGGAATAGCAACGATGCCGGGGAATCGAGTCTTCTTGATCTTGGTTATGGCGCCCATGTTTTCCTGGCCGGGGAGCAACGTGCCCTCATCCCATCTATGAACTTGAGAGACGCTGGGTCGATGGCACGGTCTAGGAGGCTCTGGATCAAGCCAGGAGTCGTTTGGACGAAGAAGAGATGAAGTGGAGTCAACTGAAGAAACGGATTGAGGCGAACTTTGCCGACTCAGTCGTTGGCCGAGTTGAGGTTTGGAACACTCGGTATCGAAAATCCCACGATGCGGAGGGCGAAGCGTGGATCACCATCGACAAGCAACGTGTTTCGACCATGGGAACGTGCACCTACTTTGTTGAGTTGGAACAGGAAACCCGCCGAAAGGTCCGGGAATACGGAGCTGCGGACTTCGATAATCCTGACCAGCGTGAGGCGAGAGGCCGAGCATATTGGGAAGCTGAGAAGATCGTGAATCGCCGGGGACACTTCCGCTTGGAGGACGTGAATCGTGCACTGTTTGACTCGCTGGGGCTGTCAATCGGCGAAGCGATCAAATCCGCAAATCCCATCATCCGTGCCTTCGCCACACTTGATCGACGTTTTGGGAAACGTCGTCTTGCAGAGTTTAATGACTCAAGCGAGCACCCGTTGGTCAGGTCGCTCTATCAGTTTCGATGCGAAGCCTCAGGGATCGAAACTGATCGACACAGTGCGGGTCATCGCCCCGACAAGGCCTAATTGCAGCGTAGGATACGTCCCGGACGCACCATACTTGTCTGGCCATTTCGGTACACGACAACCCGGACCGGCGCCTATGGTGGCGCCGTCCGGGTCGTTCGTTGTTGGTTACGTCTTCTGAACATTGACCTCAATCTTGTGCGGTTTCGCTTCTGCCACCTTGGGGAGTTTGACGGTCAGCACGCCGTCTGCGAGGTGGGCTTCGACGCGGGCGCCGTCGATGTCGACGGGCAGTCGGAAGGCTCGGCTGAACGAACCGCCGACGCGCTCACGTCGGTAGAACGACACGCCGTCCCCTTGCTCTTCGATCTCTTGACGCTGCCCTTTGATGCTGAGTTCGTTGCCCAAGACATGAACCTCGATGTCTTCCATCTTCAGGCCGGGTAGCTCCACCTCCGCGTAGACGTTGTCGTCGTCCTCCCAAAGGTTGACGGCTGGGACCGCACGCGAATTCGTCACGCCATCCGTCGGCAACACGCGCGGAAAGAACCCATCGAAGAAATTGTCGAGATCACCGCGAACGCGCTGCACTGGATACCCCGTATTGAACAATCTTGCCAACATGGTTGTCTCCTTTCATCTTGATGTAATACCACGAAACAATGTACGACTCTTTCGTGTCGACCGAGTTGGGTGCGACACGCACTGTAGGAGACAAGTACAAATCGCGTGCCAGAGATTGCGCGGAGAAGATCGGACACAAACCTTGTTCTTGCTACAAAACAAGGGGTTCCGCGCCGGTGTCTTCGGGCGTTTGTGTCAAAGTGACAGGGCGTGGCAGGCAGGGCGCCGTGAGCGTCGGTACCTATCGCCGCATGACGACGGGATCACTGGTCGGAATACGGTGCCAAGTATCTGCGCCGTGTCCCCGCGGCGTTGAGGAGTTTCGACTACCCGAGGTGGCCCATCTCTTTAGAGGTGGGGGAGTCGAATCTGGGTCCGGATTCGACTCCCCCACGGCTGAAGCCATGGGCCACCCAGCGGCGTGCTGATAGGATCACCGGTTGGAAGCTGGAACCACACCCTTCAAACCGGAAGCCGGTGCCGCACAGTTCAAATCGGAACTCGGCAACACACGCTTTGAACCGGAAGACGGCGCCAATTGGTTGTGCCAGAAACGACCGTCACGGTAGCCATTGCGAAAGATCGCGTAGCGGGGAGAAGGGCGTCGGGATGACTTCGATCTTACTGACGCGCCACCGGTCACCCTGTAGGCGAAACGTGAGTCGCCAACGCGACAGCAGCCGATCGAACATTTGGTCCGACGTACGAACTCCGCACGCGGCGTTGAACACGACTGTGGCTTTGATCGGTCCGTCCTGCACGACGTCGAATCCACGCAGGCTGAGGTTGTCGATCCGTCGACGCGTGAGCGCTTGCTCGACACGTTCCACGAACGCGGTTCGATCGAGCTTTTGCGTTTTGAAGTCCGTCGATAAGTGGGGGGCTAGACGGTCGACCTGACCACCATCGACCAGCGCCGCGAGCGTGTGGCAAACGCCGATGATTTTTTCGCGCGGTGTATCGACCGAGACATTGAGGTACGCCAGCGCCGCCATGCCAAGCACACCGATCCATACCGCTCGCGCCGACGACTTCGTGCGGCGGCGTGACCACATCACAAGTAGCACATACTCAACCACAGCGAGAAGGGCCAAGAGCCGCCAGAGATGTTCGAGGAATAGCGAACCGATTTGCGGTCTCCGAAAGATGCGAAACGCCGACAGTCCAAACGTCGAAAAATCGAAACGTCGAAAAATCAAGAAATCAAGACAATGAGACGTTGCAATCTCAATGTGCCGACGCGCATGGGGCGTTCCGAAAAGGCGGTCAAGCCCACGGGCCAAGTCCTTGCATCGGCTGAGTCGGCGTTTCGAGCTTCTAGTGCTCTGTCACGCCCGAGGTGACGGGTTCGTCCGATCCGAGCCGCGACCGTAAGGGAGTGTTTTCAAGCTGTCCGGGCCGGTTCCCAAACTTCCACTCCCTCACGGTCGCGGCTCGGTAGGCCCCTAATTCGGCGCGTGACAAAGCACTAGCTGTTCGAAGTCCCGACACTTCGATTTTTCGACATTCTGACGTTTCACTCGCTTGTGGCGCCGGCGGCTACTAAATCACCGTGTCCTTCGCGGCGCACGACTGGTGGCCAATCGGTCGCGGGGTTGTACCACGTGTCAATGACCTGCTCGATAGCGTCGGACCCCTTCATGGCGACGAAGGCGTTGCGAACTTGCCTTGCCATCGGGTGGTGCTCTGAATACTTGATGCCGAACTTGCGAATCATCCGCGCGCCGAGCGTGTCGCCATAATACGCTCTGATTTCTTTCCAATGTGCGACAACCGCGTCGCGCTGACGTTCGATGGACGGCGGCGGCGGTAGTTCCGACCCGTTCCAAAGGGCTCGACACTCTTCGAATATCCATGGATTGCCGATGCACCCTCGGGCGATCGTGACGCCATCGACGCCGGTTTCTTTGATCATACGCACGCATGCGTCCGCGCTGAACAGGTCGCCACTGCCAAGTATGATGCGCTCGCCGACGTGCCGTTTCACCCTTTCCAGAAACGACCATTGACTAGGCCCGACGTAGCGCTGGCGGACCGTGCGTCCGTGAACGGTTACGGCAGCCACACCCAACGCCATCGCGCCGTCAAGGATAGTAAAGAAATCCGCTTCGGACTTGGCGGTGTCTTCCATGCCGCGCCGCATCTTTACCGTGACCGGTCGATACGGACCAACGGCGTCAATGACGCGGGCGATGATGTCGAGGGCGACGTCCGGTTGCGATAGATGGAAGCCGCCGCGACATCGCCCAAGCACCTTCTTGACCGGGCAGCCGAAGTTGATGTCGATCACATCATAACCGGCGTCCGCCATAGCGACGGCAGCGGGTGCGAATTGGTCGGGGTTGGCGCCCATGAGTTGGCCAGCGACCGGGTGATCGTCGTCGTATACGGTGAGGATGGATCGTTGGTGACGGCCCGGTTCAAGGACGAGTCGGTCGAGCATGACTTCGTTCAGTGTGTACGGAGCGCCGTACGCCCGGGCGAGTCGCCGCATCGGCAGATCGCTATAGCCGCTCAGGGCAGCTTGAACGAAGGGTACGTCCAATTCGATGGAGCCTATTTTCAGCACATGTTTGCTCGGTGTATGTAGTAACGAAATCGAACGCCCATGGTAGCACGGTGATCGCGAGGAGCCTAGCCGGTTTGCGAAGTTCGCGAGGTCCGGCGCGACGTATTTTCCGTGGTGCTTCCGGTAGCTCTGGCGGGGGAAGGGGATTTCGGAGCGTAGGTTGACCACAAACCCGAATGATTCGGACGGGCCGCCGCTGCCGCCACGGTACGCCTGACGATCGTCTGAGTATTCAGTTCACCGGGTCCGCCTCGGGGATTGGTTTCGGTGTTGGCGGTGGGGGGTTGATAATTCTGTCCAGAATTGCTCGCGTGGCTTCGACGTTGTGAAGCGGTCCGACGCGGCGAAGCGTTGCGAGTGTCTTCCGGCCGGCGTCATCCGCGACCGCGTCGGCGAGGGCAAGTCGGCGTTGAACTTCCGCGTCCCACTTGGACAGCATGCCCTCGAACGCTTCTTCGCTGTCTTCGTGGCAATCCATGCACATCGCATCCACAGAAGCGAGTGTGGCCGGTTCATCGAGGTCGTGACAAGATTCGCAATCGACGCTCTCGGCCATGACATCGGCGCGAATACCGAAGGGATTGAAGTCCCTGAGCGTGCCTGAGCGAAACGCGGCGGTCTGCTCGTGGCAGCCTGTGCATGTCGGTATCGGTGCAGCGCCGCCGGTGTGGCACTGGTCACATCGTAAGGTTGCGTGGCCACCCTGAAGTTCATAGGGGTGAACGAACTCGCCTTGCTGGATTACGCCGATCTTTCCTCCGTTCTTCAGGGGATTCAGGAAAGTGTGGCAGGTGCTGCATTCATGGCTGATTCGCTCGTTGCGCTGGTTCACGTGCTTACCGTCGTGGCATCGAAAACAGCCCGATGAGTACAGGTGCCCAATGTTGTCGGGATAGGTCTGCCAATTCACTTTCATGTCAGGGAAGAAGTACCTGCGATAGATGTCGCGTACTCCGTCGATAGCGCCATGTACGGACGCCTTGTTCGATTCGATGAGTTCAGGATAGTTTTCTTGGTAATACTCGGTCAGCGACGCTCCGATGCGCGCCTCGGCGGTATCCACGTCCGGGTAGGATTCTGTGAGCACCGCCACCGCCTGGCGCTTGATGAAGGGGAGTTGCGTGTCGATGCGTCCGGTCTCCAGGTAAAGGTCGACCGCTTCCTGCGGCGATCGAAATTTGTGCGCCGGGCGGTTGTGGCAATCCATACAGTCGAGTTGGCGAATGTCGCCATCCGGTCGCGGATCAGAATTCGGTCGGCCGTCGGATCGGTAGATCGATTGTCGTCCCGCTTTGTCCGTCATGCGGACCCAGCTTATGTCCTGGAGTTCGTCGTCGGTCGCGACGTATTCGATTTGCCCGGCCAGCGCCATGTGCATATGAATCCCCTCAGCCCGCCCGATCGATTCGTCGCCGCCGCCCGTGTTAAGAAGCATATCGAGTTCATACTTCGTGTTGTGTTCATCCGACTTGAAGTGGACGAGTTGGCGAAGCTGTGAACCAAAGAATTTCTTCGGCCAGTGACATCGCTCGCACGTATCGCGCGCTGGACGGAGATGTCTAATGGCCGGCGCTATCGGTCTCGAGAAGCTGTCGTTCCACATCGCCAGAACCTGGCGCGTGCCGGAGAGCTTCGATCGAACGAACCAGCTTGCGCCAGAACCGATGTGGCATTCGGCGCACGTGACCCGCGCGTGGGCGGAGAACTCGTACGTTGTGGCTTGTGGATTCATTACGGCGTGGCACGCGGTCGCGCAGAACTGCGTGGAATCCGTATAGTGGTAACCGTGGTAACTCGTCACGCCGACGATCGGTAGCAGTGCGAAGGTCCCGAGGAGGAAGTATTTCGCTATCCGTCGTTGGGCGGGGTCGTTTAAGTCGATCCTCGGGAACCGGAACGCCAGTTGCAGGGAGGGATCGCGCCGACGCAGCCGCCAACTCTTAAAGAGAATACCGAGGGGAATGAACGCTGCGCCAATGACCAAGACGCCGGGGAGAATGAGATAGCCTACAATGTCGACGTAGGGATTGGTCGTTGGTGTTACTAGCGTAAACAGCCAAAACGTCAGCAGCAAGGCTACTGTGATCTGCGTGACGAATAGCGCTATGATCGTGACGGTATTGTTCCAAAGCGGTCGACGCGATCGAACAGACGCTTGATGTTGAACGACCGGCGCCAACAACTGAGTGGGACCGAGTGATCGCTCTACGGGTGTGTCGCCGTCGATGAGTTGACCTGAATCAGGGGGCCTCGGGACCGGGATGACGTCGCTGTGGTCGCCATCCCTACTGGATGACGGATCCGTTGACCGTTGTTCATCCACGAAATCGTCATCCTCGACGCGGCCGGAAGGCCCCGTATCCGCATCCACTTCGTTGGGCACGATATCACCTCAAAAAAACGTAAACGACCGGATGTTCCGTCACCGCTTCGGATCGCACCGGGCGTCGGTTCGCCGTATAGCGCTGAGCAATTGTCATACCAATTCGCTTGATCTCACGGCAATACTGCTTACTTTTCAGGGTACCGGCGAATAATGGGGCTACCGGCCAGCTGTAGCGGCGAGGAGGCTGGTCCGATTTCGCGGGATGGCTATGACCGGGTGTTGCTACGATCGAACGACTGTGTCTCGCATTCGACTGGCTATGCGTTGCACACGCCTCGTCATTGATCCCGCTCGGTTTTCTCGTTTCGCATCTCCCTCGCGTCGGCCGCGTGGCTCGTTCGGTTGCCGGGGACGGGGTTCCCGGGCAGCGACGCCTCTGGATGCTCCTCGTCGTACATATCACGTGGCATCTTCCCCGACCACCAAGCGGGATTCATCGGATAGACTTGCGGGTTGATCACCGTTGCGTACAAGTGCCACACGAGAATGGCGAGCGTCGCTAGCCAAGCCTCGTAGTAGTGAATGACGTGCAGGACATCCAGCAACGTCTTCTTGACGTGCCAATGTTCAACGACGTAGTTGTCGAACCAAAGGAACATGCCGGTCCCGGTCATGATTAAGGCGCCCCACATCAGCGCCCAGTATTCGCTTTTCTCCATATAGCTGAACCTGCCGAAGCGCGGTTGCGTTGCCCGGAATCCCAGGAAGAACAGGACGTTGTTCTTGATGTCAGCGAGATCACGCCGTGTCACGATCATGTCGCGTAACCACAGTCTCCCTCGGCGCGTACAGAGGTAGTACGCGTGCCAGAAAGCCCAGGCTACAAACAGAAGCGCCGCCACCCGGTGGATTGGCCCTCGAAACACGAAACCGGCGCCACCACCCCATCCGAACAGCAATTGAACCCACCATGCGTCCGAAAAGCGAAGCGAGAAACCGCTGATCGCCAGAACCGTGAAGGAGAGCATGAGCAACCAGTGCTGGGCCACCTCGTTGACGTTGAGCCGCACGATGTGATTCGCTTTCGATCGCCTCCTCACGTATCGCAGCCAATGGGCGCTGTTGTGTACGAACATCAGACCGATCGTCGCAACAATGAGCCATACATATAGCGAGGCAACCAGACCAGTCCAGTATTCTTCAGTCTCTGCATTGCTATGTATGGGCGACTGCGCAAGTTCCGGCGTGATGCCCGGATGGCACGCTCCGCAGGTGGCCTGTAGATTATCCGGATGAATTGGCGATCGTGTGTCCGTGTGCGGCAGAATGCGATGCCCGCCGTGGCACGAGGCGCAGTTCGCCACGTGGACGTCCTGCCCCTTGCGCTTATGTCCGTGATACGAATCGACGTAGGACTTCATCCGGCCAGCCGGTATGCCGTACCGCTCGTTGAGCGCGACCGATTCGTGGCAGGGAGAGCACGTCGCTTCGGCAAGTCGCGCCGCACTTACCGGCGAGCGCAGATCGGATACGCGTAGGATTCTGTGTTCACCATGACAGCGCGTACAAACCGGCGCATCTGTTTGCCCACGTTGCGCCAATTGCCCATGGATTCCTTCAAGGTATTCGGCCATGGCTTCCGGATGACATCGACCGCACGTCGCGGGTACATTGAAGTGATAAACGCTCGACTCCGGATCCGTAGCGCTCAGAATGCGATGGACCGTCGGGTTGCCATCCTCATCGTTCGCGGAGTGGCAGTCGGCGCAGGTCGCAGCTACGCCGCGACCGTTCGCTACGCCGCTGCCGTGGACGCTTCCGGTATAGAGCTTGGTCGGCTCGTCCCTGAGGTACGGATTGTCCTTGATCAGGTCCACATTCGTATGGCATCGATTACATGTTACGTCCAGATTGCTCGGATTCACGAGCGATTGTTCATGCTCCGGTGCGAGGATTCGATGGGCGCCGTGGCACTGCGAACACGTTGGTGCTTGCGGGTCGGATTCGACGCTGAGGCGCCCATGTTTGACGTACACGTCGGCTTCGTCCTCATGGCATGCGCCACAGTCCACGTGCGTCGGCGAATCTCCGTGGGGGGTGGGAGAATTCTCATCGAGGTCTTCGAGTGACACGGACTCGTGGCAGTCTGTACATTCCAGATCTTTATGCACTGACCCAGCGAGAATCTGCGGGAGGGGACCCTCGTCCGCTGCGGCTGGAGACCGCGTGTGGCAAACTATGCACGCGCTGACCTGTGGGTCTTGGGCTGGCGCTGACTGTGTCGCGAGCGCGCAAACCGCGACGACAATTGCCGGAGCAAGATGCTGGTTGCTCGATCTCACAGCGCTTCGCCTTTCGCGATACAAGCCGGATCTGCCGTGCGGACCTCGGTGCATCTACGCGATCGCCTGGCAGTGTGGCGCGGCACGCGCGTCGGGTACACGAAACTGCAGACAAGACGCCGGTGTCACCTGCATGGCGATCGGATGACCAAGCTCCACAGTGACTGAACAACTGCACGACGCGTACCAACCTTCGCAAGAGCGAAAACAATGCGACGTAGGCTGTTCGGTGATCAACTCGGCGTCAACGTATGGCGCCCCAGCCGAGTCTTCGTGAGCAAGTACAACCGCAAAACTTGCAGGAGCACGAAGCGGGTAGACATGTGCAGTTCAGGTGTAGCCCAAGCGCATAAACATGTGCCAAGTGTGCACCGGATGCGAAGCTGAGTTTGAGTAGAGCCCGCTCTAGTGCTGCGTCACGCATCAAATGACGGGTAGTCAGAGCCGCGGGCGCGAGCCCGCGAACACGCGACAGTCTTGATTGACCGGAAGAAACGCTCCCTTACGGTCGCGTCTCTGTTTGACCGAACCCTCACTTCAGCCGTGACGCAGCACTAGTGCTTTGTCACGACTCAAATGACGGGTTGGTCCGATCTGAGCCGCGACCGTGAGGGAGCGTTTTTAAGCTGTCACGAGCGGATTTCAAACCTCCGCTTCCTTACGGTCGCGGCTCGGTAAACCCGTCATTCTAGCTGTGACGCAGCACTAGTGGTCGATCAACGGCGGGCTCGCGCCGACGTCACCGGTGATCTTCTCCGGCCAGCCCATCAGGGTGATGTGGTACTTCTGCCCGAAGAAAGTCACGTCGGTTTCTGAAATATGACCGAGATATCCCAGGAACACGGCGGCGGTTAGCCCGAGAATTCCCACGCTGACGGCAAGAGGACGTTTGCGCGGATGGCGCTCTTTCCCGCGGTCGAGAAATGGCCAGAAGATCAGGAGGGCGAAGGGCACGGAGCAGGCCAGGATACCCAGCAGGGCACCCGAGGATCCCTCGAAGTACTTCAGTAGTTGATAGCTGGGTAGAAAGTACCACTCCGGTTTGATGTGTGGCGGCGTCATCAGCGGGTTCGCCGGCTCACCGATCTCCCACGGGGAGACGACGGACAACGTCACCAGTACGGCCACAAGCAGTACCATGACCACGGCTTCCTTGGCCACATGTACCGGGAAGAACGGGATGCCGCATTCGCGCGGCGTTGGTTTCTCTTCGCCGACACGCTCCATTGTCGCGAGATTGTTGAGGCGCATCAGGAAGAGGTGTACGGCGACGGTTCCCAGGAGAATCCAGGGCAGAATGATGACGTGGACGACGAAGAAACGGGATAACGTTTCTGCACCTACGGCATCACCGCCACGAAGAAAATATTGCAGCCAGTCGCCGATGTATGGCACCTTGCTGGCCGAGTCGGTACCCACGGTCGTCGCCCAAAACGCGACTTGATTCCATGGCAAGAGATAGCCGGTGAATCCGAAACCGATCGTACCGATAAACAGCAGCACGCCGGTGACCCATGTGAGTTCGCGGGGCTTCTTATAGGCGCCCATGAAATAGGTTCGGATCATGTGAAACAGGACCGACGCAATCATCAGCGTCGCCCCCCATGCGTGAACCTGCCGGTATAGCCAACCGAACTTGGCCTCGCCGGTGATGAATTGAATTGAGGCGTGTGCTTCGTCCGGCGTCGGGCGGTAGTACATGAGAAGAAGGATGCCGGTGACGGTTTGGCTGAGGAAAAGAACCAGCGCCAGGCTGCCAAACACATGCGCCCAGCCAGTATGCGGCGGGAGGCGTTTGTAGACCTGTTTGTTGATGAGGTCGCCGGCCAACTTGGTGTCGAACCGATCGTCAAGGAAGCTTCGTATCACTTTCGAAAAACCCATGGGTCTCGTATTCCTCTGCGACTTAGGGGGTGATGGCCAATCCCGCCGGGACGGACCTCACGGCTCGTCCCGATGCTCCTACAGTTCACGGGATCGGACTCCCGAAGCCAGCGGCCCAAGATTGGCTAAGTGATCGACGTCGTTGCCGTCGACGATCGCGAGTCAGGCCGGCGGTGCGACGTACACCTTGTCACCAATTTCCTTAACGACGTACGCTTCAAGCGGTGCCGGTGGGGGTCCGGATACGACTTTGCCGTTGCCATCGAAGACAGCGGCATGGCACGGACAGAGAAACTTCTTGCTGTCGGCGTCCCATTTCACAAGGCATCCCAAATGCGTGCAGACGGCAGAAAACGCCAAGAATCCGGACCGCTCTCGTACGACGATGACTGCTTTGCTTCCGACCTGCAAGGTCTTGCTTCGCCCGGGCTTTAGGTCGATCGCCCCTTCGACTTCTACATTCGTCGAGCCGCCGCGGGCCGCTGGCCAAAGGTACATCATCGCCGGTATGCCCATCGCGACTCCCGAGACGGCCGAAAACAGGCCGATCATCCAGTCCAGAAATCCACGTCGGGTTGTCGGGCTATTGGGCTTCAAGATAGACGTCCATCCAATCAGTTCTTGGGAAGCGGCTTGACATAGGCGTGCTCAAGCCGCCTGTACTTTGCGTAGATCAGCACAGCAAAGACGATCGCGAACGCCCAGATTGGTATCAGTGCCCGAAATCGCCACTCAAGTCCGTCTTCCTGGTTGTCCAACTCCGCATTGACGTCGTCGCACACGGCCGTGAGCTTGTTGACTTCCGCTTCGACCAGCGAATTGTTCAGGCTGTGTTGTACCGGGGCCAATCCAATCAGATGTGTCTTGGCCTCTTCAAACTTGAACCGCTCGTTATCCACGAGCAGGACACCGCGCCCGACTTCGTCGATGCGCTGTGCGGTCCGGACGTAGTAAGATTCTGCCGAAGCGATTTCGTCGATCAGGTTGAAGAGTTTCGGAAGACTCTCATCGTCTTCCAAATCTTCGTGGCACTCCATGCACGAGGGTAGCGCCTGCGTGATGATATGCTTAGGCTCCGAGTGAATCGCTGCCGCAATCTGCTCCGCCGTCGGGTCGGATTCTGTCGCGAGCAAGTGGGCGTAGCGCTGAATCATCACTCCAGCGGGTTTGGTGATCCGCTCGATCTGATGGAAATACCGGTTTTCGCCACCCCCGTGACACTGTACGCAGCCGTGGTGTTCTTCCTGTTGGGCGTGAATGCTCGTGGCGAAATTCTTGGCTGCGTGCTGGTGACACTTGCCACAGACGCTGACGACTGTCGTGAAGCCAGGTGGCATGGCTGAGTGGTTGCCGTGGCACGTAGAGCAAGTGGGCGCCCCGGTGTCCCCCTGCTCAAGGAGCAGTTGCCCGTGAACGCTCTTCTTATACTCGTCGACGATTTGTACCGGGTGGTCGAACGGAGCCATGATTGCGGCGTCGGCATGGCACGTACCACAGGTATCCGGAATGTTCAGCGGGTAGGTCTTGCTCTGTGGTTGATGTTGGTCGAGGATGCCGTGGGTTCCGTGGCAATCGGTACAGACCGCCACCGTTTCGTCGCCTTGTTCCTTGAGCACCTGACCGTGCCCGCTCGTCCAGTATCGGGCGAGTTGGTCGGTCCGCAGGCCGTAGGGGTTCATCCGCCGAACATCCGCATGGCATTCGCCGCACCGCTGCGGCACCTCGCTACGTGACGGTTTCCCCTTGAACGTTGATCCGTGGTCGAACGCCATGCCTGAATCGAGCGACCGGTTCGTGAAACTTCGAAGGACGGCGCCGTCAAGTTGGAATTTCTCGGGACCGCCGTGGCACTCCTGGCAGCCGAGTGTTTCGTGAATCGACCCCGCGAGCTCCGTGGCTTGTGCGGTATGGCACGTCTTGCAATCGGCGGCTTGAGTCTGCGCCATGCATGTTGATCGGTCTGACGGGAAGAGGGCCGCAACGGCAAGTGCTATCAGTGTGTGTCGAAGTTTGTTCAGGGAAATAGAACGAATGTTGCGCGTGGCCGCCTCCATGTGCCTGGCTTGCCCCGACCGTTTCCATCCGACTTGGTCTTTCATGTTTCCGTCCCACGCCGCGAGCAAGCGATTAAGTTCAACCGGGCGGCCATCATATCACCGGACCCCCCGACCACAAGCGCAACAAACGCATAGCGCGCAGTGCAGCTTTCGTTCCAGTTGCGTTGAAGCTTCCCAGGCTTTGTCGATCAAGTAGACAGCCGCTCGCTAGTCGATTCCTTGAAGTACCGATCCGCCAGTTGTCTGGCAATCTTCGTTCCGACGCGATGATTTTTGAAATACTTTTTTCAGGATCTGCCTCGACTTAGTTTTTCTGACCTACGGAATCGCCAACGGGACGTTCCGCGATCCGCTGATTGTATCTGTGATTCATGTGCGTGCTCGACACGCGGCGCCGCCGGCCGGAAGTGCTCACGTCATGGATGGACCAGCACGAACAGCTCACCGCCCGAAACCCCGTGCGTGACCGTTGCCTAGCGTAAATCTAGGGGTTTGATGGTGCAATCGATCTGGCACGCATGGCTACATAGCCGGCGTCGCCGCCGTCGCCGTTTTCAGATGGGTATCCAAGACTCGACCAACTTGGCTCAATTAGCGCGCCCGACGCATCCCGCTTGCCGACGAATCCGCCGAGCACGCGGGATGTGGTTCCATACCCGGATTCGATCATCAGTTGTTGAGCGAGTTTGGCTCGTGATCCGGATCGGCAACCCACCAAGACTTTCGATCGCTTGGGAATGTTCGCCGACACGACGCGGACGAAGTCTTCGTTAGGTTCGCGTTGGCCTGTCGTCTCGTTGATGACCAACACCGGGATGTTGAGTGATCCGGGAACGTGTCCGGCTACGAATTCCTCTATCGTGCGCACGTCGAGGTGAAGATAGCCACCGTGGCCATCGAGGAGTTCCTTAGCTTTGACGGTGGAAATATCCGACGGAAGTGGTGGTGCCTCGGGAACGGATGGCTTTGCGGTTGCGGGCGCTGGTGTTTCAGCGGATTGCGGCGTGGCGGTCGGTGGCGATTTCTTGCTGTCACACGCGAATCCAGATAGAACCAAACAAGAGCATAGTGTTGCGGCCAGCGGCCATCGTTTGTGCGGTGTCACGGTAGTGATCCTTTCCTGGCGATGTGCGGCGTGGACGCACGTGCCTTCATCGGTGTCGCAGTATCGGTGTTCACGTTTGGGTTCCTGCCGGCGGGGCTCTGCGATTCGCCGTCAGCAGGGCGGGCCGCATTCTCGCCGCCCGTCTGGTGAATGGCAACCATAGCCCGAAGCCGACTCGTACCGCTGGACGCCAAACCGTTCACCACAACACCAAACTTGCGCCACACGAGGCATAATCCGATAAGACGGTACGAAGAGATCACCGATTGGTTCTAGCGACGGGATAAGTCATGAGCATCACGGCAGAGGAAACGAGCAGCGCGACAAAGGTCCGCCAACGCGGCGAGATTGACAAGAAATATCTTTGGGCGACCGAAGATTGCTTTTGCGACATCGATGCGTGGGAGACGGAGTTTGCGGCCGTTCGTGAACGGGTTGGTGCGCTCGCCGAGTTCAAGGGCACTTTGGGTCAAGGGGCGGAGCAACTGCTCAAGGTGCTTCAGGCACGCGACGAGGCCGAAGCTCGACTCGATCGCGTCTATGTCTATGCGTCGTTGCTTGCGGACCAGGACACGCGCGTCGGTGAAACCCAAGGTCTCAAGTCTCGCGCGCGCACGCTGGCCATCAGTTACAACCAAGCCCTCTCCTGGCTTGATCCCGAGCTGACGTCGATACCGTTCGAAACGCTCGAGTCGTGGATGCGCGATTCGTCGGAGCTCTCGCTGTACGCGCAGGCGTTCGACGACCTGTTCCGCAGAAAAAAGTACATCCTGCCACCGCGCGAGGAGGAGTTACTGGCCATGGCGGGGGAGGTGCGGGCCACGCCCATGACGGCCTACAATTTGCTCTCCAACGCGGACCTCAAGTTTCCGACCATCAAGGACGAGCGGGGCGAGACCCGCGAACTCGATGACTCGTCGTTCTACCTGTTCATGCGTTCGACCGATCGTCGCGTACGCAAAGATGCGTTCAACGCGATCGTTGGCGCCCACGCCGGCCACCGTAACACCGCAGCCGCACTGCTCAACGGGGCGGTGCAGAGTCACATTCTCACGGTCAAGGCTCGTGGTTACGATAGCTGCCTTGCGGCTGCGCTGCACGACGGAAACATTCCACAAGTCGTCTATCGAACGCTCGTGGAGACGATCCACGAACACGCCGGCTTGCTACACCGCTATCAAGATCTTCGGCAACGGGCGTTGAAGCTTTCCGATGGAGTACACGCCTACGATCTGTTCGCGCCGCTGATCGGCGAGGAGAAGCAGACGTACACGTATGAGGAGGCGGTCGAAACCACCGTGGCTTCGCTCGAACCGCTCGGCGATGACTATGTGGCTGCGATGAAGCACGGGTTCGACTCGCGGTGGGTGGATGTTTTTCCGACGAAGGGCAAGCGCAGCGGAGCATATTCCAGCGGCACATACCTCACGCAGCCATACATTTTGCTGAACTTTCACGGCGGCTTCGAGGACATGTCGACGCTCACGCACGAGATGGGTCACTCGATGCACTCGCACCTTTCACGCAAGAGCCAGCCGTATGTCTACAGCGACTACGACATCTTCTGCGCCGAAGTGGCGTCAATCTGCAACGAGATTCTTTTGCAGGGCTACGTCTTGGATCGCACCAGTGACAAGACGCGGAAGCTGCATCTTCTCGGCGAGTTCCTCGAAGCCATACGCGGCACGGTGTTCCGCCAGACCATGTTCAGCGAATTCGAGCAGCGGATCCACGAGATGGCTGAACACAGTGAGCCGCTCACTGCGGATACGCTTAGTGAGACCTATCGAACGATCATGGCCAGGTATTACGGACCGGCGTACATCCACGACGAGCTGGTCGATAGCTACTGGGTTCGCATTCCGCATTTCTACTACAACTTCTACGTCTACAAATATGCGACCAGCTATTGCGCCGCCGCCAACATCGCGGCACGCATCAAGGCTGAGGAACCGGGCGCTCGAGACGCCTACTTGAAGTTCCTTAGCTCCGGCCGTAGCGCGTACCCCGTCGACTTGCTCAAGTTGGCCGGTGTCGATATGACTACGGCGCAGCCGATCGCGGATGCGATGAATCACTTCAAGAACCTGCTCGACCAGACGGAAACGCTGTTGAGCGAACTCGGAATGCTCGACTGATGCTCCCGAAGGCGTCTCGAAATCGTGCTCGTGCGTGAAGGTGGGTGCTCGTGCGTGAATCCTTTCTCGCACGTGTATCCGTGCTGGTGCGTGAATCGCGACGGCGTGCTGGTGCGTGAATCCTTTCTCGCACCCCACCTTCGTCGGAATTTCGCATAGCTTGTCGACGAGTTTGGAGTTCCTCCTCGGCGCGCCGAAACGGATCACGGCGTCGGCAGGCGTGCCCCTCCCATACAAGATCGTACGCATCAATCACCTGTTGGCACGAAGACATACGGAGTACAATACGGGTCGCTCGGGTACGGGCGTCGCCCGTTGTCTTATCTCGCCGAACCGTTGGGTCAAGTTATCGAATAAGGAGTCGTCATGTATTCGCGTAGTCTCAGAGCGGTTGTTGTATCGGGACTGACCCTTGCGTCAGCGGTGGCCACTATGGTTGCCCCGAATCGTGCGGCGGCTTCGCCAAAGGATCGGATCGGTGAGATAATTGAGAACGTAACGCTGCGCGATCTGGACGGCAACGAGGTAAAACTGCTCGACTATCACACCGGCAGCGCGCTCGTCATCGCGTACACCGGGCTCGGCTGTCCGATATCAGGTCGGTACGCCCCTCGTCTTGAGGCGCTGAGCAAGAAGCTGTCCCGCAAGGGCGTCAAGTTCGTCGGGATCAACGCGAACCCGCACGACTCCGCTGACAAGATCGCGGCCGAGGTTAAGGAGCTTGGTATTACCTTCCCTGTGTTACGGGACGTCGACCAATCGCTGACCAAGCAGCTTGATGCCAAGACGACGACGGTTGCGTTCCTCGTTGCCAAGAACGGTACCATTAAATATCGCGGCATGATCGACGATCAGTACACCATTGGCGCCCAACGCGACAAGCCGCGCAACCGATACCTCGAACGCGCGATACGCGAGGTGCTCGGCGGCAAGGATCCATTCACCTACCGAACGGTTGCCCCCGGTTGTTTGATTACGCGAATCGAATCGGGCGGCAAGGGATCCGCAGTGACCTATTCCTCAGACATCGCCCGCATCGTTCAGGAAAACTGTCAAAAATGTCACCGTCCCCAGCAGATTGCACCGTTTCCGTTGACGTCGTATGCGTCGGTCCGTGGATGGTCAGCCATGATTCACTCCGTCCTGACCGACGGTCGCATGCCGCCATGGAATGCCCACTCGGATTTCGATGGGCAGTTCATCAACGAACGCAAGATTCCTGACAAGGACAAGAAGATGTTGCTCGCTTGGATTGAAAACGGCATGCCGCGCGGCAACCCCGACGAGGAACCAGCCAAGAAGAGTTGGCCCGGTCTTTGGCGAATCGGCAAGCCGGACAAAGTGTTCACGATGAAGAAGGCGTTCAAGTGCCCGTCCGAGGGCATTGTGCAATATCAGTATTTTAGTATCCCGACGAACTTCAAGAAGGACATGTGGATTCAAGCGATGGAGCTGCGCCCCGGCGCTGCGGACGTCGTCCACCACATTCTCGTCTTCACCGTCGACAAGGACGGCAAGTCAGACGTCAGTAGGCTTGGGCTGGAGGATGGCATCTTTGCAGCCAACGTGCCGGGCGATCTGCCGTCGGTTTTCCCCGAGGGTCGTGGCAAGCGTATCAAGGCAGGAAGCACCATCGTCCTTCAGGTTCACTACACGACCAACGGGAAATCGCGCAAGGACAAGTCCAAGCTCGGTCTGATTTTCGCGGACAAGCCCGTCACGGAAGAAGTTCGAAGTCGCGGTATTTACAACTTGACGTTCAAGATACCAGCTGGCGACCCTGACTATGAGGTGCGAGCGGACCACACCTTCACCGAGGATACGCTGCTCCTCTCCTTCTATCCGCACATGCACTTTCGCGGGAAAGACTGGCGATTCGTCGCCCACTTCCCCGACGGTACCAAGCAGACCCTGTTGTTCGTACCCAACTACGACTACAACTGGCAGGAATCGTACGTGCTCAAAGATCCGATGCTCGTTCCGAAGGGTACGAAGATTGAGTGCATCGCGCACTACGACAACTCGGCCGACAATTTCCTCAATCCCGATCCCACGATTGACGTAGGATTTGGCGAGCAGTCGTGGGACGAGATGATGTTCGGGTACATGGATTACATCGTCCCGACTCAATGATGGATGGGCATCGCGTCCACGTGTGGCTGGGGGTGCCGTGGCGCCGATAGAACCCACATGAAGTTTGACGCCGGGAAGCCCATATATCTCGCCGCGATAGTTGCGGCGCTTGCCCTCTCGTGTACGCCGATGTACCGCAACGCGCCGCTGACCCACTTCGATACGGGCGCCGGCTATCGTTTGGACGTGCTCGACCGTGGCAAGGACAACACGGACTCGGTGTTCGTATGCCTGACGTTCTCCGGCGGCGGAACGCGATCCGCTGCATTCGCGTATGGTGTGCTCAAGGCCCTTGGTGACACGCCGAAAGATCGCGCGGCCACCGGCGGCGGTCCGTCGCTGTTGGATGAAGTCGATCTTATTTCGGGCGTCTCGGGCGGCGCCTTCACGGCCGTGGCGTATGGACTATGGCGGGATGGCGTTTTCGACGGCACGTACGAACGGCGATTCCTCCGGCGCAACGTGCAATGGGAGTTGTTGGTCAATCTACTGCGACCGATCAGCTTGCTGCGTACGCCATTCGTCTTGATGGATCGCATCGACGTCGCCGCGTATTACTATGACGAGCGCGTTTTCGACAAAGCAACGTATGGCGATCTCCTGGCTGACGGTCGCAGGCCTTTCATCGTGGTCAATGCCACCGACATGACACGGCGTCAACGATTCGAGTTCACGCAAGACGACTTTGACTTGCTCGGCTCCGACCTGTCCGCGCTTCCGTTGGGTTGGGCTGCGGCTGCGTCGTCGGCGGTTCCGCTCCTGCTCAGCCCGCTACGATTCCGATATTTTCCCGGAGATGCGCTACGCGGGGCCGTTCGGCAGACTGTCAACGTGCCGGAGTGTGTCGGCGTGCCGCGTCGCCAACGATGGGCCAAGTCGTTGCTTCCGGATGACGGAGTGGAACAAGAGTCACCGTTCCGTATCGACAGCGATGCTCACAAGTTCCTCTATCTGCTCGACGGCGGGCTCGCCGACAATCTGGGCCTGACGCACGTTCTAGAGTCGGTTCGGCACGGGGCAATCAAAGGGCTCATCGAACAGGGTAAGATCAACAAACTTGTCGTGATTGTCGTCGACGCGAGCATCGAGCCATCGAGCGACCTCGAGCGTCGGCCCTCGTCGCCGGGTCTGCTTGCCGTGGGCAAACGCTCAAGCTCGATCGGGTTGTACAATCAAAGTGCGACGCTGACGGAGCTCGTGCGTTACGCATTGCACGAGGCGTTCCGCAGCACCAAGACCGCCTACAAGGAGTGCGAGGCTGCGATTGATAAGGCTTGTCCCAACGCGGTGGCTCCGACGTTGCCGACTCAATACGATTTGGACACGTACATCATCGACGTGAACTTCCGCCGTGTGCCCGATCGCAAGAAACGCGAGGATTTGCTGCGCGTCATGACGACTTTCTTCTTGCCGAAAGAGGACATCGACTCACTTATTCGCGCGGGCCACGACGTGCTCATCCATCACCCGGAGTTCCAGCGACTACGCGACGATCTGGCGGTTCCGACGCAAAGCCTGCCATAGCAGCCTGTCGAACAACGTTGGTATTCTAGCGCGTCGCCGCGAACCCGCCTGTGACAGGGGGACTTGCCCCCGTCAAGAGGCGGAAATTGCTAATGGATCACCGGCCGGAAGCCGGTGCCACACTTTTTCAACAGACTGGTAGAGGAGCCGGAGTGAAAATGCCACCGTCTTGGCACAACTACTCGGTCGAGCGTTATGGAATTGAGAAGACGGTCTGAAAAACGGCGTAGTCAGCCAAGTCGATGCGCCCGTTGCCGGTGAAGTCGAACACGCTGGCGCAATCCGTTCCCGTCAGCGGCCAAGGGCGCTCGACCGCGACGTCCGGGCCGGACAGACAGGATGATATGGCCGCATGATCGGTAAGGTCGACGCCGCCGTCGTCGTCAAGATCGCCGATCAACGGTTCAGTGACGAGCATAAGTGTTCGCGCCGCAACGTTCGAAAAGACTTGTACCCGTCCACTTGTGGGCCACTCCACGCGTACGCGATTCACAACGGTAACGTCCGCACCGCCAAGACCGAAGTGGGCGGTGATTTCGTCCTGCGACATGTAATTGCTGCCGGCCGATACCTCACGCATCTGCTCGACACCGTTCGCTGCGATCTGAACGAACACGCGTGCGCCGACGCCGAAGCGATTCGTCTGCCGCCCCGTCAACTCAACGCGAAGCCAGGCTTGGACGTTGCCTGTGAGGTTCTCAAGCATGTCCGGAAGATCGGCGTTGTTGGCGATATATACGTCCAAGTCGCCGTCGTGGTCGTAGTCGAAGACCGCAACCCCTTTGCCCGAGCCGCAACTGACCAGACCAACATTGGCGCTTTCATCCGTCATCGTTCCCGTACCGTCGTTCACCCACAGCCGCGTGCAGTCGTTGTTGTACTTGTCGTCGGGGGTCACGGAAGGAAAATCGACGCCGTTGGCTTGCACGATGTCGAGGTCGCCGTCGTTGTCGAAGTCGAACATCGTCGCACCCCAGCCCCACCCGCCGTCGCGGACGCCGGACACGTCCGTATCGTCGAGAAACGTTCCCTGCCCTTGATTGCGGTAGAAGCGATTCCCGGTGTAACCCCAAACGCACGCCTTCGTTTCGCAGGTTTGGTCCGCATCGAAGATGGCGGTGACGAACCAATCGAGATCGCCATCATTGTCAATATCACCAACGCACGACCCCATCCCATTCTCATCGCCGCCAACGCCGGCTGCCGCGGTGATGTCACTGAATCTACCGTCGCGAAGGTTTTCAAACAGCCGGCTTGTCGAGAAATCAGCCGCTACAAGCAGATCGACCCAACCGTCGCCCGTGACGTCGGCGAAGCGACTCGTGAACCCCCACATGATTCGCCTCCACACGCCGGCGGGCTTGGTCACGTCTGAGAAGTATCCGTCGCCGTCGTTGCGCAGCAACCGATTGAACGCGCCGACTTGCAGCCACTCCGTGACGTGCATGTCCAAATCACCATCGCGATCGTAGTCGCCAAACGATGTACTCGTCGAATTTCGCAAGCTACTGTTTTCAGAGAGGTCGACGCCGCGTACGGCGGCTTCGTCGAAAAATCCGCCCTTGCCGTCGTTAACGTACAGGCGGTTGGCGTCGTGTACGGTCATGACGTAGAGATCGAGGAGTCCGTCATTGTTGACGTCAGCCCATGCGCAACCGGAACTCAGCACCGACAGGTCGACACCGGCGTCGAACGCGACATCGGCAAACGTGCCATCGCGGTTGTTGCGGAAGAGAAGGTTGGGCGCCTCGATGCGCGTGACGTACAGGTCGACCCACCCGTCACCGTCAAAATCACCGGCGCACACTCCGGCGCTCATTCGTGCCAACTGCGTCGAGAAGATCGTCGTCGCGGGGTCGGGCACCCAGTGGGCAAAGTCGACGCCGCATTGAACCGTCGCGTTTTGAAAGTCCATTGGCTGACCACTCGCCGTCGCGACCGTCAGCCCGGCGGTCATCAAAACGGAACGTAACCATATCTGCTGTCGTATCACGATGTGCTTGCCCCCAAGAATTACTCGTACCGCCCTCAACCCGCGTCGCTCGACGATGAGGGTAATAGCCCGTTGAACAAGTGTGGCACTGGATTCCAGCCGCTGGTCCATTGGCGATTTCCCCCTCCTCACGGGGACGCCGCTCGTTGCCACGGTCGTCGGGTGGCCCAACACTTTATAGGTGGGGGACGCGGAAACCGCGAACAAACGAAACCCCCACCAGAAAAGAGAGAGGCCACCCAG
>JAJDDY010000034.1 GCA_029260075.1 Phycisphaerae bacterium
ACACCTTCAGGACGAACAAAGCGGAACCCAAAGAACGACCCACTACGTCTCATACCGGCCTCCCGTATAAGATGCGCGAAGTCAACGGCTCATCGCAGCCACACCAAGTGTACGACATTTCCGGACCGAAAGTCAAGAATATTGCCGAGAACGGTAGTTTCCGTTGATCGTACGAGAGGAATGCCCAAACGGTAGGCGTGGGTAGTTTACCGCTACGCTCCGAATCCTGATGGACCGCGACAGCGACCCGGCACCCTACCGTTAGAGATATGCCCGGGCGGCTCAACGCTTCGACTCACAAATGGGCACTGAAGCCGCGACGCACGAAGGTCAAGCCCCTAATAAAAATCAGATTGGCTGATATCGTCGCGAATGAAATTGGCGGTGTGGGCGAGTTCGTCGAGGTCGGCAATGAATCGCTTGCGCTTGAACCCCGAGGGTAGCAGTACGGTGAAACGATGGCGATACGTGATGGACCCCTGGGAAAGGGGCAATACCGACTTGTGCGTATGGTGACCAATAATCGTCAGGCCGTGCTTGGTGAAGAACCGCGTCATCTCGGCCATCAAGCCCGAAAAATCGGGCGACGCCACGCGAAGCGTCAACGGTAAGGACTTCACCTTGGCCGCGTGCTCCTGGTCTTTGATTCTTGTGAACAGGGCGAGCAACGACAGCCCTTCGCCGAACCTGGCCGTTTCGCGTTCTACAAGGTCTAACTGGCTGTTGGAGCCCGAAACGTACAGCACAACGATCGCCTCTGTGCTGAGCGTGTGCGAGATTCCCTCTTCTACAGTGGCACCGCGACAACCGACGAAGTCCGCAGCGTCCTGCAAGATGCCGACCCTGTCGAGTCCGATCAAGTACAGGACGCCATACTCTTTCAGCGCGTTACCCGGTGTCATCGAAGGCATTCCTCAAACCGAGAACGTCAGACACCCAGCCTAACCTTCCGAGCGCAATCGTAGAACCGGAACGCAAGCGCGTCAATCACGTCGGTTCGGTACCAACCCATCGCCGCACCCGTATCCGCCCGATTCTCGGACCGCCGGTGCTGCGGTGGCCGCTGGACTCAGCCCGCATCCGCCTACTCGCGATCGCTCGCCTCGCCACGCTGTGGCCAAGCCCCGCGACGAATCATAGGCTTAGTTGATTCGGCTGGACAGCACCATTCCGCGAGGGGGGATCGACGATGCCAAGCACATTGGACCAACAATTGGCCGATCTGAGCGCCAAGCTCGATCGCCGCGACGAACTCGTCGTTACGGAAATCGACGTGTACCACCGCCTCGCTGAGGGCAACGCGCAACTTACGGAGCTCGATACAGACCTGGCTTCACTCGCGTCCGATCTCGAAGAGCTTGAGCGGAGCAGCCTTTCGAAGATCATCATCGGACTCATCAGCAACAAGAACGCCGACGAGGTTCGGGCCAAGCGGGAAAAACAGTGCGAGATCAAGTATGGTCGTGAAGATTGCGATCGCAAGCTCGAAACGATCCGCCGTGAATTTCGCGGCGTTCAAAACGAAATGGATGCGCTCGACGGAATCGACGCCAAGTTCGAACCGCTCGCGCGACAGAAAGCGTCGGAACTACTCGAATCTGATCCCGAGCTTGCAGTACAGATCACCGATCTCTCTGACGCGATAATGGTCAACAAGCAGCGCGTGCTCATTCTGGACGAAGCCGTCCAATGCGGCGCCGTAGCACTTGGAACCGCTAAGGCACTCGCCCATTCGCTGATCGATACCGGTAAGTCGCAAGTGAAAGTACGCGCGCGTGGTCTCGCCGGCCTGGCGTTCGTAGCCATCGCCAGCGTGAGAAACGACGTGGTCAAAGCAAGGAACGTCGAACCCCTACAAGCCATGCGCGAAGGATTGCAAAAGCTCATCAAGAAAGTTTCGAGCATCCCGTGGAACGCGGAGGCCCTAGTCGCACCCACCGGGAACGCAGGGACCGTTCAAAATCAGCCGATGGGTCAATCCGCCTCTGTGAGCACGCTGGTCTCCACGTTGACGCGGATGCACGCGGTTATGGACGACGAGTTCGCGAAAGAGGCCACAGGTCGCCCGGACGTGGCCGGCCAAATCGCCGCGCACATCGAACCGCTTCTGTCCCTTCTGGTCGACCGAAAAATGCACGAACAAGAAGACATGCGAACCCACGGCCAACAACAGCGCAAACTGCTGGAAACCACACCCGTCCTTCAGGAAGCCTAGCCAAACCATTCGAAATTCGGTACTGCGTGGGAAAGTGCGACATCGCGTGGGAAAGTGTGGCACCGGCTTCCAGCCGGTGATCCCATTGGCGCCTCGTGACCTCGATCGAGCTTATGCCGTTCTCGACAATGGTGGCTCGACCTGTCATGCACCCCGTCGATCGCACCGGCGACCATCACTTCGCAACCGTTCTTCTACCCATCGCAGCGAAGACTGCGTAGTATGTTCACTCCGAAGCCTCAGCGCCCATGAAGACACCGGCATGATGCCGCTGCCCGACGATGGGACAGGCTGCGAAGGTATGGAGAATACTTATGCACATAGCTGTAACCGGCGCGACCGGATTCCTCGGCCGATACATCGTTCGTCGGCTCACCGAGTCGGGACACACCTGCCATTGCTGGGCGCGAAGTAAATCAGACCGCAGCGGATTCGCCGAATCCGAAAAAAGCATCACATGGGTTCAGGGCGACCTGACCAACATGAAATCGATGAACCGACTGGTTCAAGGCGTAGACGGCGTCATTCACGCCGCCCTGTATCGCCCCGGTCGACGATTTCGAGGCGCCGAGGGTGACCTGCCGACGTTCGTCGAGCGCAACGTGCTCGGGACCATCCGACTAATCGAATGCGCACGCACCGCCAACGTCAAACGCTTCGTGTTCATTTCCACCTGCGCGGTACACGAGCGCATTCTGGACGACCGCAAGCTGGACGAAGCCCACCCCCTATGGCCCGCCTCGCACTACGGAGCCCACAAAGCCGCCATCGAAAAGTTCATCCACAGCTACGGGCTCGGCAGCGAATACGATATCTGTTCGCTCCGACCCACGGGCATCTACGGCCTCGCCCGACCGGTCGAGAACAGCAAATGGTTCGACCTCGTTCAACGCGTGTCGCGCGGTGAAGCCATCTCCTCGGGAACCGGCGGCAAGGAAGTACACGCCGGCGACGTAGCCAAAGCAGCTGAGCTTCTGCTGACTGCCGGCGGCGTGGCAGGAGAGGCGTACAACTGCTACGACATGTACATCGCTGATGAAACAGTCGCAACGATCGCTAAAGAAGTTACGGGTAGCGACGCCAAAATCGAGCCACTCAACAAAGGCGCTAAGCACGAAATCGACACGTCCAAACTTCGCGCCCTGGGCATGACCTTCGGCGGTCGCGCAAGACTTGAAGCAACGATCAGAGAAATGGTAGCAAAACAAGTCGAAGTCTGAGGATCGAGAGTCGAACGTCAAGAGTCGAAGGTCAACGAAACAAAGCACTAAGACGGCACGATGTCCGAGTTTTCGTTCTCCTCTCTTGGTTTTTCGAGGTTTCGACGTTTGGACCTTTCGACGTTCTGGTCCGTTAACGATTAATCACTTTCACTATTATGGCGCGATCATCGAAAAAGAAACCGACAGCACCTGATCGCGGACTGCTTGCGCGCCCGTTGGATGCCCTCGCGTTTCTTCTTCCGTTGATCATTTTCTATGAAGTCGTTTCGCTAACCAGGCCACACGACCGGGTCATCGCTTTCGAGTTGTTGCGCTGGTTCATTGAGCTGTTCGGGCACGTGGGTATGCTCGCGCCGGGCCTTGGCGTGGTGGCTATTCTGGTGGCCACACACATCGTCTCCGGCGCCCCCTGGTCGATTCAGTGGAAACGCGTCGCGTTGATGTATGCCGAGTCCGCAGTCTTGGCGCTGCCGCTCGTGCTGTTGCTACGCTACTTCGCGCTGGCGGGAACGGCCGAAGCTACGCCGTGGCGATCAGACCTGCTGGACGCCGTCGCCACAGGAATCGGCGCGGGCATTTACGAGGAACTCGTGTTCCGGCTGATCATCATGTCGGTGATTATCATGATCGGCGTCGACCTGCTTCGTCGAAAGGTGACGAACATGGCTATCGTCGGCGTCGTCCTGTCCTCCCTGGCGTTTGCAGCCCACCACCACCAACCCATCGGGGGGGAACCGTTCGACTTGACGACGTTTCTCTTCCGCACGGTGGCTGGTGCCTATCTGGCGGGCGTGTTCTGGTATCGCGGGTATGGCCCGGCCGCCGGATGCCACGCCGCCTACAACGTCATAATCGCCTTTCTGGATGCCGGAAGCATCTGGCGTTAAGCTATCGTGGGTACTCTCGTGGGATCGCCACACGCATCGACGACCGACGCACAGCGCGGTTCGGACGTGATGAACCTGGCGAGCCCCCACTAAAACCAAAGGACAGGTAGAACTGTGAACGACGCCACCAACCAACCTAGACTTCCCACGTGGCGAGTTTGCCCTCAGTGCAACCTTGCCCCACTGAAACCGCGTCATTGCAAAGCCGTTTGCGACGAGTGCGGCTATGTGGAAAGCTGCGAAGACCTCATGCCATTCGCTCAACCGGTAGTCCTCGCCGAGCGCACGATGGCCGCCGACACGCTGACACCGAGACGCTTCCCCGGAGCGCGGGCGTGACGCCACCGCGCAATCTGCTGATTCGAGGCGGACGTGTCATCGACCCGCACAACAGGCGCGACGAAATCGCTGACATCGCCATCAAGACTGGGTGCATCGTCGATCAACCCGCGCCCGGTGCCGCGATCATCGATGCCACCGGATGCATAGTCTGCCCCGGCTTGATGGACATACACGTCCACCTTCGCGATCCCGGTCAAACATACAAAGAGTCCATCGCATCCGGAACCGCAGCAGCAACGGCCGGCGGATTCACCTTCGTGGCGTGCATGCCGAACACGAACCCACCGCTCGACGATCCCGAATTGATCAAGCGCGTTCGTGAAGCCGCTGATCGCGCAGGCCACTGCGCCGTCGGTCCCATTGCAACGATTACCAAAGGTCGGCGCGGTGAGGAAGTGACCGACTTCGCCCGGTTGATCGATGCCGGAGCCGTAGCGTTCAGCGACGACGGATCGGGTGTGGAAAACGACGACGTGATGCGCAGCGCCTTCGAGAAGGCGGCCGCACACAATACGATCTTGATTCAACACTGCGAGTATCGATCGATTTCCGACGGTGGCGTGATGCACCGTGGCGAAGTGAGCGAGCGCTTAGGACTCCCCGGGCTCGACCCGCGTTCAGAGGAAGCGATGATCGAACGCGACATCGACCAATCACGCGAGACGGGCGGCCGATACCACGTCGCCCATATTTCCACCGCCCGCGCCGTCGAACTTGTCCGAGCCGCCAAGGCGCAAGGCTTGCCCGTCACCACCGAGGTCTGCCCGCACCACCTGCTCCTTACCGACGAAGCCTGTAGCGACGCGCACCCCAATACAAAAATGCACCCTCCGCTGCGCACCGAGGCAGACGTGACCGCGTGCCGTCAAGGCTTGCTCGACGGCACGATCGATTGCATCGCCACGGACCATGCGCCGCACACCGCAGAAGAAAAATCCGTCGGATTCTTGAAAGCCCCACCTGGCATTGTCGGGCTGGAAACGGCCGTCGCCCTGGCCGCCAAGGCGATGATCACAACCGGTCTGGCGGACTGGCCTCAATTGGTGGCGTGGTTCACGTCCGCACCCGCGAAAGTGCTCGCACTACCGCGAACTGGCCTTGGCGTGGGTGAAAACGCGGACATCACCCTGATCGACCCCAACGCCGAATGGACCGTAGACCCGGCCGCGTTCGCGTCGCAGTGCAGCAACACGCCTTTTTCCGGCTGGAAACTTGTTGGGCGACCGATGGGCACGTTGCACAAGGGGCGACTGCAGCCTGCGGACTGGTCACTGGACCAGCGGTACGGCATGACCGATAATTGACGCAACAGGATTCAACAACTTGACGTCCGCAGATGCTTGACGCGCGACGGAAAGAGCTTGTAATAGGCTATGCGGATCGTCAACCGCAGGAGGATCGACGATGTCTCCCATACTAAACAACCAGCCGAATCCCAAACCTAACGATGTCCGCGTGCTCGGGTCCGGCGCTGCTGTTGATGAACGGCGGTCGGCCGATCGACTGTTCATGAACGTAGCCATTGACATCGCCGTGTCAGGCGAATCCATCGACAACTGTGCCACCGACAACCTCAGCGAAGGCGGACTGTTCGTGAGCACTCCGGACCACGCGGGCCTGTCTGTCGGGCAGCGATGCGAAGTTCGTTTCCGAGATGATCCGCAGTCGCCAATCTGGTCCAGCCTGGGCGGTCAGACATGTTTCGCCACCGTAGTCCGCACAACCGCCGTCGCCGACTCAAGCACCAAAGGCGCCGGACTACGTTTCGACCAACCGCTCTACCTATAGACGAACCATCAATCCGCTGGCGCAACGAATTCTCTAGTACTCTGTCGTCGATTCATTGACGCGCTTACCGAGCCGCGTCCGTAAGGAGGCGGACGTTCAAGAGCCGGTGGCGACAGCTTGAAAACACCCCCTTACGCTCGCGGTCGGATCGGACCAACCCATCATTTGAGTCGTGACAGAGCACTAGTTGCGCCGTCCGAACACCAGCGATGCATAGTACAACATAGTCATGATGGCCGTGATCGTTGCAGCCACGTACGTCATGGCTGCGGCGTTGAGCACTTTGCCGACGACCTTCTCTTCTGCCGCCGTCACCATGCCCTGCTCCAGCAGTATCGTGCGGGCACGACGCGACGCGTTAAACTCCACCGGTAAGTTGATGACCTGAAAGATCACCACGACGGCGAACAACCCCAGACCCGCGATCGCAATCGTCTGACCAAACGCACCGCGCCCGAAGTAGCTCAAGATAAGCCCGCCGAACACGAGTGCCACGGAGAGACTACTACCGACCGACGCAGCTGGAACGAGACCGTTGCGGAGTGCGAGCGGGGCGTACGAACGGGCGTCCTGAATCGCATGACCCACCTCGTGGGCGGCGATACCCAGCGACGCCAGAGATCGGCCATGATAGACGTCGGGGCTGAGTCGTAGCATCTTGTTCCGAGGATCGTAGTGATCGCCGAGAAACGACTTGACCGGCTCGATGCCCACGTCACTGATGCCGTGTACGTTCAAAATGCGCTGCGCCGTTTCCGCACCACTAAGCCCACTGCTGGCGGGGATGCGCCCGGCGCGGGCGTACGCTGATTTGACTTTCATTTGCGCCCACAGGCCCAGCAATATCGCGGGGCCCAGGTACACGAAATACATCGGGTCGAATATCATCGTCGCGAACACATCCTTTCTTGGCGTCTACACGCAGCCGGCAGCACCCTGCGGGTTGGACGTTCCTATTCTCTCTGACTAGCGAAACCTAGATACCCGTCTGCCGGCACGCCAGCATACCACTTTCGAGACCCGCTAGCGCTCTTTCACACATCGGATGACGGGTCTACCGCGCCGCGACCGTAAGGAAGCGGACATTCGACATCCGGTCGCGACAGCTTGAAGAGCGCGCCCTCACGGTCGCGGCTCGGATCGGCTCGGACGAACCCGGCACCTGCGTCGTGACACAGCACTAGACGCTTCGACCATTGGATTCGCCGGGAAGGCAATGCCGGAACACCTGCCACCACGCCGCCCATGCGGCCATATAGTACGCCCGAGGTCAGTTAGATGTTTCGCCGGTGTTCATAATCGACACGTACAAACATGTCGCGTGAGCCCCAGCACGCACGCCCCAGCGGGTGCAAGACACTTTGGGCGTACCAATGAAGGGTGTCGCCGTTGCGACTACGCCCATCTTGCAGCCCCAGCGGGGCGTCCTAGTCCAGCCCAGGGCAACGCCCTGGATTTTTGTGAAGCCATAGCGTGCCAGCCCTGAAAGGGTGGAATAACCTCATACATCGCTCCTTCAGAGCCTGCGCTGCACGGCCTCGGACCAGTCCCAGGGCGTTGCCTGGGCTGACGTAGACTGCCCTTTCAGAGCACCGCGGCGGCGTGACGCATTTACGGGAGGGACATGCAAGAATCGAGCAGACCGCTATCCCGTTCCCGCCGATTCTGTCACGCACCTATTGGGCGATTCTGTTGCGTGAGTTTTTGACCGCGTCAGGCGTTTTTGCGCTGGATCGGCTCCGTCTGACGCGTTATCCTGTATGTAGACGTTTCAGGTCTCGGTTAGGCAGTTGGCAAGGATTGTGCAATAGAGCCATTCTTCGCGGGTTGGCGTCCCACGAATCTTCCGTGGCGACGAATGGCATAGTCAAGCAATCCGATTTTGTGGGGGCGCCATGCCATGTTGATTCAGAGTACATTTTCGATTCGTTCCGTAACCACATGCGTATGTTTCTTCGGTGCCGTCGCAGCGCAGGGTCAGGACTGCCTACCTGCCGCCGATGGCTTCGGTTGCGCGACCACGGTTTGTTCGCCGATTCCGGAAGCGCAGTGTACGCCCGCCGTCTTGCTTCTCGATATCGCGACTGGCGCCATTCGAACCGAGGCGTGCGATTGCCTCACCGTCGATCAGTGTCACGTGGAATTCGGTAACGCCACAGCGTTCCCGATCGGTGGCTGCCCCAACGGCGGCACGTGTCGCGTGTTCGGCAACGATACGGACGGCGACGGTATCGACGATCGTTTCACAGCCTCGTGCGTCCCAAACGGCGTCTGCTGCTTGGACATCGATGACGGACCCGTGGCATTCGACACGTGTATGACTTCGGACGGTGCGTCGTGCTTGCTTGGGGGTGGCGTGTTCGACCCGACGTCCCCGGCGTGTAGACCTACGCAGCGCTGTTGCTTTGGTGACGCCCTCGGAGGCGCGTTCTGCGCCGATCTCGACCCGTTCTGCTGCACGATGTCAGGGGGCATACCCGCGGGGGTCGGCTCCGACTGCACAAGTGTAACCGGCAACGCCTGCCCGCAGATTTGCGGTGGTTTCGCCGGCATCCCGTGCGCCGGCGTCAACGAATTTTGCAAGTTGCCGGAAGGGAATTGCTGTTGCGACTTTTCCGGCTTGTGTACGGCGCTCCCGCAAGCCTGCCCCGACGTCTGGGATCCGGTATGCGGTTGTGATCAAGTTACCTACGGAAACGAATGTGAAGCCGACGCGGCGGGTATGTCCATCGATCATCGCGGCGAATGCATAATTGGAGCGTGCTGTCTGAGTACACCAAACACGCTTGCATCATGTGCCGTGATCACCGCGAATCAGTGTGCAACAGAAGGCGGCGCCTACCAGGGCGACGGTACGATATGTCCAACCGACCCGACGATCCCGTGCGTCGACGTGACGTTCGCTTGCTGTTTCCCAGACGGTGCGTGCCTCGAATTGACTTCCGATGCGTGCATCGCCCAGGGTGGTCTACCCCTAGACAACCAGGTGTGCGACCCGTTCTTCTGCACGGCGCAGCCCACCGGGGCGTGCTGCCTTTCCGATCCAGCGGCCGCGGCCACGATTTGCTTGGTGCTCACAGCCAATCAATGTCTCGCCGAGGGCGGCGCCTATCAAGGAGACGACTCCTCGTGTCCGACGGACCCGAACGCCGTCTGCGGCAATCCGCCGTGTCCCAGCCTTTGCGGAGTAGGTCAGACATGCTTCGACGGATGCGGACGCCTTGTTCAAGGTGTCGAGTGTATCCTGTTCCAATCTGTCAACGGTAACGTGTTCGTGCTCGACAACCTCGGCGGTTTCACGGTCGGCGACGCTGTCCGCGTCGTAGGATGTGTCGATCCGCTTTGCAACACCCCATGTCAGCAAGGCGGTTGCATTCACAACGTCTTGATCGAGCCATGCGGAAACGTATGCGGCGGTATCGCGGGTGTTCCTTGTCAGTCAGCCGACGACTTCTGTAAGTTCCCAGAGGGAACGTGCGGCAACTTCGACCTATTCGGTACTTGCACCACCATCCCGACCGGCGGCTGTCCGGAAATCTATGCACCGGTGTGCGGCTGTGACGGCGTTACCTATCCGAACGAGTGCGAATCAGACGCAGCCGGCGTCTCCGTAAGACACCCCGGACCGTGTATGGTCGAGTGTGCCCCGCTGGATGACGGCAGCGGATGCGTCGCAGCGGCCGCATGTAGCGCCATTCCAGAAATCATGTGCATACCCACAGCACTGAGCCTGGACATTGCGACCGGTGCCATCGAGACCGTGGCGTGCGGCTGCCTCGACATGAACTTCTGTCATATCGAGTTCGGCAACGCATCGCCCGTCGCCGTGGGCTTCTGTCCGGAAGGCGGATCGTGCGAAGTCTTCTCCGCCGATACGGACGGCGACGGTATCGACGACGTGTTCCGCGCGGGCTGTGTTCCGACGGGCGTCTGCTGCTTCATCTCCATCCTTGGCCCCCTGCCCGTTCCCGTATGCACGCAAACAACGGAGCGCGCGTGCTTCGAGTCGGGCGGTAACTTCGCCGGTAACGGTACGATGTGCGGCGCACCGGAGGCCTGTTGCATCACGTTCGGCGGCGTGAGCGCCTGCGTGGACACCGACCCGCGCTGCTGCATGTCGTTCGGCGGCGTGCCGCAGGGTCCGGGTTCGACGTGTGACACGCTGACCAACGCAGCCGTTTGTTCGCGAGTTTGTGGTGGCATCGCGGGAACCCCCTGCAACGACGGCGAATTCTGCGCCTTCCCCATCGGTACGTGCGACGTTGCGGATCGCCAAGGCGTCTGTGAACCCCTTCCCAACGCCTGCCCGCTCATCCTGGCGCCCGTCTGCGGTTGCGACGGCGTGACCTACGACAACAAGTGCTTAGCCGAACAGGCCGGCGCCTCCATCTTGCACGACGGTCCGTGCGAGGTCGTGTGCGCCGCAACGCGCTCGCTCGCCAACGGCAATGCCGGTCCGTCCTTCTGTCCGGGCAAGAGCGTGACCGAAGAGATCGCCCTTAACCCACCCGCTAGCGCCTTCGCCGTGGGCGTCGAGGATGTGCCGCCCACAGGCTGGGTGATCACGAACATCACCAACAACGGCAATTTCGATCCGACCAACGGCAAAGTAAAATGGGGGCCGTTCTTCGCACCGAACATTCCCGCCGCGGTCGGGTACGTCGCCACGCCGCCAAGTAACCCGCTCACTACGGGATGTTTCACCGGCACTGTGTCGATCGATGGCATCAACGAAGCCACCTGCGGCGACGGGTGCGTCGACCAATACTGCTGCCCGTTCATGGAGGCGGACCGACCACAAGCCACGTGCCAAGATTGCCCCATCGGCGATTGCAACTCGTGCGACGGGCAGGCGTGCCAAGACGGCCGCGTATCGCTGTGCGAAGTGATCGGATACGCCTGCGCTTGGTTGCGAGGCTGCAACGACGACCTAGCGGGCGTGACGCGCGCCGCGTTCATCTGGCGAAACGGCGAGTGCTACTGCCGCGACAACACGGCCGGTAATTGGTATCCCACGACATGCGACGCTCCAGACTCTGGTTGCTGCAGTGTGTCGACGCCCAACGGTGGCGTGGCCGGCGGCGTGGTTGATAGTGGACGGGCGATAACATCGCTACGGGCGGTGCGTGCGCCTGCTCAGCGCAAGGGCGCTGAGTTCACGATTCCGATTGAGATCAAAGCCCCATTCGGAACGTCGGCGTCCGCACTGGAAGTCGTACTACCGGAAGGGTGGAACCTGCTCACGATCACAGACGGCGGCCGTTGGGACGAAACGCATCGCAAGATCAAATGGGGTCCGTTCTTCGACAACCAAAACCGAACGGTTGCCTTCTCCGCGCGAGTAGGAATCCGGCGCATGGGTCGAATGGATCGAAGCAAAACCGCCCCGGTGGTGCTCAGCGGTACGGTATCGTTCGATGGCGTGAATCAATCGATCACGGTCGAGTAGTGCATGGCCACTCCTGAATGTACCGGTTCGTGCCGCATCAGAGCCGCGGGCGCAAGCCCGCGGACTGGTCCCACCGCTAGCGCGGCGGGCTCTGACCCACGCGTCTAGTTCCGGTCGTGCGGGCTGCGACAACCCGAAGATTAAGGTGTGACGCTGCACTAGACATGGACCACGCAACGCTTCAGTTGTTGACGAAGAGTTGGCACAAGAGAGGGAAGAAGCCGAATGAAGCAAACACTACGGTTGGTTCGGTCGCGTCCGTTTCGAGATCGCGTCCGCGTCGCGCCGAGGCTGCAAGACGCAATGGCTCGTCGATACATCTCGGCCATCACGTTCATTCTTGCTGCAATGACGGGTACAGCCAAGGCAAACGCGCAAGGCGCCACGCGCGATCTCTCTCAGTTCGTTGGCCCAACCAGCACGTTCACCGTCACGATAGCGGTGAATCCGCCCGCCGGCACGTCGGTCGTAGGCGTCGAGGAGGCGCCGCCAAGTGGCTGGACGGTCTCAGTCATCAGCAACGGTGGAACGTTTGACGCCGGAACCGGCAAGGTCAAATGGGGTCCGTTTTTCGATCCCGCGATTCCGCCGTTGGTCAGCTACGATGTGACCCCGCCACCGGGCTCCGTTGGGTACGAATGCTTCACCGGGACCGTCTCCTTCGGTGGTGCATCCGCGCCAAACATCACCGGCGACACGTGCGTTCTGGTGCCCGTTCCCGCTGTAACCGAATGGGGCATGGCCATCATGGCGCTGATGATGCTGTGTGGAGCGACGGTCTTGATCGGACGTCCGCGCGTCGCGGCCACCTAATCCCCATCGTACAACACACAGTTGGGACCAATCGATAATGACTGATAGATCAGCAACCAATCCACCCATCCGACTCACGTTGACGCGCGTTGGCCTGGGATTCTTGGTTGTCATGCCAATCGCGTGCGCTCTGCCTGGCTGCGCCACGCCATACAAACCGATGACCTGGGCTGGTGGATTCGACGACTTCCGTATCACCGAAGACACGTTCGAGGTGACTTTTCGTGGCAACAGCCGCACCGCCCGCGAGACGGTAAGTCGCTACGTGTTCCGGCGCGCGGCCGAGGTGACGATCGCCCACGGGTTCACGCACTTCGCCCCGATCTTCGAAGTCGATCGAACCAGAGTCGGAACGGTCTACCAATCGGCAGGCTATGGCGGCGTCTACGGACACGGACCGTATCTGTACGACACATCGGGTGGCTTTTCGACGACGATCGAACAACCAGCCGTGATGATGCGCATACAGTGTTTCAATGAACCACTGCCCGACTCGGACGGCTTGGTCGATGCAGCCAAGTTTCTGGAATACAACTACCCGGCGCCAACACCCGACGACCGACAGCACGATGGTCACTGAGAGCGTGATTGGGAAGGGTTGCGTCAAACCGAGCCGCGACCGTAAGGGAGCGGATTTCGCGCACCAAAGCGGGCCGCTTCCTCACGGGCGCAGCTCTGGCAGAAACTTCTGAAACACGTTCTGAGAGTCAGCGTACAGCCGATCTTGATCCCCGTCGCAGCGAGCGATACCGCACACTTCAGCTACACGCCACGTGCTTAGGTTGGCACCAGCCTATGCACCTACACTTGATCGCCACAACGCGACGACTTCGGGCCGCGCGAGCAGTCTGCATACCTATCTTTCCTGATTTCTCTTGCATCCCACCGCCGCCCGCGGTATGATGGCCCGCTCTTGACAACCGGCAGAGGTGCGTCAACACCCGAGAAAAGCAACACTTCAATACGGAGAATCACAATGCAGAAGCGAAATTACGTGGCTGTGGCTGTAGGGATGTTGGGGATTTGTCTGGCATCGAGTAATGCTCTCGCTCAATGTGCCTGCACGACGGACGTGGTCGGTGGTGACGCCGCCGGGCCGTTTTGCGGGGCGAGCGGAACTGTCGACATCACCGACGTCATCGAGGTGACCAACTGCGTCAACGGACTGCCCACCGTTTGCACCGGCGGGTGCGATGTCAACTGCGACGGCGTGGAGGACTACCAGGACGTGTCCGCCGTTGTCGCGGCCTTTGGCGGCGACCCGAACCCGTGCGCTGTACCCACCGGGTCGTGTTGCACGGACGATCAAAGATTCCCGGGATGCTTGGTGAGTTCGGAAAACTTCTGCCTAAATTTTGCGGCGGGAACGTATGGCGGCGACGGTACGACGTGTAATCCGAGCCCGTGCGACTGCAACAACAACGGCGTGGATGACGGCGTGGATATCGCAAACGCCACAAGCGACGACTGCAACACGAACGGCATCCCTGACGAATGTGAATTCGGGGCCTGCTGCTTCAAAGCCAAGACTTGCGCAGGCAGTGATATTGACGGCACGCTTTGCCGGCTGGATCGAGACTGCGGTAATGGTACGTGCACCGGACCGGGAGCCACGGCGTGCTTCCAGGGTCGCGAGGCTGAGTGCATGCTTCCCGAGGTTAATGGTACGTGGCAGGGACCATGCGCGGAGTGCCCATCGCAAAACGCCGCCATCATCCAAGAAGGTGACGGCAGTATCTTCGTCCACTTCGTCGGACCGCCCGTCGATTGTCCTTCCGGTCCAATAGTCGCGCAAAGCACTGCGGCCTGCACCGGCGCCCCCTTCCAAGACCTTTGGGTGACTGATTCGGGCGGCATGGTGTGTCACAACTTTGGCGTTACGGGAAGCCCGGCCATCCCGGCCGACTTCTTTGGTCCCGGGTCCGACCCGTTCTCAGGCCAAGTGTGCCTCATGGGCGTCCCGCTCGGCGGAGCGTTCGGCAACGCAGACACCGTCGTCTCGCGAACCGCCGATCCGTTCGATCGTTGCGTGCTGCCGTCGGCCACTCCGGCAACCGTCGACATTGAAATCGTCGCCCTCAGTCTCGTGAGCATCAATCCCGTCACCATCACATTCAACGGCGGACTGACGCCACAAGATTGGGTGATGAACGTGGACCTGTCACCCAGCGGCCTGCTCCCGGGAACGCCGCAGAGCACACTCACCGCCACAAAGACGCACTGCAATGGCGGAACGTACGACTCGACGCTCTACGTTCAACCACGCTTCACCTTCACGCGGACCGCAGAAACCGACCGCGTGTTGGATACGTTCGTGGAGAACATTCCGGCCACACCGCTTGTGCAGAACGCCGCAAGCCCGTGGGTGTCAGATGTCGATCCCGCGCTCGCCGCAAACTTTGACCACTGCACCGACTTCCACGCCGGTCTCGAAGAAGTTGCGCCGACCGTGAACTGTGATTGCAATAGCAACACCGTTCGAGATGTGTGCGACATCCTGCAAGGCACAAGTGCCGATTGTAACACCAACAACGTTCCGGACGCTTGCGACATCGCGAGCGGCTTCTCGCTTGACGTCGACACCAACGGTGTACCCGACGAATGCCCGGCTGTCCCGATTCCCGCGGCTTCTACGTGGGGACTGTTGGTTATGACGTTGCTGCTGTTGGCGGCGGGAACCATCTTGGTTACGCGAGTGCGACGGCCTTCGCAGCAGTAGTCGCAAAAGGTCGCCAACGTAGTTTGGACAATAGAATCTAATCGAGCGCCGGGGTTTTGCCCCGGCGCTTTTTTTTGCGCGCGGTGTCGTCGAGACGTCATCGAAGAAAGCAACCGGCGACGCCGTGGTAACTCGCGACCCATGCCGCGCACACGCCAACCGAGACCAGTGAAAGCAATACGATGATCGTCTTGCGTATCATGTCTCTACGCCTGTTCCACACTCCGGACAAATGCCGGATTCGTTGCCGGTCAGATTGTAACCGCACGGAACGCATATCGCCTGGCGTCGGTCCGAGAGTTGCTGTCGTAGGTTTCGGCGAATCTGTTTTTTGTTCGATAGTCCCACAAGAATTAGCGAGACGCCAAGAACAACAATGAACACGAAAAACGCCTGATCCTGTGATAGATCAGGACCGCCCAAGTAAGGTATCCCGGAGGGCGTGAGCGGAGCGAAAACCGCAATGAGCATAGTGTAGAGCAAACGATGCCGGCCAAACCGAGTTGCCTTGTCAGCACGCGACAAAGCGGTATGGCGTTCCCGCCTCGATTTGAAGTGTTCAAGCTCAGGATATCGACGCCACATAGTTCTTCTTGCTCACAATTACTCGTGCCGGTGCATGTCGTAACGTTTGACACCGAACGACCGGTTTCAAAGAACGTGTGCGAGAAGTCTCTTGCCGAGCAGCGCCCGTAAGGAAGCGGTCTGGTTTCAAGTGCGACGACCGCTCCCTGACGGTCGCGGCTCGGTTCGAAGCAACCGGTCTTGCACACACTCTAACAGCCGGTTGGACAAGGCTGAGTATCTGACACAGAACGATGTTCCAATCGACGCACAAGGGCTATTACCCCTCAAATGCGGATAGGAGCTAATGGATCACCGGCTGGAAGCCGGTGCCACACAAGAGCCGGTGCCACACCAAAGCGCGTGCCATACCAGGGCGTATGCCTTACCAGAGCGAATGTCTTCTTCGGCAGACTCTTGGCTACTGCACCTGCCCGATGATGTCACGCACCGACGAGACGCCCCGCCGCCTAAGATACTCCGCAATGCCATCGACTACGTGAATTGGGGCGCGCGGGTCGACGAAGATGGCTGTGCCCACCGCCAACGCCGTGGCACCTGCAAGCAGGAACTCCACCGCGTCGCGCCACGACATGATACCGCCCATGCCGATGATCGGCACACCGGCGGACTTCGCCACCTCTTTGTAAACATGGTTGACCATGCGAACGGCGATCGGTCGAATGGCCGGGCCGGACAGGCCGCCCGTGCGATTGGCCAGCATCGGCTTCCACGTATCGACGTTGATGGCCATGCCGGTGACCGTGTTGATCAGTGACAGCACATCGGCACCGCCCTCGATCGCCGCCGCTGCGGTGGCTGCGATGTCGGTCACGTTGGGCGAGAGCTTGACGATCAGCGTGGCACGCCTAACCTCCTTGCGAACAGCCGACACCAGTTGTCGAAGTCGATCGGGGTCGGTGCCGAACTCCAAACCGTCCGCCACGTTCGGGCACGAGACGTTCAATTCCAATCCGGAGACCACGTCAACGGCATCGAGCTGGCGACACACCGTAACGTAATCCTCTTCGCTGTGACCGACGACGTTGACGATGACGGGAACGCCAAGGTCTTTCCAGAAAGGGGCCTTCTCCGTAACGAAGTTCTCCAGACCAAGGTTGGCCAGCCCGATCGCGTTGAGCATGCCGCCGGGCGTCTCGACGATTCGCTCCGGCGGATTCCCCTTGCGGGCTTCGGGAGAAACAGCCTTGGTGACGAAGGCGCCGAGGCGCCGAACGTCGATGTGCTCGCCATGCTCCGGACCGTATCCGCTGGTGCCCGAGGCTGTCATCACTGGATTGATCAGGTGCAGGCCGGCCAAATCTACGGACAAGTCCGTGTCCGAGTGATCCCTGCGCGTCGGGTCGATGGGGTCGCTGTGCATACGGGTCAGCATCGTACCGGCCGGACCGAGTGTCAACCGCCGCGACGGGTGGGTGACGAAATCGGCGGATCTATGAATCGCCGTGCAAAACGGCCGAGTCATACGGAAAAGACTCGTTGCGTGTATGCGCTTCAATCTTAGAGCCGCTGGCGGACACTCCCTCACGGTCGCGGCTCTGATCGGGCGCGTCCATACCGCCGAAGGCGTCACGCACCCCGCAGCAACGCTGCGACTGCTTCGGAAGGCGGTGGTTGGACGGACCATCCGGTGGAAGTAGAATGCTGCGGTCGGATCAAGGCCGGTCGATGTGTGCGTCCGAGGCGGTTGCCGTAGAAGCCGCGTCGGATTCTTCGGGCAGGGCGGAGGATTGGATCACTCATGGCAGAAGACGTGAAGAACCTGGCCATCTTCCCCGGTGCGTTCGACCCGCTCACCCACGGTCACCTCGACATCATCCAACGCGCCGCCAAGCTCTACGACCGGCTGATCGTGGCCGTCGGACACAACCCGCTGAAGACGGAAGTGTTCACGCCGGACGAGCGGGCGGAGATGTTGCGGCATCACACGAACGAACTGACTAATGTTGAGGTGTCGATCTATTCCGGACTGACGGTGGACTTCGCGAAGAGCCTGGGCGCCCGAGTCATTCTTCGCGGCATCCGCGACAACGTGGACGTACACGCCGAATTGGAAATCGCCACCACAAACCGCATCATCGGAGATATCGAAACGGTTTTCCTGATGACCAGCGGCGACCACATCTTGACGTCAAGCACGCTCATTAAACAGATCGTCGAAATCGGCCGATACGACGCCGACCACTTGGCCCGCCTCGTTCCGCTGGATGTGGCCAAGCGTTTGGGCGACCGGTTGCACAGCACGAAGGAGTGACGCGAAACGGCTCCGGCGATGTCGACGCGGGTAGCGGACAAGAGCTGATGGATCACCGGCTGGAAGCCGGTGCCACACTTGTTCAACGGACTACCGGTTGGGATCCTGCGCCACAGTTCAAACCGCTAGCCATAAAATGGTTCCGCCCACAGTCCGGTTCCCTGTCGCACGCGTTCGACGATAGCGTCGACCTCGTCGCTGGACAACGACGTCACGAACGACTCCGCCGGGGGGCGGGCGATCGTATAGACCTGCACGTAGTCGATACGCCCGCCGACGCTTGTGATCTCACGCAGCCGATCGACATAGGCCAACAGTTCATCGTCGCTCGGCGGAACGTCATACAGACGCATGAACAGCGATTGGATGACGACGGGTCTAACGCGGGCGGCGGCGGCGATGTTGTCGATCACATGTTGCAGCGGGTAGTTCGGTCGATTGACCTGTTGATAGTATGCTTCCGTTCCCGCATCGAGCTTGGCCCAGATTGCACCGTTATTGTCGTCGAGGATAGCCAAGGCAGACGTAACGTCCGGTCGCGTGAGATAGCACGCATCAGTGATCAAAACGATTTTCGTATCGGCCAGCGCCGCGTCGCGTCGCACGCTGGCGACCAAGTCCACGCACTCGCGAAACACCTTGCACGTGGTCGGTTCACCGTCTCCTGAGAACGCAATGTCGTGTACGTGGCGCAGTGACTCGGGCACGTCACAAAATTCCGGAAACTTGAACAGGCGGCCATCGGTCGCTAGCGAAATGATCCCAGTCAACTCCTCACGCACGCGGTCTAAGTCGACGTCGCGAACGCGCGGCTTGGGCGATCGATCCACCTGACAATACACGCAATCGAAGTTGCATGCCGTGTCGGGGTTGAGATTGATGCCGATGCTCAGCCCGCCGCTTCGCCGAGAAATGACGGGATAGACGAACAGGTTGTCGTGCCAATCCCTCGGATGACTGCGATGCTGCGGAAGTGACTGGTTCGTCGTATCGGACATGGCTGGCAGCCTGTTGAAAAAGTGTGGCACCGGCTTCCCGCCGGTGATCCATTAGCGATTTCCGCTCTTGAAAGGGACGAGTCCCGTTGCCACAGGCGGGTTCGCGGCGACGTGATTGACTACCAGCCTCGTTCAACGGGCTGCTGGTGTTCTGTCATCGATCCAGGAACGGAGTCAACTTCGCTAAGCGCGATCGCGCGACGAATTACGATCCGCTCCCGTCAAGCTCGGTGGGGATCACAATGTTGTAGTGCTGCAACAGCGTGCCCTTGGAAAACTCCAAGTCGACGATGGCGTTGTTGTAGTCCACAATGACCCTCAGCAAGGCGATGCGCGTATTGGACAGGGCTCGCCAAGCGCCGAGTTCGGTGGTCAAGGTCGCATAGTTTTTTCGTTCTGCCCGAGCGACCTGCGAGTTCACCTCGCGTTGTCGTGCCTCGAGGGCGTCCAATCCCGGCGTAATCTGATCATACGAAGTATCCAAGTTGCGGACTGCAATGTTGACGTCGCGAATGGCGCCTTCGATGATCCGGCGCAACCTAGCCGCCTCCTGCGCGTGAAGCAACTCTTCCTGTCGATGCAACGCCCGCGCCGAGCGGTTGCCGATGGGCAGGCGGTATTGCACGCGAATGTCGTAGTTGATGAACTCGTTGCGCGATACCTCGTCGAACGATGAATTCGCGTTGCCACCAAGTCCGGTGCTGGTCACCGTAAAGCTCAGATCGAGTTGCGGCAGTTCCTCGTTCTTGCGCGCGTTGGCGTCGATCCTCTTGATCTCGACCTGAAGCTCTTGACTGAGAATGTCTGGACGATGTTCCAATGCCAGCTGCGCCTCAGCGACGGAATCAGTACGCACCCGTTCCAACGAAGGGAAATCCGTCGGAACAAGTTCGACGTTGTCGACCAGGTTCTTCCCAGGATCGTTCATCAGTGCGACGAGTTGGTCCTCGATGTTGAGCACGTTGGCTTGATCAGCCAGGAAGTTCGTGCGTTCCGCCTTCAAAGACGCCTCCGTCGTGAACAGATTGACCGGAAGCACATCGAAATCGCTTCGGGCTTGGAGGTAGTCGTATATCGCTTCGAAATCAGCAATCAAACGAGCGCGGGCGACGAGGCTTCGCCGGGCGAGGACGAGACTCCAATAGAGTCGCTCAGCCTGCCGCAACGTATCCTCCACCGTCGAACGGAAACTCAGATCGCCGATCGCACGGCGCTTCTCAGCAACAACGATGAACCGCCGGTTGTAGTCAAGCCCGAAACCGCGAAGCAACGGCTGATTCAGCGTCAAGACGAACTGGCTCGTATAGGCTGGGTTCAAGGTTTGAAAGGAGAGCGTCTGCTTGATGCGACGGATGTCGTATCGTCCGGACACCACGGCACCACTGGGGAGCAGCTTATCCAGTCCCGAACTTGACGAGAAGAAATCACTACCCGAGGTGACCAGTTCGTTGGCTGTGGGCTGATCGGTCTTGGTGCGTATCATGTTCGAGAAGAACGCCCCGTCGAACGCAGCCTGGGCTTGCACAATCGCCGTGGATGCGATGGCGGGCGTATAGCTTTGCTCCACAATGCTGTAGTTACTGCGGAGCGTTCGCTCGATCACATCCGATAGCGACATCTCCACTTGCTTCGGGCGGCGGATCGAGTCGATGCGATCAAGCAATGCGTTGATCTTGGCATCCGTGTCCGGCTGCTGCCAACGCTTCAAGTCTTCAGCAATCGTCGTACGTGCCCCCTCGGGCGCCGGTAGGTGCCAATCAATCTGTTTCTGCGACAACACCGGAACGGTGTCGTCTACATTCTGTTGACCAATCGCAAGCGATCCAGATAGCGCCACAGCAACCATGGTCAGTAAGGTGACTTTGCTTGAACTCATCATCGGTGTTGTTCCCTGAGTTTTGAAACGCTCATGCACGAGCGCTGTGTGGCCCGCCCGCTGAGGATCGCCACAAACCGCCCGCGCCAGGCCGTCCAACATGCCGCCCTCGCGCCCCTGCTTACACGGACGTATTCGGCGCGTCAATTGAATGTACGTTCGTCGCCGACAATTTCTGACGCCAACATCCGCGCGATGCATCCGTACCGGCTCCTTGAGCCGGGTCCAACCGCCCTAAGAACGTGCGCGAGAAGACGCATTAGATGGTTTGCGATGAACCGATCGCGTAAGGAAGCGGTTTTCATCAGCGAGCCCGAATCGCTTCCTCACGGGCGCAGCTCGGTAAGAAGCATTTCACACACGTTTCAAGACACAGCGCGAATTCGTACGGTCTGCGGTCTTCGCCTATCATGTCCTCTCGTGGGAGGATGACAATGGGAAGCCTGATACGGCAACCGTTTTTCGATGTGATGGCCGCGTTGGAACACCTGGTGACGGTGCGCCGCCCCCAAAGGGCCATGTTCCTATGTATCGCCTCGCTCGCCGCAACGTGGGTGGTCTACGTTCCGATCCACGAGCTGCTGCACGCCCTGGGTTGCCTTGCGACCGGCGGCAGCGTCACGGAGCTACAAATCGACGCGATGTACGGAGGTGGATGGCTCGCAGAATGGATCCCCTTCGTCGTCTCCGGCGGCGAATACGCCGGTCGACTTTCCGGGTTCGACACGCATGGCTGCGACTGGATCTACCTCGCCACGGACTTCGCGCCGTATCTCTTGACCGTCATGCTCGGCGTGCCGTTGATGCGTCTATGCACGCGGCGCTGGCGCCCCATGCTGCTAGGGTCGGCAATCGTGATCGGCATGGCCCCCTTCTACAACATCATCGGCGACTACTACGAAATGGGATCGATCACCACGACGGCACTAATGGGTCTGGCGCAGGGTGCAGATTCGATACCGTTCGTCAAACTCCGGTCAGACGATATTTTCAAGCTGGTCGGTTCGGTCATCACGGAACCGGACACCGTCGGGCTTTCAGGCGCAATGGACATAGCCTGGGCGATACTAATCATCACCGCCTCATTCGCGATCGGCGTCGCATACGCATTCGTCACGTACTTCGTGGGTTATCGATTCGCGAAACTGATCATTCGCGACCGAACGCGATCATGAACTTGGCCACGTCGAAGAGATCGACCACGCCGTCACCGCCTTCCCCGGGCAAGACGTCGTAGTCGTAGAAATCCGTACAGGTGGGACTCAATGGGACGCCCGGACCCCAGAGGCATTTGCGCGACGGACTGGACCCGACAAGCCGCACAAGATCGGGTAGTGACACGACGCAATCTCCGTTTGTGTCGCTGATGGGTCGTCCACGATCGTTGGCCTGGATATCAAGCGGCGTGAACGGGCATTGGTCTGTCGAGTTCAACGTGCCATCGCCATCCCGATCATCATCACAACCATCCACAACGCCGTCGAAGTCGAAGTCAGGGCCGCATTCGTCGGGAACGAGGTTGTTGTCGCAGTCCAGGCTGGTGCGATCCGCGACGTCGCACGTATCGGCTATCATATTGGAATTGCAATCACGCTCACAGTCATCGGGAACACCATTGCCATTGCAATCGTCGCTGAACTCAGTCGCGATGTCTTCGGCATCGGTTACGCCATTGCCATTGCAATCAGTATCCCCTATCCGGAGGAAGTAAACGTCCTGCTCGCCATTGAATGTGGCTGAATACGCAAGGTTCGCACCGCTGTTGTCAGAGACCATGTCGTAGTAGTCCCCGATCTTATTCTGGTTAGGCCAACCCAAATGACTATCGAATACAGGACTGATGGCCACATTCTGTGACCAGTTCGCACCCCCGTCCACGGAAAACGAATAGAACAGTTCAGATTTCTTGGCCACGCCGGTGTTACGCGTATCGTTCCACACGACATCAATGCGACCGTTGGGGGCTACCGACATCGTCCCGAACCACTGCCACGCGGTCGACGAAGCGTCGTCGTTCACGCGGACCGGTGTGCTCCAGGTCAATCCGCCGTCCTGACTACGAATGAACATGACATTCAATGGATCAGCCGTAGGCGGGTCTACCGAACCGAGAATGTACACGTTCCCCGACGTCAGTCCGTCGGAATGGTCGGTAGCGATTGTGACCTGCCCAAAGAGACCGTTGGGATTAGGCATGGTGGCTGACCCGTTTCCGCCTCTCGTTACTCCACCGAGGTTGACAGCGTTGACGAAGTCGAAAACCGGCGATTGGTTCTTGTTCTGCGCATTGGTTGATCGCGATATGAGATGCCCGGCTTGGTTCAGCGTACTTCCCGCAAGAAAAAGCGTACCGTCACGCGCGACGTCGAGCGCGCCCCATTTCATCTTGGGCGTGGGAATCGAGAGCGGCGATTGAAACGACACACCGCCGTTGATCGATCGGGCGAAGTCCGCAAGCCCGCAGCAACTGAATTGACTATTCCAGACCGTGTAGATGTTGCCCCGACCGACACCGCTCGTTCGGTCGATCGTCATCCATTCCTTGTCACCGCCGAACCCGGGAACGGGAATGGACCAACTCACTCCACCGTCGATGGACTTGAACAACTCTACCGCGTTCAAAGCGCTGAGACTGTAATAATAGAAATTTCCATCCCCATCGGCAGCCAAGACCGGGTCGCTACGGAACTGCCCGGGGTCGAGCACGCCGGGGAATGTCCACGTTTGCCCACCGTCATGGCTATACGCATATCCAGCCTGACGAAAATTACTAAGGACAGAATCGAACTGTCGCCAGCCGATAACGAGGCGCGCGGCGTCGGCCGGGTCTACGGCGATCGACGGCTCGTTGGCTGCGTCGCCAAGGAAATTCAAACCCAGGGCGTCGGTGTTGACTTGTATGCTCCGGAACCCATTGCGAACAACGATCGTGGAGCGCGACATCGCCGCGACTTGCCGAACCATGGCGTGCGTCGGCGGCGGACCTTCCCACTGCTCGTGATGAATAAACTCACCCACTTCGCCTTCGCCGTCTCCCGTCGGCGCAGGCGACCCCTGACCAGCGAAAGTCGGCTGGAGCAGGACCGTCATCAATAGAGCCGTCAAAGCGTCCGTGCGATTCATAATGGGCAGCATCTCCCGAGTTTCCAAAAGGTAGCAGAGCAGCGAGTCGAGGCCGGGTGCCCAATCTCGCTAGTGGGTGTTGGGGAAGCCGTGTTTTGAACCGAGCCGCGACCGTAAGGGAGCGGTCCTTGAACTCGAAACCGGACCGCTTCCTTACGGGCGCGGCTCCGAAACAGACTTCCTAAACACGTTCTTCGCGGCGGCGAACGCGAATCGGGCTTGGATTCGCCTCCCCCACGGCCTAAGCCATCGGCCACCCGTCCTAGTATAGAGCGAAAACAGTGGCGTTTCTGCGCCAATTCGAAAGGAAAAAGCCTCCACCGGCTCGCACGTTGCCGGCGATCCCGCATGCGCCAGATGGACTCGAAGGGCTGCTACGCCTCGTACGCATGGTGTTGTTCGATGTAGTCGCGTACAGCGTCCGGTACGAAATATCGAACCGACAGACCGGCTCGCAAGCGGTTGCGGATGTCCGTCGCTCCGATATCCATCATGGGCGTTGCCATGATGCCCCGCCTCAGTTTCTCGATCTGCTCAGGCGTAAGCACGCGGCGGAGCGACTCACTGACTTCCAGCGTCCAACCCGGGCGCGCCGCCGAGGTGATATGGCAGGCGTCGACCAGATCCTGAATCCGGTGCCACGAGGGCAGGTCGGCGAGGGCATCTGCTCCGATAATCCAGTACAGCGACGCGCCTTGGCCTAGTTCGGACTGGAAGTGGGCGACCGTGTCGATCGTGTAGGTGAGTCCTTCGCGGCTGAGATCGAAATCGCTGAAGGCGAATCGCGGCTCGTCTTTGATGGCCAGCCGCACCATTTCCGCCCGGTGTTCCGTGGCGATCAGCGTGCGGTCCAACTTGTGCGGCGGATTGGCGGCGGGAAGGAAGATAACCCGGTCGAGCGACAGGCGTTCGGCCACGGCGCGGGCGGTGATCAGGTGCCCATTGTGGATCGGGTCGAAACTGCCGCCGAAGAGTCCGATTGATTCTGCCATAGGCGTAGTGTAGCGCATGCGCGGCTGATCGGACAATCCTACGGGCAATCCACACGTCCCCTTCATCCACTCGTTCATCCCGAGCGCCGCAGCGACCGATAATACGCATAGTGGAATCGGAACGATGACGACGCAACGACACAGCCTGCTATTGAGCTTCGTCTTGGCGACGCACAATCGCCGCGCTGTCGTTGTGGACACACTGCAACGCCTGGCGAGCTCCGACGTGGACCGCGCTGACTACGAAATCATCGTCGTGGACAATGCGTCGAATGACGACACGGCCGAAGCCATCGGCGGACTGTGCGACAACTTGATTCGCCTTGACGGCAACGTCGGAAGTTGCGCCAAAGCCGACGGTATTAGCGCCGCGCACGGCAAGTACATCATCTTTCTGGACGACGACTCGTATCCCCATCCCGGTGCAGTCGAGCGCATGATCGCGCACTTCGAAGCGGACCCACAGTTGGGTGCGGCTGGGTTTCAGGTGCATCTTCCTGACGGCGGTCTCGAAGGCGGCGCCCTGCCCGACGTGTTCCTCGGTTGCGGCGTCGGGACTCGGTCCGAGGCGTTGCGTGGCGCGGGTGGTCTCGATCGTTCATTCTTCATGCAGGCGGAGGAATATGACCTGGCGTTCCGCCTTGTCGCCTCCGGCTGGAAGGTTCGAACCTTCGACGACCTGCACGTCGATCACCTCAAGACGATTCACGCCCGGCGGAGCAGCCGGACCGTCTACTACGACATACGCAATAATCTACGCGTGGCGGCGCGGTATCTCCCCGAGTCGCATTACGGTTTCTACCGGAACGATTGGCGCCAGCGGTATGCGTGGCTTGCCGCCCGGGCGGGCCATTCGCGATCGCACCGGTGGGGCTCGCTCGCCGGGCGATGTTACGGAACGTATGAACGGCCCCGATACCGGGACGTACGCCTCGATGATGCGTCACTCGAACGATTCTTCGGTTGGGAGATGGTTCGCCGGCGCATGACTGAGCTGGTCGACGCCGGCGCAAACCGGATTGTCTTTGCCGACTTGGGCAAGAACGTCTATGCGTTTCACCGAGCGGCCACGCTCTGTGGCGTGAACATCCTCGCCATCGGCGACGATCGCTTCGCCGAGCGGAATCGCCGATATCGGGGGGTTCCCATTCTCGACATGGCGGACGCCTTGGCGCTCGGCGCGGACGCCATCGTTGTGGCCAACAGTTCACCCGTTCACGCCGCATCGACACGGAGACGCCTGATCGACAACGGGTGTACGACCGTGCATGACTGGTTCGGGACGGACGGGAACGCTTCGGAGGAATCTTCCGGTTTGTGTCGTACCCCTGTTTCGGCCGATGACCAAGTAGCGGATTCATGCACGGAGGCGCGGATCGCCCATTAGTAGCCTGTTGAAGAACTCAACCCGGCTGGCATTCGAGCGCGTCGCAGCAATCCCTCCCCGAACAATGGGCTGCGTCCTCGACAAGAGAGGGAAATCGCAAATGGATCACCGGCTGGAAGCCGGTGCCACACTTGTTCAAGGGTCTGCAAACCCTAATTGGCCTCGTCGACGTCGTTTGTTTCGTACGGAAGGAACCTTGCAATGGACAAAGTGGCGCTGATCACGGGAATCACAGGGCAGGACGGTTCGTACCTGACCGAGCTGTTGCTGCAAAAAGGATATAGCGTTCATGGGATCGTGCGCCGTTCGAGCGTCTTCACGACGGAACGCATCGACCACCTGTATCGCGATCGCCACGAGGACGACGTCCGTCTGCACCTTCACTACGGCGACTTGCTCGACGCCATCAGTCTTCGTCGCACCATCGGCGAGGTCAAGCCGACTGAGGTGTACAATCTCGCAGCGCAATCGCATGTCCGCACCAGCTTTGATCAGCCCGTGTATACCGCCGAAGTCATCGCACTCGGCACGCTTCATCTACTCGAAGCCATTCGCGACTACCGCGATACGCAGCAGCGCGATGTGCGTTTCTATCAGGCGTCGAGCAGCGAAATGTTTGGCCGTGTCAAGGAAACGCCGCAATCCGAGACGACCCCGTTCTATCCGCGAAGCCCATACGCCTGCGCCAAGGTTCACGCCCATTGGCAGACGATCAACCATCGCGAAGCGTACGATCTGTTCGCCACCACAGGAATTCTGTTCAACCACGAGTCACCCCGTCGCGGCGAGACGTTCGTAACGAGAAAGATCACTCGGGCGGCGGCGCGAATCAAGCTGGGATTGCAGAGCGAACTCTACTTGGGCAATTTGGACGCCAAACGCGACTGGGGCTTTACGGGCGACTACGTGCAAGCCATGTGGCTTATGCTTCAACAGGACGAACCGGACGACTACGTGATCGCGACCGGGCAATGTCACACGGTCCGCGAATTCCTCATCGAAGCGTTCAATCATCTGGGGCTGGAGATCGAACGGTATGTCCGTTTCGACCCGCGATACCTTCGCCCGACCGAGGTGGATTTGCTTCAGGGCGATGCGCGCAAGGCGCGAGAGCGCCTTGGCTGGACACCGACGGTGACCATGCCGCAACTCTGCCGGATGATGGTCGACGCCGACTTGAAACTGGCCGAGCAGGAACGAGCCCTGGTCAACGCCGGGCACTGCATTCCACAACCGTGCGAATCAATCGAGTCACAATTCGGGCCGTCGATCATAGGAGCCCCTCCTGTCAGGGAACCCATTCCCGTCGGACCATAAGCAATGTCGTGATCGTCGACGCGCGTGGGGAATAGCTTCGGGGCAACGGGTTTGCCAGCGAGCGCGCATAAGAGCTAATTGGATCACCGGCTGGAAGCCGGTGCCACAGAAATCGCACGGCCTGAGAGCGTGCCTAGGAAGGGTTGGCTCAAACCGCGCCGCGACTGGAAGGGAGCGGTTGCCGCCCACGAAACCGGACCGCTTCCTTACGGGCGCGGCTCTGATAGAGACTTCTGAATCACGTTCTGACAGCCGAGTCGGTGCTACGCAACGAATCACCGGTTGATGCCGGTGACACACTTTGATCACCGATTGCTAATCGACGACCCAGGAATCACCCTTTTGCAGCAATGTGCCTAGGTCCGGGGCATCCGTCGACGCAGCCGTCTTGACCTGATCCCAGAGAAGGTTCTCGTAACTCGACCGTTCGACGCAACGGAAAACGCCGATGGGTTCGGGGAAGTCGGGGTGGTGCATTCGACTGAGCAGGTACGCCAAACTTGGCTCCGCCGATCGTTCGTCGTGAAAGAGCAGGTCATCTTCGGTAATGCCATCGCCCAACGCCACGACCTCGGGAGTCATGCCGTTAAGTCGAATGCCCTTGTCGCGATCTTTGCCAAAAACCAGCGGTCGATTGTGTTCGAGTTGCAACGTCGTGTCGTGCTTCTGGTCTTTGCTGGTCGCGTACTCGAAGGCCCGATCGTTGAAAATGTTGCAGTTCTGATAGATTTCGACGAACGACGTGCCCCGGTGTGCGGCTGCACGCTCCAGGACGTACTCTAGGTGCTTGACGTTCACATCGATCGTACGGGCGACGAACGTAGCCTCGGCGCCAATGGCGACCGAGAGCGGATGAAGCGGAAAGTCCACGGAACCCTGAGGGGTCGACTTGGTCTTCTTGCCGAGCGGCGACGTTGGGGAATACTGCCCCTTGGTCAATCCGTAGATGCGGTTGTTGAACAACAGCACGGTGATGTCTACGTTGCGACGAATGGTATGCAACAGGTGGTTGCCACCAATACTCAACGCATCGCCGTCGCCAGTTACCACCCAGACGTGCAAGTCAGGGTTGGCAATCTTCACGCCGGTGGCTACCCCGAGGGCGCGGCCATGAATGCTATGGAAGCCATAGGTGTTCATGTAGTAGGGAAACCGACTGGAACAACCGATGCCCGAGACAAACACCGTGTTGTGTCGTTCGGCACCGAGACCGACCAACGCCTTCTTGACCTGCGCCAGGATGGCGTAGTCGCCGCAACCCGGACACCACCGGATTTCCTGGTCGCTCGCGTAATCCTTGGCTGTAAGCTGAACTGTTGCAGAGTCACCGCTCATGAGGTCTTCCCGTTGGAAATCAGTTCTTCGATCTTCGATTCGATTTCGCAAACCATGAATGGCTTGCCCTGCATCTTGGTTAAGCTAACGACGTCGATCAAAAATCGCGCTCGAATTAGGACGACCAACTGGCCGAGATTCATTTCCGGCATCAAGACGCGATCGAAACGCTTGAGTACATCGCCGGTGTTCTTTGGCAACGGATCAATATATTTCAGGTGGGCACTGGAGACCTTCATACCCTTCGCCTGGCATGCTTCGACGGCCGTCGCGATCATGCCGTACGTGCTTCCCCATCCCAAGACGAGCAACTCGCCCGATTTATCGCCTCGTACTTGGAGGTCGGGAATGGTACTTGCAATACCATCGATTTTCGCCCGCCGCGTCCGCACCATATTGTCATGGTTGTCGGGGTCGTAGCAAACGTCGCCGCTGCCGTCCGATTTTTCGAGCCCGCCGATGCGGTGCTCAAATCCCGGCGTACCAGGAATGGCCCATGGGCGAGCGAGTTTGTCGTCGCGTTGGTAGGGTTGGTATGAGTCACCGGGCTTCGGATGACGTATCTTGATCTGGGGCAGGGACGCTGGATTCGGAATGCGCCACGGCTCTGCTCCGTTGGCCAGATATCCGTCCGTCAGCAAGATGACCGGGGTCATGAACTCGCAGGCGATACGGAAGGCTTCGATGGCCATATCGAAACAGTCAGCCGGCGTGGATGCGGAGATGACGCAGACGGGCGATTCGCCGTTGCGGCCATAAAGTGCTTGGTTCAGATCGGCCTGCTCGGTTTTGGTGGGCAATCCGGTGCTGGGTCCGCCGCGTTGTACGTTGACGATGACAATGGGCAACTCCGTCATGACGGCCAACCCGATCGCTTCCGCCTTGAGCGCTACGCCCGGACCGCTGGTCCCGGTCACGGCGAGCGCACCGGCAAACGCCGCACCGACCACCGACGTCACCGCGGCGATTTCGTCTTCCGCCTGAAACGTGCAGACGCTGAAATTCTTATGCTTGGCCAGCTCGTGCAAAATGTCACTGGCCGGCGTGATGGGATAGGATCCGTAGAAAAGCGTCTTCCCAGCGCTGTTCGCCGCAGCCAACAAGCCAAGGGCCGTCGCCTCGTTGCCACTGATGGTTCGGTAGGTTCCCGGTGCAATCTTCGCTGGCTTAACCAGGAAGCGAGACGGAAACATTTCCGTGGTTTCGCCGAAGTAATACCCACCGCGCAACGCCTTGGCATTCGCACTGGCTACAGCAGGTTTCGAACCGAACTTGGTTTCGACCCACCGCAACGTCGGCTCCATCGGGCGACCGTAAAGCCAGTAGATAAGCCCCAGCGCATAGAAGTTTCGACAACGCGCGGCCGCTCGACCGGTGAGCCCGGTGTCCTTGCAGGCCTCGGTGTTGAGTTTGTCGACGGGGATACGAAAGAGTTGGTAGCCGTCGAGCGAACCGTCGTCCAGCGGATTCGTATCGCAGTGCGCTTTGGCCAGGTTCGCGTCGGAGAACGCATCCTCGTTGACGACCAAGACGCCGCCGGGAACGAGGTCGGCGATGTTGGTCTTCAAAGCCGCCGGATTCATGGCGACCAAGGCGTCAACTTGATCGCCCGGCGTTCGCAGTTTCACTGATCCGAACCGAAGCTGGAACCCGCTGACACCGGCGAGGCTACCTGCGGGGGCGCGAATCTCGGCGGGGTAATCAGGGAGCGTGCTCACGTCATTGCCAAAAATGGCGGACGTGTTTGTCATCTGCGTTCCGGCGAGTTGCATTCCGTCACCAGAATCGCCACAAAACCGAACCGTAATGGCTTCCAACTCAACGACGGGCATCGTGCCCTTCTTGGCGTCCTGCGGTTTAGCCGCGGTAACCATGGCTATTGCCTACCCCCATGAAAAATTCGACCCGGTAGCGAAGCGCGGCGGGCCACTATGTCGCGCCGGTACAAGCACCGAAACGCCAGCGAAGTCTATACCATCCCAGTTCCGAAAACAACTGGTCCGACGTTAAATCATAGAACAGTTATCGCCCTGCAAGATCGTCGCCAGGTCGCCATCGACCCGGCGCGTGCGACCCCGACGACGGGGCGAATTCTCGCTCCGGTGGAACCCGACCCGCGCCTCGGTTCATCGGATAGCTGACCACCTCGCACCAGCCCCGTCGGGTTTGGTTTGACACATATCTTGCGGGACCGGTTGATCGCGAAGAGACTGCGGAGGTAGCGCGGACAAACGGCGTTGGCTTCGATCGACGATCGAGCACACCCTCGGTTTCGAACTCCGGTAATAGGGTGACAGCGCGGCGGCGGGGGCGTTCGACGGACCGCATAACCGCGAGCATCGAGCGCGGCGGACTCGGCCTCGGTACTATGGACTCATAAGAAAAAGGAATGGCGAAAGACGATGAGCGATCACACCAAGAACACCCACAAGTTGGCCACCCGAGCGATTCACGTAGGCCAGGAGCCCGACCCGAACACCGGTGACATCGTCCCGCCCATCCACCTGACCAGCACGTTCCGGCAATCGGCACCCGGACAACACCGGGGATTCGAATACTCCCGATCCGGAAACCCCACACGAATCGCCCTGGAGAAGTGCCTCGCCTCGGTCGAGCGGGCGGCCGCCGGCGCATCCTTCGCCTCAGGCTCCGCCGCGACCGCAGCCATCCTCGGCACCCTTGCCCCGGGCGATAAAATCATTGCCTACGGCGACGTCTATGGCGGCACCTTCCGGATGCTCAAGCACGTGTTCACGGGCTACGGCATCGACCCGGTCTTTACCGACGACACGGCCCCGGAGTCGTTTCAGCGATTAATCGATGATCGGACTAAGATGATCTGGCTTGAGTCGCCGACCAACCCCCTGCTTCGCTGCTTGGACATCCCCGCGATCGGTCGAATCGCCCACGAGGCCGGTGCGGTGCTCGTCGTCGACAACACCTTCGCGACGCCGGCCTTGCAATTGCCGCATGAGCTGGGCGCGGACTACGTCGTGCACAGCACGACCAAGTACATCGGCGGCCATTCCGACGTGATCGGCGGCGCCGTCACCGTGCGCGACGAGTCGCTGATGGAGCGTGTCGCCTTCCTACAGAACGCGACGGGCGGCGTGCCCGGGCCATTCGACTGCTACCTGCAGCATCGCGGAATAAAAACTCTGGCACTACGGATGGAACGACATTGCACGAATGCCATGGCGATCGCCGAACATCTCGACAACCATCCCAAGCTCGCTCGCGTCGTGTACCCGTTCCTGCCGTCGCACCCCGACCACGATCTGGCGCGAAGGCAGATGTGCGGCGGCGGTGGCATGGTGACGATTGTCTTCAAGGAAACTCAGGCGGCGTTGAAGTTCTGCGAGAACATTCGCGTCTTCGCTTTGGCTGAGTCGCTCGGCGGGATCGAATCACTCGTTTGCCACCCCGCGATCATGACGCATGCATCGATCCCCAAGGAAATTCGAGAGGCCCGGGGCGTGACCGACTCACTCGTACGGCTTTCGGTGGGCATCGAGGACATTGACGACCTGAAGGCAGACTTGGATCAAGCCTTGGCGAAAGCGTAGCAGCTCGAAGAAGTGTAGCACCATCCTCCAGCCGAGGGTCAATAGGCGCCCTCAGGGCAACCGCAGTCTAAGAAGTCTCCTGCTGTCTCGGCTCCCGCGCCGCGTACCATCCGAGACTTAAGCCGCATGAAGCGGGTGGACAAGAAGCCCGCGGCCGATCCCGACACCGCAAGAGTTAGAATGCGGTCGCCCTGATAGGCGCCCTTGCCTGTTGCGCGGCCGTAGTGCTTTGTCATGTTCCACGTGACGGGTTCGTCCGATCCGAGCCGGACCGAACCGAGCCACGACCGTGAGGGAGCGTTTCTTGAGCTGTCACAAGCGGATTTCAAACGTCCGCTTCCTTACGGGCGCGGCTCGGTCAACCCTTCATTCGACGTGTGACAAAGCACAACGATGTAGTTCGCGTATCTCTACGCCGGACCGGCGGCGAGCGTGGCGGGCGTATCCTCAAGGCGCTGCCGTAGTTCTGAGAACTCCTCTTCGCAGCGCAAGAACGCAGCCACCAACACGGGGTCGAAGTGCTGGCCGGATTCTTCTCGAATGATCTCCACCGCGTCGGCGTGGGACTTGGCTTCTTTGTAACGACGGCGACTGGTAATGGCATCGTATGCGTCAACCAAAGCTACGATTCGTGCGGCGAGTGGAATGTCGCCGCCGGCGATCCGTCTCGGGTATCCGCGACCGTTGAACCGTTCGTGGTGGCCATACGCAATGTCGATGCACATATCCAGAAGCGGTACGCGCACGGACGGGTCGAGCGCTTGGGACAGCACGCGGCGTCCGATGTCGGTGTGCGTCTTCATGATTTGAAATTCCTCGTCGGTCAGCTTGCCCGGTTTCGTCAAGATTTCGTCGGGGATACCGACCTTGCCAATGTCATGCATCGGGGCGGCTTGCACGAGTATGTCGAGGAAATCGGTCGTGATAAGCGGCGCATACTCGCTGTTGCGGTGGAGCTCCTCGCCGAGAATTCGGGCCATTCTTGCGACGCGCTCGATATGCAGCGTCGTTTCCTCGTCGCGATACTCAGCGAGATGGCCTACGGTTTGAAGTAGCACGCGCACCGACTGCTGAAATCGTTCATTTCTAATGACGCTTTCCAGCGCGATGGCGGCGGCGTTGGTTACGGAACGAATGCATTCAACTTCTTCGTCCGCGAAATAGTCGTCGCCCTCCTTGTGCGTAACATTAAGCACGCCAAGAATCCCTTCGCGCGTCTCCAGCGATGTTCGAATCAGTGGAGTGCTCACGAAGGCGTTGGTCTTGTAGGCTGACCCGATTCCTCCCGCACGATCACACGTGGTGGCAGCCAGCGTGGATCCGCTTCGAAAAACCTGGCCTGTGACTCCACCCACCTCGGTGAGCGGCATCGGTTCGACCCGCAACGGATCCATACCCACAGCCCGTTCGCAGACCAAGTGTTTCCGGTCGCGATCGACAAGAAAAAGCGAGATGCGCTTCGCCGATGTGGTTTCCTCCACGCAGCTGATCAACAAGTCAAGTATTCGTGTTCGCGAATCCGCGACATGCAGGTCGCGCATAAACTCGTAGAGCCTCTGCAACCGCCTGGTCTTGAGATCCACCTCGGCTTCGAGTTTGGTGTTGAGTCGATCGAGATCGCGCTGGACACTCGCCATGCGATGAACCGTTCGTACGCGGGCCATCAATTCCGCCGTATCGAATGGCTTGGGGAGGTATTCCTGCGCCCCGGCATCGAGACCGCGAACGATGTTCGATGTTCCGGTGCGACCCGTCAAAATGATGATCGGAATGCGTTCGGTCCGCGCATCCCCTTTGAGCACACGCGTTGCGGCAATCCCGTCGAGACCCGGAAGACCGACGTCCATGATGATCAGATCAGGGGGTTGCGATCGCGCGAGGTCTATGGCTGACGGTCCGGTCTTGGCTTCCAGAACATCGTAGCCCGCAGTGCGCAGGTTCGCACTCAGTATGAAGCGAAGTTCATCGTCATCCTCGACGATCATGACCACGCCTTCGTCTCGATCGCTCATCAGGCTTTACTCTCTGCAACCAAGGTACGACGCCATCAACCACACCCGCGTGCGGCTGTTACGGCCAGCGAAAAAAACCGCCCTCCTCGTTGATCGGCTCATCGCAGTCGGAAGTGCTGATCGACCATGGTTGGACTACTATGCTGCGCGTGCGGACCAAACAGGTCCGGTAACCCTGGGCTCTGTTTGACAACCCGTCTTGAGCGTGCCCGTCGTTATTGAGCGACTGGTTTTTCTCGGGATTTCCGGGCCACCGGCGGTGTCGCGAACCGTTACTCCGGAGTTTTCAGACAGAGCCTAGTGTTGACACGCGACCCGAGCCAACTAAGCTGCGCCGACCTAAGTCCTCGTGGCACAATTGGATAGCGCGTCGGCCTCCGAAGCCGAAGGTTACAGGTTCGAACCCTGTCGGGGACGTTACCATCCAACCATTTGATATCCCGCTTCTTGATATCGCGAGGGGCGAATCTCGTCCATCTGTTCGTGCCTTCCGTCTAGTTGCCTCAAATAGGCTGGTCCCCGCTTGGTCCTTGTCTAGTCCTTGCCCGGCCCTTATACCTCTAAGGTAGATCGGGCTGCGGGCGTCTTGCAGGCGCTAGTCCATTGGGAAGCGGGTCACGGCGTGAGGAAAGCCATGAAGATTAGACTTGAAAGCGTTTTCATCTCAGACATCGACAAAGCAGTTGCCTTCTATACGGAGGTGTTGGGATTCGTCAAGAAAAAGGACATCCCAATGGGCGATACGCGTTGCGTGACCGTAGTTTCGCCAGACGAACCGGACGCTGCGGAATTGATGCTTGAGCCATGCGGTGAGCATCCAGCCACGAAGGTCTTCAAGAAAGCAATCTACGACGAGGGGCTTCCTCTAACTGCGTTCCTTGTTGAGGATATTGCGAAGGAGTACCAGAGATTGACGGAACTCGGCGTCGAGTTCCGTTCCGCTCCCAAACGACATGGAACGGAATCGATGGCCACTTTCGACGACACCTGTGGCAATCTGATCATGATTTACCAGACGCACTCCGACGCTAACGGATAGACGAAACTGACCGACGAACCAGAATTGGTCTCACGATCTCTATGAGCTACGCACCCGCCATGCTCGGCTTGATGCCGTAGGACTTCAGTATTCTGCGTTACCCCTCGTATCGCCTCATCGCTCACTTCTGCCTTGTCTCGATTCTCCGCTTGCGCGTCTTGCCAATCAATCGTAGTGTCCGCGTGTAGCGGCGGTCCTTCCCCTGTCGCTGGCTGTTGAATCGAGGGTACGTGCGTTGGAGAGTCTGAAGAAACGCGGAAACAAGTATCTGATCCGATGCTACTGGACGTGTGAACGGCGCACGAAATCACTCGATCCAATGAGCCCTGCCAAGATTGGAATCGTTGTTGCCGCTTGGTCGATGCGCACACCCACCAGAATAGGACCCACCCCTGGGTAAAGAGTTGGGGCCAACTTTTCGCTCGCCGGGAAGGTGTTCCCCATCTGAAATCAGCTAGCTTTTCGCCCTTCACGCCCTTCCCTTGCGGACCTCGCCGTCGCCGCGATAATCGTTCCGTTCGACGAATGTCGAAGGACTAGGACTTGCCATGGTGACGTAAGCATGTATTCCATCGCGTTGTTTGGATCAATATTGGCAGCAATAAGCCTCGTCATGGTGGCAAAGCCGGACGCATGGGCCCGATGCATCGTGCGGTACTCTCGAATGCGTTACATGCACGTCCTGGAGATACTCATTCGCGTAGGCTTCGGGGTTTTGTTTCTAAGATTCGCCGATGACGCAAAGTTCCCCCTGACCATGAAGATTATCGGGTACATACTCTTGGCGGTCGGCGTCGGTCTCACGCTGACGCCGCCCTCGTCCCATCGACGATTCGCTGTTTGGTCCGTCGAGAAGTTCTCAAGATACTTCAGGCGAGCAGGGCTTGTTTCATTTGCGTTTGGAGTATTCCTTATCTACACGGCCATTTGAATACTGATGATGACTTCGCACGGCACGTGAGATTCCGCGCATGCATGCACGCAAGGACCAATTGACAGCTCCCGACCGCGCCTGACCTCACGTGACTGTTGGCTATCAAGAGCGAAGACAGCACATTGCCGTAGGTTGGTCAGAAACGACAATATGCGGCGATGACGAGCTGCTTTCCGAAGCCGAAAGTTACAGGTTCGAACCCTGTCGCGGACGTGATCGCCGAGTTGTCAAGCAACGCTTACACTCATCCCCCGCCGTCGCTCGCGCGGCTAGGACCGGCTGTATCATCTTGCGATGCAACACGATGCAAGAACGGCCATCGCAACCGCAGATTTCCTCCCGAAGCTTGGAAAAACGGACGCCAGGACGGGGCACGTTTATTCCGAAAGATCGAATGGCAAACCGAGACGGACGACCACCGCTCTTGATCAGCGTCTTGGAGTTGGGAGACCATGGCACCGATCGACCGAAAAACGCAACGAGATGCGCTGCTCAAGCGCCCCTGGCGCTGGCACGCCCGGGTGCTGCAAGCACTTGAACATCCACTTGGCAGGGTTCTGGACTTTGGATGCGGCGACGGCCGACTTTTGGTCGCGCTCGGACATCGCGCGACTGAGCGTCATGGTGTGGACGTGCGGTGCGACAGGTTCCCGGATATCCGCGAGGCACAACCCGACTTGCAACTGGAGGAGATCGGGCTGGACGGGGTCACCAAATATCCAGACGACTATTTCGACACGATCACGATCGTCGAAGTGATCGAGCACGTTGGCGATGAACGCCGAACGCTGCACGAACTAGGCCGCATCCTCAAACCGGGCGGAAAGCTCTTACTGACAACGCCCCATCGTGGCTTGCTCACGTTCCTAGACATCGGCAATGTCAAATTCGTCTTCCCTCGCGTACACCGATTCGCCCATCGCTGGCTGGTTCGCCGGAAGGCATATTACGAGCAACATTTCGAACAAGTCGAAGAATCCCACTTGGTCGGTGACATTACGGTAACCGCGGATCGACGAGCGTGGCACCGCCATTACAAACCAGACCAGATTGAAGCATTCTGCCCACCCAGCTTGAAGCTCGTGCAGTACAACGTCTATTTTCCGGCTATGCGATTCTTCATGTTGCTCCGCGTCATCCTACGCGTCTGTTGCGCGAGCCTGTTCCGACCGTTCCCGCCGCCGCTGCCCTGGTTGGAGAACCGCTTGAGCCAAGTTGAGTCCGCGACCGGCGACCAACTCGTCATGCTGTTCGAAAAACGCGCCACGAGTTAAGCGTTCGCTGGCAGCCTGCGACAATACAGCATGCAAGCCAAACCGCCCACGCACAACGACTCCGGGCAGAGGAACAAACCCGCCGCGCGCTCCGACCATGACCACTGAGCGCCGTCCCCGCATAGCGTGCAGCATGCCATGTCCGCGATACAAGATTCGGTACGCTGACCGCTATGATAATTTGCACCAGGCGCCCGGACACAGGACGAATCGGGTACCCAGACTGCATCGCGGGCGATGTTCAGCCTGAATGCGGTTCTACGTCTGTTCTTCGGTTTCGCTGGACCTACCGGGGGAATGCGATAGACTATGGCTAGGTCTGTTCCGGCCCACTTGGTGCGCAATGTGCGCGCGGGCTGGTCCGCGCAGATGTAAAGGAGTGCATGGTCGTGGAGCTACCCAAACGCCTCAAGGGCGATGAACATACCAAGAGTGGGGAATACCCCGCGCTGCGCGAGCGCGTGCGGTCAGCCGCTACCGGATTGAGCATTCCTGCCGTAGTCGTCTACGCCTTCGACAACCGAACACGATTGCTGCCCTACTTCTTCAGTGCCCGGCGAATGGCACCCGCCGGCCCGCGCGCCGTGGGTACCGCGCTGTACGACTCAGGCCTGATGAAGACGCGCATCGTCCTTCAACAATGGAACCCCAACTTCAAACCAAGTCGCGCCAAGATCGACGGCGAGCCGATTGAGATGTTGCTCGTTTCGAGCATGCAGATTCATGCCGAACGTGCGTACCAATTGGTGGCTGATGCATGCACTATTTCCCCGGCGCATCGCCCACTTATTCTCGGCGGCGGACCCAAGTCGATCTACGAACCGTGGGACTTGTTCAACATCGGCGGCGATCCGAACGTCAGCGCGGACGTCGTTGTCACCGGTGAAGAGTTCGTCCTCATTCAGCTCGTCGAAGTGTTGCTTACCTATCGAGCAACACACGGTTCGATGCGTGAGGCCTTCCTTCGCGCGCGGAGCGACGGCGCGTTGGTGAACATCCCCGGTTTGGTATACCGGCAGGACGACACCCTCGACGCTCCCTTGGCCACTACGGGCATTCAACAACTCGTCGAAAACCTCGACGAAATGCCTCATCCGCTTATCGGCTACACGCTGCTGGAGCGTCCGCATCGCGGCTCGAGCCTTCGCGCAAAGCCGCTTTCGGCGTCGCGTGTCCATCGTTTCACGCCGATCGGATCGTTGTCCTTGTCGCACGGTTGCAAGTTCAACTGCGACTACTGCCCAATTCCAGCCTACAACCAGCGAACTTTTCGACACAAGAGCGGCGAACGGGTTGTCGAGGAGATGCGTCAATTACGCGAACAAATCGGCATCAAGTTCTTCTTCGGCACCGATGACAATTTCTTCAACGATCGATCTGCGGCTGAGGGCATGCTGGAGGCTATGTCCGGCGCCATGATCGGGGGCAAACCACTGCGTAAGATGGTCCGATGGGGCACAGAAGCCACCGAGTTCGACACATGGAAAAACCGCGACCTATTGGCCCGCGCGAGGGTTTCCGGCCTGCGGGCCCTGTGGCTGGGAATTGAAGACCTCACATCCACGCTCATCAAGAAAGGTCAGTCGGTAAATAAGACGACGGAGCTATTCACCCTACTGAACAAAACCGGCATCTGTCCGATGCCCATGATGATGCACCATGACGGACAACCGCTGTATTCGCGCGGTAGTCTTTATGGCTTACTCAACCAGGTGTCGTTCCTGCGGAAAGCGGGGGCGCAGAGCATTCAGGTGACCGCGCTGACGCCGGCTGTGGGCACGCGATCGTATGAAGCCAACTTCGAAAACGGTTTGGTATTCGAGACTGTCGGCAAACGGCCGTTGGGTCAATACCAGTTCGACGGCAACCACGTGGTCGCCTCAGAATCACGCCACCCGTGGCGCATGCAAGTCAACGTCCTGCTCGCGTACGCTTCGTACTACAACCCGGTCAACTTTGTCCGAACGCTGGTCCGTCCGACCAACACGCTGTACATGGCCGGTCTTGGCGATCAGGTCGTCGGCATGATCGGCCTTGTTCCCACCGCATTCGATTCCGCCCGATGGGCGTTCCGACTATGGCGAGGCCCGATCACCCGTTCAACCCAACCGTCCGGCCCCACAGCCCCAATGGTCAACGTGTCGCCGACGCCGGAAGTAGAAGTCGAAACGACACCACCAACGCCCTACACACCTGGCATGGTCAAACTCGTCGTCGGGTAAAAGGCGCCAAGGGCACTACCCCCACGAGCGTCGCGACGCCGCGTTCGGTCGGCCGGTTTACAGTTCCGACTCAGACGGGATCTGCACGCACTCCCTTCGGATGCCCGCATCCCAAGCCTGCGCTGGCCACTGCAACCTCCACTCAGCGGCGACTACGCGCGCAAAAAAACGCCCGGCGTATCATTTACGACACGCCGGGCGTCTGTGTATCAAGGAAAGGTTTGTCGCCGTGCGATCGGTTGCCCGACCGCGTCGTCCGCCCGAAAGCGAACGATGATAGTGTGCTGACATCTGATTCCGAATTTCCTATCGACGCCTTTCGGTTTCGATCGGTTGGGCGACCCGGTGCAAGCACCGAACCGTTGTTCCCATCTTCGGACCTCTAGATAATCCTCTAGAAAGGAGGTGATCCAGCCGCAGGTTCCCCTACGGCTACCTTGTTACGACTTAGTCCCAGTCACCCGGCTTACCGTCGGCCGTTGCCCCCTTGCGGTTGGCTTAACGGACTTCGGGTACTCCCGGCTTCCATGACTTGACGGGCGGTGTGTACAAGGCTCAGGAACACATTCACCGCGTCATGGCTGATACGCGATTACTAGCGATTCCAACTTCATGAAGTCGAGTTGCAGACTTCAATCCGAACTGAGGCCGGTTTTCTGCGGTTTGCTCCACCTTACGGTATCGCTTCGCTCTGTACCGGCCATTGTAGCACGTGTGACACCCTGGACATAAGGGCCATGATGACTTGACGTCATCCCCACCTTCCTCCGGCTTGACGCCGGCGGTCTCGCTAGAGTCCCCGGCATGACCCGCTGGCAACTAACGATAGGGGTTTCGCTCGTTAAGGGACTTAACCCGACACTTCACAGCACGAGCTGACGACAGCCATGCAGCACCTGTGTACGTTTCACCCGAAGGCAGCCTGCTCCTGTTTCCAAGAGAGCATCCGCACATGTCAAACCCAGGTAAGGTTCTTCGCGTTGCTTCGAATTAATCCACATGCTCCACCGCTTGTGTGAGCCCCCGTCAATTCCTTTGAGTTTTAACCTTGCGGTCGTACTCCCCAGGCGGCGCACTTAACACTTTTGCTTCGGCACGATCGGCGTCAGACCTCTCATACCTAGTGCGCATCGTTTACGGAGTGGACTACCAGGGTATCTAATCCTGTTCGCTCCCCACGCTTTCGCGTCTCAGCGTCAGGACAGGTCCAGCGACTCGCTTTCGCCTCCGGCGTTCCAACTGATATCTACGCATTTCACCGCTCCACCAGTCGTTCCAATGACCTCTACCTGCCTCAAGAGTGCCGGTTTGCCCAGCAATTCCCAGGTTGAGCCTGGGGATTTCACAAGACACCTGACATCCCGCCTACACGCTCTTTAAGCCCAATGATTCCGAACAACGCTTGCACTCTCCGTGTTACCGCGGCTGCTGGCACGGAGTTAGCCAGTGCTTCCTCTGGGGCTGGTCATTATTCCTAACCCCTGACAGCAGTTTACATCCCGAGGGACTTCTTCCTGCACGCGGCGTCGCTCCGTCAGACTTTCGTCCATTGCGGAATATTCGTTGCTGCAGCCACCCGTAGGTGTCCGGACAGTGTCTCAGTTCCGATGTGCCGGGTCACGCTCTCACGCCCGGTACCCGTCGATGCCTTGGTGAGCCGTTACCTCACCAACAAGCTGATAGGGCATAGACCGCTCCCAGACCGTCGGAGCTTTGCCCGCTGCATCATATGATGCTACGGGGTTATCGGGTATTACCGGCACTTTCGCAAAGGAACCGAAGTTCCGCCGCTATTCCCGAGTCTGGGGTACGTTATCCATGTATTCCTCACCTGTTCGCCACTAACTTATGATCCGGTTACCCTTCACATAAGTCCGTTCGACTTGCATGCTTTAGCCACGCCGCCAGCGTTCGTTCTGAGCCAGGATCAAACTCTTCAGTTTTTTATCTCTTCCTATCGCCAAGCCATAAGGCTCGACGGGTGGATTCGACTTAAAGGCTCTCTCACTTACGCGTCCATGAAAATGAGATCGATGTCGGAAACCGACATCACTTTTACTAATTAGCACGAATCTATGCATAAAGCACACACTCGCACCTTAGGACTGCACACCACCTGAATTGGACACGGTAGCGCGCAACCTTCACATTTTCACGACGACAAACCTGTTCACTTGTCAAAGAACAACGCCACCCCTTCAAGCAGTGGCGAGCAGCATATAATAGTATCGCCCTCAGGCCTGTCAACCGCCTTTTTCGATCTAAAGTCTTAAAAATGCAACAGACTCTCTTTTTCGACAAAAGTACTGTTTTTGTAGTGTATTTGCGATTCCCGCGCGAAACAGAATCCCCAAATCCTTATTGAATTGGCCAACTTGGGATGTCTGGGCCGATCTAACCTCCGACGCCTGACACAAACTTCGGGCCATTTATCATTGTTCAAAGTGACAAAAATGAAAAAAGCTCCCCTAACGGCCATCTTACTCATAGCCTTTGTCGATTTAGTCGGCTTTGGACTAATCATCCCCCTCCAAGCGGTCTATGCAGAGCGACTTGGCGCAACAGGCCTTGTATTGGGCCTGCTCATCGGCGTCTACGCGCTCGCTCAGCTGGTCTTCAACCCGATCCTGGGACGATGGTCCGACCATGTGGGTAGGCGCCGGGTCCTCCTCATCAGCGTCGCTGGCAGCGTATTCAGCCACCTATTGCTCGGTGTGGCAGACCTCAGTCACTCGCTCCCGCTGCTTTTTGTGGCGCGTATTCTCGATGGCATAACGGGTGCCAACATAGCGACAGCACAAGCTTACATCGCAGACGTCACTACTCCCGAAAATCGAGCGAAGGGTATGGGGATGTTCGGTGCCGCGTTTGGCCTTGGTTTCGTCGTCGGGCCTGCGCTCGGCGCGGGCTTGGCATTTGTCGGTTCAAAGGTTAGCGGGCCTGATTACGGAACAGCCTGGCCAGCTTTCGGAGCCGCAATCATTTCGTTCGTCGCGTTCATCCTTGTTTGGAGGCTGCTCCCTGAGTCAAAGGTGAAATCCACCGACGCAACCAGACGATTCCAAATCCTAAACCTCGCACAACTTCGGCGAATCGCTCGACAGCCTCGATTGCGCGAGTTGCTCATCGTTGTATTCGGGGCGACGTTTGCGTTTGTCTTGCTCGAAGCAACGTTCGTCTATCTCTGCAGTCACAAGTTTGGCACCAAAGAAACCGGGACGGGCCTGATTTTCGCTTACATTGGCATCATGATGGTCATCGTCCAAGGCGGGATGCTCGGAAAACTCGTCAAACGACATGGCGAGTTGAACCTGCTCGCGGTGGGCCCTTTCTTTACGGCGTTGGGCTTCCTGCTTCTTTCCGTGGTCCCTCTTCAAGTGCCCGTCGAAACGGCATGGGTGTTATTGCTGTTGGGGTGCGTCCCTGTTGCGATAGGCCAAGGCATCACAGGTCCAAACGCCAACGCGCTCATCTCTCGACATACGGAAGCCCATGAACTAGGTGGCACTCTGGGTCTCGCGCAGAGCGTAGGGTCACTCGCTCGCGCAATAGGCCCTCCCATCGGAGGCTTGCTTTATGACATCCGCGCGTCCTGGCCTTATTGGGTTGGCGCGCTACTACTCTTCTCGACCGGCGTCTGGGGCTTATCCATCCGCGCGGCTCAACGCCGCTCATTGGAAACCCATGAGTCATGACGCGTTTCAGTTTGCGTTTGTGACAGAATCGCCGGCACGAAAAAAAATGTAAGGGCCACCTCATGTTACGCAAATTGATTCTGGCGTCGTTGCTCGTTTGCTCCCTCACTTCTTTCGTTTGCTTCTTCACTTCTTATGATGCCGCGCCCGCCCAGGTGCGTAAGATCGGAAACGCGCGCGAGGCCGTATCATTAACGGATGCGGCTGCATTCCGTACTGCTGCTGACAGCTTCATGGATGCAACAGTTAGGGAAACGGGCTTTTCGGGAGTGGTGGTACTGGCCAAAGGCGGAGAGATTATCTTCAAGAGAAGCTGCGGGTTTGCATCGCTTGAGCCAGCCGTATCAAACACACTGGACACCCCGTTCCGAATAGCGTCGCTGACAAAGCAGTTCACCGCTGCTGCAATATTGCATCTGGAGCAATGCGGGCGATTGAGTACGGCAGATCACGTATGCAAGCACTTAAACGCCTTCTGCAATGAACATAACCGCAACATCACCATTCACCACCTTCTTAGCCACACATCGGGGCTTCCGCGCATTCCAGCCGACGCAGAGGGGCGAACCCGATGGAAGACGATGTCTCGAGCGCCGACGCCACTCGACGATTATGTAGCGTTGGCCAGCGAGTCGCGGTTGTTGTTTGAGCCTGGAACCGAATTCAAGTATTCCAATTTCGGATATCGCGTATTGTCCGCCGTGGTAGTGGCCGTGACAGGGATGCCATATGCCGAATACATGGACCGTGAGGTTTTCGGGGCGCTCGCGCTGAGCGATACGGGCGTCGCGAGGTTGGAATCTACCGCCCGGGAGTCCAGAATAGCCGATGCGATTGTTTGCATGACGCCGGGTCAAGGCGCAAAGGGATACACGAAAGCACGCCTAAGTCGCAATTTTGGGACTGGTTTCGGGAGCGGCGGCGCATTTACGACCGCCAACGATCTGCTGAAATGGGATCGGATATTGGCACAAGACGCATATCTGGATGCCAAACACAAGGCCAGTCTCTTTCAACCTGTTAAAGACCACTACGCTTATGGATGGTCTGTCAGGCAATCAAAGCTCAATGGCAAAACCTATCATGTTCATAACGGTGCGAATGAAGGCTACGTTAGCCGAATGATGCGCGTGCCTGAGGACGACCTTGTGATCATCGGCCTGGCCAATATCCGGCGGTCGGATGAGCTAAGTAAGGCATTCAAGCAGTTCTTCCAGCTTTGTCGGTCGTTGCCTTACAGGGAACCATAAACCAAGATTCAGTGTGTTCCAGGGAATTCACCCTAACTTAAGTCCTGCGTATTCCGCTCGTTGCGGAGACCTGCCCCTGCAACCAAGCCGTTCACGATTCGTGCGACTTCGTCGAGTTCATCTCCCGTGTGGGCATCGCGCGTTTGGATGTTTGATAGACAAGATAATCTGCGACGCGATGCGACACCCGGCGGATACAGGTAATCAGCCAGCCTGCGGGCGTTAGCGTCACCTCACGCCTTCGACGCCGAGACGATCGCACCACCGCTCTCGCGACGCGCTCCGGCGAATACATGTTTTGGCCAAGCCTGACCGCATCAACATCGATCGATGTGGCGGTCTCAAAGAAAGGCGTATCGGTCGAACCGGGCGACACCAGCAAAACATCCACGCCGGTGCCCTTCAACTCCATGCGAAGCCCAGCAGACAGCGAGCTGAGCGCCGCCTTGGTCGAACTGTAAACAGTCATACGCGGGATAGGCTGATTGCCCACAACGGATGAGATATTGATAATCTGCCCCGACCCCCGCCCAATCATCTCTGGTAAGACCAATTGAGTCATCGCGATTGGCGCGACGTAGTTAAGTGCGAGCATCTGCTCGACAAGGTCAGCTGGCGTTCGCTGAACGGATGCAAAACACCCCCACCCCGCGTTGTTTACCAATACATCGATAGTCCCGAACCGATCCACACCGGCCTTGATCGCAGTCTCTCGCTGCGCAGGAGAAGTGACGTCCATCTCGACAGCCAGCACACGATCAGTACCCAACTCCTCCGCAAGTTGAACGAGTTCATTTTTTGATCTGGCTGCAACAACAACGCGACACCCTGCGCGGTGAAACTCGATCGCGCAAGCGCGCCCGATTCCCCTCGATGCTCCGGTGATAAAGATGACTCGATCCTGCAGGTGGTAGGCCATGTTGGCTTTTCGCTCCTAGAGCAAACTCTATCCCACTGTAGCGGCTATACAGATTCTTGACCCAAAAATAGAGGATTCCGCCGCTACACCTGTCTGTCGCTACCATGAAGAAGCGGCAGTGTATCAAACAAAAAAGCCCGGACCAACGAATTGATCCGGGCTAATCATTTGTAGCTCTTTGGTAATTGAAGAAGCGGACGCATTTACGATTATGTTAGACAAACACAACGCTAGAATGTTTGGCTCAACAGCCACTCATGACTGAGGCCAAGCGTTTGGCCATTAGTACGGGTCAGCTAAACACATCTCTGTGCTTACACCTCCCGCCTATCGACCTGGTAGTCTTCCAGGGGCCTACAGAACCTAAAGGTTCATCGAAACCTAATCTCGAGGGGGGCTTCCCGCTTAGATGCATTCAGCGGTTATCCTTTCCGTGCTTAGCTACCCAGCGCTGCCCCGAGCGGGACAACTGGTACACCAGAGGCACGTACCTCCTAATCCTCTCGTACTAAAGAGATATCCTCTCAAGTTTCGTACGCCCACGGCAGATAGGGACCGACCTGGCTCGCGCCGGTCTGAACCCAGCTCGCGTACCACTTTAATCGGCGAACAGCCGAACCCTTGGGACCGCCTACAGC
>JAJDDY010000035.1 GCA_029260075.1 Phycisphaerae bacterium
GCGTCGGCGGGCTTGCGCTTCCAGCGGCGCGAAAAACTCGACCAGCCCCTGCATCGTGTTCGAGCATCGACCGTGTCGCATGACGTCGCCCGCATCGTCCGTCACGTGAAGATAAGAGTTGCGAACATGCACATCCATCCCCACAGTAATCATGGCTGTCCTCCAAGAAACCGTTGGCGTGAAACAACGCCGTCAAACATGTGCGCGAAAGCGTACGGGGGACAGCCTCTTCATGACATTAGGGCGAGCAGGTCGTATCCCAATAGCGGCTTACCGCCGGTCCACTTCCCGCGTCGCCTCGCGGCTGCGATCTTGTCACGGGTACGCTCACTAATGATCTCCCGCTCGAATTGCGAGAAGCTGAGCAGCACGTTGAGCATCAGCCGGCCCATCGATGTGCTGGTGTTGAACAGCTGGGTGACCGAGACGAACGAGACGCCGCGCTCGTCAAACCCTTCCATCATCTTCGAGAAGTCCAAGAGTGACCGACTGAGTCGATCAACTTTGTAAACCACCACGCAGTCGATCTTCCCGCTCTCGATGTCGGCGAGCAGCCGCTGAAGCGCGGGTCGGTCCGCGTTCCCACCGGTGAAGCCACCGTCGTCGTACTTGTCGCCGAGGCACACCCAGCCCTCGGCCTCTTGACTCGCAATGTAGGACTCCCCGCTGTCCCGCTGCGCGTCCAGCGAGTTGAAGTCCTGCTCCAGACCTTCCTCGGTGCTCTTGCGTGTGTAGATCGCGCAGCGGATTGGTTTCGGGGGTGGATCCGGTGTGCGGCGTTTTCTAGCCATGCGTGGTCTCGCGTTTACGGGTTGATTTCACGGCGTCCGCTGTCGGCGCTGCTGCGCGCTTGCTGCCGGCGGTCACCACATTTTTCTTCGATGCGCGTGCAGCCGCACCGCGATTCGGCTTCGCGATCTTGCAGAAGAGCAGGCCGTTCCAATGCGAGCCGGTGATTTTCTTGGCGATCGCACTCAGCGAGCGATAGGCCTCGCCGTCGTATTCAAAGCCATTGTCTTGTACGGTGACGTGGTGCGCTGCTCCGCGATAGACCCGCGTCAACACAGTGCCCGGAGGTGGCACGCGCTCGTCACCCGACCTCGGCGCGGGACCACCCCCACCGCTGCCCGTCGTGTTCATTTTTGGACTTCCCGCAGTCGGCGCCGTCGTTCTCAGTTCGGCGTCGCGTGCCAGGACGTCAGCACGACGCCGGGCCCGCTCACTCAGGTCGCCCTCAGCCAACGACTGAATCCGCCATGCGATCCGTTTGAATAGGAAGTCCTTGTTCCCGGCCCGCGTCGGCTCGCCGAAGACCTCCTGGTACTTCACGCGAAGCTCGCGTACGGTCATCTGCCTGAGTTCCGCGAGTTGTCTTCCGATCTCCATCGCCATTCGTCATCTCCGTACTGGGCGCGCTCTCAAGGCGTTAACCACGCGGGCCATCAGGGCTCGTTTCGCGAGAGACCTCAAGGGCAGTCGACGCGAATTCCGAAGAAAAACCCACAATACTCGCGGGAATCGGGCGGTTCGTTGCCGAACGGTGTATCTTGGTTCCCTGGTTGGCCAAAGCAGGTGCGATCGGGCGTTGTTTGCGCAGGCGAATCACACCCTTGGCGAGCATGGCGGCGATTTCGGCCAAGCGCTGCTCGGGTTTGAGGTTCGCTGGATCGGTGGGATCGAACAGGTCGCGGCGCGTAGCCATCGGCATCTCTCCATGCGGACGATGCCCACGACGACCTTCGCTCCGCGACCGGTACGCCATCTGGCGGGTTGGGGTCGATACGGCCCACTACTAATTACATACGCGGCGTGTTAACTGGATGGTTGAGACTGGAACTAGAATTGAAATTTGTGTTGCGCTCGCAGGGTCACGGCTTCGGTGCGATTTCGGATGCACTTGAGACACAAGTTCGCGCACGGTAACGACCGGGTGCGTCGAGGGAATCGAGCAAATGGAGGTATCTTGTTGGCTGATGCCTCGGGCGTATGCAGTCGTACGGGTTGACCGATCGATACCATCTGCAACGCGCAATCGACGCCATTGTCACACAGGGACGATGCCACCGAACGACCTTGCCTGATGAACGGGATGAACTGCTCCGTTGCGTCGCAACCGATCGCGAATATCATCTGTCCTGGACGAAGCGCAAATCGTGTAGGAGTTCGACGATGACCGATAGGAACGAACCGGTGGTCTTAACAACCGTCCCTACGGAGGCTGAGGCGGCGATGATTGCCGCCATGCTGCAGGGGCAAGGCATCGAGACCCACGCGACCGGGGAGCTGACAAGTGGGTACCGGGCGGAAGCGCCGGGCGGCGTGAGCATCCTCGTCCAACAGACCGACCTTGACCGCGCTCGGGAGGCTCTGCGGGCAGCGCGAGAGAGATAGAACCCGACACGCGTGATTGGTTGATCAAGAATACGCCCTGCGATGACAGTGGCACCTGCGAAGCTCTTGGATACATACTCCGCTTCCCATCCTTGAATCGGTCGGCTTGATTCGTTATGCTTGAGATTCCCATTGGAAGTGTGGGTTTCTCAACTCATCGGACGCCCGAAAGATGCGAATTGTGAATGGCCATTCAGTACGTGCGGCGGTCGTGGCAGGACTCTGCGCCGTCAGTGTTACTTCTGGCGCCACGCTCCATGTGCCCGCCGATTGGCCGACCATACAGGGGTGCATCAACGCTGCCAGAAACGGCGACGAGTGCGTCGTCGCACCGGGCACCTACAACGAAGTCGTCGATTTCCTGGGCAAAGCGATCACGCTACGAAGTTCCGAAGGCGCCGAACTAACCATCATCGACGCGACGGGCATGAGCGACAGCGTGGTCAAGTGTATCTCGGGCGAGGGGGCTGACACTGTACTCGACGGCTTTACCATCACCGGTGGAACGGGGACGCCGTGCCTGACTAATGTCAGTAGGTCGTGTGGTGGCGGCATGTATAACAATTTGACCAGCCCGACCGTGACCGGATGTACATTTCACGGCAACACCGCCGATCGCGGCGGCGGCATGTATATTGATGAACACATCGGCGTCATTTCCGATTGCACGTTCATTGAAAACACGGCTGGGTTCGCCGGTGGCGGTCTCTACAGCGTATTCGGCGTACCAACGATGCGCCGATGTCGATTCGTCAGGAATACGGCTGTTTCCGAGGGCGGCGGATGCTATGCAACAATAAACAGTGTGACCATGAGCGAGTGTGTGTTATCGGAGAACAACGCGAGGTTTGGCGGCGGTATGTACTCAAGCGGCAGATCGACGCTGGCCAACTGCAGCTTTCATGAGAATACCAGCGAACAGTCGGGTGGCGGGGTGTACGTTAGCGGAGCATCTGCGATTTCGAAGTGCATCTTTGTCGGAAATGACGCCGATTTCGAGGGCGGCGCGCTACGGCTGTTCGGCGGCGGGAAAACGCTTACCGATTGTATGTTTCTTAGAAATTCCGCTGGTCTCGGTGCGGGGATCGCGGCACGTAGGTCAGACGCCACAATAGCTCGCTGTTCGTTTCTGGGCAACGCCTCGTCTGTAGGTGGGGGACTGCATAACGATCTAAGCGGACCCCTCTTATTCAATTGCGTGTTTTCGGGAAACTCGTCTTTTTCGTTCGGCCCGGACAGTATCGGTGGAAGCGCAGTCCGTAACTGGCGGGAAAGTGACCCCATATTCATCAACTGCGTGTTCAGCCGCAATGCGGCGACGGGCGCACCGGGCGTCATACATAACAGTGGACAGAGCAATCAATCCGCGACCAACTGTATCTTCTGGGATAACCTGTCTGGCGGAATCGTGAACGTTGATTCGACGTCGGAGTTTAGCTATTGCAACTTCCAGGTTCTCTTGGGCGATGGTTCGATTGACAATGGCGGCAACATCAACGTCGACCCCCTTTTCGTACGCACCCCCGATGACGGAGGCGATGGCTGGGGCGACGACGTGGACACGCCTGACGTGGACGAGGGAGTGAACGACGACTTCGGTGACCTGCGATCGCGGGTTGGCGCACTCACGATTGATCTGGGCAATCCGGATACTTCATCGCTACCGGGTGTTACCGACTTCGATGGTGGCCCACGTGTGCTCTGCGGTCGCGTGGATATGGGGGCGTTTGAATTCGGTATCGGCGACTATGATTGCAACGGCGTCGTAGACCTTACGGATCTTCAGGCGTGGGACGAGTGCATGACCGGCCCGGCGACGAATGCACCCGTCGAGTTGCTCGCCCTCGGCTGCGAGGCGTTCGATTACAACGCCGACAACACGGTCGACCTGACGGACTTCGCAGCGTTCGCGGCGCGCCTCAGCCAATAGGGTATCGTGCCAGAACTGTCGCAGGAGTTGGTAGCGCGTCTTAGCCCATTCACCGAGACTTGGGCGGTTGAAGACGTCGCTCCAATACGGAACGGAGTCGTGCGCACCCGTCAAGCCTCCAGCGAAATCAACAAGACGGGCGTGCATGCGGCTTCATTTCAAACGAATCGAGAAACTCGTTCGGATCGTATTGAGGCTTTGAATTCGGCGGTTTGCATATCCCAGATTGGGGAACTTCTTGAATCTGGGTCTTCAGGTTGGTAGCATGGGACCCGAGGTAGTTGGGTAACCACGTACGGACACCATACTATGCCATCAGTTCAACGGGAGGTCATCGCGCGAACGAAACCCTCATGCACAGCGCGCGCCTTGGTCGCGGTAATCCTTGCGTGTGCTTGTATTGTGCATGTGGCTTCGAGCGCGGTCGCCGACGATGGCTTGAAGCAAACTCCCGCCGCGCAGCCCCTCGCCGATGGACGTCTCCGTCGCCTCCCGTTTCCCCCCACCGCAGTACCCAAGGCAAACACGAACGAACGCGTGCTCGACACTTCGGCGGGCTCGGATACGTTGGTCTACTCCAACACGCTCAGTACGCACGTTTGGGATCCGGGTGTCCCTCCCGGAACCTTTGTCGCGGACGACATCGTCGCATTAACCGACACGTTGTGTACGCTGGATCGCGTTGTCGTACGGGTTTCAGGCGACGCCGACGGCAGCGGGAACGATTTGGGCAATCCATTTGCTGTTACGATGAGGTTGTACTCTACATGTCCCGGAGCGAGTTTTACTTCGTTTCCCATGGTGGAAACGTCCGTATCCTTTCCGGATGGCCTGGTTCACGACGTGATCTTGGCGCCCCCGCCCGAGGTCGCCATCCGATTCCCTCGTTCGGTCTACGTGTCCTTGTCTTTCAATAGAGAAAACACGGGCATACTGGTCGGCGCGCCGGCCATGGTCGGATTCTCCGACGATCGCATCGACACACCCAGTGCACCCTGCGCGGCGTCATTTGGGGGTTTCCCGGATCAACCACACGCCAGCTTCTACGCCGAAGTTTATGTGCGCGGCGATTGTACGCCGTCTTTTCCTGTGTACCACGACGCAGGTCCAGCCGGTCCTCCGTTCACGTTCGGTCGGCGGGGTTCCGGTGGAGAGAATACCTTCGCGCAGAATACTACGCCGGTCCGGTCCGACTGCCTCATGACGGGGTATGACGTACTGTGCACGGGTACTCGATTCAACTCATCCGGCGGCGTGCGTGTCGATCTGAGAACCGTGCTGAGCAACGGCGACCCGTTGGGTGGAGGCATCATACCAGGGTCGGCGAAAGCGCTCACGGTCTTCGGAGATTCGCTGCAGGTTCTTCGCCATCGGTTTGTTCCACCCATACCGCTGCCTCCGTTTGTTTGGATGACATTTTCGACCACGTCTGATGTCGTCGGTCCGGTGTTGACCGACGCGCCGCCTTCCATTGGTTCAGCCGTGAATTCCTTAGTTCGATATGTCGGCGATGCACCGAACGGCGTGTGGCAACCGACGAACCTGCCTGATGGTGGCGTGTTTTCCGGTTTCGACATAACGATCTATTGCGCCGGAACGGCTACGGTCGGTGCGTGTTGCGACACGGTTCTTACCGACGACGCGGGCGAAGCCGTCTGCCGCGAGGTGCCCGAGATCAATTGCCCCGTTCCTACGGCGTGGCGACAAGGGGCGGCCTGTGCAGCGATTTGCGACGGAGGAGACAACGACGGCCTACCCTGCACGAGACAGGTAGACTGCCTGGGCGGCGAATGCCCTGGGCCGTTCGGCGGACCGTGCGGGCTCTCCGCCTGCTGTACGGGGGACGGACAGTGCCAAGATTTGACACTGGACGCCTGCGCGGCTCTGGATCCAACCGGCATGCCGCGAGAATTCCAGGCGGGAAGATACTGCAACGTCGACAAGCAGGCCTGTCCGGCGCCCTCATGTTATGACGCAACGAACGAATGTACGACCATCGGCGATTTCATTTGTTTCGGTGGTCCGGACGCTGGTCGACGTTGCGACCCCCTTGCGCCCGCCAACGCACCAGCATGCGTCGGTGGAGATGGATTGTGTGCGTCGTCGCCGGGGTGCAGCGACTTGTCGTGTTGCGCGAAAGTGTGTAGCCGACCGAGCGGGGTGTTTTGCTGCGATGTCCATTGGGACGATGGGTGTGTCGCGGCCGCCGAAGCGCTCTGCAACGCGCAGTTCATCAATGATGACTGTAGTGCGTCCCTGGAAGATGATGGCGCGGCATCAGTTACGATCCCGAGTTTCGTTATCTCGAATCTCTCTACAGCGACCGAGCGTGCTGGGGATCCGGGTTTCTGCTGCCACCCCAACACACCCGGGGCAGAAGGCGCCGCAACCCGTTGGTACAAGTTCGTCGCACCTGAACCCGCTTCGATAGAGGATGCGTTCTCTTCGGTCACGGTAATCGTCGACTCGCTTGACGCGGGCGCGAGCACGACATCGGACGCCGTGTTGATCCAGTTTCTTGCGCCGGCGGATCGCGATGTGGGAACTTGTGACGATGAGTCGCCTTGCAGCATTCAGGTGGGCTTTTGCGCAGACGGATCAACCTGCACGCCGGACGAAAACTTCGTCTGCCGCAGCCTCGTCCCGGTCGCGTGCAACATTCGCTCGACGGAACTATCCCCGGAAACCAACGAGCCCGTCGGCACCCAAGCCACAACTTGCGCAGCCCGGCTCGTTCCCGGCGAAACGTACTACCTGCTCTTTGCCGCGAAAGACATCGCGGGTAAGCAAAGCTACCGCCTTACGTTCTTGCCCGGGTGTGCGTCGGTCGAAGACTTGCTCCTGCCGGACTGCAATGCGGACGGGTTGCCCGACGTGTGCGCCATCGCCCCAATTGGAAGCTCGCCAGACTGTGACGGCAACGGCGTGCCCGACGAATGTCAACCGGACTGCGACGAAAACAATGAACCGGATGTTTGCCAGTTACCACCATTCACCGACGAGTTCGACTGCGATCGAAATGGTGTGGTCGATGATTGCGAACTCGATGAATGGCGCATCGACGCGCTCATCAAACCGAGTGATCCTGGGGACGATGAGTTTTTCGGGTACGCCGTGGCCGTTTCCGACCGAAATGTGGTGGTGGGACAACCCGGAGACGTTAGCGAAGTCGGCCGTGGGCGCGCCTATGTGTACAGAAAATCCGGGGACGAGATGATCGAAGAGATCATACTAGCTTCCGATGCCGAAGGCGTACACGACTTATTCGGGTATTCCGTTGCAGTGCACGGTGACACGGCGATCGTCGGCGCGCCGCGGACCGACTTCACGGGGATCGGATCGGGCGCTGCGTATGTGTTTCGGCACATAGGTGGCCGCTGGATGCGCGAGGGCGTCCTCACTTCCGACGATTCAACACGCGGTGACGAGTTCGGCATCGCCGTCGCCCTCGACAAGGATGTGGCTCTGATAGGACGCACGGCTTTCGGAACGGACACGAGCGAAGGAGGCGCCGTGTATTTGTTTCGGCGCGATACCGACGGGTGGCGACAAGACGTCAAACTCACGGCGAGCGACGGGGTCATAGGTGACGGCTTCGGATTCACCGTCCACATGGCGAGCGATCGAATCATCGTGGGAGCGCGCAATGTAAATGCTGTATATGTGTTCGAGCTAGTCGGCGGTGTTTGGACGGAAACGGCTAAACTAATTCCGGAGGGTGAGCGCATCACGGAGGGATTTCCAGCGTCTGTGGCCGCCACCGACGAACATATTGTCGTTGGCGCTGTAAGGTGCGACGCGCAGGGTCGACTTCGTCAGCCAGGGTCGACGTTTGTGTTCAGACGTAGCGGCGCAAACTGGATACAGGAAGCCGTGCTCACTTCTGACAACCCAGACGACGATGACTGCTTCGGCGTGAGCGTGGCGGCGCGCGAAGCAACGATTGCGGTTGGCGCCCATCGGGAGAACCCGTTCGGATTTGGATCGGGCGTGGTGTACCTGTTCCGCCAGGACATGCCCGAGTCGGATTGGCGTCTGATGACCAGACTTACGGGTGACGACGAGAAGTATGGGCTTGCGTTGGGGTTTTCGGTGGCACTTGACGGCAATAGTCTCGTTGTCGGTGCGACCGATACGCCAATCGAAATTGGGAATAGAACGTATTACAGCGCAGGCGCAGTGCTCGCCTTTGGCCTTGAATACAACGACTGCGACAGAGACCGAATCCACAACGCATGCGAAACTGACGTCGATTCGGACGGCGTGCCCGATTCGTGTGACACCTGCGCGGGCCTCGCCAACGTCGATCAAGACGACTGCGACAACGATGGCGTGGGCGACGTGTGCGCCATAGCCGACTGTCCGCCTGACGACTCAACATGTCAAGACTGCAACGACAACGGTATACCCGATGGTTGTGAGCCGCCATTGCCCCTAGAGAGACTGAGCACCCACTACGCTGATTCGCCTACCGCCGGAGATGACTTCGGGACCAGCGTTGCGATCAGCGGTGATACGGCCCTGGTCGTCACGAAGCGAGGTGTGGATCTTCTCCAGTTTCGCCGTGGCGCTTGGCAGCCAGCCGGAAAGCTCGTGCCCAACACAACTTTGGGATCTGGCAGGACGACCGTGGCCATGGCCGGTGGGGTCGCCGTGGTTCGCACATTGCAGGAATCTTTCCGCGCGCCGGCCTTTGTGTTTGAGTTCGATGGCATGGACTGGAAGGCAACCGCCGTTTTTGAGTTGATAGAATCTACGAGTTTTCGGTTGGACCCGCGAGACATCGACACAGATGGTCAGCGAATCGTAGCACGGGCCGGTTTTTCCCGCGCAGTGGAGGTGTTCCAAAGAACTGCGCTTGGTTGGATACCTGAGGCGACGATTACGGGGATTATCCAGGGATCCGTGTCGTCCATTTTGGTCAACGGTGACACGATTTTCGTTGGAGACGCCGTCCGACATCCATGTCTCGAGTGCGAAAGCACCGGTGTCGTCGTTGTCCTCCGATACGACGGCGCCGCGTGGACCGAAGAGGAGATTCTCGCACCAAACGATTTGGCGGACCGCGCCCTCTTCGGATATGCCATGGCCATACACCGCGATCGCCTCGTGGTCACCGCGCCTGACGATAGCGGCGGTATTGCGTATGTCTTTCGCCTTGTCGCGGGGCGATGGGAGCAAGAGCAAAAACTCGCCGCGCGGCGATCTCGCAGTTCTTCCGACCGCCTTGGCCTTGCCGTGGCTATGTCGCGAGATACGATCGTGATGAGTTCGTGGCGGTATCAGCCTCCCAACCAGCGCCAGGGCGCAGCCATCGTTTTTCGTCACAACGGCATAGAATGGACCGAGACGGAGCAGGTGTTCAGAACTGACGATGACAACAGCCTCGGGGAATCTGTTGCGGTGGACGGACGATTCCTGATTGTGGGCGCAACGCTCGGGTCCAGCACCGGATTGAGTGGTGGCTCCGTGAACCTATATAGCCTGCCGAGCGACTGCAACGGCGACGGGCTCCCCGACGAGTGCGCAGCCGGCGACCTCGACGGGAGCGGCCGCGTTGATCTCGACGATTTCGGTCGGATCAACACATGCCTTGTGGGGCCGTCGGTTGGGCAACTGAACACCACGTGGTTCAATGACGATCGCTGCTGTTCACTCGGCGACTTCGACAGCGACGGTGACCTTGACCTTAGAGATGTCGCGGCTTTCCAGCAGGTATTCGTCGGCCCGGAGTAGTTCTTCGGCTAAGAACCGCAGCGCATCGGAATCCGGCTTACGTCGCACCGTGCCGGAACCTCAACGTTCGCGATGCCTTACTCGACCACGCCGGTCGCCGCGCGACCCTTGTATTTGCGTGACCAAAGGTGTGCATACAACCGGAAAAGTGAGGCGATGGAAGAGCGAGAACCGGCGCGAAAACGTTTATGTCACGGAGACGCCTGCGTGCGGTTCACATGATCCAACGGATCGAGAACGTTCTGTTAACTGGACGGTCGGCTGTTAACTAGAGAATCGGAGAGTTTTCGGCAAGAGCGGCAGGGTATTGGCGTAGATGGTTGGGATGCGCGTTAAGAATCGCTTTCCCCGACCGAACTTGCCAAGGACGACGCTGGCGTAAACACCTGCAATTAAGGCGGTTAGAACGACGAAACGGGAGGACAGTCTGGTGGAGGAATACGTGTTAACCCCTCGGTCCCCAGTTTCACGACCGATCGTTGACCTCCCCGAGTAGGATTCGAACCTACGACCTAGCGGTTAACAGCCGCTCGCTCTACCAATTGAGCTATCGGGGATCGGCGCGCCGTGCGACCGAATCGTCGCCGGCGGAGTGGCCATACCGGCACCAACGGATTGAAAGCAACCGTATCGGCCAGCCAATTCGCTCGGAACCACCGGCTGGCAATTTAACATCTGATCGACATAAGTCAACGCGGACATACTGAGTCGGCACGGCATCGCGGATTCGCTACAAAGCGAGGGTATGCTGTAGATCCTACGTCGCGATCGATCCCTGCGCGACTCACGACCCGCCTCTTTGACCGACCTACGCGGCCAGCCACGCAACCCGCAGCCGAGCCCAACTGCGCAACGAGTTGGCGTACTGCTTCTCGGCACGCTGGGGGCTACTCAGCGCGCGCGAGCAGCATGCGCAGGTGGTCTGCTACCCAAGATCTGAACCAGGCGTTAGCCCGGATATTTCATGAGTGTTTGTGAGTTTGTCACGGACACGATTCGATGCACGTTGCCCTGTGGGCTACGGAGGTTCGGCGTTGTCGGCGCGCAGGTCCCCTTACCCAGGGCCAGCGAACATTAAACTCCTTGCGCCATAAGGACTTCCATCAAGAAGTCGTTGTTCCAGCCAGCGATTCGGCTTTTGCCGACGATGCTGTTCTTTGACGGATGGCGTTTGAGCAAGCTAATAGCGAAGCGGCGAAGCCACGAAAGATTATCCACCATGCGTCTATCGCGAGTCCGACTCTGGTCCTCATCGAACGTCACATCAAGAACCCAGTGCAATGAATTCTCAATGCCCCAGTGGCCACGAACTGCTTGGGCAAATCGTTCACCACTGAGGTAACAACTACTGATGAAGTATCGCACGTCGCCGCTCGTGGTCCCGTCGCACTTCTGGGTCGTGCGAACCGCCATGCCCACCGCCGTCGCGCCAGGCCATGCATCCTTCCAAAAAGCGTTACGGGGAATCTTCGCCAGCACATGACATCGATCATCAATGCGGCCATGACCCTTCTCGGAGGTCTGATGTTGCCGGTGTTGCATCTTGAGCAAATCATATTGACGCTCATCGCTAAACAAATCCTTAATCGCATCATGCAACGTTGGCTGATTGTCTTTGACGGCGAGAACATAGTCGCCTTTGGCGTCGATGATTTTCTTGGCGATTTCTTTTTGGCAGCCCATCGCGTCGATCGTAACGATCGCGCCTTTCACGTCGATCCGATCGATTAGCTCTGGAATCGCAGTGATTTCGTTCGACTTCTCTTCGGTCGCAACCTGACCAAGCGACAACCCTTGCTCGCTAAGCCAAGCGCTGACTAAATGCAACGGACCAAGACCGCGACTTCGATCATGCGAACGCCGCATCGATTTGCCATCGATGGCGATCGTTGGGCGTATGTTTTCATCTTCACTCACCAAGCTCACGATCCACGATTGAAAACATGATTGAAACGCTTCCGGCTTGAGCGCCGAGAGTACGCGACGAATACAATCCCGCGACGGAATGCCGTTTGGAAGCGCGAGCAACTTCTTCCACCAATCCTCTTTGGCTTTGGCCCAATGTTCAATGGCCGTGGGACCATCGCAGCCGACGATGACCCCGCACACCGCAAGGGTAATCACATCGATCAGCAAGTGACGGCGATTGCGCTGGTGACGAGGGTCAGGTAGTGACTCGAAATGCTTGACAATCGAACGCAAGCGAACATTGGCATTGGCCATCGGCAAACTCCTTCTGCAACAAACCCCGCCAATCCATTCGGCGAACATGCAGAGGGGTAAGGGGGGCCTGCGCGCCGACAACGCCGAACCTCCGTAGCCCACAGGGCAACGTGCATCGAATCGTGTCCGTGACAAACTCACAATCACTCATGAAATATCCGGGCTAGCAATGGCCGTACCAAAGCGTCGGGGTACATCCTAGCGGTTGGAGAACGGGAAGGGCGAGTTCGACTGAGGAAGGCGTTAGGCCTGAGCGAGCCCGCGAGCGATGACGATGCGCTGAATTTCAGAGGTGCCCTCGTAGATCGTCGTGACCCGTGCGTCGCGGTAGAGCTGCTCGACGCGACACTCGTGGACATAGCCCGCCCCGCCGTGAATTTGGACGGCCCTGTAGGCGATCCGGTTGACAGCTTCGGAGGCGTAGAGCTTGGCCATCGAACTGGCGGTTCGATCCACCTTGCCTTGATCAATCGCCTGCGCGGCGCGCCAGACGAGCAACTTGGCGGCTTCCAACTCCATCGCACTATCAGCCACCGCCCCGGCGACACCCTGGAACGACCCGATGGGCCGACCGAACTGCTCCCGCTGTCGAGCGTAGCTAACCATTTCAGAAAGACACGCTTCAGCCATTCCCGTCGCCTGCGACGCGATGCCGACACGCCCGCCGTCGAGACAGGAAAGGAACACCTCCAAGCCGGCGCCCTGCCGCCCGACAAGGTGATCGTCGGGGACGAGTACGTTGGTCAGATTGATCACGGCGGTCTCGCTCCCACGAATACCCATCTTGCCGTGAATCTCAGCCCGCTCGATGCCGGAATCGTTGCCGTCGACGAGCAAAGCACAAAGATGCTCACCGGTCGACGCGCCTTCGAGTCGTACGAGCACCAAGAACCACCGGGCGCTCATGCCGTTGGTGATCCACATTTTCTCGCCCGTCACACGGTAACCACCGTCGACCTTGACGGCTGTGGTCGTGACGCTTGCGGCGTCACTGCCGGAACCGGCCTCCGAAAGACAGAACGCGGCGAAGCTATCGGTGCTGGCCCACTCTGATAGCCACTCGGTCCGGCACGGCTCGGGAAGGTACTTGTTCAACACCTGCCCGACCATTGTGTGAACCGAAATCGTCACACACGTGGACGGTGAGAACACCGCGATGTCGTGCAAAATAGACGCGTACGTTGTGTAGGGCACCCCAAGACCACCGACGTCTTCGGGCAGCAGCAGATTGAGCAAGCCCATCTCGCCGAGTTTCGGCAGCATCTGGATGACCGTGGTTCCCTCGTGGTCGCACCGGCGATCCAACTCGAGCAGTTCAGCCTCAGCGAATTCGCGCGCAGCCTGAACGAGGGCAGCCTGATCGGCGTCAACCGTTACGTGAGAAGGAATCAATGACATCGTTAGCGAAACGTGCTCCGGCCAATCGACTAGGAAAGCGACCAGCAATAGGGTTCGCCGCGGTGTCTCCGACAACCCGGCAACCCGCGCAGGTCGCGCGACCATTATAGGGGCTGGGGCCGAACAACGCCAACGCGGGCGGCGGGTAGAAACCGAACAGGGTGCGTGACAGAATCGGCAGGAACGGGCTGGCCGCCCGCTAGTCTTCTGCATGTCCCATCGGCTACTGCATCACGCCGCCGCGGTGCCCTGAAAGGGCAATCTACCTCAGCCCAGGGCATTGCCCTCGTTGTTCTACACAAGTCCCGGCCCGGCGCGGGTTTCGGGGCCGAAGCGTATCCAAGACAGGGCGAAGTCGTGCATTCGTTGCAGGCCT
>JAJDDY010000036.1 GCA_029260075.1 Phycisphaerae bacterium
ACCTCTACGTTCAAGATACGCTCGCTAGCGCCGCGCCATGTACACTAGGCCCCTAAGAACGTGTAGGAGAATATGCATTAGACGGTTTGCTATGAACCGAGCCGCGCCCGTGTGGAAGCGGTTTTCGCCAGCGAGCTAGGATCGCTTCCTCACGGGCGCGGCTCGGAAAGAGGCTTCACACATACGTTCTAACAGGGAGATCGATATTGCCAACCCAACGCCACGATGATCAGGGTAAGAGCGGCGCGACAAACCCGTCAGCGCGAACGACCGTTAAGGTCATCGGCGATCGCGGCGCGTACGACACAGATACGATCTACGCTATTCTCGACGAGGCGTTGCTCTGTCACGTGGGGTTTGTGGACGCGGATCAGCCGTTTGTAATTCCGACGATACATATTCGTATCGGGGACCAACTTTACGTTCACGGATCGCCCGCCAGCCGGATGATTCGCCGACTCTGTGATGGTGTGGCCGTTTGCATTACCGTGTCGATTCTCGACGGGCTTGTGCTGGCCCGATCGATGTTCCATCATTCGATGAACTACCGTTCTGTCGTCGTGCTCGCATCAGGAACACCGGTTACTGATCGCGAACACAAGCTCGATGTGCTCAAGGCACTGTCCGACAACGTCATCCGCGGTCGCTGGTCCGAGGCGAGGCAGCCGTCCGTGAAGGAAGTCAATGGCACGGCCATCGTGGGCTTTCCATTGCACGAAGCCTCTGCCAAGATTCGTAGTGGACCGCCGACGGATGCGGATTCGGACATGGCGCTTCCGGTCTGGGCCGGAGTCATACCGGTTACGCTAACTGCGGGCGCCCCCGTTCCCGCGCCTGACCAAGACCCCCCCGTGGCCGTACCGGCCTACGCGACTGAGTACGCTCGTTCCTGAAGGAAGTGATCACCCTGATGTTTACCGACGTTCGACAAGTTTGTCGGACCGGACGGAATCCGACACCGCACATTATCGGCGCGTTACGAGACAGTCGCCGTTGATGATTCTGTCGTAGCGGTCGGGTAGTACACCGCGTATGCGGTCAAGCTGACGCCATGGCGTTGTGCCTACCTTTCTCTATACGCATACGGACGTTGCTGATACGCGAGTTCTTATCGTTCCTTGCAGCGAGTTAGAATTATCGGCGCGCCGGGAATCGATACAAAGGAAGGTCGTAAACTGGCGAGACATGGCGTCACTGCGGATAGACCGCAGGTCGAGTGTCCGTCGCTCACCTCGATCTCTTGTTCCTCACGCCGACTACGCAAGATTCGGTCGAAAGCTGACGACGTAAGGGCGTGCTGTGCGCTGTTGACTGCGCCCATGGCGCCAGGGAGTGTGAAATGACAGACCAGAACCCAGAGCCCGAAGATCCGATCGAGTCCGAGCTTGTTCGCGAGGATGCGACGTTCGCAGACATCGTGGTCGAGTTCGTCGACGGTCTGGAGGCACGTCTCAAAAAAATGGTCGCGGCTGTCGAGACGCGGGACTTCGAAAGTCTGCGTGTGGCCGCCCACCAACTCAAGGGCAGCGGCGGTGGGTACGGCTATCCCCAGTTGACTGAGCAGGCGGCTGATCTGGAGCGACGCGCCAAGGTGGAAGCAATCGAGGAATGTCGCGAGGCGCTCGACGGGCTCAAACAGCTTTGCGATCGCGTGGTCGTCGGTGGCGACGACGAGTAGCTTAGGCCCTCGATTCCATCGAGCCTCTTGAAGTACACCTACGGCGTAAGGTTCCAGCCCAAGGATACGCCGCCAATATTCCCAGTGCCCTGCCACACTTTCAACGACGGGTTAACCGAGCCGCGCCCGCAAGGAAGCGGAGGATTGAAACGCGTCCGGAGCAGCTTGAAACCACTCCCTTATGGTCGCGGCTCGGATCGGACGAACCCGTCACGTACGGCGTGACAGAGCACTAGTGCAGCGTCACACTTAATCTTCGGGTTGTCGCCGTCCGCACCGCCGGAGCCAAGCGCGCCGGTCAGAGCCCGCCGCGCCAGCGGTGGGACCGGTCCGCGGGCTGGCGCCCACGGCTCTGATGTCGTCGCAAACCCGCAGATTTAGCTGTGACGCACCACTAGCCCGCACCCATCGGCTTTTTTGCCCCTACACTTTCCAAGACTATGCGCTAGCACTTCGGTTCAGCGGCTTCGATGGCGGCGCTCACCCCTTCAAACCCCCCAAAGTTTTCGCGAAAGAGCTTAGCCAGTTCGGCGGCTTTGGCGTCATACGCTTGCGGATCAGGCCAGGTGGCTCGCGGCGTTAGGACTTCGCAGGGCACGTCGGGGCACGACTGCGGGATGGACAGGCCGAAGATCGGATCGGGGGTCGTGGGCACTTGTTCTAATGTTCCGTCGAGCGCGGCGCGGACCATGGCGCGGGTGTGGTTCAGGTTCATGCGCTTGCCGACGCCGTGGACGCCGCCGGTCCAACCCGTGTTGACCAACCAACATTGGGCGTTGTGCTTGGCCAACCGATCGCCCAGCATGTCAGCATATCGCCTCGGCGGAAGTGGAAGAAACGGCGCGCCGAAGCAGGCGCTAAAGGTCGCCTGCGGCTCGGTTACGCCTGCCTCCGTTCCGGCGACTTTGGCGGTATAGCCGGAGAGGAAGTGGTACATGGCCTGCTCGGGCGTGAGCTTCGAGATTGGCGGCAAGACGCCGAACGCATCGCAGGTTAGGAAAATGACGTTCTTCGGATGTTCGCCGATGCTCGGGATGGCGACGCCCTCGATGGATTCCAGCGGATACGCCGCCCGGGTGTTCTCCGTGAGTTGATCAGAGTCGAAGTCGATCTTCCGCGTGCGTTCATCCATGACAACGTTTTCGAGCACCGCGCCGAAGCGAATTGCGTTGTAGATTTGCGGTTCGTATTCCTGCGACATGCGAATGCACTTCGCGTAGCAACCGCCCTCGATGTTGAACACGCCTCGGTCGCTCCAGCCGTGCTCGTCGTCGCCGATGAGCCGTCGATCGGGGTCAGCCGACAGCGTTGTCTTGCCCGTGCCGCTGAGACCAAAGAACAGGGCGGACTCGCCACCGGCGCCGATGTTGGCCGAGCAGTGCATGCTAAGCACGCCGGCGGTGGGAAGCAGGTAGTTCATCACCGAGAAAATACTTTTCTTGATCTCGCCGGCGTACGCCGTGCCGCCAATCAGGATCAACCGCTTGCCGAAATGGATGACGATGAACGCGCCGGATGACGTGCCGTCTGTTTCCGGGTCCGCGAAGCAGGTCGGTGCGTTGAGGATGGTGAACTTCGGCTCGTGCGAGGCGAGCGCCGCGGCGCTCGGACGGATGAACAACTGTGCGGCGAACAGATTGTGCCACGCGGTCTCCGTGACCACGCGAATGGGGAGTTGTGTCGCCTCTTCCGCGCCGGCGAACATGTCTCGAACGTAGACTTTGCGACCTCGATAGTGGTCGATTACGCGGGCGTGAAGTTTGTCGAAGTGGGCTTCGCTCAATGGTCGATTGACCGAGCCCCATCCGATCGCATCGCGGCTACCCGATTCCTCGACGATGAATTTGTCATTGGGTGATCGTCCCGTGTGCTTGCCGGTGGTGCAGACGATGGCGCCGTTGTCGGCGAGCGATCCCTCGCCGTCTCGCAGGGCTCGCTCGTACAATTCTGCAGGGGAAAGATTCCAGAATACATCGCCCGTATCGGTCAGGCCGTGCGTTTGCAGGTCGACTTTGGCGGGGCAGGCTACGGTCGCATTCACGATGCGAACTCCTTTGTTGATTCGTCGCTTAACGGCCGCACAGCGGGTGGGCCGTCCGCAGAGCGGCTTGGTTTCTTGGCCGCTCCGCACAGATCGAAACGGTCAAGTGTATCCTCGGCAACTTGAGATACAACCTGCATGCCGGAGACTCAGATAATGTCGGCTTGGACTACGAATTCTCGCCACCGAACCGGTCGGCGGGTGCGTATCGCATTCACGTGTCAGCTTGGCCCCACCGGGGTCTATCACCCTTTTGAAAAAACCTGAATTCCCCGACAGAGCACATCCTACGTTGTCCGTGTCGACGGATTGCGCCCGGTCAAACGTGGATAAGAGCTATTGGATCACCGGCTGGAAGCCGGTGCCGCACGCTTTCAAACGGTGCCTATGGGTTGGACCAAAGGGCGTCGGGCATGAGCATGGGGCGGCCATCCCGACCGACGCATGCTAGGGTGGTGGACGCCTCGCAGGTCACATTGTCGTCTAGCGTAATCTGGTAGCTGTGGTCGACGCGGGTCCGTGTGATTCGCTCCACAACGGCGGTCGCGATGACCATATCGTCGTAGCGGATAGGCAAGATGAAGCGGCAGGACATCGTATAGACCACGAAAAACGTCCCCACAGCTTCAAGATCGCGATATCGCACGCCGTTTTGGCGTAGCAACTCGGTGCGGACGTGCTCGAAATACTCCCAGTACTTGGCGTGATGAAGGTAGCCCATGGCATCACACTCCGCGTAGCGCACGCGAAATTCGACGCTACAACGATCACCGTTTTTCCCGATTCCTCGTGTCGTCATGGTCCGTCGCTCGGGGTTCCGTTGTTGGTTGACCAAGGTCGTTGTCGGTGGTCTTCGAACGTGCTTATGAAGTCTCATTCAGAGCCGCACCCGTAAGGAAGCGATCCCGTTTCACACGCGAAGACCGCTCCCTGACGGTCGCGGCTCCGTTCGAAGCGTGAACACCGCTCCCATACAGTCGCGGCTCGGTTCGAAGCAACCCCTCTTGAACACGCTTATTCGTGCCGAGAAGGGATTCACGGCACAGAATGCTCACAAATGTGCGAGCAAGGATTCACGGCACAGCATGCTTACAAAAGTGCGAGAAAGGATTCGCGCACCAGCAAATCCACGGCACAGCGTGATGCCCCCGACAAAGGATTCACGCACCAGCAATTTGGGGCGCCGCATCTGTCGCATCCTCGGCACGCTGACCATCGCTGCGCACGGATTCTCCGCTACCTAGCGGACGAAAGCGTGACCTCAAGCGTGATTTCCTTGTCCTCGCGAAGAACGATGACCTCCACGGTGTCGCCGGCTTTGTTGTTGCGGGTGGCGGCCATGTAGTCGTAAATGTTCGCGACCGATTTGCCGCCGATGCGAACAATCCGGTCGCCCTTTTTCATGCCGGCGATACCGGCCGGCCCCTCTGCCGTTACGGCGTCGACGGCCATGCCGCGTTTCCCGTCGTCGCCGTAGCCGGGCGCAAGCCCCATGACCACCTTATACGTTGGCGTACTTCCATCCGGCACGGTTGAATCTTTTTTCATCTTCTGGAAAGCTGGCGGTTCGTCGCGGGCAAGGAGCGTGCTGGTCACCTGAGTCACGAGTTGGATGATGCGTGCGCCGTCCGCAGCGTTGATTTTGTCGGCGTCGTCGCTGGGTTTGTGGTAGTCCTCATGGTTTCCGCTGTAGAAATGCATCGACGGGATGCTATTGCGGATGAACGAGGCGTGATCACTACGTCCGCCGGTGTCGTGACTCGGGGCGATTTCAAGACCGAGCGGTGTCGCCGCCCGCTCGACAATGTCGTCGAACGTGCTACCCGAGCCGACGCCGAAGATTTGCACCTTGTCAGTTCCCGGTGGCATACGCCCGATCATGTCCATGTTGAGCATCGCGACGGTCTTGTCGAGCGGTACGAGCGGATGTTCCACATAATGCTTGCTACCGTGCAGGCCGGTTTCTTCGGCCGTGAACGCCACGAAGAGAATGCTGCGTTTTGGGGCCGGACCACTCGCAAGGGATCGGGCTATTTCAATCAAGCCGCTCGTCCCCGAGGCGTTGTCGTCGGCTCCGTTGTGGATGGCGGGTGGTCTGTCTTCCCGAACGAGCTTGCCGGCCTTGAACTTGCGCATGTTGGATTTGCGGATGCCAAGGTGGTCGTAGTGGGCTCCGATGATCACGAATTCGTCGGCGTGGGGTCCGCGGCCGGTTAGTTTTCCTACGACGTTGTGCGCCTTGGCGGTGCGCGTGTTCAGGACCGCTTGCCCCGTTGCGGAAACCCCTTTGAGCGACTTGGACGCGTAGGCACCGGCGTCTAGTCGTTTCTGTAGCGTATCGAGATCATCCATGTCACCGCGACGCAGTAGGTCACCGGCCACCGCACGGGTAATGTGAAATGCAGGAAGGCCGTAGGCGTCGGCGCCCTCGGCGTCAAAGTTGAGTAGCGTGTCCGACTCGCCTTCCGCTGGTCGTGGGTTGACGAACAAAATGGCGGCAGCCAACCGATCCTTGGCGTTGTAGACTTTGTTACGGAACATGGCGTGGTGGGTGGCTTCGCCTTCGTCGCTTGCCCAGGATGGCGGCTCGTTCCTGAAAACCAAGACCACTTTGCCCGACACGTCGACGTGGACGAAGTCGTCGCGGTCACGGTCTTTGGCAACGATTCCGTATCCGCAGAACACAACGCCGCCGTCGAAGGCCTTGTCGGAGGTGAACGCGAGCGGCGTGAATCCGGCACGCAGCCGCACGGGGCGTTTTGTTCCGGAAAACGTCAGTCGACTCTTGTCGGATAGCTTGCGGTCTAGAGACACTTCGAACGTCTGGAATAGTGTGCCGTCGTCACCGCCCGGTTCGAGCCCAATGGTGGCGAACTGTTTGGCGATGTAGTTGGCGGCAAGTTCGATACCGCGCGAGCCGATGCCTCGACCTTCGAGTTCATCTGAAGCGAGGTAGTTAATGTGTCCTTGGAATCGGCGTTCCAAGTCCGTCGGTGCCCCGGCCATAGCCACACGCGACACGGCGAGCAGGGCGACGGCGATCAACAATGCGGACCCAATGGTTGTCGGTGCGATCGGGTTTTTCCTAGGGCTGGAGTTTGAACCCGCTCTCGCTTCCTCGTGCGGTGCCCGACCGTCCATGGCTTTGCTGCAGTGGCGACTGCACGGGGTGGTGGGTTGATGGGAAGTACGCATGACCTATGGCTCCAGTTTCCGAGTTGGCGATGGATCGACTGCTTCGACAACGCGTATGGAAACCGGATTCACGCGGGAAATCAAGTGCGATGGTGTTCGAAAAGGGTTGTTTTGAACCGAGCCGCGACCGTGCGGGAGCGTTTTCTTGCCCTCGCAGAGGGGACGCTTCCTCACGGTTGCCGCTCGGACAGAGACTGCCTTGACACGTTCCAAGAGGCGAGCTTGGGGTGCGAGACATTTTCGGTCAAGAGGGGAAAAACCGCTAATGGATCACTGGCTGGAAGCCGGTGCCACACTTGTTCAACAGGCTGCTACGCGCGTGCCGCTTACGTCTTGCCCTTTTGCTTCATCTTCGCCCACGTATCGCGTAGCGTGAGGGTTCGGTTGACGACGAGTCGATCGGAGGTGCTTTCGGCATCGACACAGAAATAGCCGAGCCGTTCGAATTGAAACCGATCGCCGGGTTGGGCGCCGGCGAGGCTTGGCTCTACGAAGCATGTCGGTCGTACGTCCAACGAATGCGGGTTCAGGTTGGACGTCACTTCGTCCGTAGGGGTTTCGCGGGTGTCGGTGGAATTCTTATCGGCCGCTGTGGCCTTGACCGATTGGGTCTTACCCTTGCCGGAGGCCTTGGTGTTTTCGTCTGCGTCGTCTTCGAGAAAGAGATGATCGAATAGGCGGACCTCGACCGTCAGCGCGTGCTCGGCCGAGACCCAGTGCAGCGTGCCTTTGACCTTGCGACCGTCGGGGGCGTCGCCGCCTCGTGTGGCGGGGTCGTACGTGCAGCGCAGCTCGACGACTTGGCCGACATCGTTCTTGATGACGTCCGTACACGTGATGAAGTAAGCATAGCGAAGGCGGACTTCTCTGCCCGGCGCGAGGCGGAAGAATTTCCTGGGCGGATCTTCCATGAAATCATCGCGTTCGATGTAAAGCACACGCGAAAATGGCACTTGTCGTGTTCCGGCTGATGGGTCTTCGGGGTTGTTGACCGCATCGAGGCGGTCGTCTTGACCTTCTGGATAATTCTCGATGACGACCTTAAGCGGGTTAAGCACGCCCATCACCCGGAGCGACTTCTTGTTGAGGTCGTCGCGAACGCAGTGTTCGAGCAGGGCGAGGTCGATCGTGCTATTGAACTTAGCCACGCCGATTCGGTCGCAGAAGTTGCGGATGGCTTCGGGGGTGAATCCGCGCCGCCTCATTCCCGAGAGCGTCGGCATGCGCGGGTCGTCCCAGCCGGTGACGCAGCCCTCGTTCACAAGAAGGAGGAGTTTGCGTTTGCTCATAAGGGTTCGAGTCAACTCAAGGCGAGCGAATTCGATTTGCTGGGGGTGGTGGACACCGAGCTTGCTCAGGAACCAGTCGTACAGCGGGCGGTGAATCTCAAACTCGAGCGTGCAGATCGAGTGGGTGATGCTTTCGATCGAGTCTTCGAGCCCGTGGGCCCAGTCGTATAGGGGGTAGATGCACCAGGTGTCGCCGGTTCGCGGATGCGTCGCGTGTACGATGCGGTACATCACCGGGTCGCGCAGGATCATGTTGGCATGGGCCATGTCGATCTTGGCGCGGAGGGTGCGCGATCCATCCGGAAACTCACCGGCGCGCATTTTCGCGAACAGGTCGAGGTTTTCGTCGACGTCGCGATCGCGGTAGGGACTGTCGACGCCCGGCGTGGTCAGCGTGCCGCGAAGGCGACGCACCTCGTCGAGCGAAAGGTCGCACACGTAGGCGTCGCCCGACTTGATCAACGCGACAGCCCATTCGTACATCTGCTCGAAGTAGTCAGAGGCGTAGAGCACATGCTCGCCCCAGTCGAACTCCAGCCAACGCACGTCCTCGATGATCGCGTCGATATACGCCTGCTCCTCTTTGACTGGGTTGGTGTCGTCGAAGCGCAGGTTGCACTTGCCACCATATTTCTTGGCCAGCCCGAAGTTCAGGCAGATCGACTTGGCGTGCCCGATGTGCAGGTAGCCGTTGGGCTCTGGCGGGAAGCGCGTGTGAACACGCCCGTCCCATTTGCCGGAGGCGAGATCGCTTTCGATAATCTCTTCGATAAAGTTTAGCGATCGTGTTGTCTGGCTTTCCGTCATCGTTCCGATTCAATTCCCGCCGGGTGAGTTCACGTTTCAAGAACCAGTACATTTGAGCGGGCAGCGTGACGCACGCCGGTCCTCAGCCGGTCCAACAGCCCGTCGAGAGACAAGATCGCGCTGTAGTCAAAGTGTAGGGCGGGCTACTTCCCGCCGCAAGCGCGGCGTGATGTGTTGGATGACGTGTGCGAGCGTGCGCCATTCGTAACGACGACGATCGGCATATGAGTCTAGGTGCTACGGTCCGCCGCGGCGACCACCGCCACCCGGACCTCCACGGCCTCCGCCGCCGGGCATACTGATGCCACGCTCGCCCATGCGTGCCTGTAGGTTGTTGAAGTAGAGTGCGGCGCGGGCAGTCTCGTCGGGATCACGTGACTCGCTGCGTTGGCGACGTTGTTCCTGTGTGGGCTGTGGACGCCGCGGTCTGGACTCCTGCCCGACGCTACCATCCGCGCTACGTTCGCGCTGCCGCTCATCGCGCCGTTTCTGGAACTCGGCCATTCGCGCTTGAAGATCGTCGATGTGTCGATCGAGGACGGCATCGCGTTGTGCGTCGTCGGCGTTCCAGTATTCATCAACGCGCTGAGTAAGTGCCGTTCTCATGACACGTCTCATGTTGCCGCGCAGCTCACGCCGCTGCTCATCGGTCAAGTCTTCGCGGCGAACGTTCTCGCGTATCGTGTCGAACACCTTGCCTAGGTTGTCCGCGGCTTGTTTCTGGAGCGAAGCGTAAGACAGTTCGGCCGACAGCCCGGTCGGGCTCTTGGCGCTCCCGGACCCAGACCACATCGCCCAGGAACCGCCGCCGAGCACGAGCAGACCGACGATCGTCGACCAAAATACTTTCCGGGAACCAAAATTCGGCATCGCCATGATCAATCCGACCAGTTGGTTGCATGCTCTTTGCGCCACACGGGGCCTGGAACGACGAGCACGCTAATTCTCATAATCGCCCACATGCCCATCCACGTACAAGTATCGCCGCGCGCCGGGCTTTCCGGACTCACCGTGAAAATTATTGTAATCCCGCATGTACCAGATGGCGTTAACGCCGACAGTGCGGCCGGGGCGGCGGTTCATCCTCTCGACAACCTCGCTCATGGTCCGGCCGTTCAACATGCTTCGGTATTCGTAGCTCGACTGCTCCGTATCAAAATAACTCCGACCGCTATTTTCACCCTCTCGAACTCGACCCGAATAATCAGCCGGACACTCGAACACACCGATATCGTCGTGAAGACGCTTTCGGAGTACATCTGAGATTCGTATCGGTTCGTCCGTGTCCAGCGGGAGTGGGCTGACGGACGGCATGGTCGCGGCGAAGGGAAACCGGTCATGGTTATCACCGAGATAGATGCGCATCACGACGCCGATCTGGCGGAGGTTGGTCGAGCAGGCTAGGCGCCGCGCCGAAGTCTTCGCACGGCTCAGCGAGGGCAGAAGAATGCCCACCAGAAGCGCAATGATCGCGATGACGACCAGGAGCTCGATTAAGGTGAAGGCGCTCGGTTTTCGCACGTTGCCATCCTCGTCGCCCACAGCCCGTCGAAGTACAGATCGCTGTGTGGGCCGACCTGCCCGCGTGTTGTTCTCAGGCGATCAGAGCATTTTGACGGACTCGAAATTCGATTCCACAGTGTCTTTCAACGGGCTGCCATATGGGCGTCGCCGTGGGACCTACCCACAGTAAATTCTAAACGCAGATCGACCGGGAGGTGCGTTCAGGACTGTAAGAGTTTGTCGATTCTACCAGTCGTCCCGTGCCTCAACAAGGAGAATCATGCTCCACGTGAGCAGCGGGTCTTCATCTCCATCGACTTCTCAATTTTTTTCGACCGCAAGTCCTTGTGGATGGAGGGAGCGCTGCAACCGGGGTAAGGTACGGGGCGACGACGCAGGTGCGATGGGCATGGCCTGCCGTTGATGAAAGGAGCGTCGCACCAATGACTGAGCCAAAAAGCCCGACCGAATACCACGAAGCCAACCGGCGTTCATGGAACGAAGCCACCGTGGCGCACAACACCCACAAGAAGGACCAAGCCGGTTTCTTGCGGCGTGGCGGTTCGACGCTTTTCCCCGAAGAGATTGAGCTTCTTGGTGACGTCACCGGCAAACGGCTGGTCCATCTTCTCTGCAACGCTGGGCAGGATTCGCTCAGCATCGCCCGACTCGGTGCCGAAGTAACCGGTGTGGACATCAGCGACGAAGCCATCGACTTTGCTACGAAGCTTTCGACCGAGTCGGGCATCCCTGCGACATTCATCAGATCTGATGTGTACGGCTGGCTTCGGATCGCACGAGAAGAGGGTCAGACGTTCGACGTCGCCTTCTGCTCCTACGGCGCGACGTGTTGGCTCTCCGATTTGACGGTGTGGGCACAGGGCGTCTTCGACGTTCTCCGACCCGGCGGACGATTCGTCGCCATCGAATTCCACCCGATGTCCATGATGTTCAACGAACAGTTCGAGCTGACGTATCCGTACTTCGGGAACGACACGCCGCTCAAGTGGGAGGAGGGCGTTCAGGACTATGTGGCTGCGTCCGGAACGGGACTCACGCCAGCCGGCGCCGAAGAAGGTACGACGAATTTCGAGAACCCGCATCCCGTGTATGAGTTTCTCTGGACGATCGGTGACATAATAACGGCACTGATCGGCGCGGGATTCGTGATCGAGCGATACCAAGAATATGCTTACGCCAACGGAGCCAAGGTTTTCGCCGACATGAGAGAAACGGCGGGACGGCGCATGCGCCCACCTGAGGGTGTCCCGAACGTGCCGATGATGTACGCCGTCGTCGCGAGCAAGCCGATCGGGCGTCCGTAGAAGACGCCCCGTCGAGCAAGAGCATGTGACGCAATAACCTTTCTCTTCAGGTGTTGCATTCCGTCGTCACGGATCGCCGCAATCTCGTGCTCGCCGGGGGTGTAGAACGTGTGGGAGAAGGTTCTTAGAGGGTGTACAAGACAGGGTTACGACAAACCGAGCCGCGACCGTAAGGGGGCGGTTTTCGCCGACGAAACCGACCGCTTCCTCACGGTCGCGGCTCCGAAACAGACATCTTAATCACGTTCTGGCACGTGCAACGGGAATTCTGCGTGAGCGTAAGCGCGAGACCGATGTCTTGTCCGTGGGTGCTTCTCCCGAACGCCCGAAGAAATTACCAAACTTTCTTGTCACGTTTCGTGTCGTCGGGCGACCAATCGTGAAACACACGGCGGGGTGCCGTGGAATGTTTGGGTTCCGTCCTTTTGGGAGAAGTGGCTATGAGTAAGGTAATGATTGCTGCGTTGTCGTCGGTTTGTGTCTTGGGGCTGGGTGCGGGCGCGCGAGCGGACGAGACGATCACGTACGACATTTCGTTAACGAACATCACGCATGGCGTCGTCCTTACGCCGCCGATTTTTTCGTTGAGCCGACACAAGATCAGCGTATTCAAGGTTGGCGAGCCGGCCAGCCTCGGGCTACAGATGGTTGCTGAAGGCGGCGCTACGGGCGAGCTCCGCGCTGAGTTGGAAGCCGCTGGCGTGCAAGATCTCGTGCAGATGATGCGTCCCGTGCCGCCCGGAGCGACGATCACCGTGCGACTCGAAGGCGACAAGAAATCGAGAATCAACATGGCCTCGATGCTTCTGCCGACGAACGATGGTTTCGTAGCCATGAACGGCGCACCGGTCTTCGCCAAGTCGGGCGTAAAAGTTCTTCACCTCGCGGCGTATGACGCGGGTAGCGAAGCCAACGATGAGGTGTGCATGAACATTCCGGGGCCACAGTGTGGCGGTGAGGGTTTCAACGTAGACGACGGGGAAGGGTACGTAGTGCCTCATGCGGGTCTTCACGGCGAGGGTGAACTATCGCGTCGGGCTTTCAACTGGGGAACCCCGGTGGCTATCCTCACCATTCGAGTCGTTCGCGATAACGATGACGACAGTGACGACAGTGATAGCGATAGTGACTAGTGCTTTGTCACAGCTAAATTTACGGGATTGCGACGGCATCAGAGCCGTGGGCGCCAGCCCGCGGACCGGTCCCACCGCTAGCGCGGAGGGCTCTGACCGGCGCGACGGGTTCCGGTGGTGCGAGCGGCGACAACCCGAACATTAGGGTGTGACGCTGCACTAGTTCTCTGTCACACATCAACTGATGGGTTTACCGAGCCGCGCCCGTAAGGAAGCGGACGTTCGAAAGCCGGTGGCGACAGCTTGAAAACACTCCCTCACAGGCGCGGCTCGGTTCATCGCCAACCCCCTAATGCGTCTTCTCATGCACGTTCTTAGTCGCCGCACGGCGGTGGATCCGGCGGGAAGGGGTAGCCGAAGCCGCGAAAGGCGTCGACGGCTGCGGTGGCGTCAAGAATGTCGATCACCCGGTCCGGCGTGGCGGGTTGTAGGTCGACCCGGGCTTTGAGGGGGGCGTTCTGCTGTCCGGTGAACTTGTCCAGAATGGCCACGACGTCGGCGGTGATGTCGGCGCTACCGTTCGGCGCCGTCCACGAACCGGCGGATTCGTCGAAGGCGCCGACCACATCGCCCCAACCGCTCGTCGTGACCACAAGCGGCTGGGAGAAGTTCGTCGTGACGCCGAGGTCGCAGACCGAGTCGATCGCCTCCACGTGATAGACGCCCCCGGGCACGATGATCGGGTCGTAGACGTGGACCACGCCTATGGGAAGCCAGTCGAGGAAGCTCGGCGTGCAAGTAAGCCGCGCCGACTGGAACGTGGCGAATCCGGGAATCGGAGATACCGTTCCGGCGTTTTCGCTGACGGTTTGCGGGGCGGCGACCCAAAGCTGTGTGCCGTTCAGCACATCGTGTGGCGGCGGAAGATCGACGGCCGTCACGCGGATAGCGGCGGTGCGTGCGAGCGTTCCGGTGGTGAAGGAGAGGTATCGACTCTTCGCGATGATCACGTCCGGCTGTGGGGGCGGCGCGACCTGGCAAGTTGGTGCTATCGCCAGCACTGAGCGATGGGCGTTGACTCGCCCGTAGCCAAAGGACGAATCCCAGCCGACGTCGCCAAGGTCGTCGGCATGGTCGCGAATGATGGTCCGCAGCTCGTCGGCGGTCAGCGTCAGTGACAGGGACTTGGCAAACGACTTGATCAGTGCCGCGAGTCCGGAGACGCATGGGGAGGCCATCGACGTGCCGCTAAGAAATCGATAGGTGCTGTCGAATCCGGAGCACGTTCCGCCGCCGGTGCAGTTCGAATCAACAAAGCACGTGCTGCCGTTGTTGCCTGCGTTTTCGCAGAATCGGCGAGCGAAGGTCGACCAGATTCGATCGCCCGGAGCGGCGACATCCAGCTCGGCGCCGAACCTCGAAAACGACGCCAAACCATCTCGATTCGTGGTCGCACTGATGGCCATGCTGTTGTCGTAGCGCGCGGGAAATGTGATGGCGCTCGGTGCGCCGCAGTTGATGTTCGTATTGCCCGCCGCGCTGACCACGAGCACGTTGTTGTCATGGGCGTAGTTGATGGCGTCGCGCATGGCGTTCGTACCGGTACAGAATTGCAGGCTGATGTTGCAGATGTCGGCGCCATTGTCGACAGCCCACACGATGCCCTCGGCCGTGTCGGCAGCCGATCCGCTGCAACCGGTGAACACGCGGACGGGCATGATGGACGCGCCCCACGTTACGCCGGCGATTCCAATGGCGTTGTGGCCACCCGCCGCGGCGATGCCGGCCACATGTGTGCCGTGCAGGCAGCCGTCCCGCGTGTCGGTCGGGTCTTCGCCGTCGACGGTGTTGATGCCCGTCACCATACGTGAGGCGAAGTCTTCGTGCGGCATGACGCCGGTATCGATAATGGCGATGATGACACTGCCCGGGTCGCCGGTGTGGATGGTCCAGGCTTCGGGGGCGTCAATGTCCGCGTCAGGCGTACCCGTAACGCCGCCAACCGTTTGGCCGGTGTTGTGCATCGCATACTGCTGATCGAAGTCGGGGTCGTCGGGGACGAGTTGTGCGACGGTTCCGATGGCGTCGAGTTCGACGTGCTCGATGTCATCCGCACACGCAGCAAGCGCGGCCATCACCGCGCGACTGTTGGTTCCCGCGGAGAATTCAATAACAAACGTTCGGTCCAAGCCGTACCGTTTCGCGGCCGCGTGGTTTGTCGGCCGATGGGCGACGAGGGTTGTCGGTTCGCCGCCACCAAGACTTCGATACGTCATCCTAACGGCGTCGGAGAACATCGGCGAAGATTCCGTGACCGGTCGGACGCGCATTTTCACGATGACCCGAACCGTCCGGTCGGTGTTGTCGGGTGGTCTCTGTGGCTTGTCGACGGACGCCCGGGTGGGCGCAGTCGCCACCAGCAATATGGCGATGATTGCCGATCGTGTGAAGTGAACGCGTTGGCTCTGGATCATCATCCGCAAAGACTCATCAGTTCGGGGAGTCCTCGTTCGGTCGTAGGTCTGCGGCCGAGAGTCGACACCCACATGATAGTACCAGGACGCAACGGCTGATCCAAAGGATTTCCTCAGACGCGACAGCATTGCCGCATGAGCATCTGAGAGGGTGTCCGGGTGGGGATTCGTCGAACCGAGCCGCGACCGTAAGGGAGCAGTCTTCGGCGTGCAAGCCAGACCGCTTCCTCACGGTCGCGGCTCGGAAAAAGGCCTCCCAAACACGCCCGATGCATTATGTGAGTGCGAAAAGTACCTAGCGCACGCACGATACTGTAGGGCTGACTTTCCACTCGGTTATCTTCTATCCGGTAGGGGGCAGCCCGATAACCGCACACGAACTCGAAGCGGGTGCAAGTCGATGGCACTCTCGTCAATGAGGAAAAAATCGAGATCGGATCGCCCGCTGGAAGCCGGTGCCACAGTTGCATGCCAAGCCATGCATTCCAGCGCCGCGCTCGCAGCGTCGTGCTACGCCGACGCCATCAACTCGATCATGCCGTCGGCGTCGCCGGGTAGGGCAATCGAGAGGACTTCCGGTCCGGATGCGCTGGTGCTTTGGACGCAAACCGTCTCTTCTATACGGATACCGCCGAAACCGTCGTCGAGCAGTCGATCAACAGCCGGTCGATTGATGACGTCGGCGAACGGTGCGACGAGGGCGTCGTTGTGCCATATCGCTGGCACCAAGTAGATGCCCGGCTCGATCGTAAGGGTCATACCCGTCGCAAGGTCGCGGTCGAGGCGAAGGTACTTGTTGCCGAACTCGGTTCGACGTGTCCGACCCGTGGCGTAACCGGCCAGGTCACCGAACTCTTCCATGTCGTGTACGTCCAGCCCGATCAGATGTCCCAGGCCGTGGCAGAAAAACAGCGTGTGTGCTGCACGCGCGACCAAGTCGGCGGGGTCGCCGCGCAGCAGGTCGGCTTCGACGAGTCCCTCGCAAATCACGCGAGCGGCCAAGTCGTGGAGGTCGCGAAAGCGACGGCCGGGCAGGCAGGCTTCGATAGCGGTTTGTTCCGCTCGATAGACGGTGTCATGGAGTTGTCGCTGGATCGGTGTGAATGTACCGCTGACTGGCAGTGTCCTGGTGATATCCGACGCGTAACCGCCCGGCTCTTCGGCGCCCGCGTCGATCAAGAGGAGTCGACCCGATTCGAGCGTGCCGGGGTAGCCCTCCGGGTGCAACACTTCCCCGTGTACGCTGGCCAGTGCGCTGAACGACGGGGCGCATCGGTTGGCGGCGAGCACGCCGAGATGAGCCGCCGCTACCGCCGCTTCTGATTGACCGGGCTTGGCCGCTTTGATTGCGGCGCGATGCGCTTCGACACCGATCCGCGCGGCGAAGCGCATGGCTTCGAGTTCGTGCTCGTCCTTGCACAGTCGTTGATCGACAATGGCCGCCATGACGTCGGGACCGGCGGGTTGCAACTTCAACCGTGCAATCCACTCGTGTGTCGGCGGGCACGGCGGGGCGAGGAACACGGCGTCAAGCCCGCGAAACTTCGCGGTCAGATCGTCCGGCTCGATCAGCGCCGACTCGTGTAGTCCAGCCGCACTTGCCAAGAACTCGTCAGACGGCGAACTACCGATCCACACGATCGTGTCGAAACCAAAGACGTTTCGCGCCAGGGTGCAACCGCTGTCGCCGTCGCTGTCGGGCTCGATCAACAGGGCGGCGCCAGCGATGGGTGGTCCGCCGAAGTAGAGGTAGTTGCTCGCGGCGCGAAAGGGGTGTGTGTTGGTTGCGTAGTTGCGGGCGCGCGGCTCGCCGGCGAACAGCACGACGGGTTGTTCGAGCTTCGACGCCAGAAGCGCACGTCGTGTGCGATATACGTCACCCGGCGCGGTCACGTTTAGCGGATGGTTCGACATTGGTGCGATCCCCTTTTTCGTACAAAACGATGCGCGATCGTCATACGGTCACCCCGACACCGTATCGATCCGAGGCCATCGCGTAAAGATGCGAGCCTATACTGACAGGGATCCCTGACAGCTTGGGTGCGACGGGTGCCCCATTCTCCACCCTTGGCGTCACAGGATACTTGTGCTTCCATATTGTGCGTTTGACGGTGACGCGAAGAACGGGGCACCAAACTATTCACGTTCGGTGATCACCGCGTCGTCCGTCTCCATGATGTGTCGACCCAGCGCGACGTAAACCCAGATGAGCGCACCGACCGGAACGGTCAGCTTGAGGACAAACGGCATCGCGGACCGTAGCTGATCCCACCACGTCGCGTCCTCCTCATTCCAGAACATCATGACTCGGACAACGAGCGGTACGACAAAGAACACGACGACGGGCAGGTACAGCCAGAAGTAAAACTCCGGGCCGACTTGCACGTTGGCGGTCGCGCGTTTTCGTGAATAGGCGTTTACGACAAACGCGAGTATCGACGCGGATATACCGATGGCGACGCCCTTCGAATCGACCATGACTTGAACCAGGTAAACGGCGATCAACCACGCAATCACGAACTTGATGACGGAACGAATCAAACTCAGATTATTGTCAATCATGCGAGCATCTACCTACCCACGTTGGATCCGATGGTTTGCCTCGAACCGGTCATTCGCTACGGCCAGCCTCGGTAGGACTTGACTCTAACAGCGCCGATTCGAAAGGCAAACCCGAAATACGCGAGCGACGAGCAGAAACCCGACTTTGCTCGCGACCGCAAGCGTCTTTCTTGTTCCGTTGATCGGCGTTCACGGGCTCGGTACACCGGCGGTGTCTTAGGCCGAGTCGCAAGTCTGGAGGACCGCAGCCACGAGGAGAGACACGTCACGCCAAATCAGGGCTTGGACGTTTTGTGGCGTTGCATTGGCGCTTGCGTCTTGCAGAAGAAAAGGTGTCAGGACGGAATGGCACTGCCGCCGATTATTGAGCCTCAATCGCGGGTGTTTTTGCGTTCGTGCGCAGAAGGCTAGCGCTGCCGCGCGGCGTTCTGTTTTTTCCGCGGCGTGCGGTATCGACCTACGTATCCT
>JAJDDY010000037.1 GCA_029260075.1 Phycisphaerae bacterium
TGACGCATGGCCGAATGTTCGCATCATCTTTCGCGGTGATTCAGGATTCTGCCGCTGGAAAACCCTGAAATACTGCGACAAGAACGACATCGGCTACGTCGTAGGCATCGCAAAGAATGCGACACTCAAACGGCACGCAAATGGGATACTAATACTCGCTTCGTCAAATCTATGCTTTACCGCTTCAACAATGTCAAAACGCACATTCCAGTAGTCTTCCGTACGCACCCAAGGCCTAACTACGAAATTCACGCTGCTGTCCGCAAGCTCCGCTACCGCGACTGTTGGGAGGGGCTCCTTCAGCACACGATCGTGGTGCGCCAGTACCTCCGCAAGCACCGCCTTGGCCTTCCGGATGTTATCACCGTAACCGATCCCGAAAACCATATCGATCCGCCTCGTAGCGTTGACGGAATAGTTGGTAATTGTCCCGTTGGTAATCGCAGAGTTCGGTACCGTGACACGCTTGTCATCCGGAGTCTTCAGGACCGTCGCGAAAACCTGAACTTCCTCTACGGTTCCGCTCACCCCACCGACTTCGACGAAATCGCCGGCCTTGAATGGGCGAAAGATGATCACCATGACGCCAGCCGCAAAGTTCCCAAGCGATCCCTGCAGCGCAAAGCCAATCGCCAGACCGGCTGCGCCCACCACGGCGACAAACGACGTGGTAGGAACCCCCAGCTTTTAGACGGCGGAAATCACTACCAGCGTCATCATCAGCGCGTACGACAGGTGGGTCGTCAAACAACTAAAGAAGGTGGGATACTACCAACGCCTGATGGGCTACTTCATGGGCGCTATTCGCTGGTCGTTCGCACTGGCCGCACTCAGCGCGTTCGGCTTGCTGGTCGACTTCCAGACTGACAAGCAACCGCATCCGTTTTCGTTCGCCCTGTGGGTATTCACCCTCGTGGGGACCGGGGCATGTAGCTACCGAGTCATCCATCTTTTCACACGCATTCTCCGCGCGGCGGATTGATGGAGGGGAACCGCGGGCTTTGGCAATCCGGGTCGAGAGCCTAGCGGCAAAGAACGCTGAGGGCGTGCGAACTGCGCCGGCTTCGTCTAAGATGCACCGGGTGGTTGCAGGGTGCGGTCCCGACAGGCGTGGAACTCAAGTTCTCATGGAGGAGACAATGCTGGATCGGCAATCGAATGACGCGTGCATGTGGGGTGCGTTCCTCTACGCCCTCAGTTTGCCCGTCAAGCCCGTTCCCCGGACGGCGATAAGGCGGGGGTCCAGCACAGTAGGCGCCAGGGGCGACAATCGGGAGCAAGCCCGAAGGCGAGGTGCTTCATGAGCGGTCGCATGGGCCACCGGAAGCGATTGATCTGCATCAGCGCTGCCAACATCCGCCAGAACCACCTGTACCTCACGGGGCACACCGACTTCTTTCCGGCGGACTCGTTCGGACCTTCTTCGAGCAAGAAAGGAACCGGGAAACTGCTCAGGCTAGATGTCGTCGGTCTTGATGCCCCTGTTCTAACCGACATTCCATGCGACGCTCGCACGGGTAAGCCTCGTCGTTTCTTCCGTCGTCGGTCATGGGTGCGGGAGTTCTTTGCCAAGCACCGGGTCCAGCCGGGCGATGTCGTCGTGGTCGAGAGAGTCACCCCGCACAAGTACCGAGTCAGCCCTTTTGAGGTGACAGGCGAACGACAACACAACGGCCTCTGTCACTTCGGCAAGATTCCCGAAGGCGATGGGCCTACGATCATCGAGCTTTTTGCGGGCGGCGGCGGTATGGCGCACGGTTTCAAGGACGCTGGCTTCCGCACAGTGTTCGCTAACGAATGGGACAAGCACGCCTGCGATACCCTGCGGGCAAACATCACGGACCGCGCGCTGAACTGTGCCATTCAGGAAATCGAGTCCTTCCCCACAGCGGATATTGTCGTCGGCGGGCCACCCTGCCAAGGATTCAGCAACCTCGGCGAGCGCGTCCCGAACGATCCGCGAAATCAACTCTGGCGTCATTACATGCGCTGCGTGGAACAGGTCCGGCCCAAGGTCTTCCTTCTTGAGAATGTCCAGCCTCTTCTGCGCTCGGCAGAGTATCAGGAACTGCGACGGCTTGCCGAGTCATTCGGATACGAGGTTGAGGCACGGGTCTTGAACGCAGCGGACTACGGCGCCCCCCAACAGCGGCGACGCGCGATTGTCATCGGCTCGCTGGTTGGAACGCCATCGTTTCCGAAGCCAACGCATGTCGATCCAGCGAAGCGCGACCTGCAATCGGTGGACCTCCAACCGTGGCGCACCGTCCGTGATGCAATCGGCCACATGCCCCTGGCACCCACGGAAACGGATTGGCACATAGGTCGTAACCCGACACCGAAGTCGCTCAAGCGCTATCGTTGTGTTCCCCCCGGCGGAAACCGCTGGGATCTGCCACGGCGTTTGATGCCTGAATGCTGGAAAAAGAAGACGAAGGGCGGCACCGATCTGTTCGGCAGGCTATGGTGGGACCGACCGTCCGTTACTATACGAACGGAGTTCTACAAACCTGAGAAGGAACGGAGATGCACTCAGACACAGACCGCCGCATAGTGCGTCGCAAAGCGGCTGGACGCCTCTGTCAATTCGATCCGTCCGTGTCCGCTAGATGGCATCCACTGAGGCGCATCCAATGACTCCTCGGGCGGAGAAGTATGGTGCTCCCTGGTCACGCGACGAACTCATACTCGCGTTCGAGCTGTACTGCCGGATTCCCTTCAAAGCCACGAGAGCTTCCAATCCCGATGTGCAGCAACTTGCCACGTTGCTGAAGCGAACACCGGCGGGAGTTGCTCGCAAACTCGGCAACTTCGGCGCGTTCGACCCTACTCTCAAGAAGCGCGGCATAACGGGCCTTGTTCATACAAGCAAGCTTGATCGCGCGATCTGGGACGAGTTCCACCGTGACTGGCCCACTCTGGTTTCCGCGGCATTCAAACATCGAGAAGTTCTTGAGTGTGAAATGAAGGTCACGCGAAAGGAATTGCGGCACCCTGCGGGGCCATCCGAACGTGTGATCGTGACGCGCCGACGTTTGCACCAGTCGTTCTTTCGCGAGGCAGTACTCAGTAGTTACGAGCAGTGTTGTTGTGTGACAGGTGTTCCGGTGATTGAAACCCTCATCGCGTCCCATATAATTCCATGGAGCGTCAACCGGAGGCTTCGTGCGGATCCTACGAACGGTCTTTGCCTGACAGCGACGTTCGATCGACTCTTTGATACAGGACTGATGTGCATTGAGGACGACTTATCGATTCGTCTCTCACACCGAGTTCTACGCTACCACCGGGATCCTGTTGTCCGCCTTATCGGCGTTTACCATAAGAAACCCCTGCGCCCGCCCACTCGGTTCTCGCCCCGCAGTGACTGCCTACGATGGCACCGCGACAACGTTTTCGTTGGCTAACGGAGAATGATATGAAATCGGAAAGGTGCGGAATAAGGAAGTCCCAATTGCAGCAGCGAGCGACGGATTGTGTGGATGCCATGGGAGACATCTTCTGGGACGCGCATTCGTGGACGCGCCCGGGCGAAGAATACTCCGAGCCCCAAGCCGTCGCTATCAACGATGTGACGGATGCAATGACGGGCCTTGTGCGATCGCTTGGTGTTCAGGTCGATCTCGACGTGCAGGACCTACCAAGTCACGTCTTGCGAAAGTAACATTGCGCGTATTACCGTTTGGCGTCTGGTCATCCTGCATCGCGCAATGATCCAAGCGTCCTTCATGCGGCCCTTCCTTGCAGAACGATCCGAAGCGACCGGGCGCAGAACACGCGGACTGAAGCCCTGAACTTGGTGCGCCACCGAAAAGGCAACGCCCCGCACATCGTTGTTGTCACGCTTGAGCCGCTCCCTCTGAGGCTTGCCTCGATTGCAATGGGGACGGGAGACATTGACTGCACCTACCATGCCGCGTTGCACGAGTTACTTGCCGGCGCGGCCGAAGTCGGTCGGGACGATCAGCTCGAATGTCTACGAACGCTGGTGGACGGCCAACGGCTTCGTGACGTCAGTGATCTGCCGCTCGACTTGGCGATCTGAGTAAGGTCGTTGGAACATGGACACGCTCACCGCTGAACAACGCAGTAGAGTCATGTCGCGCATTCGCGGCAAGGACACTCAGCCGGAACTCGCGGTGCGCAGCTTGGCGCACAGGCTGGGATTCCGGTTTCGATTGAATCGGAAAGACCTGCCCGGCAAGCCCGATCTTGTCTTTCCCCGGCTACGCAAAGTGATCTTCGTACATGGATGTTTTTGGCATACGCACTCATGCCGTCGTGGCCAATCCACACCGACAACCAACGCGAAGTTCTGGAAGACGAAGCGGCAGTCGAACGCCGTCCGAGACCGCAGCAACCTTCGCGCACTTCGGCGAGCAGGATGGAAGGTGCTGGTTGTTTGGGAATGCCAGATTCGCAAACTCGGTTCGCTTGAGAAGCGGCTGACGACCTTCCTTGCGAAGTAGTTGGCCGTGAAATGGTTGCTTCGCTATCACGACCTGCTATCTGCATGGCCGCGAACAAGTGTGCGGCGGCGGGGTCCAGGGTCCTGAGAGCCGTGGCCCTCTCCTCGTTCGGCACGGGCGCGTGGATGCCGTCGCAAAAAACGGGTATGATGTGTTGAGTGGGTGGCTGGTTTCGCCGCTCACGGGAGGTTCTGAAATGGTCGCTCAGCAGATTCTGGATCAAGCAACCCAACGACTGGTCGAGCGATTCGCGCCGACCCGGATCATCCTGTTCGGATCGCAGGCACGCGGGACGGCCGACGACCGTAGTGATGTTGATCTGCTCGTCGTCTGTGCGGTCGCCGGCCGGAAGCGCGACCTGATGGTGGCAATGGACCGCGCTCTTGGTGGACTCGGAATTGCGCGGGATGTGATCGTGCTGACGCCGGAGGAGTACGAGCGGGATCGCAACATTCCAGGCACCGTGGCCCGTCCAGCTTCGCTCGAAGGGAAGGTTCTGTATGACAGCGCCGCCTGACGAAATCGTAGCCAAGGTCCGCGAGTGGGCCGGACACGCCGACGACGATCTGCGAGTCGCCGAGCATACGCTTACCCTGCCGGAAGAATGTCCCTATCGCCTCGTAGCCTATCACGCCCAGCAGTGCGCCGAGAAGTACCTCAAAGCCTTCCTCGTGCTTCGCGGTATCGACTTCCCCTTCACGCACAACATCGCACGGCTGCTGGAGCTTTGCTCCGAACACGCTGGCTGGACCGACGCCATCAAGGATGCCGAAGAGTTGACACCTTTCGCAATAACGGCCCGCTATCCGGGTGACGACGAACCCGTGAGCGAACCAGAAGCCCGCAGGGCCATCAAAACCGCAGCGCATGCGCGCGATACGGTTCGCACAGCCCTCGGTGCGGAAAATGTCATCTTGTAGGCACTGCAACTCGAACATGCGCGGGCGAGTTTCCATTCGTCAGCAAAACGGTCGGAATCTCGGTCGAATGCAACAAACCCAGATTATCGGACCTTGGTTCGTTGCCGTTTGCGGGTTGTTGACGGGAGCGCCGATTGCTCAGGCACCGCCGAGAGGACGGCCCGCGTTCACGAAGTAACTCGTGTCAAGCCGACGGCCTTGAGTTAGGAGTTTCTCCAAGCCGTGGATCATGGCGACGGCAAGGCGAGCCGACGGTCGTTTCTTGCCAGCCAGCGTGAGGCTGAGCATGGCTGGGCTGATGTTGGACGAACGAGATAGTTCGCCCTGGGTGATTCGGAACATCGTGAGAACGGCCCTGAGCCGTGCCGTATCGAGGTCAAGGGATTCCATGCGGGCGCTCCACAAGTGAATGCTGGTAAACACTCACATACGCCGGTTTGGTGGTGCCTACGGAAAACCACCCAGACCCCGTTCGCCGTGCCAGCAATCGGGTTGACAGGAGCCGTCGGCCTGGGACAATTGGGTCCGCTTTGGGGCCACTATACGCCGAGAATGCCTTTTGCGTTAGTGCAGGAGTGCGCGAATTACAGGGCGTGCGGCATGGACCGGTAAGTCTGGGTAGTCTCGGTAGTCAGGGTAGACAACGAGTAGGGCACACGGAATTCGAAAACCAGTGTACGGGAAACTGTACCGGGGGTTCGAATCCCCCCCCTCTCTCCGATTTTTTGGCCTGGAAGGACCGTAAGTACTCGGTTCTTCGTGGCTTGTGCTTTTCGAGAACTTCCGTTTGTGCACACAATTGTGCACGTTTGTGCACGGGAGGTTCTCCGGCATGTCTCAGGCTACGAGCAAATGGAGGCGGCGAGTCGGTCGTGTTAGCGTCTACCGATGCGGCCAGCAGTCTTGGATCTACTACCGACAGGGACGGCAAATCCGTCGCCCCGCAGTACCTGTCGCGACGCGGCACCGGCCTTGGCAGCAAGGGTCAACGCCCAACTCTCTGAGGGCGCGCCGACAGGGGTGGCCTTCCGGCCCATCCCACTTGATCAGCTAGTCACTCGCTGGCTTGGCCAACACGAACACTTCCGGCGTTCATCGCTGCGCACCGTCCAACGTTATCGAACGGCCGTCGGCCGCCTGCTTGATTTCGCCAAGAGTCAGAGCACCTCCGGGCGAGCCGACCGCTTTTCTTTGAACATGGCTGAGGACCTAGTGCGATATCTCCGCACAACGCATGTGTCGCCGAATGGCCACGCGAACACGAGAAAACGACTCATGCGCGACAAAGGCGTGATCTTCATTCTCGGAGCGCGCCGGAGGCGTTGCCGGCTCGGACTACGGTGAGTACAACACCGCCAACCCAAGTAACCCGGCCAGCAATCCACAAGCCGACGGTGACCTCAACGGCAAGGTGGACTCGCGGGATCATGCCCCGTTGTTCACCGTGGTCGAGGACGCGCAATTCGGGCGTCCAACCTGTACCAGGAATTCGGCAAATACATCTTGTTTGGCGCCTCGGTCGCATCGAGCTTGTCATCGAGGATCGCGATCGAAACAATTCTTTCGGCGCACCGTTGAATGATTTCAATCACGGATATGGCGAGGTCTATATGTTGACGAGAAGAGCTCAACTTGAGTGCACCGTGAAGGCAGGACTATCGGGCGCCGTCCTCTTCCTTGTGACGGAGTATTCCATCGCAGCGGCGCTTATTGATTAACGCGCCATATATCTTGGGGGCTACGACCCGAGATTTTCTCGAACGGGGATATTCGTTCTCTCGGCTTTCGTACTGCTTCCTGGACTTCTGGCGTCCACGCTCTTTCTGCGAGTTTTTGAGAAAAAGGCACTTCGATATCACAGCGAGACGCTGTGCGGAAAGTGCGGAAATGTCCTTCAGGAGCTCGAACTGGCCAAGTGCCCTAGTTGCGGAAGCGATTTTTGAGGTCTAGGTTCGGGCGGTTCGGCGTCTCGTGCGATCGGTGAGTTTCGATGCTTAGAGATAGCGACGCCCCACCGAAAGCGCTGCCGACCGGGGCCACTACTTCTCCGGATATGCCTCAGTAATCATCCGACAATGCGAAATGGCTGCCGGAGGCGATGGGGACTCGAAATGCTGTGAGGGTATGACATCGAAGTTGATCAATCGTCACAGCCGCGTGGCTGCCCAGCGTCATTTCTACGTCACTCTTCACCACGTCAGCGCCGTGTTCTCACTCTGTAGCCAGTTTCGCTCACTGTGCATCGCGGTTTTCGCCGAAGTAAGCGCCTATAAGTTTTTGTCAAGGAACGACTTACATGGGAACATTCGGTTTCCTAGACCGGGGGTCGCAGGCTCGAATCCTGCCGGGCGCGATGACGGTAACCAACCACTAGCGAGAGAATCGACAGTAGCAATAGGGTCGACAGGGTCGACGGTTCCGGCGTAATGCGTACGTTGTCGATGGAGCCCAGGAAGATGCCTTGTTGCTCCGGTCCTTCACCGCGCAGTGTGAGTGTGTCAAACTGCACATCTCTGACGATCAAGGTGTCATGTTGGAGGCCGGACGAACTGAGCAAATCTTCATCGGAGGCGACGAGGTCATCGCCGAGGTATGCCTCGAAGACGATGCTGTTCCCAAGCGTCACCAAGCCACGACCATAGAACACATCAACGCTGGCGAAATCCTCGATCTGCCCCGTCGTCATACGAAGCTCACCAAACCGACCAAGACCACCGGAAGCCGGGGCCGCTCCCTATCCCCACCATGCTCAGTACATTCGGCCCCGAGAAGAACGGGGTGTAGTCAGGAAACAGCGGAAATGCTTCGCTGACATCGTCGATCGCAAGGATGCCTGATGGCTTCGGGCCAAACCGGCTATCCGCATCGAAGAACGTGATCCCACCATCGACCAGAGGACCGCTGTAAAACCCTTCTTCAAGGGAATCGAACGTAGCCAGCGAACCACGCACGAATCCCGGCGCTGCCATGAGAACAACAGCGATGACGCAGGCGCCGATTGGGATATTCAGCGAGTGTACGAAACGCATGGCGATTCCTCCTGCACTGTTCGGCCCGCGCGGTTTTACGCGTCCCTGTGTGCTTGGGACCGGCGTCATACTCGCGTCGCTCTTCACCATGTTCGGGTGACTCATATTTTCCCGTCGTGCCAAAGTGCCCAACCGGAATGCGTATTCGTTTCGATGCGTTCGATCTTCTTGATCTTGTACAGGCTCCAAGCCACCGTCAAGAGCCTGACCAGCTTGCGGCGTTTTGTGCCAGGGAACCTGCACGTATCCGGTTCAAATTCGTCCGATCTTTTCGGGTTGGGCATGACTCACGTTCTCCTCGTTATTTCGTGATGCGTTCGATGTAGTATTGAAGAGCCTGCTTGGCTGCTGGGCTCGTAGATACCTTGCGTTCCAGGTCTCCAAGAAGCGGCTTTTGAACCGACACGTCGTTGAGTAGTGCGTCTATGTCAGCGGTAACGACCTCGCGTGCGGCGGCGCCTGACACCTCAATCTGAAACGACAACCCACGAAGATTCGTTCCGTTCTTCGCGGCGAAGGTGTTCATCTGCCCCAGATTCCAAACGGACGATTCCAGATCACCCAGATATGCAGCCAGTCGGAGGAACTGTTCATTCCCGCCCGCGACAAATTGCGGTACGGCCCTCGCTTTCGTACTGAGCGTCTTCGTCGGACCGTTCCAAATATATTTGGTAAAGGGTTGTAGGGTCGGGGCAAGTGTAACCGCAAAGCCATCGAGCGCGTCCACGTGACGCTGAGCCACGGGGTCTTCTTCTCTTCCTTCCGCAATCGGATCAGCAAGTTCCAGTAGATTGTCGTAGATGAACGAGATGGTCGATATGGCTGCACTCGCCAATTCGCCGTCGAGCGGACGTAGGTTCTTCGCCGCCCGCGTCATGTTGGCCAGCCCGGTTGGTGACCCTGCAAGGATCTTCGCGGCCTTACCCGTGCCGAACACCTGGACGATGGTCGTTCGTTCTAGAAACTTGCTCTCGAAATCCAGCGCGGCGAAGACAGAGTAGGCCTTGCTGCGGATCTTTTCGTGCTCGGTGCTGGCGCCCGTTGGATTCGAAGGCGCCGGTGTCTTTGGGTTCTTGGTTTTGTCTTCGTACACCGTGGGCACGAGTGCGCCTTCATACCGCTTGAAGCCTACGATGAAGCGCTGCTCCATACCTTCTGCAGTTGTGGCTTCGACACCAATGATCGTGCCGGTTGCGAACACGAGCGGACGAGCACGGTTCGTACATGCAGCAATCGACAGCGTCGCGCCGATCAAGCACGACCAAAATATAGGAAGGCGTACGAATCGGCTGCGTGCCTTCGTTCCGAAGGAAGTCTGGACTTCGCTTGCCTTAGCCATTGTCTGAGCTCCCTTCTGTCCTTGTTCCTATTTCCGCCGCCGCCGCGTCCAACGCATTGGACAAAGGCCCTCGCTTGCCGTCGTCGGCTGCGTTCTTCTCCGTTTTCGCTGCAATATCCGCCGCTTCGCCCGTCGCGAAAACTTGCTTCACGCTCACCGCGAACGGTTTTTGCGTTGCGTTGATGCTGCCGAGCACGGAATGGGCTGAAGCGTTCTCGTCTCCTGGTTGCACGGGAATGATCGCCCCCTCGTAGCGCTCGTAGGCCAGCATCACAGAAGTGGGGATGCCGTCCTTACCCTTCACTTCGACGCCAAGTGTCGTGTGCGTAGCGAAGATCAAATCCTTCGTACAGCTGGGCGCGGCCACGACCATGATGAGCGCCGTAGTCACCCTGATCGTCGGCATGGACCTAGTGAGTTTTGGGTACATTCAGTTGTCTCCCTCATAACGTTGACACAGCGTCTGCATCGGTTTATCCGATTCGTAGCGAACGGTGTAGGCCGCACTCTTGTCCGGCGGTGCTTCGACATAGGTCTTGGACGAATAGCCAATTACGACGCCACGATCACGCGGCGACATCATAACGCCCGCACCGATCAGGCTGCGCTGACGAAACGCCACCTCGCCCGGACTCGGAACCGTTGTGGCTATCAAGCCGAGTTCGTGAATGATCCCGGACGTCGCGTCTGTCCATGCAATTCCGAGTGGCGGTCGGAATTTGAACGTGAATGGCGGTGTTTCAACGTGTATCGTCTCCCTTGGGAACGCCGTCGTGGTTGTTGATAGGCCCAGCGTCGCGCCGTCGTCACCCGTTCCGAAACGAACATCGAGACCGAGGGTGTGCTGAGCGACGACGATAGACTCAGCGGTGTGGCGCCGCGCGATATGGCACATTCCGAAGACCGAGTTGGTTCCGTCTGCACTCCCAACAGAAATCGCGCACCCGGGCACGCATAATAGTAGCGACGCGAAAGCAAGTGTGCGGCGTCGCGGGGATTGTTCTTGAGGGCACCGCCCAATGCGGGCGTGGGTTGTTCTTTCGCTGAAGCGAATGATGACGTCCTTTCGATTCATCCCCTCACCGGGTCTCCGCGAGTACCGCGAATTCGATCCATCTTCTTCGACATGAGATTGATGAACCGAGAAGACAACGGTTAGCGCTTATCCTCCATTCCCATATCCTTGTCAATAAGGGGGCGACTGAACGTCTTGACCTATTGAACGACAAGTCCAAATCGGAAATCAAGCGGTCCAGCCGCTTGTGCTAGGAGATGCGCCTCATGGATGCTGCGTCGGGCTTGCGCTACCAACTATTCGAATTCGTAGCAGAGGCGCCTCGTTTGCGAGCGGAACACTTGGTCGGATTCGTCACGAGGTGACACTTTCATGCTCTGTGTCGGCAGAAGAACAAGGCAACACGCTGATAGGCGCAGTGTCGACGCGACGCACCCACGAATGACGGCGTCCGTCCGACCGGTAGCAGCCTGTGGAAAAAGCGTGAACCCGGTTTCCAGCCGGTGATCCGTCCGCGACTTCGCCGTCTTGATGGGACCGCAGTACGCCTTCACGTGCGGGTTCGCGGAATGCCTGCATTGTTCAACACCCTGATTGCCATCGTCAGGCCAAAGGTCGCGTCTCGGGCTGCAAATCTTTGCGCAATCTTCACAAACGCTTCGCATCCACCTAACACGCGTTCGGTATCGTTCTGCCAAGACAGCACGGGAAAGGGCAACGGCCGACAGTGGTATTGGCGAGCACTTGTCCAGGAGATCACCGGATGGAACCAACCAGGAGGATGAACATGAGTCGAATCGTCACCGTGATGTTCGGAGCGGCGTTGTTGTGCGTTACCGCAGCCGCTTCGGCACAACAGCCATCAGAAAGGGAGCGTGAACTTGAGGATTTGGTCCGCAAGCTGGCGGACAAGGTGGACAACCTGGAATCCCGTCTAGGCGAAGTGGAAGGGGAGAAGTTTGCCGGTAGCACATCCGCTCGCGTCGAGCAGTTGGAACAGAGTGTCAAGCAAATCAAGGACGAACGTCCACCGGCAGCGGATTCTGAGGAGTGGGCCAAGATTCAGAAGTGGGTTAACGCCAGCAATACGATGTGGCCGCACTGGAAGGACGGCTTGCGATTCGCGTCCAACGACGGTTCTGTCAAGCTGAAAATCGGTGGTCGACTCCAAAACGACTACGGTTACTTCGCCGAGGACAGTGGTGTCGAGCGCCGTTTGGATGAGAACTTTGATGACGGCACGGAGTTCCGCCGTGCCCGGCTCTATTTTTCCGGGCAGATTTACGACGACATTGACTTCAAGGTTCAATACGACTTTGCGGGTGGCGACGCCGACTTCAAGGACGTCTATCTAGGTATGAAGAACGTTCCGTTTGTCGGCCACGTTCGGATCGGGCAGTTCAAAGAGCCCTTCAGCCTCGAAGAACTCACCAGCAGTAACTACATCACCTTGATGGAGCGCAGCCTGGTCAACACCTTTGCTCCGGGTCGGAATACCGGTTTCATGTTTCACGACACCCTGTTGAACAAGCGGATGACCTGGGCGGCTGGAGTCTTCCGTCAGACGGACAGCTTTGGCGATGGCACCGGCGGGCGCGACTACGACGTGACGGCCCGGCTGACCGGATTGCCACTGTACAAGGATGGCGGCAAGAAGCTCGTACACCTCGGTCTCTCCTACTCACACCAAAACTATGACGACGGCACTGCCCGTTTTCGCGCTCGGCCGGAGTCGCACCTATCCCCACGTCTTGCAGACACCGGGAACTTCTCGGCGGACTATGGGGACTTCATTGGCGCGGAAGCAGCCTGGGTCAATGGGCCGTTTTCGTTGCAGGGTGAATACGTTCAAGCCTTCGTCCAGGGGGAGAAGAGTACGGATGGCGATCCGAAGTTTTGGGCTGCCTCTGTGCAAGCGAGCTATTTCCTGACGGGCGAGCATCGCCCCTACAAGACATCGTCCGGGGCCTTTAACCGTGTCAGGCCGCTCAAGAACTTCGGCAAAGACGGCGGACTGGGTGCATGGGAACTCGCAGCGAGACTTTCCTACCTCGACCTCAACGATGACGGTGTGAATGGCGGGCGTCTTCAAGACTTGACGCTCGGTTTGAATTGGTATCTGAATCCCAATGTTCGCACGATGTGGAATTATGTGCTGGCCGACCCGTCCGACGGTGGAGACGTAAGCGCGTTTATGTGGCGATTCCAGGTCGCATTCTAATCCGGTTTGTGACCAAAGGAAGATGGAAGATGCGATTGTGGAAACGGTAATGGTGGTTTGTATGCGTTGCGTAGAGGAGTTGCGATTGGCTAGCGTGCCTGTTGAAAAGTGTGGCACCGGCTTCCAGCCAGTGATCCATTAGCGATTTCCGCCTCTTGGAGGGGACAAATCCCGTTGTCACGGGCGGAAGACGGGAGTTCAACATCGATTCGAGTCCCCCACGGCTGAAGCCATGGGCCATCCAATTTGTCAGATAGAAAATCCGATTGCGGATACGGAATGAGCGGTTGAAACTTAGCAAGAATCCAAGGAGAAGAAGATGAATCAGAAGAGAAGGTTTACAAGCAAGCATCGTGTGGGTTGTGCGTTCGTTGCACTAGCGATGACGCTAGTGATGCGACCGGCCATTGGGGGGGAACAACTCTCGGGCAGCGTGAAGTTGGATGGATCGAGCACGGTGGCGCCAATCACGATGGCGGCGGCGGAGATGTTCATGGAGCAGCAGCCTCGCGTTCGCGTCATGGTCGGCATATCCGGTACCGGCGGGGGGTTCAAGAAGTTTCTCGACCAAAAGCCGAGTCTTCGCACGGATATCAGCGACGCCTCGCGGTCGATCAAGCCGTCGGAACTGGAGCGTGCCAAGAAGTTGGGCATCGAGTTCATCGAAGTACCCATCGGTATCGATGGCATCGCCGTGATGGTTCATCCGTCCAACACGTTCTGTGACCATCTGACGGTTGCGGAGTTGAAGCGCATCTGGGCGCCGGGCAGCGCGATCACGAATTGGAGTCAGGTGCGCGAGGGATTTCCCAGCTTGTCGCTCAAACTCTACGGACCCGGAACGGACAGCGGAACGTTCGATTACTTCACGAAGGCGATTTGCGGCAAGGAAAAATCTTCCCGCAGCGACTATACAGCCAGTGAAAGCGACAACGTGCTCGTTCGTGGAATCGCTGGCGACAAGGGATCGTTGGGATATTTCGGATACTCCTACTACGAAGCCAACCACGACAAGCTCCGATTGGTCGGCGTCGACAATAACAATGGCACCCCGGTGAAACCGAGCTTGGATGTGATCCGTAGCGGAACGTACAAGCCACTGTCACGCCCGATGTTCCTGTATGTGAACAAGACCGCCTACGAACGCCCGGAAGTCAAAGCTTTCCTGCGTTTCTTCTTTGAGAACGCGCGGATGATCGTGGAGCATCCGAGGGTCAACTACGTCGCGCTGAGCGAAGAGCTATACAGGATCGGCCTCAATCGTCTCGACGCAGGAACGACCGGCTCGGCGATGGCTTCGGCGGGCACGCACACCACCAACTTGGTGAATCTGTTCAGTAAGTAGCGGGGGACTATCAATGCTCGGAGCACGCAGATTCATGAGCGTCAAGGAACGCGTCATTCACAGTGCGCTCGTGTTCTGCGCTTTTATCTCCGTAGCCACGACGGCGGGAATCATTTGGGTTCTGTCCATCGAGTCGTTCAGCTTCTTCTCGGAAGTGTCGCCGATGGAGTTCCTGTTCGGTGTGCGATGGGCGCCGCTGCTGGAGCCGAAGAGTTTTGGTGTTCTTCCGCTCGTTTGCGGTACGTTTCTCGTTGCGGGTGGAGCCTTGCTCGTTGCGGTTCCTATCGGCCTCGGCTCGGGCATTTTCTTGAGTGAGTACGCGCCGCCCGGTGTGCGCTCGGTCGTCAAGCCGATCCTTGAAGTATTGGCCGGAATTCCCACTGTGGTTTACGGCTACTTCGCACTGATCTTCGTCACGCCGAAGATCATCCAACCGCTCGTTCCCGATGCCGACATTTTCAACGCCGCCAGCGCCGCGATCGTTGTCGGCATCATGATTATTCCCACGATCGCCTCGCTTAGCGATGACGCCTTTCGAGCTGTTCCACGATCTCTGCGCGAAGGCGCGTATGCACTCTCCGCTACGCGTCTTGAGGTCTCGACGCGCGTCGTGTTTCCAGCGGCGATGTCCGGCGTCGTAGCTGCGGTAATTCTGGCGTTCGCCCGTGCGATCGGCGAAACCATGGCCGTCACGCTCGCAGCCGGGGCCATGGCCCGTCTGACGCTCGACCCGTTCGTCAGCATCCAGACCATGACCAGCTACATTGTTCAAGTGAGTTTGGGCGACACGCCGCATGGTACGATCGAATACCAAACCATCTTTGCCGTCGGTATGCTGTTGTTCCTCATCACTCTAGCCTTCAACGTCATCGCCCAGCGCGTGCTGCATCGATTTCGGGAGGCGTATGAATGACGTCGCCCGATGAAGTGTTCAGGCCCAGGCTTGCTCGGCGTCGCCGCCTCGGAGCGCTCTTTGCTATCGCGTGCGGTAGCATGATCGTTCTGGCCATCATTGTGCTCGGCGTACTCCTCGCCAGTCTTGCGCAACAAGGCTGGCGTTGGCTATCGCTTGATTTCCTCAATCATTTCCCGTCACGACTCACGCCGGAGAAGGCGGGCGTCAAGAGCGCGTTGTTCGGTACGCTTTGGTTGATCGGCCTGACGGCTGCGGTGTCGGTACCGATCGGATTGGCTGCGGCGATCTACTTGCACGAGTACGCGAAAAAGAACCGGTTGACACGATTCATTGAGTTGAACATCGCGAATCTCGCCGGCGTTCCTTCGATCGTCTACGGCATACTGGGTCTCGCCGTGTTCATCAGGCTGTTCGATCTTGGTAGAAGTGTAATCGCCGGGGCGCTGACACTCAGCCTACTCATTCTCCCGGTGGTCATCATCGCCAGCCGTGAAGCACTCGCCGCCGTTCCGGACTCCATCCGGCAAGCTGCGTTCGCACTTGGCGCGACTCGATGGCAGACCGTTCAATCACACGTGTTGCCCGCCGCGTTACCCGGTATGATGACGGGCGTGATTCTGGCGCTTTCGCGCGCGATTGGAGAAGCGGCGCCGCTGATTATGATCGGCGCGTTGACCTTTATCGCCTTCGTTCCGGAAGGTCCGATGGACTCCTTCACGGCGATGCCGATTCAGATTTACAACTGGTGCGATGAACCCGATGCAATCTTTCAAGAGTTGGCTGGGGCAGGCATCCTCGTGCTACTCGGATTGCTCTTGCCAATGAACGCCGTGGCGGTTGGCATCCGGGCGTGGCATCAGAGGAGAAGGGCGTGGTAATGGTGTCCGAGACAAGGCTAGATCTAAAGGAGGCTGGAGTTCCAGCCCGCATTTCGCCATCGGGTAAAGAGCAGGATGCGTTGTCGCCGCGCGCCGAAGTCTCCGAGGCTGTCATTCGGGCGGACGGCGTCACCATCCGATACGGCGAGTTTGCAGCGGTTCGAGATGTGACGCTCGACATTCCCGATCGTCAGGTCACGGCCATCATCGGGCCCTCCGGTTGTGGAAAAAGTACCCTCCTGCGGGCGATCAACCGCATGAACGACTTCATTCCCAGCATGTCCCTAAGTGGTTTATTGACCTATCGCGGTGCGGACATTTACGCCCCAAAGAGCGACCCTGTCGACCTTCGTCGGCGAATCGGCATGGTGTTCCAAAAGCCCAACCCATTCCCCAAGACGATCTTCAAGAACGTCGCTTGGGGAGCGACCATCAACGGCTATCGCGGCGATATTCACGAACTCGTCGAGAGATCGCTTCGGCAAGCTGCGCTTTGGGACGAGGTCAAGGACAAGCTTCACCAAAGCGCGTTCGCTCTTTCCGGTGGTCAACAGCAGCGACTTTGCATTGCCAGGGCGATTGCGTTGCAGCCTGATGTGCTGCTCATGGATGAGCCTTGTTCCGCGCTAGACCCGATCGCCACGGCCAAGATCGAAGACTTGATTGGCGAACTCAAGGCGCACTACACGGTCATTCTTGTTACGCACAACATGCAGCAGGCGGCGCGGGTTTCAGATCTTACGGCGTTCATGTATATGGGCGAGTTGATCGAATTCGACGTGACCTACAGAATCTTCACCAAACCCAGCAAGCAACGTACCCAGGATTACATCACCGGACGATTCGGATAACGCACATGACCACCCACTTCGTCAACCTGCTTGAAGAACTTCGTCGTCGCGCCGCAAGGATGGCCAGTCTTGTCGAGGACATGGTCCAGGAGGCGTGCGAGTCGGTGATCGACGCCAATGAGGCGCTCGCCGGACGCGTGATTCGACGCGACAACGATGTGGACACTGAGGAGGTCGCTGTGGAGTCGGAAGTGATTCGCCTCATGGCGCTCTATCAACCGGTTGGTTCTGACCTGCGATTGCTGTGTGCTGTCCTCAAGATCAACAACGACCTGGAACGTATCGCGGATTGTGCTGTAAACGTAGCCGAGCGAGCGCGACACATGGAGCGAGGTACGTTGGCCCGCCACCGCGCCACCGTCACGGAGATGGCGACGTTTGTCCGCACTATGCTGAGAAACGCGGTTCAATCCTTCGCGGTTGAGGATGTCGACATGGCGCGCAAGGCGTTTGCCGAGGAAGAACACGTCGATGCCCTCTATGAACAGATCATCAAACAGATTGTCGCGGAAGGTGCGACGTCTTCAGAAGGCATGGCCGCCCGGCTTGATGTATTGTCGGTAGCTAAAAATCTTGAGCGAATTGCCGACCACGCGACGAACATCGCCGAGGATGTAATCTTCCTTGCTACCGGTGAGATCGTCCGACACACCGATGGCGTACCGCTGTCGAGCGAAGGCTAAGGCGCTGTCGCCGCGCATTTGGATCCGACGAGAAGGGCATGTAGCGGTTTTGTCTTGCTGGTCGGTGTAACGGCGGTTAGCGTAGAATCAATGAAGACGCCGAAGATAATCATGGTTGTTGAAGACGAAACTGATCTTCGTGAGTTGATCGGCTTCAACCTTGAGCGAGAAGGATACACGTGTCGCCAAGCCGCCGATGGCGACGAGGCGCTTGCGCAGATGGCCCGAGAGATTCCTCACTTGGTTATTCTCGATAGAATGCTCCCCAACACGTCGGGTGACGAAGTTCTGGCACAACTGAGACGAGATCAGAAGACCGCTGCGATTCCCGTGCTCATGCTGACTGCGAAGGCTGACGAGTCTGACGAACTGGTCGGCTTCGCGATGGGCGTTGACGACTATGTAACGAAGCCGTTTTCGATGAAGGCTCTAATCGCCCGCGTCGCGGCGTTGCTTCGTCGTTCACGAGAGGGGGTATCGCACGAGGCGAAAGCGCTGTTATCGTCCGGTCCGGTCACGCTGGACCCTGAGCGACACAGCGTGAGGGTCAGCGGCGCGGCAATCACGCTCACGGCGACGGAGTTCCGGCTGCTCCAAGCCATGATGTCTGCTGACGGTCGTTTGCGCTCGCGCGAACAGTTGATCGACGCGGCGCTCGGCGTGGACGTAGCCGTCGTCGATCGCACCATCGACGTTCATATCGCCGCCTTGCGGAAGAAGCTCGGATCCGCAGCGACCTGGATAAGGACTGTACGCGGCGCGGGTTACCTCTGGCGAGCGCCGGACCAAGGTGACGACTAACACTCATGGCCCCACGTCTCGGACGCTACTTCTGGAAGCTCTTTCTGGCCAACGCCGTCGTAATGGCGGTTGTGTTGGCCTGCAGCGTCTGGGTTGTAGTTGCGCAGTTGGATCGGTTTCGCCAGGAAGAATTGTCCCACCATCTTGCGGCGCAGGCGTCGGCGTTGGAAGTGGCTGTGCGCGACCGGTTCGACCCGGCGCACGCCGGGGAATTGAATGCTTTGGCCCAGCAGGTCGGCTCGACCGAACTCGAGGGCGTCCGAGTCACGTTCGTTCTTGCCGATGGTACGGTCGTAGGCGATTCGGAGGCCATCGCGAGCAAGATGGAGTCGCACGCGGACCGACCGGAGATTCAGGAAGCCCTGGCGTCGGGTTCCGGCGAGAGCGTTCGCTGGTCTCATACTGTCGCGAAGAATATGAAATATGTGGCGGTTCGAGTTGGTGATGCTGACGAGCCGCTCGGGGTGGTACGTGTGTCGATGGCCGTTCAGAGCATCGCCGCCCGCGCCCAACCCGCACGACGCTTGGCCGTTGCGATTGCTGTGCTGTCGGTTCTTGCTGCGATCGTGTTGGCGTTGGCGCTTGCCCTTATGTGGAGCCGTCGAATTCAACGCATCACCGAGGCGGCGCGTAGCATCTCCGGCGGAGACCTGTCAGCCCGCGTTGACGCGACGGGTCATGACGAAGTGGCCTTGCTCGGTAAATCACTCAACGAAATGCGAGAAAAGCTGTCCGCGCAGCTCGGTACAATCGACCGGCAGCGCCGCACGCTCGATTCGCTCGTGTCTCAACTCCGAGAAGGTGTAGTCGTCGCAGACGCCGATGGGCGGATCGTTCTCATCAACTCTGAGGCCGTGGAGTTGTTGCAGCTTTCGTCGGACGAGGCGGTCCATTCGCGTATCGGCCAAACTGTCGAACAATGCGTACCGCAGCACAAGCTCCAAGGCTTGCTACGGCGAACGACGAGCGTGGCGCCGTCGGCAACCGACGGTCCCTTCCCTCAATCTACGGACCGCATCGCCGACCGCCTCGAATCGAACACTCAGGAAATCGAGTTGCAACTCACCACAAGGGCCGGCGTCCGGTCGGTGCTAGCACGCGCGTTCGACCTTCGTCTTCCAGACGCCATAGATTCCAACGCGTCGTCGGCTAAGAGCGGTCACGTTGGTCGCACCCTCGTCCTGACTGATGTTACAGAACTGACCAGGGTGATGCAGGTCAAGGCGGATTTGGCCGCCAATGCGTCGCACGAGTTGCGGACCCCATTGTCGGCGATCCGCGCCGCCGTCGAAACGCTCCGTACCGTAGATTGGTCGAGGGATGGCAAGACGGCGTCGCGATTCGTCGATGTTGTCGATCGCCACAGCGGCCGAATGGAAGCCATGATCGGCGACTTGCTCGACCTGTCCCGGATGGAATCAGGGGCGAACCGTTTCGACGCGACGCCCATCTCGACGAAGAAGCTCGCGGAAGAACTCCGAATGACATACAGCGGCGCGGTGACTGCAAAGAGTCTGAGCTGGAAGACGTCGTTCCCCGGTGAGGATGTCACGCTCACCACCAATCCTGAGCTGCTCCGAATGATCTTGCGCAACCTCATCGACAACGCCGTAAGATTCACCGATCCTGGGGGAAGCATCGTCCTTTCTGTTTCACCGGACCCCGAACATATCGTTATTGAAGTAGCCGACACCGGGTGCGGCATCGCGCTGGCGGATCAACCGCGTGTGTTCGAACGGTTTTATCAGGTGGGCCAAGCGCGATCTGGTCCCGACCGGGGGACGGGCCTCGGCCTGTCGATCGTTCGTCATGCGGCATCCGCGATCAATGCCCGCGTAGAACTGCAAAGTGTACCCGGCCAGGGTACAAGCGTTTCGGTTCGGATCCCACTTCTGAATCTCCGTCAGAGCACGAAGTCGCCACAGAAGCCCTGTTGAGCACGTGTGGCACCGGCTTCCGGCCGGTGATCCGTTGGCGATTTCCTCGCCGTGAACAGCGTCGGCGAAAGACATGGAACAAGCGAGGCCCGCGCGCGTTTCGATCGACGTGTGCGACTCTCAGAACGTGTGTGAAATGCCTCTTACCGAACCGCGCCCGTGAGGAAGCGCTCCGGGTTCGCGGGTGAAAACCCCGTCCTCACGGGCGCGGCTCGGTTCGTCGTAAACCCTCTAATACGCCTTTTCGCACACGTTCTCAGAGTGTCACGCAGGGCTCGTCCATGGTGCGAAGGGTCCATTTCAACGCCACACCGCACGTAAGGCCATCACTCACTCTTACTCGTCGCCTGGTCGTTGCCTATGGTGACGTTGTCGACACGACGACCGCGTTTCGTCATTGACCATGGGCACGAGCCTGGCTCGTCTTGGCCTGTTGCTTGTGCAGCGCCTCAAGTTGGCCGCGGACCAACTGCGTAAGCTCGTGGTTCGATCCCAACGTCCTCTTGCGCACGTCGAACGTCTTACTGTAGTAGGGTTCGGCCGTGTCAAGGTCGCCGCGCGCCCAGTGGGCCCAGCCGATATCGACGAACGACCTAAGCGTTTCCGAGTGCTCTTCGCCAAGTGCGCTGCGCCGGATCCTCCAGGCCTCCTCGAACAGGGGCGTGGCCTCGCCCGGTCGCTTCGTGATCATCAGCAGTTCACCGATGTTATTGAGCGACTGGGCGATACTCGGATGTCCCTCCCGTAAGGTTGCTCGTCGGATGATAAGGGCTTCGCGATAGACTGCTTCCGCGCGCGACCACTCAGACATATCGTGCAACATGGCGCCGAAGTTGTTGAGCGTGTTCGCGACCGACGGGTGCATGTGGCCAAGGTTTGCGCGTTTGATGCGTATGGCTTCCTCGAACAGGGTGGCGGCTCGCTCATAGTTCTTGGTGCTGCGCAACAGCCCCGCATAATTCTGCAGCGTGGTCGCGAGTGCTGGGTGTTCCGGTCCCAGCACGCGCTCTTGTATGCCCTTCGCTCGCCGGAACAGACGCTCACCTTCGTCGTATCGTCCCGAAGCATGCATCATCAGTGCGAGATCGTTCAGACTCTCTGCGACGCGCGGGTGATCTTGGCCGAACAGCTTCTCGCGGATCGCGAGTGCTTTCCGAATGAGCGGCTCTGCCGAGTCGATGTCCCCCGCATCATACTTCAACAGGGCTAGGGTCGTGGACGTTCGGGCTACGGCCGCTTCGTGACCAGCGCCCGACGAACGATAGATCGCCAGCGCTCGCTGCAGGTTTCGCTCGGCGACATCGTTGCGCTTCTGTTGGACCTGAACTTCGGCCAGCAAAGTGAGACTCTCCGCAACGTCTGGATGTTCCGGGCCGAGCACTCGTTCCCGGATTCCTACGGCCTGCTCCAGTTGCTCGATTCCTTGGTCGTACAGCCCGAGGTTCCTGTAGACGTGCCCGATCGTCGTCAACAGTGACGCGCGCACTTCCGGTTGTGCTCCGAGCTCGCGTTCGAGCTGAGCGGCTCCGCGATCAAGTATATCTCTCGCCGTGACGGTGGCGCCCGAATCGCGATTGCTTTGCGGATCGGCCAAGGGGTCGGCCATCTCGAACATTTTAGTTAGGAACTCAGTGGTGGTCTTAGCCGTAGTCGCTTCCTTCGCCGCAAGCCGCTGCGCCTCGGTCGCCACTTCCAAGTGTTTTTTGGCGGCCCTTTGCTGTCGTTTCGCGTCTCGGTAAAGCAGGGTCATCACAACGGCACTTGTCGACACGACCGCGAACATTAGCGCCGCCGCTGCGACGGCGGCTTTGTGGCGTGCGATAGTCTTCCGGAGCACATACCACGGCCGATCGCGTTTGGCGTCGATGGGTTCTTGATTGAGAAGGTGACGCAAATCTCGGGAAAGATCGTCGACGGACTGGTAGCGGCGATGGCGGTCCTTCTCCAGGGCTTTGTGGACTATCGTGTCGAGGTCACCGCGCAGATTCGGATCGAAGGTCGATAGGCGAAGCGGTTCGACGTCGCGAATGACCCGCAGGATGTCATACGGCGTTGACGTGGTGAGATCGTAGGGAAGCTGTCCGGAAAGTACCTCGAACAAGACGACACCGAGGGCATAGACGTCGCTTCGCACGTCGAGATCGGCCGCTTCTCCTTGCGACTGTTCCGGGCTCATGTATCGGAGCGTGCCCACGAGCTTTCCGAAATCGGTTTCGCAGGTTGCTCGGGTCAGATCGGCATCCATGGCCCGGGCGACACCGAAGTCGATGACCTTGGGTTCCCCAGATGGTAGAACCAAAATGTTTCCGGGTTTGAGGTCTCGATGAATGATGCCGCGCTGATGGCCATGCTGAACAGCATCGCATACCTTGACGACCAGCCGTACGCGATCGCTCATCGACAAGTCGGCCGCGTGAACATAGGTCGTGATCGGTTTTGCGTCCGGAAGAAATTCCATCGCGAAGTACGGGACACGAAACCACTCGGATTCATAAACACCGGCTTGGTATACGTGGGCGACGTTGCAGTGCTCCACACGCGAAAGAATCTGCGCCTCATGCGCGAAGCGTCGGAGCGTGGCTTCCGACGTGAGCCCCTCACGCAAGACTTTCACCGCGACCGTCCGCCGGGGCTCGTCCTGCTCAGCTTCGTACACGACGCCCATGCCTCCTGCGGCGATGAGGCGCTTGATCAAGAAACTATCGATTCGCTTGCCGATGAGCCGATCGTACTCAGCCTTCTCCTTCGGGTCGTCGTTCGCGAATGGAGAATCGAGAAACCCGGTCGCGCGGTGATCGGCCTTCAGAAGTTCCTCGATGTTGCGGCGAAGTGTTACGTTCGCACCGCACGCCTGCGCGACGAACGCGGCCCTATCTTTCGGCGGTCGATCGAGCGCCAGGTTGAAGAGTTCCTCGGCTTGGCGTGTTTCATGGGTCATTGCGAGTCAACTATGATTACCGTCGTGGCTCGGTTCGTCCGAGAGCATCCTGAACAGAACGGCCCGGGCGTACCGCCACTCGCGCTCCACTGTCGCGGTCGAAATATCAAGCACTGTCGCCGTGTCTTGGATCGTCATCCCGCCGAAAAACCGCGCCTCAATAATTCGTGCGTGTCTGGGGTGCGTATCCGCAAGCTTGCGGAGCGCTTCGTCCAGCGCGAGCGTATCGATTGATCGCTCGAACGAGGCGATCAAACGCTCGTCGAGACTGAGCTTGGTGCGACCGCCGCCTCGCTTGAGGCTGTTCTTCTGGCGCGCATGGTCCACGAGAATCCGTCGAATTGCTTGAGCTGCCACCGCGAAGAAGTGCGCACGGCCCTGCCATTCGACGCGCGTCTGATCGATGAGCTTGAGGTAGGCCTCGTGGACCAGTGCTGTGGGTTCCAGCGTGTGGTCAGGTCGCTCGGCGCCCATGAGGTGACCGGCCGCGCGACGCAGCTCGCCATAGACCAATGGCAGCAGCGCGCTCGCGGCCGACGAATCGCCCGCCGATGCGGCCCTAAGTATCTGTGTCACGTCCACGTCTTGCATGGCATCCCATCCCTCTCTCCGAAACTGAGAGTCGCGGATCGGGCTTAGTGATTCATTATTACGTGCGGTACCGGCTAACTCAACCGTTCGAGCACGATTCAGTCCCATAAGACGGAATCCGCGAACAGACGTATCGGAATCATGATGGACTTCAGGCATGGTTTTCGCGTTTGAGACCACGTGGGGATGGCTCGAAACGTGAGGCTCACGCATCGGGCCGGATTTCCGCCGTTTGTACCCGTGCGGCATTTGGAGCATAAGGAGCAAGAGCGTGATGAGAACATCCCGATCCTTCGTTGTGGTGACCGTTCTGGGCGTAGCTGGACTCACCGGGTTGGCGTGGGCGGGCGACTTTCAGCCCATCGTCGCAGCCGGCGGCGTGAATTGGAGCCGACTTGATTTTCGGAGGTTGGGGATGTCAGCCGACGGACTCACGGTCGTCGGTGGTGGCGCGTCGCCTGCGCCGGGAGACATCGAGGCGTTTCGCTGGTCGCCTGCTTCGGGGCTGCAGTGGCTAGGGTTCTACAATCGTGTGGGTGACGACACTCCGGAATCTACTGCCTACGCCACATCGGACGACGGCTCGATCATCGTGGGCTCGTCGTACGTCAGCCACTACAACGTCATCAATTTGCGCGTGACGGAGGTATCCGGTTTTCGTTGGGAGAACGGAGTCTACACGGGCTTGCCCTGGGCCTCCGGTGACGACGAGGCGTATCCGTTGGATGTCACCGGTGACGGTGTCGTACCGGTGGGAGCGAGTTACGAGCTGGATGTCGGTCCGTTTTGGATCGATTCGTGGTTCAGTGCGGTCAAGTGGGTCAGCAACGCACCGCGGGGTATTGGAGGGCTTGGGGGAGACGACGACCACTATGCCATCGGCGTGTCGCACGATGGATTCGTCATCGTCGGCCAGAGTGGCGAAGTGAGCGACTACTGGCGCCCCTACGCGCTTTGGAACAACGGCGCAAGGCTCCCGCTCGGTTTGCTGCACCAGGGGTCCTGCCCTGGCCCCGTGTACGGCCCCCACAGTTGCAACGAGGTCGAGGATGTTTCCTATAGCGGTGCCTGGGCCGTCGGGCATCTCTACAACGGCGCTGAAATCGTTCCGGTGCGGTGGGAGTTGAGCACGCAGCAGCCAACCGCCCTTCCGTTGTTACCGAGTAACATAGCGGGCAAAGCGTATTGCGTGTCAATGAACGGCGCTGTGATAGGCGGATCGTCCGACGGGCGTGCCGTGCTCTGGCGTAACGGTCCCGCCGCCCCGCCGATTCTCGTCGATACGCTACTCCAGACTCTGCGTCTGGGCACAAAGATTGCGGGCTGGGATCTGACGGCGGTCACACGTGTATCGAGTGACGGCAAGCGCATCGCCGGCAGGGGAAAGCACCCCAACGGACGCCAGTGGTATTGGTACGCCGACCTGACGAATGCGCCGATCAACGATGCATGCACTAGCGCGCAGGTGATTTCCCAAGGCGTGCTCCCGCCGCCGTATGTGGAGCCGTCGATGCGCACGAGCCGCGGCACGACGTTGGAAGCTACCGTCGATGGTGCCCCGGCCTGTACGAGCCCCGACGGACCGGATGTATGGTACAAGTACACCGCGCCGGTGGACGGACACCTCTACCTTGATTTGTGCGGTACGACGCTCGAAGATCCGGCTATTTCGGTCCACGCGAACTGTCCGGGCGGCAGCGCTAATCAGATCTTTTGCAGCACTTCGTGTCCGTCGGCGACATGCGGCGGCCCCTGCATCGAACCGCCGTGGGTGCCCATGAGCGCCGGGCAAACGTACTATATCCGTGTCGCGAGCAAACCGGGTGGAACCGGCGGATCCTTTGATCTGCACACGCGGTTCTTCCCGAACAACGATACTTGCGACGACGCGTTCCTCGTCGATGTGCCTTCGACTACGCCTGGGCGCACGTCCGGAGCGACGGTCGACAATGCTCCCACCTGTCAGGGGGTCACAAACACGGCGCCGGGCGTCTGGTACAGGGTCATTGGCTCGGGCACCACCATGACGGCGGCCACGTGCGACTTCGCTGACTTCGACACCAAGATCAGCGTCTATTGCAGCGGATGCGGCGGACAGACCTGCATCGCCGCAAACGACGACGGATGTGGTCAGCTCGTTACCAACGATCGTGCGAAGGTTTCGTGGTGCTCCGCGCCGGGTGCGGTGTACCACATCCTCGTACACGGAGCCGGTAGCGAAACAGGATCCTTCGACCTTGACGTGTCGAAGGATGGGACGGCCTGCGGATTGACGCTCAGTTGTCATCCCGTGAATGAAGAGTGCGGCCGCGCGATTCCGCTCGAAGAGGGTACGATCATGGTGGACAACACCGGTGCCAATTCGAGTGCGAGCACCTCGACTTGCTCCGCGAGCAGCCACGACATCTGGTTCACCTATCCCACGGCCTGCGATGGGGAGATTACGATCGACACCTGCCAGGGTGGGATCGGGTCGCTCGATGACACTGTCGTGAGCGTGTTCGACGCCTGCGACGGTTTTGAACTCGCGTGCAACGACGATTTCTCAGACGCCACAGTTGATTGCGGGTTTCGCTCGGCCGTTGTCATGCCCACCGCGCCGGGGCAACAGCTTCTCATCCGCGCCGCGGGCTTCGGCGGCGTTACGGCCGAAGGTAGTTTCCCTCTGCGCGTGACGGAAGTGCCTGGAACTATGACGCTCTATGGCGGCGGAGCTCTGCCGGACACGGCGCAAGATCAACCCTATTTCCAGAATCTGCCCATCGGCGGTGGATGCCCGTTCTTCATCGTCAACGGAATACCCTATTACTCCGTGAGCGCATTTCCGCTGCCACCGGGGTTGACCATCGATGGGTCGGGATTGCTGTCCGGAACACCCACAGTCAGCGGCAGGTATGAATTCCAAGTGGATGTGGGCGATCGCGACATCTCGACGCCTGGAGACAGTGCCACCTTTACGCTGACCGTGCTGCCGAGCAACGACGATTGCGGCAACGCGACACCGGTTGCTGAAGGCGGCTATGCCTTCGGCAACGTGGGTACCACCACTGACGGTCCGGACGAACCGAGCGCATGCGACGTCTCCGGTGACACAAACGTCAAGTCTGACATTTGGTATCGGTACACGTCGGCGTGTGATGGTATCGCCACGGCGAGTCTGTGCGGCAGTGCGTATGACACGAAGCTCGCGGTGTACTCCGGCGGAATCTGCCCAACGACCGAGTCGGCGCTCGCGTGCGACGACGACTTCTGTACACTGAGGTCACGCCTCGACTTCCGTGTCGCTCGCGATGGAAAATATCTCATCCGCATCGGCGGATTCGATGGAGCACAAGGAAACGGCGAACTGCTACTGACCTGTATCGACGATTGTAATCGCAACAATATCGACGATGCGATTGAGCTCGCCGACGCCACCGCGACCGACTGCAACAGCAACCGGGTACTCGACGAGTGCGAAATCAATTCAGCCACGAGCTTGGACTGCAACGCCAACGGCCTTCCCGACGAGTGCGACATCCGCACGGACGCAGCCCCGGGTTTCCACATGATCGGTTTCGGCAGCAGTTACAATGCGAACATCTCGGATGTAGATGCCGCGTTTCCAGTCGGTCTTGTTACGCTCGGCGGGGTTCCCTTCAACATTCCGGCGACGGGCCGCAACTTCTGGCACAGTGTGTCCGCTGCTGGTCCGAATCCACGATCGATCGATATCACGCCAAGCCGCCCCGGCGTGGTCGAGGTACACACGCTCATCAATACCTATTGGGGGCAGCCCGGTCCCGCGAGCTATGCTTGGCTTGAGTTCTTCGGTTCCGACGGGGCCTACTTCCGGAAGAATTTGATCGGAAACGTTGACATACGCGATTTCAATCAGCTCTTCTTCACGAACAACATTAACGGCACGACCACGACCAACGTGTTTACTGTCGGTTCGCATCGGTTGGACAAACAGCGAATCGATCTGCCTGCCGATTTCCACGACGAGACCCTCGTTAAGATCAGGCTGAGCGACAATGGCAGCGATGGATCAACACGTGTATTCCTTGCGGGTGTCACCGTCCGCATCGGCGGCAGTACCGACTGCAACGCCAACAACGTCCCGGACGAGTGCGATGTCGCCGCCGGCGCGGCGGACTGCAACACGAATGGTCTACCCGACACGTGCGATCGGCCGGGCGACGCGAACGGAGACGGGTTGATATCTCTTGCCGACGTCAGTTTCCTCAACGCGTGCAGTACCGGACCGTGCGCCGGCACAAGCTGCACGCCCGCGCTATACACCAATTCGTGCTGTGCTACCGTCGATATGGACTCTGACGGAGATGTCGATCTCCCGGATTTTGCCGAGTTCCAGAAGCGATTCAACACGACGTCAGAGTTGGGTTGTGCGGAACCGGGGGCGGGGCTCGTTGGTTGGTGGCCGGGCAACGCTACGACCGACGACATCATCGGCGGCAACGACGCCGTGTTGGTAAATGGCGCTACGTTCGTCCCTGGGATCGTTGGTTCGGCTTTCCAGTTTGGGCCCGGTGGCAGCTACGCTGCTACGATCGCGAACATCGCCCTCACCGGTAATTCCCCGAGGACTCTTTGCGCTTGGGTCAAGAGCGCAAGCGACTATTCATCAAGCTGCTGCGCGACACCGTTTAGCTTTGGCGCGCCGTTCGCGGGAGGAGGCTTCGGCGCGTTTATCTCGGGCGGCAAGTGGTGGTTCTGGGGCTATCAGAACGACATCCTCACGGACGTGGATACCGACACGGATTGGCACCACCATTGCGTCACGTACGACGGTGCTGAAGTTGTCTACTACCTAGATGGAGCAGTTATTGCATCGCAAGCCAAGAGCCTGAACACGGCGAGTTCGCCCTTGGTATTGGGAGACGGATTCGATCACCGACAAGAAACACGTTTTGAAGGCCTCGTCGATGAAGTCATGATCTGGGATCGAGCGCTTACTCCGGAGGGCGTGCTTGCACTCGTGCAGGCTGGCACCGAAGGCGCATGCAATCCGTAGTAACGAATGGCGTAGGGTATCAATTCTCGGCCGAAGTCGGGAATCTCTTGTCGGAACAATTCAGCGCGACACGATCGATGCGAGGCTCGCTCTACATTCTTGGCGGTTGGGGCTAGGCTTTGTCCTAAGACTCGTTTCAAGTACACGAGTCGCTGCAAGACGACACTCTTTTCCCGCGAGAAACGACCCGTTAGCATCGTCGTGGGTGGCTGGCCGGGAGTTTTGGGACAAAGCCTAGGATCGTGTAGTGGGTCAGCGATTCTTGCGCTGGCAGTTGGTCAGCATTTTTTCGTATACGGCGGTAGGCTGTTGCGGCAATTAGCTGTTTTTCGAGCTTTCGGAACGTCGCTCACTGGGATTCGGAAGCGAGAATTACTGATACACGCGTTGTGGGGCGCGCTTGCCGCGCGAGCTGCTCGACGTCGCGCGTTCGCCTTACCCACTGCGTCGCGCTCATTCAAAATCGTACTTGAAACCGTCCGGCTTGACGGCCAGAACGGAACAAGGTGACTCTCGCACAATGCGTTCGGCCACCGTACCAAGTAGAATGGCCCTCATACCGGTGCGACCGCGCGTTCCGACAACGACTAGGTCTGCCGACGTGTCCCCGGCAAACTTGATGATGCCATCCGACTCGCGCGCGTTCTCAACGATGTTCGTCTCAACCTTCAGTGCATGCATCTCGTTCTCGAAAGGTTCAAGAGCTAGCTTGATGCGGTCGGTCAAAGCGTCCGAGTGGCTGCGTTGATCCTCCGCTGATGGTTGTGGAACGTAGCTGGCCCCTTCCCACGGCGCCGAGACCACATGGAGTAGGTGCAGCGTTGCTTCGTCCTGTTGGGCGACACGAATCGCTTGCTCGATGACGCGATGCGACGTCTCCGAGAAGTCGATGCACGCGACGACGTTTTTGTAGGGCTCTACATGATCCGCGCGAACGAGTAGCACTTTTGTGGCCGCCTTGCGCACACATTTGGTGGCGAGCACACCGGCTCCCTTTGACGGATCGGATGATCCGTTCGATCCCAGAACCAACAGATCGGCCGAGTTGTCCCTGACGCGGCGCAGCAATTCAATGAAAGGTGTACCGGTCATAGTATCAACATGTGGACTTGCGTTCTCCACGGTGCCGACCGCATCTTCGAGCTGCTCCTGCGCGGATTCGCGGATCTGCTCGACGGCTTTCTCCGAACCGATCAGTGGCCGTCTACACTCCCAGAATTCCTTCAGGTGGTTGACCACGGAAGTGTCGACTACATGGAGGACGTGCATCTTGGCTTGATTCCACGCGGCTATCCGGGCGGCTTGCTTGAGGGCGCACCGAGAGAAATAGGAAAAATCTACGCCGACGACTATGTTCTTGAGGCAGTCCATTATTGATCTCCGTTCGTGATAGCTTGAATGCGTTTCCTTACCGTCGCGGCTCGGATAGGTCGAACCCTGCCGCCCGGTTCGTTACAAAGCGCGAGCAGCCTCTTGCAAAAGTGTGGCACCGGCTTCCAGCCGGTGATCCATTCGCGATTTTCGCCGCTTGGTGTGGACAAGTTCCGTGGTCACGGGCGGGCTCGCGGCGACGTAATTGAATACCAGCCTCGTTCTACGAGCTGTTAGTGCATCGCCACCGAAGGGGTTGAGTTTCATCGAGTTCATCACCGCGCTTCACCGACTCTCTGTTCAATCGTGCCATGGTCGGTCGCTGTTGACGGTCGTTGATCGGTAACCTGACAGAGACTCCGATCGTCAACTGAATAGACGAGCGGGGCCACACTTAACCCCACGTATTCTCTCCGCAGTCGCTGCGCTTCCAGCCAAACAAAACTCGCGACATCACCGAATTCATATCGCGAGCAGTTGGCGTCGAAGTGTTCTTCCGCTCGACGGTGGTCCCATCCCGCGTCTTCGACCAGCCCAGAGACAAACGCTTGGCGCTTGAATGCTACGTCGACCATGCGGCATCCATCATGCCCGATCAGACAAATGCTCCGAACACCTCCGACCGCGATCGCGAAAGACATATCAAACGCCAACCTGCCAAGATTCGCGCCGGCGCAGCGCAGAACAAACGCAAAACCGGAGGGGATTTGGAGGTGTACCCGGGGATCCATGCACATCCCGATCAACAGCTCAGGTTCCGTGTGATGGCGGTGTGGCGCGCGAAGGTTGTGATAGGCCAAGAGATCGCCAACAGGTGTTCCGCGATAATCGGGAAGAATATTGCTCACGCTGCCGACCGGAACAAGAGAAAGTTCCAGCTTGCTTTGTCTCGGTACGCTATCCATGCTGCCTGCCGCTCCGCAACGCCCGCGCTGACTCGTCGTAGGCGCTGTTCGTGTTTCGTCGCACGTCATCCACTCAAAGATCCTCTTCCACCGGTTCGTTCCCGTTTGTCGGGACGCTCGGTCGCGTTTGCATGGTACGCTTGCGATCGAGGGCATCGCGTACCCGACGCGCCACTCGTTCCGCCGCGCGGCCGACCGCTGCTGCCACGTCGGCGCTGGTTGCCTCGGCGATGATCGACCCGGACGGTACGAGGCTGACCTTGATCCGGCAGCGTTGGTCTTCACCTCCGCGCGGACCGTTAATGTCTTCCAGGAGTGCGCTGATGCGCCGGATTCGACCGCCGAACTTAGCCAGTGCGAACCAGACGCGCCGTTCCAACAGCTCTTCAAGGTTACGGCTTAGCCGGCCGCGCCTCGCTCGAATATCCACATGCATTGAGACCTCCCTTTCACGTAGCGGCTTGACCTGTCGCCGCCCATACATATATACGACGCAAATCTAACGATAGATATATAGAAAATATCGTGTGGAAACATAGACTAAACCGATGTATACTGGCGGCATGCAATGGCTTAACTACCATCATCTGCTGTACTTCTGGGTCGTAGCCAAGGAAGGCACGATCGCGGCGGCGTGTAAGGAGTTGAACCTGGCGCAGCCAACGATTTCCGCGCAGCTTCGGTCTTTGGAGCGCTCGCTCGGGGAGAAGCTGTTCACGCGCGTCGGGCGCAACCTGGCGCTCACGGAGATGGGTCGCGTAGTCTTCCGTTACGCGGATGAGATTTTCTCGCTGGGACGTGACCTTGTGGATACCGTCCAGGGTCGACCAACCGGCAGACCGCTACGGTTCAACGTCGGCGTGGCTGACGTGCTACCCAAGCTTGTGGCCTACCGGCTTCTTGAGCCCGCGTTGCACCTGCCAGAGCAAGTCCAGCTTGTCTGTCACGAGGGTAGCCCGCAAGAGTTGCTCACGAGGTTGGCGGTGTATGAATTGGATCTTGTCTTGTCCGACAGCCCGATTGGCCCGGACGTCAAAGTGCGTGCTTTCAACCACTTGCTTGGAGAGTGTGGCGTGTCGATCTTTGGTACCAAGGATCTAGCGGCGACGTACCGACGTCGGTTTCCCGAGTCGCTCGACGGCGCACCGTTCATCGTCCCCACGGCCAACACAGCGCTTCGGCGTGCGATAGATCATTGGTTCGAATCCCACGACATCCGACCGTCGGTGTTCGGCGAGTTCGAGGATAGTGCCCTTCTCAAAGTGTTCGGTCAGGCTGGGGTTGGATTGTTTGCCGCGCCGACGGTGATCGAGAAGGAAGTGCAGCGCCAGTACGGTGTCAGAGTGGTCGGCCGCGTGGAGTCTGTTCGGGAACGGTTCTATGCGATCTCGGTCGAAAAAAAGGTCAAGCACCCGGCGGTTCTCGCCATTGCAGACCAAGCCCGTCAGAGGCTGTTCGGGTTCGGCGCCCCGCCCGGGAAGCCGACGTGATTCCGAGACGTGATCGCGTGAAACCCGCAGGCATGACGGTCAGCATGAATTGAAGTCGAGCCGCACGGCGACGTCGTCCTACGAAGGAAAACATTTTCCAAATGCGGGTGACGTTCTCCCCATATCCTGATCCATTCAAAATGAGAGTTTTCGGGTAGACTTTGGTCATCAGGCCCGGCCTTCGGCCGGGAGGAGGATACTGATGAAGAAGTCCAGATTCACAGAGGAGCAGATCGCCTTCGCGCTTCGGCAGACAGAGTCGGGCACGGCGGTCCAGGAGATCACGCGCAAGCTTGGGATCAGCGAGCAGACCTTCTACCGGTGGAAGAAGAAGTATGCCGGCTTAGGCGTTGCGGAGCTACGCAGGTTAAAGCATCTCGAAGAAGAGAACCGCAAGCTCAAGCAGCTGGTCGCCGACCTCAGCCTTGACAAGCAGATTCTACAGGATGTGCTGTCAA
>JAJDDY010000038.1 GCA_029260075.1 Phycisphaerae bacterium
TGACGCATGGCCGAATGTTCGCATCATCTTTCGCGGTGATTCAGGATTCTGCCGCTGGAAAACCCTGAAATACTGCGACAAGAACGACATCGGCTACGTCGTAGGCATCGCAAAGAATGCGACACTCAAACGGCACGCAAAGCCGCTCATGGAGGCGGCCGAGCAAGCGTACGACGCCACCGGCGAGAAACAGCGCAGCTTCCATGAGTTCGCGTACGGCGCAAAAACGTGGGATCGCAAGCGGCGTATCATCCTCAAGGCTGAGCATTTACCCAAGGGGGCCAACGCCCGGTTCGTGGTGACCAACCTTGATCGCAGTCCCTGTGACATCTACGACGGCCTGTACACGCATCGCGGCGATATGGAGAACCGGATCAAGGAGCAGCAGCTCTACCTGTACGCCGACCGCACCAGTTGTAGCCGATTCGTTGCCAACCAGTTCCGCCTCTTGCTGGCGTCGGCCGCTTACGTGTTGATCGAACACCTGCGACGTGAAGGATTGAAGGGCACCGAACTCGCCAAGGCTCAGGTCAGCACCATCCGGCTCAAGCTTTTCAAGATCGCAGCCCGCGTGGTGGTTACCGTGCGTCGCGTAGTGCTCCATCTCTCCAGCGGCTACCCCTATCGATCGCTGCTTGCCCGCCTTGTGCCGCAACTCACCCCGAACTGATGCAACTGACCCATCGCCGCCCGTTTCCGCCTTGTGTACAACTCGAAATCACCATGGGGGTAAGGGGGGCCTGCGCGCCGACAACGCCGAACCTACGTAGCCCACAGGGCAACGTGCATCGAATCGTGTCCGTGACAAACTCACAAACACTCATGAAATATCCGGGCTAGTCGTCGTCGCCTGGGCCGTACCCTTCATCGACGTGGTCCTCGCCGTGGCAGGTCAGCGTGCAACTTCCGGCAAATGTGCCCAGGTCTCGGAACACGGCCGGACCTCGCCCCGGCGATGGGAAAACGATGGTTGGATCGAAATTGATGAGGTGCGTGTGGTCTGACGAACCACTGGCCAGCGAGCTGATCCCGTGTGGGTCATGGCATGCCGAACATGGAGCGTTTTCCCCCACGATGTGTTTCTGGTGTTCCTCAAAGCTGTCATCCGACAAGATGCTCGATCGTTCGTGACACTTGTAACACATCGCGTACTCGACTGCCGACTCTAGTGTGTCGTCGCGCACGGTGTAGTTTCTCTCCAGCAGAAAATCGTAGATCGAACCGTGCGGGCCGTCCGGACCTACGTTGCCGGCACCCGGTCCGTTGTCGTTGTTGTGACAATCCGTACAGAGAATCATCGATCCGCGGGGTATTCCGGGAACCAGGCTGACTGTATCCGAACTACCGACGGCGCTGACGACCGGGTGAAAGCTGGGGCTGCCCGAGCCAAACTTCAACCGGAGATTGGCGGTGTCAGCCTGTCGGGCAACGCGATTGCCAGTGTCAACCGGGTTATCCGCATGACAACGAAAACAGACTTCATACTCGTGCTGGGCATTCGCGATCTCCGTGCCACTTTGTGTCACCCCCGCAGACATGGCCAGCGTCCCGCCGATGGCCTGAAAACCCCCAGTCTGCGAGATTGCAGCCACTGCGTGCGGATTATGACAGTCTGCGCATTCAACGTGCTTTTGCCGACTCGCCAAGGTCTCAGCGGCGTCGTGAATCCCGTCATAGCGGCGGGGATCGTGTGCAGAAAACTTATCGATCTCAGCAAGAATATTCTTCGTCGCCACCGCGCCGGAATGGCAGGGCAGACAGTTGCCCTCATCCACCGTCGCGATCTGCAACCGCTCCTTACCGCCGGCTGTGTGCGGGCGGTGGCAGCTGTGGCAGCCGTTGGCAGCCACCGTGTCATATGGCCATGTCACGCTGTCTGCGCTACCGACGGAGGCGTTCGACACCCGGTGACTGCTTCCGCCCCAGCCGTTCATCGAGTGACAGGACGTGCATAACGCGGAGAACTTATTGGACATCACCAGAAAGTCACCGAACCGGTTGTGATGGGCGTCGTGGCAAGACGTACACTGGAGCTGCGCGTCCGCATCCAGCTTAACAGACGGCGGCAGTGCGGACGGAGGCACCAACTGCAGATCGGCCGCCGCCAGGCCCATCGTGTAGCTGAAACTGATCGGGTGGTCGTCCGACAGGTCCGTGCCCAGGTTCGTCAGACCCGCGGGAAGGAACGACCCGCCGCTCATCTGGATTTGCTGCCGACGACTCAGCACACTCCCCAATGCGATGGTGCCGTCGTGGCAGCTCAGGCACAGCTTGCTCGAACCGGTCGGCTGCCCCGGATTCGCGTCGAGTGTCGACGAGGAATAAATCTGGTACATGCCCAGCGGCGCTTCGCGGTTCCAAAGCGGGCGAACGGCAATCGTGTTGTGCGGCGCGTGGCAGAAGACGCAGACCTGTTGCTCCGACTGGGCGCGGATCACCCCCGGCCCACTCGCCGCGAGGTTGTGTACGGTATCCACGACACGGTCCTGGGCTGCCGCACTTGAGAGCACGGCACTCAACGCGCCGATGACGGTGACCACGATGAACCGACGGCAGCGTGCAGTCAGAGCTTGCGCAATAGTAGCCTGCATCGCAGCATTTCCTGGTTCTTGGTTTGCGCACAATTGATCCATGACGCTACCTACTCCCTCGCCGTTTGACCGGACGCGCCGGGAGCGCGCGTCGGTGGCCTGACGTAGTCAAACACCTGCACCCGATGGTTGTAGGTATCGCACACCCAGATGCGGTCTGCGCGATCGACGAAAATGCCGCCCGGCAACCAAAACTCGCCCGGGTCAGCGCCTTCTTCGCCAAGATGTAGAAGGAGCGTACCGTCCGGCGCAAAGACTTGAATGTTCTCGAACCGAGCATCGACGACATAGACATGTCCGTCCGAGTCCAGCGCGACGCTTTTTGGCATGGCAAGATCCCCAGGTCCGGTGCCCGCCTGCCCGAATGCGACAATCGGAACACCCTCCAGGGTGATCTCCTGCACGCGATGGTTGCCCGTGTCAGCGATCCAGAGCGTGCGCCCGTCGGAAGCGATTGCCGTGGGGAAGTTGAACGACCCCGGTGCGCCGCCACGCGTGCCGAGCACACGAAGGACGCGTCCTTTTTCGTCGAGCACTTTCACGTTATGGTCGAACGTGTCCACAACATAAAGTTCACGGCGCGGGTCAAGCCAATAGCATGCTGTTGGTCGGTGCAGATCCTCCCCAACTCGCAGGGATTCCCGCCAAGCGCCGGTCTCGATCGAGAACCTGTGGATCGCCAAAGCCGCCGAATCGCACACCCAGAACGTACCTGATGGACCAAGCGAGATGCCGACGGGCGCCAGAAGCTTTGTGCCACCGGCAGTCGTTAACTTGCGATACCTCCGACCCACAAGGTCGAATCCATGCAGACACCGACCGCCCGGATCCGCGATCCACACGTAGCGCCCGTCATCACTCGTGACGATCGCTCGCGGACCGTACAGCACTTGTTCTTGCTTCGCGCCGAACAGGACGTCCGTGATTCCTTGAAAGGCCTTGCGGGCGGGATTCAGGTCAGCGGAAGAGGATAGTTGCCCGACGTACCGAATGCGGGCTGGCGCGGGCGGCGGGGGCCACACCAACGACGCCGGTGGCAAAGGGAAAACCGGTCGTAGTGGACGATGGCAACCGGAAGAAAACGCAAGGGGGACCACAGCGAAGTAAACCCAAACCAGCCCTGTCAGACGCATCAGAAGCTCCGCCTCAGTTGGAGAAACAGTGAGGAAGATTCGCTCTTCGCGAAATCGTTGTCAAACTGTGACCATTCATACGTGATCCGAAGGTTGGTTTCTCGCAGAGTCCACTCAACCACGAGGTCGACATCGAACCCTTCGTCGTCAGTGCCTACCGAATCCTGTTGGTTACGGTACATGACGGAAGCCTCCATCGTAAAATCCCGACCGACGGCGCGGCGATAGCGTCCTTCGAGAGTCAGAAAACGCAGGGTCCGCTCGTTGGGGGTGCCGTGGCGCACATCAGACCAACGAGCACGCAATGACGGCGCCCCCCCGTTTTCGAACCGGTGTGTCCAATCGGCGGAAAAACGCAACGCTCGAAACGGGCTGATGGTCGAGCCGTGATCTTCGTACTCACCCAGTAACCGTACCGATCCTTTTCGGTATTCCAAACCGCCGATGTGCCCCGTGATGTCTTCCGGCGTGATACCGCTGGCGCTCCTGGGTCGTAGTGTCTGGTCCTGGCGGCTGAAGCGGTAGTAGGGCGAGAAGCCGTTCGTCAATTCCTGCCGGATCGTGAAGTTGCTGTTGATCGTTTCCAAAACCAAGTCGCCCCCGGAGCGGTAGACATAGTCTATGAGCACGGTTTCCCCGTCGGCAATGCGGCCGGTCACGACGCGCTCCAGCTCGATGAAATCTCCGATGAGCCGAACCGTGTAGTCACGACCCTGGATGTACATGGTCGTTCGGTCCTCTGCCGTCATGAAGATGGAAGCCTGCACGGCGTTGGCGTTGGAAAGCCGAATCGGCTCCGGATCATTGAAGGCACCCCGTTCGTCCAGCGCTTCGAGTTCTCGTTCCCCGCCGCGCCGTTCCTCGCTGCGTAAACCGGCACGATAGGACGCGCGCAGCGTACCCCAGCGATTCTTCTTGCGGTAGCTGAAGCTCGCCTGTGTGCCGTAACGCCGCACCGTGAACCTGGACCCAAACGCCTGGTTCTGCGCGAAGCCCGTGACCTGCGACACCAAGCTCTCGAAGAGTCGGTGCTCTAACGAACCGGTGAACATCCAGGATCGCTCCTCGATCGGCTCAACACCGAACAGCGTGCCCTGCGTTCGGTCGATCAGTTCGAGACGATACCAGGAGTCCAGCGTTTCGGAGTGTCGTAACCGGAGCACCTCGCGCCAGCGGAACCGTTCGATGTCGAACGTACCCCGTTGATTAAAGAAGTTCAGTTCCGACTCCAACCGGTGCGCATAGTCCTTGCCGAAGTCGAGACGGTGGGATACCGTCACTTCGTCCGTGTCAAAATCCAATCGGAAGGGCTCCTCACTTTGAGACCGAGACTCGTAGGTCAGCTTCACAGCGCTGTGCAGGTTGAGTTTGTATTCGGTCTCGAACCGAAACTCGGTGGTCTTTTGCCGACCGTTGGCCTCGCGATCATCCAGCGGGTCTAGAAGAACCTCGGTGTCGTTGAACTGTATCGTCGTCGGCGTTTTCTCGTTGATGTATTGCCAAATGAATCCGTAGCCTGTCGTGGTGGTTTCGAGACTGCTCTGAAAGGGCCTCGCTACCAGCGACCGGTACCGCCGGACGGACACGGTTCCCGGATATGTTTTTCTGCGGAACAACGAGCCGCTCAGGTCGAATTCCGTCACCGTCCCATTGTCGCTACTGTTGCGTCGTCGTCCATCAAACGTATCCTCGAAATCCTGCTGCAGGAGTCCGAATAGTCCAGCCAGCGTAAACTCGAGAAGATTCGGGTGATAGACGTAACCCTCCGTTTCGATCTTGATGCGCTCCTCGACGATCCGCTCCTGGGATTCGGTCTTGCTCACGGCTACTCTCGATTCTTGTTCTCGGCGCCGATCCCGCAAGACGTATTCCACATATCCGCCGACCTGCGTGATCTGTATGTTGCCAACCCGCTGCCCGCGTGTACCGTCCGTTGACCGACAGCCCACGATTGGGGCCCAAACGAGCAGCAGGGAGAGTGTAATTCTGAACGTTCGGTGGCGCGCACCGTTCGGGGTTCTGTTGGATCGTCGCCGCCGTTCGCGATGTACGTCAGTTATCACCGTCCACGTCACTGTTCGATCCGTTTCAAGAAGAAACGATCGTTTCCCCCGTGGGGATCATGACAGTTCGTGCAGGCTCGCATCTCGTTTGCCACATGATGCGGACCGCTCGTCAAGTCGTCCGTCTCGTGGCACTGTGCGCAAACTTCCTCGATGTCATGCAGCAGTTGGTTCGCGAACGGAGACGCGTGGTAGTGGTGGCAAGCGGTGCAAGCAGCGACGGCGGCGGGTCCATGGGCGAACCTCACCTCCCCAATTAGTGGCGCATGGCAATTCAGGCAGAGGCCGTCCTCCAGCGTGCGGACGAGGCCGCCTGTTTCCGGGATGTGGCAACCGTTGCAGCGATCCTGGCGGTACGGCGTGTGCGCGAAAAGCGGCACGTTAGGCGTCGTTCGAGTTGGGGCGGATAGCGTGGGGGCTGCGGAACGAGCCGGCGCATAGCCCGCGAGAGGCTGAGCATCAGGATCGGGTACGCCGTCGAGGAAGAACCGGAGCAGGCGGTAGCGCGTGCCGGGTGCGCAGGCGCTAGCGGCCGCTAGCGCCACGGCCGCCACTACGGTGATCTTGAGGATTGGCCGGCGGGCCAACACGCGGTCTCCTCTCAGTCACGCCCTACTGATCCCTGGCGTGCGGATTGGCTGGCTTTTGGGACGTGGGTTCCTTGTCGGTGTCATTGCCATCAACCGGACCGATGCCCTCTTCCACGGGCAAGGCGGGGATAGTGCCTAGTTCCGACTCTGTCAGCTTAAAGCCCTTGGGGAACGCACCCATGGCGTACACGTTGATGAGGCGACGACCGTACTGGCTTACCACGAACAAGATCTGTTTGACGGTGAACTTCTCGTGTACATACTTCCGGAAATAGGGAATCGAGGTTCGGTCGATGGCCAGCATCGAGGGCAAGCCCAGCGCACCAGGCGCGTCGCCCGGACCGCCGAAGCGCATTAGCGTCTGCCCATCTGCGTCAAACATCTGGACGATTTCCGTGGCACCGTCTACGAGATAGATAATGCCGTCCGGGTCGACGCGAATGCCGCGCGGACGTCCGAACTGCCCGAGTTGGTACCCGGGTGTTCCCTTCACCCAAACCGGTTCACCATTGCGAGTGAGTTTCTGGATACGCCAGTTGTGCGTGTCACTCACGTAGAGAAAACCGCTCTGGTCCACGCACAGACTGTTCGGGATTTTGAACTGACCCGGCTCGCCTCCCGCTGCGCCGAAGCGGCGCCGAATCTTTCCGGTCGAACGGTCAAGAACGAGAATCTCCGGCGAGTCGTCGTTGTCCAAGACGAACAGCTCATTCTTGTAGATAGCCAGATCGACCGGGCGGGATGGTTCGGGAATGTCGAACGCCGTAGTGTATTGATCTTGGGGATCGAACACGACCACCTGCTTTCGTTCCGCATCGACCACGAACTTGAACCCCAGTGAGTCGATCGCAACGTTGATGGGCTTGCGCAGTCGCCCCGGACCCCGAACGCCTATCTTGCCGTAGGTGCCGTTCTTGAAATCCAACCGACACAGGCAAAGACCCTTCGTGTCAGCCACGTAGGCGACGCCGTCGCGAACGGCGATTCCATAAGGCTTGTTGATCCGGCGCCCGCCTCTCAACTCTTCGCCTAAGATGAAGGATTCGAAGCCGTCGCGCTGTGGCTCCACCTCTTCCGCGCCACTGGCCCAGGTCAAGAACTGTATGCGGGGTTCCGCCGGCGGCGCAGGGAAGAACACGAGCGGTGTCTCGCTAATCCGGGCGCTCCGGCAGCCGACCAACAGTACGACGGCGGGGAAGAGGCGTCTGACCATCAGAAACGAGTAAAAGGCAAGTGCTTTCATGGGTACCACTCCACGCGGAACATGGATGCCGCTCCCAACTCGCCCATGCCTACCGCCACAACACGATCGATAGCGCGCCACATGGGGAACAGTTGGGAGACGCTCGCTGCACTTCGAGCAAGCCGCGTGCCACGAGTCTCGATATTGAGACTCGGTCCGTAGTCGTGCAGAAGGACTCCGACGATGACTGTCGTCGACGGTGTATCGGGGGGAGGGTAGTTAACGCGCCGGCCGGCGTTCAGGGTGGGGACGGGCCTGCAAGCCCCGCAAGAGGGGGGCCACCCTGAGGCGGTCCCCACTCTTTTCGCGAGGCACTAACCGTCAACACCTACTTGATGTGGCATTGGAGGCAGAGGTAGCTTTCTTGAACCGGCGCTCGCAGAAAGGCGCCAAGTCCGTTGTTATGAACGTTGTGGCACGAGGTACACTCGACCCGCTCAACGCTGTTGATCTCGACCAGTGCGACGCCCGGGCCGCCGCCGATTCCCGGATCGAACGTGCTCGGGTCGTTGTATTCCGACGGCTTCGCCGTCGGATACGCGATCCCGATCGGGTGATCGTTCGACAGGTCACTGCCGATCGCGGCGTCGCCGGTGATGACGATGCCCGTGCCGCCCGATCCGCCATAGTTGTCAATGGCCGTGACACCATCGTGGCAACTAAGGCAAAGCTTGCTCGGGCCCTCGGGCTGCCCGGCCGTGCTGGCGTACATGACGAACGTTTCACCGGTCTCAGCATGATTCCACAACACGCCTCCCTCGCCCGACACGATCGCATTATGCGGCGTATGGCACGGTAGGCAAACCTGATTTCCGGGAATGGAGACGCCCGGGTAGTTGTTCAGGTTGTGCGGCGTATTGATCACACTCACCGAGGGATAGGATCCCGGATCACCGGGCACAATCTGTCCGAAGGCGGTCCCCGCAACGCCCAGGACGGCCACTACAGCAGCGAGATGACATAGCGTGTTCTTCTTCATGGTAGCTCCTCCACCTAATCTGATGTCTTCAACACTCAGCAGCACCGGCTCACCTGCAACCAGCACTGCGGCCGGCTTTCAGCCGCCACTGTTCTTCTCTGCATTCTCTGTGCCATCGGAGTATCCACAAAGTCCCCGAAGGGGGAACGAGAAGAATGACCACCCTAAACCAGTGTATGTGCGATTATTAGGCATCAGTCGCTCCCACGGCGGCGCGGCCTAGGTGAGATCGCAAACGCCGATCCTCCCAGGCTTGAGAATACACCGACGTCCGTTTCTCAATCGACGACATTTCGAGGGGCGCTCCAGGTGTAAAAACACCGGCAATGATGGGTGCTATAGGACGTCTTTCCAGGGTTTGAGCAAGAGCGCACGGGCGGTGGCGGCCATACGGAAGTGCCAGCAAACATCGAAGGGGCGTCAGTCCGGCGCGTCGGCATTGGCGACCGGCATGGGCGGAAGGTTCACGATGGGATGTTCACGATCGTATCGGTAGGGCTTATGGCATCCGGGCTGACAGGAGCCGCCGGTCTCGGTCGATCGGTAGTTGATGGGCAGCTCCCAGGTGCCGAACGTGACGGATTCGGCCACGAGGCTCGCACGCCGACTCGCATGGACGTTGTGGCAGGCGCGACATGTTCGTCCCTTGAGCTTACGGTTGACGTGGAGGTAATGCAGATTCCGCGTCCCGTTTCTGAAACCCGTCAGTTCGTCGGTTTCCGGCTCCAGCGCCAGGTCCGACTCGTGACACGAAAAGCAGAGTTGGTACGCCTCCTCGTCGAACGGCGCATAGAACTTCGCCGGGTAGGCCTCCACGAGCAGGCGGAAGTTGGCGCTCCCGTGCGGCGCGTGGCAAGAGGTGCAGTCTCCGTCGCCGATCGGGCCATGATGATTCGGGTTGTCCGCGATAATCTTGGCCACGTTGCCGATCGTGCCCCCATTCGACGCCAACGGCTCGTCGTGGCACGACAAGCAGAGCGTCATCGGCTCGTCCCTCAGCATCGGTTTGTGCATCGCCGCATGGGGATCGTGGCAGTAACTACAGGCGCGACCCTCGGTCACCGCGTCATGCGCGACCTGGGCGTCTGCGACGGTGTCGGCCACGTCCTCGTGACACTCCATGCAAAGATCCGGCATGCTTTCGGTCAAGTTGAATTGATCGGATCCGCCGTGCGGGTCGTGGCACGTAAGGCAGCTTTCCGTTACCGGGTGATGTACCTGCACTGCGCCGGCGATCCGATCTTCGATCGGTTTGTGGCACGTCACGCACAACGCATTGCCTTCAGTCAACAACAGGTTTGAATGGTCTGAGGCGTGCGGATCGTGGCAGGATGTACACACCCCAGCCGCGACGGGGCCATGCAACAACTTCAGTGGCGCCATGGTTTTCTCATGGCAGGTTGCGCACGACGCTCCGACGGTAGCCGTGAGCAGAAGATCATCGTGATCGCTTCCGTGGGGGTCATGGCACGACGTGCATGTGCCCGAACGCACCGGGGCGTGGATGTTCACGCCCTCGAACTCGTCATGGCATTGCAAGCACAGCTCGCCGTCTTCTTCGGTGAACGTGAACGCGTGTCTCTCCCCAGCGACCGCCTCATGGCAGGCGTCGCAGGATCCTTCGACCAGAGCACCGTGTGTCTTCCGCTTTCCGGTCAGCGCACCATGGCAGGCGGAGACAGTGCAGCCCTGGGTATAGTCGGTTTTACCGTCCGGCGGCCGAGCCGATGCCGCTGCGTCAAGGCACACGAGCCACGCCGTGAGGATAGAACCGCTCGCCAACCATGTCCCGACCATCAGGGGTGCCCCTTCCCCGGCCCGCCCTCCATCGTAAGCGTGAGCGTGGCTGGGCCGGTCTCCAGCAGCATGATGCGCGGCTTGCCTGGAGTGAGCCAGATGGAAATGGGGCGTCCCTTAGCGTCGAGCGTCTCCACGAGCAATGCAGGCTCGGTCCCGCGTCCGTCAGCCTGGCGGTAGGTTTCCACCAAACGCCCAGACCGGATCGTGCGGCTTAGCCGAAACCGGTACGGTGTCGAGGGCAGCTCGATTGAGGTGGCACCGGCAGCGTCGAAGGTCTCCGTGGCGCCACCGTGTCTGACCCAAGCCTCCCAATCGGCGTCGTGCGTCACCACGATGGCAACGTCAGGGCGCGGCCTCTTGCCCTCCGCGGGACAGTCGAGCACGCACTTCCACGGAATGACGGACGGTTTCTCGCCCGTGTAGTCTGGAAATTGCGAGAAAACCCACCGTTGCTCGCGCGTGTCGCCGAACCGAAGTTCAAGGAGGACGGCCGGGTTGACGCGCTTCGGTGACGCGTTGAGCGGCTTGTTGGTCTTGTTGCTCAATGCATAGTGCGAGAAAAACTCACGTACGATCAACTGTCCTCCGAGGTGAGGAAGCTCGTGCACCGTTCCCGGATTCGCGAGCACCGTCGTTTCTCGACCGCCGTCGATCGGCACGACGCGAATCATGGGCGGACGGCTGTGCTCCGTCTCGAAGTCCACAAGAAGATGATCTCGCTGCGTCCGATCCTCGACCGCCATGAACCGCCATGTGGCGATCAGGCTGATCAGGCGATTCCGTTCCGGATCGCCGGCCACCAACCAGCGCGAAAAGGACTGCGTCGGTCCGGTGATCGACACAAGCGTCATGGGTCGCGCCCCGGGCGATTCGTCCGGTGTGACCTTCTGGTGCCGCTCAGCCTTGGGGAGAAATTGTCGTAATTGGATTGCAGCCAGGGGCGCGGGAAGCACGATACGCTGCCTCAAGTCGGCAGAAGCGTTTGGCGACGGAAGCTCTACTGACGATCGAAGTATTTTGGCTGCGCTGCCACTTCCGAGGCGAATCTCCACGGAGAATCGCTGAGGACTCGGTGTCCCGTGGCCGCCATGTCCGACTTGCCCCAAGCTCGGATTCTGCGACCAAGCGATTACCGTCGCTACGCCCATCAACATCGCGAACCGTTCGTGCATCATATGTCCCTCTTCATCCTGCGCGCATTGAGGATCCCCCGCACGATCACGCGTCGCCCACGGTTTGCGTCGGCCTGCTTCCGATCCCCAGTTCTTCGATTTTCCGGTAGAGGCTCGACAACCCGATGCCCAAGGCTTCGGCCGTCAAGACCTTGTTATTCCGAGCTTTTGCCAAGGCCATGGTGATATGGCGGCGCTCGAACTCTCGCGTGGCCGAACGCAAGTCGCCTGCATAGGCAGGATCAAGCGGCGGCATCTCGGCGTTGGTGCGCAGATCGTCGCGCTTGACCATTCGCCCGTTCGAAAAAATCAGCGCCCGCTCCACGACGTTCTCCAGCTCACGTACGTTTCCGCGCCATCGGCACTGACACATCATCGCCGTGGCGTCTTCATCGAAGCCCGCGCACTGGCAGTTGAGTTCGTCGTTATACTTCTGCACGAAATGCGCGATCAGCGCCGGAATGTCCTCGCGCCGCTCGCGAAGCGGCGGCATGTGGATGCGAATTACATTGAGTCGGTAGTACAGATCTTCTCGAAAACCGTTCGTCTCGATCTGCGCGACCAGATTGCGGTTCGTTGCGGCGATGATTCGAATGTTGACCGGTTTGGAGCGGTTATCTCCCACGCGGGTGATGGCGCGCTGCTGCACCGCACGAAGCAAGACGGACTGGCATTGTGGCGGTAGATTCCCGATCTCGTCCAGGAACAGCGTGCCTCCATCGGCGGCCTCAAAGAATCCGACACGGTCCGCATCGGCTCCGGTGAACGCACCCTTGCGGTATCCGAATAACTCGCTCTCAATGAGCGAATCCGCGAGCCCTCCGCAGTTGACCGGGATGAACGGCCGATTGCGCGTGATCCCGCTCTGGTGAATCGTCCGGGCCATCACTTCCTTGCCGGTTCCGCTCTCGCCGCTGATCAGAACGTTGCTCCGTGTATGGGAAACCCGCTCGACGATCTTGGTGACTTCCTGCATGCGCGCCGACTTGCCCACGATACCCTCAGGTGCGTGGGTTTTGTGGATCTGATCGCGAAGCACCTTGTTTTCTTTCGCCAGGCTGTCCTGGGCCAGCGATCGTTTTAGCTTGAAAATCAATTCATCGAAAATGATGGGCTTGCAGAGGTAATCACGGGCACCCATTTTCATGGCGTTGACGGCTGTCTCAACTTCGCCAAAGGCAGTAATCACGATGATATTCGCCTCGGGCGATACGTTGGTCGCGTGTCGAATCAGGTCCATCCCGCAAATGCCGGGCATGCGCAAGTCCGTGATCAGCGCGTCGATCGTGCAACTCTTGAGCGTGCGGAGCGCAGCGGTGCCGTCAGCACAATCGATGACGGTGAAGCCTTCGTCTCGTAGGACTTCAGCGAGATTCGTGCGCAGTGTGTCCTCGTCGTCGGCGATGACAATGGTCTTATTTTGCGGTTCGATCATCCGGTGCCCACTTCATCACAGGCAATTCCACCGTGAACGTTGTTCCTTCTGGAGCCGTTGAAACGAAATCGATCCGCCCGCCGTGCTCTCGTACAATGGTGTAGCTCACGGAAAGTCCGAGCCCGGTTCCCTCCCCCGGCCCTTTTGTTGTAAAGAACGGCTCGAAAATGCGGCGTCCCGCGTCTTCGGGTATGCCGACACCCGTGTCGCGCACGTTGATTCTGATGATGCTGCCAGCCTGCTCGGCGCTGACACGCAAGGTGCCACCGTTTGGCATGGCGTCCAGCGCGTTCAACAGCAGGTTGATGAGAACCTGATGTAACCTACCCCGGATCGCAAAAGTCTTGGGTATTCGTTTCGCGATCGTCACTTCGATCTTGACGCCGTTGGCGCGCCGATCGAAGGCGACCAGTCGGACCGCGTCGTCAATGATGCCCGCGATACTCGTTTGCTCCCAGTGCTCGGGCGTGGGTCGAGCGAGTGATCCGAGTTGTCGAACGGTGCCTGAAATTCTCCGGATGTGGGCCTGGATGAGATCAAGCTGTTCTGCGGACGGCTGTCTAGATTTTCGCCGCTGGAGCATCTGCACGACCGATGAGATGCTCGAAAGCGGATTCCCGATCTCGTGGGCGATTCCCGAGGCCATCTGTCCCACCGCGACCATCTTCTCTTTCTCGACCATCTGCGCGCGCATCCGGTCGACCTGATCGGCCTCTTCCTCCAATAGGAACACCATGTTGTTGAAGCCTTCGCCCAGCTTCGTCAGGGCGTCGGGGCACGCTCGCTGAAACACGACACACGAATGACATTCGTGTACGCTCGGTGCCGGTGCATTGGGACCACGCCAAGCGCCGCGCAACGCCACAACCTGCCAGCAGCGAACCCCCGGCGATTCATACGCTGGGCATTCCGTCTGCTGGCAGTTCAGCGTGTCACGGCAGTGCGTGAGATGTGGATTATGAAATCGCTCGCGCGCCGAAGATTCGGTGCGGAAGGCCTCCAGCAAGCTCGCGATCTGCTCCGCGGTCTGAGCCACCTGGCGGTGCTGTCGACGCATGCGCAGGTACACGATCAAACCAGCGACGGCGGCGGCTACCGCAGCACGAACCGTGAGCAGAAAATGGTGCATCCCGATCGAAATCACGCCAAACAAATGTCGCTCAGCCACCTCCCATGCGACAAAAAGCACGGCAAAGGCGCTGAGCACGGCGAGCGGTATGTAAAGCGGCGGCATCCGGAGGAGCGGACGAATTCGTCCTGCACAGGCAGGCTTGAGGCTCGGTTCTTGCTGCGTCAAAACGGGGAGGGAGAAATGCCGTCCGCTGGTCTTGGACTGCTCTTTCCAACGCGCATTCGCGGCGGCGTATTGTTCTACCGCCAAGACCGATTGGGCTGATTCCATGCCGCCATCCCACGCCGAGGGAGCCGACGGCAGGTCCCCGTGGATCCCAGTGGTGTCCCCACTCGTTCATGCACCGCGCGACTCAGAGGGCACCCTGCAAGTTTCGTGCCCGACGCCGACCACACCCCGTTCTCTGTGCGCCATTCCCCGCTTGCGGTGTCGTAATCGGTAGTGGCACGCACCGTGCTGCTGAACGTGCGGGACCGCTTTCGGGCAGGGGCTTTTGTAGGGGTGTGCGGGCACATACAGTGGCCTCGGCGAGGGATGGCGCGCGCAGTCGGCGGCGCTCCTGGCAGCGACATTGGCGGCGGCTGCCCTGGGATTCCACCGGTTGCGGTTGAGCGGACCGTGTGGCGCAGAAACGCCATCGGAGTGGGGTGCCGATGCGGTAACCTAAGGCCGTGCGAGCGAACGGTAACGCCTGCTAGTCCATGTCATGGCAACCGAAGCACAGCGCGGAGCCGTCGATCGGCACACTTAGCCGGCTTCGGTCTGTGCTGTACAGGTTGTGGCAGGAAACACAGCTTACTTGTCCTTCGGGCAAGCGGATCACGGCGGGCAAGATGGACACCGGTCGCAGTTTGGTTCCCGTTGCGGGTCGGTCGCTCCGGAACGGTATTCCTACTGGGTGGTTGCGCCGTTTGTCCGAGTAGTCCGCGCCGCCACCGGAACTTGAGTTTCCGAAGTGCGCTTCTCTGGCCGAAACGCCATCGTGGCACGACAGGCATCGGGTTGACGCGTCGTCCAAACTCCCCGAACCGCGCGGTATTGGACCGGTGTCGGGCGTGATGTGCGCGCGACGAAACACAGTCCAATGCATTCCTGGTGATCCGCCTGACTCGCGGGAAACGTGGCAACTCGCGCAACGAAACTCCGAACCTGGTAGCGCGTCGGGCACTCGGAGCAGGCGCGTGGAGCCCTGGCCCGTGAGCGATGTCAGGGACACGTGACACGTCAGGCAGGTAACGGCGCCGCGCGCGTCAAGCGCGCCACCCGTCAGGGATGCGAATCGATGCGGATGGAACCACGCCCACCGGATGGTTGACCACACCGGGACCAACCTCGTAACGTCTGACCGCAGTCGCTCGGCCCGGAGACCGACCGGCGGTTGCTACCAGCGGCGCTGCACCGATCGGTACCGCCACGACTATGCCGGCCGCTTGCGATCGGCGCGCGGCTTGTTCCTGCTTCGTCATCGACGCCCCCCTCGGGCGGCCGGTGCCATGGTCTCCGTTCTGGGGCACATGATCGCCCGGCACGAAATGCCAGTCTGTTGATGCGGTCTCGGAGTCTCCGGGCTTCCCGCGTACCTTGTGAGACTACGATACAGTCGAGGCGCGCCGCTTAGTGATGATCAAGCGGTTCCCAGGCATGAGGGAATTCTTGCCGAGTCCTGCGGGTCGAAGGGATTTGCACACGAGCGTTCTCGTTTTCGAGAATTAGTGGACGGTACGTCCGATATGTGGTGGTTCTTCGCGCCGGCCTACCTGTCTCGTGCGGTCGAGCGACATACGCTGGTATCGCGTCTCGGGCCGCGCAGAGCGAGCGCGACGAATCCGCATCCCGCTCTTCCAAGTTGGCCGAGCGGAGGTGCCTTAGCGTGCCGGGGTGCCCGACCCCGGTTCTGGCACCCGGATTGCACCAAGTTCCAGCAGGGCGACGTCGATCGCCGCACCGTGGCTAGGAGCATCGACGCGATGAACGGCTGTAGACAACGAAGACCGTATCGCTTGGTGTCGTGTGTGTCGGCGAGTGTCGGCGTTCTGACGTTCACGTGGGCTGCGGGACTCGTGACGGGCGGGGTGACGATCCTACCGGCGAACAATGGCAAGTTGGGCGGCACGCTGGCAGACGGCGGTCCGTACGGCTCGTTCGACGGTGTTGCGGACGAGTGGGACTGGACGTTCAACGGCTTCGGCGGATTCGAGGGCGTCCTAACGCTAAGTAGAAGCGGCGCGACGCCTCCGCTGGAGCAACGCATCGTGTGGGAATTCGACGCATCGATTCTCTCGGCCACCGTCCCGTTCATCGCGACACTCAGTTTCTCGCTCCGCGGTCCGCCGATCTATCCGTTCCCGGACGTAACCGTGGAGATCTACGCCTACCCTGCGGATCTCCAGGAACAGGCGTCAGATTTTGGTGCCGGACCGGCCGATCTCGTTGGTGCGGTCGTTGTAGCGCCTTTTGAAGAGCGATCGTACCGCGTGGATATCACGCAAAACGTGATCAACGCATTACGCACGGCGGACGGGCGTCTTGGCCTTCGGTTTCAGTTGGCCGCTAACGCGCCGTTAGACAGCGCGCAGGCATTCATGGACGCCGTCGATTCCGACGACGCCACCAAGCCGCGAATCGATGTGGTCGAAGTAGCCTTGGGTGACGGGGACGGCAACGGCGTCATCGATCTTGCGGATTTCGCGCGGCTTCCGTCCTGTATGTACGGGCCGGACGTGACACCCGACGGCCCTTGCACAGTGTACGACTTCGACTTAGACGGTGATGTGGACAGCGCGGACGTGGCGCGTTTCATCGCCGTCCACTCCCGATAGCCCTCCAAATACTACACACGGTCACTCCGACCAGGGGCGGTCACAAGTCAAGACAGGATCCGGCAGTCAACGCGGTCGCGCCGCGCTATCGACCTCTCGTTAGCGGGGAGTGATGTCGAAGGTCTTCCCGAAGTCGAGAAGACAGCACCCCGTGCAGCGCCGACCGTTCGTGCTGCGCACGATCCATAAAACCCTATCGGTACAGGAGTAACGACACTCCGGGACGACGCCCGAGAACCCACAGAACACATGAGACATCGAGTGGTACACCAGATGCTGAATCAACCGGTACGGAAGCACCGGTGCCACAAAGTGGATGCGTCGCCGGGAAAAAGCCTCCAAGAACGGTTCTATCCGACAGGAGAATTCCATGATTTCCGCTTTCCTCATCGCCCTTACGTCGGCCACGCTCGGGCAAAGCACTTCGGTGACGCACGTTCAGACGTTGGCGTCAGACCTTCAGTACCCGGCTAGAGTATCGCCCGACGGCGGCGGCGGTATTTACGTCACGGATCCGCCAATGAATCAGGTGATTCAGTTGGATGCGGCTGGCGGTACGGTCGCCGTGTTCTCGATCCCGGAAAAGCCGGTCGGGATCGCGCTGCACCCGAACGGCAACATCTATGTTTCGAGGGCTGACGGGGTCGTCGGCATTTATGACGCGGCGTTCACGATGTTGGGGGCGCTCGATCCGGTGCCCATGACGATGGTGGCGCCCAATGACATCGCCATCCATGCCCTTACCGGCGAGATCTATGTTGCGGATGGAGCGGCGCACCACGTCTTCGTCTTCAACGGGGCTACTGGAATCTTGACTCGCTACTGGGGCATTCGGGGGTCTGGCATGGCCCAGTTTGTCACGCCGCAGTCGATCGCCATTGATCCGGTGCTGGATCATGTCATCGTGACCGACGTGGATAACTTCCGTGTTCAGGTGTTTGATACGAGTGGCGTGCAGCAGTTCAAGTTCGGCTATCGAATTCTCTTCACGACGACCACGGAGATGGCTTGGTTCGCACGCTCCGAGGGTGTCGCGGTCGATTCGTGCAGCAACATCTACGTCGCCGACTCGCTCATGGGTACGGTACGCGTCTTCAGCGCCATGGGCGCCGAACTCGACGCGGCGCACACACCGGTCGTCAGCTATGGCACCGGTGCAGGTGAGGTGAGGGTGCCCTGTGACGTCATGATTGACGGCGCCGACCAAATGTACGTAGCCAGCTACAACAACGGATCGGTTGAAGTTTATGACCTTGTTTGCACGTCCGCTCCGGCGGGGGCGATAGCGACGTCTGAAGCGACGGATCGTTCGTCAGAAATCAGGAAGAGTCGAGCGATCAAGAATCGGGCCAACAAGGTCCGAACCGTGGACAATCCGTTCGATATTCTTCAGGCGATTGAACAAGGCGCGTCGCCGCGGGAACTCGATCTCAACAACGATCGTCGCGTAGACCTGATCGACTTGGAGCAAGCGGCAACGCATTTCCAAGGCGCGACACTGGAACATTTCCTCTCCGGCTCGGACAGCGGTGGTGTGGCCGCCACGACGTTCGACGCGCCACACGTGATCGACATTCCGAACCAGTGCGGACGCTGTCACTCGATGGACGGATTGCCGCAGGGCATGCTGACCGCTTCGGGGCAGGAGAACCTTTGCCTCTCCTGTCACCAAGGTGGTGGCGTCGCCAAGGCGTCGCCGATTGCCGGCGGGGACAGTGCGTCGAATCATCCGTGGGGCATAGCGGCCGATGCCGGGCACTCGAACGGTCCGGACTCAAGCGGCGAGATTGCGTTGCATTTGGACAACGGTGACATTCGATGCGGCACCTGTCACAATCAACATAACGACAACGATGGCGCTCCTTATCTCCGAGCACCGACGGATCGTGCGCAGCTCTGCGGGGCGTGCCACAAGGAAGAGGCGGAATGGCAAAACGCCGGACACGCCGACGTCCACGCCGATCCGTTCAGTCATTATGATTGGACGCAGCCGAACCGCGCTGCCTGCCGGCAATGCCACTCCGGAAACGGCTTCATTGATTTTGCCAACGGCGTACCGCAGGACGAGCGAAGCGGAGAGTTTCGTGTGCTTGACTGCTTGGTATGTCACGCGACACACGGTACACGCCAGGATGAAGACCTGCTAAGGATCCACGGCGAAGTCACGCTCCCCACCGAGGGTCCGGACGAAACGCTGACCGGCAAGGGTGCCATGGCCACCTGTATGGCTTGCCACAATGGGCGGCGGGCGCCCGACGACGGCAGCCTTACGCCGCACTATCTCCTTGGCGGTGTCATGCTCGAAGGGATCAACGCGATCGACTTCGGCAACACGTCGCTGACGAACTCAGCCCACTCCGCCAGTCTCACCTGCATGGATTGCCACATGGCCGAAACGCCGGCCGCGGGGCAGCCGGGCCATCAAAAGGTCGGTGGGCACTCGTTCAACCTGAAGGTGCATAACCCGACCGATCCGGATTTCGGGTTCGAGAACGTCGAGAACGCTTGCACGAGTTGTCACGCCGGACTGACCACGTTGAATCGCACCGCGCGCGGCGACTACGACGGTGACGGTGTCGTCGGAGGCGTGCAGGACGAAACGCAGGGTCTGATGGACTTGGTGTTCTCGGAGATTCTGGCGCGCGGCGCTGTTTTCCTCGGACACTACCCCTACTGGGATTTGAGCGGTGTCGTTGATGTCCCGGCCGGTACGCTGCAGACCGTCAAAGATGCAATCTGGAATTGGGAGTTCGTCGATAACAGCGGCGACCTGGGCGTTCACAACACGAGCTACGCCGTTGGCGTTCTCCAACTAACTTACGAGAAGCTAACCGGTTCGGTGCTGGCCGGAGCCTACCTCAGATACGTTCCCGACGGAGCGGTCGCGGCCGTGCAGTACACCGGAACCGATTCGTGCCTCTCCTGCCATGGAGCAAGAGCCGTCACCGGAACAGACTTGACGCCGTTCCTGCGCAACGGGCACAGCTACAAGCTGAACGAGATAAAGAACGGGCAGATGCCCACCTATCCGTTCAGCACACTTTCGGGGGCGCTAGCGCTACTATTCGATGATGACACGGACCCGCTCGATCCTGGCACGGGCACGGACAACACGCTTGGGACGCCGACCAGCTATGACATGGTCAGCTTCGTGATCGGCGGATTCGGATGGAAGGCCAGGTGGATCGATGTGGCCGGTTTCATCGTGACCGGTTCAGAGGTGCAGTTCAATCTCGAGACCGGCGGCATGGCTGCCTACCACGACAACGATGTCGATAAGCCCTACAACTGCGGCAACTGCCACACGACGGGGTGGAAGCATTATACGTCAGAACCCGGCGACACGAGAAACCTGAATCGCCAAAACAACCTTCCAGGCATGGACGGCACGTTTGCGGCGGCCGGCGTTCACTGTGAAGCCTGCCATGGCGGAGGTTCCTTCCATGTCGCCGCGCCCGATTCGACCAATATCACGAAGGTCGCACCGCCGCGTTCGACGGCGGACTTCCTCGCCGCCGACATGGCGTTCGGAAAAGCCGCAGCGTGTGGTGACTGCCACACGCGGGATGGCGAGAAGGACTATCCGAGTTATGTGTCCGGTCCAGGTCGAATCAATGCCAGTGGCGGGCTGATTCGACACCACGAGCAGCACGACGAGATGATCGGCGTCAATCCTGACGACATCCCGGCGTACGCCCACAACGGTCCGCATGCGGACCTCCGATGCGTCGCGTGCCATGATCCACATACGACGACAGTCTATATGGATATCAGCGGCGATGCGCCGGGTATGAACAAACAGTGCTCCCAGTGCCACAACGCTACCGGGATCGGTGGACGGGACTACGAACTCACAAGCGGTGATATGGCAGGGCAATCGTGTGTCTCCTGCCATATGCCAAAGATGAGTAAAAGCGCGGTCGGGCACGCCGCAGTCGGCACTGGGCCGGTCACCGGCGACCTTCGCACGCACATCTTCCGTATCGATCTAACCGCGACGGAGCAGTTTACCGCTTCCGGTAGCCATGCGTATCCTTGGGTTACCGGCCAGTTCGCGTGCAAGACGTGTCACAACAACGTGGACGAGTTCGATCTGGCCTTCCCGTCCACGATTTCGATTCACGATACCGTGGCCACAGGACCGGACGCTCGGCGCGGCGGGTTGCTGTACGACAAGTGGTGGAAGGTCAACGGCGCGACCGAGCCCATCGGTGACCATCCGCTGTATCCAGCGGTCGGCGTGAAGACGGGCAGTACGACCTTCCGTTGCAAGGAGTGTCATGGGTGGGACTACATCGGCGCGAACGGGCGATATGAGAGTGGCAGCCACTTCACCGGGATCATCGGGCTCTTGGGCGCGACGTCCATGGCGGATCAAGACGTCTTCGACATCATCAAGAACCCCGACGGTGATGGAACGGGTGGAACCACCATCAACGGACACGGTTTCGGTGCGCTCGGTCTAGCCGACGCCGACATCGATGACTTGGTGGCATTCGTTAAGACGGGCGGCGTGATCGATACCAGCCCGCTAATCAATACCGCCGGCGTTCCGGGCGCGCTCACGTATTCGTTCAATGGCGATGCGGGTGTCGGTGCTACGTTGTTCGACGGCAGCCTCAACACGGCCGTGGATTGCACGATGTGCCACGGGAGTGACGGAACGGTAATCGACTTTGGCGGTGGGAAGTTCGTGGGGACGGTCGCGAACGCGAACCCGCAGGAGATGTTGCACAAGATTAGGTTCGGTCATCCCGGCACGCGAATGACGGCGTACTTCGATCTCGGTAGGACCGCTGCCGAGGCCGCCGATGTCGGGGCGTACTCGGAGACCCTACCGTAGATCCGTTCGATCGAACGTGAGAACTCGGCATCTGTTTGAGGCGGGGTGAGGGTCAATCGGCTCGCGCCCCGCCGCTTTGCGCGCGGGCGATTCCCCTGTGTTGGTCCAGCGAATGTTGCGCGGAGGGAGGGGGCTCGACCAGCGCCGAATGATGTCGCGTCACCGTGATTCGCTATAGGCATGAGTCGCGCAGGCCGGTCTATCCGGATTTCCGATGGCACCCGATGCCCTCGAGTTGTGCATCGCGCGTGTTCACCACGAGCAATCTACGAGCCGGATTCCCTGTTGACAACCTACGCCGCTCGTCTGAGTGAGACGACTCGCAGATGGCGCGCTCCACCAAGGAACTCGACATTGAGTGCGAATCGATCTCCGGGCTGCCCGGCGATGAGCGTACTCGGTGCAGCGCACGGTGAGACGCGCGGCCAGCGTTTGCGTGGTTCGATGCGCGGCCGTCGATTGGCCGATCGCAAACTGAAGTACACCTCGTCGGGAGTATTACCGTCGAATGTAGTGTGAGGCCGATGTGTGTTGTACCAGGAGACGAAGTGTTTGAGCTCCGTGCGAAACGCCGTCCTTCGCTGGGGCACCATGGCTCTGCGAGTGCCCTCGTCTTTCATGGTGCTGATGAAGCGTTCGACTACGGCGATACTGCCATGCCGCCCAGCAGCGCCGTACCGTGGGCGTATTCCCATGCGGCGACACCATCGCTTGAAGCCCTCGCACCAGAAGATGCTGTCCTTGTCGCAAATCAAGTACTTAGGCGTTACGCTCGCTGGGGCAAGCATCCTTCCGAGAAAGCTGCGTACCACGACCGACCCGGGACGCCCCATGAAGATCGAGAAGCCAACCGCACGCCTGAAGTAGTGGTCAATCACCACAGCCACCCACCAACAGAATGGCCAACATTGTGGGAGTGTAATTGGTAACCAGAGTGCCCAGAAACCAGATCCGATCGGCACCGCAGTCAGGTCCGTGTGCCAGACGTGGTTTGGTCTCTTGGCGGCCACGACGCGTTCCCTCGGTGAAGCTGCGCGGGCGGGCGCGGGATGTGACGGTTCCTTGATGATCCGCCCTACTGTCGTCGTACCGAGATGCAGGCCGGCACGGCAGAGTATCTTCGCGATCTTGGCCTTACCCAAGCCCGGGCACAGTACCTTGAGACGCTGCACTGCGTAGCGAACGTAGTCAGGGAACTTGTTGACCGGTTCGCGGATCTGCACGAGCGCGCCGGCTCCCTCCCCATCAATCCGCTTCATCCAGGAGGCATCGTGGCGGCGGTCCGGAGGAATGTCCTTGCTGTCTGTCGCGCAGACCATGCTCGTGCGGCGCGCAGTTCGAGGATCGTTATTCGCTCGGTTGGCAAGTAGTGAGGCCGTTTCTGAGACTCGACCCGCTTCAGGCGCGCATCTTTGAGGCGGACCTCTTCGGTGAGGAGCGTCATCTCTTGCCGGAGCCGGTCGTTCTCGCCATTGAGACGCATGCGTTCGAGCCGACAGTTAGCCGCCCAGCTGCGGGTGTAGGACGTGGCGTACTGGGCGAGGGCGATTACGTTCCGGATGAATTGTTCGAGGAAGCGGCGGCGGGGCCCGCAAGTGCGCTGCAGGATGGGCAGCAGAACGTGCACGAAACGGCTCGAAACGAAGGTTCTCCCGCACTTCTGGCTCATTCTTCCGTGAGCGTTTCCAATCCGCGCCAACTCCTCCAGGAAGCCCTCAATCACGTTGACTTAGTCCACGATTTGTACTGCCAAACGCCTACTCTTCGAGCGCGACATACGCCGGATTGGATTTTCGGGAGAGACCGTTCCGGCGGATGAGGTAGACGGCAGCGCACAGGGCGATGAACGCGAGATCGATTCCGCCGCTGCGGAACATGTATTTTACCATGGCACCAGTACCGAAACCGTAGCTGTGCAAACCGATGCCGAGCACATAGTTTACCCCGATGTAGGTCATGATGATGAGCCAGAACGCGAGCACACTCTTGAACGCCGTTGCAAACGGTCCGCGCGCCACGATGAACAATACAACGCCGCCAGCGGCACCCCCGAGTGCCAGCAGCTTGCCACCGGTAAGCGGTGCGAGCGTGGGAATGATCAGCGCGAGAAGACCGGTCACCATAATGAGTCCGAGTGCGTATGCCCAACGCGGTACTCGCTCGGTATCGATCCGTACATGCAGGATCGTCAGGTAGCCGAGCAGCGCCACAAGCGACCACACCTCCTTCGGATCCCAGCCCCAATAACGTCCCCAAGACGACGCGGCCCACATGCTGCCGGTAGCGATGCCGGTTAGGAGCAGGATGGATCCCACGCTGATGTACCAGTAGTGCATGTTGTCGATCTTTTGCACCCATGCGTATCGCTTCGGAAACAGCGCCATCGTCAGGAGTTGGGCGTGCGCAACGACCACCCCGAGCGCCAGCACCGAATAGGACACCATGATGATCGGTACATGGATCGCCATCCATACCGTATCAAGCAGCACGGGTGCAGTGGGTCGAATAAAATGATCCATCGGGAGCACATCGGCGAGCATCAGCGCGATCGCCGCGACGAACGACGCCGTCGCGAGCACCAGGCGCTGGCGGACCAGTGCGAGGGAAAGAATCGCAAAGGCGGCCATACCCCAGCTCAGAAACAGAAGCGACTCAAACATGTTGGACGCCGGAACGTGGCCACAAATACCCCATCGTAGCCAGATACCGTACGAGAGCGTCGCAAACCCACTCACAATCATGACTGCGGCGGGTACGTCGGCCCACTTCTTCTTGACGAGCATGGCCACCCCGGAGAATGCTGCTCCGGCGAGAAGCATCCACCAGGCTTTTTGGTACGGGTTCAGCCGGTTGTAAAAGAGCTCAGTTTCGATCCGCGTGCGGTCCGGGCGATAGGCGGCCGGCATGGCAGCGAGCGCAGTCGTGAGACCGGTCGCGGATGCGGCGAACGACGCAGCATCGTCCGCCAGGAATGCGTCGCGCAGGGCTGTCCAAGATGTTGAGGCGGCGGCTCGGTGTTCGTTGTTCTGCGCCGCGCTCGACGTCAGCTCCGACCAGCGCCCGACTGGATCTTTCGCGTCCGGTACCGGCCGAATGACGCGGCCGCCGAAGATTCGTTGCAGTGTCCCGAGCTTGCCGTTGATGCTTCCTACTTTCTTCTCCAGCGGATCCGGCTTGGCCGCGGGGTCTCGTCGTGCGGCTTCGTCGGTCAGTTCGTGCAGTCGCGTGTGCGTGACCAGCTCCTGGTACGAATACACCTTCTGAGTCGGCGACAGCCGCAGCTCCGATCGAAGTTCGGCGTTGCTGATTCGAATCAACGGCTCGCGCATCCACTTGTCGGGCTCGAACGTCATGGCGAGCAGGAGGAGAACGGGATCGTGTCCGTCGAAGAACTCTCGCCCCGTCACTGACTCGACCATGTCGCGGGCGAGCGTATCGAATGGCGGCCAGCGTCCGTCGTGCTGCACCACGAGTTCGCGAATGGGCGTGACGTCGAGCGTTGTCGGCAGCGCTGCCGGCACGTTCGAGGCGGTGGTCAACATGGTTACAGCGAGTAGTAGTGCATTCATCGGGAGTTCGCTCCGGCTTTATTCCGCTTCAGCGGTGTCGTGGCCTTGGGCATGTCTGTGCGACGCTGTGGAGACGATAGTTCACCGCCGCCCAGGATACTCCCGCCGGCGCACCGCTCCTCGGTGTGTAGTAGATCGACGCGCAAACCGCCGGTTCCGGCCGATACGACGCCGGTCGCGGTGGAGAGTTCCGCCAGTTGGCGCTGTCGCTGACGCGTGAACAGCACCACGATCATGCCGCCGATCATCAGGACGTACCCAGCGAATACGATCATCGTTCCCGGATCACGCGAGACGCTCAGGATGCTGACTCGCTTCGTACCGTCCAATTGATAACTGGATTGGAAGAACGTGTAGCGGCCGTAGTCGGTGGGGTGGTTCATGCTGATGAGGCGGGACAACGAGCGGCCGGTGGAGGCGTCCGTGATACTGACGCGCGATTCGAACGACCTCGGTCGCTGCTCGCCGGGATAGTACCCGACGCTGAAGCTGTCGAGCTTGAGCGAAAACCCGAGGTGTACGGTCTTCGATCCATAACTCAATTCGTACGGCGTCTGGTCCACCGTGATCGGATACGGTCTGTTTTTCTGCAACCAAACCGTGCCCGACGAGTTGGCAGTCACCATGCGCACCTCCAGACCGGCGGACCGGTTTTTTCTCGGTGGCTCGACCGGCTGGAGAGATTGCTCGAACCTGGCGTGATTGAGCGAACGGTGAACGACAAGTCGACGTCCGGACCACGGTGTCTTGACCGTGGCACCAACCTCGACGGACGTGGCGGAGACCACGCCGTCGGATCCAGCAAACCGCACATGCAGGTCACCTTCGGGACCGCGAAGAATCTCTACCGGCGTGGCGGGCGGGGAAGCGCCGGCGTCGAACACATGAGTCACGGTTAGGCCGGTGATACCGTCGGCGGTGTGCATGGAGGCGAAGCCCGGATACTTGGCGAAGGCCAATCGCGTCTCGACACCCGCAGCGCTAGCGATTTCGACTTCGATGGCCGGGTTGATCGGGTTGTTGGATGTGTTTGAGATCTTGTTGTTGGCACCCACGGTAGCGTGCGGCATGAACCGAAGAACGCGGAACGACAGCCCCGTGTCGCCGACCGCTATGGGTAGAGTCAGGCACTCGTCAACGCGGCGCTCCACGATCTGTCCTTGGTACTCGACCCTCACGCGCCCCTGCGGTGCGTTGCCAGTGTCCATCGGCGGATTCAACAGCTTTGAGAGCTCTTCGGCGGAATCGACGATCTTCAGACTCACGGGGATCGATCCGGACGAGGCACGCTGATTGGGGAACACCCAGATCGGTTCGGTTTCTTGGCCGGCGGCGATGGAGAGCTGCACGGCCGGGCGCAGTAACGGATTGTCATCACGCACCTGCTCCACGACTTCGCTATCGGGTACATATTGCTCGACATGGATCGTCACTTCGCCGACGCTGATCGCAGCCATCGCCGGAGCGGCGTGCGCGTTAAGTCCGCCGATGAGCGCTGGATCGAGATCCAGCACAGTCCGTTTCCCGTTCTGCCGGTTCAGCACCGTTAGCGTTTCATGACCGCGCAGCACGAACCGGTCGGAGGACTGACCCTCGGCGAGGGCAAGCTGACCGTCCTCGGCGTAGTATCGCGTGACGAGCGCTCCGCCAAGGATCAGCAGGATCGCCCCGTGCGTGATGACAAACCCGATCCGCCACTTGCTGAAGGGGAATCGCAGAATGATGGCGACAAGCACGTTGATCGCGAGTAGCGCCAGTAAGAACGTGAACCACGGCGCGCGGTAATACACACTCAGCGCGTGTTCCGTCGAGCGCATGGATTCGTACACCGTGGCGCTCGCCAGCGCGAGGAGCACCAAGACCAAGAGCACGGCCGCAAACCAGAGCGACCCGATGGCCCGAAGAATTCGATACGCAGGAGAGACCGGTGGACCTTGCATGGAGTTCCTCAGCAATTCGCTTGCGTCGTTGCGTGCGCGCCGGCGGCAGCTCGGTCACAGGCCAGGTTCCGGCGTGGCACGCACGACGTCACACCTCTCCCTGTGGCAAGCTGCATACCAAATCTGAGAAAGAAGGCCGTCGCCCAGCGCCCGAAAACAGCACATCCAAGGGGTATTGGCGTGTCGATGCGCTAGCCCGGATATTTCACGAACGTGAGGTGGTTTGCGCATAGAGACGGCCCCGTTACCTTGTATAATAGTGTTTTTCCCGAACCCTATTATCCATGGCACGGAGGCCGTTCGACGACAGAGTGTACACGCAAGTCGCTGCAGTTTTCCAGTCTTTCCCGGAAAAAAATCCTCGCTGATTTCGAGGGCGGCCACCTGACGTCGGACGGTGGTGCGTTGTTGCTACGGGAGGCCAACCGACGGACCGGCCTGATTGACGCCCTGGCTGACTGCATTACCGATCCGCGCGAACCGGCCAGGATCAAACATGACGTAAAGACCATGCTTGCCCAGCGGGTCTACGGCATCGCCTTGGGTTACGAAGATGGCAACGACCACCAGACGCTGCGTCATGATCCGATGATGCAACTGTTGGCCGAGGCCGCCCCTGATCCCGATGATCCGCTCGCGTCTCCGTCGACGCTGTGCCGATTTGAAAACGGAGTGAACCGCAAGTCACAGGCACGGATGAGCGGAGTTCTTGTCGATCAGTTTGTTGCCTCCCATCCCAAGCCACCCGAAGAAATCATTCTGGACTTCGATGCCACCGACGATCGTGTTCACGGGCAGCAGGAAGGTCGCTTCTTCCACGGCTTCTACGATTGTTACTGCTTCCTTCCGCTCTATGTGTTCTGCGGCGACCAGTT
>JAJDDY010000039.1 GCA_029260075.1 Phycisphaerae bacterium
AATACCCAAGAAACTGCCACCGGAATCCATCCTTGACTCGTTTCGCCACCCTGGGCCCATCCATAAGCCCTTCAGACCCCAGCAGTGTACGACAGTCGATGAAAAGATGGGTAGAACAACGAGGGCGTTGCCCTGGGCTGGTCCGAAGTCGTAGTGCGCGAGCTCTGAAAAAGCGAGTTATTTGGGCTATTCCGCCCTCTCAGGGCACCGCGGCGGCGTTATGCATTGGCAAATGGGGCACGCAATAGTCAAGTAGGCCGCGATCACGTTACCGCCGCTTGTGTCTTGCACCCGCTTGACTGGCTATGCTTGGCGGTGCGACTTCCCGTTGGCCCGCGCCGCGAACTACTGTCGAAGACAGTTTTGTCGGCGTGGTCGTGGTCGCAGAAGCTCGCGGCGGTGCTTACCTGACGTGCCAACGACTGGTTCGTTGCTCATTGATGGCTGATCTATCGCGATCCCAGGCTACCCAGAGTAGGCAGTTCACGCGCGCTTGCGACTCAGTTCGAGGGCATCGCTCGTAGCGAATGACAGGGTATCACCCAGAACGTGCTGCTCTGAAGTACGTCGGAATACGAGAAAAACGGTCGTGCTTCGCCGATGCCATGGAACAGACCAGCCAAGAATTCCTTCACTTCCGGCGTCGGCGTCTCGGAAATGTACACGGCATCGCGCCCGACAAAGTCATCCATGTTTCGCCACCCGGCAAAGGCGAGTCCGCCACCCAAGGGCACCGAAATAGGTATCACATCCTGCCAATCATCGCTTCCGGCATCGCCAAGTTCGCGCATGTAGAAACCGAGCTCGCTTGCGATGCGGTACTTACCGGCGGCCATTATGAACGGATGCTTACCCGTCGCCTGTTCGTGCGCTTCCTCGACAATTTCCACGTTGGTTCCCAGGTCGTTCCACGGGGCGATCGGCGCAGGAAGTGGAATATGCGGGAAGCGTCCGACGACAACCACGCTCGCCGCGAAGAGCACAGCAGCGACTGTAGCGACATACCGCCGTACATACCGTTGACGCTCCGGCGAACGCTTGCGGCGCACGATCGGCAAGTTACGAACCCGAAGAACCACGACCGCGGTCGGAATGAGGCTTAGGTACGCAGGAAGCGGCCAATTGACCTTGACGCTCGTCGACAACCCATGCCACGCACACATAAACAACCACGGGACGGCAAAGCAAACTGCAAATCGGTACGAACCCGCAGTGTCTTTTCGGAACCGGCGAATCGCCGCCCACAACGTCACTGCGAGCAACATGAACACCAGCGGTGAAAGCAAGGCAAACTGGGCGCCTACCCATTTCGGCGTGTGGAGCGGCACAAACCCGGCCTCGTGACCAAGCCGCCGAGCGAACTGAAACTGGAACGACGCCCAGTCGTTGGTCGCGTTCCAGAAAATCACAGGCGAAGCAAACACTGCGCCCACGAGCAACCCGACCCACGGCGCCGGACGACACAACATGCGTCGACCCCTGTTGTCGGATAGCAAGAAGAGAAACGTAGACAGGAAGAGAAACACAGCCGGATACTTGGAGATGAACCCCAGGCCAACAGCCCCGCCCGCCACGATCCACCAGAGGGGCGCGTCCTTGCGATACGCCTTCGTCACCGCGACAAGCGTCACCAGCCAGAAAAAAATCAACGGGGCGTCCGGCATCGCCAAGAAGCCGGTGCAGAAAAACATCGGTGTGATGAGGAAGAGGACGGCCGCAGACAGACCGGCACGCCGACCGTACCACTCGGACGCGAGAACGAAACACAGCCACGTGGAGGCCACACCAACCGCCCACGTTCCGATCCGTACGCCAAGTTCCGTTTGTCCAAAGACGGACGTGCCGAGTGAAATCAGCCACGCCACCATCGGCGGATGGTCCAAGTAGCCCCACGCGGGATACCGAGAGTACATCCAGTAGTACGCCTCTTCCGGCACCAACACCATCGTGGCCGCAACCAACAGCCTAAGGCCGATCAGACACGCAATGAGCAACAAGGCCAAGGACCTGCGCGAAAGGCTGCCCGTGCGACGACCAAGCACCGACGCAGTGCGGACAGCGCCGCCTATCACGTGCGATGGTGATCCGCAGTCCGGTTGCGCCCCATAGTTCCGCGCCGATGGTAGACTTTTACTAATTGACATTGGGAATCGCTTGCCTAATGAAAACGCGACCTCGGCCCGCTCGGCTCGGACGACGTTTCCCTCTCCGGCGACCGACTTTGTGCGCGCATACGGTAACACACTTGGAAGGTCTTAACCACTCACGCTTCGGATGTGTCGAAAACGAGCCCAAAGGCGGCGCAGGCAGAGCGTTCCGCGTGCGATGTGGAGACGAACCCACGTTACCCGGGCAGACCTTGAGGACGAAGGTCGCGTCGTGGTCACTCGATCCGCATGATCACTTCTTCAACCTCTTCACCGCGAGCCCTTGCGAAACTTCGTTCCGTACGGATCACTTTGAATCCGCATTTCTCGGCCACGCGCTGTGAGGCGAGATTGTCTTCGGCAACGACTGCATGCAGTGGACGAATCTTGACTTCGGTCAGCAACTGAGATAGTGCCCCGGTAGCGACGCCCCTGCCCCAGTAGTCCCTTCCGATCCAATAGCCGACTTCCTGTTGACCCGCGCGATCGAAGCAACAGACGTATCCAACCACACGGGCATCGAACACGATCGTCCTGACGGTCACGGCGTCGTCAGCGCGAATCTTCGCCCAATGCGCCAGGAAGGCGTCACGATCCGCCGGATCTCGTTGCGTAAACGCCACCATGTGGTTCGCAACGGGGTCCAGTTGATGCGCGAAAAAAATCGCAAGGTCGTCGTCGCGCACATTGCGTATTACTACACCGGTCGTTGTCGCGTTTGACATGCCGAAGCCCAACTTTCCTACGCTGCAAAATGTGCAGCTTCGCAACGCACAACAGACACCTAGGGACAGACCGTCGGCGACGCCGGCGCGAACGGGAAGGTCACTCCACCGAAGGCATCGGCAATGGCCGTCAACTCGGCGACGGAGATCACCCCATCGAGCGTGGACGACGGACCCGCGAACACACCGAGCATGTCAGTCCGAGCTTTGATCGGCCGGCCACCGGAGTTCGCGGCGCCACCAAGCCCTGAGAACTTCTGCTGTATGAACACCAACTCCTCGACACTGACCGTATCGTTGACCGCACGAGCCACGCCGCCGCTGAGTTCGCCAACGTCACCCCAACCTGCCGAGGTAATGGGTGCTACAATGCTGAAACTGTTCTCATCGCCGACCGAGCAGAGTTCGTCGACAAGCTGAACCGCGTAGACGGACGGCGCAGACAAACCACCACCACCGACTTGGATCGCGCTCGGTACAATGAACGGATCGCGAATCCAGACCGTCTGATTGCCCAACAACGTCCAGTCAGTATACATCGGCGTGCATTGGAGTTGAGCGGAAAGGAACGTATCTTCGCCCGCGGCGGCGCCGGGCGTGTCAAATCCACGGCCCGGCAGCTCACTGTATGAGGTCGGCTGCCCGACCCACATCGATTGACCGTTCCACACATCGAACGGCGGAGCGAGACTGGTAGCGGTAATGCGGATGGCTTGACTACGCCCCGCATCCGCGCTCGACGCCCGGACGCCGATCATGCGCATCGTACGCATGGGCACCAACTGCCCGGCGCCGGTCAAGATTTCTTCCAACGCCGGTTGACTCGACGGCGCGCACGCGCAAATGTCGACAGGGGCGATGATCTCGACGTTGTCCACCAACCAGCCGAGCGTGCCACTCACACTCGAATCGCTCTGAATGCGGAACATGATCTGTATTGATTGGCCGGCAAACTGCGTCAAGTCGATCGTATGGTTTTCCCATACGCCAGTGCCTCCGTGGAGTCGTTCCATAATGACGTTGTTGACCACAACGTCGGCGAAGTCGAAGTTGAGTTCCGTAGTATAAGCAGTGCAAAAACGGAGCTCGGGGCGGCCGGGCGGGAGATCGATTGGTGGTGACACGAGGGAACCCGCTTCAGCGTCGCCATAGGTACACGAGCCACTGTTACCCGCATACGCCCACAACGAACCGCCACAGACGCCGGCGCCCGCACCGGAGCAGTTCCCATTCACACTGAAAATACCACTGGTCGTCCAACCGGTTGGTAGTCCGGCGTCGAAGTCCACGCTCATCGCCACGCCGTCCGTACCCGGCTCACACACATCGATCACACCGTTGGAATTGCAATCGCTAGCCGTTCCCTGGAAAATCTCGCACATGTCCTGCGTACCGTTGTTGTTGCAATCAAAGTTGATTTCGCACTCGTCCGGTGTGCCGTTGCCGTTGCAATCGAAACTTGTCCCCGCAGTCAGATCGCACTCGTCGGGGATGAAATTGCAATTGCAGTCAAGACTGCTTCCGAAGGGATAGAGGTCGAGTCGATCGTATGTTCCATTGCCGTTGCAATCGATCTGACATTCGTCAGGTATGCCATCGGAGTTGCCGTCGAGACTTGCCCCCGAAGCAATGTCGCAATTATCCGGGCGTTCGTTGACGTTACAATCGACGTCAAAGCCGGGAACGAAGTCGAACCCCGTGGCGAAGTTGAGCCCGTGATCGTTGCCGCCAATCTCCGTCTTGCGAAAATCGCCGGTGCAAACATCGTATTCAAACATCCGGGCATCGGTAAGGTGGGAAGCGGCCACGTCATTCTGAGAAGAACTTGGTACCGAGCTGAACGCGGTCCCGGTCCGACTGACGAACACGTGCCCGTTCGGGGCGATGCGAATCCCCCATGGGCTGTCCTGTGTGATCCTCGTTTCGGTTCCAACGTGCGCCCACTTGCCGCGCGGCACGCCACTTGTGCCGACGAACTCAAGAACTTCATCCGTTCCGAAGCTGGCCACAAGCAGGTTGCCGTCCGGCTTGAACGCCAAACCTCGCGGCTGGCTGAGACCGCCGTTGTTCGACGCCGTCACGAACAAGCGAACGAACGCACCGGTCGACCCGTCATACTCGACGACTTCGTTGGAATCGCTGGTGACGAAGAGGTTGCCGTTCGGGCCATACGTCAGCCCGAACGGACGCAGAAGACCACCCAATCCGGCGCTAATCATTACGCCTTCTGACGCCCCCGTCGTTCCGTTGTACGCCAACACACTATTCGTGTTGCGGCTGGACACGAGCAATTGCCCTGAGGGTGAGATGATGAGCCCTGTTGGATAGTCAACGCCGCCCGCACCGGGCGAAACAAAATCTGAAACATAGTCGCCGGCCGGGTTGAAGAGCATCACACGATCGTCCGTAGAACTCGTGACAAGAACGCTCTTGTCGGATCGCACGATCAAATCCTGCCCCGCATTGACCGAGGCGGCTGCACCGACAATAGAAATGTCTGTCAGCACGCCTGTACTACCATAGAACTGCCGTATGACCTCACCGGTTTGACCAGTGGTCACCCATAGGTGGTGCGCGCCTGCAAGCATAAGAAGATCGCTCGTGCCGTCGTTGTCACAATCTTGACATGAATCGAGCATCGCGTTGCGGTCTTTGTCCAAGGTCATATCCGCCTGGATTTCCGTGTAGTCCGACGTGCCGTTGTTGTTGCAATCGGTCTCGCATACGTCGAGCACATCATTTCCGTACCGGTCAAGGCTGTTGTTGAGTAGGATTTCGCGGTCGTCGGGAATGTTGTTGTTGTTGCAGTCGGTCTCGCATCGATCCGGGACGCCATTGCCGTTGAGGTCTTGTGCTCCGCCGGCGATATCCGCTGGATCGAGCGTTCCATTGGCGTCGCAATCTTCACACTCATCGGGAACCCCATTGCCGTTCGTATCCGGACTTACGCTCTGAGCAATGTCGATCGAGTCGGCCACATTGTTCATGTTGCAATCATCTACTATGCACCCCGAGATGCTAATGTTCGCGTCCATCGACGCTTGGCTGACCCGATGGAAATAGTTGTCCGTGTTGCTGTTCATGCCACTCCACGTCTGCCCGCAATAACTCATGATGGGTCCGCGTTGCGGTGTGGTGCTGCTGTTGTCGCACGTATCGAGTCCGTTAGCGTGCGTGTGATTGGTTCCACAGGAGTGTCCGAGTTCGTGAGTTGTGACGGAGACGTCCCAGTTGAAGGGGCTTGGTAACGTCGGAGTGGGAAATGAACCCACGGCATAGCCCACGATGCCGTATCCATTGCTGCCGCATAAGGCGCTAAGAAACGCCTGTCCGCCGAACGGGAAGTCGCGTCGCCCAGAGAAGAACTGCGCCGTGTCGCGCTGGACCGCGCCCATGTTCGCGTTCCAATACGGTCTGAACTGAAACAAGGGGTCGGGACCGTTAAACAGGTCGTCGGCGGTATCCCAAACGCGTACGAAGACTACCTCAAACCGCGTGTCCACATCGCGCATAAAGATGGCACTCACCTCGCCATACATCTGCACGACGTAGTCGAACGTGGCCGTCGCGTCATCGAACAGCGTGAAGAGTTCGTAGTCGGTCTCTACAGCCAACTCGAGATGTTTCAACCCAACGCGGGGCGTAGAGAGGTTAGTCGAGGCTACGCCTAGGACGGATGATGTCACCGGGCTGTCGATCCATTCGCCGCGGTATTGGAGTTGGTCGCCCTTCACGCCGCAAAGTGGAACGTCGGCAACGCTGCCCGAACCAGCACGAGCTTGGAACACGGACAGAAGATTAGGGCCAAGAACGCGGCCGTCACCGCCGCGCGACGAAATGCGATAACGCTCAGCACCGGAGCCTAGATCGATATAGCCGGTTGAAGCGTTGCCGCTTAGCGAAAGATAGACATGCGAGCCGGGATGACCGACCACGCGGCCACGGAACATCGAGATGCGCGTCGTATCGTAGTCAAACGGGCGATCGGTTCCATTCAATCGACCAACGACAAAGCGCGTATCCGGTCCTGCAATGCTGAACGGTTCAAGTTGCAACTCGACGGTCTGCTCTGCGCCGACCGGGAACCGCTCGACCCGAACCGGCACACGTCGATCATGCACATCGCGAAGAGTGGCTGCGTCGATCTGGATGATGGTAGCGCTCGAAGCCGAGGGCTCGACCGAGACCACGCGCGGAGCGCTAAGCCGAACCACCACGGAACCGCCAAAATGCCGATCGGCGTTTGACGGTCGATTGTCTCGCTGCGCGAGCGCACCCCCCGGTGCTCCGACCAGCGTACACAAGCACAGCGCGGCGCGAACCGAGAATGTCGTTCGTACTATTCCAATGCCCATGTCCCTACTCCGTCTTCAGAAACTGTGTAACCCCGAGGCAAGAAAATTAATTCGGCGTCGCCCGCTACCCCCCCCCCGATTCACCGGTAGCGCTCTAAGCTTGTCGCGTGAAACGACGGGAAACGCGATCCCCGACCTGCCGAACCTCAAGCCACGATCGTACCGAAACGACCCCTCGCGTTCAAGCGAACAATACGTCGCAACGACACTCCGCCTCGCCCACGGTCAGTACTGCGGCTGCAAGAAGCGCAGTGATACACCACTATGATAGCGAAGAAGAAGGTGGAAAGAGCGGTCCGAACGCAACGCTATCGCAATCACGATTCATGCGTGGGAGCCCACCATGAGGGTCCGACCGTGACCTTCACTATCGGACGAACGACGAGGTGCGGCTCGCTCCACTGCTCTGTCAGACATCGAACGAAGGGTTTACCGAGCCGCGCCCGTAAGGAAGCGGATGTCTGAATTCCGCTCGTAGCGACCCAAGAATGCTCCCTCACGGTCGCGGATCGGATCGGACGAACCCGCCATTTTGATTGTGACAGGCCCTAGTCGTAGCGAAGTGCTTCGATGGGGTCGAGCTTCGCGGCTTGGACGGCTGGATACATACCGAAAAAGATTCCGACGATCACGGAGAGGCAGAAGCTGATGATTACGGACCATGGGCTGACGATGGTCTCCCACTCGGCAAGATGCGTGACCAACGTGGCGCCGAGCACGCCGAACAACACGCCGACGAACCCGCCGGTGGTCGACAGGACGATCGTTTCGACGAGGAACTGTACCGCGATATGGCGCTGTCGCGCGCCGAGCGCCCGACGGATACCAATCTCACGCGTACGTTCGGTGACCGTGGCCAGCATGATGTTCATAATTCCGATGCCGCCGACCAACAGGGATATCCCGGCGATGAAGCCGAAGGTTAGCTGGCTGTTGCGTTTTTTCTTCTGGGCAAGTTGTAGCTGGGCGAGGGGAACTTTGACTTCGTAGTCGCGTACTTCATGGCCGTGCTCGAAGACGCGCTGAACCATACGCGAGACAGGCATGACGCTATCGATATCGTCGGCCGAGATGTATAGGCCTGAGTATTGCATCTTGATGTACTCGCGTGAACCGGCGGTGGAACGGCGCGTGGTCTCGCCGAATTGGGCTAGCGTCGTTGAAAATGGCACGAGGATTTCTCGATTGAGGTTTCGCTGATTGACGCCTCGTTCTGGTGCGCCGGCGGTTTTCACCCGACCGAGAATACCCACCACGGTAAAGGGTACGGCCGTTGGGTAACGTTCGACGAGCAGCGTTTCACCGAGTGGGTCTTTGAAGGGAAACAGTTCGCGTCGCACTTCTTCGCCGATGACACAGATGTTCGTTCGCTCCTCCATATCCTCGTCGGTCATACCGCGCCCGCGGGCGACAGGGACGTTGACCACGTCGAAGAATTCCGGTGTCGTTCCGACGACGCCAAGCTCGGCCTGATTCACGCCGTAGCGGGCGCGGTAAGACACGATCTTCAACGGGACCACGCGCTCGATGTGCGAAAGCGTTTTCTTGATAATGGCCACGTCGTCGGTTGTGATTCCGTACTCGACGAGGTTGCTGTTGCCCTCCGCCGTCTTCTTGTTTTGCGGCGGTTTGACCGAATTGACAATGATGTTGTGCGTACCGAGCAACTCGATCAAACGCATCTCGTCAGCAGACGCACCCTCGCTAATCGATAGCATACAAATGACGGCCGCCACGCCGAAAATAATTCCCAGCGACGTGAGCAACGAGCGCAACTTGTGCAGTCGAAGATTGTTCAGACCAAGACGAAATGTTTCGATGCTTAGGAGTTTCATGGGCGTCGATCTAGGGCTGCCGTTGAATCATTTGGACGCGTGTCCTCAAGATCGTTATCTGACGTGGCCCGTTTCGCGACGGATAGAATGCCATCAAGGACTTCGCCAACCTCTGGGTCCAGACCACTGCTCGCGACGTGTCGCGCAAGAATATGAAAGCGTGTTTTTCTCAGCAGATTTGGCAGTTCGAGCCGTTCAAAAAACTCATTGAAAACACGCTCCAGGAAGTCGTCGGACGCCTTCGTGTCGTACCACCACCGATCAAATCGATCACGAATGGCCGCCGGAGGTACAAACTCCCGGATGCAACTGTCCATCGTCTCACGCCACCGCGCGGATTCTGAGGGCTCAAACAGAGGCCCAACGCCTAATCGACGGACCTCATCCTCCGCGTACGCCCGAAGTGTTTCTGGCTGGCAGAGATAATTCTCGATTTCCCGCCGGTGCCACATGGTCAGCACAAGCATTTCCGTGCTTTCCAATTCCTTTTCCAAGCGATCAAACAGGCCGAATCCTACCAAGTCGGGCTTGGCGGCCCGAAGTCCATGAAAGTGATGTGCCGCTTGGCTAGGTTGGTTTTGCACATAGTGGACAAACGGTCGGTCTAAGTACGGCGATACTGGATGGCCTATTCGCTGCGCGAATTGTTGAAGGATCGCGAGATCCGTTGCCCCTTCGAGGTAAAGAACCCATCCCGTTTGTTCAGCTTGATAGTACTGATCGAAACCGATTTCGCTTAGGGACTTCAGAACTTGGCTACCCCTGTCATCGATTCTGCGTGGTTTGCCAAGAAAGGCTACGACGACGTCTCGGCGGGCGGCCTCGTTGAGAAGAACCTCGGAGTGGCTTGCAGCAACAATCTGACATCCTGTCTCGCGCGCCACGTCCGTCAAGAGCTGGTAGATTTGCCGCTGACGAAGAATCTCCAAGTGGGCATCGGGCTCGTCCAGAAGCAGGACGCTATTGCGGTGCGAGTAAAAATAGGCGAGTATCAGAAGCGTTTGCTGAAGGCCCCGTCCGCTACACGAAAGATCAAGTGAAGGCCCTGAGCGTTCGCGAAAACTCATTGTGATTTCGCCGCGTTGATCTAAATAAGTCGGTGCTTCGATAGTGACGCCAAATAGCGTATGTATATGATCTGCGACTTGTTTCCAGCGCTCTTCACCATCTTCGCCTATACAAATGCTGAAACACAGATTGCGGAGGACTTCAGCCGTTCTTCCCTCGCCGATACGGACCTTGATGGCCCCAGGGTCGATCCGTAACTCAGCGGCGGCCAACCCGGACATCGGAGGAAGAAATGCGACGTTGATACCGAGGGCTTCAACCGGTATCGCCATGCGGGAGGGATGCTTCGCTTCTTCCGTGCGCACAGGCCTGCAATGGAGCTGCTCCTTGCTACTGTAGTCGAACTCCAGGCCGCACTTCCACGCCGTGCTTTCCGTGACACCTTCCACGAGCACTTCAACACGAATGTTCTTGGTCTTCTGTATTCCCTCTTCCTGCCGTGTATCACGCACATGTAGGTTGCGCCATAGTTGCTTCGCGTCTGGTAACGGGATAGCAATAAGGTCTCGACGGTTGATCGCCACACCGGCGCGCTTACGGTCATCAGTAGTCGACGTTCCGTGTTTTTCCGTCCATCGATTCAGGCCGAGCTCCCACAGCGCCAGCGCCTGGAGCGCAGTGGTTTTTCCCGAATTGTTAGGACCGATGAAAACGACCGGGTTACCTAGTTCGATCTCCGCGAATTCGAATCGCTTGAAGTGGCGCAAGGTGAGCTTAGTCAGCATGGTGTTGACCCAAGATAGCAGCCTTCGGATCGAAGCGTGCGACGTGTCGCATGGTCCGCGATACAGGCGAACGTCATCCGCCGAACTTGATCCCCTGCGCCAGCGGTAGTTCTGTCGTGTAGTTGATCGTATTGGTCTGTCGGCGCATGTAGGCTCGCCAGGCGTCGGAGCCGGACTCTCGGCCGCCGCCTGTTTCCTTTTCACCACCGAACGCCCCGCCGATTTCCGCGCCGCTCGTGCCAATGTTCACGTTGGCAATGCCGCAATCGCTACCGGTGTGGGCCAGGAAACGCTCGGCCTCCAGTAGGTTTCGCGTGAAGATGGCGGAGCTCAAACCCTGCGGCACGTCGTTGTGCAGGTGGATGGCTTCGTCGAGCGTTTTGTAACCGATGATGTAGAGAATCGGTGCAAACGTTTCGTCCTGAACGATCTGAAACTCGTTGCGGGCTGAGGCGATGCACGGCGTGACGTAGCATCCGCTGGCGTATTGCTGACCCTCCAGCTTTTCGCCTCCGCAAAGTATTTCGCCGCCCTCCTGTTTGATGGTGGCGATGGCGGTCATCATGGTGTCGACCGCCTTCGTGTCGATCAACGGTCCCATCAGCGTGCCGGACTCCATCGGGTTGCCGATGTTGACTTGCTTGTAGGCGGCGAGGAGCCGTTCGACCAGCTCGCTTCGCATCGACTCGTGTACAATGATTCGTCGTGTCGACGTGCATCGTTGTCCGGCCGTGCCCACGGCGCCGAACAAGATCGCCGGGACGACGAGGGCCATGTCCGCCTCGGGTGTCACGATGATGGCATTGTTTCCGCCGAGTTCGAGTATCGATCGACCCAGACGCTTGCCGACGACTTCGCCAACGCGATAACCCATGTTGCAACTTCCGGTGGCGGACACGAGCGGAATGCGACGGTCTTCGAGCAATCGCTCGCCAACGGAGCTACCCCTTCCGATCACGAGACTGAAGATGGCCGGGTCGGCGCCCGTCGCCTTGCACACACGTTCGGCGATCTTCGTACACGCAATCGCGGTCAACGGAGTTTGCGATGAAGGCTTCCAAAGCACGGCGTCGCCGCACACAGACGCCAGCGCACCGTTCCACGACCATACAGCCACGGGAAAGTTGAAGGCGGAGATGACGCCGACCACGCCAAGCGGATGCCACTGTTCGTACATTCGGTGACCCGGACGCTCCGAGTGCATGGTGAGCCCGTAAAGCTGTCGCGAGAGGCCGACCGCGAAGTCGCAAATGTCGATCATCTCCTGAACCTCACCGCCCCCTTCGGGAAGAATTTTTCCCATCTCCAAGGTGACGAGCGCGCCGAGGTCGGCCTTGGCCTCGCGCAGGGCGTTGCCGAGTTGGCGAACCGTCTCGCCGCGCACGGGTGCGGGCAGGACGCGCCAACTCAGAAAGGCTTCGTGGGCTCGGTGCGCGATCTGGTCATACTCGTCGGTCGTGACCTGCGTGACGGATGCGAGCGTCGAGCCATCGCCCGGCGACTTCGATTCCAGCGTGTCGCCGCTTCCGATCCACTCGCCACAGAACCCCCCGGCGTTAACCGATTCGATGCCCAATCGACGTAGAATATCATTCATCGTTGCTACTCACTTGACGTCCAGAATTATCCAAGACCGAAGGATAGTAGAGCAGGCGTGGGAGTCAAGGATTGCGCAGACAAGACGACCCCGTCAATCGATGACGGTTGGCCGGCGGTGTTGGGAGGCTTTGGCGGCTTGCGGAGAGAACCTCGTGCCGCACTCCGGACAGCGATTGCTTCGGTTGCCGCGTAGATCGTAACCACACTCGACACAAAGTCCGTAGTGGGTTCGCCACCGCCTGCGGAATGGACCGCGAACGACGGGAACGATGCAGAGTAGGGAAAGCGAGAACGTGCTGAACCAGAAGGGGAACACCAACCAGGTCCGGCGATAGGGACCGCTACGGTTGGTACTTAGAAAAAACGAACTCTTGATGGGCGCGGGTTCATAGTCGAGTCGGCTGCGAAACTCGGTAGCCGACGCGGTCTTGGTGGGCAGACTCAACAATTCCAACCCGCAACGACCGTCCTTCAAGTAGATCCAGAGCGACTTGTCGAGCGTCACGTCGTAGCGATACCATTCGGGTTCGTTGTGGCTCTTGTGCCACATTGAAATGCTGTAAGGCAGCCCGACGAGTGACGCGATGGCTAGGATTTTCCAGATCATACAGGGTCCGTGGCCGCGTGTGGCGATACCGATCCGTAGTCTGCGATCATGCCGATGTCCGTCTGTGTAACTGTGCCCGACGAGTTTGGCCCGATCCATCGACTGTCGTCCATCATACGCCGTCGTGTACGCCCAAAGCAAGCGCTATTTGGGTTGGCCTGCTGCAGCGGGGTGCATGACAGAATCGGCGGCATTTATCAGAGAACAGGGCGCGAGCCCTGTGACGGGTCTGGTATCGACGAAGCGCTGTGCTCGTTCGTATCATGTCTGTGGGCTTGCGCCACAGCTCTGACAGGGCGTGCCGCCTTCAACGTGGTTGTTGAACGACCCGCATAATCTGTCACACACCCGCTGCAGCGGGTGCGTGACGAAATCGGCGGATCTATGAGTCGCCGTGCGGAACGGCCGATTCATACGGAAATGGCTCAATGCACGCGTGCCATTCAACCACTCCCTCACGGTCGTGGCTCTGATCAGGCGCATCCATACCGCCGAACGCCTCACGCACCCTGCTGCAGCGCGTTCCGTCGCTATTGCGTCTCCTCAACACGCGCGCACCGGCCGCTACCGATTGGATGGCGAAATCAACTCGGCGTGACGCGCTTCGATCCACCCGCTCTTGCCGTCAGCCAGCGTCAGCTCCCACCAATCTCCGTTTGTCGTTTCTTGTAAGACAAACTCCACGCCGGGCTGTAGCGGCTGCTCGAACTTACGCTGCCAACCCGTTCCCGGTCCCTTGTAGACCACAACGTCCAAGCTCGTGACCACGCCCTCGGGCGCGTTGCGATCCGACCATCGAGAAGACGCCACCGATATCGTCGAAGCCGTAGCCACAACCGCCATCGAAATCGCGAGTATCGCAATCGATCGCGACGGGACGAAACTTCGTAGGGTCAGGAGCAACCAGAACAACAGGTAAGCCGCGACGGCGGTCTTCATTCGCCCCGAGAGCGAAGTCTGGAAGTGCCAGAAAAACACGCTCCTGATAACAGTGCTTCGGCGTGTTCGTTGGATTGTTGTAAGGCAACGCTGGCGTGCCACCTTAAGGTTTTCGACGAGCATGTGGTTTTGAGGGATGAGCCTTTCGGCGCGGCGATAGTGGAGAATCGCTCGACCCAGATCGCCGGCTTGTAGGTAACTGTTGGCCAGGTTGTATTCCAGTCGACCGTTGACCACGCCACCGCTGACGATACTTTGAAATCGCTGTGCAGCTTGGCGGAAAAGCCTCCTTGCACGATCCGGCTTGTCCGCTTGAATTTCCTGGGCCTCGTCGAAGTCGGCCAGCGCCTGCGCGAACACGTCGCGATCGGGCGCGAGCGCGAGTAGCACGCGGTCATCAGCGACGGACGCACTGACAAGAGGAAGCAGCGCCGCCAGCGCAAGTATGATGGCGCGTTTAGTCATGAGCGATGTTTCTCGATTTTCTTGATCCATGTTCGAACACGCGTCGCGTATTGCTTCGGCGACACGTCCTCTCCGGCGCCGGGCGCATAGCGCGACGCGTCGCAGTTTTCAAGGAATTCTACAATCTGCGCAGCGACCGCTTCTGAGAATCGGTGGCTGGCTAGCGTAGTTCGGACCTCGGATGGCGTAAGCGTGCCCGACCCCAGACCGAATCGATCGGCCACGTAGTTGGTCATTGCTTCGGCCAAGCCGTGCAACTGCTCGTGATCGCCCGCGCCACGAATGGCCAGCTTGATCGATCGGTGCGCGCGACGGGACGCGCCGCTGCGCCGCGCGAAACTGGAATCCGTCTTCAACCTAGCCCGGTGTCTTGTCGTTAGGGCTACCACCATCCAAATCATCGGAGCCGCAAGTAGCGACGTGAGCCACGGCGGCGTCAATGCGAATGCTTGGTTGGCGAGGACGGCCTCGGCGTCGGTAAAGTTCGGTGAGATTCCTCCGGTAAGCACGGTGAGCGCGGTCCCCTTCGACGCAGCCTCCGGCGCCTCGGCGGTGAAGACCGTCGTGCCGTCGTCCGGCGGTGGATCGACGGAGATGGCAATCGGATCGCTGGTCAACGTCACATACGCCTCCGCTCTCGGATCGAAGTGCGACCAGGAAATGGGCGGGATGGTCTGCTCGCCAACTTGCTTAGGGAAGACGGCGCGGCGAAAGACCTTCGCCCTTCCCTCCACGTCTCCGACGAGTTCGTCCTTGGTGAAATCGAAGCGGCTGGCGAGTTGTGGTTGTTTTGCAAGGTCGGGACCGGCCACGCCGTCCATGGAACTTCCGCTAAGGCTTATCGTAAGTGTGATCGGTTGACCCTGCTCTACGCGCGTGGGCTTCGCCGTGACCCTTAGATTGAAGCGACCGATAGCGCCTGTGTAGTCTGCGGGGCGACCCTTTTCCGGCGGGCTTTTGACCTCAATCACGATCGCCTCGGCGCGGGCGACCTCTCGGCGACTCATGGAAACTTCATTTCTACCGAAAAAACCACGCCGAACGGCTGTCGGGTAGTTCGCGACGAAAAACACGGGACCGATGAGTAGCTCGCCCGCCTCTTCAGTGCGAATCGTTTTCGTGACGCGGTAGATGGTGTAGCGGTGTCGCTGGCCGTTGCTATCCGTAAGCCATCGCTCGCTGGTGGTGGCCTGCCCGTTCTGAAAAACGGACAGTTGCGACGACCGCAAGTCCAACACCTGACGCAGAAGGTCCATCGCAATGCTTCGTCCGCCGATGACGACCTTGCGAATGCCGAAGGTCAGCGTCGCTGATACCGTCTCCGTGACGTAGAGCGATCGTGGATGCGCCTCGACGCTTGCATAAATGATGCGATCTGCTTGGGGCTTGTTCGACTGAACCGTGCGGCGCACGACGATGCGCTCAGCCTGTGATTGATACGATCGACCGCTAGCGCCCACGGATATTGGGCCGAGCATGTAGGTGCCCACGCGCTGAGCGCTAAGCTGCAGCACGTATGTGTAGGTGAGTCGCTGCGATCGGCGCCCGTTGATGATTTCAGTGAACGAGCTCATGGAGGGCGTGCTGTTGACCAGCTTGAGGCTTAGTCCATCAGGGATGTCAGTTTGTGGTGTGTCTGGTTTGCCGGTGTTGATGCACGCGAGCTGGACGTTGATCGTTTCACCAACTTCCAAGAAATTGGTCGGTAACTCAAGCCGCACCTGCGGGTCCTGCGCCATCGCGGTCGAGGCGACCAGCGCAACGACGCCGGCGATGATCTTGGTAACACCGGCCGACATTACCAATCTTTCTCAACGCGGCGGACAGGGACAAGCTGTACTTTCTCCGCGCGCTTCTTCTCGCGTTCGCGCATGGCCTGCACCATCTCGCGCAGCTTACGCTCGGCCTGCTCGCGCGAGACGCGTTCCTCCTTCTGCTCGGCGGACTGTTCCTTCTGTTGTTCCTGCTTGTCCGCCTTCTGCTCGTCGCGTTGCTGTTGTTCTTGATCTTTCTTGTCTTGGTTCTTCTCGTCGTTCTTATCCTGTTTGTCGGACTCTTGTTTTTGGTCGTCTTTGTCTTTCTTGTCTTTCTTGTCTTCGTCCTTGTTTTCGTCGCTGTCTTGCTTCTTCTGCTCTTCCTTTTGTTGCCGCTTGATCTGTCGCCACATGGAGGCAGCTTTGTAGTTGGCGTCGCGAGCCGGTTTGTGGTTCGGATGATTGGCCAGCACGTCGTGATACTGTCGCATCGCGCTCTCGAACCGCTCAATCGCCAACTCCGGGTTGTCCAGGTTCTGGAGTGCCTCGGCATGGTCGCAAGTAGCCAAGCTGTATTTTGCGTCGGTCGCCAATTCATCTTGGTCAGCACCCGCCACACGCCGGAACGCATCACGTGCTTCGTCGAATTCGCCGCGTTCATAGTGCGCCAAGCCTTTGGAGAAGGCGATTTCTCGACTGTCGGGACGGAGTCGCTCCGCGTATTCGTAGGCTTGAAGCGCCAAGTCGGTGTCACCAGCGAGCAAGTTCTCGTTACCTTTGCTGACAGCTTGGGGGGCACTGAGCTTGGCGAAATCGCCGTCGAGATGTACGGACTCGGACGTCGGTGAGGCGCCGCTAGGATTCGTGGGGTGGCCGGCGGGCGAAGTCGCACCGAGCGGCGAGGCACCGTTTGAGTCTTGGGCACGCACAGATGCACACAAGAGGCAGACACCTGCGACCAACCGTATTAGCTGGTGCGTGAATCCTTTCTCGCGTGTACAGCCAACAAGCTGGTGCGTGAATCCTTTCTCGCACCTCTCCGTACGCGCATCCATATCCACGGGACGCTTCACTTTATTGAAGGCGGTTGGGACGAGATGGGAATCACGTCCCAGCAATGCGGATGGGACGAGATTGGAATAACGTCCCAGCGGATCATTCCTCAGCGGTGTTGGGGAATCGGATCGACGCGGGTTCTGCCTCATCCGTCGTGCTCCTGTTCGGCTCATGATGACACCTCCTGCTGCCAGACACGTTGCGGCAGCGTCGATACGGATTTCCTTCGATCCGACATCATCGTTTCCATCGCCAGAAGGATCAACGCCGCGGCGATGAACCATTGATACTGAGGTTTGTGGCGAACCCTCGTTTCCGTGGCCAACTCGGCCGTTCGCATCGCAGCCATCGCGTCAACCAAACGGTGAAACTGTCCGATGGGGGCATATTGACCACCACCCGCCTGTGCCGTCTTGATCAACTCGGCTTCGTGGAGCTTTGAAAAGACGATTTGTCCGTCGTGCAACAGGGGCTTGTGCGAACCGGCGCCGTCAACGGGAACCTGGACACCAACCGTTCGGGCTGCATCGCCCACGCCCACCGTGTACGTATGAATGTTGTGTTCCTCATAGGCAATCCGCGCCGCTTCCACCGGGTCGCCCTCATGATCCTCGCCGTCGGTCAACAACAGCAAGATGCGCGACGCATCGGGCGGCGACTTGGCGAACAAATCCGTGGCCGTTTCGATTGCTCTGGCGATGGCTGTTCCGCCGCGCGGCGCGCTACCGACGTGTAGCGCCTGAAGTTTCGACTTGAACGCCAAGTGGTCCGTCGTGAGCGGCAGGCGAAGCGATGTCGATCCGGCGAAGGCCATGAGTGCCATTCTGTTGGCCCGTTGGAACACTGCCCGTTCGATCAACTGCTGACGGATGCTCTCTTTCGCGCGCGCCAGTCGATTGGGGGCGACGTCTTCGGCCAACATCGATCGAGACACGTCGAGCGCGACCACGATATCCACGCCGTACACTCTCTGCTCTTCCAGGTACAAGCCCCATCGCGGACCGATGACGCCCGCGGCGATCAACGTGAGCGCGATCACAAAGAGGCCCTGTCGCAGTGACTGCATGGGTGGGTTCATATGCGATGCGAGCAGGGGCGCAAGCTCCGCCGAAGCGAAGCCACTGAGCGCACGCCGTCGGCGAATCACGCCGTAGAGGACAACCATACCAGCGAGCGGTCCTATCGACGCAACCCACCAGAGTTTCGGGTTATCGAACTTCAGGTCGGCGCGATCGACCGACATGAACGCGAGCACGCCGATTACGATCAACGCAATCGGAACGAGCACAGCCCAAGCAAACCAATGGCTCATAGGATAGAGTACGCGGGATTTCATGGAATCGTTCGAAACCTCGTGTGCGTCAACGTAAGTTCGAGCATGAGCAACGCGAGCCCCACGAGCATCGCCAACCTCGCGCCCTCGGTATTGTCCTGAAACGAACGCTCCCCCGTGCGGCGGCGCTCGAGGCGGTCGATTTCGTCATAGATGGTCACCAACGAGTTGGTATCGGTGGCTCGAAAGTACGTACCTCCGGTGAGTCCGGCGATTTCCCTTAGCATTGGCTCGTTAACCTGCGGCGCTTGTTGAAAAAAAGATCGCCGAACCGGGGACGAGCCGACGGCACCGATCGTATACACCTTGATCCCCAACGTCGCAGCCACGCGCGCGGCGTCGAGTGGGTCGGGCGGCGGCGTACCCTGTGTTTTCGGGGGGTTGTCCGCACCGTCGGTAAGCAGAATCATCACCCGACTTCGAGCTGCTTCCGCGCCCGGGACGCCCTCGATGGCCTGCTCGCCCGCACGGCGAAGGTCGTCCGTGGCCCGAATGATCGCGTCGCCGAGCGCGGTGAAACCCGCTTCCGGATCTTCACGAATCTGTTGGCCATCGACCCAACCCGGGATGTCCGTTTGCGCGAGTAGGTCGCTGAGACTGCCGTGATCAAGGGTGAGCGGACAGGGCGTATCGGCGTACATGGCGAAGGTGGTCATCCCGATCAAGTCGTTGTCGCGTCCGGCGGCGCCATCGCCCCCAAGAACGAAGTCGTTGAACACTTTCTTGACGGCGTCAAGCCTGCGCGCTCGGCGACCGTCAAGCACAAAGTCGTCCTCACGCATACTGCCCGACACGTCGAGCACCATCTGAATGGCGATGCCCTCCTTCAGGTCTTCGTAAGAACCGGCGGACTGAGGCCTCGCGAGGGCGACGATGAGTGCCACAATAGCTGCACTACGTAGAAGCGGAAGAAGGAATCGACCCCGGTGCGCCCACGTCTTCGGCAGCATCCCCACCAGCCGAGTCGAGCTGAATCTGATCGCGGGGCGACGGCGCAGACCGGCGCGAATCCACACGACGGGAATCAGGGCGGCGCTGATGAGACACCACCATCCGAAGAGCGGACCGGGGAGAAAGTGGCTGTTCAACCAGTCGATCACGCCGCACGCTCCCCGACCGCGTGGTCGCCATCTTCGCTTGCAACGAAGCGCTGCCGGGTCTTCTCAATGAAGTGCTGAGTAGCCTTGAGCATCTGGTTGGCCTCGTCTTGACCGGGTTCATGACGGGCGTACTTGACCATGTCACATGCGGTAAGGAACCCATCAAGCTCGTCAGCCACACCCGATGCGAAGCGATGGTCCCGACCGGCGGCCTCGAGAAACTCCTCCGTGGTCATTTCCGGCGCGGAGACGGCGAAACGCCGCTCGATGTATCCGCGTACAATGTCGCTTATTCTATAGTAGTAGGCTTGGACCTTTCGCTGAGCGATCAAGTCGTCAGCGATCAGTATCGCCAGATGTCGCCTAGCCCATACGTCCGCGGGTTCAACCTCGACATATTCACCCTTTCGGCGACGGGCACGGCGGAGCAGTAGTACACCAATCACCGCAAGCACAATCGCGACGGGGGGCGCGATCCACCACCAGCGCGACCAGACCGCAGGCAGCTCGACCGGATCGAGGCGGGTGATGTGGCGAAGCTCTTCTTCCGATAGCGGCGCGGCGTGCGTATCGTCCACCACGACCGCAATCGGTGTCGTGCTGACTGTTTGCGACTCGGGGGGCACAGCGTCGTCGCCAACGCCCTCGCGAATGTCGACGAATGACACCTCGAAGGGTGGGAGTTCATAGTCTCCCGGTAGCGAGAAGTCGAGGTCGTAGACGTAGCGCCATCGAAGTCTTCCGTCCCCGGTCGGCACAGCCACTTCACGCTTGGATTCGGCAACGCTGTATTCGAACTGGCGATCACCCTCGCGCAGGGCGCGATCGTAGGCTGGTTCGTCTACCGTGACGCCGTCCTCGGCGATGATTTCGAGTTCGATATGCAGAGGGACGTCCATAGTCGGCGCTTCGCGACCGGCTTCCAGCTTGATCGAGACCGGGCCTTCCTCCGCCGTGCGCAGAACGGCGTCGCCTGATGTCGGCGTCTCCTTTGTCTGGGACACGCTGCTGCACCCGGAACTTGAAACGACGAGGCTGAGCAGCGCCGCGAACATGGCCACGAAACCGGAGCGCATCACACAGCGATATCTGCCGATGCCGCGATTACGAGCGGTGAATGCCATGGTCAAGCGCAGCGCGGCCATCTCCTGCGTGGGTCGATACATGCCCGCGCCTTCGGCTTGGGCATGGCACCCCACGACGGCGTCGTTTCCAAACTCGCCGTTAGCGTGCTTGCTCATCGGTCTTCGCGTCGACTCATCGTCGCCGCTCCCTCTTGTGAAAGAACTTCACGAGTGGATCCACGTACGACTGATCGGTATGCACCTCGATGGTCTCGGTGTCCATTCGGCGGAACATGGTCTCTCGTGCGCTCGCCGCGTTTGCGGTCAGCGATTCGTATCGGCGACGCAGCGACCGGCTTGACGTGTCGACCAGCGTGAGTTCGCCGGTCTCGGCGTCCTGCAATTCTACGAACCCGACGTTGGGCAGGGTCTTCTCGCGCGGGTCCGTGATAATGATAGGTATCAAATCGTGACGGCGGCGGGCGATGCGTAGCGCGGGTTCAAAGCCATCGTCGAGAAAATCGCTCACCAGAAAACAGACGGACTTGCGCGTCGTGATGCGGTTGAGAAAGGCGATGGCTTCGGCAATGTCCGTACCCTTCCCCACCGGCTCGTGGAACAGTAGCTCGCGAATGATACGCAACACGTGCTGTGTACCCTTCTTAGCTGGGACGTACTTCTCCACTTGGTCAGAAAACAGGATCAACCCGACGTTGTCGTTGCTGCGGATGGCGGAGAATGCGAGCACGGCGCACAGTTCGGCCGCCACGTCGAGCTTGAACTGGCGCGAACTTCCGAACAATCCGGATCGACTCGCGTCGACAACAAGCATGACCGTCAGCTCGCGTTCCTCTCGGAACTTCTTGATGAACGGCTCACCGTACCGGGCCGAGACGTTCCAATCGATCAGCCGCACGTCGTCGCCCACAACGTAAGGACAGACCTCCTCGAACTCCATCCCCCGACCGCGAAAGGCGGAATGATACTGGCCCGCAAGCACATCGTTCACCACCCGCGCGGTGCGAATCTGAATCTGACGAACCTTCTTTAGGAGTTCTCTTGGGATCATCGTGATGGCTGGAAACTTCGAAGTACGGGCGAAACGATAGAACGAAACGTCGTAATGTCGACGCTTACGGCACGGGTACGTGGTCAAGCACAGCAGACACTACGTCTTCCGATGTCTTCTCTTCCGCCTCCGCTTCGTACGTAACAATGACGCGGTGCCGCAGGACATCCATGGCGATGGTCTTGACGTCTTGCGGCGTGACGTATCCGCGTCCGGCGAGGAAGGCCGACGCCTTCGCACCGATGGTCATGGCCAGCGTCGCCCGGGGCGATGCGCCGTACTGAATCCAATCCGCAATAGGCAGTTGATACGCCGCCGGCTCGCGCGTGGCGAAGGTCAGATCGACGATGTAGTCCTTGATCTTGTCGTCGATGTAGATGCTGTCGACAATTCGTCGCGCGCTGCGAATATCTTCCGGCGACGTCACCGCGTCGACCTCGAGCTCTGGCTTCGTGACAGCCATTCGATCCAGAATGCACCGCTCGTCTTCTTTGGACGGGTACCCAACCACGAGCTTCAGCATGAACCGATCCATCTGTGCTTCGGGAAGAGGATAGGTACCCTCCTGTTCGATCGGGTTTTGCGTTGCGAGCACAAGGAACGGATCGTCGAGAGGAAAAGTCTCCTTGCCGATGGTCACCTGTCGCTCTTGCATGGCTTCGAGCAGCGCCGACTGAACCTTGGCCGGCGCCCGGTTGATTTCGTCCGCCAAGATGATGTTCGAGAAAATGGGGCCTTTCTGCACGACGAACTCGCCGTCCGCAGGGCGATAGATCAGTGTGCCGAGCAGGTCCGCCGGCAACAGGTCGGGCGTAAACTGAAGACGCTGGAACCCCGTGGCGATTCCCTTGGCGAGGCAAGCCACCGCCGTCGTCTTGGCCAAGCCGGGAACGCCTTCGATGAGAATATGCCCGTTGGAAAGCAGGCCGATAAGCATTCGATGAAGTAGTTCGTCCTGCCCCACGATCACACGGTGCATTTGTTCGAGAAGCCGCGAAAACGGTTCGCTGGCCTCGGCCACCTGCTGCCCGATTAGTTTCACATCTACCGCCGTTACGCTCATCGTAAGAACAGCCTCCGCTTTGGAATAATCATCAAGAACAGCAACGCCGCAATGTACCGGTGTGAAAGAGAAGACGCAACCGACGCCGAACACCTGTCATACGATGTAGTAACGGTGGCGTCACAATGTGTAGGCCTATCGGTCGCACGCGGTGTAGAGGCCGCGCGATGACGCGATGAACGGTCGGCCTACGCAAGCGCACCACGCTCGACCAATGGTGGACCAAGGATCACACAGTATGTCGAACTAGGCGTCAAATACCTCCCGGTCGCACGGGGGAAAATCGCCAATGGATCACGGGCTGGAAGCCGGTGCCACACTTGATCAACATCAGGCTAGGATCGATCGGTGTTTCGTGGAACGGATCGGACTATGATGCGGGATCTAAGGCGTTGCGAATTTCGTTGAGTAGCTGATCGACTTTGAACGGCTTGAACAGCACGGCCGCCAACCCTTCTCGACGAGCGCGGATGATCGAGTGATTCGGGTCATATCCGAAACCGGTCGTCAAGATGACCGGTGTGTTGGGGTTGGCTTCTTTGGCGGCGGCGAACACTTCGTAACCGCTCTTGAGCGGCATTCGAATATCGCTGATGACCAGATCGAACGCTTGGTCGGCAAGACGACCGATGGCCACCGACCCATCCTCAGCAGTACACACACGACAGCCATATCCGGTCAGTACGTCCCGCACGGTATCGCGAAGCATGGCTTCGTCGTCGGCGACGAGCACGCGCTTCCCGGCGAGGACGGGGTCACGCTTCTTGGTACGCCGCGACGGAATCCCAACGAGCCCGATCTGGGGCGAAGTCAACTCTTTCACCGTCTCCCGAATTTTGACGGCGTTCTCGGAAACCGTACGCAGACGATGCCGAAGGTCGTCGTGGCCAATGTAGTCCTCAACGAGTGTCTCGATATCCGTTAGAATATCGTTCACCGGCGCGGTAATCCCACTCAAGACGTCATCACCAACCCGCCCGGTCGTCGTGTGCCGCTCCGTGGCGAGCAATTCGAGCAAGTGCAGTGCGAGCACGACGTAGCGGGCGAAGATTTCCGCGAATTGTCGATCGTCCTCAGTGAACGCAGCAAGCTTGGCATTCTCGTAGTTGGCGACGCCAACTACCTTGCCCTGGAACACGAGCGGCACGGTCAGGGACGAGAGCGCCCCCTCAATGCCTCGGAGGTAACGCTTGTCAGCCTGCGCGTCGGGACAGATGTAACTGCGTTGGCGTGCGGCGACATATCCGCAGATGCCGTTGTCTTTGGTTGATGCGTACAGTTCGATTTGACCGGCTTCGGCTGGCATTCCGGCGCAAAGCGCCAACTCCAGTCGACCGGAATCCTTTTCCAGCACGCGGATTTCGAAATTGTCAAAGTGCAAGACGTCACGCGTGCAGCGGAGTATCTTTTGCTCAAGAAGAGCAAGCCGTTCCTGGGCATCGAGACGGGCGAACTGTGCGGAGTCCAAGCTTAACAACTCGCGACCGGCTTCGTCGATGGCGTCGATCTTTTCTTGAAGCCCCGACGTGTTGGCCGTGTCCCAAACTACGGCGGCGACTTCGGTCACACGGTTGTGTAGGTCGGTAACCGGCGTAGCCATCATGGCGAAACTTTGCCCTGACGCGACCGTGAACGTAAACCGACGCCCGCGCAAATCCGGCGAACCGGTCTGCGACTGATCCTGAGCCCACGAGAATGTTTCCAAAGCATGCGTGCAAATGCGGTCACGAACATCGTCCGGGAGGGAAAGAAGTTTGGGGTTGGCCCAATCCAACACGCCGGATTTCCCGACAATGCCGATGGCCTGACTGACACTATCGATGATGGCAGCAGCCTGACGTGTTACGTGCAAGCCCTGGAACGATGCGAAATCAGTCGCCCGAACTAAAATCGTATCGAACGACCCAGTTTGCAGCGACTCCAACGCCTGCTCGACGGTATCAACATGGTGCAGCGTGGCTGTCTCACCAAGCCATCGTGGAACATCGTCGCTCCACTCCGGGTGGCCTAGTACCAACACCTGCAACTGCGTGGTCTGCTGTGTCATATCCTTGCGCTACTCGATCTTCCTACGAGTACAAGTCCAAGGGATTCTAGGCAGCCGGATGCACAATCTCTCGTGCATACTCCAATCGGCACGAAGACCCCTCTTTCATGCAGCATAATCGAAAAGAACTCACAGGTTCAAGAGCCTACTTGTTTTGGTCTTGGCCAAGGCACAGCCGACTGCTCCCGAGTCGACGCCCTTCCGCTTCTTTGGCCTTGACCCGGACGTCCCGTACGACCGTGGAACGATACCCAACTTCGTGGATTCTGGAACCCCCGATGACAAGATTCGTCGTCCGGGTCAACACGGCAACAGCCCCATAATCTTCCCCGCCCGCCTCGCCAACGAAGAGCACTACACGTCAAGACGGTGCTTTGCACAATCCCAATGCTCTGTCACACATCGAATGTCGAGTTTTCTGAGGCGCACCCGTAATGACGAATGTACCGAGCCGCGCCCGTAAGGAAGCGGACGTTTGAAATCCGGTCGCAACAGCTTGAATACGCTCCCTCACGGTCGCGGCGCGAATCGGAAGAGCCGGTCTCGCCCCGCTGCCGTCGGCCACATCACGACGCGCCGACCTTCCCCTCGGCCACCTCGTCGTAGAGCGCTAACATTTGTTCAGCGTGACGGGCCATGCTCACGCGATCGGCGATCGCGCGGGCGGCGGTGCCGATTCGTACGCGGTTCGCGGTATCATGGAGACTTATCACACGATCTGCGAGCCCTTGAACGTCGTCGCTATCATCCAAAACATAGCCATTATCGCCGTCGGAAATCATTTCGGACGCTCCGTCCCATCGAGTCGTGACACACGCAAGCCCAGAGGCCATCGCCTCCAGCACGACGCGGCTACACGGGTCGTAGTAAGTTGGATGAACGAGCACGTCGCCGGCGTGAAGCATGGTCGGGATGCGATCGCTTGGTCCGGTAAACGTCACGAAATCAGCCACGCCAATCCGTTCGGCCTGGCGCTGCCACCGTAGAGAATCCCCCTTGCCGATCACCAACGATCGGACATCAGAAACGCCCTGCCGATTGATCCGCGCCAAAGCGTCGATCCACGTGGGCAGCCCCTTGAGCCGAAAATTGTGGGCGATCAGCAAGACCAAGCAGTGATCGTCGGCGATGTCGTATTCTCGACGAACCGCCTCACGATGACGGCGGCGCTCCTCCGGGTCGGTGTCGTCGGGATTGACGCCGTTGTAAATCTTGCGGATTGCGGATTGCGGGACGTCGTAGTGACGACGTAACTGATCGGTCACGTAGTCGGATATGGCGACGATGATCGGTACGCCGCCTCCGAAAATCGCCCGCTCCATGATCAGCGAATATCGCTGCTTGAAGTTCAACCGGTTGGCGTATCGCTTGATAAGTCGCCTCGGTCCACTTCCGATGAGGGCCAGGTTGCGTTCGATGGATTCCGCAACCGTACCGCCGCGCGGCTGATAGATGTCGGCGCAGGTGCAGGGCGAGATCGCGTGGATCACGTCGTAGCGGTCCTGACGAACCAATCGGGCTACGCGGTGGGCAAACGTGACGCTTCGCCGCGTGCGCGACATGGCTGCACCGCCGATGTTGTGAACGTGCAGAGTAGGCGTGGGCGACGGGCGACTCCGCGTGAACAGGTGGACCTCCGTGCCGCGATCCATCAGATGATGCAGGAATTGCAAGGTGGACGTCTCCGCACCGCCGCGCCAGGGATCGATCCATTCTGAAATCAGCGCGACCTTCACCGGCTCGCCCTCCGAGCCATGCGGGCAGTCCGGCGCGCTTCACGACGCGCGATTCGCTCGGTCTTACCGATGATCCGATACGCCAGTCGACGACCTACCGCCCCCAACTTCCGAGTCCCTAGATATCGCGTCAACCACCGCATTCGATCCGTACGCGAAACGAGACCCACCGGCGTAGAGAAGTTAAGAGCGGCGATATCTTTGACGACCCAGCGCATCGCGCGGAAGCGCGGGCGAATCACGCGCTGTAAATCAATCAGATGCAGCGACGACGCACACGTGGCTGTCGGATCGTAAAAAATATGCGCGAGGTATAGATCGCGGTGTGCATAGCCCGTCCGATGGAACCGCCCGATCATATCAGCCAGCGGCTCGATAAGCGTGCGCATCGTCGACGCCACCGACTCGCCACCCTCGGCGACCAGTCGTTCCAATGAGTCACCGGGAACCGACTGCATCAACACCGCACTCCGCCGCTCCGTCTGGCCGACGAACTCTTCGCCAAGGGCAACGGGCGCGGGGCAGGCAATTCCGTCCTTAGCCAAGCGGACCATCCATCCGAATTCCATGCCGCCCACGGATCGCACCGCTTGACCACAACGGCGCACTTCGCGCCGCGCGGTGCGTGGCGGTGCATCAAACCGTTTGAGAAAGAACACGCACGTGCGGCCATCGTGATCGAGCTCGATGCGTATGCGCTCGCGCCATCTCTCCAAGCCGGGCTTGCTGAGATCGCCGTCGTTGGGGATGGCAAACAAGGCATCGAGCGAAGCGATCTTTTGATCGCGCAGCGTGCGCTCGAACCCTTCCGCAACCTGCAAATCGTTACATCGGATCGTGTCTGGCCCATGCATTCGCAATTTACCTGATGACGCGCGACGCAGTAACGTCGGGAACCGATTCGTAGCATGAACTAGGCACACCTGCGTCGGCAGATGCGTTGCCGAAACCATACCCGGCCTGGCGTGCCTCGACAGCGCACCGGCTCTGCGCAAGAGTGATTGTACCGCATTTGTGCGATCGGACTACTGCTGGTGCTTTGTCGCGACTCAGATGACGGGTTTGCCCGGACCGACCTTGTCCTTGGTCAGTTGGACCACGCCGCTGTTGTATTGACCGACCGCGGGATCGGTGTACGAGTCTTTCTTGGTGGGTGACTGTGACGCGCCGTCCGTGGAGACTACGCTCTTCCCGACCGGACCGCCGCCGGGAGGGCTACCGCCTCCGCTTGTGCCCGCGCTTTCCTCGCTGGTTCCGGTGTCGTTGGCGCAGTTATCAATGCCGCCCTGTGTCGGCGTCGACGACGACGCGACGATTCGGCGATAGTCGATGACTCTGTGGCCGTCGTAGTAATAGCACTCGCCGTCGCCCAGCGTGTCGAGGACACCACTGTTCTCCACCGTCTTGCGAATGCGCCGACCGAGGGCGTCGTAGTGGTAGCGGCCGACGGCTTCCGAGCCGCCGGTTATAATCCGAGAGACGGCCGCAAGGCGTCCGAACAAGTCGTAGCCGTAGGATAGCTCGCCGTCGTTGGTCAGGTTGCCGTCGCCGTCGTAGACGTAGCTGTCTGTGTTCCCCCCGGACGTGACCGATGTGATGCGGTTGGCGCCGTCGGTGTTGTGGGCGGTCGCCCTCAGCAGCGTGTCGGCGGAGGAGTCGTAACCGGGTACGCCATCCGCAGTGTAACGCGTTAAGTTGCTCCAGTTGCCCAGGACGTCGAGCGATCAAGTACCACCCTGGCCACCGGAGTTCTGTGTGCCGTAACGGTATTTGGTGCGTTTGGATTTGTCGAAGGCTCCGCAGGAAAATTGCGTGATGAGCTGAGCAATGCGTGAGCTAACCCAATGGCGCGACCTTGTAGCTGCGGCGCTACTTCTCAGAGTCCAGAAGCGCGTCCGCCCTACACGGTTGCAACCTATGGAGAAAGACTCCTCCCCGACTACCGCAATTGAGCTAGGCAGGTCTCCGCAGCCAGCCTCGAAGCCTTACGAAATGCAATGGGCCACGAATCCACTTCATGGTAGTCTACATCTTCTATTGTTAAATGAAATGGTCCAATTGAACGCAATGGACGAACCAAGAAGATATCCAATACTCCAAACATAACTGAGTTATGCCATCCCTCGGAGGTCATCCGTTCTTTCTTCAAATCATCGAGAGCAAGTGAAAGGCCAAAACGCTCGTCTGGCCTTAGGCAAATCTTCACGGAAGCATACAAGGACATTCCACCAGTGACACGCGTAAAGGTCTCTTCCGCACGTAGTACTGATTCAAAACTGCAAAACCCACATTGTGTCAGCGAATTGGTCCATAGTTCCAGGTAATCCATCTTGAGCATCCTAGGGTTTTGCGTCCTTCATCAGGGCCATCCAAGCGTCTTGAGAGCCCGGTAGGGCAGGTCAATGACCTGCCTATCCCGTGGTCGACGATCAGTCGTCAATGTTGGGCAGGTCGATCGCACTCGATCCGGGCCAATTCGGATCAAGCCAGCCCAGCCTGACGTGACGATGAAAACTCGACCACGGCCACGACTCGGGCCGATCGACGTATCCGTGCTTGACCGGATTAAGGTGAATGTAATCACGATACCGATCGTATTCGATTTCGTCCCGAATCCGGTGTTCCCAATAGCGGGGCTGCCAGACGCCTCGGCGTTGTTGCGACCGCTGCTGTTCGGTCACATCCCAATCGCGACCGCCTTGCGCTAGGTAGTCGTGCGTGAACCGTCCCTTGATCTGTCGCCATCGTTCAGGAAAGTCGTCATCGTCCGCCGGAAGCGTCCAAATGCAGTGTAGATGATCCGGCAATAGAACGCAGGGCCCGATCTCGAACGGAAGACGCTTTCGGACGGAGACGAACGCCCGTCGGAGCAGCCCGCGACAAAGCCCACTGGAAAGAATCCGTTGACGACGATAGGTGACCACGGTGAAGAAATACGTCGCCCCACACGCCCGCCATCGCACATATGTCGACATGACGCCACAGTATCACGCGAGCGAACGATTGCCAACGGTAAAGGCAGGTCATCGACCTGCCCTACCTGGCTTCAATCCCCCCCGGAAAGGGGCTGACGCCGGATGGAGACGCCAAAACATGCCGAACACCTATTGACAACGAACAGTCTCTTCATGGATACCTGGCTTGGGCGCGGTCGCTGGACAGTTCGCTGCCCGGTGGCCGAATTGTCAATGCCGAACCGACACTCTTCAGTCAATCGATCGAGATTGCGTTGGATTCAGGAGTCACCTGGTCTGTTGGCACGTTTGGACTTGATGGCTGGTTCATCGGCGATGACGTAGTCATGATCGGGGTATCCTCGGATGCCTTCGGCATATGGATGCTTAATGTTGACGTGTGCGACAAGGCGGTGGCAAGTTCCTATAGGGCAACGCCCTCACCGTAAGCGAGCGTCATAGCTGCTGAATCTTCCACGACATCGAGATGCATTGGCAACGGCCATGGACGTCGACGCCATGGAACGCCGAATGACATTCCGTCGGGCTGAGCCCGACCTACGTGTGGATCGAAGACAATCGCACAATAGCGTCAAGCCGGTACCCACGCGAGATCGAGAATGGTGTTGGTGGGTTTTTCTGTATTGAACACAGCCTTGACAGGCATGCCGATTTCCGGCTTACCCTCTTTCAGATAGCTCATCAACTTTGTGCATACACCTTCAAGCTCGACGCTAATGAGCGGGCAGGGGATGGTCGCGCGGAACGGCGCACCGGGATAGAGCACCGTGCTGTGCGTCAAGATCGTGCCGACCTGCGGGGCTTCAACCCATTCCATTTCGTGCCAACAGTCAGGGCATTCGCATCGCGGCGGTAGCCACAAGCGCTTCTCTTCGCACTCCGGGTTCGTGCATCGCGTCGCCATGAGTTTCTTGTCCAGCAGCGCGGTGAAAAACTGACCCCATCCGCCGTACGAATGGATATGGTGCCAGTTCTTGAGGTTCTTGATTACCAGCGGGTCGCGGTTAAGGACTTCCGCCGTCGTGCCATCGAGTTCGATCGCCATCGTATGCACCTTCCGATCGTAAGCGCCGACCCACCGACAGCCATCACCGGGCTGTCCGTTACGGATCGGTTTGAGTTCGCATCACATCGCGGACTCTTCGTCCGCACCTCAGTACTTCGTCTACGGCTTTTCCATAATGGAGCACGTCACGTGACTGCCGGTTCCCGCGTGGGAAATCGCACAGGCACGCTTGACGTTGGGTACCTGAAGACTTCGGAAATCTTCCGGCTTCGTCTTGCCATACCTCGCCCATCGTTCCGGCTCGGCGTGGAAATGGTCCCACTTGTTTTGCATTTGCCAAAGCACCTCGACGAGTTGGAAAATCCCCGTCGCCCCGACCGCATGCATCGTACCAATCAGCCCGCCCGACGGATTCGTCGGCAGGCGACCATCCATATATGCGTCACCCGAATCGATGAACTCGCGACCGCGACCGTATGGCCTCAAGCCGATGTCTTCATACGTCTGCACGTCACTGATCGTAAACGCATCGTGCGTTTCCAGCAGGTCGAAGTCTTCGATCGGATCGGCAACGCCGGCCATGTTGTACGCCAGATAAGCGGCCATTCTCGCCGCGAGAAACGAACTGAATCCCGGCCACTCGCTTCGCTCTTCAGTGAAGTAGTCTTTGTACGTATCTTCAGTCTCGTTCGGTAAGAGCAGGATGGGCATGTTCCGCCGATCGGCGGTGCGCAGGGTGTGCGTGCCCCCACAGATAGCCGTCAGCTTCATCGGATTGTCGGTCATCCGATACGCGGTTTCTTCGTCCGCCAAAATCAACACAGCCGCCCCGACACTCATGACGCAACACTCGAGGAACGACAGCGGGTCGGCGACCATATCGTTTTCGAGAACCTGCTCGACCGTGTAGTGACCGGGGTTCTGCGAGTACGGGGAGTAGCAGGCGTGTTCGTAATTCTTGCAGGCGATCTTCGCCAGCGTTTCTCGCGGCACTTTGTTTTCGTGCTGGTAACGCTGGGCCATCAGCGCGTAGTACGCCGCATACATCCATCCTAGTTCGCTCTCGAAGTCCTTACATGCGGCGCTGGCGATGTACGCATTGCCCACCTTGGTCGGCACCTCGTCCATGCGCTCCCAACCCACAACGGGCACGCACGTAGCGTATCCCGAAGCCACCGCCTGCGCGGCGGCAAGCACGGACGAACCGCCGGTAGCGCCGCCCGTTTTGACTTCGATATTCCCCAGCGGGTCGAACCCGATGTAGTCGTGAATTTTGGAGGCCGCAAGAAGCTGGTCGCCGAAATGGTCGGCGAACTGAGAATACACAACCCAGTTCACCATCCGGCGAAACTCCTCTGGAGAAACCTTCAGGTCGTTCTCTTCGACGGCCATGCGCAGCGCCTCGGTGCATAGCTGTGACGAGTTTTTCTCGGGGTATCGCTTGCGGTAATCGGTCAATCCGCCGGCGACGACGTAGACCGGCTTCTCAAAACGCGGGATGCGTAGGTTCCCGGGTCCGAACTTGATCATGGAGCACCTTACTTTCGGTCAGTAACCAGAAAACATCGAACTTCTGAACGTATCCGTCAAGAAGTGCCGCGCCGCACCACTCCACGGATCGGAGACGCCAAACGCACGGCCAACCGGCCATGCCTGTCGCGAATTCTCGCGAGCGGCTACACTACGGGCAACAGCAACGGATCGTCAAGGGGCGACCGGAGTCGGAGGCAACGCACACAGCTAGTGCTCTGTCACAGCTGGAATGACGGGTTTACCGAGCCGCGACCGTAAGGAAGCGGAGGTTTGCAATCCGCTCGTGACAGCTCAAAAACGCTCCCTCAGGGTCGCGGCTCGGATCGGACCAACCCGTCACTTGAGTCGTGACAAGGCACTAGAACCATTCTGCGACACAATTATCGATGTCGCGATACCCAATGTAGGCCACGGACGCGCAAGGGCAAAAATCGCGATGGATGCCGTTCAACTCGACATGGTCGACTCCACCAACGACGAAGCCAAGCGCCAAATTCTCCGCCGTGACATCCGCAAACCGTTCTACGTTCTCGCACGCGAGCAGTCCGCTGGACGGGGCAGCCGCGGAAGAGCGTGGTCGTCGCCAGCCAACGTCGGCGTCTACCTCTCGGTGGTGGAGTTTCCCAACCACAGCCCGGCTGATTCGACCACGGCGTACACCTTGGCGGCAGGCGTGGCGTGTGCAGAAACTCTTAGAAAATCGACGGGCTGTTCCGTACAACTCAAACCGGTGAACGATCTGTTGTTGTGCGGCGGAAAACTCGGGGGCATTCTTACCGAAACGGTCGTGCAGCGCGGCGCGGTGGAAGCGGTTATCGTCGGGGTCGGCATTAACACACACCGTGCGAACCGGCGTGTCCAACTGGGCGCGTTGACGCCGGTCACCCTGGAGGGCGCCATGTCCACAGAACGGTTCGCCAACCTCGACTTGAACTCCATGGTTGCGACATTGATCCTCAAGATTCACGCCTGGTGCAAATGCGTATCAATGCGGGATATGGATCGAATCACACGCGCGTGGCAGGACTTCGCGATCGACGGCGCCTCACTGCCGATGGTAAGGCAAGTACGTAAGCCGCGCAACGCTTGTTCTGCCGAACTGTCACGGTAGACGTGGCGCGGCGCTTGCGGTCCGTTGAACAGCAGAGCGGTCGCGTGCGACGATGCCCTCTTCGCTAGACTCCACACGATACAAGAGACCCGTCGCAACCTGTGCGTGCCACTCGGGTAGTGAATCGTCGGGTACCAGTCGCACCGGCAAGTCGGCCGGCCAATCGAGCGAGCCTTCGATTGACGCATAAACATAGTCGACGCGGTTTCGCCGCAATGCCTCAGACGAAATGCCCTCGACACACAGGGCCTTGCGCCACACATTCGGATCGATAACGTAGTTGCGGAAGTCGCGGCCCATGAGACCGTAGTTCATGCTCGCGTCGGCGAGATTCAGTATTCGAGTCCCCACCGGCGTTTCGTCAATAACGCGGGGCACGCCGTAAAAGGCGTGCCGATCGGAGAGCCCGTTCTTAGCACGGGTCAAACACGCACGGGCCGGTTTGTACACCCCCACCGCGACGCCAACGCTTAGCCCCACAGTGATCATGGTCGTCACCAAGCGCGGAGACCGACGCGACAGGCGATCAATCAGCACCGACGCGGGCACGACGGAGAGAATCAACAGCGGCAGTACGAACCGCACCATCTCTTGAAACACGGTTAGGATCAGAACCGCACCCGACAGGGACAACATCAAGAGGACCAGCCGCCAGCGCTGCTCCCGTGTGCGCGGACGCCATGTGCCGCGGGAACAGATCAATACCAGAAGTCCAACCGGAACGAACGCTGCGAACGCAGCCCCCATGCCGCCGTTAACGCTGTATGCATAGCCGACGCCGGCGATCTTCGTCTCGCGCCACGGGTAGTACCACCAACGCGCCAGACGATCGGCCAGCGGTCGCATAGGAAATATCTCATCAGCAAACGTACCGGGGAGCAGCGTAACGTCGCCGAATCGAACGCCGAGCGGGTAGAACGGGTTGCCCATCTCGACCGTTCCACGAACAAACCAGAATGCCGAACACACCAACACGGCTGACGAAAACAGCAAAAGGTTGTTCATCGGCCGCCGCGTACCCGGCAGCGACTCGTGGGCTCTGGTCCATTCGACAAGGAACGCCACCGCCGCCAGGAACGTCACGAGCACTAAGTGCGTCGTCTTGCTGCCCAGTGCCACGCCGGCGGACAACCCCGCGACGACAAACAACGCGCGCCGCGCGCGGTCGGTATCAACACGAGATGCCCACGTCAGCGCCAAAAGCGATGTAAGCCAGAAGGACGCGCCGTACAGGTCGATGTAGCCGGAGAATCCCTGAAACGCGACGACCGGCATGCCCAGCGCCAGGACTGCTCCGGCTAGCGCACCCGACGTGCCCACGCCCACCGCCCGAATCAACCCGAACACCGCCGCACCCGTAAGCAATACATGGGGAACATGAACCAACGGGAACAACACTTCGGCGCGAACGAACGACAGCAGGAACGGCACGATCATGCCGTTCTCCGGGTTCGAAAGAAAGTTGATCCCCGGCACCATCGTCAATGCGTGATCGCGCATCCATTGGATAGCGACCGGAAAGTGATAGTACATTGCGTCATAGCCCTGAGGGTAGCGCGTCAGCGCATCAATCAGGAAGACGACGTACATCGTCGCGACGATCGATATAGCCCACCGCCAACGGTGAATGGAACCTCGCTCAGACGGAGACAGTGACTCGACAAGCGCCGCGCCGGGTTCACCCGTAGGTGCTAAACGGACGCAGCCCACAGTCCAAGCCGCGTAGGCGATGGCGACGGTAATCGGCGTGACCAGCCCACGACCCACAACAAGCGAAATCAGCGCGACGACATGTGTCGACGCGATCAATCCGCACGCAGGAATCGCAATCGCAAACGCTAACCGGCTGGCGCGTTCCGTCACGCCCCACGTCGCGGACCAGCGGTAGCTGACTCGACAACCGACGAGCCACATCGCCGCCATGGCTGATAGTGTGATGACGTTCAACGTCTGCACGAAAATCTCTCAAAATGCCCGCAAGAGGTCGGAGCAATCGCTGACCAACGAATTCACGAGATCACGAACGCCGAGAGAGAACATGACGTTGGCGATCAAACCGGTCGCGCACAGGCCCAGTAGGATTTGATCACCATAGCGCATCACGAGTTTCAAGGGTTCAACTCCTTGGCAACATGGTCGAAGATCTAACGTCGATGATCCACGCTCGCTAGTGCGTGAATCCTTTCTCGCACCCATCTTCGCGGGAATCCCTTCCCGCAGCGCCACTCGATTGTGATCCGCTGGTGCGTGAATCCTTTCTCGCACCTATCTTCGCGGGAATCCCTTCCCGCAGCACACCGGAGCCGTCGAACGCAGGATAGGAATCCTGCTCGATCGGAGGGACGAGATAGGAATCTCGTCCCAGCGTCTCAGTTCGAAGCAACCCTTATCGAACACGCTCTTAGACCCTAGACCTTGGGCCCGCTACAGTTTATCGGTCGATATGGGCCTGCGGGTTATTTCGGCCCCCAAAAGCTCGACCCTTCCGCAACCCGGTAGGGACACTATCATGCCGGTTTCCGGCGAATGGAACGGTGTGATGGACATCAACGCTCTACGAACTCAGCTACGCGACAGGCAACTCAAAGGCGACGAACGCACCTGGCCCGGCGGATCTGTGGATCTGTTGACCGAGGCCGGTTGCTGGGGAAGAGTCATCGCCACCGACCACGGTGGCACGGCCGTCGATCCGGCCGAGCAAATTTCGACCTATGTGGCTGTCGCGGCAGGGAGCCTCACGATGGCGCTGATCCTGACCCAGCACGATGGGGCCTGCGAACTACTCGGCGATTGCGACAACCAAGCCCTCGCCAGCCGCGTCCTTCCGAAGTGCGCCGATGGCTCGTGCCTTGCGACGGTCGGCATCAGTCAGCTTACCACATCCCGGCGGACCTCCGGACCCGGGATGCGAGCGGCGAAATCGGGAGACGGATTCCAACTGACCGGGATCATGCCGTGGGTGACCGCCGCCCGACACGCGGATTTCATTGTCACAGGCGGCGTGCTACCCGACGGCAACCAAATCCTCGCATTGGTTGAAACGGACGCGCCCGGCCTGACGATTGCGGATCCGATGGAGTTCGTCGCCCTGAGCAGTAGCTATACCAGCGAAGTACGATGCGACGGCGTGGAAATCGATCGCGATCATTTGATGCGCGGTCCGGTCGAGCGTGCGCTCGCTCTGCAATCGCCGGTGAAACCACTTAGCGTCTCAGCGGTCGGGCTCGGCATGGCCAGTGCGTTGCTCGAGGCCGTCCGCGAGCGATCGCCGTCGCTCCCGCAAGCGGCGAACTTGCTATCCGGAGCTATTCCCGATCGATTTGAAGCTGTTCGCCAGCGGCTCTTCGATGCCGCCGACGCGCTTGGCGACCCTGATGCCGAGGTTCCGGCCATGGACATTCGTGTGGCCGTCAACGACCTCGTCATCCGTTTGGCCAGCACTTGCCTCACGTTGGCGAAGGGTTCGGGATATCTCTCGACCCATCCCGCACAACGTCTGTTCCGCGAAGCCATGTTCTTTCTTGTCTGGTCCGCACCACCGCACGTCCAAGCTGGAACCCTCGATTTGCTTTGGACGTAGACCCAAGGCCTCAGCGTGACGACCATGGACAGAACCGAAGTCCGGTTCTCCACTCCGAGCGAAGATTCGCAGCTGGGCGAAGGAGCGGCGCTCATTCGTGGTACGCGGCTTGCTTGTCTTGTCAGCGGGATTGCGCGCGGTAAATTACGCATGTGGTCCAGGATCGCATCGTTGCGATCGTGTCGCATGAGTTGTCCTAGTTGTCCAATCAAGGTGAACCAAATGAAGACAGGCCTGACCGTAGTGGCGTTGACGATTCCGATGGTGTTCGTATTGGTGTTCGGCGTTGCTGCGAGCCCGCCGCCCGACGGCACGATACGAGCGGCCGCCGTACTACCGGCCGCGCTCGCGACCACGGCTGATGGCGAGGCGACCAAGTATGCTTACGTCGGTTCGAGCAAGTGTAAGATGTGCCACATCAAGCAGCATAAGAGCTGGAAGAAAACGAAAATGGGCTTGGCTTTCGATACGCTCAAGCCCGGCGCTGTCGCAGATGTCAAGAAGGCGCACGGTCTCGACCCGAACAAAGATTACACGACTGACGAAACCTGCCTCAAGTGTCACACCACAGGACTCGGCCACGAGGGCGGTTACTTCATCCCCGACGCAAGCGACAAGAAAGCTGTGCGTAAAGCCAAGAAACTCCAGGGCGTCGGATGCGAATCGTGCCACGGCCCGGGAAGCGAGTACGTCAAGCTCCACACGGAACTCTTGAAAACCAAACGCAAATACAAGATCGAAGAGATGTACGCGGCCGGAATGGTTAAGGTCGATGCGTCAACTTGCGTCACGTGCCACAATGAGCAGAGCCCGACGATCGCGAAGGGCGACGCCTTTGATTACGAAGCCAAGAAAAACGAGGGCACGCACGAACGAATCCCGCTCAAACAACGCGAGTAGATCGCGGCGCGGACGGCCAAGCGGATCACACTCAACGATGAGCGCGTGCGTACTTGGCGACTCCGCGGATCGCGCTGGAGCGAGAGCCCGGTCTCGGCGACAGCGGCCTTGTTAGGCGAGGCTGGTGTCGCCGAAGGTCTCCGGGCACGTGTTGTCGATGGGCTGAGTTCACGGTCAAAACGCACGTATCGCTGGCGTCCTACGGCCATCGAATCGTGGCCACACCATCTGAACGAGCTGCCAACTTCAGACCGGATCGTCGCCCCGTTTCCTGCCGTTTCGGCGGACCTCGCCTCACCCGAGTCGAAATTGCCTCGAACTTTCTAATTCTCAATAACTGCGTTCTTGTGTCATACTGAACTTGGTGGCTGTGCGCGCGGGACTAGATCCGCGTCGACGCTTGCGGGCCGGGATGAATCGCGCGATGATGCGACGGTTTCATTGGCTGGTTGCGGAGATCGAACGCACATGTCAGCGTATTCCGACCGGCTCTTGGCGTTGACCACCACAGGAGATTGATCGATTGACCACGGTAAACATGGGACCAGAGGTCTCTGACTGGATGACATTTCGACGCAACCTGATCGCTTCCGCCGAAGCAACGACGGACGAGAATGGCATGGAAACTATCGAGCGATTCGGCGAGCTGTGCGAAGAATACGACGCGCTCGCGGACGGTATCGCGCTGGTCGACCGACCTGACCGCGCCTTGCTCGAAATCGGTGGCGCGGACCGGGCTAGCTGGTTACACAACCTGACGACCGGTAACGTGAAATCCATTCTCCCCGGCGATGGCTGTTATGCGTTTGCGCTCAACGTGCAGGGACGCATCCTGTTCGACCTAAACGCCTTGGTTCATGCCGATTCGATCTTCGTGGATATCGACCGACGATTCCTCGAGTTCGCCCGAGAGCACTTGGACAAGTTCATCATCATGGAAGATGTCACCGTCACGGACCGAACGGACGACTTCGTTCGACTGGGCCTTTCGGGCACGGGGATCCGAGCCATGCTCACGGAAATCGGTGCACCACACGCCGCCACCCTACCGATCCTCGGCCAGACGCGAGCCCACATCGCCAACCTCGACATGGACTTGGTTCGTACGGATTTTTGCGGACCGGTCGCCGTCGAACTGTTTGTCCCCATCGCCGACGCTTCGACCGCCTGGCGACACCTAACCGATCCGGCGCGAGCCCATCGCGCCGTCCCCGTCGGCGGTGAAGCCGTCGAAACCCGGCGTATCGAATCGGGCATTCCGAAATCGGGCTGCGAGATTAACGACGAGGCGCTTCCGGATGAGACCGGTCAGTTCCAACGCGCAGTCAGCACCAACAAAGGGTGCTACCTCGGGCAGGAAATCGTCGAACGTATGCGATCGCGCAGCGTGGTGGCGCGGCGACTGATGCGCTTGGCGTTTTCCGGTGAGACCCCCCTACCGCCGGGTACGGGACTGGTAGACGAAACCGGTTCAAGCGTTGGCGTCGTGACAAGCTCATGCCGATCCGGCGGTCACGGCGACTGCGTTGGGTTGGGATATGTGAAGACGGCGAGCGCCGTACCGGGTACGCGACTCCGATGCGCATCGGATGGTGAGACGGATGTCATCGTGGCGGCACTATCGCCAGCGGATGACATGTCCTAGAAGATAGTTGAGCCTGGGCGCGCGACCGATTGGCACCTGACCAGACACTCCGCGCGGCGGTAGCGTGCCGAAGGGTCATAATCTTCGATCGCGAACATGGTTCGTACTTTATCGGGAGCGTACGAAATGAGTGATCAAGTTGTTGTGGTAACTGGCGGAGGTCGGGGCATTGGGCGGGCAATTTGCGAACGCTTTGCATCTCACGGCGCACAAGTCGTGGCGGCTTCGCGCTCGGTCGATGAACTCGAGAGCGTCAAGGCGACGATCAAGCAATCCGGTGGTCGCTGTGACATTCAAACGGTCGACGTTTCCTCGACGAGCGACATCGATGCGCTCATCGCCACGACGCTTAAGCAGTTCGGACGTATCGATGTGCTGGTGAACAACGCCGGTGTGGCGCCGTTTTGCACAATTGAACAACTCGAACCGTCGACGTTCCGGTCGCTCACATCCGTCAATATCGAAGCGGTGTACCACGCCTGCCGGGCGGTGTGGCCGGCGATGAGCAAGCAACAGGGCGGCGTGATCATCAACATTTCGTCCGTCCTGTCGGTTGACACGTTCACGGGGTTCTCAGCCTACGGTGCCTCCAAAGCATGGGTCAGCGGTTGGACGCGCGGGCTCGCGGACGAAGGCGAATCGCTCGGCATCAAAGTATACGCCATCGCGCCGGGCGCCGTGGAGACGAAACTGCTTCGTGCCACGTTTCCGGATTATCCCTCGGATCAGGTGCTCGCTCCATCGAAGATCGCAGACGTCGCGTTTTCGCTGACCGAGCCGGATGTTAGTCACAAACCAGGTGAAACGATTTTCGTACGGCCCGAGTCAGCTTGAACCGGCGACAAAACGAGGAGGTCACACCATGAGTTTGCTCGGAAGTTCGGCATTTGGCCGATCAAGCGCACAGACGGACGCCACCGGCGCTGCGGCCGCGGCGCGCACAGCGCAGACGGACACAAGAGCCCTCGAAGCCCGACTGGACCGCGCGCTGCTTGCGTGTGAGGCGATGTGGATGTTGCTGCGCAAGAAGCTCGAATTGACGGACGAGGAGTTGGCGGACCAAATCACCGAGCTCGACCTGTCGGACGGCGTGCTTGACGGCAAGGTCCGCAAGACGGCCGTGACGTGTTCCAAGTGTAAACGAAAAGTCGCCCCGCGGTTTGACAAGTGCATGTACTGTCAAACACCAACTCCGCTCAACCCGTTCGCGTGAATCCTACGTTCGAACTGCGTGGGTAACTCACGGCAGATCATTTCCAATGGATCCGGGGCTGGAAAATGGTGCCACTCTGTTTCCGAAGAGCGGCTCGACACTCGCATCTTGTCGTACGTTCATCCGGTAATGGACGTCGAGAGTTTGCTACTCGGAACAGACTGGTGCTCAGTCATCGATCGATTGACGGGGTGGTCCGATCCGAGCCGCGACCGTGAGGGTGTGTCTTGAAGCTGTCGCCACCGACTTTCGAACGTCCGCTACCTTACGGGCGCGGCTCGGTAGACCCTTCAATCGATGTGTGACAGAGCACTAGATTTACGGCTGAGCGGGCTGCCCGTCCGGTGGAAGCAGGTCGATCTTGTCAGCAATACCCGCAATGGCATCGATACAATTCGCAATGTGCTCGGCCAGCGGTAGCCCGAGAAGTTCGGCGCCCATCACAATGTCGTCACGTGACACTGCGGCGGCGAACGATTTCTGTTTCATCTTCTTCGTGATGCTCTTGGGTTTCATGCCGGTGATTCGCTCCGGTCGAACAAGGGCAGCCGCATAAATGAACCCACTCAGTTCGTCTGCAGCGAAGAGGGCTTTCCGAATCGGCGTGTCGCGCGGGAACTCGTCGGTGTTCCACGGAACGTGCGAGGCAATAGCGGTGATGATTTCCTCATCGAACCCGGCGGAACGGAGAATTTTCGCGCCCTCTCGCGTGTGGTCCGCCGGGTCGGGCCAGCGTTCATAGTCAAAGTCGTGCAACAGCCCGGCGACGCCCCACTGTTCCACGTTTTCTGAATACCGCTCGGCATAGCCGCGCATGGACGCCTCGACGCACAGACCGTGGCGAATCAATGCCGGAGACTTGGTGTACTCATTCAGAATGTTCCACGCATTTTCGCGATTCATTGTTACCATCTCCAACCGGGCGCATCACAGTTTGGGCGTGCCACCGAAAGGTATTGCCGTTGAAACTATGCGCGCACCTTGCAGCCCCAACGGGGCGTCCTATTCCAGCCCACGGCAACGCCCTGGGGGTTCGTGAGTCCGAAATCGTGCCAGCCCTGAAAGGGCGGAATAACCCACATATCTCGCTCATTCAGAGCTCGCACACTACACCCTCGGACCAGACCCAGGGCGTTGCCCTCGGGCTGATGTAGATTGCCCTTTCAGGGCACCGCGGCGGCGCGACGAATTGGTCGATGGGACATGCAGAAGTCTAGCAGGCCGCCATACCGTCCCGGCCAAAACTGTCTTGCACCATCCTCAACCGACCATCCTTTGACGTCTCGCCAGCACGCGGTACCATCGTATCTGGTGCGGCTGCTCTGTCCAACGCACCAACGATCGAGGCGACACGTGCGACCACGAGAACGAGCCAAATTCGACGCCACGGAACTCGCGATCGCGCTGAGTCACTATGATCTGGGCGTGATCGAATCGATCACGGATTTTCCTCGTGGTTCGAGTCGCAGTCCGAAGGTCGGCATCGTCTGTGAACGGGGAAAGTTCCTGCTCAAGCGACGGTCCATTCGACGCGCCCATCCGGAGAGCGTTCGCTTCGCCCATCGCGTTCAGAACCATCTCGCCAAGAACGGCTTCCCAGCGCCGGCCATTGTTCAAACTCGCGGACACCCGAACGACCTCTTACAAATCCGTGAGCACGTGTACGAACTCTTCGAGTTCGTCGCCGGGCAACCGTTCCGGCAGTCCGCAGACGAGAGTCGCGACGCGGGAACGGTTCTTGGTCGCTTTCACGAGTGTACGAAAGATGTGCGGCCACCGGCGTCAACACCCACCCCACGCGGCGACTATCACGATGCGGCCGGCGTGCGAACGGGTCTCTGCTCGATCGGGTCGACGCTTAGTTCGCACGACAGCTTCTCCGGAGACGAAGCCGAACTTGCGACCCTCGTGCAATACCTTCTCGGAGCCTACGACGAAGCCGCCGCATCGCTGACGGCTTCCGGTTTTCGAGATCGACCGACACGACTCATCCATACCGATTGGCATCCGGGCAACCTGCTGTTTCGAAATCAGCAAGTGGTGGCGGTGATCGACTACGACACGTTGCGTGTCTCGCAGCGCATGATTGACGTCGCAAACGGCGCGCTTCAGTTTTCCATTACCGGCAGCGGCGACCCAGCCAACTGGCCTGAGCACGTGGACGAAGATCGATTCGCGGCGTTCCTGTCCGGGTACGAATCCGTGGACCCGCTCTCTGACGCCGACCGGTCCGCAATCGTTGACCTCATCACCGAAGCACTCATCGCCGAAAGCGTCCCGCCGATAACCGAAACCGGCTCGGTCGGTCGCTGGGCGGGCTTTCGCATACTGCAGATGATTCGACGCAAGGTGACGTGGATCAGGAACAACGCCGAGCGGCTAACGAGCGCGCCAACGCCGTAAGCTGCATCTGCCGAAGGCCGACGCCACCTCTTCATTCGTCGGTTTTGTGAGGTCGGGACAAGCTCAGGACACCGTAGGCTCGCGAAGCGGTTCCTATGGCGATTTCACGTCCGATCGGGTATGCTCCGAACCGTGATGAACCATAATGCTTGTCAGTTTGCGATCGAGTTGGCCCGAATCGCCGCCGACCATAAGTCGGAACGGGTCGTGACATTCGACCTGCGCGGGATCAGTCCGGTCACCGAATACGTGGTGGTCTGCACCGGCACGTCGGAGCGGCAGATGCACACTGTGGCTGAAGCATTGGAAGAATATGGCAAGAAGCTCGGGCAGCGTCCCTTCGGATTTGCCGGCCGGCAAAGCGAGGTGTGGACGCTGATCGACTTCGTCGATGTGGTCTTTCACATTTTCGGCCGGGCCCATCGAGACTATTACGATCTCGAACTGCTCTGGGGTGACGCACCCAAGATCGACTGGGCAAGAAGCGAATCGGCGTAGTACCGTCTGCTTCAAAACTAAGTGACCGCGTGCTGCGGCTCTTGAGTGCGTTGCGTTGAATCACCTGCAGCTACATCGTTTGACAACCCAGATGACTCTCCCTGCCGTCGAATACCAACGGCGACCCGCTGCCGTCCGAATCTTCCCCTGCCCACGATAGTCCAATGGAGTCTGCATTACAGTGAAACCGATCATTGACCAGCTCGCCGATCGCGTCCGTGACGCCCTCGTTGCGATGGGCGTTGAGGGTGACCCGCTCATCAGAACGTCGCAAGATGCGAAGTTCGGAGACTACCAATCCAACTGCGCGATGGGCCTTGGAAAGAAACTGGGGCAATCGCCGCGCGACGTGGCCGGTCGAGTGATCGAGCTGATCAACGTCGAGGGCATCTGCGAGACACCGGAAATCGCCGGGCCGGGGTTTATCAATTTTCGCCTCACCGCAGACTTTCTCGCCAAGAGTCTGCAGGCTATTCCGCGTGCGCAAGACGCCGACGATGACCGTGTAGGAATCGATCGTACGGCCAATCCGCAGAAGATCGCCGTCGACCTGTCGAGCCCGAACCTGGCAAAGGAAATGCACGTCGGCCATCTGCGCAGCACGGTAATCGGAGACTGCATTAGCCGCGTGCTCGAATTCGAGGGGCACGACGTTCTTCGCGAAAACCACGTCGGCGACTGGGGTACACAGTTCGGCATGCTTGTCGCGTACCTGCGGGCTACGCACGAGGAAATCATCGAGCACCCCGGTAACCTACGAATCAGCGACCTGGAATCGTTCTACGTTAAGGCAAAAGCCAAGTTCGACGCGGACGACGAATTCAAGCGTACGGCGCGCGAGACGGTGGTCGCATTGCAGCAAGGCGATTCCGTGACGCGGAGCATCTGGAGTGCATTTTGCGATGAGTCGCTCCGCCACTGCCACGCCATCTACGACCGACTCGGAGTCGAGCTCGTCGATCGTGGAGAAAGCTTCTACGCCGACCTGATGGAAGAAGTGGTGCAGCGGCTTGAGACGATGCAAGCAAAGCGCGACGACGGCTTGATCGCCATGAGCGACGGCGCACTCTGCCTGTTCATGGACGGGTTCAAGACGCGCGACGGCAACGCACTGCCCATGATCGTTCGCAAATCCGACGGCGGTTTCAACTACGCCACGTCAGACCTAGCCACCATCATCCACCGCGTGGAGTCCGAGCGCGTCGACCGCATCATCTACATCGTGGGCATCACGCAAAAGCAACACTTCCAAATGCTCTTCGCCGCCGTCAAGCAACTCGGCTGGGCGGGTGAAGACGTTGATCTCAAACACCTTGGTTTCGGCAGCATGTTGTCGAAGACCGGCCGTCCGTTCAAGACACGCGAGGGCGGGACCGTCAAGCTCAAAGACCTTCTCGACCAAGCCGTCGCGCGGGCGCGGGAGGTGATCGACGGGATCGGCAAAGACGAGACGGAAGGCACGCGATCACTCGGTGCCGAACAAGCGGACGTCGTAGCCGAACGCATCGGGCTCGCCGCGGTAAAGTATTTCGACCTCTCTCACTCCCTGAGCACCGACTACAAATTCGACCTCGATGCGATGCTGGCGATGGAGGGCAATACCGCACCCTACATGATGTACGCCTATGCTCGCATTCGTTCGATCGGACGCAAAGCCGGGGTGGACTTGTCCAACCTCCCCGACGATGCCGACATGCTGCTCGACCACCCGGCAGAAATTGCCCTGGCGACCACGCTTCTTCAATTCGCGGAAACGGTGGACGTCGTCGGACGCGAACTCAAGCCGAACTTCCTGACGGAATACCTCTACGAACTAGCCAAGACCTTCAGCCGTTTCTACGACCGCAAGCTGGGCGTGCGCGTGATCGACGCCTCGCCGGAATCCGTCCGAATTTCACGTCTGCGATTGTGCGATTTGACGGCGCGGGTGTTGCGCCTCGGGCTTTCACTGCTCGGTATCGAAACCGTAGAGCATATGTGATCGCGACCGATACTACGATCTGAATAGGTGCGAGAAAGGATTCACGCACCAGCGATCTGCAGTGTTGCTGGGACGAGATTCCCACATTGCTGGGACGAGATTCCTATCTCGTCCCTCCGCTCAAGCAGGCGCGTCCGGGGCGCACCGCACGAGTAGCCTTGTCGGTTTGTCCACGGACAGCTCCACCGTCCATTCTGAAAACGCGGATACGAAAAAGAAGCGGGGTCGACGGATGTTTGACCCGTCCACCCCGCTCCATAAACCGACCGAGAGGCCGACGTCTTTCTATCTGTGCGACGTTCTACTCGTTCGGTGCGACGAGCTACACAGCAGCGGTTTGACCAACACGTGCGTGTGTTTTGTCACTACGAATGCGAGCGAGCACCACAACGCACACCAAGGCAGCCAAACCAGCCACCACCGCACGACCCGTCGGATCGGGAACGGCGGCGAGCGCGATACCCACACCACCGAAACCGGCGAGCAGTGTCACAACCGTATGAAGCAACTTGGGATTGTTCAGCAGCGGCGTCGCCACGGCGATCGAGCTATACGTTCCAACGAAGACACCGATCAGCAAGGCAAAGCTGAACCCATGCACGCCCTTTCCACCGGCGAAATACAGCACGGCTACAACGATCAGCGTGGTCAATGACGTCATCAGCGTTCGCGACAACGTCTGGTTGATGCTGCCGTTAATCACACGCGGGTTGATCGTGTCCGATCGCCCCTTGTTTTCCCTGATCCGGTCGAACACGACAATCGTATCGTTGAGGCTATAACCAATGACCGTCAAGATCGCCGCGATCATGGGCAGGTCGATTCGGAACGCGTCCAACATGATCGCGCGTCCCAGGAAGTTGTTGGCCACGATTTGACTCAGCGCGACCAACCCCAGCGTAATCGAAACGTCGTGCGCCAACGCAACAATGGCTGCGAGACCGTACTCCTTGGTACCGAACCGAAGCCAGAGGTACGACACGATGGCGGCAAACGCCAGGACGATAGCGAACATGGCCTGATTCCGCGTTTGCTCAGCGATCGGTGCCGAGAACTGTATGACCTTGGAGAGAGACTTCTCCTGACCGAGGGCGGCCTGAACGAGCGCACGCTGAGGCTCGGCCAACGATTCCTCCCAACGAACCGAATCGTCGTCATAGTGCAACGAATCGTCCGTGGCGACGACCGCAAACTTGCGATAACCCGAACGACCGTCGCGGAGCATGGTCGCAGCGCCAAGGGGAAGAATGGCTGATTCGCGCGTAGCGTATCGCTCGAATTCCGGCTGAAGACCTACCTCACGGGTACGGCGTTCGAGTTCCTCGACAGCGACCGGCTGTTCACCTTGATCAAGATCGACGACGATTGCAGCCCCGCCGCGGAAACGACGAACATCAAAGTTGGCGTCGCCGCCGATTACATCCGACAGGTACTGGTCGTTCGACTCCACAACAAAGAAAGGCTTCATGGTCAGTTCGCTGTCGTTAACCATGCGATGACGGATCGACCTCTGTATGGAAAGATCGTCGCCGAGCGTCGCGACGATCGCCGATTGAATCAACGCCCTGTTGGTATCCACGGTTACGATTTCGTAGGACTTGGACTCCCCGCCGTCGATCTTGCGTCCACCGACGGCCTGCACGCGCGCGCCACGCAACCTGCTGGCCGATACCCGCGTTTCCTTCGCCGCATCCACAACTGCTTGACGAAACGTTTTGAGCGTGAGCTGTTCCTTGCCCGGCTTGGAGTCAAAGACGGCCGCACCTTCGTCGGCGCGTGCGCCGTTACGAACGACGTGCGATTCAATAGTCGATTGCATTAGCGCCACGAGTTGAGCGGGGGCAAGATCAGCCGAAGTCAACCGGAAGTCGATCGACGAATCGCCCTCAACGGCCTGTGACTGCTCAAGCTGATCCGCAGCCTTGTCCAACCACGCTGCGGCCGAGGCGACGGACCGACCGTCTCCCGTGATCAACTCCGTCATTTCTTCATCCGTCATAGACACGTCAGGCTTGAGATCGATCTGCAGGCTGGTGCCACCAAGGAACTCGATGTCGAACATCGACTCAGTGCGTGCGCTGCTCATTCCGATGAACAGCGCCATTCCAACCACGGACGCCAGGATCGAAGCAGGCCAGCATATCCTGCGAAGGGCCATCCAATCGACCGATGGTTGACCGATCCAACGACGCATCGACAAGTCCTTTAGCCAACCCTTGGCGATCAGTGAGTTGAACGCCAGCCGAGTGACGAAGAGCGCCGTAAACATACTCGTGGTGATACCGATACCAAGCGTGATGGCAAAGCCCTTGATTTCCTCACTGCCGACGAACCCCAAGATGACACAAGTGATAAGTGTCGTCAGATTGGCGTCAATAATGGTCGAAAAGGCTTTGTCATACCCGATGTTCAGCGCTCGCTTGAACACAACGCCCCGGTCGCGCTCCTCGCGAATGCGCTCAAGTATGAGCACGTTGGCGTCGACGGCCATACCGACGGTAAGAATCAATCCGGCGATTCCGGGCAGCGTAAACGTCGCTTGCAACAGCGCCATCGCCGAAAGAACAAGCAACAGGTTCATGATCAACGCCACGTTAGCCAATCCGCCCGCGACAATGCCGTAGTAGAACAAGACGAAGACCAGAACGGCGATCGTGCCATAGACTGCCGCACTGATTCCTTTCGTGCGGTTCACTTCCCCGAGGCTTGGACCGATCGTGTTTTCCATCAACGGCGTATCGCGAAGACGCGCTGGGAGCGATCCCGCTTCAAGGGAGCTGACCAGTTCCTGAACTTTTTCATCGGTGAACGACCCGCCGCTGATCTGTCCGCGCTCCGTAATACGACTCTGGATGGTGGCGAAAGACATGGCGGAGTTGTCGAGCATAATGCACAACCAGCGATCGATGTTGTCGCCGGTAAGTTTTCCGAAGAGACGTCCGCCTCGCGGATCCAGCGTGAAACTGACTACGCTGCGTCCGGAGAGCGGATCACGGTTCGGAAACGCCTTCCGAAGCGACCAGTCCGCCTTACCGGTTCCTTTGAGCAAGCCATACTCGCGGTCGATGTGCGCAAGAACGTAGTACCGCCCTACATACTCCTCGATGATGGGAAGGCTCGGACGCTCCTTCTGCGCCTCCCACTCTGCCATGGTTTTGGTGTTCGTAAAACCAAGAACATCCGAAACGGGGAACCAACCATAGCGGTCACCGGTCTGCGGACGGGCGCCATGTTCGGCCAGTTGCTTGGTGTACCGGCTGATTTCGTGCCGAAGCGCCGAGTCGTTCGGCGACTGAGTGAACGTCGGCGAGCCGGGGTCGCGGTTGGCAAGAATGCGGAATTCGAGCACGCCGGCTCCGCGAAGCCTTCGCTTCAGATCTTCCGGATCCTCGAGGTCGGCTTTGTTCTTCGCCCAGGCGTCGTGCGCCTCCACAACTGCGGTGATGCAACCCGGATTGCCATCCGCCGCAATGTCGTATTCGGGAAACGCCGCACGCAATGTCGCCAACTGCTCGTCGCGCTTGGGACCGACTGGTAACGACAGCACATCGGTCAAGCGACTCATTCGCATATTCGTTGCGAGCAGTGCGTTCATGGCCTCTTCGTAGGCTTTCGCGGTTCCGTCGCCTGCACCGGATTCTGAGGACGCTCGCTGAGCGTCGAACGCAGACGCCACGGCATCAATCAATGGACGACGACTCTCGATCCCGCGTACCAACCCGTCAAGAAGCGTCTGACGTTGGTCAGCACCGGAGTTCAACGCCGACTCAACGTCGAAACGCACGATGCTCGCGGCTTTGACGCGATCCTTCGCCGCATCGTATACCTCACGCCGAGCACGCGCTTCAGCCGGTGGCCTCGGCATGCGCACTTCGAGACGTGTATTGCCCACTGGACGCCACTCAAGATTCATCTGCCCATTGGGATCGACGCGATCCTTGAGGATGCGTATTACCTTCGCAGAAAGACCGGACTTGTCTTCCGGTTCAAGACCAGTCGTGTCGATTTCGTACAACAGACTTGTTCCGCCGACGAGGTCAATTCCACCCTTTAGCTTTTCGCCGGGCGGGTAAAGGATCGCCATCGCCAAAGCGACCAGGACGATCACCATTACCCACTTAGTCATTCGGTTTGATTCGTTCATGATATCTTTTTGTGAACTCCAAGAAGAACAGCGCCGCCGCACCGGCCGCGCATTTGATCAGTTAGTCGATTTTGAGAAACGATTCGGATTCACGGTCGTAACCACGAGATGCACGCCGTCGTAACGATGGCGCAGCGGGTCCACACAACGCGCGTAGTTAGGATGTAGCGGGCGGAGCGTGTGGTCGAACGGGCATCGCGGTCATCGCGAGCGACGTAGCCACGCACCGCCCATTGGAAATGTCTCGCTGATCATGCGAGAGGGAAAGAGGAGCCGTCGGTCGAAGCGACAAACGCCGTGCGAAACCAACCAGCACACTCCGCATACACGATGCGAGACCGGATCGATGAACCGGTTCCACCATAACGACTGGCCCGGTGGCCGCAGTCGTGGATGGCTCGTCTTGTTGGTCGTCAGACGGGTCAACCGGCGTCTCACCCGGCTCGCCGCCGTCGTCGGGCGTGACCGGTGTATCGGCCACCGTAGGCTCGCTCTGTTCACCTTGAGCTACAACCTGGGCCCACGACGCGCCCGCGATAGTGAAGCTCAGAATGACCGCCGCAAGGTTTCGATACATGGTGCAGATTATAGATGCGAACGTCCACTCAGCCAATGGGGCATGATTCATAATGTAGCGCTCCGCCACTCTCCCCCTCACGACAGGTTGATCTGTGAGTTTTTTTCGGCCGACCGGACCCTCGGCGATCGGTTTTTCGCCGATCTTGACTCATCTACGATTTGCGTCCTATAATATAGTCGATTCAGTCAAGATTTGGACGTCAAACAGGAATTGACTTCACAAAAGCAAGAAAATCGTGGCAATGCGGATTGGGACCGGTATAATGCGCGGTGTAAGCAATTTGTGCGGTTTTTGAATTGGTAAGGGAACCATGGTAGAACGAGGTCAAACACAGCAACCAAGGCAGCGGGTGGACGAGCTACAGTTCTGCTTATACAACCGCGCAATTCATCCTGAGCTTTTCGATATCCAGTGTGTCCGAAGAATCGAGCAAGCGCGCTACTCGGCTGAAATCTGGGTCGTAGGGCTGACGCACGTCGTTACTGTACAGGCTGGCAATCAGGTACTCACCGAACTGATCACCGAAGATACCGACATTCTACCCAAGGCTGGCTTGGCTACGTCTTTCCGATTTCGCGGTGAGCGGGACCACGCCCAGTCATTCGGCGACGACATGAAGTACATCCTCTCGACGCAAGTCGAGCGTATGACGCCTCAGCTTTTCCCCGCAACGCACCGCGACTACGTCCACTACGCACAGAGTCGAGAGATTTTCGTCTCGTTCGACGATTGGGCGCATGACGGACTTGCCCCGTTCACGTTCATCGACTTCGACGCCCGTGATCACGAGTTCCACGTTCACGCATTCCATGCGTTCCCGGAAGAACTCACGCTGCTCAAGACTCAAAGCATCATTGAAGTCGGTGAGCGGCGCATCCGCGCTGAGTGGTAGCGGTGGCCTGGCGCTAGATCTTCCCACAAGTCGTGGTGGGCAGAGATTTTTGCGGTTGCGGTGCGATCACTCATGTTGGAGCAACCATCAGCGAACGCACGAGCCTAGCGTAAGATTAGTTTTGAATCTGCGGGTTGTCGCCGTCCGCACTACCGAGGCCAGGCGCGCCGGTCAGAGCCCGCCGCGCTAGCGGCGGCACCGGTCCGCGGGCTGGCGCCAACAGCTCTGATGCCGTCGCAAGCCCGTAGATTTGGCTGTGACGCACCACTGGGTTCTGAGCGTCTTTGAATCACATCATTCCTATCGCAACGGCTGGACCCTAAGCCATCATGAACTCAATTCCCGATCGTCAGCGCGTCCTTCGCGTTCTGGACGCGAACCTCAACCGAGCGCGGGAAGCCCTGCGCGTTCTGGAGGAGTATGCACGACTCGTCATTGATGACAAGGGTCTGACGAAGCACACCAAAGGCATTCGGCATGACCTGGTTGCCTGCGTTCCCGAAGCGCTGAACCGCCGGCTCACGGTTTCGCGCGATATCGTCGCGGACGTGGGCCGCACCGTGGGCACGCCGAGCGAGTATCACCGGTCCAACATATCCGATGTGACGACGGCGGCGGCGAAGCGGCTCGAAGAAGCGTTGCGGACTATTGAGGAATACGGCAAGACGATCGACCCGTCGTTCGCTCGCGGGATCGAGACGATCCGCTACTGCGTGTACGAATTGGAACAGCGAATCGATCGCCTTCAGCATGCACAACAACGTTTCGGGGCGATCGGCCTCTACGTCATCATCACCGATCAGGTGTGCGTCAATGACTGGTTTCAGACGGCCACCGAGGCCTTGAAAGGCGGTGCGTCCTGCTTGCAGCTACGGGAAAAAAACCTTTCCGATCGTGAATTGCTCGATCGAGCCCGTCGCCTTCGAGCACTGTGCCACGAGCACGACGCCTTGTTCATCCTCAACGACCGAGCCGATCTCGCGGCGCTTGCGGAGGCAGACGGCGTGCACCTTGGTCAGGATGACATCTCCGTGTCGGGTGCTCGTCGACTCATGCCGGATCGGTGCATCGTTGGTATCAGCACAAACACTAGAGAGCAAGTAGACCAAGCCCTTGAGCAGCGTCCCGACTATGTGGCCACTGGTCCGACCTATGCGACGGCGCTTAAGCCGGACGCTCCAACCGCCGGGATTGATCTGCTGACCTATGCGCGCAGTCGCACGTCGACGCCCCTGGTGGCGATCGGCGGCATTGATGCGGGCACCGCCGGGGTAATTCTTAACCAAGTCGTCTGTACGCTCTGCGTCTGCCGCGCGGTGGTGGCGGCACAAGACGCACGCGCCGCAACCGCCCTTCTCACCCGCGCGATAGACACCGCGCGACGGACAGCGAACGCATCCACCGCCGAGTAGGCACGCTGCTGAGTTCGAGGAGAGGACAGACACCTCGTTCCAGTATTCACCCGCCACGGCGCACACCGGCAGGACACCGGCGCCGAACATCCACTGTTACACCCGTCGCGACTCGCCGTCCGGGCGTCGCGTTCGGACAACGGTACAAGCGATGCTGTTGCCTACACGTAACGCTACACGTACCCTGAGCGGTTAGTTGAAGACCGAGGACCGAAACTCCAACGTGGAAGCTCGAAGATTCGAAATTGAAAGTCGACGGGTGCGACTCTTCGCGGTAAGACAAGCGTAGACCATGAGCAAGTCATACGACGCTATCATCATCGGCGGTGGGCACAATGGGTTGGTTTGTGCCGCCTACCTAGCCCGCGCCGGGCGACGTGTGCTTGTGCTTGAGCGCCGTCACGTTTTGGGCGGTGCCGCTGTGACCGAGGAACTCTACCCCGGGTTCAAGTTCTCCGTCTGTTCCTACGTCGTCAGCCTGTTCCGGCCCCACATCATTCGAGAGCTGTCACTACCCGAGCACGGGTTGGACATGATTCCGCTGGAATGTTCGTTTCTCCCGCTACCCAACGGCGACTCACTCTGCCGCTGGGCCGATGCACAAGATACCCGCCGTGAGATCGCCCGATTCAGCGCCAAGGATGCGGAGGTCGCCCCGGAATTCTCCATGGCGATGACCAAGCTTTCCTACTTCGCCCGCGACATTATCGAGTCGACCGCGCCGGACCCCGCTTCGATCGACCCGCGAGAAATGATCAAGCTGCTTCGCTTGGGCAAACGATTCAAGTCGCTCGGCGCCGACATGATGCAGCTCAACATGCAGCTTATGACCATGAGCGCCGTGGATTTTCTCGACCTTTGGTTTGAGTCCGAAGTGCTCAAAGCACCCATGTCGGTCAGCGGTATCATCGGCACGTTTCTCGGCGTTCGGTCACCGAGCACCGCCTACGTTCTGTTGCATCATTACATGGGCGAGATCGACGGGGCGTTTCGGTCGTGGGGATTCTGCCGGGGTGGTACCGGAGCTTTGAGCCTTTCTGTCGCATCGGCGGCACGTAACTTCGGCGCGGACATCAGAACGGAGATGGACGTCGAGCGCATCCTTGTCGAACACGGCGAAGCACGCGGCGTCGTACTGGCTGACGGCACGGAGTTTCGATCCAAGACTGTGGTTTCCGGACTCGACCCACACCGAACGTTTCTGCGCCTGGTCGGCGAATCCAACCTCGATCCGTCGTTCACCACGAAAATCAAGCGCTACAAGATGCGCGGTAGTTCGGGCAAAGTGAACCTTGCGGTCGATCGGCTGCCGGAGTTCACGTGTCGGCCCAAAGGCAGCGCCCACCTGCGCGGCGACATCGCCATCGCGCCAAGTATTGACTATCTCGAACGGGCGTACGACCAAGCCAAGTATGGTGATTTCTCAGAGCGCCCGTACCTGAACGTCGTGATACCCTCGCTGGTTGATCCCAGTTTGGCGCCACCAGGTAAGCACATCGTCTCGTGTTTCGTGCAGTATGCGCCGTATGCAATCAAGGAAGGTCCGGAGTTTTGGCCACAGCGCCGCGAGGCCTTCGGCGATGCCGTCGTCGACACGCTCGCGGAATACTGCCCCGGACTAAAGGAGTCGATTCTGTTCCGCCAAGTGCTCACACCATGGGACTTGGAACAAGACTTCGGGCTCACCGAGGGCAACATTTTTCACGGCGAGCTGAGCCCTGAGCAGCTACTGTTCCAACGACCCGTGTCCGGCTGGGCCAAGTACCGAACACCGATTCGGCACTTGTGGATGTGCGCCTCGGGAACGCACCCGGGCGGCGGCATCATGGGCGCACCCGGCGAACTTGCAGCCAAGACCATGCTAAGGACCAGAAGCGTATGACGCCCTCCACGCAAGGATCCGGTCGATACGACGTGATCGTCATCGGTGCCGGGCACAACGGACTTGCTGCGGCGGCGCTTCTGGGCAAGAGCGGCCGCAAGGTGCTCGTTGTCGAGCGGCGAGCGATCATCGGCGGTGTGGCGGCTGGCGAGGAGTTTCATCCCGAATATCGAACCGCCGGATTGCTTCACGATAGCTCGACGCTTTGCGTCGATATGCTGAGCACACTGCAACTCGCACGGCATGGCCTATCTCTAACCAAAGAACCGGCGGCGGTCTTCATGCCTCACCTCGAGGGTCCGGGTTTGCTCTTAAGTCGCGACGCAGGGAACGCAGGGCAAGAGCTTGGCGCATCGTCCAATGGCGACGCGAAGGCATACGCCGAATACCGAACGTTCCTTGCGAGCATTCGTAACTTCGTACAACGCTTACTCGGCGCTCCGCCGCCGGACCTCTACGGCGACGGCTTTTCATCCCTGATGCCACTGGTGCGTCACGGCATCGCGATGCGCCGACTTGGTCGCGATACGATGATGGAACTCATGCGCATCGTCCCGATGCCTATCGAAGATTATCTAAACGAACGGTTCGAGTCGGACGTGCTCAAAGCCGCACTTGCGGCGCCGGGGATCTACGGAACGTTCATGGGGCCACGATCACCCGGCGGTATGGGAAGTCTCCTTCGCTACGAGTGCATGGCCGGCGCCGCAGTGGTCGGTGGACCGGCTTCACTGATCGCCGCTCTTGAGTCGTCGGCAGAATCGCACGGCGTAGAGATTCGTACCTCAGCAGAGGTGGTCGGAATACGCGACGACGCCGACGTTGCGGTTGGCGTCACGCTCGCCGACGGCAACGAAATCGATGCATCCGTCGTGGTGTCGTCGTGCGATCCCAAGCGGACGATTTCTTGGTTGCGATCGACTACTGAAGATACTGTTTTGCTCAAACGACAAATCCAGAACTTCCGTACGCGCGGTACAACCGCCAAGGTCAACTTGGCCCTTAGCGGGCCTTTGCGGTTTTCGTGTCGACCGGACCTAACGATCGAGCACGCACGAATCGGCGAGACGCTCGACTATCTCGAGCACGCGTTCGATGCAGTGAAGTATCGTAAGTTTTCCGAATCGCCCATTCTCGATATTTGCGTGCCCACCGTTGCCGCACCGGACCTTGCGCCGGCCGGTCACAGCGTGGCGTCTATCCTCGTCCACTTCGCCCCGCACCATTTGGATCCTGCATGGGACAACCGATCGCGCGATGCCCTTGGTGACACGGTAGTGGCCACACTCGAACGATACGCCCCGAACATTCGCAAGATGATCGTGGGCAAGGAAGTTCTAACGCCCGCGGATATCGCAGATCGATACGGCCTTAGTGGTGGGCACATCTACCAGGGCGAGCACGGTCTGGACCAACTGCTGATCCGCCCGACGCCGCAGTGCGTGCGGTACGAGACACCGATCAAGGGCTTGTTCTTGGGTGGGAGCGGAAGCCATCCCGGCGGTGGCATCACCTGCGCCCCCGGCGTGCTGGCGGCGAAAACGGTCATCGGCTAAGCACGACGCTCAGGATGTCTTGAACACGTCGAAAAGTCAAAATGTCGGAAGAATCAGAGCTAACCGTTTCGACATTTTGACATTTCGACGTCTCGACGTCTCGACGTTTCTACACGCCGACGTTTGATTTATCGGCTGGACATCGATAAGGTCGATGCCCGTGTGATCCCAAGAACTCCTTGTCGTGAGAATGATCCATGACCGTTGCCGCAGAGACCTCGTTCGACCACATCGCCGCCGTCGATCCGGAAATCTTTCCCATCATGAACGCCGAGGTGCGTCGTCAGCAGGATACGATCGAGCTCATCGCCTCCGAAAACCATGTGTCGAAGGCCGTGCTTGAGGCATTGGGATCGGTGTTCACGAACAAGTATGCCGAGGGTTATCCGGGACGAAGATACTACGGTGGCTGCGAGAACATGGACGGCGTCGAAGACTTGGCGCGCAACCGGGCCAAGCAAATCTTCGGATGCGACCATGCCAACGTTCAGCCCCATTCCGGAAGCCAGGCCAACACCGCGGTCTTTCTTGCTGCGCTCCAACCCGGCGACACGATCTTGTCGCTCGACCTCGCACACGGCGGCCACCTGTCGCACGGGTTGAGAGTCAACATCAGCGGTTTGCTTTACAATATCGTTTCGTACGGCGTGGACCGCAAGACGGAACAGTTTGACTTCAACGAAATTCGCCGCCTCGCTCGCGAGCATAAGCCTAAGTTGATCATCACGGGTGCGTCAGCCTACCCTCGCACGATTGATTTCGACACGTTTTCGGAGATCGCCGAAGAAGTGGGCGCGGCGCACATGGCGGACATCGCGCACATTGCAGGCCTCGTGGCGACCGGTTTGCATCCCAGCCCAATCGCGTCTGCAGACTATGTCACGTCCACGACACACAAGACGCTTCGCGGTCCGCGCGGCGGACTCATCATGTGCAAAGAAGCATACGCCAAGAAGATCGATTCGCGCATCTTCCCCGGTTCACAGGGCGGACCCTTGATGCACTGCATCGCCGCCAAGGCGATTGCGTTTCACGAGGCGTTGCAGCCGGAGTTCGCGACCTATCAAGAGCAGATCATTGACAACGCCCGAGCGCTCGCCGAGGCGTTGGTGAGCAAGGGCAACCGCATCGTATCTGGCGGAACGGACAACCATCTCATGCTGCTCGATCTGCGGCCGGCGTATCCCAACGTGACAGGTCAGCAGGCGGAAGACTGGCTTGGGGCGGCTGGGATGATTGTCAACAAGAACATGATCCCGTTCGACGAGCGGAAGCCGACGCAAACCAGCGGACTGCGTCTCGGCACACCGGCGGCGACCACGCGCGGACTCAAAGAGGACGAGATGCGGCAAATCGGCGTTTGGATCGATCGGGTGCTACAGAGTCAAGGTCCTGAGAGCGGATCGGACGGCGCGGCCACAATCGAAGCGGTACGCGCTGAAGTTCGTTCGATGTGTGATCAGTTCCCACTGTGACGGATGCGTCCGCGAGGGACGCAGGAACGGGTTTCCAATCTCGTCCGCGCCCATCCACAGCATCGCCACCACTGGCGGACGACCGGAGGCCAATGTCTTCGACACACGACCGCGACGTCGCCATCGCAACTTCTCCGCACAAGTCAGCTCGATTCTCGAAAACAAACGGCCGAAACTGACCGATAAGACGTGGTGGTATCGCGCGGGATCGCGCGTTTTGGGAACAGGAACCATCGCGATGATCAACCACTCGGTAACTTGGCTGTTTGTTTCGGCAATGTACTCACTCGCGGCGCCGCCGTTTGCGGAGCACGGGTTCGAGGAAGCCCGCGATGTTGCGGGTCGCGAGAACAAACTCGTCTTGCTGTTCTTCAGCAAGATTGACGACGACCAGAGCAACGGTTACCGGCAAGCGACTTGGCTTGACGACGAAGTGAAGACTTGGATCGAGGAACGCGCTGTAGCCATTGAGGTTTCGACGAACGAGATGTCGCGCCTGAGTTCACGTTTCGACGTGGAAACCCTTCCGACCGTACTGTTGGTCTCGCCATCGGGATCGACGCGGGCGCGCATTAGCGGATATCGTGGACCGCGGCGGTTCATCTCGGAGATGAATCAGCGACTGCGGGCAAGTGACCCGCTGGCGCTGGCCCGGGAGCGATTCGACACATCGGCCGACCAACCCTCAGCAGCACTTGCGTTCGCACGTGAACTAGAACGCATAGGTCGAATCGACGAAGCACTTGCGCAATACGTGAATGCGTTTGAGGGCAGAGGCGCTGCGATCACGAGCTACGGCGGTATTCAAATGTTAGTTCTTGACGAAGTCGGAAGGCTCGCTGCAACGAACGACGCCGCCAACGCCGTGCTCGTGCGATGGCGTGACGAGAGTCGTCGTCGTCTTATTACCGGTAAGCCGCAGCGGACAGACCCAGCCATCCTCGTCACCGCCGATATGCAGCTCGATGCACTCCCCGACGCGCTGTCAGCCTACCAAGTGGTCTCGGATCAGTACCCAAGACAACCGACGACGCGGCTATTGCGGGCGTCGATCGTCCGGGGCGCGATCGATGCTCGTGCCTACTCAACGGTCGTTAAGCTTGTCAACCCTGTCGAGCAAATCGGACAGGCCCATCAGCTATATCAAAACGACAGCAACCGCCCCATTCCGCCTGACGTTGATGCGGACAACTATCGTGCCTTCGTCCGTCGCACGTTCGTCGACCGAACGATTGGATACTATGAAGTGTTGATCGGGACCGGTCACGCGGATGAGGCATCGACGGTCGCGTCTATGCTCTTGGCTGTTGACGGACGACCGACCACGTACCACGCGCTGGCTCAAGCCGGAGCGCGCACCGGCCAGCCGACATTGGACAACGTAGCCCAAGCATCGTACGCGGTGGAACACACGACGCCGATATCGCTCGAAACGCTTTCGACGCTTGTTCGAATTCATACACTGCGGAAGGAAACCGAGGACGCTTCGCGAATCGTCGAGCTATATGCACCGAAGCTCGCAACGCAGCGCGATCGGAATACCTTGCGACAATGCTTGGCTGACAAGGCACCGACAAGTCCGATCGCGCCGTGACATTTCTACTTCACGAACCGCCGCGTGCCTAGTCCCAGAATGTGTGCGAGAAGACGTATTGGAGGGTTTGCGATGAACCGAGCCGCGCCCGTGAGGAAGCGGTTTTCGCCAGCGAGCCAGGATCGCTTCCTTACGGGCGCGGCTCGAAAAGAAGCTTCTCACACACGTTCTCAGGCTGAACATGACACAAGTGGATCGGATGTCGAAAGGGTCGGCAGCGTGACGATGGTCAGGGGGCGCCGGTCGGCAGGTTCCAGGGTGCGGCGTTGAGTACGCCGGCGGTCTGGTTTTTCGGGTCACCTACCCACTTGTAGGCCTCGGAGAGAACTTGTGCGCGTCTTTCGTACCCGCCCTGTTGGAATTCATCGCGAATCTTGCCGCCAGACGAGCCCACGACAGACACCAGAATCTCCTCCAACGACCAGATGGTTCGCTCAAGAATGTCCCGCTCCTCGAAGGCAAGATTCGGCGCGTTGTATCGCTCCGCATCCAATCGGAGCAGCACCCCGAGTCGGTGAACAAGCTGAGTCTTCTGTGCAGCGGTCAACCCGTCGAGCACACCGGGGCGCTGAAGAAAATAGTAGGCAAACAGCTCGACCCCGTCTGCGATTCCGCCGAGCCGACGACGCGTCGACACACGCCGGTCCAGCAATGCGATGTACGTGTCGAAGACCACCGCGACTTGGCTAGGATAGTCGAGCGCCTCAAAAATTCGCCCCAAGACGGCCGAACTCGTCTCGGCAGCGCCCGCATCGGCCAACGCCTTAACGACCAGCGCCAGCTTGGGTGCATCGGTCCCTATGGCCGCCCGCTGCGCCACCAAGCCCTTGGCGCACAGCGCGCGTGGTACCACGTGCTTCGACTTAAGGCAAGACAGCAACGCAGGCAGCGTTTCCACCCGGTTGAGATCGACGAGAACCTGAGCCAGCGCCCAGGCGAGTCTTGGGTTGAGACGCGGATTGGAAAAACTGGTTTCCGCAACCTTTGCGAACTGGGCCGGGAACTGCGCAGCAAAGGCCTGCCCGTTGCCGGGATGCTGTGCCTGAATACGGAAACGTTCGCGGAAAGCTACCAACTCGCGGAAATTGCTGATTTCGTTCGTGATCCACTGACGGATGCGATCCTGATCGCCCGAGCCGACGGCAGCCATGCCGCGGATCGTATCAATCATCGAATCCAACTGGTTTCCCTGCTGCGCACGAACGGCGGAATCCCCCACGCCCACGAGACAGACAAGGCACACCAAGCCATACACAACTGTTCTTCGCATTCAACATCTCTCGTCGTCGCGACCGGGCAAGCTGTCGATCGGCCAACTTAACCAGGGGTTCCAAGCGAGGTCCGCAACGGAAATCGCCGCCTGGACTGCACCATCAGCGGGCTGTCGCCGCAGTCCAAAGAGGGGAAGCATCCCGGATCGCCCCACCTATGTCAAGTCACAGGGCACCGCACGAAGGCGGGGGAGAAGGGCACAACGCACGTTGTCTTGGCGGTCCGGACTGGGGCGTTTCCCTCCGTTCCGAACGTCAACCCGGCCCCACCCGTCCCGGGGTCAAGCCCACGCCATGGCGAGTGTGACGCGTTTTGGATAGCGCGCTCAGACGTAGTGTACCTTGACCCACGACGATAAGACGTATAGCTTCGCGGGCAGGCGAACGGCTTCTATCCAACTGTAGCGTCTGGGCACCAATTCTTCGTGGTACGCCATGACATTCCGCTGCTACCTTTGGAGCGAGAATGCCATAGTGTGTAGACACACCGCCATCCGGGGCTGCTTGGATTGATGGTTCATGGGCAAATCGGACAGCATACCGGCGCCAGCCGTTCGCCGCCTCAGCTTATACCTCCGACAACTCGAAGCCTTCCAGGTTCGCAGTGTGCGTACGGTGTCAAGCAAACAGCTGGGTGAAGCGCTGAGCCTTTCCGACGCCCAGGTCCGAAAAGATCTCGCCTACTTCGGGCAGTTCGGCCTGCCCGGGGTCGGCTACCGCGTGCCCGACCTTATCCAGCGCGTCCGCGGCATTCTCGGTACGGACAAAATGTCCAACGCGTTGCTGGTCGGTGTCGGAAATCTCGGCCGGGCGCTGATAGCTTTTCGCGGATTCGCCAAGCGCGGATTTCGCATCGCAGCAGCGTTCGACAAGGATGCGTCAAAAATCGGGCTAGAAATATCAGGCCCGACGATGCTGCGCGTTCAACCCCTCAAGGATATGGCGACGGCGGCTAAGGCTGAGTCGGCACGTCTCGGCGTCTTGGCGGTTCCGGCCGAGTCTGCTCAAGCGGTAGCGGATCAGATGATCGCAGCCGGGATACTCGGTCTATTGAACTTCGCGCCGGTGCGTTTGCAAGTTCGTTCGCATGTAGCCGTTTCTTCCGTCGACTTGGCTGTTCACCTTGAGCAGCTTTCGTTCCAACTCTCCGACCACGCCAATCCGGCGTGTGACTAGCAGTTTGTCACGACCCAAATGACGGGTTTGTCGGATCCGAGCCAATCCGAGCCGAGCCGCGACCGTGAGGGAGCGTTGTCGAGCTGTCACGTCCGACTTGCCAGAGTCCGCTTCCTTACCGACGCGGCTCCGCTAACCCTTCCTTCGACGTGCAACAGAACACAAGCAGCCGGGTGACGCCCTTGTCCGTCTGTAGGCACGGTTGTGTCGGTGCGCTCGTGCGACGTCGGCTTTCCACGCGCGCATGTATCGACCCTTCACTATGGCCGCGCCGTTTCAACCAACTGCTCGAACGCACGCCCGTTGTGATTAGGTCCTTGCTTGGCTACAATAAAGTTTGTTTGGACAGTCCCTCGCGTCTTTCGCATTGTCCTCGCGCCGTTCCGGCACCGGGAGCATTCGTCGGTATGACACCATCGACCGACTCAACGTCTTCGCAACAGAAGCAACTACACAAGCGTATCGCCGCTGTGATCGAGACCGTTCGGCCCATGGCACAAAGCGACGGCGGAGATTTCGAACTCGTTGACGTTTCGCCCCATGGCGTCGTGCAGATTCGCCTGCTCGGCGCATGCGTCGGCTGCCCATCCAGCGAAACGACGATTTCTCTCGGCATCGAACGCGCACTGAAGGACCGCGTTCCAGAAGTCAAACGGGTAGTGCGCGTGTAGCAAGTTAGGCGATGACAGTGCAGCGGGGTGCGTGACACAATCGGCGGGCAGCTTTCAGAGCCCGAAGCGCCAGCGCCGGGTCTTGGGTGGTCAACTAAACGTGTTGGGACCCGCTCGCTTGCGCTCGGGGCTCTGACAAGAACTACGTCGCAGACTGAATCGCGCACGGGTTCGATGATTCGCAAGCCGCCAAGAGTGTCACGCACGCTGTGCAGCGCTCTTCCAGTGCACGGCTGGCGTGATCAGGCGGCCGACGCCACAATAGACGCATGTCCCTCGACCCATTGCCAAACTCCGCCGACCAACGCCCGCAGTCGACCGACGTTCCGCCCAAACCGACGGCCGGCGACGAGTCTGGCACGACGAGCGCCGCGGGCGGCGGCCTGTTCGACCATTCGCTCGAATCGCTCGTCAGCTTGATGGCGTCGTGGAATCAGCCGAAGTTCCGAGCGTCGCAGATCATGGAATGGACCTACCGTCGGTCGGCGACGAGCTACGGTGAAATGACCAATCTTCCCAACGCCCTTCGCGACCGGCTCGAAGGCGAATCACCCATGTATCAATCAAAGATAGTGCGTCAGCAGGATTCTCGTGACGGCACCACGAAAATACTTCTCGGTTGGCCCGGCGGAGCGACCACCGAGTGTGTAAGCATTCCGGGTGATCGCCGAAGAACGGCGTGCGTGTCGACGCAGGTTGGCTGTCCTGTGCGGTGTACGTTTTGTGCGAGCGGCGTGAACGGGTTGCAGCGTCAACTCACCGCCGGACAAATCGTCGAGCAGGCCATGCGTCTCCGCAAGCTTGGCGACAACGCCGTCCGCCTATCGCACGTGGTGTTCATGGGTTTGGGTGAACCGCTGGCGAACTTCGCAGCCACAAGCGGCGCGTTGACCAAGATCAACTCAGCAGACGGCATGGACATCGGCGCACGCAAGATTACGGTGAGCACCGTGGGGCTGCCGACGCCCATGCGTCGACTTGCGGACTTGCGTCTCCAGATCACGCTGGCCATCTCGTTGCATGCGCCGACGGACGAACTTCGCGCCGAACTCATACCGTGGGCCGAGCGCGTGCCGATCGCATCGCTCATCGACGCAGCCAATTACTATTTTCGTCAGACCGGCCGGGAGATTACGCTGGAATATCTTCTGCTCGACGGGGTCAACAACGCCACGCACCACGCTAAGGAAACCGCGCGAGTGGCCAAGCAGATGCGTGCCAACGTGAACGTGATCGCGTATAACCCGGTCGAGGGGCTCCCCTATCGCCGCCCTTCCGACGAATCTACATCGCGGTTCGTGGCCACGCTTCGCCGGGAAGGCGTCAACACGCACCTCAGACGCAGTCGCGGTCGCGACATCGACGCCGCATGCGGACAACTCCGACGACGCGTAGCAGCCGAGAACGACAAGCGCGGCGTGTGACAACAAACGGCGTGGAATCTCGGCCGCGACCCAGTCACTTGAGCCGTGACGAAGCACGCGCACCTGTTGAACAAGGCAGGTAATCCGGTCCGTCGCCAAAGACCGGCGTGCCCCAACGAGCGAGGTCCGCGTCATGAGGCGGAAATCGCTATGGATCACCGGCTGGAAGCCGGTGCCACACTTAGTCAACCACCTTCGATGCGCGTCGAACGGTTGACGACCCGGCCACGTCCTGATGCAATGGACCGGCGATCTTCGTGTCGCGTCGCAATTTTCAGCAACGAAGGGCCTGTAGCTCAGCGGTTAGAGCAAGCGACTCATAATCGCTCGGTCGAGGGTTCGAATCCCTCTGGGCCCAGTGGCGTTTCCGGTGTCGAAAGAGCCGGAAACGCCCATTCTTGTGGTCTCGCCAATACGTATCGCACGCGTTGCGTTCCCGCTCGATAGGACACCTTGCGACGTGAAGCCATGGGCTGTTGCTGGACGATGAAGGACTCACGCGACAACGGCAGCGGAACGGCGCAACCAACGCGACGTGAGATTCGATCTCGATCTACGAGTCGCGCGGCGGGCGTGTGAATTCGGGGTGATGAATCGCTCGGGTCAACTTGATGGCTTCGACCGTCTGGGCGACGTCGTGAACTCGTACTATGGCGGCTCCGGCGAGCGCAGCCAATACGGCGCACGCCAGCGATCCACCCAATCGCTTGCTTGATGCTTCCCCAACCGTGCCCGATCCTTCCGCGTGTGCCCGACCGGATGAGCGTACACTCCGCTCGCATCTAGCAAGGTGTCCGATGAACGACTTTCTTGACGCTCCGACGAGCAGAGGCTGCCCGAGTTTCGCAAAGTGATCGAGCCGGCGCAAAAGGGTGAGGTTGTGCTCGACCCGCTTCCCGAAGCCAAGCCCGGGATCGAAGATGATTCGGTCGGCGCGGATACCACATGCGATAGCGTGCGCTCTACACTCTCTTAGAAAATCCGTGACTTCGCCGACCACGTCGTCGTAGCGCGGTCCGCCGCCTTGCTGCATGTCCGCGGGCGTGCCGCGCATGTGCATCAGTACAACCGACACACCGGTATCGGCGGTAAGCGCAGCCATTTCGGAATCGTCTCGCAGCGCTGAGACGTCGTTGATCATGTTCGCGCCAGCGTTGATCGCTGCGGACGCCACATTCGCCGACCGCGTATCGATCGACAGCGTGATCGTGCGATGACGTTCGCGGATGCGTTCTATGACCGGAATGGCACGAGCGATTTGCTTGTCGTCCGAGACGGGTTCGGCGCCTGGTCGGGTCGACTCCGGGCCGACGTCGATCACCGCCGCGCCCTCATCGATCATTGCGAACGCCCGGCGCACAGCGTCGCCGGGTGACAGATGAAGGCCACCGTCGCTGAACGAATCCGGCGTCACGTTCAAAATGCCCATGACGAGCGTTTGTTGGTTCAGATCAGGAGCGGGCGTGGTGGGAGAGGGACACATGGATTAAGAAAACGTCGAAAACGTCGAAACGGTCGGTTCTCGAAATTTCGACGTGTCGACTTTTCCCCTATTTTGACGTTTCTCTCCTGTTCCCTATTTTCGGTAGGTGATGCGACCGCGCTTTAGGTCGTAGGGGGACAGCTCGACCAGCACGGTGTCGCCGGGCAGAATTCGGATGTAGTACTTGCGCATCTTTCCGGAAATCGTGGCTAGAATCAGATGATCCTCGCCACCGACATCCGCCTTGACACGAAACATAGCATTGGGGAGGGCCGCCACGACGACGCCTTCTACCTCTATGGCATTAGCTTTCGCCATAAGAATCCTTCAATCGGCGGCTACCCAAGGACCGCTAGACCGTTCCGCCCGTGCCGAACCGCCCTATGGTCAGCAAGACCGCCTAACAGATGGCCGCCATCACGCGCAACGGCCGTCGATTCTAACGCCGAACCGCACTTGGCCGGCAAACATGCACTATCGTCTTATTGCATCCAGAGGCGTGAACAAACCGAGTTGCCTCGTCCGCCAGTATACCAAGGGGACGAATTGTCACAACCGGACGGGGGAGCCGCTTTACGGACGGCGCCGCTTTCGGTACCTATCAGTACGTCGGATCGCCAATCTGCGTCGGGCGATCGGACTGTGATCACGATCGACGGCTGTTGGCCTTATCCGCGGACGCAAGTCAGAAGGTAACGAACGAGTGGCCCTGCGGAGCGCACAGCGCACGTGCCCATGTTGAGCGAGTAATTCCATGACGTATAATCCAGTGCTTTCGACTACTCGCCGCTCGGCCGCCTGGTGCGTTCTCTGCCTCCTGCCCACGTGGTTTGGCGGGTGCGCCGCACCGAAGAGAATTCTCCCACTGGCGGCTGACCGGTATCGGATTGACGTCGAGCTAGACACCGAGTCTCACCGCTTGGTCGGGCACGCAGCGATGGACCTCAGGCTGGCTACGGGTGAGGAGTCCGCGCAAGATGGTCCGTGCACCGTCGAGTTGGTCTTGCACCCCGATCTTCGAATCAACGATGTCCACGTCAGCGGAGCGTCTGGGCGATACCTTGGGACGCGGTACCGCCGCCGAGGTGATGGGCCGAAGGCGCCGCGCGTCCACCTCATTCGGCTGGAAAAACCTGTGGCTCGGCTGTCCTTGTCGGTGGACTATGAAGGGGCGTTGTTTCAGGATGTGTCCGCCGGTGAAGTGGCCGGCGCGATCCACAATCTTAGCATGCGCGCTCACATCGGCGAGGATGGAATCTACCTTGCCGGCGGACCCTGGTATCCGACGCCCGGCGGCACCGCTGATTCAGACCCCACACTTTCCGACTTCGTGCTGGTGACCCACCCCGTCACCGGTATGGTCCTTGCCGCCGGCGCCGAGCGTGACCAACGCGACGGCGACGTCGGCGATTCGATCACGTGGCGTTCGCCCTATCCGATCGAAGATTTGGTGCTTGTGGGTGGACCGCACGAAGTGCACGAAGCTGAACACAACGGCGTGGCGATTCGCCTGCACCTCAAGCCGTCGCAGGCGGAATATGCAAGCGGATTGATCGAAGCCGTTCGGCGATACCTGGATCGATACACGCCACTCTTCGGACCGTATCCGGCAGGCGAGTTCAAGATCGTCGACAATTTCTTCAGCAGCGGATTCGCCTTTCCGACGTTCACGCTGCTCAACTCCATGGTCATCAACATGGGAGAGCGTTCGCAGACGGCGCACGGGTACATCGACCACGAAATGCTGCACTGCTGGTGGGGCAACGGCGTACACGTGGACCCGCGTGACGGCAACTGGTGCGAAGCACTGGCAAGCTATGGGGCGAATTATTACGGTCACGTTCTCGATGGGAACGAGGATGAGGCCCGACGTAAGCGGCGTAATTACTGTCACTTTCTAAGCCGGATGAAACCCGAGGACGACCGACCGCTCGGCACGTACGGTCAACCCGACGGATGCGGTCGGGGCATCGCCTACAAAAAGGGGGCGATGGTGTTCCACATGCTGGCTGAAAAAATCGGCCGTGAGAATTTTTTTGCGGCGCTACGCCGCATGACGGATGAGTACACCGGGCGTTTTGCATCGTGGGATGTCATCCGCCGGTTATGCGAGGAAACCGGCGACATTTCACTCGACGCCTTCTTCCAACAGTGGGTACGTTCGTCCGGAGCGCCACGTCTGTCGATCGACACGGCTCGGTATGACACGGAGACCAGAACACTTCTCGTCGAGCTCCGACAAGAGGGCACGGATTTTGAACTCGACGTGCCCGTGCGCATCTATATGGACGGGTCGACGAAGGACGTGGTCATTCCGTTGCGCTCCGGGTCGCTAACCGACGGCGAAACGACGTTGCGATCGATACCTCTGTCGCATGCCCCTTCGGGCGTCGAAATGGATCCGGACTACAATCTCTTCCGGCAGGTCGAGGCGGACGACATCATTCCTACCACGGCTACGACGCGGCGCGGCGAAGCGTTCGCCTGCGTGATGCCAGCCGGCACGCCACACGAATCGTACGAATCCATCGCGTCGTATTTTCGATCGAGTTTTGAGGAAGAAGAACGATTGGCGGTGACGGCTGGTTCTGTAAAACGCGGTGTGCTCAACGAGCGGTCGGTACTGATTCTCGGCGCAGCCGTTGATGACGCCTACGTCGATGCCTATCTGGGTGCCCTAAGTTTTCCGGTTCGGTTTCAGGAAGAAGGGTTCGTGTTCGAGGGCGTCACGTATTCCGACCCGTCCGACGCCGTGCTCTGTACGATCCGACATCCCGATGTGACTGGCGGTGTGACGGTGGTGTACGCCAACAGCGACGACGCCATTCCGAGTCCGATGGGTGTGCCCATGTACGACCGCAGCCTGGTCATTTTCAAGAACAAAAAGCCTGTGCTCCGCCGAGATTTTGAGCGCCGACGAATGGTCTCGGTGATGCGGGATTAGCGTTGCGTCACCCATCCTCACCACAATCCGGTACATACTCTCCCGCGCGTGCAGCTTATGCACTGTTGTCGCACTAACGCAACACGCCATATCGGCGCGGGGACTCATGCGTAGAAATACTGCGTCCCTACGCGCATGCGTGCGCCAATCAAGAGCGATTCCTCGCCCACAGACTACGATTGCCGTCGGTCGATTCGGCCTCCGCTGAGTTGACTACCGACACGTCGGCGCGTAGGGTAACCGCTGTACCGAATCCGATTTGCGTACGTGTTGGACGCACCATTGGCTGCGTCATATGGCGGCTCGCCTTGCGAATCGGATCACGCAAGATACGCTTTGCTTGCTGTCAGTTTTGGAATCTGAACAACGCTCATTTTGTTGCTGGAGAATACGACCATGGCCCACGAACTTCCCGCTTTGCCCTATGCGTTCGATGCGCTGGAACCGCACATCGATGCCCGGACGATGGAAATCCATCACGACAAACACCACGCTGCCTACATCAATAAGCTGAACGCCGCGCTCGAAGCCCACCCGGACCTGCAATCGAAGAGTGTCGAAGAACTGCTGAGTGGGATGGAGACGCTCCCGGACAGTGTTCGCGGCGCTGTGACCAACCACGGTGGCGGTCACCTTAACCACACGATTTTCTGGCAGAACATGAGTCCCAACGGCGGTGGCGCTCCAAGCGGTGACCTGGCTGAGGCGATCAACAAAGCGTTCGGTGGGTTTGATGACTTCAAGTCCAAGTTCGCTGCGGCTGCCGGCGGTCGATTCGGTAGCGGTTGGGCTTGGCTTTGCTGCGACAAGGCGGGTCAACTTGTCGTGAAGGATTTTCCGAATCAGAATAGCCCGCTCGCCGAAGGGTTCAAGCCGCTGCTCGGGCTCGACGTTTGGGAGCATGCGTACTACCTCAACTACCAAAACCGGCGCCCGGATTACATCACGGCGTGGTGGAACGTGGTGAATTGGTCGGACGTAGCCGCACGATTTTCGTCCGCCAAGTAGATGGCTAAGCGTCCTCGTGGTTTGTCACGCGTCAAGTGACGGGTTCGTTTGCTCTGAATTGAGCCGCGACCGTGAGGGAGCGTTTTCAAGATGTCACGACCGGATTTCAAGCATCCGCTTCCTTACGGGCGCGGCTCCGAAAGCCCGTGAGTCAATGTGTGACAGCGCACTGCCGCGTCGCCAGACTTCATTCTGCGGGTTGATATTCGCAACGTTGCGCGTGCCACACTGCGGCACGGAGTCGGCGCCGTCGTCCGGCGGAAGTGAACAGGGTAAGAGACGCCGTCGCTGGTCAAACGTTGCCGGCGTTTCCCGGTGCGGACGAAGCCGTGGCACGCAACGATCAACCAGCTTGGACGCCCGACCTACTCGACGCGCCGCACGCGGCGCCGGACAAGTCCGCCCGTGTGCGGCGGATGTTCAATTCGATCGCACGCCGCTACGAATTGGTCAACTCGCTCACCAGCGCTGGACGTGACCGAGCCTGGCGCCGCCGAGCCGTATGTCTCGCGACCATCAGGTCTGACGATGTGGTTCTCGACGTAGCATGCGGGACCGGCGATTTCGCCCGTACGTTCGCATCCGCGGGTGCAGAACTCGTGGTTGGGTGCGACTTCGCGCGCGCGATGTTGACCCTGGCCGTCGGCCGGTCTGACGCCACGTCGCGTTGGTGTGAGGGCGACGCGCTCCGCCTGCCCTTTCGATCCGGTTCGTTTAGTGTGGCTTCGTGTGCGTTCGGTGTGCGTAACTTCGCCGACCTTGATCGCGGTCTGGCTGAGTTGCACCGCGTACTTGGTCCTGGCGGTCGCGCCGTCATTCTGGAATTCTCTCGTCCCAAGAACCGCATCGCCCGATGGTTTTGCGAGCTCTATACCCGCCGCATCATGCCGGTCGCCGCCGGGTTCATCAGCCGCGATCGCGAGGGGGCCTATCGCTATCTTCCGCAGTCGGTGTTATCGTTCGTCGACGTCGAAGAATTGTGCGAGCGGCTTGGCCGCGCCGGCTTCTCGCGGACAACGGCGACGCCGCTGTCCCTGGGGATCGTAACGATTTACGTGGCTCAGCGTGACTGACCATGACCGAACACACCCGCAACATTCCATCGCCGGCGCCGCCCGAATCGAGCGACGCGCACACCAACGGCAGCAGCTCATCCCCAGCGTTCAAGGACGTCTGGTCGCGTTCAGGATCTCGGTACCGCATTCGCGCCGTCGTACTCCTGGCCGTTAACGTGCTCTTGTTCGCCGGTCTGTGCAGCTTCGCGTTCTGGCTGCGCAGCGGAATTCGCTTCGCCCCGCTGCTCGATGGCTATTGGGCAGAGCTGTCGGACGCGGTCTCGTCCATCCCAATGCTCGGCCGGACCGGTGTCTCGTTGGGAACGTTTCTACTTGAACCGATCAGCGCGCAGGCGGTTCCGATGCAAATCCCGATCTGGGGGCTGCTCATGGCCGCCCTGATCGCTATCCCCATTCTCGTGTCCATGCTGTACCGCTTTGCGTCGAGTCTTCCGTTCATTGCGGCCGTGGGGTTTCTCGCGGTGATGCCTTGGCTTGCGGGCACGTTGCTGGTTTCGTGCGTGATTGCCTCCGTCTCTCCGTTTCGAACACGCTTCCGATTCGTCTCCGCACTCCTGGCGCTCGTACCCATCGTGGCCTATCTGTTCATGGCGTGGTCCGGCACTGCAGAGGCCATCGTGGGTCGGATCGATCCATTGGATCGGATCAAGTTCATTTCTCCATGGGCGCTTGCAGTGATCGCCGCCGCCGTCGTCTCTGCGGTGGTCTTGACGATCGCCAAGCTTGTGGACTATCGACCCGGGGCAATCGCCCCACTGCTTGCGGTGATGTTCGGCCTCCCCATGGTCCTGTTCGAGTTCTATGTCGGCCGCGACGAGTTGTACTACCGCTTGTTGGAGTCCACGAGCACGGCGCACTTCTCCGACATCGACGCCTCGGTTCCGCTTGAGCAGCAGGTGGAACGTGAATGGGCCAAGCGTCCGTCGCCGCGTGGAAGTCGCACCGCCGTGCGCGAGGCGGTCGAAATGCGTTGGCTATTCCAGTTGAATCAGGATGTCTTTCCGGATCAGTCGGCGTTGTCTCGCCACCAGATGGATATCGTGGACCGTTGCGACTGGTTCATCAAATATTTTCCACGCAGCCGGTACGCCAACAACACGCTGTACCTTAGGGCGAGAGCGCTCGACATGCGGGTTGATCCGGAGGAGTTTCGTAGGACGAATTGGGTGCGCTTCTATGACGACTTCCCCAGTGTCGCGTCGGCTGATACCTGGCGAATGTTGATCGCCCAAAACGGACGTTCGATCCTTCACGCGGTGGCCATACTTCGCATCGCCACGTTGGAGGCCCGTGATGGCCACGTCGATCGAGCGATCGATCAACTCGCCGCAATGCTTACCGACATGGATGCCGATTCGATTCACGGCGACGGCGTTGATGCTGGAAAGAGTGTGCTCGGTCGCGGTCTTCCAGAGTCCAGCCTGAGAATTCCCCGCGAGCGGATTCTGCTTGAAGCTCGTCAGCTTCGCGACCTTCTGGCCAACAACAACGACCCGATTTACGGATATGATCCGCTGTGCGGGTCGAGGTTCGCTACAGACCGAGTTCGGTTCGGCATGCTCGATCTCGTGCCGCGGAGCAAACGTTATGCCGAGAATCTCGAAATACTCCGGGCGCAATACCCCAAGTGCGAACTTCAGGACAACATGGCCGTTGAAATTGCGAAATCGGCATCGACGCCGACAGCGCGTGCCGCGCAGCTTGCCGCATGTCTCGACGAATATCCTAACGGCGACGGTGCGGCGGAAGCGTTGTTTCGGCTGGGCGTTGAGCATAAGGAGTTGAACCAGCCGCGTGAAAGCGTCGCGGCGTTCACGCGTCTGTTCGGTGCGTTTCCTGGTTCCATCTGGGCTCGCCAAGCTTTACGATACGCACCGGAATCGTTGCGATTGGCGGGGGGAAACGGCTAAGCGGATGCCCAAGAGAACGAAACATATCGTGGTTGGCGTCACCGGCGCGAGCGGCGCTATCTACGCCCGCCGCTTGGTCGACTGTCTTTGTGAAGCGTCCGTTACGGTCCACTGCGTCGTGACGCCGATGGGTCGACGTCTGTTTCTCGATGAGCTAGACCTGTCCACACTTTCCGATGTGTCGCTTCTTGGTCGCGAGTGCGATTCGCTAACGTTTCATCCATATCGCGACGTCGGAGCCATCATCGGCAGCGGGAGCTTTCGCACGGACGGTATGGTCATCTGTCCGTGCAGCAGCAACTCGCTGGCCGCCGTCGCGACCGGGCTCGCGGACAACCTGCTCGATCGTGCCGCGTCCGTGACACTCAAAGAGCGCCGCCGCCTAGTGGTCGTACCGCGAGAAATGCCTTTCAGTCCAATCGACCTGCGCAACGCCTTGCGGCTGACCGAAGCTGGCGCGATCATCTGTCCAGCCGCACCGGGGTTCTACATGAAACCCCAACGCATCGACGATCTTGTCGACTTCGTCGTCGGTAAAATTATGGACTTACTTGACGTGGAACATCACCTCAACACACGCTGGGAGAAGCAGTTGGCTTCCGGTGCAGATAGAAATACGGAGCACTGTGCGTGATTCGGTCGATGGCGTCGTCCATTCGACTCTGGGCCGACATGGTCAAGCTCGCGCACTCCGTCTTCGCGCTCCCCTTCGCACTAATCGCCACGTTTCTCGCCGGTCGTGGATTGCCCGGGCGGGGCGTACCCTACCCCGGACAGCTTGTGCTGATCGTTGCATGCATGGTGTCGGCGCGCAGCGTGGCTATGACATTCAACCGCATCGCCGATCGTCGATTCGACGCGAACAATCCGCGTACCGCCGGTCGTCCCCTTCCCTCCGGTCGCCTGTCGCTATGGGCGGCATGGGGCATGCTCGCGGGTTCCGCCATCGCGTTTGCTGGATGTTGCTGGGGGTTTGCGCTGTGCTACGACAACCGCTGGCCCATCGCCTTAGCCTTGCCGGTTCTTGTGTATCTGTGCGGATATTCCTATACGAAGCGTTTCACCATGTTGTCGCACTATTACCTGGGTACAGCCCTCGCCCTATCGCCGGCGGCAGCATGGCTTGCGGTGCATCCGGAGTCCATGGGCCTTTCCACGCTCCTTCTGGTGGGCACCGTTTGCTGCTGGGTGAGCGGGTTTGACATCATCTACGCCTGTCAGGACATCGACGTAGACCGGCGCGACCGGCTGCACAGTTTGCCATCTCGGGTCGGTCCGCGGGTGGCCCTTTGGATCGCTCGCGGGTCACACTTCCTGGCTGCTGTCGGTTTGCTCGCCCTCGGTTTCAGCGCCAACTTGGGTTCGTTGTACTGGGCGGGCGTGGGCGTGGCTGTCTTTTTGCTTATCGTGGAGAACGCCATGGTGTCCCCGGGCAACTACCGCCGCGCCAATGTGGCGTTTTTCCTAATGAACGGGATTGTCGGGGTGATCCTGGCTGCGGCGACGATCGGAGAGATTCTGTTGACGCGATCCGGCGGCGGGCCTTGATCGACCGCGGTTGTCGGGGGTAATGCAGGCGTTGGAGCGCGCCTCCGCTGGCACGAGGTGCTGTCCTAACTTGACTACGGCGGGTCGGTACTGCTATCGTTTGGCGTAAGTCGCCCGCCACTCGCGTGATCGCAAACGGCAATTTGGCTTCCCTGTGACCGCGTACACCCGGCGCCTACCAACATACCTGAACGAGGAGCTTCCTTTTGATGTCGACGCGAACAGATCGAACCACACGATGCATGCTCTTTGTCGTGGCGACCACACTGTTGGCCGTCGGGTGCATCATGGATCGCGATAGCCCCAAGAAGCTCGCCCTCGGCGTCGACGCCATGGCCGGCGACCTGTCCCGGTCTGCCGCGTTTCGCGACACGATCGGATCGCTGACCACGTTTGAAGGACTTCGGACGATGCGCGTGCGCGGGTACAGCCTCGTGGTCGGTCTTGGCAATCTTGGCTCGCGAGACTGCCCACGCAACGTGTACGAGCGCCTCGTGACGCGAATGTACAAACTGCGCGACGCCGGCGGTTCGATCGTAAGTGAAAAGAAGCGATCGCCCGAGTCCATGATCGACGACATCGGCACGGCGGTTGTGGTGGTTGAGGGTGAGATTCCACCGGGTGCTATGAAGGGCACCCGACTCGACGTAACGGTCAAGGCCCTTCCTGGAACACAGACCAAGTCGCTTCGCGGTGGCCGATTGTACGCGACGGAGCTGGAAATCTACCGCAAAGTATCACCCACTGTCGCGCTCCCCGGCAAGACGCTGGCATACGCGGGCGGACCGGTTTTGTTGAATCCGTTTTCGGACAGTGGGGCGCCAACGCCCTCCCGTCGGCTCGAAGGCGTCGTGATCGGAGGCGGGTTGCTGCAAGAGGACCGTCGTCTCCGACTCGTGCTCAATGAAGCCTCTTATCAAGTTGCCCGTCAGATTGAACACTGCGTCAACGCCCACTTCCCAGCCAAGCGCAAGGTGGCGGATGCCATCTCTCCGTCACTCGTCAAAATCCATGTTCCGCGTGAATTCCACGACGACACGGGGCATTTTCTCGGTTTGGTTCGGGCGCTGTTCTTGTCACGAGACCCGGGGTTTCAAGGGGCCAGAGCGCGTGCGCTTGCTGATGAAATCCTGAGCCCGACCGCACCCCACGCCCTGATCAGCACGGCGTTCGAAGCCTTGGGTCGCGATGCGCTGCCGGTACTCGAAACACTGTACGGTCACCCCAAAGACTATGTCGGTTTCTTCGCCGCCGTTTCCGGTCTGAGACTCGGGGACCATTTGGCCACGGACGCGATGAAAGGTCACGCCGAGGATTCAACTTGCAAGTATCGCTTGCGGGCCATCGAAGCGCTGGCGTCTGCTCATGGATCGGCGATCGCAGCACGCTGCCTCCGAAAGCTTCTCGATGATTCGGATGCACGGGTCCGCGTGGCTGCCTATGAAGGGTTGGCAGCCCGTAACGATCCCGTGGTTCAATCCGCCGCGATTGGTGCGGACAACTTCGTGCTTGACCGCGTACCCTCTACCGCCCCGTCGATCGTCTACCTCAAGCGTTCCGGTGAGCGACGAATCGCCCTGATCGGCGACAACCTGCGCTGCCTGCCGCCCGTGTTCTATCGATCACCCGACGGAAGCGTAACGATCACGGCGCAGGCCGATGACGAAACGCTGACCCTACTCCGTCGCGTCGTCACGTCCGGTGCAGTATCACCGCCGATCGATTCTTCATTCGATCTACCAAGCCTGATCCACCTGCTCGGGTCGGAGGCGATCGTAACACCGGCTGGCAAGGTGCTCGGTTTGGGACTTGACTACGGAACGGTGATGAGCGCACTGCATCACTTCGGCACGGACAAAAATATCGCCGCTACGGTTATGCTCGAACAGTCAGACCTGTCGGACCTCTTGGGCTTGCCTCGACCTGCGGGCCGCCCCGAATCGGAATTGGTCAGTCGCTGAGGATCAGTTGGAAAGGCGTCAATGGATCACCGGCTGGAAGCCGATGCCACACGCGGCCGCGCTGCGCTTGGCCACACGAACGACGAGACCAAGGGGCGCTGTGCGCCACGCGCTTACGCGGGGAAACTGGGCCCACCAGGACTTGAACCTGGGACCTCGTCGTTATCAGCGACGCGCTCTGCCAACTGAGCTATGAGCCCCAAACTGCTTTCGCCGACCCAATCATGGGCCTGCGCCGAGCACTTTATCGCGGGACGGGCGAATGTCAACCAACCACCCGTCATCGGCGGAAAGTGACGGGCAACATTGCCGATCGCGACGGGGCTGCGGCGTTGATCGTACCGTGCGTCCAACCGAAGCATACTCCCCGCCTAGTCACCGTCGCGTTGGGCAGCTTGCTCGGGGCGCTGGTCCGGAGTTTTCAATAGAGGGGATGTGTCGAACTCGCGCTCGATCTTGGTGAGTTCCAACTCATCGTAAAGGATGGCCGGGGAGATGATGCTGGTGGACGCACCGGCTGTGCTGTTGGTTACGAATCGTTTCTTGCCGGCGGCGAGGATTCGTTTCATCGACCGAGATTCAGTCGGTTGAAACGTCATCCCGCGCACGCGCTCTTCATGTCCGTCGGCAACAAACACCTTGAAGAAATGGATCGGAGGTCCCAACGAACCGGGGCCACCCGCTTCCATCGCCGACACGCGAAGGCCGTAGTCTAGGCCTTCATCACGCGCAGCCTCAATCAGTGCCGTCTTGAGCGCGTCGTCGGACACACCGCTCTCGTCGGTGATGTAGAGGCAGCCAATCGTTACACGCGGATCGCCGAAACCCGAGCTGCGTGCGTGACCCGTAGTGGCCTTGATCTTCCGCGTCGGGGCGCGACCGGCCAGCATGGTCTTGAGAATCCCCTTCTCGACGAGCGTTGTACGTTTGGGTTTGACGCCCTCATCGTCGAACGAATAGGCCCCGGCTAGGACTTTTCCTTCAAACATCTCTGGTCCGGGGTCATCGATGACGGTGAACGTACGCGGAAGAATGCGACGCCCCAACTTTTTCTCGAAGCTACGATCACCACGACCACCGCTGCCCAGTGGAACCGGGCGAGCACAAAGCCCGTCGGCCAATAGTGCCGTGAACACCTTGCCGGCGGCCGGCGCATCGAAGAGCACGGGACCGGAGTAGTGATCCAACACCGGCGCGTCTGCCAGCGCGGCCAAATCCGTACACAGCCTATCGACGTCGCGAAGTACTTCGTCAACATCGGGAAGGTCGTCGATGTCGGTGGTGAGGTAGCTCTTCCCGTCGCGAAGACGCATACCGTCGGGCGCTTGCGTGTTGGCGGAAAGACGGAGTATGGCGCCAGCGTCACCAGTGCGAATTCGTGTGCCTTCGGAATCGACAATCCAATTGTTGGCGACCCCGGCGAAGAGCATCACGTCCGAGTCTTGAATCTCGGGGAACCGACTGAAGCGCTTGGAGATATCAACCAACTTGGCCGACCACACGTCCTCTTCGTAGACAATCTCCGGTGACGGTTCGATGGCATGAACCGCGCCGCCGGGTGCATAGTCAGGTGGACGGTCGCCAATTTGTTTTTGCTTCAGGTACGCCTCTTTGAGGGTCAAGGTTTCAACCGCTTGCTTATAGTCTCGGTCGGTCATGCCCCAGATCGCGTGGCGAATCGCCATGTAGTCGTCGTCGATGGGGAGGGCTGTGCGGGCTCCGAATCGACGACCCACGTTTGTATTGTCCAGCGTGAAATCGCCGACGCGGATGCGGCTTGTGGCCGAACGCGAGCGGTCTCGATTTGAATTGAGGATGCCGCCGTACGCCGCGCGCAGAGAGAACGTCAATCGGTCCTCGGCGGCGTAGCGCATAAGAAAGGGACGCGGAAGATCGTCAAGAACCAACTCCTCCATCGAGCGAGCGAGCTCCTCCACCAACGCCTTCATCACCACGTCGTTGTCAGGCAGAGCGCCGCCACTACCGCCGCGTGCGCCTGTGGCGAGCAGAAGCAGCATAGTCGGTACCAACCAAGTCGTTCGGACAACTGTCATGCGTATCGACTCCCTGATGCGATCGCGCGACCCATTCCGCCACGCCCCCCACGGTCTCGGCCGCAATGATTACCCGACCCAATTCCCCTCATGACCCCTCGATCAATAGAGGCGGATCGAGAATAGGCGGACGATTTTGATTGCGTACGCGTTTCTCGATTTCCACTCGCGAGACCAGAATGCTCGGCGAAATGGCCGACACCGGAACCCAGCCGGATTCTGCGCCGCACGTTCCGTTGAAAATCGCGGCGTCGTCACCAGTATGCGTGATAGTCTCGAAACAGGTGAGCGGTGTTCCGACTAGGTCGACACCGCGAATGAGTTCGTCCGGCCGACCGTCGGCGTACACCCGATAGACAACGATGGGGAGCACCTTGAACGACTGAGGCCCCGCGCGACTTGTGGTTGTGTAACCGCCAGAAATGTCCTCGAAGAGCAGGCCGTACGGTCGGTTCTGACGGCGACACGTCTCGATGAGTTGTTCCCTCAACTGATCGAACGGAATCGCTTTGGTCGACTCGACCACAAGGTTCGCCTGCCGCGACACGACCGCACGCCCCGGCTGGCGGCGACCGTGACCGTTGGATTTTGGAAAACCAACGACCGGGCTTCTCGACAGGAGGAACGCGCGAAGCGTACCCTTCTCGACAAGCGTCACGCGCGACGCCTTCACGCCCTCATCGTCGAAGCGGTAGTACCCACGCAAGTCGGTACCGTGGAATCGGTCCATGGTGGGATCGTCGAACACGCTGATGAACTCCGGCAACACCTGTTGGTCAATCTTTCGCGTAAACGTCTGCCCTTCGGTGACATCCTTTTGTCGGTGTCCCTCGATCCGATGCCCGAATATTTCGTGGAAGAACACGGCGCTCGCCCTGTTCCTCAAGATGGCTGGACCGATGAACGGCTCGGCGAGCGGCGCTTCCCGAAGTGCAAGCACCTGATCAATCACACGGCGAAACGCGGCTTCGATTTGTTTGTCGTTAGGCAGCTTGTCCGGCGTTGCCGCGTTGAAGTCAGACGACTGGGCCAGCTCCATACCATCTTCCGCCCGCGTTGCTGCGGACAAGGTGATTCGATAGCGAGTTTGACCGGTTTGTAACCGCGTGCCCTCGCTGGTCACGATGGAACGCGTACCCGCGTAGACGCCGAGCACGACGGACGATTCGTAGATCAACGGCGAGGCGGTAGCGATGCTTGAAATCCGGCGTAACCGATCGGCCCACGCGGCGCGATCGATCTTTGGTTCCGGCAATCGTGAACTGTAGACGTTGGATTGCTCCTGCGAAAAATCGTCTGATTGGTCTTCCTCTTCGACTTTGATCTTTAGATTTGTCTTGATGTGGTCCAGCCGCTTGGCGGCTCGCTTGAACGCCCGATCGGTGTTGTACCACAGAATGTGGCCAATGGACTCGCGATCGTCGGTCAGCGGTAAGGCGATGTTTCCGCTACCCGTCTGGTGCGAAGCGCCGGCGCCACGAAGCTGATGAGTGTTGTCGAGACGGCGATCACCGACACGCAGGTCGATGTTCAGGTTACGGTCGTGCGTCGCAGCGTCGCGGGTCAGCGCCCCCAACGTAGCCGATATCACGACGCGCGTTTCGTCGTACGCGGCATACGCAAGGTAATACGGTTTCGTCCCGTCGGCGGTCGAAAGATGATCCATCGAGTACGTCAACTCTGCCGCGAGAATATCGATGAGCGGAGCATCGCTGGTCTCGCTGGACGCAGTGTTCGGCACGCACCACGATGCACCGGTCCAAAGCACGACGATCAACGCATTTCTTACGAATGGCATACGATACACTCCCGCGCGTCGGTAGTTCGTTCCACCGACAACGCCCCAACACGTACCGGGATTATGGGTCGTGTCGGTCGTTGCGTCCAGCCGGTCGCCATGAGACGAAGCTGCGTCTCCCCCCCGACCGCACTAAGCCCAATGTCGAATTCGCAGGGTCGTTAGCGATTTCGCTTTGGGTTGCGGGTCTTGGGTGGTCTTCGACCCTCAGCCCGCTCTGTCTCAAACGTCTTCTTGTTGCGAAGAATGTGGTGGTAATGCTGGGCGAATCGGTGGGCTTCGTCGCGCATTTGTTGGAGTATACGAAGGGCGGGATTGTTCCGTGCCAATCGAATCGGAGCGCTCTTCGCCTGGATGTATACCTCTTCCTCGCGCTTGGCGAGCGAGATGACCATGGGCGGACGCATGTTCATTTCACCGAAGACGTCCAACCCCGCGTGGAGCTGACCAAGCCCGCCGTCGATGACGATCACATCAGGATAGAGCTCCTCACCTTCCGCCGCGTAACGATACCGACGACGAATCACCTCTTGAATGCACGCATAATCGTCGATGCCATCGACCGACTGAATTTTGAAACGTCGATAGCCGGACTTGAAGGGCTTACCGTCGATGAAGCAGATTAACGAGCCCACGGTCTCTTCACCCTGCAAGTGGGCGATGTCCATGCACTCCATGCATCGGGGCGGCGTTTCCAGATTGAGCACGTCCGCAAGTTTCTGTAGCCCCTCACGCGGGTCGATATAGAACACCTCGGGTTGCACATTCGTATGCACATCGCCGGACAGATCGAGCGACTGCAGCGCTTTGAGACGGTCGCGTAGCTTGGCCGCCTCTTCAAACCGAAGCGCCTTGGCCGCGTCCTCCATTTCCTTGGTCAACTGCCTCGTCAGCGCGCTGCGTTTGCTGGCCATAAACTTCTTGAAACGATCGATGTCCTTCTTGTATTCCTCTCGGCTGACGAGATCGGCGCACGGTGCTGTGCATCGATCGATGGCGTGGAGCAAGCACGGTCGAAAGAACCGGCGGGCGTCGTCGCCGTCACGAATGTCCAACTCACACGTACGATACTTGAACGCCTTTTGAAGTGCGTTGATGGCGTCGCGCAGCGCCATAGGCGACGCGAACGGTCCGTACAACTTGCTCCCCTTGATGCGCGGCGTGCGCGTCACGTACACACCGGGAAAGTCGTCACCCGTGGTAATTTCGAGATAGGGAAACGTCTTGCCGTCTTTGAGCATGACGTTGTGCGGCGGTTGGATGTCTTTGATCAGCCGGGCTTCTTGGAGCAGTGCGTCGACCTCGGATTCAGTTTCGATGAAGTCAATGTCGACGACCTTGTCGACCATGCGGCAGATGTCCGGCCCGCGCGTGTTCATCAGATCGGCGCTCGGCTGGAAGTAGCTTCCGACGCGAGATCGGAGATCCTTGGCTTTGCCGACGTATAGCACGCGCCCTTCGGCGTCCTTCATCAGGTAGACACCCGGACATTTCGGGAACGCGGCTATGTGCGCTCGAATCGATTCGAGTTGGGAGTTTTGCATTGTCATATATTGTAACCGCTTGTGGCGCCGGCGGAATCGGGCTATAAAATCGGTACGGATCACGCTGGACTGTTCGACTCGGAAGGTCCAATGAGGAGCCTTCGATGACCGATTGCGATGCTGCGGTTTACACTTGGGATGAGCTGGCGACCGATCGCCCGATGCCCCTGATCTCGCGCAAGCGCATCGTCGGCCAACAGGCCATGATTTCGCGCGTCACGCTCGAAGCCGGTTTCGTACTCCCGTCTCATCATCACGAAAGCGAGCAGTTCGCGTGTATTCTGGAGGGTCGCGCCCGGTTCGGCATCGGCGCCGAGGGCAGCCCAAGTTGGAAGGAAGTCATCGTCGGAAGCGGGCAGGTGTTGCATCTGCCGTCCAACGTTCCACACTCATGTGAAGCGATTGAGACGACGATCGTGCTCGACATTTTCAGTCCGACTGCGGAGACGACGGGCATCGATCGGGACGGTAGCTAACACTCTTATGTGGCACCGGTTTTCAGTTGGCCTGAGACTTGTGTGGCACCGGCCTCCAGCCGATCTGGGTCTCGTGTGGCACAGGCTGCCAGCCGGTGATCCAATTGCGATTGCCTCCTTTGGTGGTATAACGCAAATTCGACATCGATTCGTCTCCCCCACGGCTAGAGCCATGGGCCACCCAGGTGGTGGATACACGATTCGCGAACGCACTTGACGTTCGCCGCACTCGAAGAAGCATTGGAGTCCCGGGTTCGGAGCCTGGAAACAATTGGGAATTGCCGGGGCGTGCGTAGCATACGAGCCGCCCGGAGCGTCACTGAAAGGGAAGTTGCTATGACCGTCGCCAAATCATTCTTACATCGCCTATTCGGTCCCGTGTTGATCGCCTCCGTGGTTGTTATGACCACGGGCTGTGCAACGACGAAGTTCGTCTATCCCGACGCGCGGATGGGCGACGTCGTAGACGACTACCACGGCACGAAAGTTGCCGACCCCTACCGCTGGCTTGAAAACCCCGACTCAGCGGAATCACGCGAGTGGATCGAAGCCGAAAACAAGATCACGTTCGGCTACCTCAAGTCGATCCCCGAGCGCCAGGCCATCAAGGAGCGGCTGACGAAGCTTTGGAACTACGAAAAGTTCGGCATGCCCTCCAAACGCGGCGGTCGATACGTCTTCAGTAAGAACAACGGCCTGCAAAACCAGAGCGTGCTTTACACCGTCAAGTCGCTCGACGACACGCCGAGCGTGCTGCTCGACCCCAACACGCTGTCTACTGACGGTACGATCGCCCTCTCCGGGCGTTCGGTCAGTGAAGACGGGCGATACCTCGCGTACGGACTTTCCACGGCTGGTTCCGACTGGCAGGGGTGGCGCGTGCGTGACATCGAAAGCGGCCGCGACCTTGACGACCATATCGAATGGGTCAAGTTTTCCGGGGCTTCGTGGGACCATGACAGCAAGGGCTTCTACTACAGCCGGTACGACGAGCCCGTAGAAGGCGCCGAGCTAAAATCAGCCAACTATTTCCAAAAGCTGTACTACCACCGACTCGGCGACCCGCAGGCCAGCGACAAGCTCATCTACGAGCGCAAGGATCACAAAGATTGGGGCTTCGGCGGATTTGAAACCGACGACGGTCGGTACTTGTTGATCAGCGTTTGGAAGGGGACCGCGCGCAAGAACCTGATGTTCTTCAAGGATTTGCAGGACCCGGCCGGTCGCGTTGTGGAACTCATCGGTGAGTTCAAAGCGTTCTACGACTTCATTGACAACGACGGTTCCACGTTCTGGTTTTCGACCGATCTAGACGCCCCTCGTGGCCGGGTCATCGCCATCGACACCGGTCAGCCCGAGCAACGTTATTGGAAAGAGCTGATTCCCGAGGCCAAGGAAACGTTGCGCGGCGTCAACGCAGTCGGCAACCGATTCGTCGGCACGTACCTCAAGGACGCCCACACGCAATTCAAGATCTTTCACCTTGACGGTCGTTTCGATCGCGAAGTCGCGCTACCCGGCGTTGGCTCAGCCGGCGGATTCGGCGGCAAGCGCAACGAGAACGAAACATTCTATAGCTACAGGAGTTTCACCGACGCCGGAACGCTATTCCGCTACGACATGAACACCGGAAAGAGCACCGTGTTCCGCCGTCCCAAGGTTGATTTCAACGCCGACGATTTCGTCACCAAGCAGATTTTCTATCGTAGCAAGGACGGCACGCGCGTGCCCATGTTCATCACCCACAAGAAAGGCATCACTCTAGACGGGAACAACCCGACGCTGCTCTACGCGTACGGCGGGTTCAACATTCCGATTACGCCGAGCTTCAGCGTGTCGCGCACGGTGTGGATGGAGATGGGCGGCGTGTACGCTGTGGCCAACCTTCGCGGCGGCGGTGAGTATGGCAAGGCGTGGCACGAAGCCGGTATGAAGCTCGTCAAGCAAAACGTCTTCGACGACTTCATCGCTGCGGCGGAGTGGTTGATCGATAACAAGTACACTTCCAGCAAGAAGCTCGCGATTCAGGGCGGAAGCAACGGCGGGCTGCTGGTGGGTGCGGTGTTGACGCAACGCCCGGACTTGTTTGGGTGCTGTCTTCCGGCTGTAGGCGTGATGGATATGCTGCGCTTCCACAAGTTCACGATCGGATGGGCGTGGACCTCCGACTATGGTTCGCCGGAAAACCCGGAAGAGTTCGCCGCGCTTCGTGCCTATTCGCCCTTGCACAACATCAAGAAGGGTACGCACTATCCGCCAACGCTGATTACCACAGCCGATCACGACGATAGGGTGGTCCCGGCGCACAGCTTCAAATTCGCCGCGACGTTGCAAGCGGCTCAGGCCGGCAGCGCGCCGACGCTCATCCGCATACAAACCAAAGCCGGACACGGTGCGGGCAAGCCCACGTCCATGCGCATCGAAGAAGCGGCAGACCTCACGGCGTTCATGGTGAAGACGTTGGGTGTCAAGGTGAATTGACGCTTTGTCGGCCAGCCAACTGGGGATTGGGTAGCCCATGGCCTTAGCCGTGGGGGACACGACACGACTGGCGGGTTCGTCCGATCCGAGCCGCGACCGTGAGGGAGCGCTTTCGAGCTATCCCGACCGGATTTCAAACCTCCGCTTCCTTACGGTCGCGGCTCTGAAAGAGACGTCCCAAACACGTTCCTAGACAGAACGCTATGCACTCTCCGGCGGACTTGTGCCGTCGAGCAGTGGTCGCGGGGCCTTCTCGATTTCGGTAATCATGACTCCGCGGCGCCAGACGCAGACGTCACCGGTGGATTCAGACAGTGTAACGGCGATACTCTTGGTGTGGGCGGTGATGGCGGCTGCGGCCGCATGGCGGGCGCCAAACCCTTGGGGAAGTGCTTCGCCCGCAATCGGCGAGCGCAACGTGACGCAACCGGACACGATGACGCCGTTCCCCTTGATCACGAAGGCCCCATCGAGCTTGGCGAGTTCCTTAACCGTATCGCCGATCGAATCGTCAAGAATGTTCCTCTGTTTTTCCGTATAGCCTTTGAACGGATTGATACGGCCCTCGCTGCTGAATCGTTCGACCTCGCGGTGGTCACCGATGACGAAGAGCGCTCCGACGGGCTTTCCCTCGCGACCTTCGTGGGCGAGTTCGAGCGAGAGGCGAAGTATTTTCTCGAACACCGGGCGGCGAATGTGTTCCGTCAGTTTGGGTTGTCCGACGGAGTGAAAGAGTTCGTACTCCTCGCCGACGCGCATGGTCACCACCGTGTCGACGCCGCGACCGGCCACACCGGCTAGAAAAACGAAGACGTCTCCCGATCGAAGAAGACCCTGCGAGAACGCGATAAGCGTCGCCACCTTGATCTGTCCCATGCGGGTCAAGTCGAAGGCGGGCACGGTGATCCACTTGGCGCCGTCTATCGAAGCCGCCCGTTTCTCGTCGTTGTCGTCACGACACACCAGCAGCAGCTTCGTCGGCGATTGGACGGCGCCACAAAGCACCTCCAAGTCTTCGAACGCATTCACATACGCGAGCAAGGCGCGCGCCGAGACGGTGGACGCGACTGTGGCGGCGGCGCTTAGGATGGGTTCGGCGAAGTCGCCATACGATTTCGACACGTCGTTGCTTCCAATGCGCGGTGGTCTGAGGATACCGCCAATTTGAACCCTTGTACGCTAAGAAGGTGTACGAGACACCTCTTGCCGGGCCGCGCCCGTGAGGAACCGATCCGGGTACGCGGGTGAAGACCGCATCCTTACGGGCGCGGCTCGGTTCGTCGCAAACCCTCTAACACGTCTTCTCGCAGACCTTCCAAGACATCAACCGGGCGTTTGTCGACCGCAGCGCAGCGTACTATACTGATCGGCATGCTGGCCCACAAACTCACGCTCGCAGCTTGTATGTGCATCCAACTCGGCGTGGCGCTTGGGCAAGATGCTTCGCCGACGAAATCGACCACCGCCCCCCCCGCTCCCACGCTCACCGATTCTCAGCGTGCGTTTCTTTCGACCGTCGCGCGGCGTACAGTCCGTGACGCCTTTCTGAAGCGGCCGGTCTATGAACTGAGCTATGTTCCGTCCGCCCTGCGCGATCTTTCACTGGAGGTCGTGGTGCGGTTGCGACTGCGCGGATACCTCCTTGCCCACGCCGCCGCCGGCCCGAAACCAATTGCCTACGCCGTGCGCGATGGCGCCTTGTCGATCGGTCAAGCCGTACAACACGATGCGACCATCGACCTAGCGACAGTGAATCGTATGCTCATCGAAATCGAGGCGGTTGGCGCCAGCGCACCCATCATCGTGTCCGGAGATTGGACCGCCCCCGGCGCCCTCGACGGGTTGATTGATCCGGGCGTTCACGGCCTGTCACTACGCGGCGCTCGATTTCGCCATCGCATTTGCCCTACCGAACTCTACACGACAGACCTCACCCTCGACGAAGCACTCCGACGACTCGTGAGAGAGAACCAGGTAAATCCTTCGGACCTGGACGATGTTGAACTATCGCGTTTCCGAACGGCCCATTGGTACGAGCCGCGTACCGGGGGCGACATCGTGGCACTTTCCTGCGGCATGACACACGTACCGCTCAAGGCGGTCACACCCGCCGGCTTAGACCAAACAATCTCTACGGTGGCTGAGTACATGCGCTACCGACAACTCGACAGCGGGCTGTTCGCTTACCAATTCGAACCGGGTCACGATCGGTATACGCACGACAACAGCACCGTGCGCCAGGTGGGGGCAGCTGTCGCGCTGGCGTTTCACGCAGCCTCTACGGGTAATGCCTCGTCTCGCAAGTCTGCCGACATCGCGATTCGTGGTCAACTCAAGGGGCTTACCAACTTACCTGGTGTGGCTGACGCCTCGTACATCGCTACGCCCGACGCCAAGAACAGCCTGGGCGCGACCGCCCTCGTCTGTCTCGCGATGGGCGTTCATCCCAACCGCGCCGCGTATGCCGTAGACCGAGACCGTCTGGTCCGAGCCATATTGTCGAGGCAGCGACCATCGGGAATGTTTCTGACAGCGTTTCCACCAAACGTGACCGTCAACGCTCAGGATTATTACCCCGGCGAGGCGCTGCTGGCGCTGGCCGTGCATTATTCGCTTCAGCCGTCGTCGCGGGCTCTTGACGCGTTCGACCACGCGGTGAACTTCTATCGCGACTATTTCCGCGATACGCCGTCGCCGGTCTTCGTTCCCTGGCAGGTGCAGGCGTACAGCATCATGGCGCGGCAATCGAAGCGTGCGGACTTCCGAAAATTCGTATTCGACATGACGGATCGTATTGTCGCGCTTCAGCTTGATTCGTCGAACTGCGACCGCCCCGAGCTCTTTGGTGGCATCGCCGCAACGAACAGCGGTCGGCCGAACTTTGCGACGGCTGCGTACCTCGAAGCAATGGCAGACGCCCTCTCGCTGGCCCGAACGACCGAAAATCAAACGCGGATTGAACGGTATGAACGCGCGGTACGCCGTGCAGCGAGATTTGTGATGCAACTTCAGATGCGTCCGGAGGAAGCCTACTTCGTTCGCAGTGCTCAGGATGCTGTGGGCGGGATTCGAACGAGCCCGGCGCTGAATCTGTTACGCATCGATCACTGTCATCATGCGTTGGTGGGGCTCATCAAAGCTCGGAAGGCGCTGTTCCCCGGTGACGGCTAGACACCCGGTGACAACATCCCGCGATCGACAGAACGCCGCTCATATCGAGACACCGCCGGCGCGTGAATCGTCTCTCCCACCCTGGGTTCCCCTAGTCACCATCGGCGCCGTCATAGCGATCAGTGTCGCCGTGCGGTCCGGACATGCCATGTTGTCCGTGGTCTTCGACGGCGCCGCCGCGTTGGCCGTCATGGGGCCACCGATGCTCATGGGCCTTGCCCTCGTGCCTTTGGTCTTCCCCAAGAAACTGCCAATGCGATGGCACCTACTTCTCGGCGCCGCGCTGGGCTTGGGACTCACTTCGCTGCTCGTGCTTCTGCTCGGTCTCGCGGGACTGTTCCATCGAGGGATCTGGCTCGGTCTCTTTGCGGTCTTCATGATGGTCGGACTCCTGCGTTGGCAAACTCTGCGTCGCGGCGATGAACACGCGCAGAACGCCGAACGTGCTGTCAAGCGACGCGGCGCGGGCTGGTTCGTTTGGCTTCTATTGCTCGTCTGCCCCTTCGCGTCCGTCGCCATCCTTTCCGCCACAAACGCCCCGGGGATGATCTGGGAGGAAGAAGGCTATGCATATGACGTGCTCACCTACCACTTGCAACTTCCGAAGGAGTATTTCCACGCCGGGCGCATCAGCTACCTGCCCCACAACGTATACGCCAACTTCCCCTCCAACGTGGAAATGCTCTACCTGCTGACAATGATTCTGGTAGACGACGCGCACGACGCCGCCGTCCCAGCCAACATGATCCACCTACTTCTGGCCGCATTGACGGTCTTCGCGGCGTGGGTGGCTGGGCGGGAATGGTCGCCGCGCGCTGCGGTCGTGTGCGCGGTGGCGACGGCATCGACGGGATGGCTCGCGTACCTCTCGGGCTTGGCGTACGTAGAAAATGGTATGCTGTTCTTTGCAATGGTTTCGGCCGCATGGTTGGTGCGCTGCTACGCACGTAGCTCCGCACCGAATGGCGTCGTCGATGACACGAGCGGCGCAGCGGAGCGTCAGTCACGCACACTCCTTGGCGGCAATCGTCAAGCCATGATCGTGGGCGGGGTGCTGGCCGGTTTTTCGTTTGGATGCAAGTATACAGCCGGTCCGATGCTCGTGATCCCGCTGGCGATCGTGCCGTTGGTCTGCCGGCGCACGTCGACACGATCCGGCCCGACCGATGCGATCGTGTTCGCCTTCGCCGCGCTAGTTGCGGTTTCGCCCTGGCTTGTCAAAAATTTGGCACTCACCGGCAACCCTGTGTTTCCATTGGTCAATGAAATTTTTCACGCTTCACCTGCGGGCTGGGGTGAGGACGAGACCGACCGGTGGAACGCGGCGCACCGGGTGGAGCCGGAAGATCGCACGCTGTCCGCTCGCGCATCCACCATGTGGAATCGAACGATGGGCGATCGATTCCAGCGATTCGGCCCCATGTTGATCTTGTTGGGCGCATTGGGCTTGATCGGGCGGCGGTGGGAACGTTTCGATTGGGCGCTGGTGGCCATGCTCTTGGTTCAGCTTGCCATCTGGGCATTCGCGACGCATCTGTTCGGCCGATTCGCCGTCGTGACATTGATTCCTCTGGTGCTGCTCGCCGGGCGTTCTCTTCTTCCCGGATCGCGAAGAATCCGAGTCGTATCTGTCGTCGCGCTGCTCATCGCGGGTAGTGCGTGGAACAGTGTGTGCGCGACTCGGTTGCATGAAGCGGAATCGATTCCGGGCGCGCCGGCGGCGCTGTTTTACGAAGGCCACCTTCCGCAATACGCCTATTTTCGAGTGGTCAACGAAGAATTGCCCGACGACGCCCGGTTGCTCGTTGTCGGTGATGCGAAGGCGTTCTACTTCAATCGTCCGGTGGAGTATTGCGTCGTCTTCAACCGCAATCCCTTCTTCACCGCACTCATGGAGGCTGATTCTCCGGCAGCGATGTTGGATTGGCTTCGCGATCGTGGCATCACGCATGTGCTGGTCAATTGGAGTGAGATGCGCCGGCTCGATGCGACGTACGGATTCTCACCTGCGATGCCTCCGCCTCGGCTCGCCGGTCTGATCGACCGATTGACCGACGCGGGGCTTACACTTTTGCACCGGTTTCCGCTGCCCGGATCGACAGCCCCATACGTTCATCTGTATGAGGTTCCGAAATGATGAGACGCATGCAGGAACGGGTCCGTGACACTTCCGGCGGGAGGGGTGCGCCGAGTCAGAGCCGCAGGCGCCAGCCTGCGGACTCCCTGCGTCAGCATGTCACCGGGCTTGCGCCCGGTGCTCTGAAAAGCGCCCGACGCCGATTCTGTCACGCACCCTGCAGGAACCGGGCGATTGCCCGTCGGTTGCTCGCGTCTTATCCTTGCTCGCTGCTGGCAACGAATCGACGAGCAGACTTAGCCGCCTGTTGAGCAATGCAGGTATTCAATCGCGGAACCGCGAACCCGCGAGTCAAAACGGGACTTGCCCCGTCAGAGGACGGAAATCGCTAATGGATCACCGACTGGAAGTCGGTGCCACACTTTTTCAACAAACTGTCAAGGAGTGATCAGCGTGAAGACAGCTTGGGAACGACTCGACCGCGACTTCCTGCATATTCGTTCGCGGCTAATCGACATTGGCGCGGCCCTCGATCGGATCGATGCCGGGAGTGACGGCGACGCACTCGCCGCCGACGTACGGCTGGCGACGATTCGTGAGGCCGCAGGAGTCCTTGGCGAGTCGGTGGCGAATCGCGCGGAGCGCGTGCAGTTGTTGTTTTCCGACCCGTACGACAAAGACTGGCGAGCGTAGTCGTAGTGCTTTGGCCCGAATCAGATAATAACTGGTTCGCCCAAACCGAGCCGCGACCGAAAGGGAGCGCGTTCAAGCTGGCACGACCGCCATTCGAATGTCCGCTTCCTTACGGTCGCCGCTCGGTAAACCCGTCGTACGATAGGTGACGAAGCACTAAGAGCCGCCGAGCGAGAGGACGTGCCACAGACTTGCTGGTGAAATGCCCAAGCATCGACTGACGAACTGAGCGAATATGTGTGGCATTGCAGGTATTTTGGGGGAACCGACGATCGATCGCCTTACGGCGATGGCGGACGCCCTGCGCCATCGCGGTCCCGACGACGGGGGATCGTGGATCGGTGAGTCAGACGCTGCGGGAACGCGCATTGGGCTTACCTACCGACGGTTGGCCATCATCGATATTCCGGGCGGCGCCCAGCCCATCAAGAGCGAGAATGGGCGGGTCGTCACCGTATTCAACGGCGAAATCTACAATTACCGCGAGCTTCGCGACGAACTGATCGCGCGAGGTCACCGATTGACTACTCAAAGCGATACCGAGGTCATCGTTCATTTGTATGAGGACCACGGAGTCGATTTCCTCGACCGGTTGCGTGGCATGTTCGCCCTGGCTGTGTGGGATGTCGCTGAGCGGCGGTTGATTCTCGCGCGGGATCGGCTAGGCAAGAAACCGTTGTACTTCCGGAAAACGTCGCGAGGGTTTCAATTCGCTTCAGAAATCAAAGGCCTTCTGGCTGACTCGCGCGAGGGTTGCGACCTCGATCACCAATCCATCGCAGACTACCTTCAGTTCGGCGCGGTGTTCCCGCCGAATACGATCTATCGGGGCATCGGTTCGTTGCGTCCGGGAGAAGTGGTCGAAGCACGCGACCGCCGAGTCGTGTCGCGTTTTCGGTATTGGCGACCGAGCGTTGCCCCCAAGACTCGCATCTCGCGCACGGACGCCGTGCAACGGGTGGACGATCTTCTGCGCGAGGCGGTGAGCATCCGACTACGATCCGACGTTCCGGTCGGGTGCTTCCTTTCCGGCGGCGTCGACAGCGGACTCATCACCGCCATCGCCGCCCAACAGCTGTCCAAACCGCTGACCACGATCACGGTGGGATTCGACGATGAAGCCTTCGACGAACGACCGCTCGCACGCATGGTCGCACGGCAGTACGGAACGGACCATCACGAAGTCGTCGTCACCCCGGATGTCGCGTCTGATCTTTCGCGCATCGCCACAGCCTACGACCAACCGTTCGGCGATTCGTCAGCCATACCCTCGTTCTACGTCGCAAGCGCCGCGCGCGAACACGTCAAGGTCGTGCTGAACGGCGACGGCGGCGACGAGCTGTTCGGCGGGTATCGTCGATACGTCGCGGGTCGCGTCGCTGGGTGGATGGGCTGGACGGGCGGTGCGATGTCGCAGTCGCTCTGGCGCCTCGCGTTAAGCGCTTTGCCCAAACCAAGCGGATACCGATCAAGCTATGCGTTCATCCATCGCTTCGCTCGCGGCATGGCCGCAGACGCCGTCACGCGTCACCTGCTTTGGACGTTCGACGGGTTGAACCCGAACGCTCTGGATGGTTCGCACTGTCGATCTTCGCAGCGATGGTTCGACGACGCGGAACCTGCGGGGCGACACATCGCCGACATCTTCGCCAACCTCGGGCGCTGCGGCGGCGTCGACCGAATGACAGCGACGGACCTGCAAACCTTCTTGCCACACGATTTGTTGGTCAAGATGGACATCGCCACCATGGCGCACGGACTGGAGGCACGCTCGCCATTGCTCGATCAGCAACTTGTCGACGTGGTAACGAGGTTCCCCCAGCACATCAAGCTGCGCGGCGCGGGCACCAAGCCGCTACTCCGCCAACTGGCGGGACGATATCTTCCCTGGCCGATCCGGTCCGCCCGCAAGAGGGGGTTCGAGGTGCCCTTGTTCCGCTGGCTTCGTGAAGACCTTCGCGATCTGAGTCGAGACGTCATCCTTTCGCCCACCGGCCTGCCAACAACCCTATTCGATCGCGATGAGTTGACAAGACTACTGGACAACAAACAGCGACTCGAACCGGCGCGGTGGAGTCGACACGTGTGGCTTATCCTCATGCTGGGCATGTGGGATCGCGAAGTTCACCGGACTCGCGGTGATTGAACGGTGCGGTGAAACGTCAAAACGTTGAAACATCGAAAACTCGAAATGTCGTTGGATCGTGAGTCGCTGCCGCTGGAGCGTGAATCCTTTCTCGCTCCTTGGTCGACAGAGTGGACACCGGGCGCGTGTCCGGCGCTGGAGCGTGAATCCTTTCTCGCTCCACTATCCTACATGGACAGCGGGCGTATGTCCGTCTATCTTCCGCCATCGATCGTGGACGGTCTATTGGCACGGTGAGTGAGGTCAACGCTCCGCAATGGCACAGCGCATATACTATGGCATGATGAGCGTCGGCCTGCTCGTGGCGCTGTTCTTAGTCGACATCCGTCTGGCCATGGCGGCAGACAACTGGGGCGGCCCGCTGGGCGAGCTCTGTCGTCGCGGGAGTGTCATACCCGTGGCGTTCGTCGCCATGCTCGTGATGGGCGCGGTCGAGATGGTCCGCCTACTTCGTGCGAAAGGTTTTCAACCGTTCACCCGGTTCGCTTGTTGTATGGTGGCCGTGCTCGTGGTGTCACCATGGCTTTCGGCGGCCGGCTGGTTGGGACAAGGACCTGCGGAGGTCGAAGGGCTGTTGTGGCTTACGGTCTGGATGATCGTCGCATGCGTGGGTACGGGATTGCTCACGGTAGTTCAGGGGCGACCGGAAGGCGCGATGGGCGACGCCGCGGCCACGCTCGCCGTGATATGCTTTTTGGGCTTTCTCGGATCCTTCGCCCTACAACTTCGGTGCGGCCGCGACGTACCCGCGCAAGAAGGGGCGTGGCTGCTGCTCATCACACTTCTGGTGACCAAGGTGTCGGACATCGGGGCGTACCTTGTGGGCAAGAATTGGGGCCGGCGCAAGCTGGCGCCGAGCATCAGCCCCGGCAAGACCGTGGAAGGCGCAATCGCCGGCCTGACGGCGAGCGTCCTGGTGGCCGTGGCGTTCGCGGCCCCGGAGTGGTTCTTTCCCTCCTCGATCGGCTTCGCTGCCCCAGCGAGTTCCGCCGAGGGGCTACCGCGCGCGTTCATGCTATTGAGTTCCTCCGACGATGTGGGCCCTGTACCACGCGCAATTATGTTCGGCGTGCTTGTTTCGATTGCCGGTCAATTTGGTGATTTATTAGAGTCTCGCTTTAAGAGGGACGCTTGCGTGAAGGATTCGGGGTCGGTCCTGCCCACTTTCGGGGGTATACTAGACTTGGTGGATAGCCCGATGCTATCGATACCGGTAGCTTGGATCTTGCTGACGGTTGTCTGGAAGGTGGTCTAATTGGGCGTGCGCGATAACGACTATCGCTAAGCATGGCACGAACGCCCGGTGACCCGATATGAAGGTGCCCGCCACTTGGTGCGCCGGGGTTTGGCCGACGGGTTCACAGTGAATGAAGAATGGGGGCTGGTCGTCGGTCAAGCGAGGGACGGACACCAGATACAGAGTACGCTTTGGACATCACGATACCCATAAATGATCCGTCGCTGCGGATCGCGTTGTATGGAACGGCCGATCGCAACCTGCGTTTGATCCGGGCCACGTTCAACGTTCGCCTTTCCGCGCGCGATGGGTCGGTTCGTATCAGTGGTCCGCCCGAAGAAGTGCGCCAAGCTGCGCACGCTGTGAACCGCTTCCAGGAGTTGCTTGGCGAGTCCGAACATCTGACTGAAGAGGTCGTTCAGGATGTACTACGCGAAGCGGCGCGTCTCAACAAAGCCGGCGATGGGCCGACGATCGACGTATACACATCGACGACCAAGATCGCGCCGCGCGGCGTGGGGCAAACCGCATACGTTGAGGCAATTTTCGGCAACGACCTAACATTCTGCCTTGGACCGGCGGGGACCGGTAAGACCTACCTCGCTGTGGCTGTGGCTGTCTCGCTTCTCAGACGCCAGCGGATCAAGCGCATCGTCCTCGTTCGGCCGGCCGTCGAAGCCGGTGAACGATTGGGCTACCTGCCCGGTGACCTTCAGGCAAAGGTGAACCCATACCTCCGACCGCTGTTCGACGCGATGAACGACATGATGCCGTTTGACCAGATCAAACGATTCATGGCCAACGACGTGATAGAGATTATGCCGCTGGCGTTCATGCGCGGTCGTACGCTGAACGAATCCGTCATCATTCTCGACGAAGCACAAAATGCGACGCCATCGCAGATGTTAATGTTCCTGACGCGATTGGGGTTTAATAGCAAAATGATCGTCACCGGCGACGACAGTCAAAGCGACCTGGCTGGTGGCGAAGCGAGCGGGCTTGTCGACGCGATCGACCGGCTGGAGGGCGAAGAGCGAATCGGTTTAGTTCGGCTGCACGAAGTGGACATCGTTCGACACCCGCTCGTTCAACGGATCGTGGGTGCTTACGCTCGCCGCGAGGCGTCTGATCATGTGGCTGATTCTTACGCGTGAGACCGAGTGCGGGTGAGGCGCAATGAAACTTCGCTGATTGAACGTACAAACTCCGCGACAAACGGCGTGCAGCGGTCGCTAAGGAAGTTCTGATGGCTGGATGGATTACAAGACGAGCGGTTCGGCGGGACCAGGTACGCCAACAGCGTGCCCGGTCCACGATGAGTTGGCGAATGCGCTTTGGTCAACGTCTGCTCTCGCGTACGCTGATCACCAGCGCACTGTTCGTCATCGCAGCCGGCGCCGTCGCCCTACTCGGCGAAGCGACGCTGAGTTACTCCATCGGTCAGAGCATCGAATATCCGGTCTACGCCCGTGCAGATTTCCGTGTGCTGGACGACGCCAAGACCGAGGTGAACCGCGAGGCGGCGCGAGCAAGGACGCCGAGTTACTACCTGTCGAACGCAGAGGCTGTCAGCTCGGATATCATTCGCGCGAACCTCATGCGTGTCTTTCAAGCCGCGCTGGATGCAGACACCTACGAAGGATTCGCTCAAACGCTGAAGGATCTCAATTGGCCCTGTGACGAAGACGGGTACAATCGTCTGCGGTCCATGGGTGATGATGCCGGGCGCGAGCGTTTTCAGCAGTGGGTAGACGCCCTGCCTCTTGAAGATGAGTACATCGTCCGCGATCGGTCTCGCGAACCGCGCACGCCGGCCAGCGCGACGGGTTTCATCCGCTTGGAGCGAAAAGAGAACGACGACGACGGCAAGACCGTCGACATTGCGATTGCCGAACTCGTGGCGTTTGGTAACGAACGGGCACGACACCGAAGTGCAGCCGCGGTCGCCAGCCGCTTCCCACTCTATTCGTTAAAGCCGACCGTCGAGGCCATCGTCTTCGCGGCGTTCAGCGAACAACCCACGATCGTCTTTGATCGCGAACGCACGCTCACAGCCATGAAAGACGCCGAGGACTCTACACAAACCGCCTATGTCACATTCGAGAAAGACCAAGTGATCGTCAAACCCGGGTTGCTTGGGCTCACCGAGTACCGCCTGCTACAAGCCGAGTATGACGCCTACGACGCGTTTCTTACAAGCGGTAGCCCTGAATCAGTCGGCGCGCGACGGATGTGGGTATTGCAGCGGGCCGGCAGAGTATTGATTGCGGCAATATTGGCCGCCGCTTTGCTGATATATACGAATCTTCATCAAAGGCGAATTCTGGATAACCTGTTCAGAACGACAGCATTCCTCGTGTTGGTCCTGAGTACGGTCGTGGCGGCGCGCCTGCTCGATCTACGTTGGCCGTCGATACCCGAACTCGTGCTGGCGCCGTGCCTCGTGGCCGGCGGCGTATTGGCCATCGTCTACCCGCAGCGATTCGCGATCGGAGCGATGGGCTTCGTGTCACTGCTCGTATGCACGCTGGTCCACAGCGACCTTGCCTTCTTGTTCACGCTGCTGATCGGTGCTTCCGTGCTCATTTATCTTCTGGATGAAATCCGAACACGTACGCAACTACTGTCAGCCGGTGTGATTACAGCCTGCATGATCGTTACGACCACAATGGCCGGTGGATTGTGGGAGGGGCACACTATTCGCCACGTGGTGGAACACGCCATCTGGGCTTCGGCGTGCGCGCTGTCGGCGTCGTTCGTGGTGTCCGGCATACTGCCACTGATCGAACGATTCTTTCGTATTGCCACAGCCTTGTCACTGCTGGAATGGCGCGATCCTACGCGGCCGTTGCTCCAACGGTTGGCGCGGGAGGCGCCGGGCACGTACAACCACAGCTTGGTTTTGGGCACACTGTCCGAGGCCGCTTGCGACAGCATCGGCGCCAACGGTTTGCTCGCCCAGGTCGGGGCGCTCTATCACGACGTCGGAAAAATCCCCAAGGCGGACTATTTCGTCGAAAACCAGGAGGGGCGCATCAGTCGGCACGACAACCTCGCACCGACGATGAGTTTGTTGATCATTCTCGGGCACGTCAAGGACGGTGTGGAGATGGCCAAGGAATACAAGCTTCCCCGCGTGCTGCACCAGTTTATCGAGGAACACCACGGGACCACCGTCGTTCGATACTTTCATCACATGGCCAGCGAAAAACAGCCGAAGATCGCCAGCGGCAAGCACGACCGAGAAGTACCCGAAACGGAGTTTCGCTACGGCGGACCGAAACCGACCTCGCGTGAATCCGCCATCCTCATGCTTTGCGACGGCGTGGAGGGAGCGGTTCGGGCGTTGAACGACCCGACGCCGAGCCGGATCGAAAGCGTGGTCGATCACATCGTGTCCGACCGTTTGGCCGACGGCCAATTGGATGACTGCGACATTACGTTGAGGCAAATTCGCAAGGTGGCTGACTCGTTGGTCAAGAGCCTTTGCAGCATTTACCATGGTCGCGTGGCGTACCCCAAGGCCACCAAGAAGACAGATACGGAGCCCCCCTCGTCGGAAGGACCGGCGACTGGCACGAACGGGCAACGCGACGCTCGCGCTGGGTGAGCGCTTATGATCAAGCTGTCGAACGGTATGAACGTCGATGGCGGATCCAATGGAAATCGGCGCCGCGCTCTATGCAACGGGCGGTTGGGTATCTATGGCAGACGGACCGGAATATGAAATAAGCGTCGCCACGGAATCCGGCGATGAAGAACCGCTGCACGAACAGGTGAGCCAAGCCGTCCGTGCCACGCTTCGCCACCACAGCGTACCTGGCGGAAGCGTCAGCGTGGCCATCGTGGACGACGACACGATCGCATCGCTCAACCGAAAGCATCTCGACCATTCCGGCCCTACCGACGTACTGACGTTCGACCTGCGCGGGGAACGCGGACAACCGGCGAGTTCGAACGAGCCTGTGGACGGCGAGATTGTCATGTCGGTCGACACGGCAAAGCGTGAGGCCGCAGCGCGCGGGCACACCTCGAACGCAGAACTCGCGCTCTACGCCGTTCACGGCACACTCCACCTGCTAGGATACGACGATCACGAGGACGCGGATGCGCAACGCATGCACGCGATGGAAAACTTGATCCTGACGGAGCTCGGGTTGGGGGCGGTGTTCGGGACGATTTCGACATGAGGATCGCCCTACTTCAGATTCAACTGGACCCCGAGAGTCGCGCCGCCAATGTTCAGGCGCTTCGGTCCGCGATCGATCGTGCGGCCGGGGCGACGCCCGCACCGGATCTGTTGGTGCTGCCCGGAGCGTGTGACACCGGCGGCCTCCCGGGTCGCACGGGTGCGCGCTATTCCGACCTCGCCGCGGTTCGCGCCGGGCTCTCCGACAAGGCTAGGGAGTGGGGGCTGTTCATAGCCGCCGGGCTTCATGCGCGGCGTGCGGAAAAGTTTGAACATCAAGTCGTGATCTTCGACGCCGACGGTGACATTGTGGTTCGAAGCGGACTCCACGCCACAACGACTGACGACGGCGAAGCGATCGCTCCACAATGGTGCCCTTCCGGAGTCGGTCGCCTCGGTGCCTTAGACGCGGCGAAAGACGAGCCAACGACCGAAACGCTTGTCACCGACGCCACGAGCGCTATGGTGGTCGTGTCGCATGCTCGATCAGTCGCTCAGCGCGTAAGCAAGTTGACCGACCGAACCGTTGACTTGCTTCGAGCGCCGGGTGATTGCGGGCGTGGAAAATTCTGGGCCGTTGTGGGCGCTGCCCAACTCGACCCGAACAAACAAGAGGCCACGAAAGTCGTGACCTTTCTTCGTGGTCCCGACGGCGTGTTGCTGGGGTCTGCGGAGCCTTGTACCGAAACCATCCTGCACTTGCAGGTTCCCATCGAGCCGGCCGGTTAGCCCGGCCGTTTCGACGTAACGCGCACGCGATCATGCAGGCTGATTCGCGGTAGTCGCCGGGGTTGTTGTCGCCTGTGATGAGATACCGAGTTGAACGGTTGGGTGTATTGGGTCGGACCGATCCTTGTCGTTGTGTTGACGGTATTGTCGACGCTGGATCTTGCGTTGCGCTTCCCATCGCGAGCGCGAATTGCGGAGCGATTCGAGCGGGTCGGTCGAGGTGATGACTTCGATCGGCTTGTGGCGATACGCGCCCAGTGCTTGCTGGCCACTGCGGTGCTCAAATCTGTCGCGACGATGGCGATTCTGCTTACGGCGCTGGCGTATGTTTCGTTCGACTACCACGCGCCCGGCCACATGGGGCTCGCGGCGGCGTGCGCGGTGGTGGTCGTGCTGGTCTTTGGCGTGGCCATCCCGAACGCCTGGGCGAAGTATGCAGGTAACTCCTTACTGCTCGGGCTTCTTCCATTGGTTCGGGGCGTACGTCTTGGTTGCTTTCCGATCATTGTGTTTCTGGAATTGTTCGACCCGCTGGTGCGCCGGTTGTCCGGAGTTCCGGTCGAAGATGCACAGTCGTATGCTGACCAACTTGAGCGCGACATTCTTGACGCAGTAAGTGAGGGCGAGCGGCACGGGGCGGTCGACGAGCAAGAGAAGGAAATGATCGAGTCGGTCATCGAGTTGGCCGACCAGCGTGCGGAAGAAATCATGACGCCGCGTACCGAGATCGTGGCCATTCCGCGCGACGCCGATCTGCAAACCGTGCTCGCAACAATTCGTGCCAAGGGACATTCGCGCATTCCCGTCTTCGATGGCACGATCGATACGATACTCGGCGTGCTCTACGCGAAAGACCTACTGCAGCGCGACGAGCAGGATTCGTTCGACCTGACCGAGGTCATGCGCGACACACTGTTCATTCCAGAATCAAAACCGGTTCGTATGCTCCTTAGGGAATTCCAAGACCGAAAGCTGCACATCGCCGTCGTGTTGGATGAATACGGCGGCACCGCCGGCTTGGTGACGATCGAGGACATTCTGGAAGAACTTGTCGGGGAGATTCGCGACGAATACGACCCGGCCGCCGCAACAGAATTGAAACGAATTGATGAGCGCACTGTCGAGGTAGACGCACGAATGCGCATCGACGACCTGAACGACGAACTCGACCTAGAGCTTCCCGAGGATGGTGACTACGAGACGATCGGCGGCTTGGTGTTTAGTCGACTAGGACGAATCCCCGACGTAGGCGAAACGTGCCGTCAGGATAACGTCGGCATTTACGTCGTCGGCTCGGAAGCCCGCCGCATCACGCGGCTACGCCTCGACATCGATACCGATACGTCGGAGAACGGCGATCAGTCGGACGAGTGACCCGATCCACTGATGGAGATGGCGGAGCGACGTGGTATACCCGAATCGAAAGCGCAGGCATTCTTGCGCTAACGGTGAGCACGTCGCCTAAGTCGGCACGCCTGCGCTTCGCCAAGGTAGACCACGCCACACCGTCCGTCGAATCTTGGGCAGAATGGCACACTGGTCACTAACAGAAACGAACGTAGGGTTGATCTCGTAGAGTATGTGCGGATTGTAGAGCGTTCGCGTCTAACCGACGACGGTCGACGACGGCGCGAATTCACCTCGAACGCGGTGCGCACCGGGTACGTCGCCGCTCTCAAAGACCGACATGTTTTGCATGGTTGTCTCGGCGATGTTCGATAGCGCTTCGCGTGTGAAGAACGCCTGATGGGCCGTGATCAACACGTTGGGGAATGTTTGCAGCCGCGAAAATACATCGTCCTGAATAACGACATCCGACAAGTCCCTGAAGAACAGTGCGTCTTCCTCCTCATACACGTCGATGCCGAGGTAGCCGATGCGTCCGGACTTGAGGCCTTCCACAACGACCTTGGTGTCAATCAGAGCGCCGCGGCTCGTGTTGATCAACATGGCGCCGGGCTTCATTCGTTCCACGAAGGGCTCGTCGACCAGATGCCGCGTCTGTTGCATCAATGGGCAATGCAAAGTGATGATGTCGGACCGGCGTGCAAGTTCATCGAGCGACACATACTCCGCGCCCAGCGATAGGACATCGGGATTTTCGACCGGATCGAAGGCCAGGATACGGCAGCCGAATCCGGTGAGAATTTGGCCTACGACAGCCCCGATTCTTCCGGTGCCAACGATCCCCACCGTCCGGCCGCACAGGTCGAATCCCATGAGGCCTTCGAGCGAGAAATTGTGCTCGCGCACTCGGGCATAGGCACGATGCAGCTTGCGATTGAGCGACAATATCAATCCGACGGCGTGCTCGGCTACAGCGTGTGGTGAGTACGCTGGAACGCGCAGCACGGTCATTCCGAGATCATCCGCCGCGCTGAGGTCGACATTGCTGAAACCGGCGCACCGTAGCGCGACAAGGCGCACGCCCTGACCGGCCAAGCTCTTCAGCACGTGTCGGTTTAGGGAATCGTTAACGAAAACGCACACGCCGAGACATCCACCTGCCAGTCTGGACGTCTGCTCGTTTAAGGCCGCTTCAAGAAAGAGCAGATCGTGTCGTGTCGCGGTGTTTGCCGCTGCCAGGTACTCTCGATCGAACGACTTCGAACTAAAGACGGCTACCTTCATCCGGTGTTACTCCGCATCAATCGTCCGCGCTGATGCGCGTTCCGATGTGTTCGCCCATGACGGCGGCGCGCATGTTCCCCGCCTTCCTTAGGTTGAGCACGATGATGGGAATGCCACTGCGCTGACACAGGTCGATCGCACTCACGTCCATCACTTCGAGTCGCTTATCGATCACCTGATTGTAGGTGAGGCGGTCCAGTCGCGTGGCCGACGGATCAACGGATGGGTCAGCGGTGTACACACCGTCCACCTTGGTCGCTTTGAGCAAGAGGTCGGCACGAACTTCGGCGGCGCGGAGTGCGGCGCCGGTGTCCGTGGTAACGAAGGGATTGCCCGTGCCGCCGGCGAAGATGACGACTCGGCCTTTCTCCAGGTGGCGCATCGCCCGCCGCCGAATGAATCGCTCGGCGACGTTGGCAACTTCCAATGCGCTCTGCACGCGCGTGGCCACACCCAATGATTCGAGCGTGTCTTGCACCGCGAGGGCGTTGATTACCGTGGCCAGCATACCCATGTAGTGGCCGGTGGTTTCTTCGATCGGGGAGTCTTTCGCGATGGTGGAGCCGCGAACAATGTTACCGCCGCCGACCACGACGCCCACCTCGACGCCTAGGTCTGCGACGATCTTGAGCTCGTTGGCAATGCGGTTCAACTCGGCGCCGTCAATGCCTGAGGACCCAGACGAACAAAGTCCCTCACCGCTGATCTTCAGGATTACGCGCCGGTACTTCGGATCGCTCATGCCACGTCACTCCATCGACAAAGGCGGTGGTTAATTTGACAGCCTGATAGTGCTCTGTCACACATCGAATGACGGGTTAACCGAGCCGCGTCCGCAAGGGAGCGGACGTTTGAAAATCGGTCGCGAAAGCTTGAAAACGCTCCCTCACGGTCGCGGATCGGATCGGACAAACCCGTCACTTGAGTCGTGACGAAGCATTAGGCTTCGTCAGTGTCGCTGCGACGAATCGGAACCGAGGCTCTTGCCGTTGGCCTGGGTGCCCAACTTTGAAGAGGTCGGCGACGCAAGCCCCTTGCCGATTCGCGTCCCCCACGGCTAACGCCAAAGGCCACCCAGCACATCGTCGCGCTGCACTTGGCCACGCCACCCATCGGCCGAGACCGCGAAGAATCAACACACTTTTCTGGAAACGGCGGTGCTAGTGCTTTGTCACACCGTAATGTTCGGGTAGTCGCCGCCTGCACCAGCGGAGCCAAGCACGCCGGTCAGAGCCCTCCGCGCTAGCGGTGGGACCGGTCCGCGGGCTGGCGCCCACGGCTCTGATGCCCCACGAACCGACGAGCCAATCCCCGAAACCTGCGATATTACGCATGACGATGCGCTAGATCGTCATGATCGCGAGGTCCGTGATGGCGTTGACGCCGGCCTGTTTCAGGCATTCACCGATCTTGGTCTTGCCGTAGTCGTCGGTCTTGACGTGCAGTTGCTCCATCAAGACACGTTCTGCGAAGAAAGCATTGACCTTACCCTCGGCGATTTTCTCGATTATTTGCTCTGGCTTCCCGTCAGCCTTGGCCATTTCCCTGGCTTCGCGATCCACGGTGTCGACCTGCTCCTTGGGCACGCCGCTGCGATCGACGGCAAGCGGTTTCGTGAATAATGTATGCATGCACAAATCCGCGCCGACGTTCTTGTCAGACTTAGGCTCGTTATCAAGGGCAATCAAAACGCCACTCTTGCTGTCATGGTGAACGTATTGGCAAAGGTATGTGCCGGCAACGCGGCGGCAACCCGTGAGATTCATCGTCTCGCGAAGACGCCCGAACACGTCGGTAAACATGCCATCCAATTCAGGGTTCTTGCGAATATCTTCGGGGTTCGGCGACGCTTCAGTACCGTTGGCTACTTGGCGTGCGACGGCTTTCGCCAGATCAACGAACAAGTCGTTCTTGGCCACCGGGGCTGTCTCACACTGAAGCTCGATGATCGCACCGACGGTGCCATCGTCCGAGATGTGTACGGTGACGCGTCCTTCACCGGTTTCGCGCCCCGCGCGCTCCGTCATCTTGCCCTTGTGCTTTTTGCGAAGCCACTCAAGTGCGGCAGCGGCGTCGCCGGACACTTCCGTCAACGCCTGCTTGCACTCCATCATCGGGAGGTCGGTCTTCTCCCGCAATTCCTTAACCATCTGGGCTGTTACTGCTGCCATCGAAAAACACCTTCCAATACGGGGGCCGTACCGCCCCCGGCTATGCCAAGCGCGATCCCAACGACCACCCTCGGCAAACCTCGTAATACGTATTTCAAACCGTCGAAGAATCGAGATGCGGCCGTCCGAATCTCGGGTCGGCGCAATCTACTTGGGCGCCTCCGGTTCTGCGGCCGTGGCCACACCGGGATCAGCATCCGGGGTCGCTGGCGTTGCAGCCGTGGCTACCGCGGTTGCGGCAGCGACCGGCTTAGCCTTCGGCTCGTTTGAGACGGTGAGCGTCGCTTGGGCCGAACGCTCCTTCGGCTGGGGCTTTTCTTCCTCCGCGGCTTCTTCTTTTCGGCCCCGCAGTCCCAACTCAACGGCGTCCGCGAGATGCGTCAGGATCGTCTCGATGGATCGCATGGCGTCGTCGTTACCGGGAATCGGCACGTCGGCGAAATCCGGATCGGAGTCTGTATCAATCAAGCAAACCGTGGGGACACCGAGCTTTCTCGCCTCGCGAAGGGCGTTGCCCTCGCGATGCACGTCGATGACGACGAGCGCGCCCGGCAGGCGCGTCATATCGCGGATTCCCTCAAGGTTGCGGTGAATTTTTCGCTGCTCGCGAGTGCGCGTCGAGATCATCTTCTTGCTGTATTCAAGCGCAGTCCCGTCGGCCACAGCATTTTCCAGCTCGTCAAGCCGAGTGACCCGCAAACGGATCGTGCGCAAGTTCGTGAGCGTACCGCCAAGCCAGCGCTCGGCGACAAAGGGCATGCCGACGCGATTCGCTTGTTCGCGAACATAGTGCCGTGCCTGCCGTTTCGTACCAACAAAAAGAACATCGTCACCGCGAGCGATAATTTTCGTGATAAAGGCCTTTGCACGTAGCAGGCCTTTTACGGTCTCGCGAATGTCGATAATGTGGATCGCGTTTCGCCTACCGAAGATATATGGTTTCATCTTCGGATTCCAACGGCTAGCACGATGCCCGAAGTGAATCCCTGCGTCAATTAGTTGACGTACCAACTCCGAAGCCAACAAGCACCTCCCAAGAAAAATGAGTTCGCCGCCCCCACAGAGGGCGGTCTGAGCCCCGCGAGTCTAGCAAAACCAGAAATCAGATCAAGCGGCAACCGGGGCGAATTTCGGGCAATTCCTCCGCCCAGCCCGAGAAAAATCACTCTCGACTGCTGACGCCATCCCCTTCCGAAACGCCCGATGGGCCGTTGCGTACAAGCAATGCAGCGGAACTGTCCCGCATCCTCTAGTGCTCGGTAACACCGAAAGTGATGGGTACGTTGGATCCGAGCGCCGACAGCTAGGGAGCGTCTTGACGCTGTGATTAAGGGTTAACGACGGTCCGCTCCCTCACGGTCGCGGCTCGGTAAGCACGAAATCCAAGCTGTGACATAGCACTGATAACCTGTCGAACAAGTGTGGCACCGGCTTCCAGCCGGTGATTCAATAGCGATTTCCGACTCGTTACGGGGACGCGGTCCGTTGTAAGGGGCGGGTTCACCGCGTCGTTCCTGAGTATCAGCCGTGCTCAACAGGCGGATGGACGGCGTCCAGCGTTGAACCCTCGGGAACTCGCTTCGCCGCCGAATCTGCCTGCGTTACTTCTAGCGGCGAGAGCACCAGCGCGCTGGAAAGTAGGCCCGGCACACCTATCCTGTTCGACAAGCGACTGTTATGGCATGATCAGAACGAATGCGGCGGGACGCCGTTGAGGAGCTATACGCGAAACCGATCGTAAGACATCACAGCACAATGCGAACCGCCCTACCGGAAATCTCTCAGACTCGATCCCCGCTGGTGTTTATCAGCGCGGCAGAACCAAGCGCCGACCAGCACGGGGCAGCCCTGATCCGCGCCTGCCGATCGCAGTGCCCGTCCATCCGATTCGTCGGCGTCGCCGGCCCCAGAATGGTTGAAGCCGGGTGCGACTCGATCTTCGACATGACCCCCCACGCCGCCATGCTCTTGGGCATCATTAAGGTGTTCGCCCGCGGCGCGACCATGTTCCACACGAGTAGCCGACACCTTCGACGATTTCCGTTCGACGCCTGCGTGGTCATAGACTCCCCCATGATCCACCTGCCCCTGGCTGGCGAAGCCCACGCGACGGGCATCCCGGTGCTCTATTACATCGCGCCGCAACTCTGGGCGTGGGGTGGGCGGCGGATCCACAAGCTACGCAACCGAACGGAACGCGTGGCTGTCATCTTACCGTTCGAGGAAAAATTCTTCCGCGACCAGGGCGTGCGAGCGACATTCGTAGGCCATCCGCTGGCGGAGCGATGGTCGTCCACGAAGCCGGACAGCGCCGTAGTGAAGAAAATCCGCCGTCGCGGTTCACCGATGATCGCACTCCTACCCGGATCGCGCAAGCATGTCGTGTCGAGTGTGTTTCCGGGACAGATCGAAGTCGCTCGGCAAATCAAGCAGGCGTTTCCCAATGCGTCGTTCGGTGTGTCGGTGGCCGGTCCGGCGGTGGCGCCGATTGTGGATTCGCTGATCAAGTCCGAATCCACAGCGTCCGACGCCATGACCATCGCGAAGTATCCGGATCATCACACGGAGCTCATCACCGCAGCCGATCTGGTATTGGTGGCTTCAGGGACAACGACGTTAGAAGTGGCCTTTCACAAACGCCCGATGATCGTCATGTACCAGGCGTCGCGACTCTTCTACCACATGGTCGGACGCTGGTTGCTACGGACGCCCCATCTGTCATTACCAAACATCCTGGCCGGTCGAGAGGTAGTACCCGAATTCATGCCCTACTACTCATCAACAGCCCCAATCGCAAAAGCCGCAATCGAACTGCTTAACTCCGAATCACTGCGGCAATCAATGGTAGACGATCTCGCAGACTTGGTCGCGCCGCTGCATGGGGCCAATGCGTCGGAAGGCGCGGCAAGGATGCTGCTTGATATGATGGATCATGGCGGCGGTGATTGACGGATGCCGGACCCACCGTTGCGGGGGAGGGTTACAGGAAAGTCCGGCGTCCGCGTGAAGCCGTTTCGCTCACGGTTCTTCCTGTAAGCACCACCACTCCCGGCGATGTTCACGTTCGTCGGGCCGATCGCAGAACGCTGGCGGCTATCCCAGAAACAGTCCGCGGGCTTGATAGACGATGCAGCCGAGGGTCGGATGTAGCATGCCCGTGTAGTCTTCTGGTTTGTTCTCACCGAGATACCGTAACGTATTCGTTCGCGTCCGATAGAACCGTCGACAGCGGCCGCAATGTTGACTCGGTCTGTTGCTTCCTGAAAAAGATTCTTCCATCTTTGCACGAGTACGCGCTGAATCCGATGTTTTGTGGGGGGATTCTCTGTACCGGTCGTTGCTCGGGCTGTCGCGGCGTGGAACTGTCGCGCCGGGTGCGCTACGCCGGACGGGTTGTCCAAGCGAGAGGAATCTGATGGCCATGGTTCGTAATCAGTGGTGTCGAGTATCGTTGCTGGCTGTTCTTGTCCAACTCAGCGGTTGCACGGAAGTCTTGCCAACTGCGACCGATCCGCCGGAGGAAGTCGAAGTCGAAGCGACCGTGTTGTTCGCGGAGGACGCTGACCCCGTTGTGGCTGCCCTGCCGTTTGTTGCGGACGAACTGCTCGTGCAACCGTATCCCGGAGTGGATATGCAAGCCGTCACGGCGCTCTATCTGTCGGTCGGTGCGATCGTTCTTGACGAGTTGTCCGATATCGACGCCACCGTGCTCAGGGTTCCCGAGGATGAATTCACGGCGATTGCCGAGCAACTTGCGGACAGTGGTCTGATCGAAACCGTGCAGAAGAACTATTGGTTGCAAGCTCAAGCCATTCCCGACGACGACTTGTTCACAAGTCAGAGCTATCTCCCACAGGTTGGTGCGCCCGAGGCGTGGGACGTGACCACCGGTGATGAGTCGATCATCGTCGCGGTGGTGGACACCGGCGTCGATTCGAATCATCCCGACCTGAAGGACAGGATCGTCGACGGTTGGAACATTTTCGACGACGACGACGCGTTCGATGACGTCGCCGGACACGGTACGCGCGTGGCTGGCGTGCTCGCAGCGGCCACCGACAACGGCGAAGGCGTGGCTGGAATCACGTGGGACAATCCGCTGCTGGCTGTTCGCGTCGGGGATGACGACGGTCGTGCGTCCGCACGGCATATCGCGTCGGGCATTCTTTGGGCCCTGAGAAACGGCGCCAAGGTGATCAACGTGAGTTTCGCTCCGCTGTGGTCCAACCGCATTGTCAAAGCCGCTGCGCAACAGGCGTTCAATCAGGGTAGCCTGGTAATCATAAGTAGCGGCAATGGCGGGTCGACGACGACGTCTACGGGTTACAGCGAGGCGTTGTTCGTCAGCGCCGTCGATCGATCCGATCGCTTTGCGACGTTCTCCGACCATGGTCCGTTCGTCGATTTGTCTGCACCGGGTGTAGCCATTCGCACCACGGATATGGGCGGTTCGTACGGCCTGCCGAGCGGTACGTCATTCGCTGCGCCGATCGTGTCCGGTGCGGCTGCACTGGCGTGGTCGGTCAATCCGCAACTTAGACCCGTCTCCATACAGGAAGCGCTGTTCGCCGGGGCGGTTGATCTTGGCGACGTGGGGCAGGACGACAAGTTCGGTCGCGGTACGATCGATGTCGCGCTGGCCGTGGACGCTGCTGCGGCTGCGATTGTCGAATCAGACGAAACGGCGCCCAAGCTGACCATTACGAAACCCCGTAGCGGTTCGAGCTTGACGGGACGCTTTACGGCGCAAGTGACCGCAACCGATCGGTGGGGCGTCGCTGATGTGGTGATGTCTATCGACGGCATTGCCCTGGCGACTGACACGCGGGCGTCGTACCGTTTTGCGGTCGACCCTGCGAACTACGAGACGGGAACGCACACCATCTCTTTTGTGGCCACGGATTTTTCCGGCAATATGTCCGAAGCCGAATCCGTCAGCGTGACGTTTGGACGGCGCGGTTCCAATTCGACCGGGTCGGCATCGACGATTCGTTTCACTTCACCAAACGACGGGGCACGCGTTTCGGGCAATGTGACGATCGAAGCATCGGTATCGGATTCGGACGGGTTGGCGACGGTGGAATGGTTCGTGGATGGCGTCTCGATGTTCTCCACGTCGGCAGGGGGCCGGTCCACGGGTGTCAGTTTCCTATGGCGTACGGTTGACGTCGATTCCGGACCGCACACGATCACGCTCGTGGTGACGGACTCCAGCGGTTCGCAAACCAGCGCCCGGCTCGACCTGACCAAACGCTAGTCCTTTGTCACGGCTAGAATGACGGGCTTACCGAGCCGCGACCGTGAGGGAGCGGACCCCTGTTAACCTCCAGCCACAGCGTAAAGACGCTCCCTAGCTGGCGGCGCGCGGATCAAACGTGCCCGTAACTCTGGGTGCGACAAAGCACTACCGTCTTGTCAGCGGTCGAATAACGAGTTGGGTGGCCCATGGCTTCTGTCGTGGGGGACAGGAATCGACGACGGTGCCGCGTTCGTCGCGCTGCTGCCGTCCGCCACATTGTTCAAGCCCTTGAACTGCAACCGGAGACACCAGATAATCAGCGGGGGATTGTGCAGACGGTCGGCAAGCCGCGACGTTCGATGGCCGCATCAGCAAAGCCGTCCGGAGTGTTGGCCGTGAGACGGGTTACGGCCGAGCGATGTTTCTTGATCGATACGCAGCACGACCCAAGTGCCTCTTACTTGTCGCTGATGGGGATCGCTACAGATGTTTGAATCACTTCGCAAGCTACCGTTTGTGGCGGGCATATTCTGGAAAGTGTTCGCCGGCGCGGTCGTCTTGGTGTTGGCGTATTGGTTCCTCTACACGCCGCTAACCGGCTCGCCCGTCGAGAGTCAAGATTACGTCGGCTCGGCGATTTGCGGCGTGATTTTGTCCTACTTGGTTCATCTTTGGCTGTTGCCCGACCCCGACTCGGATCTGGGTGACGACGAACGTACCCGGTAAAGCAGTATCAATCCGACCGTATTGCGCACGGCGGTCCAGGAGATCACGCGCAAGCTTGGGATCAGCGAGCAGACCTTCAACCGGTGGAAGAAGAAGTATGCCGGCTTAGGCGTTGCGGAGCTACGCAGGTTAAAGCATCTCGAAGAAGAGAACCGCAAGCTCAAGCAGCTGGTCGCCGACCTCAGCCTTGACAAGCAGATTCTACAGGATGTGCTGTCAA
>JAJDDY010000040.1 GCA_029260075.1 Phycisphaerae bacterium
CGCTTTCGCCTCTGGCGTTCCAACTGATATCTACGCATTTCACCGCTCCACCAGTCGTTCCAGTCACCTCTACCTGCCTCAAGAATACCGGTTTGCCGTGCAGTTCCCGGGTTGAGCCCGGGGCTTTCACACGGCACCTGATATTCCGCCTACATGCTCTTTAAGCCCAGTAATTCCGAACAACGCTTGCACTCTCCGTATTACCGCGGCTGCTGGCACGGAGTTAGCCAGTGCTTCCTCTGGGGTTGGTCAGTTATTCCTAACCCCTGACAGCAGTTTACATCCCGAAGGACTTCTTCCTGCACGCGGCGTCGCTCCGTCAGACTTGCGTCCATTGCGGAATATTCGTTGCTGCAGCCACCCGTAGGTGTCCGGGCCGTGTCTCAGTCCCGATGTGGCGGGCCACGCTCTCACGCCCGCTACCCGTCGCCGCCTTGGTAGGCCATTACCCCACCAACAAGCTGATAGGACATGAACCGATCCCGGACCGTCGGAGCATTTGCCCACAGAACCATGCGGTTCCGCGGGGTCATCGGGTATTACCGGCGCTTTCGCAAAGGGACCGAAGCCCCGCCGCTATTCCCGTGTCCAGGGTACGTTATTCATGTATTCCTCACCCGTTCGCCACTAACCTATGATCAGGTTACCCATCACATAGGTCCGTTCGACTTGCATGCCTTAGCCACGCCGCCAGCGTTCGTTCTGAGCCAGGATCAAACTCTTCACTTTAAATCCGTTCCAAATCGTCGAACCCGAAGGTTCAACGCTCAGTTCGACAAAGGGCTTTACATTCTTTTCGTCTGTGAGAATGAAAGCTAAACAAAGCTCCGTTGCGAATCGGCTGGCACCGGTCCGCGGAGCTATAAGGCCCGCACAGCCTAAACAGACGATGGCCAAGCGAGCCTTCACATTCTCACGACGACAAACCTGTTCACTTGTCAAAGAGCACACCCTCATTTGCAGGGCGAACCGGCCATCATAGGGATGGCGGACACCCTGTCAACAGCATTGCTAACGATATTGGAAGAATTATTTTCCGCCGCAACTGCAAAAATTGAGCCGCCGATGGCGTTGGCCACCATCCGTTCAACGTCCGGCCCCGGACCCCTTACCCATTCCACCCAGATACGCACACCGGCGCGGGTCGGCTCGTCGGGTGCGGTGTGTGGGTGAATCCGTTCGATGCTAACATACCCCGCAAATCCGCTACGACGTAACGGGCGGCCGCGATGGGTCGATCGCGCATCAGGAACCACAATGAAGCGGTCACCGCTCACGATCATACTATTCGTCGCCTTCGTCGACTTGATCGGCTTCGGATTGATCATCCCGCTGCAGGCGGTCTACGCCAAGCGGCTCGGTGCCACGAGCTTGACATTCGGTTTGCTGATTGGCGTGTACGCAATCATGCAATTCGTGTTCAACCCCGTGCTGGGACGATGGTCCGATCGCGTCGGCCGTCGCCGCGTGCTGTTGCTCAGCATGGCGGGAAGCGTCATCAGTCACACGTTGCTTGGTTTGGCTGACCTATCCTATTCCCTACCGCTGTTGTTCGTCGCGCGCATTATGGACGGAATCACCGGTGCCAACGTCGCGACAGCACAAGCGTACATCGCCGACGTCACGACCGACGAGAACCGTGCTCGCGGTATGGGTTTGTTCGGCGCGGCGTTCGGGCTCGGGTTCGTGCTCGGTCCGGCCATCGGCGCCGGTCTGGCCGGCGTTGGCGGAATCGTTGGTGACCCGCGATACGCAACAGCCTGGCCGGCGTTCGGCGCCGCGGTGATCTGCGCCATCGCATTCGTACTCGTCTGGCGATACTTGCCCGAGTCACGCCGCGCCGAATCAAGCGAAGACGCAACTCCGTTTTTCTCGATGCATCGCCTGCGTGAAGCGATGACCCATGATCGCCTGCGCGAGTTGTTCGTGCTGTCGTTCGGCGTGACCTTCGCGTTCGTCATGCTCGAAGCGACGCTTGTGTACTTATGCAAAGATCGATTGGACATTTCCATTTCGGAAACCGGCTTGCTGTTCGCATACATCGGCATGATCATGGTCGTCGTTCAGGGTGGCTTCGTAGGCAAGCTCGTGGCGAGATTCGGAGAGATGCGCCTCTTGACGTGTGCTCCGTTTATCACCGCGACGGGGTTTGCATTGCTGGCCACCGTGCCCGAACTCACCGACGTGCGGATGGCGTGGGTAATGTTGTTTTTGGGGTGCCTCCCCATGGCCATAGGGCAGGGGTTAACCGGTCCAAGCCTCAACGCACTGATTTCTCGCCAAGGAGCGCGCGAGCGCCAGGGGCTGACGATGGGGCTATCGCAGGGTGTCGGATCGCTGGCCCGTGCGGCCGGGCCTCCGATCGCCGGTTTTCTCTACCTGATCGGTCCGAGTCGACCGTATCTCGTTGGCGCGGGCGTGCTTTGCGTCTGTGGTCTGTTTGCGCTGTCGATTCGCGGACGACAGCAGCGATCGCTTCGCACAACAACTTCAACGTCGACGCCCGACCATCCCTCGTAGAGCGCAACGGAGTGTTCGCCACAGGAATGAACAGAGCAACACCATCAATCAACGACGAGCTGCGGATTGAAGGCACGTCAACATACCCGACGCGCCGTGGCCGAGTCTTACTGGCAGGCTTCTTGTTCGTCCTTGTGCTCGGCGGTTTCCTGCGTTTTGAAGGCGCGGGATCGCGATCGCTTTGGCGGGACGAGCTGTGTACTTGGCATGTATCGAGAATACCCATCGGCGAAAGTCTTCGGTGGGGTCCGGAGCTGACGAAACCTCCGCTATACCAATTCGCGCTGCGCGTGCTGAGCAGCGATCCGCAACCGTCGGAAGCCGCACTTCGCTTTCCGGCCGTGTTGTGCGGCGCGCTCACGTTGGTGGCCGCGTTCTGGTTGGGGTGGATGGGCGGTGGGCTTCAGGTAGGGTTGGCGCTGGCTGTCCTGCTTGCGTTTAACGCCCTACAGATCGAATACAGCCGGGAAGCCAGACCGTACACGATGTTGGTGCTCGGGTGCGCGCTCTCCGTGCCGCTGTGGTTCCGTCTGGTCACCACAGGTCGCCGCCGATACCTCTTGGCCTACGTCTTGACGGCCACCCTGACACTCTACGCGCACTACCTGGCTGCGTTAACCTTTGTCGGTCAGGGGGTCTGGTGGTTGGTGCAGCTTCGCCGCAGCCCGCGCGAAGTTGAGGATGACGACTCCAGCGACCAGATGCTGTCACCCAAAGGGAAGCGCTACGTGCTGGCGCCGGTTATCGCGATACTTCTGATCGGAGTTTTCTGCATCCCACTGGCCGTGCGCTACCTGAAATACAAGTCGTCGATGTTCCAAGGGTTGGAGTGGATCGCACCGCCGACGCTCCATCGAAGCTTGGGTACGTTGGAATCGCTGACGTACGGATGGCGATGGCTTTACGGAATGTTGGCGACGTCGCTAGTCGTGTGGCTCGTGACATTGAGTCGTTGGCGCCCCAAGCGATGGACACGTTTGTGGGCTCCGGGCGATGCCGAACCGGAAGCGATGACCGGTTTACTCATAGCCTGCCTCGTCGGATCCTGGTTCGGACTGCTCGTCATCTCGTGGATCGCCCATCCAGCGATGGTGGCTCGCTACGCGCTACCGGCGGCCATCCCCGCGCTGCTGATTCCGCTGATGATCGCGCAACGTCTACATCGCCGCGCGCCACTCGTAATCGCGCTCGTGTTCGTCGTGGGGTCGGCGCCGGTGTGGATCAACCGGCAGGCAAACGTGGGTCTTCGCGAGATGTCGCAGTATCTGATCGAGCACGTCGACCCCAACCGCGAGCTTGTCGTCCTTACGATCGACAACACGATCTATACCGGTTGGGAAGACTCGGAGCGACTTGGGTTCGAGTACTACCCTATCCCCGGCCTACCCGTCGCCGAGTTGCACTTGGAATCCGACGGCGTGACGGCCCGCAACGACGTGCTCAAAGACCCGCGAGGGCTCTATCTGATTGTGCTGTGGGCGGATGAACTGAAGATCATCGAAGCTGCGGGACGCCGGATCGAACCGATAAAAATAGACGGCATCAAGCTGTCGCGATTGCTGTTTGAACCGTATCGACTGATACGCATTGCGCCGCTGTAATGACCCGAAACAAACCGCAACGCCGATCGCCCGGCCGGCAGATTTCACCTGACGTGAAACCTGCCGACACGGGATGATTGGCAGTAATCGAACGACTCGTCGCTTACGGCATGAACGCGCCGGTGAACAGGTGCGCATCGCGCAGGTCAACGAATCCGTCGTTGTTGAGGTCCGCAACCAGACACGAGGTGTCAGCCGGAATGGCTGGACCCTTCATGCACCTGGCCAGAATGCTCCAGTCGTTATTATCCACGACGCCGTCACCGTTAATATCGCCGAACTTGGGACAGAGCTCTCTGGCCAATCCGGCGCAGTTCGGTCCCCATCCGCCGTCGCAGCAGAACGCAGAGACAGCGCAGACCCTGTCGCAACAGGTGGCGTCGTCGCAGAACGGCGTGTCGTTGCCCGGGTCGAAGCAGTCGCCCGTCGACGCGTCACCGCACTTCGGGAACGTGCCGTGGCGAGCGCTGACCAGGTTGGCAATCTTCACACCCGCGCCGCGAACCGGTGTGTCGTACAGCGGCAAGCAACCTGTCGGATGGATGTACTCCGTATCCGGAGGCAGGCAGTCGATCTTCGACAGCACCTTGAACGCCGCTTGGTTGTACACCGGACGGCCACTCGGAAGCGTCAACTCAAAAAAGACATCGAAGAAGCTGTCCACACCCTCAGGCGCCGTCGGCTGTTCCACCATCGAACCAAGCGATGGACGAAGAACGCCCAACGCCCCGCCGAAGCGACCCGCACGAAGCGAGACACCAGCGCGACTCAACATCAGCGCCACCATCTCCGTATCGATCACGTCGAGGTGAGCGTCCAACGTGCCCACGTTGGGGAACTGCACCGAAGCGTCCAGCGGCTGACTGCGACGGATACTCACCGGACCACCAAGCACCAAACTTACGTCTGCTACGCAGTCCAGATCGAGGTCGATACCGATCTTGGCACCAGAGGGCACCGTGTCTTGACCCGGCTGACACGTGTCGATCCAGTGAGCGCCCGGACCGCACTCGTCACACTGCGTGTTGTCCTCGCACGCGTCGTCAACCTGGTTGCCGTCCGCATCACCCAGACACTTCGTATCCGGACCAAGCGGCGTGCCGTCTTCCAAGCGGCAGAGTTGCGGACGAAGGTCGGCGCAGCGACCACTGTCCAAACAGCACGCCTCCGTCGGGAACGTCGTGTGGTTCGGAGCCACAAGCCAAGCCACAGGCACGCCACCAACGACCGCGTTGTCGAACAACGGAATACGCTGCGTTACGTGAATGTACGTCGTGTCCGGCGGGATGCAGTTGATCTTCGAGGCCACACGCAACGGCTCACGGTTGTACAGCGGCGTCGCTAGCGACGGCGACGTCACCTCGAAGAACACGTCGAAGAAGCTGTCGGCCATCGTATTGTCACCCGACTGCTCAACGATCGAACCGAGTGTAGGTGGCAACACACCGCCCACACCACCGCCAAACCCGGCACGCAGCGTCACGCCGCCGCCGGTAAGGTTCATGGACAATATCTCCGTTTGAATCGTGTGCGTCGTCGCATCGCCGGCATCGCGACGGATCGTCACCGGACCACGAAGAATCAGGTTGGTCTCCGGAACGCCGTCGCCGTCAAAGTCCAGACCGGCCAGCGCACGTGAGGGCATCTGATCGTCGCCCGCAGGGCACGCATCCACCCAGTGAGGACCGGGAGCACACTCGTCGCACGGATCATTCATCTCGCAAACATCATCGCGACCGTTGCCGTTGCCGTCACCCGCACAAGCACTGCCCGGTCCGCCGGGCGCACCGTTACGCAAACGGCAATCCACAGCCGGAACCATCGCACAAGTGCCATCAACAAGACAGCAGGATTCAAGCGGAATGGGACACACGGTCGTAGCGCATGTACTTCCCGGTTCCTGAGGAGTCCCGCCGGCGGCGCGGCAGCGATCGGGCTCGAGCATCGAGCAATCTCCAGCCACTAGGCAGCAGGCATCCTTCGGGAACGTAACGTGCCTCGGCTTCACAAGATTCGCCACCGGCGTTCCGCCGGCGAAGGGCGAAACATAGAGCGGAATGCAATCGGTGATGTGAATGTACGAGGAATCGGGCGGAACGCAGTCAATCTTGGACAACACGGTGATCGGCGTTTGGTTGTAGACCGGACCGCCGAGCTGGCTTGCGGTGATTTCGACGAACACATCGAACGAACTATCGGCCAAGGCAGGTGTGTTGGCCTGCTCGACGATTGCGCCGAGGGAACGCCTCAATACACCGCCAAACCCGCCGCCGGCGTTCATCGTGACGCCGCCACCGGTGAGTTGCATGGCTACGATTTCGGTGTCGATGGTGTGGTTGAGGGCGTCGCCCGCGCCGCGATGGATGGTCACCGGCCCGCGAAGAATCAGATCGACATCAGCCACACAGTCCAGGTCGAGATCAAGCCCGACCAGGGCACGCGAGCGAATGCGGTCGCTACCCTGCGGGCACTGATCGACCCAATGAACGGCGCCGCCGCACTGATCGCAGGGCGTATTCAGTTCGCACGAGTCGTCCGTTCCGTTCCCATCGGCGTCACCGGCGCATCGCGTCCGGGGTCCGCCGGGCGCGCCGCCGTTGAAACGACACTCCGCACGCGGAACGTCCACGCAGGTGCCCGTAGGGCCGCAACACGCCTCGGTCACGGGCACACAGATCGCCACTTCACAATTGGCACCGGTGCTATCGGGGATACCACCTTCGAGTTCACAGTCGGCCGCCGTGCTTTCCGCACAAGTTCCGTCCGGGAAGCAGCAGGCCTGAATTTGAGGACAAGTCGTAGCTGCATTGCGAACGCACTCCGCGTCCCAACCGGTGGTGCAACAATGCGGAAGCAGTTCACAAACCGACCGACAACAAACCAAGTCGTCACAATACGGCGTGCCATTGACTAGATGGCAATCACCGGCTGCCGGATCGCCGCACTTGGGAAACGTCGTGTGATCGGCTGCGGTGAGTCGGGCAACAACTTGACCGGCGCCGATGAACGGCGAATCGTACAAGTCAGTGCATCCGGTTGGATGGATATACCGGGCCGCGGGCGGTACGCAATCGATTTGATCTTTGACGGTCAGCGGTTCATGGTTGTACGCAAATTGCCCGCCTCCCAAGTCGATTTCGAAGAACACATCGAAGAAGCTGTCGCTCAACGAAGCATCGCCCACGTCCTCAAGAATCGCTCCGAGCGATGGGCCAATCGGTGCGACTGCTTGACCGGATCCGGCGGTCAGCGAAAGTCCACCGCCCGTGAGTTGCAACGAAACCATCTCGGTATCGATCACGTCAAGGTGACGGTCCAGCGGCTTCGATCCTGGAAAATTGGAGGAGTCGTCCAGCGGACCGGAACGAACGATGGTGACCGGACCGGTGAGTACGACGTTGGTATCCGGGATGCAGTTGGCGTCGAGATCGGTATCGATGCCGACGAGCGCACCGGTGGGCATGACATCGCCGCCGGCGAAGCATTGGTCCATCCAATGCGGGAAACCACCGCAGTCGATGCAGGGGCTGTCGTTTTGACACGTGTCGTCCGTACCGTTGCCGTCCTTGTCACCTATGCAGAATGAACCTGGCCCGTGCGGGACGCCGCCAGCTTCATCACACCGCGCCCTTGTCACGGTCGAGCACGTACCGTCTGCAAGGCAGCATGCGCCGAGCCTCGGGCACACGAAGTCACGACAATCCCCTCCCTCGAACCAGACGCCGCGTGCGTTGGCACAGTCCACCTTCGACATTGTTCCGAGGCACTCGCCGTCGGTGCAGCATGCGCCGAGTATGACGGGCGTGCACGTGAGCTTGGCGGAATACTCTGCCCCGCAGGGGAACGGAGCGTTCGTGGAACTGGCTCCTACGAAAGTCCAATACGTTCCAGGATTCAGCTGCACGGTGGCCGTACCAGGAACGCAGGCCGCGCCATCAATTAGGGGTACTAAGTTGCCGGTCGTATCAGCGCAAACGCCTGAGCCCGGTGGCAGTGTTTCTACAATCCCGGCCGTAGAATCAAACTCGGCATTGACCGCCCACGAAACGATGGTTGGCTGGGTCAGCGTAAACTCGAACCAATCCGTATCGCGGGTGGGTCCGGCCGCGCCAAGTGCAAGCTCGGCCGTTCCACATGTCGTTGCGCCGCACGCGATCCGCGTGAATAGCGGATCAAGCAGATTGCATCCGCCGTTGACGGTGTCTGTGGGCAGTCCGCAGTTCGGTTCGTTCTCCGGGGTGCTCGCTGCGTCGCACACCACATCGCACACCGGTCGGCACGCCACCTGGGTGCAATCTGCTCCTTCGAACCAGGTCCCGCCGGCGCGGTTGCATCCGGCGAGCGACGGAACCATCGAACAGTCACCCTGAACGCAGCACGCACTTAGCGACCTGCACTCAACAGCACCGGTACACACACCAGTAGCACTAGATACGGTCAAGTCGAACCCGCCCGTAAGCCCGGGGGCACCGTGAACCAAGATGAGGTATTCACGCCCTTGCACCGAGCACCAGTCGACAATCTCCAATCCGCCACCGACCGCCGTGCAATTGTCATCTTGACCGGCCACACAAACCAAATCGGCGCAGTCACCGCAGTAGACGCTGATACGAGTATCGTAATCGTTGAACTCGTTGCAATTGCTCGCGGTCATTCGGCTGCCCGTGCCGATGACTGAGTACCAAATACCCGGCGCTACATCGCTGACACCACAAAAAGGTGCCGCGTCGGCGGTCGCAGCCGTGGTGAAGCCCACGGAAAACCCCGGTACACTAAGTCGCTGGGCGTTGATACACTTGTCGTTGAGCGGAGTACCGGCGACGGTGCCTGTTGCGGGTAGCTCGGCGGGCTGTGGCGAGGCGATCCGTGTCGTCCACACGGGAACACGATCCTCCGCGCGCACGTCGGCTACGTCCTGTCTTTGTGTTGTTGAAGATGTGATGCGTGGAGCGACTGAGCGTTGCGCTCCCAATGTCTTGCGCGAGTCTTGTCGATTGGTCTGTTGCTGGGCTTCCGCGCCACCGACCCCTACTAATGAAGCGGCCACCAAAGCGGTGATCGAGAGCGTGAGTCGCATAGAATCAGACGGATTGCGTCTACGTGTGTAATGTTGCATTCTGTGGCCCCCAAGGCGAAGTGGGCTCCGCCATTGCCTCTCGGCGCGGTCATCGCGTCGAGGAATTCTACTGCCCTCGTGTTCTTCGATCGTATGAAGCCGCTACGCGACAAGCTGTCCGTCCGAAGAAGGCAGCGCGGGCATAAACCGCGTGCCCTGAACAACCACACACTAGCCACAACCTTATTCAACAGGTTGAACAACAGCAGGTGTATGGATCAATATTGTGGTAAGACAAGCCCCAGGACGCACCCAAGAATCGTGTGCAAACAGCCGACTCGTAAGACTGACCGAGTGGATTCCGTTTCGATCCACAACGCCGACACGACACCGGCCCGCGTCGCGCGAGAGATCCCTCAATTACGCCCCCACGTAATTAATCCGCCAAACGCACTAAGCGCACGCGACGGCTACGACACATAACGCCCTCATCGGTCGTCACGCTGACTCCCAGTCTACGCGAATGACAGTCCCAGTTCAAGTCCACAAAGCAAATTTTGTGTCCCAGGTCCGATATCAAAGACGTTGGTATGATCCCAGGCGTTCGCCGCGCATTCCCGCGCTCTGGATGAAGCTTACTCCGCTTGAAAACACTTAAGCACTGACGTTTCTTCTATTTCTCGAGGCCGAATAGCAGTTGCCGCAGCAAGCCCGGGAACTCACTCCGGGAACCGGGGTTTGATCGTGAGGGGTCTTGATCGCGCAAAAACGACGTGCCGAAAAAAAACCGCCCCTGAAGGAGCGGCTGCTCATTATTGTTTCGGATTGGCCAACCCGCGAGCGCGAACCGTAACTGCGGAAGCCATTTCGCCGGCCAGAGATTGGGCACGCAGTTAACGGCAGTCCTAGCAGTCTACTTGAACAGGGCTGATATTCAGACGCATCGCCGCGAACCCGCCTGTGACAGCGGGACTTGTCCCCGTCAAGAGGCGGAAATCGCTAACGGATCACCCGCTGGAAGCCGGTGCCACACGTGTTCAAACGGATTCTAGTAGCGGTCGCGGCGACCACCCCCACCGCCACCACCGTAGCCAGCGCCACCTCGACCACCGCCACCGTCACTTCGTGGGGCGCGGGGCTTGGCTTCATTGACTTTCAGCGCACGGCCGCCGTTTTCCACGCCGTCCAGCGCGCTGATGGCTGCTTGGGCCTCGGCATCGGAATCCATTTCGACGAAGCCGAAGCCCTTGCTCTGTCCGGTCGCCCTGTCACTAATGACTTCCGCACTCAACACGGTTCCGTGCTCCGCTAGTAAGGTGTGCAGGTCCGAGCTGCTTACGTCGTAGCCTAGGTTTCCAACATACAGTTTCTTGCCCATCGCATACTCCTCTGTGATGGCATTTGCGCCCCGAAACCAGTCCATTCGGGCCGAGTGTGAAAGCAGCCGACGATTCAGCCGCATATAGGAAGGAAAGCGATGCGGCGATGCACACCGGAACTGAGAGACCATGGTCTGAGACGTGCCTCGCTCGACGAACCAACCGCCAGCGAGTCTAACCCGCGCCCTATGCGTGTCAACCTGAAAACACGGGCAAACTCGTGGTGGGGTGCGTGACAGAATCGGCGTCGGGCACTTTTCAGAGCACCGGGCGCAAGCCCGGTGACACGCTGACGCAGGGAGTCCGCAGGCTGGCGCCTGCGGCTCTGACTCGGCGCACCCCTCCCGCCGGAAGTGTCAAAGACCCCGCGTGGTGCGTACGAAATTGCGAGCGCTCGCGAGGGCCACGAATGGTAGTTATTACCGGTCGGAAACGCAGATCCTGCTTGTGCTCGGATTATGCGTACGGATGCCGCGATGTACGCTTCACTATCGCGCCGGTGGCTGGGGCGGCACCTAATAGAAGGCCGACCCAATTTCACTTTTTCTTTGACTTTCGGTGCCGTTTTCGGTTACGATCCGGCGTTAGGGTGCGCCTCCATGTCATTGGGGCCGCGCGAAAGGGGCAGTACAGCGAGGGTGAACGACGTGCTTTCCGGAGGTATCACTATGGTTACTTTGAGACGGCGCTTCTTCTTTGGTCTTGTTTGCGCCGGCATATTCGGCGCCACGACGCGATCATTCGCCGAAACCTCCATCAGCCTCTCACTAGCCAAACCTGGGCCGACGACCATTCCAGCGGGCGTCGATGTGACCGTCGAGGTCCGCGCGACGTTTGACACGCGTCTCTCAGCCGTATCGTTCACGCTTGCCGCGTCGGGCAGCGTGGAGACGTGCATGGCCGGACGGTCCGCATCGCCGACCACACCGGCCGGGTTGACCTACGTATCACCGGTTTCTCAGATCCCGTTCGATGGTCAGCTACCGCATGATCTCGTTGCGGCGCCGCTGACGGAAGTGCTGTTTGACGGCGACTTCGATGGCGCACCCGGCGGGGCGACGGATGGCCTGCCTCCTGGCGTGGGCATGCTCATTGAAGAAATCACCATCCGTGCGCGGGGCGTAGGTCCGCTTAGCCTTTCGCTCACAAAGGTAACCGCCGCGCACACCACGAAGCCGCCGGGCGGATCTCTGTTTGATGTGATGAGCGTTGGTGCCGGAGTACTGGCACTCACAGTTGTACCCGGTCCCGGCGACGTCAACGGTGACGGACTGCTCACAAACGTCGATGTCGCCGCGGTTCCTTCTTGTATGCTTGGTCCTGGTGCCGGATCGCCCGGCGCGCCGTGCGACGTATTCGACGTGGATGCCGAAGGTGCAGACGGCGACGTAGACCTCAAGGACATGGCGGTGTTTATGCGCATGTTCACAACGCGATGCCCGTAATGCTACGCGAGAAACGAGGCGTGTCGAAGCACTAGTGCAGGGTCACACGTCCTCTTGTGGGTCCTTCGGGTTGGGTCGTAGCTTCCCGCAGCATCAGAGCCGCGAGCGCCAGCCTGCGGACTGGTCGCGCCGCTAGCGCGGTGGACTCTGACCGATGCGACAGTTGTTTCGAGCAGAAACATCCGTACAGCACTGGTTCGACGCACAGCTTCGTATGTACGCGGCGCATGGAACACCAGGCCGCAGCAAGGCTACGGATATTGCAAGACGCGACGGAAGCGATTCGGAGGTAAGGAAGATGAAACGATTGTGGAACCGCGACAACCGCCGACGAGCCTTGCTGTCGTGTGCAGCTATCACGGTGGGCTGGCTGGCCACGCCCACCGCCGGTCTGGGTGCATCGCCGTATCGAACTGCGGATCGTAAGAACGATCCATACGTGCGTTTCGCAAGCCCAGCGCGTCGAACGGTCAGCTACGCCAAGGGCGCTTCGCGAATTTTGCGTGATCGCGTTTCGCTTTCCCTCGTGAGCGCACCGATTACGACGAACCCCGGATTCTCGAACGGTGGTATTAGGACCAGCGCCGGCCTGGCTGGTCCGATCAACAATGCGGGTTTCCTTTGGGTCGACACCAGTGTCATGGGCGTCAGCGACGCCGTGAACAACACCGGAACGATTTGGGTCGGTGACGGGTCATCTGGCGGCGGCAACGTCGGTCTTGATCTTCAAAACGACCTCTCCCTTTCGGGCACCGGCGAGATTTACTTCCTCTCGACAGCAAGCGTCGTAGACAACCAGCCGTTCTTGCAGGTAACGGGCACGGTGACGAACGGCGTGGATCACCGCATTCATGGTGGCAACGGCCGAATCGTCGGCCCCGGTCGTTTTGTTAACGAGGGTCTGGTCGATGCAGACACACCACTGCGAACGATTCGAATTGAAACAGCCGAGCTGACCAACGTCGGTAATCTTTGGGCACGGTCCGGCAACCTGAGAATCAGCGTAGCAGACTGGAGCAACGAAGGCGTGGTCCGGGTTGCGCAGGGCAGCCAATCGACGATCACGGGGACGCTATTCACGAACCAGATGACGGGCGTTGTTGAGAGCGTCGCCGGTTCGTCTCTGTCGATCGGAGCGAACGTAACCAACTTGGGGCGAATCTCCACGGATGCATCCGGGGACGTGTCGATTACCGGTAGCAACCGCCGGGTGACGAATCTCTTGAGCGGCGTGTTCGAAGCGGACGCAGGGGCTATACGATTCGCGTCGACCAACGGGCTCTTGCAAAACCTCGGAACACTTCGCGCGAACGCGGGTACGATCGAGTTTTCCAACGGGATGGATGCGTTCGGCGGCGATCTCATGCTGGAGAACGGTTCAACGGCGTCCGTTCTCGTGGGCACAACCACCATGACGCGCGTCCGCACGTCGCTGGATTCCGACAGTACGTTCGCGTCCGTGAACAACGGTCGTGGCGCCGCCACGCTTACCTTCAACGGCATCGTCGACAATGCGGGCGGTACGCTGCTTGCGAATTCCGACGCTGCGGGGGCAGCCACGTTCAATCTTTCGGGCGTGCTCGTTGATGATGGTGGCACGCTGCGATCGGACGGCGGGGTCTTTGCCGCGAGCAATCTTGAGATTGAAGAGTCGGGCGTCCTTGCACTTCAACTTCGCAACAGTGGTACGATGAGTCTTACGAACGTGGCGTCCACCGCCGGGACCATCGCCGTGGACTGGACGGGCACCGGTGGGGCGCTGACGTTCAACAACTACCGATCGGAAGGCGCGACCACATTGTTGAATCTGGCCGGTTGGTCAGGCGACGGTGGTTCGTTGACCATCTCCGGCGGTACGAATCTGGAAACCGCCGGTTTCATCGCACTCGCTTCCGGCGCGGTGCTCAGCGTTACCGGCGCCGGGTCACGCCTGGTCTTGCCGACCGCCACGAGTTCGGCGTCCACTTCGGTGGTCGACTTGGTTAGTGGGGGTCGCCTTGCCATTCCGGACTTGGCCGTTGGCGGCGATCTGCGGCTTCGCGGCGGTCGGGTCGAAGGGAATGTACATCTTGCGTCGACCGGCACGCTTGCGATCACCAGCGGTTCCAACACCATCGACGGCGATCTCTCCTGGGATGGTGACCAAGCAATATCGATCAGCGCGAACAGTGTCAATTTGTCCATTGGCGGCGAAGTGAACGTCGCGCCCGGTTCGTCGATGGAGCTTCGCGCGAGCAGTGCCCGTTTCTTCGGCGCCGGGAACGTGACCAATAGCGGATTGATTCTCGGTGGCCCGACCGGCACGAACCAGAGTACGTTCTTCGATCTCAGCCTGACCAACAACGCGGACGGTATCGTCCGGGCGTTCCAAAATGGCGCCGCCACGGACACGCTTTTCCGAATTCGCGGTAGCGTCAACAACGCCGGGCTCATGGAAGCCGACGGGGCGACGCTTTACTTCGAGGGCGCCAGTGTCATCAACAGTGGAACGTTGCGTACTACCGACAACGCGGCGCGAAGTCGCCTGATCTTCGTTGGCGGCTCAAGCGTTACGGACCAGGGGGGCGTAACGGACATTAACGGGGCTCAGAGTCGGTTGGAGGTTTCGGGCGGTTCCAATGTCGACCTCGGAATGTTGACCCTTGCTGACGGGGCTAGCGGCTTCGTTTCCGGCGCCGGTTCGGTGCTGACTTCTAACAGCGTCGTCGAAATCGGCGCCTCAGCAGCGTTCGACGTGGCCAGCAGCTCGCGCCTCAACGCAGCAGGTTTGTTGGTGAATGGTGGCCTATCGGTTCGAAGCAGCGCTGTCATCAACGCAGCCGACTTGTCGTTATCCGGTGACTTGACGATTCAAAGCAGCGCGGTGGTCAACGCTGCGGTCGTCGTTAACCCAACCGGCAGCGTAATCGCCAACTCCAGCGTGGGCACTTTTAACGGTGCCATGTCCATTCTTCGCGGGGCGACCGAAGCCGGGCTGTTGTCGATTCAGGCCAACAGCGCTCGAGTGAACGGAACCGGGACGATCACCAACAGCGGTCTCATTCGGGGCGGCGGCACATCGAACAACACAAGCACCTATCTCAATCTGAACCTGATCAACAACGCCGACGGCGTGGTCCGTGCTTTTCGAAACGGTACACCCACAAACACGTTGTTCCGGTTGACCGGAACGATCGACAACGCCGGCATCATGGAAGCCGACGGCGCCAGGCTCTACTTTGAAGGGGCCAACGTCACCAACCGCGGCACGTTGCGTACGGTGGCGGGCGACGTGGCGAGCAGCCTCCAGTTCTTCGCTGGTGCTAGGGTCGTTGACGACGGCGGTACAACACAGATTGGTGGCGCGCTCGATCGGCTTGAGGTTTCCGGTGGGTCGGATGTTCATCTTGGCACGCTCACACTTGCTAATGGAGCGAGTGGATTTGTCGAGACGGCGGGTTCTTTCCTTCGCGCCGACAACGTCGTGCAGATCGGAGAAGCATCCAGTTTTCGGGTTTCATCGAGCGGGCGGTTCGATACACCTGGCATCAGCTTGGACGGTCTCCTGAACCTTCAGAGCTCGGGCGTCGTCGAGGCGCCGGTCACCGTCAATCCAACAGGGCAAATCTTGGCCAACTCCAGCATCGGATCGCTAAATGGCGATGTGACCGTGCTCCGGGACGGTGGCGGTGCGGGAAGGATTTCCTTGGTCTCCAACAGCGCGCGGCTCAATGGTATCGGCTTGGTGACCAACAGCGGCTTGATCGAGGGCGGAGGCACGTCTAACAATACCAGCACATACTTCGACCTAAGCCTCACGAACAACGCAGACGGCGTCGTCCGTGCTTTTCGCAACGGAACGGCGACCAACACGTTCTTCCAAATTACCAATGACGTTCAGAACAGCGGCGTGATGGAGGCGGTTGGCGCCAATCTTTACTTCAATACCGCGACGGGGCAGAACGCCGGTTTGCTCCGCGCCGTCGACAACGCGGTCGCCAGCAAGCTCATTTTCGTCGGCGGTACACGACTCACGGATGCTGGTGGTGCAACCGGCATAGATGGCGCGCTAAGCCGGCTTGAGGTTTCCGGGGCGGCCAACGTCGAACTCGGAGCGCTCAGTTTCACCAATGGCGGTGGCGGGTTCATCAGCGGCGCCGGGAGCGTTGTGACGGCCAGGAACGTCGTGCCGTTGGGCGAAGCGTCTCAGTTCAGCGTTGTCTCGTCGGGTCGGCTGAACGCGGTCGGGGTTGATGTACACGGCGACCTCATCCTTCAGTCGAACGGCGTGGTGGACGCAGCCACAACAGTCAGCCCCACCGGGCAAATTATCGCGAACTCGTCTACCGGGACGCTGAGCGGCAGCGTGACGGTAGACCGCGATGCCACGGACACCGGGCGGATATCTCTGGTCACCAACAGCGCGCGATTGAACGGCAGTGCGGCTGTCACGAACAACGGATTGATTGAGGGCGGAGGTACGTCTAACAACGTCAGCACGCACTTTAACCTAAGCTTGACCAACGAAGCCAACGGCGTCGTCCGGGCGTTCCGCAACGGGACGCCCACCAACACGTTCTTTCAGATCACGGAGACGGTTCAGAACAACGGTTTGATGGAGGCGGTCGGCGCCAATTTGTATTTCAATACCGCTAACCTTACCAACGCCGGCGTGCTCCGTACCGTCGACGACGTGGCCGTCAGCAAGCTGATTTTCGTCGGCGGGTCGCGTGTGACCGACGCCGGTGGAATGACGCAGATCGATGGGGCGCTCAATCGGCTGGAGGTGTCCGGCACGTCCAACGTCAATCTCGGCGCACTCAGTTTCACCAACGGCGGCGGGGGTTTCGTCTCAGGCGCCGGCAGTGTGGTGGCTGCGACCAACGTCGTTCCCATCAGCGAAACGTCGCGATTCTCCGTCGTCAGCAGTGGACGGTTTGACGCGCCGGGCATCGATCTTGGCGGCGAACTCGTACTGCAATCCAGCACCGTGGTAAACGCACCCGTCACCGTGCTATCGACCGGTCGGATCACCGCCAATTCCGGATTGACTTCGCTCAACGACGATGTCACCGTGCTCAATGACGGTGGTGGAGGGATCGGACATGTGTCTGTCGTAGCGAGCAGTGCACGCATTGCGGGCACGGGAACGATTTTCAATCACGGTGTTGTCGAAGGCGGAACCGACCGAAACAATGGGCTTACTCGAATAGACAACGATATCGTCAACGAATCTGACGGCATGGTCCGAGCCTTTGCCGATGCGTCGGCCACGTCCAACAACTTCCAAATTTTTGGCGACGTGACGAACCGTGGCACGCTCCAAGCCGACGCGGCTACGCTTAGCTTGTCGAGCTCATTCGTGGACAACGATGGCGGAACGCTTTCGGCGATCAACGGCGGTCGAGTCCTGGTAACCGGATCGTTCGTTGGTGGATCGTCGGGCAGCGATGCGACGATTGACGGTGATGCCAGCCTGCTCGACGTGGCTACGGGCTCGCTCGTCGGGTTGGACTCGCTGAACCTCATCAATGGCGGAGACGCACGGGTCCGCGACACGAACAGCGTGTTGGCCATCGCATCATCGTTGAACGTCGGCGTAGACAGCGTGGCCACTGCGGGGATTCGCGGCCGGCTTCAGGCTACGGACTTTAATATCGACGGTACGCTCGCCGGGCAAGGCGGTACTGTACTGGGCGACGTGCATATCGGGGCGACGGGTAGCATTCTCGCCACGACGAGCACGACAACCATTGACGGCGACGTGACGACAACGTCGTCGGGCAGTCTGATTAGTGTGACCGGGTCCGGAACACAACTGCGGGTCGAGGGTGCAATCAACAACGCAGCCGACGCGACAATGTCGGTGAACACGAACTCGACGTCCATCGCTGGACCGGGCACGATCACCAACGCTGGCTTGATCGAGGGCGGCGGGCTCAACAACAACAACACGTCGACGATTTCCAAGCCGTTGATCAACAACGGTGAGGTGGTCGCGCGAAGACTGGGTACGTCGACGGGAACAACGCTGCAATTCAACGCCGCCAATATCATGAACTCCGGCTCGATGACGGCTTCGGGCGTTCAGCTTCTGATCACCGGATCCACCGTCGACAACAGCGGTCTATTCCGTGCTGAGAATGATAGCCTGTTCACGTTGCAGAGCAGTGCCGTCGTCAACAACTTGGGCGGCGGGGTCGAGGTGGACGGCGATGGCAGCGCGTTCCGTGTGCTGTCGCGGTCCGACGTGTCGGTCGCATCGATGATCATCACCGACGGTGGCGATGTCACGGTCAACAACGCCACGCTAGATGTCGCAAGCCCGTTCACGACGACAACGGGGTCCGTCGTAACCGTGGAGAACTCAGGCGTCCTCAACGGTCCTGGTGTCACAGTCAATGGCATCATGAACGCCGGGCGATCGACCGTCACCGCACCGACGACCGTTGGGCCGACGGGTGATCTGTTTGTGCGGAGTTCTTCGACGGCCACGTTTAACGCGCCGATTACGATTCAAACCGACGGCGGAGCCAACAGCGGCGCCCTTCACTTGCTCGGGAACAATTTCCGGCTCGGGGGTACAGGCAACATCGTCAATGGCGGGCTCATCGAGGGCGGCGGAACGAGTACAAACAGCAACGTCTTCATCAACAAGGACATCATCAACGACGGGGTTGTTCGGGCGATCCAAAACGGTGCAGCCGTAAACTCTTCGCTCCAACTCGACGGCAATATCACCAACAACGGCGCCATGGAGGCTAGTGGCGGCAATCTTTTCCTCACCGGCGCCTCCGTCAACAACAATGGCGTTGTTCGCGCTGTGGACCACGCGGCCGGAAGTCGTGTAATCGTCAGCAGCGGTACGACCATCAGCGATCTTGGTGGATTCGGCGAGGTTGACGGCGCCGCCAGTAGTCTGGAAATTTCCGGCGCCGCAACGGCGACCTTTGGAACGCTGACGGTGACCAACGCTGGTGCGGTCAGTGTGACCGGTGCGGGGTCGCGACTCTCCGGCTCCTTAGTGACGGCGGCGGGAACAAGCGTTTCCGCGACGACTTCATCCGCGATCGGCATCGATGCGGGCGGGCTATCCAACGGCGGCACGTTGTCGGTCTCTGGTGGCGCAGGCCTGGCCGCTGCGGGGGCGGTCGTCAATGAATCCACCGGCACGATCGATCTCGATGGTACGGGCGGGTTCCTATTCCAATCGTCGCTGACCAACAACGGCAACCTGGACTTGAACGCGACCACAGTGGACATTGACGGCGACTTGGCGTTCGGAGCGGGTGCCATGCTCGCGGCATCCGCCGGTGCGGTTCTGCGACTTTCCGGTGACTTCGCAAACGCCGTGACGGCGCCGGCTGACTTCGCGTCGCAAAATCTGGCGCTCAATCTCGACGCCTCATTCAACGTGGCCGACGCACTCAGGTTGGAAGTAGCCAGCGCGGATGTTGGCGCCCTCGCGACGGGCGGAGACAACAACTTCGGACTCGGCGCCCTGCGAGTCACCGGCGCCGACGAATTCGTAATTCTTGTGGACGATTTTGATAACCCGCTCGATGGTTCGTTACTTGCGGATGCACTATACGTGTCCGAACTGACGATTGCCGATCCGGATTCGAGGCTGACGCTGAACGGGTTCAATGTGTACTACGGCGTCTTCATCGGCGACCTCAGCCAGATCGACCTATCGGGCGGTGGCTCGTTAACACAAGTGGACGGTCTCGCGATCGCTCCGGAGCCCGGCACGCTGGTGCTGCTGCTCATGGGGTTCGGAATCTCCTATCGCCGACGTCGCAGGCAGGGTTAGTCTGATGGTTGGTTTTATTGATCGAACAGAGCGTACCTATGACGGTGATGATGCCATGAACAATACCCTTACGTTGAGAAATAATCTGCTTCGTGGACGCGGTGGTCGAAGGGCGTTGGCGTTCGTGCTGACGATGCCTCTATTGACCGCAGGGCTCGCACTGGCCGGCACCACGGGCGATGTCGAGCCAAATCAGGCGGTCGACCTTCGCGACCTGCTGCAGATACGCAACGCGCTCGGCCAAACCGGAGCCCCCGGTTTCATTGGCGCGGACGTGGACAATAATGGCCTCATCAACTCGGTGGACATGGTGCTCTGGCGACAGAATTTCCCCTTCGTCGGCACGCCGCTCAGCCCATTTCTCCGCGTCGTCAGCCCCGCAGATGGCTCACTTACTGGCGATCGCCGCCCGACCATCGTCATCGATTACAGCCCAACGACCCTCAACGTCGACCCGGACTCCATTGTCCTTCTTGTGGACGGCGTGGACCGGACGGCGGACGCATTCACGAGCTTTCGTAGTGCCGTCTTGGCGCTCGACGCAGACCTGGGCGATGGGCTCCATAGCGTCGAGGTGACCCTCGACGATGAGCAGGGTGTCGCGGCGATGGCACGAAGCGATTTCGAGATCGTGTCGCTTCGACTCGACCCTAAGGTCACGCCGCTCACCGGCCCGGCGCCGTTGGACGTCCGATTCATACCCGATGTCATCTGGGCGGATATTCCTCCGGCGTGGTATCGGTGGGACTGGGAAGACGACGGCGTGTACAATGTGGTGGACGCGCGACCTGACGCCCGCGTGAACACCTTCTTTGAAGAAGGCGTCCACACCGTGCGGTTCCAGGTACAACAGAGCGACGGCACGCTTACGGATACAACCGTCGACATAGCCGTAACCGAGCGTTTCGCCAGCGTCTCTCCGGCGAACGGACGTGTGCCGCTCACGGTCTTCTTGCACGGAATCGCCGCAGACTTGGACGACCCGATCGTGCTCTACGAATGGGACTTTGATTTCGACGGCGTGTTTGCAGCCGACTACTCGTCGACGGTCGATTCGAACGTGACGCGTATCTATCCATCCGCCGGCGTGTTCCGTCCGGTGTTTCGGGCCACGCACGATTCCGGCGCTATGGTCAAATACCCGATCATTCAGGATGAACTTCAAGTCACGGCGCTCGGCGAACCGACGGCTTCGGCGTCTGCGGCACAGGGCGCTGGCGCTTTGACGGTCAATTTTTCAGGGACGGGAATAGACGACGGAAGTATCGCACTTTACGAATGGGATTTCGAAAACGATGGGGTTTGGGATGTTTCGAGCTCGATTTCAGGGCAGGCGAGCCACGTCTATCCCACAGCCGGCGAAAAGGTGGCTGCATTCCGCGTGACTGACAACAACGGCAACACATCGATCGATCATGTTCGCGTCGAGACGGTTGCCCCGGCGTTCCTTGAGGTTCTCGACGATACTATCTTTCCCGACCTCGACGAGATGGTCACGGTGCGAACCACGACGACGATTGAGTCTACGGTTTGGATGTATGTTCGTGACGCGGACGGGTATATCGTTCGGACGCTTGTGGATCACGAAATTCGACCGGCGGGCGTATACGACGACGCATGGGACGGGCTCGATTTCCGCTATGAACCCGCGCACCCCGGAGCCTATTTTGTCGTGCTGCAATACAGCTATCCCGGACGAACGGATACGCTTGATGCGTCGGAGACGACCGGCAACAATCATTACTTCGCCGCGCGTGTTCCGCCCATCGTAACCACGCTCGACCCGCTGGAAAACGAGCCGTTGCCTATGGGCTTTCGTATCCCGTCGGCGTCGCGGACCTCGCTGTACATCCTGCCCGGCGGTACCAATCGAACGAACACGGTGTTCGACAACCTCGCCCTCGGCGCGGGTGACTACACGTATTTCTGGAACGGCGTAACATCCGAGGGTGGGTTTGCCAGTAAGGGAACCTATCTCTGGTCCGTCAACGGCTGGACGCTTCCCGACAACGCTATCGTCGTACGAAGTCAACCGGAACTCGCTGATGTGATGACGACACCCACGCGCCTGAGCCCAACGGATCGGCCGTTGGGTAGCGCGATGGCTGAGGTGAGTTTCCGTGTCAACGAGCCGTCAGCGGTGTTTGCTGAAATCATCGCGATGGAAAACCTTCGAAGCCTTCGGGTGATTCGTCTATCCGATCTGCCCGCAGGATCGAATACTTTAGTTTGGGACGGAAAAGCGGCCGATGGTACGTATGTATCCCCAGGGTTCTACCGCATCGTCATGATCGCGGCGGATGATAATGGGAACCTTTCCATCGCCCGTGACGCGATTATGGAAATAAGGTACTAACGCTGCTGCTGTCTTATTGAACGAATGTGACCGATTGCCAACGTGCCGCAAGTTGCCCGGCATGACATGAATGATGGGCGTGCGCTGGAGCCGAGAGATGATGTTGAGATGGTCTGTTCCAATCGGGGGCGTGGTGCTGCTCCTTGGTTTCTTGTCGATGCCCCGCGTGTTCGCTGCCGATAACCCGGCCTTGGGTATTGGAGAACCGAACACGCCCTTCGACAAACCGAAAGACGAGTGCGAATGCGAGGGCGTCGAGTGTGAACCGTGCAAGTCGAGCGGTTCGCCGGTGATGTTGCAGTCGGGGCAATATTTTCAATCCTTCACAGACTTGCCCACCGATCTGTCATTCAACCCGCTACCGCGCAACGGCTCGGACGTGCCGTTCGAGTTTTCCCGCATGTACTTCAGCAACGAGTTCTACGTCGGATTCTTCGGAAAGGGCTATCATTCCAGTCTGGACATGATGTCCATTCCAACGGCCCGTGGCGGACCGCCGAACGAGGTCGTGGTTATTCGCTGGCCTGACGCTCGACGATCGCGCTTTACCAAACAACCCGGCGGCGAATACGCCCGATCGCTCGGTCGTTTTGAAGACTTGTTCGAGATTGCCGGCGGGTTCCGACTCGTCGACACCGACCAGACCGTATATCTGTTCGACGACGAGACGAAGCTTCTGAGCGTGACGGATCGCAACGGCAATGAAATCGCCTTCAGTTACGACAGCGAGGGTAGGCCTGTTCTCATCGCCCAGTCCGGCGGTCGCGATACCATCATCACCTACACAGCCGACGGATTCGTGGAGTCGATGACGGACTTCGCCGCGCGCACGGTATCGTACGTGTATGACGGTGTATTGCTTACGGCGTTCACAGATATCGGTGGCAACCAGTGGACCTATGAGTATGGCTCCGACGACCGGCTGGCGCGTATCATCAACCCACTCGGGCAAGTCAGTCTCGATCTCACCTATGACGCCAACGGGCGCATCTCGCGTGTGATCGACGAAGACGGCGACTTTTCCTACGCCTATCCGTCAGCCACACGAACCAACAAGACGAACACCGCGACCGGCGGCGTTTGGCAATACACCTACAACGCGCAAGGAGCGGTCACGCAAATCATCGATCCGCTAGCCGGAAGGACAAATTTCGTCTTCGACAGCATGATGAACCTGCTGAGCGAGAAGGACCCGGCTGGCAAGACCACAACCTTCACGTACAACGACGACGGGGACGTGTTGACGGAAACCGACGCCCTAGGCCACACCACGATCAGCACGTACAACGTCGACGGTCTAATAGAAAGCGAAACCGACCCGCTCGGTGTTGTGACGCGTTATGAGTACGACCTTGAGGGCAACCTGACGAGGATCGTCGAGGCGTTCGGTACGCTCGCACAGCGTCAATCTGTGTTCGCGTACGATGCCAACGGCAACCGGATCAGCATGCTGAACCCCGGCGGTCACAGCACGACATTCACCTACGATGCCGCCGACCGACTGACCAGCAAGACGAATCCGCTTGGCCAAACGACGAGCTATACATACGACGTTCAGGGGAATCTGGCCACTGAGACGGACGCCCTCGGCAGCACTTGGACCTACACGTACGACATATTCTCCCGGTCGGCCACGGTCACCAATCCGCTTGGTGACACCGCGTCCAAGACGTACGACGCGGCTGGCAACCTGGTCACAGAAACAGACCACCGGGGTAATGGGACGACGCTTGCCTACGACGGGTTTGGCCGCGTCCTTTCCGAAACCCGGCCGGGCGGCGGCGTAACGACGCATGTGTTGCGCGCTGACGGATTTGTGACCTCAACGACCGATGCACTGGGGCAGGTGACCGAGTTCGAGTACGACCTGCTGGGTCGTCTCACGCTCGAGCGTCAGCCGGACGGTCGTGAAATCGGGAAGACGTACGACGCCGTCGGCAATCAACTGACCGAAACAGATACGCAAGGCGGAGACACGTCGTTCACCTACGACGCCATTGGACAGCAACTGACAAAGACCGATTCACTGGGGAACACCACGCAAACCGCGTACGATTTCGTAGGCCAAGTCACCTCGATCACGGCTGCGGACGGCGGCGTGCAGTCGTTTGAATACGACGACTTCGGGCAAACGACCGTCGAGCGTGACGAGTTGGGTAACGTGACCCAACGAGCATACGACGCCGTCGGCAACGTCACCAACGTCACCCTGCCTGGTGGATTTGCGACGACGTACATCCACGACGCGAACGGGCAAGTGACCACGGAGATCAACGCGCTCGGCGGACTCGTCCAAAACTTCTACGATGCGGGCGGCAGGCTGATACGGGTTACCGATCAAAGGGGCAATGACTGGCGGGCGACATACGATAATCTTGGACGCATCAAGTCGTCGACGAACGCACTGAACGACGCGGCGAGTTTCGCGTACGACGCGGTGGGCAACCTCACCACGTTCACAAACGCACGCGGTCAGACGACTACGTATACCTACGACAACGAAGACCGACCGACGAGCGTCGTGCTTCCCGGAAACGTAACTAGAACGCTCGAATACGACATGCTTGGACGGCGAACGCGGGCCTCCGATCCCGACACCGACCTGACGTTCACCTACGATCACGACGGGCGCGTGCTGACCGTCGTCGACGCGAAGCTTGGCAACACCGTGACGTATACCTATCAAGGCGACCAGCTCAGTTCACGTTCGGCCACCGGATTGGACCCGGTAACCTTTGAGTATGATTCCGCAGAGCGTCTTATACGCATCATCGATGGGACGGACGCCTACACGTTGGCGTACGACGCGGTCGGGCGGCGCACGACGCTCGTGCGACCGAGTGGCGTCACTAGCAACTACATCTACAACCTACGTGGCGATACCACGGGAATTGCCCACGAGGATTCCGTCGGAACAACCTTGGACGAACTCACCTACACGGTCGACGCCTTGGGTCGCAACACGAGGATCGACTTCTCCGGCGGCGACACGGCCACCTATACATATGATCCACTGTCCCGACTGACCAACGAAACGCGCACGGGGGGCACGGCGTTTCAACGGACCTATTCGTACGACGCCCTTGGCAATCGCGTCGCCAGAATTGAAGGAGGCGCGGTTACGACGTACGTCTACAATGCGGCCAACCGGTTGACCACAGAAACGACGGGCGGCGTGGCCACCACGTACGCATACGACGCGGACGGCAACCAAACCCAACGTACGACGGGGGCTGTGGTTGCGCAGCATACGTTCGACGCCCAATCACGAATGGTCGGGTTCAGCGATCCGAATCACACCGCCACCTATGCATACGATGTGGACGGCCGGATGACGGGTGTCACGGTCGACGGCAGTACGACCAACTACATGTATGACGACACTTCACTTCTGGCAGCAATGGACGGGGCAACCATTGCGGAGTCCTGGCTGATGGCTGGTGATCTGGTGGCTGGAGTCGACCTGGGCGGAACAAAGTACAGCGTGCTCCAAGATGTCGTCCAATCCGTTCGCGGGCTGGTGGACAGCAGCGAGGCCGTTGTGAGCGACTACGAATATGGCGCATTCGGAACCGTCGAAGTTGAGAATGTCGGACCGAGCAGTTCCCGTCGATTTGGCAGCCGACTGCTTGATGTAGCCACCGGGAGCCCGCTGTTCAAGCACGGTGTGGTCGATGTTTCTACGGGTCGGTTTGGATCCACGGAACGGGCCGATACGTTGCATAATCGCAACGAGTATCCCCTCGGTGAGAACAACCCCGTCCGTGAACTGCCGACCGATTTCCTGGCGATCGGGTCGTTGGTGCGACCGGCCGCTTCCGGTTGGTGGACGGGCGATTGGTGGAAAGACAGCAATACCATTTTGTGTGATGGAAAGGGATCATTCGAGGTCAACCTGCACGATGATTTTGGACGCGGCAACAAGTGTGCCAAGGCCCACGAGAAGAAGCATATCAGGGACTGGCTGTTTCGGTACGGCACGGATATTTGCAAGGGCCGATCGAGGGGCGACCTCCCCCACTTCAAACCGCCTGGAAAGGAAGCCTATAGCAAGTTCATCAAGAAGACGGAGTGCAGCGCCAACACGGTGGACTGCAATTGCGCAAAGAAGAATCGCAAGAAGTGCTGCAAAGGGAAGAACGGGAAAGCGCGGAGGAAGTGCGATCAAGAGTGGGACAAGTACATGAAGAACTTGGACCGCGATTTCAAGAACACCGGATACGTCGGTAGCAATTGCGCTACCAAGAAGTGTAGCGGCTAGCTGCGGGCGTGGATGCCGACATCCCGCTCATGGGAGAGACGCCATGCGCAACACAAGGGTTCATGTCGTTCGGCGTACCGGACTGCGCCGGCTGGTCTGTTGTTTGCTAGGTACATCCGTCGCTCTGGCGGTGACCCGGTGCGACTCACCAGCGCGCGATCTGCCGGCCGGCCAACCGCGCACTCCGGACGATGCCGCCAAGACGACCGAGCCATCGCCTCAACCGCAATCCACATCGCCGACCGCTGCGCACGACGCTGATAGCGCCGAGAAGATCGCACAGGACGAGCTTCGGCGCCGGGGTATTGACCCCAAGAGCTATATCGCCGCAACGAAACGAGTAGACTCGGAATGGGTCGTGCAATTCCTCCACAAGCCCCCTCGGCCGCCGGGTGGTCTGATTACGATTCGCGTCGGCGCGGCCGGTACAATCGAGGAATTCCGGCGCGGCAAGTGACGGGTTCGTCCGATACGAGCCGCGACCGTAAGGGAGTGATTTCAAACCGTCACGCCCGGAATTCAAACGTCCGCTTCTTTACGGGCGCGGCTCGGTAAACTCGTCATTCGATGTGTAACGGAGCGCGAGGCCCTTCCAAAACAGAACAACTTGTGCTACCGGTGCGTTTTGCACGATAACAAGCGGTAGATGATCGTCACTATGCATTCAACCCGAAGAAACGTCGGCCGGTGGGGAACACCAGCGGCTCGCGATACATGGCCACACGGTCGCCGGTCGCCGAGCACACACGGATGTGCGAAGTGCCTGTTGGCTGGGCTCGCCGTTGTCGCCCTGTCCACGGTCGCGTGCAAGCGATCCACGCCCAACGACGTGCAGGATGGTTCCACGTCCACGACGCAGGATACCTCCTCCAAGAGTGACTCACCGAAGCAACCGACCGACTCCGCGATTCCACCGGCTCCCGGAGGTACGAGGCCCACAACCACGACCACCGCGACCAAGCTTTCCATCGCACACGTCGAACGTCTGCAGCGATCGTTCAACCCGTCAAGCGGCGAAGACGTAACCATACGGTTCTCCGTTTCCGTTCCCGCGAACGTAACGTTAACTGTCCACGGTCCCAACCGCGAGTTGGTCGCGCGTGTCCTTGACGCGAAATCGTGCCGCACAGGTTTGACGACCGTGACGTGGAATGGCCGCGATGTGGATGGGCAAATCGTCCCGGACGAAGCGTACTTCTTTCGAATCGAAGCCATCGCCGGCGATCGTAGTGACCTTTGGGATCCCTCGGTCTTGGGTGGCGGGGAGCGTATGACCGCCGGTCACCTTACGACACTTTCTGGAAATCGTTTTTCCTATGAACTGCCGTCGGCCGGTCGCGTGCTCGTTCGAGCCGCCGTGATCGACGGACCGCTACTCAAGACGTTGGTTAACTGGTCACCGCGAACAGCCGGAGCGTGCATCGAAACGTGGAACGGAATGGACGAAGACAACCTCCGTGATCTTTCCACGCTATCGCGGCTGCGCCTGGCTGTCATGGCGTTTGCCCTACCCGACAAGACCGTCATCGCAACCGGCAACACATCCGAAGCATACCGAGCATACTATGCTCGCGTCGGCCACAAGCGTCCACGACTCGATACGAACGTGCGCACACGTCAGGGCGATAGTGTGTTGTCGCCGCATTGGCGAATTCCACCACACCTAAACCGTGATCCGGGATTGACGATGTCCATCGCGACGAAGGGCGTCGCAGCTACACCGTCCGACACGAACGACAAAACGAATGAAGCCGCGAACGTGCTTGCGTTGACGTCAAGCGAAAGCCCCTACCTCGTGCGGGTCGACATCCCCGATCCGCAGGAGAAGGCATTCATGAACGATCAGAGATTCGAAATGATCATCTACGTGGACGACCGGCGGGTGCTCGAAGTCGAGCAGGGGCACGTACCGTTCACCTATCCGTGGGACATTTCCAGTCTCTCACCCGGTCGACACGTATTCACGGTCAACGTCGCGAGCTTTCGCAACCACGTCGGAACGGTCAGTCGTTTGGTGGATGTATCGCCGTGAAGACCTGGCACGTGTTGCTGCTGTGGTCGATCGCGACGAGCACCGCGTCTGCCTTGGCGGTCCCACCGTCGAACCTGCAACTCGCAACAATCGTTAAGCAGCAAGCCAACGATTCGCAGTTGCTGGCCTTCACCGCGTACGTCGACGACAACTGGGACATATTCACGTGGGATTTTGATCCCGAGCACGAACCCGTTCAGCGCACGCGCACTCCGTATGACGAGTCCGCGCCGTCGCTGGCGATGGATCAGGCCTTCTGCGTCTATGAGACCGTCGACGGTCGCCTGTGGCAGCTCGACTTGCGAACCGAACGGGCGCCGCGCGTCCTGCCATTCGGGTCCGATCAGAAGTTGGACATGCACCCTGCGGTCTCACCACGTGGAACACAAGTCGCCTTGGCCACCAGCCTTGACCGAACGTCGGACAACACCGACTTGATCATCTACAGCACGTCGAGCCGCACGTTCGGCCGCCCGTTGCAACTTCTCTCCTTCCAACACTATCCCGCGTGGGCGCCGGACGGTCGACACATCGCCTTCGCCAATCTTCATGGGCGACTTCAAACCGGTCGGCCAATCAGCGAAATCTGGGTGATGCGCAGCGACGCACCGTGGGCGAGGCAGATGACGCTTCTCGATGCGTTCTCGATATCTCCCGCGTGGTCGCCCGACGGCGGCTTGATCGCGTTCGCCAGCAACCGTAAGGGACGATTCGACATCCAGATCGTCGATACCGCCACGCGGGCGGTTCGACCACTCACCGACCAGACTTCATCCGACACGGATCCCGTATTCGGTCCCGATGGACGTAAACTCATCTTCGTATCAACCCGCAGCGGCCACGTGGGCTTGTGGCGTCAGTCGCTGGACAAGAATGACGCCCGTGCCGTAACGCCGTTCGCCGGTCGAACAGGCATTGCATGTAAGGATCCGGACTGGCGATGAAATCCGCGCCGCTCATCGCCGCTGTGCTTGTCACGGCCTCACTTGTGTGGATGTTTGTGATCCCCACAAAGCCAGACGCCATCCCGAGCGAATCGCCGCCGCCGGATGCACTAACCGCGACGTTGTATTGGACGCCGCCGGTATTGGAACCGGATACGTGTGTGGCTGCGTGGTTGCTGAGTCGATTGGTCACGCCGAGTGCGACGATCGCGATCCGCGAAAAGTCGAAAGACGGCGCGACCGCCGACCAAGGCACGCCCTTCGACATGCCGGGGTGTACGTTGCAGCGATCGCCGGGCTTGTCGACGTCCGACGTGGTGATGCAAACGTATAACCTCGACAACGACTTCGCCCGCAAGGCCGTGGGTGTGGTTCGCGAGTTGGAACTCAAACCCTGGACCACCAACGACGACGAGTTCTTCGTTCGCATCCGCTCCGGTCTTGCCGACGCCCTCAATGCATCGAAAGACGACACCGTCTGCATGACCAAAGCATTAGCTTTCCTCGATGACCTGTACGGTAGCTACCGGTCGAGCGATGCGCCGGACTCGCCGTGACTCAGCGCATGCGAGTTCGAAGTGTCCACGGTGCCGTTCGACCACATTTCTTCGACGCACTCCTCACGTGCTGGGTCGTAGGTGCGCAAGCCTTCATCGTGTTGATCGGTGTGGCGTTCGGGCTGTACCTGGTGGTACGACCGTTTGTACCGGGTGCGTCATCGACCACGACGTCATCGGGTGATCTTTGGGCCATCATATCCACCTGGCCCGAGCTTCTCGGTACTACACTCATCGTCTGCGGCACGGCGAGCGTCATAAGTTTGGCACTCGCGCTGCCCATAGCCTACTTGCTGTTTCGCACGAACTTACCCGGACGCCGGGCGATCACGGCCGGACTTCTTCTTGCGGCGTGTATGCCGGTATTCGTCGGCGCTTCTTCGGTCATTGCGCTAATGGGCTTGCACCTCGGGAGCGGCAACCCTTGGCTCGCCGGCGTCATCCACGGTTGGGTCGCCATGCCCCTGTCCGTGCTGCCCATCGGCTTGGCCTATCGATGTGTCGATCGCGCGTGGATTGACGCGGCTGCGATTGAGGCGAATTGGCGTTACACCTGGCGACATGTCGAATGGCCCGTCATTCGCTGGTCGGTGGCCGCCGTCGTGGTATTGCAGTTCTGGCTGGCCGGCGTGGACATTACCGTGACCGACTTGCTCGCGGTACGCACGTTTGCCGAGGAGGTCTACGTCGGTTTTCAACTCGGCGGATCGACGGCGCTGCAGTCCCTGGTCATCGCACCGTATCTCGCCTTGTTCGGGATCCTTCTGTTCGAGTTGCGCCGTATGACGGTATCAGCCGACTTACGTTGGGAGCGAATCACCGGAGCCGAACCTCCTGCGACGAAACTTGGCACAGGTCGCTGGCCACTTCTTGCGGCCATGTTCATCGTGTTGACGGCGATTATGGGCGTACCATTGCTGGCCGTAATGAGACAAGTCGGTTCGCTGTCGGAGTTGCCCATGATGGCCCGAAGCATGACGCGTGAACTGGGTGATTCGCTATTGCTCGCCGGCGGCACCGCCATTGCCGTCGTCATCCTGATCATGGGAATTGCTCCCGCCATCGTGTCGAGGAGGACCATCGGTCGCGCGCAGCGTGCGGCCATTTTGTTACTGTTCGCCCTGCCGACGCCTTGCCTGGCGATCATGCTCATCGAGATGACCGACCAACCGATGGCCCCTCTGTCTTGGCTTTACGACTCAATCGCACTGCCGATTCTCGGTCAGACGTTGCGATGGCTTCCCGTGGCGGTGCTCGTGATGCTACCCGGTCTCGTTCGCGTCACGAAGCAGCATATCGACGCCGCAAGACTCGACGGCTGTCGCGGCGTGGGACTCTACCGCACGCTCTATTGGCCGGCGTGTCGACCGTTCCTCGTGCTGGCGGCGCTCGCGGCGTTCGTACTCACGCTTGGAGAGGTGACGCTTTCTGTTCTGCTGTCACCGCCCGATTTCTTGCCGCTCTCCGTCCGCTTCTTTACACTGGCCCACTACGGTCTGCGCGGTGAAGCCGCAGTGGTCGTGGTGCTTGTTGTCGCGACTGTTGTGCTTCCTTGGAGCTTGGCGAGTCAATGGTTACACCGCTCAGTCGATCATCAGTCTACGCCATCGCGCTCTGCGCGATAGGGCTCACCAACGCCGCCGGTTGCAACCGGGACCAAAACACGACGCAAGGCGCCGTCGTGATCTACGCATCGCTCGACCGCACATTTTCCGAGCCGATTCTTCTTGAGTTTGAGCGGGAAACCGGGATCGACGTGCAGGTCGTGTACGACACTGAGTCGACCAAGAGCGTCGGGTTGGCCAACCGCATTCGCGCCGAGCGCCACCGCCCACGCTGCGACGTGTTCTGGAACAACGAAATCCTCAACACACTCTTGCTCGAACGTTCCGGTCTGCTGCGCGCCACGCATCCCGCCAACGCCGCAGCCTATCCCGCGAACGTGCGCGATGCGGACGGCATGTGGTATGGCTTCGCCGCTCGAGCCCGCGTGTTGATCGTGAATACCGAGAAGCTCGGCGATCGATCGCCGCCCAAGTCGATGTACGATCTGCTTGATAAGCAGTGGCGCGGCGAAGTGGGCATCGCCAAACCTGTCGCCGGCACCACGGCCACGCACGTCGCCTGCTTGTTCGCGGTGCTGGGTCCGGACAAAGCGAAGGATTACCTGGACGGACTGAAGAGCAACGGCGTACATATCGAGCCCGGCAACAAGGGGTGCGCCGAAGCCGTGGGAACCGGTCGACTTACCATCGCTTGGACCGACACGGACGACGCCATCATCGAGGTCGATGCGGGCAAACCGGTCACTATTGTTTATCCCGACAGCGAACCCGGTGGACTTGGTACGCTCTTCCTGCCCAACACACTTGTCGCCGTGCGCGACGCGCCCAACACCGATGCGGCTGATAAACTGATCGACTACTTACTGTCACCTGATGTCGAAACGCGATTGGCTTCCGGTCGCTCGGCGCAGATTCCACTTGGTCGCAATTGCTCAACACAGCCGCGTGTTAGGGGTCCGGGCGAGATCGAGTCGATGCACGTCGATTTCGATACGGCCGTCGGACATTGGGCCGAAGCCCAGCAATACATCCGTTCGCGGTTTCTTCGATAGCAACCCGCTCGAATCAATCTCGAATCCGATGGGAGTGCGCAGGAGAATCGGCGGGAACGGTATAGCTGGTGCGTGAATCCCTTCTCGCACGCATCGTGGTTATAGCTAGCGCGTGACTCCTTTCTCGCACCTATCGTGGTTACCGCTGGTGCGTGAATCCTTTCTCGCACCCACACTCGCGGGAATCCCTTCCCTTTGGTTGCCAGAGTCATGGAATGCAGGATAGGAATCCTTCTTGATCCGAGGGACGAGATGGGAATCTCGTCCCAGCATTATGGCTGGTGCGTGACTCCTTTCTCGCACCTATCGTGGTTACCGTTTGACTCCACACCTGCCGATCCCGATAATGGGTATACGGAGTTAGGGCCGGAGCCGATCGTTATGCCATTGCGAACATCCACAAGACCACGACGTCCCGATGGCGTCGCCATGCTGATGCTAGTCGCGTCGTTCGCCGGTTGCAGTGTGGACTTCGACTACTTACTACCGCAGGCCACCGGGCAGCTACAGCTACTTCGTCGCAGTGTGCCACTCGCCAGCGCCATCGAATCGCCGGACCTGAGCGAGGACCAAATTGCCAAGCTCACGCTCATTCGCAATGCGCGGACCTACGCACGCGATGTGATTGGCCTCGACGTTGTCGACAGCTACGAAACGTTTTATGACTCACACGGTGAGGCCGTGGCGTTCAATGTGTCCGCGTCCCGCAAAGATGCGTTCGATCCGCGAACTTGGCGCTTTCCGATCGTGGGCGAAGTCCCCTACCTGGGTTTCTTCGACCGAGCGGATGCCGACCTACAAATCGCAGAGTTGGCGGACGACGGGCTTGACGTGTTCATGTACGAGATCGATGCGTACAACTCGTTGGGCGCCATACCCAACCCGGTGCTGTCGCCGATGTTGAAGCGTTCCGAATCCTCGCTCGCAGAAACCGTATTTCACGAACTGCTTCACAGCACGGTCTGGCGGACGAATGATACGGCCTTCAGTGAGAGCTTGGCGACGTTCTACGGCCGAGCGGGCGCGATCGCATTCTTTGAAAACAGCTATCCGGACGAACCCGAACGTGTGACGGAATCATTCCAACGGTTCGAGGATACCGACCGCTACAACGAATCGATGCTCATGTTGCTCGACGATCTCGACGTTGTGTATGCGTCTGAAATGTCGGTCGAAGAGAAGCTCGCAACCCGCGAGTCCGTTCACGCCGCCGGAATCGAACGCTTCAACGAAGAGGTGCTTCCACTCATGAACCGCCCGGAGCGTTTTGCGTGGGTAGCGGGGCTCCCGATCAACAACGCGTTCTTGCTGGGCATTCGCCGATACAATCTCGAAATCGGTTTGTTTCAGTCGGTGTTCGATGCGACCGGAAGGGATTGGGCCGTGTCGATCACCGTGTTCCGAGCTTCCGCAGCAAGCGATGACCCGTACGAATACCTGCGCAATTGGCTTGGCGTGGACGATACAGCCGCCAAGCGTTCCGCCGTCGCCGCGAAACTGAGTCCAACGTTCGCGCAGAGTGCCAAAGAAATGGCACCGCATAGCTCGTGCGCTCGCTGTCGTAGTACGACGTTCATCCCCACGCGTTAGAGCGTCTGCACCGCCCGGACCGAGTGGTTGGCCCATGGCTTTAGCCGTGGGGGAGTCGAATCGACGCGGGATTCGCGCCCAGCGATTCGTCGCTACTCAGTCTTCTTGAACATGATAGCCGGCACATCTTCCTTGCGAACCAGGTCGTTGAACGCGGGGACGTCTTTGTCGACGATTTTCTTCAGCGCATCCAGTTGTTCTTGAAGCTGCGCGTTGAGGTCGTCGAACACGGCCGACGACTGATCCGTCGGGGCGTAGTTGGCTCGCGATATGACGCCGGACAATGCGGCGATTTTGTTGTTGAGTTTGATCGGGAAGTTGAGCGGATCCTGGCCGCTCTTCGATTTCGTCTGGATCAATTCCTCTTCAATCAGGGTCAACTTTTGGACGAGCTCAGTCGCAGCCTCTTCCACGGCTTTGTTCTCGTTGTATTCCTTGATGCGTTTCCCAGCCGCTTCGGCTTGCTCTTTAATGCTGCGAATCTGAATGATGGCGTCGTGCGCCTTCGACAGTGCGTCGCGAATCTTCAGTTGCAGCGTGAACCGTGCATCGAAGTCGTTCGAGGACGACGTCGTTCGCGGATCGATCACGATTTCGAGCGGTTGCGTGGTGGACTCATCGCCAACGGTCAAGCGTATTTCGTATGAGCCGGGCGGCGCGGCTGGTCCGCGTGTGCTGCCGCCCCACATGACCGCGCTCTTAAGTTCCGTCGCGTCCTCGTAGCGCATGTTCCACTCGAACTCATTCATACCCTTGTCGGCTGTGCAGTTCTTGCTACTCGGCGCGAAGAAAAACGAACGACGCGATTCCGCTTCCTCCTTGGCGTCGGGGTCCTTCGTGGTAAAGCTCTTGACGACCTCGCCCTTGCTGTCAAGGAAATCCAACGTCAGCTTGTCTTCGGGTTCTTCTTGAAGGCCATAGCGCACCGTGACGGTTCTGTCGATTCCGGAAACCACCGGTCGCGGCGCGAACAGATGCATGTCGGACGTAGCTACTTCGTCGTTGAGCTGATGCAACAACGTCAAGTCATCGAGTATCCAAAAAGAACGCCCCTGCGTCGCAGCCACAAGATCGTTGTTCTTCACGACCATATCGGTGATCGGCACGATGGGCAGGTTCATCTGCAGTGGTTGCCAGTGCCCACCATCGTCAAACGAAACGTACGCCCCGGTCTCCGTGCCTGCATACAACAAACCCCTGCGGTTGGGATCTTCGCGAACGACGCGCACAAACGCTTCGCGTGGAATACCCTGCGTAAGCAGCGACCACGTCACGCCGTAGTCCGTCGTCTTGAAAATGTATGGTGAGAAGTCGTCCATTTTGTACGCGTTGACCGCGAGGTAGCAGGTGGCTGGATCGTGCTTGGAAATCTCGATCATGCTCACCGTGGCCCACTTGGGCAGATCGAGCGGCGTGACGTTGGTCCAATCATCGCCGCCGTTGCGGGTGATGTGTACCAACCCGTCATCGCTACCCGCCCAGATCACACCCTTCTCGTGGGGCGACTCCGCCACCGAAAAGATCGTGCAATAGTACTCAACGCTCGTGTTGTCGTGCGTGATCGGCCCGCCCGACGGGCCCTGTTTGCTCTTGTCGTTCGTGGTCAGGTCCGGGCTGATGGCGGTCCAACTCTGCCCTTCGTTCGTCGTCTTAAACAACACATTGCCCGCCGCATAGATCACGTTCACATCGTGCGGTGAGAAAAGGATCGGGAATGTCCATTGGAATCGGTACTTGAGCGGCCCCGCGCCCCAGCCCATCGGGTTCTCAGGCCACACGCTGATGTTGCGAAACTGCTGCGTGGTCCGATCGTACCGCGTCATGAATCCGCCATAGCTTCCGGCGTAGACGATGTTGTGATCGTCCGGATGCGGTGCGATGTATCCGCTCTCGCCGCCGCCGACGGAGTAGAACTGAGCGCGTGGCCCGGGTCGAGCGCGACTCGAAATGGATAGCGTACTGTTGTCCTGCTGTGCGCCATACACTCGATACGGAAACTGATTGTCGGTGATCACGTGATAGAACTGCGCCGTAGGCTGCATGTCCTGCCGCGACCAACTCTTGCCGCCATTGAACGAAACGTTGGCCCCGCCGTCGTTGGCGTTGACCATTCGCTGGTTATCGTTCGGGGCGATCCACAGATCGTGGTTATCGCCGTGCGGAACACGGATCGACGAAAACGTCTTCCCGCCGTCGGTCGACTTACCGAACCGCGTGTTCAACACATACACCGTGTCGGCGTTCTGCGTGTCGGCGAAGATATGCGTGTAGTACCACGCCCGCTGCCGCCAACCGCGATCCTCGTTGACCCGCTTCCAACGCTTGCCGCCGTTTTCCGAGCGGAAGATTCCGCCCTTGTCGGATTCGACGATCGCCCAGACACGGCTAGGATTCACCGGCGAAACCGCGACGCCGATCCGACCCTTGATGCCTTCGGGCAGACCCTTGGTCAGCTCGACCCATGTATCGCCGCCGTCGGTCGTCTTGTAAATCCCACTGCCCGGTCCGCCGCTCTCTAGTGAATAGGGCGTGCGCCGAACCTGCCATGTGGCTGCATAGATGATGCGCGGGTTGGTGGGGTCCATGGACAAATCGACCGCACCGGTGAACTCGTCGACGAACAAAACGCGGGCCCACCGTTTGCCGCCGTCGGTGGAGCGGAACACACCGCGCTGACTGCTCGGTCCGAAGACGTGACCCAACGCCGCGACGTACACGATATTCGGATCGTCAGGATGAACACGCACGCGGCCAATCTGCCGCGAGTCTTCCAAACCGATGTGCGTCCATGTCTTTCCGGCGTCGGTCGATTTGTATACACCGTCGCCGTGCGAAAAGTTACCCCGCACGCACGATTCACCCATGCCGACGTATACGACGTTGGGGTTGCTGTTTGCGACCGCAATCGCTCCGACCGAACCGGTCTTGAAGAACTTGTCCGTCATCGGCGACCACGAACTACCCCCGTCTTCCGTCTTCCACACCCCGCCGCCGGTTCCGCCCATGTAATAAACGAGCGGCTGACTCGGTACGCCGGCCACCGCAACGGATCGACCGCCGCGACTTGGACCGATGCTGCGCCATTTCATCTGACTATAGAGGTTTGCGTCAACGCCCTTGCTCGGCACAGCCTTCGCCGCCGCATGCGTGGCCCCGGCCGAACAACAGACGGCCGCAACGACGATCATCCGAAACATCGACGGACCATAGCGTGATCGACAAGAACGTGGTTGACGAAGCACTGAACGACCAATACTCGACTGAGACAAACTCTTCATCGTATTCCCTCGCACGTTGGACAGATCAGGATACCTTCCCGCCCGTTGAAAAGGTGTGCAGCGCAAAAGCGTGGCCCCGGCTTCCAGCCGGTGATCCCATTAGCGGGGCCACGAACGTCACTAGGAAGTCTCCTTCAGAGACGCGCCCGTAAGCAAGCGGTCCGGGTTCAACTTCGCAAACCGCTCCCTTACAGTCGCGGCTCGGTTCGAAACAACCCTTCCAAAACACGCCATTACAAGTGTGGCACGGCTTCCAGCCGGTAACCCATCAGCGCCTATCCGCTCTTGACGAGACCCCAGACCGTTGGGACCGACGAACAGCCCGCCACGCAAGAATACGTGCTTCAATCCATAGGCTGTGACGAGCGCACCGGCGGCATCAACTATGACCGCCCCTCGTGGGCATGTCGATAGGCCACCTGCAAGGAACTGTCGGCGACCGATAACTACGCCATTAGCTAGCAATTGGTTGAAGATGTGCAAACCGCGGTAATCGAGTCTGGAACGGCCGAACCCGTTGGTCCGTGCATTATGGCCCAACCCGGTAGATGGGGCTTTCATCCCCATCTACAGGACTTCAGGGCAACAGTTCGTCTTGTCGTCTCAGGACTTGAGACGTTGGATCCTCAAGCTGTATCGTGGACATACTCATGCGAATTGCCCTTTCATTCCCCTCGATCCGTGACAACTCGACAAGGCGGCGCATCCCGCTGAAAGGGTGCTCGCCATCTACCGAGACAGGCGACTCTAGTTCCTCGGATATCCGCGGGCGATGATACTGGTCAAAGAATACGGTTCCGTTCTCGGCACGTAAGTTTTTGATCGATGTTGTCCACGGCTCAAACTCCCGAACGTGGAAGCGGAGATTGCCATCCCCCTCGTCCGAGATCGTGTAGAGGACGTTGCCGTCATCGTCGATCCATGTCCCGACGAAGGAGACGTACCCATTCTCAGGTACCATCCTTCGCTTGCTCAAAACTGGATCTGGCGGCAGATCATGGGCACCAATCACTTCTTGCCATCGTGCGATCATGTTCGGGCGATCCCACACCACGACCATGTCAATCGCTGCCGGTCCATATCCTTGCATTGTTACATGTGGATGATCCGGAAACCTGTACAGCAACTCCTGCCAGAGACGCTTGGACTCCAGCGATGGGACCGAGATGCTCCTCAGGACAAATTCTCGACGCTCGAAGTAGCCGAGTCGCACAAGGGCATCGCGGTGGGCATCGTATCTCTCGATAAACTCGGATTGTCGCGGATCGCGTGCGCCAGTTTTCGCGATCTTCTCCCTCGCGGTGCCCATCTGTGAAACATGGAAGCGAATCGCTGCCGAGTCACTCGTTAGCCACCATAGGCCGAGACATGACAAGAGAACCAAGCCAACAATGAAGCTCAATCTTACTGCACGGTTCAGCATGATTCCCGCGATTCAAGCGTTGGCCATTGTAAAATCCGCTCTTTCCCAATGGGTACGGCCAAGTAGAGCGGGTTATTGTGTCGCCCGCGAAGAGTTCATCCCAACTCGCTAGTACGAGCACGGACACCTCATCCTTCAAAACAACTGAAGAACGGGAAACGGACGAGACACGATGTCAAAGCTCCGCAGAACGAATCACTAGCAGTTTCTCGATCTGCATATCTTCCATCGTATACGGAATACCACCAATGCCGAGACCAGACTCTTTCAGCCCGGCGAAGGGCATCCAGTCTACGCGGAAGGCTGTGTGGTCGTTCACCATCACCGCGGCCGCATCGAGACGTTTCGCCGTGCGCAGCGCTGTATCCATATCTCGCGTGAAGACGGACGATTGAAACGCGAACGGCAAACTGTTCGCCCGCTCAATGGCTTCGTCCAGTTCATCGAACGGGTAGACACAGGCCACGGGGCCGAAGATTTCCTGTGTGCTGACGCGGGCGTCGGCCGGTGGATTAAGCAGCACGGTCGGCGAATAGCAAGTGTCCAACACCATAGACCCACCGCACAACAGCTCTGCGCCACCGGACACCGCCTCTTTCACCCACTCATCAACGCGGTTCACCTCGGCACTACGAATGAGTGGACCGACGTCGGTTTCTTTTAGTGTGGGATCACCCACACGTAGCGACTTGGCTTCGACCGCAAGGCGATCAGCCAGGTCACGCGCTATGCTGCTATGAGCGAATATCCGTTGCACGGAAACGCAGACCTGCCCGGCGTGGTAGAACGCGCCTTTGGTCATCAGGGGAAGGGCAGAGGTCACATCGGCGTCGGCGGCGACGATGACAGGGGCCGCGCCACCGTGCTCCATCGAACAACGTGCACCCGGCGCCAACTTCGACCGAAGCATCCATCCCACCCGACCGCTGCCAATGAACGTGAAGAACGCCACGCGCGGGTCGGCGACCATGGCGCCCGAAACGTTGCGGTCTGTCGGCACCATCGCTTGACACCACGACTCGGGCAGACCGGCTTCGCGAAGAATGGATACGAACCGCATGCACGAAAGGGGCGTCGCCTCTGCGGGTTTGACGATGACCGGGCAACCGACAGCCACGGCCGGCGCCACCTGATGTACGATGAGGTTCAGTGGGTGATTGAACGCACTAAACGCCAGCACGACGCCGATGGGTTCGTGCATCGTCATGGCCAATCGACCGGACGACGCGGCGTTGATTCCCATGGGAATCATGGTCCCGCTTTGCGTGCGCAGGGTCTCTACACAAATCTTTATGCAGTCGATCGCGCGATCCGTTTCGACGATGGAATCGACCAGCGGTTTTCCACCCTCCATCGCAGCCGCTTCGGCCAGCTCGCTACGAGATTTCTTCATGATGGCGGCGGTGCGGTCGAGGATTGCGATTCGTTCAGCTGGCGCAAGCCATGCATCGCGATCGCGAAACAAACCGTCCGCAGTTTCGAGCGCGCGCTCCGCCGCATCCGAACCGGCACGCTCGACGGTCGCAATCGTCGACCCGTCGAAAGGGGCTGTTACCGTAAGATGCTTGCCAGCGGATTGGGCACCGTGGATCATGAGCGGAACGTGATTGGTCATTGCGTACTTCCCTTACAAAGCTACGGACAGTCGACTCCCCCACGGCTAGAGCCATGGGCCACCCAGTGTGTGCGAAAACGTCCGGGGCGTCGCTCCTTGTTGGAGCGAAACCACATCACAAGTGCAGCGTCACACCTTAATGTTCGGGTTGTCGCCGCCCGCACCACCGGCGCCAGGCGCGCCGGTCAGAGCCCTCCGCGCTAGCGGTGGGACCGGTCCGCGGGCTGGCGCCCACGGCTCTGATGCCGTCGCAAACCCGTAGATTTAGCTGTGACGGAGCACTAGAGTACAACACTCAGACTGTTCTACGTCACGAGACGCTCGGGTGGAGCACTGCTCGCTCAAGGATAACCGAAAGATATGCCCATCAGAAGCGGACGTGACAAACAATGACCGCCTACGTCGGCGAAGCTTACGCGCTCGCGGCGGCGATGACGTGGTCGTTGGCCCTCGTGCTGTTCAAACGCAGCGGAGAATCCGTTCCGCCGCTTTCGCTGACGCTGTTCAAGAACACCATCGGGCTGATTCTGCTGACCATTACCGTGTTGGTGGTTGAAAACCCATGGTCCAGCGCCCGCGCCATGCACACCCACGACCTGTACATTCTCATCCTCAGCGGGATCGTCGGCATTGCCATCGCGGATGCATTGCTGTTCTTCGCGCTCAATCGCATCGGCGTCGGCCTGCTTACGATTACGGAATGTGTCTATTCGCCGTGCGTCATTTTCTTCGCTTGGTGGATGCTCTCGGAGCGGATTTTCACTCATCACTATATCGGTGGCGCGCTTGTCTTGAGCGGCATCCTCGTCTCATCGTCACACGCAACACCGCCGGTCCGGGTTTGTGATCAATCCGCTAATCCACGTCTGCGACTGATCGGCGGCATGTTCCTCGGGGCTGTGGCCATAGCCATGATGGCCGCGGGGATTGTCGTAGCCAAGCCGATTCTAGAAACCACACCACTCCTTACCGCAACGCTAATCCGTCTTGTTCCGGGTACGATCGTGCTGGCCATTCCGATGGCGGTCGGCAAGAAGCGGCGCGAACTGTTTGCGGTATTCAAACCGTCGCATGTTTGGTGGTATTCCGTCCCGGCGTCCATCCTCGGAACGTACTTCGCGATGATCTTCTGGGTCGCGGGTTTCAAGTATGCCGAAGCGTCGGTGGCTGCCATCCTCAATCAAACATCAACCGCCATGGCCCTTGTGTTCGCCGCGTTGATTCTGAAAGAACCGCTAACACGTCAAAAACTTGCCGCAGCGGCGTTGGCGCTTGTAGGGGTCGTAGTCATCGCGGTGGGATAGGCGGGCGTAGGGTCGCGACCCGCATCGCTCGCCTTCTCGGACCCAATGCTCCCGCGCTCGTATCAGAAACACCAACGGTCCAATCCGCGTCAATCCTTACACCGCCAGACTGCTAAAGCCAACCGCAAAGCAGGTCGATCCAGTCTCTGGCGCGGTCCCATTTCAGACGGCGGTAGAACCTATTTAGATTTGTAGGAATGATGCTGATGAGTACCACTCAGATTCTTGTCGTAGATGATGACGACGGCGCGCTTCGAATGATCCAGATTCGCCTCGAGCGTGCGGGTCTAGCATGTGACACCGCGACTTGCGGCGCGGAAGCACTCGCGCGCCTGCGTCAACTCCATTACCGCGTTGTTATCACGGACTACAACATGCCGGAGATGAACGGCATTGAACTGGCCCGCAACATTAAAGAAATCGCGCCGCTCACGCAGATCATCATGCTCACGGCGGACGACGCCATCGCCACGATTGCGGACGCCATGTCGTCCGGGGCGTGCGAATACATTTCCAAGACCGACAAGCACGCACTGATGATCGACACGACAAGACAGTGTCTGGAGCGCGCCGAACGGTGGTGGAGGTCGTTTGAAAAAACGATAACGTGCACCGGGTAGCGCCTCGACACACCGAGACCGTCGTACTCGTTCAAGAAGCGTGGCGGTGTCCCGAGACTCGATCGGGTCAAGTGCGTGCCGCGAGGAATTCCACAAAGTCGATCTGACCGATGATGCCCACAATATCGCCACGGTCCAACACCACGGCCATTTGGTTCTTGTCGAAGACCTGCTGTACCCTTGCCAGTGAATCATCAAGTCGCACAAGACCGCTCAAGTCGGTGGCGACGTCAAGAACAGGGTCGCCTGCGGAACACGTGCCGGTGATCAGCGCATCAAGAATGTCCGACTCGTGGACCATCTTCATCGGCCGACCTTCTTCGACCGTCACGGGCATTTGCGATATGCCGAGTTCGCGCATGCGCCGAGCCACGTCCGCAACGGTCTCCACGCGCCCGGCGAAGTCCACATGCTCGCCCTTGAACTGAATCAACTCGCGAACAGTGCCAAGTCTCTGCTCGTGGTCTAGGTAGCCCATGTCCTTCATCCACTCGTCATCGAAGCACTTGCTGATATAGCGATCGCCTGAGTCGGGAATGATGACGACGACGGTTTTCCCCGGACCCAACTCTTTCGCGACTTGCAGCGCACCGAACACTGCCGTCCCCGCCGACCCGCCGGCGAAGATACCCTCCTCGCGAACCAACCGGCGTACCGTCGTGAACGAGTCGTGATCGGATACTTCGCGTATCTCGTCGATCACGGAAAAATCCAACGTACCGACCATGAAGTCGTGACCGATCCCCTCTACGCGATAGATGCCCGGGTCGCGCGGGTCGCGACCGTTGAACATATCAAAGTAGATACTTCCGACCGGGTCGGGGCACACGATAGAGATGTTCCGACCGGTCTTGGCTGCCTGCTCCTTGAGGTACTTGCCGGCGCCGGAAATGGTTCCACCCGTACCGATTCCCCCAACGAAACAGTCGATCTTCCCGTCGGTGTCATCCCAGATTTCCGGCCCGGTCGTGAGGTAATGCGCCTCGGGGTTGTCCATGTTGTAGTATTGGTCGGTGTAGAACGCGCCGGGCGTCTCGCGACAAATCCTCTTCGCCACCTCGACGTAGCTCTCCGGATGATCGTGCGGCAAATCGGTGCGCGTGATGACCACCTCAGCCCCGTAGGCTTTGAGCATGTCGACCTTCTCGCGGCTCATCTTGTCGGGCATGGTGAACACGCTGCGGTAACCGCGCACCGCCGCCATCATCGCGAGGCCCAGCCCCGTGTTGCCCGACGTGCTCTCCACGAGCGTCGTACCGGGTTTGACGTCGCCACGTTGTTCCGCACATATGACCATGTTGTAGGCCATGCGATCTTTGACCGACCCGCCGGGGTTGAGCTGCTCCAGCTTGACCAGAACGGTGGCCATCGTGTCGTCGACCATCCGATTCAAGCGGACCATCGGCGTATGGCCTATGAGGTCCAGAACGCTTTCGACATACTTCATGTTGTTGAGACCTTCCCTGAAACGCCGGTTATCACGAGCGCGATTCTTGCCGAATAACGCGCCGTAGACGGGCAACGGCCTGCATCCCGAGCGCGGATCGAATCGGCGACGACCCTTGTGGGCGACGCGCCGCTAGCTAAGAGGCATCATAGGGTGTGGCGTGCCAACGTGGCAAGAATCCGGGCGCGCGATTGGCCAGCACGGTCTACCGAGACCTAGTGCATAGTAGGGGAAGGAAATGAAATCGGCGCTCAGGACTCGCCAGGGGTGCGTGTCAGACCGCCGACCAACTCAGTTTCGGGCGGACCGTCCGTCGCCCCGCCGGCAGACGCCGACGCCTCTTCGCAGTCCCGATGAACCCTGTCGATTTGTCGCTGATGGGACACCTTGGCCTCGTAGCCCATTTTCGACAAATCCCGCGTTCGCAACGTCTCAAGGCGTTGTTTCAGTCTGTGTAGCGAAGTCTTGCTGTCCACGGGCCACCTCGGTTTCGTTCGACCAGCCGTTTCGACCGGTGCACAAAGTGATCACGGTATGATCGGTTCGCGTACAGTGCGCAGGCGGGCATACCCCCGCCCAACAAGTTGCGTCTGAACACAAGATCAGCACAGTGCATTCTCCGGCTAACGTTTGATCGGCAGTTGAAGCGTCCCTATCGAGTCTGATCCTGTAAACGACACGCGAAATCCGCCAGCGCGACCGCCAAACACAATCGTCGTTTCCCTCACGTCTGATGGCCACGCCGACGCGATGCGCGGAATGGTCTCGAACTGACCCCGAACGAGACGGGTACTACGGCCGACTCGAACCGGCGGGATTCGGTCGCACCACGAACCAACCAACTCGCTGAATTGTTCCGCGAGAGTCGTTCGGTGCGCAGTCGTTTGAGTCTGTGAACACTCTACCGACAGACGCAACCAGTCCATTCCGCCTACGATCCGACGTGCCGCGAAAACGGTTTCGCATCATTATTTTCGGAGTTTTTGACGATGAAGAAGCTGACATGACTTCGCGACTCGAACGCACTTCGGGCTTCGAATTGGCATTGGCGCTTGTCAATGTTTTGAGAATTCCGTTTTTTTTGCGGGGAAAAGCGCTTGACGCGCTCGATAAATACTGTTTTTCTAGGGAAAATTGCTTGATCGCGCGTATGGGGCGGCGTATATTCCCGCCGCACGTGATCAACGACTGGTCTCGCGTTAACTGAAAGGAAACGACAATGGCAAAGAAGAAAAAGAAGAAGAGCAGCGTAACCGCTACCAAGGCGCGCACAAAATCGGAAGTCTTCGGAGGTCTCGCCGACTCCAGCGACATGACCAAGAAGCAAATCGCGACGATTTTCGATAGCCTCGGCGGCATGATCAAGAAAGATCTCGGTAAGCGCGGCCCCGGTACGTTCACCGTTCCCGGTCTCATGAAGATCAAAGTGGTCCGCAAGCCCGCAACCAAGTCGCGCAAGGGTATCAACCCGTTCACGAAAGAAGAAATGGTCTTCAAGGCCAAGCCGGCACGCAACGTCGTCAAAGTCCTTGCACTCAAGGGTCTTAAGAGCATGGTCTAGTCGCCGTCGCGACTCGCCACGCCACGGCCTAAGCGAACGACGCACAGAATCAACGGACGGCGATCGAGTCAATCGGCTCGGTCGCCGTCTTTCTTTGTGCGCCAAGCGAAAGTGCCGACAAGGGATTCACGGCACAGCAAGAACGGGCGCACGACTTGACATTACACTGGTGCGATGAGAGAGGAAGAAATCGCTCATAGATCACCGGCTGGAAGCCGGTGCCACACTTGTCCAGAAATTTGCTAGCGAAAACGCTCGATGGCGATGGCCGTCATTGAAGCGAGTTGAAAGAAACATGCGAGCGTCAAGCGTGCGGTGGCGACTTGGGCGCGGTCGTCGAAAATCGCGATCATGCCCCATAGGGCTACCATGATCGCGAACATTTGCAGCAACGTGCCGAACAGTCTTAGGACGGAAAAATCCTGCTGCGTATCCTGACGCTGCGCTCGATCAATTCGATCACGAATGTCTTTGAGCAAGTCAACGACGTCACCATCCGCAGATTTGAAAACCTCACCGGGACTAGACGCCTCGACTTCGGAGTGTGAATCCGTCGGCGCATGTTCTTCGCCATCTTCGGTCATGGGTTGCGTCACCAATGGTACAGCGTCCAAGATGTTGCTCACCGTACACTCCGCATCCGTCGGCTCTAAATCCTTTTTGCCGTTGGAGCCGAGCACATGAATCGTCCGGCAGCCTGCACGTCGACCCGCTTCGGCATCGCAAGGCGAATCGCCCAACATCCAGGAGGCCTCCAGATCGATGTCCAACTCCTTCGCAGCTTGGAACAACATGCCGGGGCGGGGTTTGCGTAGTTCGCTGTCAAGCCGATAGAGCTCGACGCGGGCGTCCGGACCGTCCAAGTATGGACAATAGTAGGCGCCGTCGAGCGACGCCCCCTCGGCTGACAACACTTCCACCAATCGCTCATGTACACGGGACAGCGCAGCCTCGTTGAAAAGACCCCGCGCTATGCCCGACTGATTCGATGCGAGTACAACGAGGAATCCAGCGTCGGAAAAACGCCGCACGGCTTCGGCCGCTCCGGGAAGCAACCGCACCTCCTCCGGCGTAGCCAGATAGGGAACCGGCTCGATGAGCGTTCCGTCGCGATCGAGAAACACCGCCGGTTTCACGTGAACGACTCCGTAGCGAAGCGATCCAACACAGCGTATCGCAGAAGAGGAAGAAGGATTTCGTGGTGACCGATCACTTCGTGCCCACGACCCTTGGCGACAGGACGCGTGACGACGTTTTGTCCGGTCCGGTAGTGGCGCATCATATCGAAGTTGGCTGTTGTCATGGCGTCAAGATCGGCGCCGAAGTTTCGGGCCACGGATACGGCTTTGAGGAAGACTTCGGGCAACACCACGGCGGACCCCACGTTGAGGAATACGCCGCCAACGCCGGAATCGTCGACGGAACCCAAGTCGGAAACGACGTCGCAGACCAGACGAAAATCTAGCATTGACGCAGCGCCCAACGCAGCGCCGTCAAGCCCGCCCGACGCGTGGACCGTATCGGTACCCAGCGCCACATGTACCGTGGCGGGAATGGCCGCTCGATACGCGGCGGCGAATACACTCGACGAAATGTTGGGGGCCTTCTTGTCGAGAAGCACACGCCCGACGGCCGCGCCCAAACCGACCTGCCCCGCTTTCGCGTGCTCAGCCACCTCGTCAAAAAACGCCATGGTCTCATCCACCATGCCAAAGCTGCCATCGCGAATCGTGTCTGCCACTTCCTCGCTGGTTTCGCCGAACATCGCCAACTCCACATCGTGGATCGCGCACGCGCCATTGCAGGCGATGGCACGAATGACGCCGCGCTCGATGAGGTCGATGAGCACGGGAGCGCAACCAACCTTCAACACATGAGCGCCAAAGGCAACGACGACAGGACGGTCATTGAGAACGGCTGAAACGATGGCGTCGGTAACATGGCGGAACGCCGTCGCGCCGAGGTAGTCGGGGAACGAATCGAGAAGCGAACGGGCTGAGGCGCCGGGCGCGGGCAACTCCGCGGCGCGACGCACCTCGGACTTGTGCCGTCGCCGAGCGACGGAATACGTCTTGAGGCGATCGAAGTTAACTGGTCGGTAGGAGCGCGTCATTCGGATCAACCCCGGCGTAGCGTTTCCTCGATGATCTTCTCCAGGATTGTACCACCGTCATCCTCGAAGTCGATCCTCACGTTCACTACGCCGATGTCCATCTGATCGATACCGGGTATCGCGGCGAGCTTGACCGCGTCCTTCTCCGTCGTCAACAACAAGTCGTGCGACGGCGCATCGGCGCCCGACGCGATCTTGCGCAGATCAGCGGGACGATAGTGATGATGATCGGGCCACCAATGCTCGCCCACGACTTCGATACCCATGGTTCGAACGGTAGTGGCAAAGGCCAACGGACGTGCGATCCCTGCGAACAGCGCAGCTCGCCGTCCGACGACATCGTCGTCTCGCACCGTGCCGTCAAGTCGCGTGATGGTGGTAACCTTATGGTGGGCACAAAGATGAACAGCCTGCGGCGCCAGTCGCGTAAGACGTTGCTCTGTGTGCGCACGATCGGATGAAGACACTTGGTCGCACCGCGTCAACACGATGACACGGGCGCGGCGCAGCGACGACAAAGGTTCGCGCAGCAGACCACGGGGCAAGAGGTGACCGTAGCCGAAGGGACACGTGGCGTCGATCAACACGACGTCCAGATCGCGGTTGAGCGCACGATGCTGGAACCCGTCATCGAGCACGATCACGTCGGCACCGAAGCGCTGACACGCTGTCAATGAACCGGCGACACGATTCGCATTAGCCACGCACGCCACGCCGGGGCATTGCCGCTGGATCAGCCGTGTTTCATCATTGGGTTGCCCCTCGACCGACTTGTAGCCCCGCGACACGACGGCCGGGTTACATCCCATTCGCGTCAGGCGCGTCACAAGATCGATGACCAGTGGCGTCTTGCCCGTGCCCCCGACAGTGACGTTGCCCACACTTAGCACCGGAACAGGCACACTTCGCGAACTGTTGCCATGGTCGTAACGGCGGTTGCGAAAACCCACGCACACGCCGTAGGCCATTGAGCCCGCATGAAGCAACGCACGGACAGGGCTCGACCACACACCGGACTCGCCGGAAATGATTTGACGGTACAGGCCAGGTTCAGACATGGGCTCAGGTATACATCATGGCGGCGCAGGTGACACACGTTTGGGCTGATTGGTCGACAGCCTGGTGATACTTAAGAAGCTGCGGCGTCGCGTCAGACAACGCTACCGACAACGTATATATACATCCCGCACTGCACACCCGGGTTGCGTTGTCACGCTCCGCGAGGAATGAGACGAAACCATCGGGGTCACCGCGTTGCAGGTGCGACACGGCGCCGCGATCGCCCGCCTCCACCTCATCCAGAAACGCTTCATCGAGCATGCGGTCATCACCGAAGGACGCACCTACGTGACTAAGGTCTGCCCCGGAAACCAACATGGTGTCACCATCAAGTTCACGAATCGCCGCCCTCAGCGCTACGGCAAAGTCGTGCAAATCGACGCCGCGACCGTCGACGGGGGCCGTACCCGTTGGACCGCACGGGTCGGGACACAGGAAAGGCAGCATGAGGAAGTTGTCGGCGCCGAATAGGAACTGAAGCCACGCCACCTGCAACTCGATGGAATGTTCGCGCTGATGGTCGAGCTCATACTCGCGCAAACCGCCGCACCGTTCTTCCAACCGCGCCAACAGATCAAGGTCTGGCTGCGTGGTTCCCAGCGGCGTTCTGAAACCTTGCGCCGTAGACACCACGGATCGCGATCGACCGAAATGATTCGTGCCGAGAATGATGACACGATTCGGCGCGGGTTGGTCTCGAAGCGTTGCATAACCTTGCGCGTAACAAGGCCCGCCCCGAGGATAGTCGAGGTGGGGCACGACCAGACCGCGCGGCCTCTGCGACACACCGTTAGCCGGCACGTCGCCCAAAGCCTCGGCAAACACTTCGCCGTGTTCCTCTACGCCTAGAGCGGCGGCGGTGGGCATGTCTCGAAATTGGGCAGCGCGGTAGTCGGTCACGCGCAACTCGTAATAGGAGTCGAAGGCTACGCCCTCAAGGAAATGGGCCTGATCCAAATGCGCGAGCATCTGTTGAAGCGTCGCCTCAGATAGCTCTTGGTTGAATCGATCGCGGAACTGCTGTCGGATATGACCGCACGTGTTCGTGCCATCCATCATCGCCAACACGTGCAACGCCGGTTCCGACATCGTAAGCACGACGTCGGACAGACCGGCGCTGTCGCGGACATGAATCTGGCCATCGTCTTGACCGGGCGTGCGAAACGCCTCGACCGGACGCAAGCAAGGTGTATCACCGGACTGACAGCGCAACGTGAGACTCCAAGCTAGGAAGACTGACCGCGCGACCCGATGACGCTGCGCCACTCGCGTCAATCTGAACGCGAGGCGCGACGCCACAACATCGACGCTGCTACAACACTAAGACGAATCATTCTAACAGAGGAGTAGCCAAGAGACCAAACGCGTGATCAGACCGGAAGACCTGAGGAAGTTCTTGGCAGCCTGTTGAAAAAGTGTGGCACCGGCTTACAGCCGGGGGCACACATGCTCAACTTTAGCATAGAGAAGTCCGGGGGTTTGGGAGAGGGCGGCCATGTCCTTCAGTCCAGCCGGACCGGCCATA
>JAJDDY010000005.1 GCA_029260075.1 Phycisphaerae bacterium
AGCAGCTGGTCGCCGACCTCAGCCTTGACAAGCAGATTCTACAGGATGTGCTGTCAAAAAAACTGTAAGGCCTGTCCGTCGGCGAGAGGTGGTGTCAACTGTCGAGCAGAGCTATCGCGTCAGCGAACGTCGGGTTTGCCGAGCCGCGATCGTGAGGAGCGGACGTTTGAAAACCTGTCGTGAAAGCTTGAAAACACTCCCTCACGGTCGCGGCTCGGATCGGATGAACCCGTCACTTGCGTCGTGCCGAAGCACAAATAAGTTATTGGTCGTACGGCTTGATCGGATCGAGTGTACCTCAACGGTGTGGTTGTGTCTTAGGGCAGATCAGAGCCGGGTGTTTTTCCGCAGATTCTGTGTGCCCTTGCGCGATCCGCCGCACGCGAGATTCATGCTTACTACGCGGCGCGTACGATCGGCACGTGAATTATCGCCTCTCATTGGCTTGAACAGGCGGTGTGCATCCGATAGCGATCGGAGGAGCGCGAATCGCACGTCCATGGTATGGAACTTGCAAGTCACCTTACGCTAGCTCGGACCGGATTGTTCACGCGAGCGAATCGGGACGGCTAGCTCGCCTTCGGGATGCGGGTTGTTTCGCACCAGGGTCGCTCGGACGATCGAAGGTAGAGGTCTTCCAAGCAGATAAATATGCCTCAGACGTGAGCCCAGCGGGTCTTTGCCCTTCCTCACTCCTCTCTCCGGCCCGATAGCGGAGGGGCGCCGCTGGACTCACAATTTTTACACAGGTGAGACCGGCGGAGTCAGGCTTCTTCAAGACAAACTCCTTCCTTTCTCCGGCCCGAACAACGAGGACGCCCCGCCGGGCTCACCGATCCTCTCAGAATATGTCTGGCAAGTCCTTTTCTGAGCCGCGCCCGTTAGGATGCGGTCCGGTTTCAAGTGTGCCAACCGCTGCCTGACAGTCGCGGCTCGGTTCGGAGCACCCATTCTCGAACACGCTCTCACACGTTCGCTGCGGTCTTCGCCTCCCGCAAGATGCTTTGGGTATGTAACAGGGTTGACGCGGCGTTTCGCTTGCAATCGGAAGGGTGGGCCAAGATACTTCCTTCGCGTACGACGGTTCGACTTGGGATCGGTCGACGGGCTGAGGAATAACGCGGTGAAGGTTGCGCTCGCTCAAATCAACACAACGGTCGGTGATGTCGCGGGGAATACGTCTCGCGTTGTTGAAGGTATCGAGCGAGGCGAAACAGCCGGGGCTGACTTGGTCGTATTTCCGGAACTGGCCGTGTTCGGTTATCCGCCGAAAGATCTTGTACGGCGAGCGGATTTGGTGCGGCGCAATGTCGAGGCGCTGGACGTGATCGCCAGCCGTTGTCACGCCACGACCGCCGCCGTCGGTTATGTTGAACCTGATTCCGACGGATCAAGCGCGGACGTGACCAACGCCGTAGCCATTTGCGCCGGCGGCAGGGTGGTCGCGCGTTACTCGAAAATGTTACTCCCCACCTACGATGTGTTCGACGAATCTCGTTACTTCAAAGCCGGGACAGAAATTTGCACGGTCGACGTGATTACAAGCGACGGTCCGCGCACCGTTGGCGTTACGGTTTGCGAAGATCTTTGGAACAACACACAGTTCGAAGGGCGGCACGTCTACGGTATTGATCCGGTTGACCGCACTGTGTCCGCTGGCGCGCAGCTACTGATCAATCTTTCCGGCTCTCCTTTTCGTGACGGCGTGCAGGGAAAGCGCGAGGCACTATTTTCGCAGCAGATTCGCGAGAAGGGTACGCCGCTGGTGTACGTGAATCTTGTCGGCGGAAACGATGACCTTATCTTCGATGGCGCCAGCTTGGTCATGGACGGCGCCGGCCAAGTGATCGCCAGAGCGAAGGCGTTCACTGACGATTTCCTGGTTGTCGATCTCGATACGGCGCCGGTGGATTGTGACGTTGTCTATCCTGAACGGCTTGAAGCGCTGCGGCAAGCGCTCGCGCTCGGCATCGCCGACTATGTCGGGAAATGTGGGTTCGAGTCTGTCGTTATCGGTCTTTCGGGAGGCATCGACTCCGCGCTTACCGCCGCACTTGCCGTCGAGGCGCTAGGTGCAGATCGTGTGCTCGGTGTGGGCCTTCCTTCTCGATACAGTTCATCGCACAGTTTGACCGACGCCCGCGCGCTGGCCGAGCGCCTCGGGTTCCCGTTCAGCGTGATCGAAATCGAGGCTGTTCACCAAGCCTATGAAACCATCCTCACTCCGGTGTACGCATCGCTTGCGGAGGCGGCTGGCGGATTGGCGGAGGAAAACGTTCAGGCCCGTATTCGCGGCAATTTGCTGATGGCGCTTTCGAACAGGACGGGTGCGTTGCTACTGACGACGGGTAACAAGAGCGAGTTGGGCGTGGGTTACTGCACGCTGTACGGCGACATGTGCGGCGGGCTTGCAGTGCTCAGCGATGTGCCCAAGACGGAGGTGTATGCGTTGGCACGCCACATCAACAGCACGGCAAAGCAGGCGATCATTCCGCAGGGAACCATCGACAAACCGCCCTCAGCCGAGTTGCGCGACGACCAGTGTGATCAAGACACGTTGCCACCGTACGACGTACTCGACGCCATCTTATTACAATACGTCGAGGGCGACGCCGGAGTTGATGAGATCGTGGCCGCCGGGTTCGATCGGGCAACCGTCGAGCGGATCGTGGCCATGGTGGATCGTAGCGAGTTCAAACGGAATCAGGCGGCTGTGGGTTTGAGGGTGACAAGTCGCGCGTTCGGAACGGGGCGACGGATGCCCATCGCGGCGAGGTATCGCTAGTTCCTGCCGCGATGCTACGCAGTGGGATCGCCGCAAGACCGTTCCCCCGAAAGCTTGCGGATAATCTGCTCCGGATTGTGTCGCTTCCGCTTCATTTTCGAGTCCTTCCGCCTGATCAACGGGCTGCTGGGACTCTCAAGACACCTGGATCAGGTTTTGGGTGGCAGGCTATTCCAATTCAGGGTCCGAAGATGGTGCTTTCCACGACGCATTTCCATTTGCGGCTGTCAGCCCGTTTCTCCCAAATGCAGACGTAGTGCCCTGACTTCGTCACAGATTGACCCTTGGCGTTAGTACGTGAAAGCTGGAAGCTACCGTGTGTGTATCCGAGGTCTCCAGATTGTGCGACCGTCGCGTACATCGGCGTCCATCGTAGCGAAAACCCTGGTTGACTTCGATTCCTTCGGAGCAATTCACCGAGAGCCTCTTTGCCTCTTGCTACCGGAGCACCCGGGAAAAAGTTTGTGGCATCGTCCGCCCAGTAGCTTATTATACGATTGATGTCGCCTGCACTTGCGGCTGCTGCCCACGCTCGATCTGTCTCCAGAAGCAACCGTCGCTGCCTAGCAGAATTCCTAGGCGTTGCGCAGCCCGCGGTGCAGGAAACCAACGTCAATGTGGCGCATGCCAAGATTGCTTTCATCTGATGCACTTTCTCTGCGAGACGCTACGTACATTCCAACCTAATCATTTCCGCGCAGGTTTCGGGGAGCAGGTCACACCGGTCAACTCAATCTTCAGTCCACCGAGGTACGACACGGCCCGGCGACAGACGCGGACATGCGTTTCGGTATCGACGATCCACGTCAGTACGCACATTTGCCAACACGCGTTTCAGGCCGCGATAGGCGCGCAGGGAAGAGACACACCACTACCGTGGTTCGAGATACTGAACGCTGAACAACTCTTCGGAATCGCTCCACGTCTGTTCAACCTTGAGGCCGGCTTTCTCGGCAAGCGCGGCGAATTCGGCGAGCGTATACTTATAAGAGTACTCCGTGCGGACGCGCTCACCTTTGTTGAACCGCACGCCCGATCCGTTAATCTCGACAACCTGGTCGCGCGAGCTGACCAGGGCCATTTCGATTCGACCCAGGGACTCGTTGTACGGCGCTTCGTAGCCAAACTGATCGACGCGAAAACCGGCGTCCAGTTCACGGTTGAGACGTACGAGGTAGTTGAGTGCGAACTCGCGCGAGACGCCCTGCGCATCGTCGTAGGCGGCTTCGAGCGTTTCTCGATCCTTCTTCACGTCCACGCCGATCAACACGCCTCCGTCGTCGTCACATAGCTCGGCCAGGTGTTGTAGCACCTCGATGGCCACAGCGGGTTTGAAGTTTCCTATGGTTGATCCCGGGAAATAGCACACGCGCGTGCGTGCAGCGTTGTCACACGCGGGCACCTCGTAATCATCCGTGAAATCCGCGCAGATCGGTTTGACTTCGAGCTCGGGAAATTCGCGGACGACGCTCGTCGCGAAGTTCGTCAATTGCTCTCTGGCTACATCGACCGGAACGTAACCGGTGGGATCGTCCAAGCCCTGCAACAGTATGCGGGTCTTAAGACCGCTCCCGCTGCCCGGTTCAATCACAAGCGCGCCGGGGCCGACCCGTGCAGCGATGGCGTCCATGTTGCGGCGCAGAATGCCAAGTTCAGTGCGAGTCAGGTAGTACTCTTCCGTCTCGCAGATCCGCTCGAACAGCTTAGCTCCGCGCTCGTCGTATAGGTACTGGCTTGGCAGCTCTTTCGGGATACGGGAGAGGCCACGCAATACGTATTCCCGCATCGTCTCTGTGCTGGGTGCGAAATCATGCACGGCGAGACCGATTTTGTTCGTGTGCATCGTTATTGATCCGGATCAGGTAAGCGCGAACGGCCCGGGGCCATCATGTGCCCGATTTCAACCGCAGCCCTTTGGGTACTATAACACGCTCGGCTGCCTCGAACAAACCCTGCACAAGCAACGCCAACACGGCCGCAGGTACGGCACCCTGCAGGATTACTCCATAGTCGTTCAAGCGGATCCCGGTGAAAATTGGCTCGCCGTACCCGCCGGCGCCGATGAATCCGCCCAGCGTAGCGAAGCCGACATTGATCACGGCAGCCGTTTTGACACCCGCCAGGATCGTCTGCGATGCAAGCGGTAGCTCGATGCGCCACAAGCGGACCCACGGTGGAAGGCCGAGGGCGACGGCAGATTCATGCAGCTGTGGTGAGATTCCTCGCAAACCTGTATAGGTGTTGCGAACGATCGGCAGAAGGGAGTAGAGGAAGAGCGCTACTATCGCCTGCGGATATCCGAGTTCATCGGAGAAGTAACTCATCGGCCGGATCAGCAGCACCAGAAGTGCGATGGATGGAATCGTCTGGATGATGCCCACCACGCCCAAGATCGGCTGCGCGAACTCGGCCCTGCGAGCTGCCACGATACCGAGGGGAATCGCCACCAACATGGCGGCTGAGAGCGACACCGCTACCATGTTAAGATGCTCTAGCGTATAGCGAGCGATGTCGCGGACGACGCTCTCTTCTCGAACCCGTGACCGGATCCCGCGCGCCTCCGCGAGGAAATCGGCGGCAACTTGGCTCTCGCTGAGGCCCGCAAGCTCGACGCGCGCGTTCATGTTCGTCATCGCCGTTTCGTCGATCGTCGCCTCCAGAGCGTGGAGTGCGGCAGCAAGGTCCGGCGCGCGCTGCTCTAGCTCCGCGCGGTAGACAAAAACTGCGTGGTACTGCGGGAAGTGACCGCGGTTGTCTTGGAGTCGGCGCAACCGGAGCTTACGAATCTTTGCGTCTGTCGCGTAAAGATCGGTGACTTGAATCACACCCTTGTCGAGTGCCTCGTAGGCCAGAGCATGCTCCAGCCCCCGTACGTCCTGCTGCGGCAGTTGATACCGCTTCGCCAGTGCGCCCCAGCCATCCGCACGCTTCATGAACTCGTTGCTGAACCGTAGCGTAAGGTCGGGATGATCACGCAGATCACTGATGGAGTGGATGTTGAGCTGGGCCGCGAGCTCCTCTTTCATGCCGATGACATAAGTGTTGTTGAAGCCGAGCGGATCGGTCATTTCGAGACCGGACTCGGCGAGCTTCGCGCGGAGCGCCGCTATGCCGTGAACGCTTTGTCCGGCGAAGATTTCTTCGCTCATGGTGCCGGTGTACTCGGGGTAGATGTCAATCTGGCCAGCCACCAACGCCTCCCAAAGCAGCCGCGTGCCGCCCAGCCCCTCCATGTGTTCCACTTCTAGCCCTTCGTTTTCCGCCAGGTGGGAGACAATCTCCGCGAGGATCACGGATTCCGTGAAGGCTTTCGATCCAGTGCGTATCAAAGACGATTCGTCGGCAAGGCCCGGCGGCACAAGTACTAGGCATACAAGTAGCGGTGCGCAATGTCGCCAGTTCACTGCGCTGCCTCCTCTGAGACTCCCAACAGGCCTCGCTGGGCGTTGACGAACTCCGTAACAAACACCTCGGACGGTGACTTGAGCAAGTCACCGAACGGGCCGATTTGCACGATGCGGCCCTCTCGCATCAGGACAATCGTATCGCCGAAGTAACCGGCCTCGCCCAGATCGTGCGTAACCATGACGACAGTTTTTCCGAGCGATCGGTAGATCGTGCGAAGCTCCGTCTGAAGATCGTTGCGGATCATGGGGTCAAGAGCGCCCAGCGGCTCGTCCATCAGCAGCACGTCCGGATCAAGCATTAGGGCCCGCATGAGGCTGACGCGCTGGCGCTGGCCGCCGGAAAGTTGTGCTGGATAGCGATCGAGTCCGTCCGCCGGGAAATGGGTCAGCTTGACCAGCTCATTGAGTCGAGCGGTGATTCGGTCTGTGTCCCATCCAACGTGGCGTGCAACCAGTGCGGCGTTTCCGCGGCCGGTCAGATGCGGAAAAAGTCCGCCGTCCTGGATGACGTAGCCCATATTGCGGCTCAGCAGCATGGCGTTTTCAGGTGACACGGTCTCGCCTTCAAACTGAACTCGTCCGGCGTCGGGACGGATCAGCCCATTCATCAAACGCAGTAGCGTGGACTTGCCACATCCGCTCGGCCCGATGAGCATCGTGGTCTTTCCCGGCTCAATCACCAGGTCGATTGCGCGTACGGCTTCGGTCGTGCCGAAACGCTTCGAAATGCCGCTCAGAACAAACATGAACCGTGAATTCCCCGATTGCCTACTCGTGCGATTACTTGCATGGCAAGAACCGCACGGTGTTCTCCATTTCCGTAAGCACACGGTCCACGCCAGGGAGGCAGCAGTCAATGCCCTGATCGGTCGTAGCAAGCGCCAGCGAAGACCGCACGGGGCAACGTCCTGCTAAGCCGTCCTTGCCATGACCATCAGCACGTCGGTCGGTTCACGAAGCCCGTTTGGCTGTCATTGATTCGGGATAAGTCATCACGGCGGTTTTCCTGAGCTCGGCCACGTGGCGTCGTCTGACGTCACCGATCTTCTTCGCCGTTAGCTGTCCCCGGATCGTCTCCGAAAGCAGACGTCCCCGGAGCTCCCCTTGCGCCGCCGCCACGCAAATCCGTGGTCAGTGGTTCTTACCCTCCCGGAGCAGTGGAAGGCGCAACGCCAGGCCACTTAGCTGGACATCATCTGTGCGAAGTGGCCTTGAATGTGTGCTGCATCATCAGTGAGCGCGTTGCCCGAGAAGCGAACGCGACATATCCCCGATGCTGGGACGAGTCAGCAAACGGTCGTCTACAACCAGGCTGAGGTCAACCCGACTCGAAGTTATCGCGCCTGATGCTCTACCGCTGTTGCCTCAAGAACGCAGGTCAGGCCTGGTGGAACGTTTGCGAATTGTTGCCAAAACGGTAGTCCCGAACAAACTCCGAATTCGAAATTCTCGGAATTGCGGCTGTAAACCAATGCGTAATAATAACTTATGACAGCGGGCCACGAGACTCGAACTCGTAACATTCAGCTCGGACGAAAACACTTGGCTTTCGCTACTGAATCCGCAGAAGTCCTTTTCTCACCGCAGTTTAGTGTGATTCTTGCGATTCGCAAGACGTCGCGTTTTGACGCCTTCTGACGCACCGTTTCGCGGTATTCGCACGCGCAAAACAGTAGTCGAGAGGGCTTGACTGAGCGCCAAGCGTTCCTCCCCATCGGGGCCGAAAAACCTCCGACTAATCGTGTACACGGTTACCCTGACCACCTTTGAAGGCCAGTTGGTCTCCTGTCCACGGCAATACATCACGGTTTGAACACAATCTGAAACTCCGCGATATCCGAGTGGTCCACATCACCATCATTGTCGGAGTCGAACGACGCCAGGCAATCTGCTACGGTCGTTGCTGGTGTCGGTGTCGGCATGATGCTTGGCCCGTTCACGCAGTTGGCGAACGAGGAGTAGTCCACCAAGTCGACGAGGCCGTCATGGTTGAAGTCGCCGAATCGGTCACAACGATCGGGGAATCCGTCACCGTCGCCATCAAGTGTGTCATCACCGCCGGGACAAACGTCACACCCATCCGGCACGCCGTCGCCGTCGGTGTCAACGTTGTCATCGCCGCTTGGGCATATGTCGTCCGCATCGCACACATCGTCAAGATCCGCGTCGGGGCAAGGGATATTTCTTGTGAAGGTATAGATCTTGTTCGCCGTGCCATCCGTGACAAAGATTTGTGACCCATCGGGCGAAACATCCACACCGGTGCGCAAGGCGTTGGTCAGATGAAACCCGACGAACATTTCCTCCCCGTCGCCGGTGGTAGGATCAACGCGTACGAGTCGGGCTTGGCCATCCGAGAATCCGGCGTCCAGCACGAACAGGTCTTCGGTCAACGGGTCGATGGTGACGCCAACGGTCGCTCCAATGACCTCGACCGTCGGCACAGGCGAGAGTGTACCGGTCGCGCCGAGTTCGTAGATTACTCCCACAGAATCCACTACATACACGCTGGCAGCATCGATCGCGATATCGGAACCTGCCACGAGCGTACCGTCATCGACGTGAATGGGGGTCTCGCCCCCCGCGGCGCCGGGCGAGAATAGCCAGACGTCGTCGAGGGTACCCAGGAAAGGATTTCCGGTGTCTACAACCAGAGCCTCGCCGGGAGTGAGGACGTTTCCGACGTAATCGTTGGGCGCGATGGCCAGGCCTCTTGGTTTGGTAACCCCGGTCACCCACAGTTCGCGGGTGTTCGCTCCGAGTGCCGTACGGAAAATGTTTCCAAACGACTGTTGGTCGGATGTGAATATGTCGCCACTATCCGGGTCAATGACAACGCCGACGATGTTGCTCACATCGGTCCACAAGGGCGTAACCGAAGCGTCGTTCTCGACTCGAAACAGTCCTCCTCCGCCAAAGGAAGATGCGCGTCCCACATAGAGCAGCCCGTCTACTGGGTTGTAGTGTGCGGAACTCCCGTCCTCGAATTGGACGGTCCGAGTGAGAGACCACTCATCGTCCAGCACGTCAGGGCCGAGTGTAAACGTGTAGACCTTGTCCGCGCTGCCATCGGTAACAAAGAGCGACCGACCATCGGCGGAGATGTCGATTCCGCACAGGGCTCCGCGGGACATGTCGAACCCAACGATGACATCGTTGACGTCGCCGGTTGTCGTATTCACACGCTTAACACTGGCGCTTCCACCGAATCGCCCTGGCTCTACAATTAGCAGGTCTCCGGTCACTGGATCGATCGTTATACCCTCCGGCTCTTCCATCGGAACCGAGGTTGCCAATGGAGTCAGAACACCGCCAACTCCGACCACATAGATGGCACCCGGAGCGTCGCTGGGGCCACGATCGACCACATATATGGTGTCTTTGCTTATGGCCACATCGATGGGATTAATGAACGTCCCGTCGTCCACATGCAGCACGGTTTCTCCCTCCGGCGAATCTGGAGACCAACGCCAGATTTCGGCCGGTCCGCCTGATCCGAAGTCAACGACGACGCCTTCACCTGGATTGACGACGTTGCCAGTGTAGTCACTCGGTGCGATGGCCAGACCGAGAGGATCATCGTCGCCACTGTGGAAACCGGCCACCCAAACCTCCCTACCGGCCTGACCGAATCGAGTACGGAATATCTCCCCAGTACCGATGTCTGCCACATAAATGTCACCGTTGTCAGGGTGGAAGGCGATTCCGAAGTTATCGTTGTTGGACCAAAGTATGGTGGAAGATCCGTCGGCCTCGATGCGCCGCAGGCTATTGCCTACCGCATAGAGCAATCCGTCTTTGGGATTGACGTGGGTCGCAATCGGCGCATCCAGCGTGTCGCACCGTGTCAGACGCCAGCCGGGTTCCACGATGGCGGGCATCCTGCTGATGCGGAATGGTGCCGCGCTGGTGGCCTTACGACCAGTGACTACCGAATCGACCACGCGGAGTACCGCGTTGCTCGACACGGGTGGCGTCACCGTCCAGGTGAATGTCGTACCGGTCTGGTTGCGGGCAATCGTTTCGAACACGCCGCTGCCGTTGCGCAGCAACTGCACGTCCACAGCGATAACACCGCCGCCCTTTGACCACTGCACGTCGTACTCGTCTCCCACGAGGAGACGCTGGCCACCGTTGGGTGCGACGACGGAGAGCGCAGTTGAAAGCTGGCTGGAGCAGCTTCCCAGGAAGACCGAGACGTTGAATACGCTTTGTTTGACAGCCGCCAGATCAGGAATGTCATCGCCGTCGAGGTCGGCCGCCGTCACGTCGAAGATCTGACCACCTCCTGCAAACGTGACAGCCGACCCAAATGTTCCGTCGCCCACGCTGGCGGCGCCCTGTCCAAGGCGTACCCACACTTCCTGATTACCGAAGTTGCCGCTGGCCAGGTCGGCAATACCGTCCTGATTGAAGTCAGCCAAGGCCAGCCCCCAGGCGATCAATTCTCCGCCGTAGGCGACTGCGGAGCCGGTGGTGCCATCTCCGCTTCCGAGGTATACGAGCACGGTATTGTTGGACAGGATGATATCCGCGTTGTTGTCCTCGTTGATATCTCCGACGATTAACGTGCGGACTGCGCCGAACGTGATGACATCCGGCTGTGCCGTAAACGTCCCGATGCCATGGCCGTCATTGCCGTTGCCTAAGAGAATCCGGAAACCCTCCACGTCGCCGGGCAGCGAAAAAGCAGCGGCCAGGTCGAGGATGCCGTCGTTGTTGAAGTCCGCCGGCGCCCACAGTCGGCCGTCAATGATCCCTGCATTTGCGGCGGCAGCGAAAGTGCCGTCACCGTCGCCATTCGTACCGTTTCCGCGAAAAAAGAGCAGCGTGTCGCCACCGATCACCAAGTCGGTGATGCCGTCTTCATCGAAGTCAGCCGCGACGACGCCGAAGCCGAACTGCCCGAACGCCGTCACACTGGGTAGTGGGTAATCCGCCGAGGAGAAAACTCCATTGCCCTGGCCGAGGAAGACCCGGACGACATTCGTTCCGCCGGTCAACTCAGAGGCGATCGCGATGTCCAGGTTGCCATCCTCGTTGAAATCCGCAATGTCCGACGTGCGAGTGGTCCCGCCCGCGCTCAAGATGATCGGGTTGGTGTCGTCGAATGTTCCGTCGCCGAAACCCGACAAGATCTGGATGTCGCCACTGGTTTGCACCACCAGGTCTAGAATTCCGTCGCCGTCTAGGTCGGCGGTGCGCACGTTCTCGCCGAGGCCCGAGTCGTAAGTTTGTTGATTGTCAAAGCCAAGGTTGGCCGGGCAAGCCGCCTCGTCAATGACATTGAGAGTCACGCCAGCTTGCGTATACACCAGGTCCCAAAGCAGGCCAACGGGAAGAGCGGGTAGGTTTACTGTCGTAAAGCCTCCTGTAACAGACGTTGTGCCGGTGATGATGGTGAACGAATGGCCTACCATTGGGGTGAATCCGGTCATCAAAGTGACGTTGAGTGTTCCACTCAAAGACGCAAAGCCGCTCAGGCTGATGACGTCGTACTGGGTTCCCGCAGCGGTTCCGCCGATTTCGATTTCAAGTGAGCCAATCGATTGCTGACTGTAGCCAGCAGCGCTGATCGTTCCGGCCGAGTTGCCCGGACTCACGCTGCCGAAGCTCGTCAACACACCCATGATCGTACCTGGCCCGGAGAGTGAGCCGCCCGCTGGCACCGTTGCGCCGGAAGCAACTTCGATGGTGCCGTTGTCTATGGTGGTCGTCATCGCCAGCGTGACTAGGCCGTCCTGTTCGAGCAGCGTAAGCGTGTCGCCCCCGACGTGAAGGGTGCCTTGGTAATTGAATCCAGTCTGGGCGCTGGCGTCGCCCAGCGTCAGGTCTGCCGTAAGCGTGATGACGCTGTCTTGATTGCCATCCACGCGCCCGCCGATGGTCCCAAACCCATTCAATGCGGCTCCAAGGAGATCGACGCCGTTTTGAGCGATAATCTGTCCACCGGCCAGGGTGATCTGGTTGCCGGCGGGCGTGTTGCCTAGACCGGCGAGACCGGCATAGGTCAACGTCAGCGTATGGATGCCGACATCTATGTCTCCATTGAGCCGAACCAAACTCGATTCCGTTGGATCGCCTGCCGTAAGATCGCCGGTCAGCGTAATCTGCGTGCCAGGACTGGAAGCCAATGACCCATCAACCGTGCCCTGCCCGGTGAGCGTGCCTCCGTTAATGAGGCTTAGACCGTTGGGGACGATGATCGTTCCACCATTGATTGTATACGTTCCCCCGGCCAAGGCTGCGAAGGGTTGAGAATAGATACGAACGGTCTGCGCTGCGAAATCGAAGGACTGGTCAAGAAAGAAATTGCCAGTTGGGGAAGCCAAGACGGGCAGCAGACCGATGAAATTTCCCGTCACGTCCCCGATGATCATTCCGTATCCGAATATCTGATCGCCGAGAGTTCCCAGAAGGAGATTACCCTGCTTCAAGAGCACACCGTTTTGTGCCTCCAGAATGCCATTGGTTAAGGTGGTGGTCGGGCCCAACTTGGACCTATCGGCATCGAAAAGTGTCAACCATGAGTCATCGATCGTTAGGTCGCCGTTGATATCCACACCGTCATTGCGCGAGTTGTCTCCGATTGTCAGCGGACCGCCAATGGCGACGATCGTTGCGCCCTGGTCGGCGATGAACCGCCCGTTGACCGTGCCGAATCCGGAGAAGCTGCCGAACGTCCCGGGGATGAGTAGGCCCGCGGTGGTATTCAATGTGCCGCCCGAGATATTCACGTTGGCAGTTGTGGCTTCATTTGCGTCTTCCAACGTGACCGTTGTCGAGCCGATGTCCAGAAACCCGTCAAGATCGACTCCGTCGTTTCGCGACGAGTCACCTAAGGTTAGCTGAGCGTTGGCTACGATGGCGCTCAGCACGTCGCTGGAAATCCTACCTTCAATGCGGCCGAAAGTGGCCAACGTGAACGGGCCAATGTGGACGCCATTGGGCGCGGTCAGGGTGAAACCGTTTAGATCGACCATACCGCTGATCTGGGACGTTTGTTGTGAATAGACTGCGGCGTCGGCGCAAAGATCGAGGTTGAAGTCGATGTTGACCGAACCGCTCGGGTTGTTGGCGATGTCTAGGCCTTGCGGGAAGTTCGTGCCGGAGACCGGACCGATGATGATGCCGTGCCCGAAGATCGTGTCCGCAAAATCGATGCGCACGCCGTTGCAGGCATCCAGCACGCCGCTGGTCAGTGTGGTTGCAAGACCAAGCAATGCCTCATCGGCGTCGTTGAGCATGAGGCGCGATTGATTCACGAAGATGGAACCGCGGGCTTCAAAGCCGCTAGTGCTTCCATCGCCGAGTTCAAGGCTCCCGTCCGCGTCGACCGAGATGGCGGTACCGTCCAGTGCGAGCACGGGTGCGTCCACCACGCCGTGGCCTCGCAGTTGGTCTCCAACATCGTCCAGTAGAATTCCATTGGCGGCTTGAAGCGTGCCGCTCGCCGCGCTGGAACCCAAGGTCGTAAGTGGCCCAAGAATGGCGTCGTCAAGATCTCGCAGAACGACCGTGTGTCGACTGACATCCAACGTTCCCAGAGTTTCAAAGCCGTCCGAACTACCAATCACGCCGAGGGTCAGTGTCACACTCTGTGCGTTCAATGATGACGGGCTGATGATCGAATCGGCCGAGCCGAACACCTTAGCGGCGATCGTTCCATTGCCCATGATCCCGCCGTTGCTCGTAAGCTCCACCCGTGTGCCGTCTACGACCGCGCCGTGGTTTTCAAGGATGGTGTCGAAGATAAATCCGAAGCTGGACTCCGGAACAATGGTGCCGGTATTCACGCAGCGCTGCGACGGTGATGTTCCCGCTTCAATGGTCCCGAATCCACGGAGTGTGCCCGCAGCACCGATGAAGATCCCATCGTCCGCGTGCAGCAGCCCACCGGACATGGTCAGCTCGTCGCCGCCCTCGAACGCTGCTCGGTCTGGATAATTCAGCGTGACTGTCTCGGACCCAACGTCGAACGCGCCGCTGTGGTCGAAGAAACCGGTCGCAAGCCCGATCGTTAGGGGACCGGTCGCGATCACCGAGGAGCCTTGGAATCCGCGGAATTCTCCATTGATGACGCCGAACCCTTCGATACTTCGACCGGACACAAGTTCGAGACCGCCGTCCGAAGTGCTGACAAAAGGCGACTCAAATGACAGGCTGCCGCCGCTGAGCGTTGTGAGCGTACCGAGAAACGCGCGGCCGTCGCTGATAATGGTCACGGCACCGGTCCCCACGATCAGTTCCCCGGTGTAGTCGTTGGGCCCGGTCCACAAAGCGCAGGGCGTGTTGTTGATGGTCAGCACGCCGTTGGCCAGAATTTGAATGGTGTCGAAGGCAGATCCCTCGACGCCGCCGATCACCATCCCCGGACCGATCAACTGATCGCCCGGCAGATCGTCGATCACGGCCACCCCATTGAAGGTGTTGTTGGGTTCCTGATTGAGGTCCAACGTGCCGAAGCGCGGGGCACATTGTGCAACGGCGCGATTCCCGGATGAAGATGCGCCTATTGTGACCGCAAACACAACAGCCAATACCAAAGAAACGGGCCAATTGGCCTGAAGAAACGAGATTTCGGCGATCCATACGCCCTTATTGGCTTGGTTTGTCATCATTTTGCTCCTCCTGTGCGGCCCGGCTTCCAACAAGTTGTCCATGACGTTACGATTCACGCTGGACGTCATATTCCTGGCCCGTCACAAATGGACGCAGAAAAAATAGCCGAGACGGCTCATCGAATTCTCGATAAACTTGAAAATGGAAGAACATACAGACGTCACACAGTTGCTGGATCGCATGCGGGATGGCGACGCTTCAGCTTCCGAGGCGATCATTCCTCTGCTCTACACGGAACTTCGCGCAATCGCGGCTCATTGCCTCAAGTCGGAGCGTCGTGGTCACACCCTCCAACCCACGGCATTGGTTCATGAGGCGTTTCTCAAGCTCGTAGACCAGAAAAAAGCTGGTTTCCGATCGCGTGGACACTTTATGGCCATCGCAGCCATGGTCATGCGGCGAATCCTTGTCAGCCATGCGGGAAAACGCGCAGCCGCGAAGCGCGGCGGGGGGGCAGCCCGGGTTCCGCTTGACGACGAGTTGGGTGCTGGCGGCGAAAGAAACATCGATCTTGTTGCCCTGGATGAAGCCTTGAACAAACTCGCCGAGCGCGATGCCCGCAAGGCCAAGGTCGTGGAGCAGCGATTTTTTGCCGGCATGGAAATGAACCATATCGCCGAGAATCTCGGCGTATCTCTATCGACGGTTAAACGAGACTGGGAATACGCGCGGACGTGGTTGATGCGGGAGATTGAGTGCTGTGGCTGAACTGACACCAGAGCAACACCAACAGGTTGAGGAGCTATTCGAGAAAGCTCTACAAATCGAATCTGAATTGCGGCGATCTTTTCTCGATTCGTCTGGGGCGGGACCAGTCGTGAGAGGTGAAGTGGAATCGTTGCTGAGCTATCACCCAGCGGCTCGTGACAACATAGAGACAGCGGTAGTACCTTCGGATGCCATTGCTGAAGCCGTCGATAAAGCGATGGCGAGCGACTTCGCTCATCGTGCCCCCGATCCAGCGACAATCGGACCATACAACATCATCGAGAGAATCGGTGAGGGCGGAATGGGTAGCGTCTATCTGGCTGAACAGGAGAAACCGCTGCGACGTCGCGTTGCCATCAAACTCATCAAGCTGGGAATGGACACGCGTAGCGTAATTGCTCGATTCGAAGCGGAGCGACAAGCTCTTGCGCGGATGAGCCATCCCAACGTCGCACGAGTTTTCGATGCGGGGTCTACAGAAAACGGCAGGCCTTACTTCGTGATGGAGTATGTTGAGGGTGTCCGAATTACCGACTACTGTGACATGAATCGCCTGGGCATTTCTGAGCGATTGGCGCTGTTTGGACAGGTCTGCGGCGCCATTCAACACGCCCACCAAAAAGGCATTATCCACCGTGACATCAAGCCGTCCAATGTTCTTGTGTGCCAGGAAGACGGCAATCCCATTCCCAAAGTGATCGATTTTGGTGTAGCCAAGGCGACAAGTCATCGACTAACTGAGCGAACACTATTTACTGAGCAGGGCGTGTTGATCGGCACTCCGGAATACATGAGCCCTGAGCAGGCGAAAATCGATGACGTTGATGTTGACACCCGGTCGGACATCTATTCGCTAGGCGTATTGTTGTACGAACTGCTCGTTGGCGCTCTGCCTATCGACACCAAGGCGCTGCGTCAGGCTGGCCTGGATGAGTTGCATCGGTTAATCCGAGAGCACGACCCACCCAAGCCAACGACACGACTTGCGACCCTGAGCGATCGAGCCGTCGAGTGTGCTCAGCAACGTGGCACTGAGCTTTCGACGCTGATGCGCCGCATTCGCGGTGACCTCGACTGGATCGTTATGAAGTGCCTGGAAAAAGACCGCAGCCGGCGCTATGCGACTACTGCAGAACTCCTTGGCGATCTCGACCGATTCGCTCATCACCAACCCGTAGCCGCCTGCCCCCCGAGTGTGATTTACCGCGCCCGCAAGTTCGTCAGGCGAAACCGCGGATTCGTTGTGGCTGCCACGATTGTGATGATTGTGCTCACCGCTGGCGTTGTCTCGACAATTATTTTTGCAGTCGGCGAGTCCCGACAACGCGCCGCTGTACAAATGCAGGCGGACACCAACAAAGCTATCAATGAATTCCTAAACAAGATGATCGCGTCTGTGGATCCAAAAAAAGCGAAGGGACGTGACGTTGGCATTTTGCGAGACCTCCTCAAAGAGGCTGCAGCGGAAGTAGGGCCAGAGCTGTCAGGGAAACCACGCGTCGAGGCATCCGTGCGTCGGACCATCGGTTTAACCTTGATGAACCTGAGCCTTTACGTTGAAGCTGCACCACACCTTGAACGATCGCTGGAACTCGAACAATCGTTGCAGCGTGGGTCAAGAGCCGACTTGGCGGAATCCCTTCATCTGCTCGGAAGTCTGCGAGATTATCAAGGCCAATACGACGAAGGCGAAAAGTTGCTGCGAAAGGCAATCGGACTGCGTCCCAGGAATTCCCAGGATGATCGCGCGAAGTTAGGTGCCAGTCTTATCAAGTTGGCCGAAGTCCTGCTAAATGAAGGGCGCCTCGAAGACGCAAAGGAATGCATGGACGAATCCCGGCAAATTCACGAAAAAGTCTTCGGCCAAGGGGCAAAAGAGACGGCACCGATTCTTAATCTTCTTGCCGTATACCATTCACAGCGCGGCGAATATGAACATGCCGAATCGCTCTTCCGCAAATGCCTGGCTGCCAGAGGCGAGTCGCTGGATGACGTCGACACACTTGTTACGATTTACAATTTGGGAATATCGCTCAAGGAGCAAGGCAAATATGACGAGGCCGAAGCGCAGTATCGGCGGGCGCGCGAGGGATATAGCCACATATTAAGCCCGGATCACCCGGCGAGCCTCGCCGTCAGCAATGCACTGGCCGTCTTGATGGAGAAGCAAGGCCGACATGCGGAATCAGAATCTCTTCAGCGTGAGGTGCTCGCCACCCTCCGCCGAACGCTTGGCGAAAGGCACCCGAGAGTACTTAGCAGTCTAAACAATCTTGGCAGCGTACTTTTTGCACAGGGAAAATATCAAGAGAGTATCGCCATCTTTCGGGAAGCGGTCGATCTTGCTCGCGAGGTACACGGCTCGAATCACCCCGTGCTGGCTATCTCGCTTGGCCAACTGGGCTTCACGCTGCGTGACACTAAGGATGTGGCCAACTACCCCGAGTCGGAGCGGCTCATTTTGAAAGCGGTGAGCATCTTTGAATCAACTTTGCCCAAGAAACACCCGTACACGTTGAACACGCTGCGCGGCTTGAGGCGGTTGTACGCCGTGGATGCGATGAACGACCCAGCGAAGCTGGCAGGCGTTGAGTCGAGGCTGGCGGCAAGCGGCCCTGAGATTGATGACAAAGAGCCGTGACGCGGGCCATGCTTGTGGCAAGGATGCCTCTTCCAAATCTGCTCAAGCGCATAGACTTTGCCACATGTTTCGTCATCGAAGAAATGTCGCCTGACACCACACGAAGTTATCGCGACTGATGCTGTACCGTTGTTGACTCAAGAATGAGGTCCGAATCTTACAATACGCCTGTGAATTCTTTCCAGCCCGGTAGTCCCGAACAAAACCAGAACTTGCCCAAGACAAGTATTCTTCCGTAAGTGTTTGCCAAAAAAGAACTTATACGCTTCCCGACAATTTCTCGTTCGCGTTGGGCGCCTGTTAGGTTGCGCCGTTGCGCAGAGGTTGAGATACTGACTCTTTTCCAAGGAGTCATGCCGTCGACATTACCCTTTGCCACCCCGAGGACGCGGACCGGTTGAAGCAACTGGTCCGCCAGGCTACCAACGCCAAGCAGCGTGATCGCCTCGACGCTCTTGCTCTGCAGGTCGGCAAGCTACCCAGGGACATACTTCTACCGGTGCTGGCGCGCGGTGGCGTGCACTCGGACGGCGAATGCGCGTGCCGCAAACGCATCGTGAGGTAACCGACCATGTTGCCAGTGGCCGTGAACATCATTGATGACCGCAGCATCAGATCTCGCTCAGCAGACATGCCGGGAGGCGTTCGAACCCCCGCTCGAAATCACTGGTTACGCGGACCCGGCGCTTAGTCGATAGGCCAAGACAGGTTGATGTGGGCCAGTCCATCACCTATCGCGCCGAAGTCCCAAGCATACAGGACATGCCCTAGCTTCGGGTCTGGGAAGAATAGCTGGCTTCCATTGGGCGAGAACGATATCGATTCCGGCATTAGTCGAATGCCCGGTGACTCAAGAGTTGCGACATCCTTAAACTTGTCCATGTCAACCAGAAGCAACTGAGTCGGATGTGTTGCCTTGGCCACAGCGGCACGGCGGCACGGCGGCCTCGTCCGAAGCCGCTACTGCACCCTGGTTCAGCGTTGCTCGATGTCAAGCGGCGAGGCCGCTTGGTTCGTGGAGATGGTTCCAATTCCCGGAACAGGTTTCGTGGCGGATCGCATCGTTAGGCGGCGGATACGGCGGAATCCTTGATTCTATCTTGAATTTAGAGGCTACTGCCCGTACGCTACTGGATGTAGAGCCTGGGCAACAAACATATCGGCCTAAGTGTGACTGTAGCCGCGAACGCAAAGGCCGCGCGTCTTCGCTGATGTCAAGGATTCTCTCACCGGAATCTAATCTGTTTGGAGAACCAACATGCCGGCTGGGGCGGCGACTGAAATCCAAGCAACGCAACCTGAGCGCATTAAGTACGTGCCGGCGGTCGGTCCGCGGCTTAAGAAGTTGCTCTTCGTGGTTTTCGCGTTGTTCGCGCTGTTGGCCGTAAACGCTGCGTACCTGTCGAGCATCACGATTCTGGAGTGGGCCACCGGGGGAACCTATCAGAACTACTTCTATCAGTACATGTTCTTGATGCACGTGGCGCTTGGCCTGCTCATCATCTTGCCGGTCATCATCTTCGGCGTGTCGCACATGGCCAACGCCCGCCGCCGGCCCAACCGTAGGGCGGTTCGCGCCGGATACACGTTGTTCTCGACCGCGCTTTTGCTGTTGGCAAGCGGCGTGATCCTCACCAGGCTGGACGTGATTGTCTTCAGGATCGACGTGAAGAATCCGCAGTTGCGCAGCATCGCCTACTGGGCGCACGTCATCACGCCGCTCGTGGCCGTCTGGCTTTTCGTGCTGCATCGCCTGGCCGGCAAACGGATCAAGTGGAAAGTCGGGGGCGCTTGGGCGGCGGTGGCTACGGGGTTTGCGGTCGTCATGGTGTCGCTTCAGTCGCAGGATCCGCGCCAGTGGAATGTGGTCGGCCCGGAATCCGGAGAGCAGTATTTCTTTCCGTCACTTGCCCGCACGGCTAGGGGCAACTTCATCCCGGCCGAAACGCTGATCAACGACAAATACTGCCTCGAATGCCACGCGGATATCCACGAGAACTGGGCGCACAGCATGCATCGGTTCAGCTCGTTTAACAATCCGCCCTATGAGTTCTCCGTGCTCAACACGCGCAAGGCGATGTTCGCGCGTGACGGGAACGTGCAAGGGTCACGCTTCTGTGCGGGTTGTCACGATCCGGTGCCGTTCTTCAGCGGCGCATTCGATGATCCCAAGTTTGACGACCCCGAATATGATCTGAGCAGCGATGCATTGGCACAGGCCGGCATCACGTGTAGCGTGTGCCACGCCATCAACACCATCAACTCCGTGCGCGGTAACGCCGATTACACCATCGACGAGCCGGCGCATTACCCGTTCGCCTTCAGCGAATCGCCGTTCCTGCGATGGGTCAACAAACAGCTTGTCAAGGCGAAGCCGGAGTTCCACAAGAAGACGTTCCTCAAGCCGCACCACAAGACGGCCGAGTTCTGCGGCACCTGCCACAAGGTTCACCTGCCGCCCGAGCTCAACGCGTACAAGTGGCTCCGCGGGCAGAACCACTACGACCCTTATCTGCTCAGCGGCGTGTCCGGACACGGCATCACCAGTTTCTATTACCCACCGAAAGCGGAGCACAACTGCAACAACTGCCACATGCCCGTGATGGCCTCGAGCGATTTCGGCGCGAATGACTTCGACGGCACCGGCGATCTCAAGGTTCACGACCACCAGTTTCCCGCCGCCAACACCGGCATCCCCCACTTGCTCGACTTCCCCGAATGGGTCAACGACAAGCATCGCAAGTTCCTCGACGGCGTCATGCGCGTCGATCTGTTCGGCGTGAAGAAGGGCGGGACCATTGAAAGCCCGCTCACGGCCCCCATTCGCCCATCCGTCCCGGCCTTGGAGCCCGGAGAGCAGTACTTGCTCGAAACCGTGATCCGAACCGTGAAGATGGGACACATCTTCACGCAGGGCACGGCCGACTCTAACGAGGTGTGGCTCGATATCACCGTCACCAGTGGCGACCGTGTCATCGGCCGCAGCGGCGGGCGCGATTCGGAAACGGGCGAGGTGGATCCCTGGTCACACTTCGTCAACGCCTACGTGATTGATCGCCACGGCAACCGCATCGATCGCCGCAACGCCGAGGACATCTTCATCGCGCTCTACAACAATCAAATACCGCCCGGTGCCGGAGCAGTCGCGCACTATGCACTGCAGGTGCCCAAGGACGTCAGCCAGCCAATCACTGTGGACGTCAGACTCCAATACCGCAAGTTCGACACGCGATACATGCAGTTTTTTCAGGGCGAGCGATTCGAGGGCAACGACTTGCCCATTACGACACTCGCGTCAGACCGGGTTACCTTCCCCGTAGTGGGACGCGACGAACCGGTCCAAAACGAGGACTTGCCCGTCGTGCCTTGGCAACGTTGGAACGATTACGGCATCGGCCTCCTTCGTAAAGGCAGCAGCGGCCCGAATCGCGGCGAGCTTCGCCAGGCGGAGGCGGCGTTCGCCGAGGTGGAGAAGCTCGGCCGGCCCGACGGACCCCTGAACCGGGCACGCGTCTACATCAAGGAAGGCCGGCTTGACGATGCCGTCGACGCACTCCAACTCGCCTCGTCCCACAGTCCGCCCGCGCCAACTTGGTCGGTTGCCTGGTTCACCGGCTTGGTCAACAAGCAGAACGGTTACCTCGACGAAGCCATCGCCAACTTCACGAGCATCATCAACATGGATACGGCGGAAACACGCAAACGCGAGTTCGATTTCTCTCAGGACTATCGCTTGCTCAACCAACTGGCCCAGACCATCCTTGAGCGATCGAAGCAGGAGCGTGGCGATCAAAACAAGGCCAGGCGCGTACAACTACAGCGTGACGCGCTCCAATGGTTCGAGAAAGCTCTCGCCCTCGATCCGGAGAACGCCGCCGCGCACCACAACCTGGGCCTGATTTACGCCCAGCTCGGGGAAGCCGATGAGGCTGAAAAACACAGGAACCTTCACGCCAAATACAAGCCCGATGACAACGCCCGCGACGTGGCCATCGCGACTGCCAGACGCAAGTCTCACGCCGCAAACCATGCAGCCGAGGCGATTGTCATCTATGACCTGCAACGATCGGGCGCATACGGGCTGGAGATCAGCAAACAGGAGGTAGCCACGCGTGACTAGTCCTGCGGACCCCCACACCGATGCGCAGACAAAGCCTGGCGTCCACAGGCTCGAGACCGTCGAGGAACAGGAGTTCGTCCCGGCCGACGACGCCGTCATCGGCAAGGCGTTCAGATGGTCGCTGCTCGTCGTGGGCGCGCTCGTGGCCGTGGCGGCCCTCGGCGTTTGGATCGCCAACCGTGAGGCCCCCACAGCGCCGCCCGTGGAAGTGGTGGTCGCACCCCCGCAGGCCATGGAGCAGGCCGCCGATCCCCCGCGAGTCGAGTTCAGGGACGTGACGGCCGAGGCCGGCATCGACTTCGTGCATGTGAATGGTGCGACCGGCGAGAAGCTGTTGCCAGAGTCTTTGGGAGGCGGCGCCGCGTTTCTCGATTACGACGCCGACGGCGACCAGGACCTTCTGTTCATCAACTCCAATTACTGGCCGGGGTGTGCGCCCGCGGGGGCGGCCGTGCCCACCATGGCACTCTATCGAAACGACGCCACGGGCCGGTTTGAGGATGTTACCAAGGGCAGCGGCCTCGACGTGTCGTTCTACGGCATGGGCACCGCCGTCGGCGATTATGACAACGACGGATGGGTGGACGTGTTTGTCACGGCCGTAGGCGGGAACCACCTATTCCGCAACAAGGGCGGCAGCTTCGAGAACGTCACCGCCGCCGCAAACGTCGCCGGCGACCCCGCGGCATGGAGCACCTGCGCCGCGTTTTTCGATCTCGACAACGATGGCGACCTCGACCTCTTCGTCGGCAATTACGTCAGGTGGTCCAAGGAGATCGACCTGGAAGTCAACTACACGCTCGTGGGCCTCGGCCGCGCGTACGGTCCGCCGATGAACTTTCAGGGCCGACACCCCTATCTCTATCGCAACAACGGCGACGGAACGTTCGACGACATCACCGCCGCCGCGGGTATGGAGGTCACCAACAACGTCACGGGCGTCCCTGTCGGCAAGGCGCTCGGCGTCGCGCCGTTCGACCTGGACGGTGACGGATGGATGGACCTCGTCGTTGCCAACGATACCGTGCGCAACTTCTTCTTCCGCAACAACAAAAACGGCACCTTTGCCGAGCAGGGCGTCGAAACGGCCCTTGCCTACGACATGAACGGCGGGGCCACCGGCGCGATGGGCATCGACGTCGGCCACTATCGCAACAACAGCGACGTGGGCTTTTTCATCGGCAACTTCGCCAACGAGATGACCTCGCTCTATGTCTCCCAGGGCGACATGCTCCTATACGCCGACGAGGCCATCTCGGAAGGCATCGGCTCGCCAACGCGCTTGATGCTCAGCTTTGGCGTGTTTCTGTTTGACTACGATCTCGACGGCCGTCTCGACCTCTTGCAGGCCAATGGCCACCTGGAGGAGGAGATCAACGTCATCCAACCCAGCCAGCGCTACGAACAACCCGCCCAGCTATTCTGGAACACCGGAATGAACCGGCGGTGCTTCGCTACCGTAGATCCCGCCACTACCGGAGACCTCGCCACGCCGATCGTTGGCCGCGGTAGCAGCTATGCAGACATCGACGGTGACGGCGACCTCGACGTTGTGTTCACGCAGGTCGGGCGCCGCCCGCTGCTGCTTCGCAACGACCAGCGTCTCGGACGCCACTGGTTACGCGTTAAGCTCGAAGGCGGGGAGTGCAACCGTGACGCCATCGGCGCCATCGTCGAAGCCAAGGTGGGAAGCGCCGTGCAGCGGCGCACCGTCAATCCCACACGAAGCTATCTCTCGCAGGTCGAGCTGCCGCTCACGTTCGGCCTCGACAGCGCAGAGAAGCTGGATCGCCTCACCGTCACGTGGCCCGGCGGCGTAAGGCAGGAGTTCAGCAACCTCGCCGCCGATACCGTCTATCTCCTGCGCGAACGCGAAGCCATCAAGATCGTAGACTTCGGTTCATCAATTGACTGACGCGCGATCCCGACTTGAGCCGACCAACCGGACCGCGCGGCCGATTTTCTGCCCCGTCGCATCTAAGAATGCAACATATCCCCCGATTCTGGGACGTAGATTCACCCCGCGCCTCGCGGGCCCGAACTGCCCGATGCGGGTGCAAGACTCGCCTCTTCCGGGGGGTGCCGGCGGTGTGCAAGACCGCTGACGATGCACGGTGAACCGCTTCAAATACACAAGTTACAGCCGGTCTGCCGTTCGCCTTGGTTGCCCACAACTATTCCTCGCGTTTGAAGCGCATAGGGCGTAACGGTAACCGGCTGACGCGGATCGAGCGTGATGAAGGACGCCACATCGGTGGGATCGTGTGGAGTGCGCACGCGAACTTCGACCCATCGCGCGGAACCATCGAAGGAATCCACACCGAAGTCCACTGGAACGTCGAGCAAACCGTTGACTACCCCGATCGCGTCGATTCTGTAATCGGCTCCAATTTGGCTGTCCGCTACCGCGTCTGCATGAAGCGAGAACTCAACATCGACCAGTGCATTCATTGGCAGGCCATCCTGTTTGAGCTGGCCTTGGTAGGTGAATCCACTGCCCACCGGCACCTGGGCCTGTGCTGCAGGGCCAGCGCACATTAAATCCCTTGTATTACAGGGACCTACGGTCAGTAGTGGTTGCTACCACCGAGGAATCGTGATTCTTCCATTACGCTGAATACTGGTCTTATGGCGTTTTCCCAGCGAAAAACCCAATCTGGCCAGAGCGTCAAATCACCCAGGTTTCCTATTTGCCCCATCTATTCGCGCTGGCCCTGGACGAGTTGGTCAGTCCAAGTACCTTCCGGAGTGGATTTCATAATCTGGAAGCCGACCCGACTGACCAAATAATGACCAACTATGCAAGCTGGCATTCATTTTGGACGGATCAACGAAAAAGGCGTGGAGCGCTAAGTCCATGCCTTGCGGTGAGTTACGATGAAAGCGGGCGAGCGGATTCGAACCGCCGACGTCCAGCTTGGGAAGCTGGCATTCTACCACTGAATTACGCCCGCATAGGCGAAAAACGCCCTACACAGACCATTATCGAGGGTTCAGGCTCCAGGTCAAGCCATTTCGTCTGGCAGTTAGATACCGTTTCTGACGCTCTCAGGCGGTTAGATACACGCGAACTGACAGACTTGCGCCAGCTAACGGAACCCAAACGTGTTACGGAACTCACGACAGACCCATCCCGAAATCGATCTTCGTCGCCTCGGCAACCAGCCGCTCGTCATCGTTCTGTGCGTAATACACCTTCAAGATTAGCTTGTAGTCGGTGTGCCCGAAGACCTTGATCATCAACATCGCGTACATGCCCTGCTGAGCAACCGTTGACGCCCAGTATTTCCGCAGCGAATGCACGACTTACTTTTTGTTGAAGCCAAGGTAACTCTTCAGCCACGTGCAAGGAATCAGGCTGGCAGGGATGGAAGTTGGCCGGTGGTCAGGTAGGTTTTGAGCGCGTCGGCGATGGTCTTGGTGGGGTCGAGGCCGCGGAGTTTCAGCGTTCGGTAGACGCTCATCAGGATCGCTTGCGTGGCGGCGCCGCGCTTGCTTCGATTCGATTGACTGTTCTTCCGTAGGATCACGGCCGGGCGGATCTGACGTTCGGCGAAGATGTTCTCGAACGGCACGTCCGTGTAATCCAGGAACGTGAACAGGTACTCGGCGTATTGGCGGAGACGTTTGGTCAGTCGCCGCGTGTCGGCGTCTACGTGTTCCTCGATGGCCAGGTCGGCCAGGCGTTTGTTCAACCGATCGACGCGACCACGATTCGAGTCGGGAGTAAAATCGTCCCGCTTGCGCAGACGAATCCCATCGCGCAGCAATCGCCGCAGCTTCTTGGCAAACGCCTGCCACTCGGGCGAGTTGTTGTGCTGATCGACCTTCTCCAGTTCACGCAACAGATGCACCAGACAATACTGGCGGTCTTCGGCGCAGACCGATTCATAGGGTGCCGAGGGAGACGGTTGTTGCTCGTGGTCTCGCCTTTGCAGTTCGGCGATGCGTCGGCCCGCAGCCAGAAACGCCAGGGTGACGACTTCCGGATGATCCTTGCAGAGTCGCAACGTCTGCGCCCGGCTGAGTTCGCCGCGCACCGCGGCGTCCATGATTGCGTTAGCCGACTTCGCCGTCCCTGGCTGCATGACCGGTTGATATACCAGCGCCGGGGCGATCGCGCCAGCTTG
>JAJDDY010000041.1 GCA_029260075.1 Phycisphaerae bacterium
GGAGTCGAATCCGGTGCCGATTCGACTCCCCCCACGGCCAAAGCCATGGGCCACCCAAGTCGTCAATGGACCACTGACCGAGCACCGGCATTCCGGACGCTTACAGCGTGTTCAATAAGCCTCATTCCGGGCCGCGCGCCCATAAGGAATTGGTCTGGTTTCGTGGGCGAAAACCACTCCCTTACGGTCGCGGCTCGGTTTGTCATAAACCTCCCTGTACGCGCTCTTACAGAAGTCCGTTCGCCTTTCGAACAATCCACTCTATAGATATCATTACAACGAAAAGGCCAAAGGCCAGTTTCGAGTCCCACAATGGTTCGACAATATCGTCAGGAATCATCACGCTACGGTCGCCAATGCCGGCAAACACCGATTCGAGTTGATCGAGGTCGACCACCTTGCCGCCTGTGGCAAGCGCCAGACGTGCGAGAACGTCATGATCAGCCTCGGGGTGTTGAGCTTCGAGGTTGGGTCGGTTGATGTGGATACGCACCGATGGTGTGCGCGATCCCTCTGTAGAGGCGAACGCCGCCAGCTCGAGCGCGAAGCGTCCGGGGCGCGGAGCGAGCCAGGTACCCTCGAAGGTCTCCGATTCCGAACCGATCCGCTGCAGGTCCATTTTGGCGATTGGCGTGCGCATTTCTTCGGCTGACGGCGCCGCCCGTTGGTCGTCAGCACCTGGAGACGCGGCCGCGCCGGATTGCGTCCGAAGCTCGCTGACCGTGACGGTGAGGGTGTCTTGCTGTTGGCTAAGCAAACGAGCGTCGTATACATCAACTTGCACGCGAACCGGTTGACCGTAGGCGTAAGTTCTTCGATCGGTTTGCAGGAGATAGCGACGATCCTGTTCGATGCGGGCGCGGCGCGTCAGCTCACGCACGACCCGAACCCAGTAGGTGTCGTGTACGAATTCGCCCGTGTGTCGCCGCCAACGCCAGGTATCATCGGTCGCTTGAAAGAACACGCGACCCGCGCCGTATCGACCGGTCACGACAATGGGCAAACTCTCCATTGCACTATCGCCCACGGCATGTTGAGCGAGTATGGTCGCGCCCGGCGCCGCGCCGCCGGTCCGTGCATACCAATACAGTTTCGGCAGCGCGTTGAATAAGGTCTGACTCGCTTCGCGATCGGCGGCCAATCGAAAGACCCGGCTGTGCCGACCTTCGGGCGTCAGCGTCGGCAGAAATCCGGATGTCAACAGCGCTCGATGGTCGACGCCGCGGGACGACTCGATTCGCACGGGTATGAGTTTCTCCAGGACCGTGCCGGCGAAGCGGTGGGGCGCAGCGCGCGGTCCGGCGATCAGACCGAAACCGCCGCCGTCGTTGGCAACGAAGTCCACGAGCATGTTCATCTGCGCATTGGTTAACCATCCACCGAGCGGATCAACGTCGCCGAACAGCACCACGTCGAAGCGATTGAGTTCTTCGGGCGTCTTTGGGAATCGGCGAATCGGACTGGTACCCTCTTGTACAAAACGCTCGTCCGCTTCGATCAGCAGCACGCTGAGTTCGATCGTTTCCTCGCGGAGCAACGCATTCTTCAAGTAGCGGTATTCGTACCTGGGATAGGCGTCGACATAGAGAACACGCAGGTGGTTGTCCATCACGACCACTTCGAAATGTTCAGCGTTGTCATCGATCGATTCCTCTCCGGGTACAGGAGCCACTTCGACTCGGTATCGCGCTGTTCCCGGTTGGTCGGTTCGAATGTGCAGCTCGACCGTGGCCGTCGATTGCTCGGGCGTTAAGTCGACGGTCTCGGAAGCCAGCACGGTGTTCGTGTCTCGGTCAATCAAGCGAACCGTCGTGTGCATAGCCGCGGTCAAACCCTTTGCGGACACGTTGGTTTCGATCGCGAGAAGATCGTTAACGAATACTGAATCTTGATGCCGTGGGGGGCTAATGTGCAGGTTCTGCGGAATCACCGGCGATCCGATTCTGACTGGAAACAGCGGAATCTTCCGGTCGCGCGCCGTATCGAGTACGTCGTCGAGGTCCGCGGGGTGTGTGGTCTGACCGTCGGAGACCAGCACGATCGCGGCCAGTCGGCGCCCGGTCGACTGTGCGAGCACAGTGCCGATGGCGCCGGCTACGTCTGTGGTCGTGCCGTCCGGTTCGACTGTGCGAAGCGACGTGGAAAGGGCGGTCAGGTCATCGGCGGCAGGATAGAACCCGACGGATTCCACATCGCCGGCGAACGTGGCCAGATGGACGCCGTTGCGTTGTTGGAGCGCGCGCAAGGAGGACGCATCGAGGCGAAGCAGGGCGGCGGTAGCGAGATTCGATCGCGTGTGGTTTCGAAGGGCGTTGACGTCAGCAACGTCGGCGCCGGTTGCGATTGACTCAGCCAATGCGGCGTCGCGGTAGTTGTCCGTCGACGCCATGCTCGACGAACGATCGACCAGGAGCGTTACGTAGGAACGCTCGACGCGGTTGCGTTGCAGTGCGAGCAGCGGTTGTGCGAGCACGATAATTGCCAACGCCACGAGTGCACAGCGAAGTGCAATGAGCAAGACGCGCCGCACCGGCGTGACCTGTTCTCGCGTGTAGGTGAAGACGATCCAGGCGAGGGCGATCAGTCCGAGAAGAAAGACGATCCACGGTTCGATGGGGTTGCCCCAGCGCAGCATCAACGGGGCATCACGCCCCAGGCGTATGCCGTCCAGATCAAGCAGCCATTCGAGCACCGACGTCATCGAGTCATCCTACGTTGCAACCGCGGTCGCCCCAGTCGTTTTGAGATCGCGGAGGCATCTTCACGTTTCCTACGTCGCGGTCGCAACAACCGCACGATGTGAACCGAGGCGCATGGCCGTCCACATCTCCACCAACAGTAGCACGACCACGACACATAGCGCCGCGCGTGCCAGTTCCTTCGAACGCTGGGCGGCCGAAACTTGTTCCGCGCCGAAGTCGTTCGTTCCAATATGAATCGGCATCCCGATATCAGCCACAAGCGTGGCCAGATCAATTGATGCGAGGTCGGACTCCGACGGATCGATGTTGATGGCGAACACAAGGGATTCCTTACCGATGGTTACGGTCACCGGCATGGCCACTTCGATTGGTCCGTATCGCAAGGCGAGCGCGTCACCATTTGGAACGAGCGCCGGTGTTTCCACAGTGGCCGAACCGCCGGACGTATCGTGTCGGGCGAGCACGGACAGGGGCAGGGCACTTTGCGTTGGGGTTAGTGGTTCCAAGATCGACGCGCCCACGAGGAGGTTGCGGTGGGCGCCTTGCGTTGGCGCGAGAAAGGATGTTGCGCTCATCGCGATCGATACGAAGTCGCCGCGCGCTGGGAGGTTTGTCCAATCCATGTTCGCGGTGGTCGTCCATAGCAGCACGCGACCCCGTCCGAACGACGAAGCTACCAACGCGGCGTCGCCGTTGCTGAACTGCAATACGACATTGCTGCCGTTGGAGCGCTGATCCACCGGGAAGTAGCGATCGACGCGGGCGGTGAACAGGCCGCTTTCGGCATAGTCGGCAAACTCAGCCACCATGACGTGAACCGGTTGCGCCAATTCGAACGTCGGCGCATCCGATGTGTTGTTCGTGGCTCGGAGGGCGTCCACCGAGGAACGAAGCCTGGCCGGAATCAGTCCGGCGCCCTCAGCGAAACCATACCGATTGTAATGATCGACCGCGACGCGATCACCCAGGTAGATTTGAAGACCGCCGCCCTGTTCGACGTACGCCTCGAGCTGTGCCCACGTCTGGCGCGACAACCGTGCGACGTTGCACAACATGACGGCGCTGTAGTCCGCCAACGACTCACCGGCGAGTTCGGACTCGGCGATGACCTTGGGTGATACCAAGAGTTTGCCCTCGCCGGGAAGCGCAGGTGACAGCGCCGTAGCCAAGTAGGCGGCGTCGCCATCGAGGGCGGTCGAACCGCGCCGCCCCTCGACGAGCAAGACCGGAATGCCGTCGCGCACGTCAATAGATAGGTAGCGGCTGTCGTCCACACTCAATGCGTCGCCGCCCTGTCCCGTGATTTTCGCCTCGATCAATCGGGTGCCCGCCCTGGAAAACTCCGTGGTCATGTGAAGCAGCGCGGTGGCGCCGGGCTTCAACGGCGGAAGCGGATCGCTCCGGATGATTTGTCCGTCGCGTCGTACCTGAAGGAATCGATCACGCGCGGTGACGCGGCTGTAGTTGATGACTTCCGTCGACACGCGAATGGGATGGCGAACGCCGACGAGGGACGACGTCACCTCCATCCGACTGATCGCCAGGTTCGGGCGCGCTTCGTGCGCGACGTTGATCACCGTCAGGTCGGTAGCTGGATCGTGCAATGCGTTCGCGAGTCGTGTGAGTGCGAGCGTCGCGGCGGTTGATTGGCCTGAGGCCTTGCTTTGCCAGATCGTCTGTGGAAAGTCAGAAACCAGATAGACCGCGCGGTTCGCAGGCGGAAACGGTGAGTCTCGAAGGATATCGATCGCCGCGGTCATCGACCCAACCACGTCCGTGCTGCGGTGCGTAGGCTGAATGGCGCCCACGCGATCGCGGACTTGGCGCCGATCGAATGCAGCCTGTTCGACGACAGGCGTCGCGGGGTTCGCTGTGGTGACGACGCTGATGCCATCCGTTGGCGCGAACGAATCGAGCAGCCGAAGCACGCATCGTTTGGCACGCAGAAACCGCGTCGCCGCCTCGTCGCCGGCCACGCCACCAGACGTTGTCGCGCGCATCGACAGGGAGTTGTCCAAGATGACGATACGGTGAACGCGCGAATCGCCGAGAATGGGCATGGTCGCCGCCGAGAGGTAGGGCCGCGCGATCCCCAGCCCGAACAGCACGATCACGGCGATTCGTAGCGCCAGGAGAAGAAACTGTTCGATCCGGACGCGGCGCGCACGCCCGCGCTTGGCCGCGAGAAGAAACCTCATCGCCGCCCATGGAACCTTGACATATCGGCGCCGGTTGATCAGATGAATCAATACGGGAATTAGTGCCAGACCAAGGGCACCCGCAGCAAGCGTGGGATGCAGAAACGGTGCGGCGGCGAGATGATTCACATTGGTGTTCGCGACCAACTCAACAGCATGCAAGGGGTTCATGTGCGTCTACCCTTTGCCCATGATTCGTGCGGACCGCTGTCGGAGTCGAGCGCTTCGTGTGGCCAGGTAACCACTAAGCGCGACGTCGAGGGGTGTGGCCGTATCGAAGAACGCCAGGTCCACCTGCATCTTGCCGCACCCCGTCTTGAGTTGATCGCGAAATGCGTTGACCTCTTCGACGTAGCGTTCGCGCAGTGACCGGGGGTCGATGAGCAGTCGGCCGCTCGACTCCAATCCTTCGAAGAGCATGGGCCCGGAGAAGGGAAGGGTTAGCTCCGCCGGATCCCAGATGTTCCAGACAATCAGTTCATGTCGACGATAGCGCAACTGCCTGAGCCCGTTGAGAACTGCGTCGGCGTCATCGAAGAGGTCTCCAATGATGATGATGAGCGTCCGTCCGGGCAATCGCTCAGAGAGTTCGTCAAGAATCCGCTTCATCGATGTTTTCGTTCGCCCGGTTTGGGCGGCCAATTCCCGAACCACCAACCGCCACTGATGACCGGAGTTGGACGGTCTGATGAACGATCGGATGTTCTCGTCGAACACCGCAAGACCCACCGAGTCTTGCTGCTTTAGCGCGAGATAGGAAATAGCCGCGGCGACGGACGTGGCGTAGTCGTACTTGCTCATGAGGTCGTTGTGGGATCGATAGCGCATCGATTCACTCGCATCGACCACGACCATGAGCGTCAGGTTGGTCTCCTGTTCATATTCCTTGATATAATACTTGTCCGTCTTGCCGTAGACCTTCCAGTCGATGTGGCGGAGGTCGTCACCCTGAACGTACGCGCGATGGTCGGCAAACTCGACGGAGGCGCCGTGGTGAGGGCTGCGGTGCATGCCGCTGAAAAAGCCTTCGACGATCATCCGAGCGCGCAACTCCAACCCACGAACCCGGGCGAGCGCCTTGGGGTCTAGATATTTTCGATAATCGATTTCGGCTTCTGTCATCATCACGTTGTCGCGCGGTGTTCCAGATATTGCGTGTCGGGTGGCCCATGGCTTTGGCCGTCGGGGACACCAATCGACGTTGGATTCGACTCCGCCACCTCTAAAGAGATGGGCCACCCGGTGCGGCTTCGCTACCCGACGCGGCGTCGCCTTCCGGACGGTATTGTCACTCGTCGCTGCACGCTTGCGCCAACGCGCTTCGGTGCGACGATTACGTCTTGGTATCGCCCTCGGCACTCCGGTCGACAGAGTTCGCGAATACACGATCGGCCATGGCGTCGCCCATGTCGGATGAGCGTTCTACCGGTACGTCTTCGATCAGGCGTGCAATCACATCGTCAGTGGAAATACCGTCCGCTTCGGCGTTGAAGTTGGTCAGCACGCGATGGCGCATGACCGGGTACGCGGCCGCGCGTACGTCGTCGGTCGTCACGTGAAGCCGGCCCTTCAAGATGGCCCTGGCTTTGCCGGCCAGAATCAGGTGCTGAGACGCGCGAGGCCCGGCGCCCCACGATACGTATTTTCTGATAAATGCCGGGACGTCGCCGCCGCGGACGCGCGTGGATCGCGCCAAGCGGGCGGCGTAGCGTACGACGTGGTCGGCACAGGGTACGCGACGCACCGTCTCCTGTAGTCCGATCACGTCGCGTGCGCTCAGCGTACGCTCGAACTTCAGATCGCGCGTTGTCGTCGTCGTCTTGACGATCAACACTTCCTCTTCTTCCGATGGGTAGTCGACCAGAATCTTGAACATGAAACGGTCGAGTTGCGCCTCGGGCAGTGGGTATGTACCCTCTTGTTCGATGGGGTTCTGTGTGGCCAATACGAAAAACGGCCTGGGAAGCTTATGCGGAAAACCTGCGGCGGTGACCTGGTTTTCCTGCATGGCTTCGAGCAGCGCCGCCTGCGTCTTCGGCGGTGTGCGGTTGATCTCGTCGGCCAGAATGACGTTGGCAAACACCGGACCTTGAACGAACCGTAGCGATCGCGAACCGGTGCCTCGATCTTCCTCGATGACCTCGGTGCCCGTAATGTCCGAGGGCATGAGGTCCGGCGTGAATTGAATACGCGAAAAGCTTAGCGACAGTTGTTTGGCGAGCGTGCTGATCAGCAGCGTCTTCGCGAGGCCCGGAACGCCTTCGAGAATACAGTGACCGCTCGCAAACATGGCCACCAGCAGTTGCTCGATCACCTCTTCCTGACCGATGATGACCTCGCCGAGCTGTGTTCGGATTTTGTCGTATGCAGCCACCAGCGATTCAGCGGCGGCTACATCGTCACGCGGAGGACTCGATTCGGATGACGGACTTGGCGAAGTCATGCCTTAACCCCCAAAGATAGAAACGATGTTGGATGTCGTGAGTCATAGGTGGCCATGCACACCAAACCCTATCAGCCCGTCCAAGAAAGTGTGGCACCGGCTTCCAGCCGGTGATCCATTAGCGCTCTTCGCCTCTTCATCGGGATGCGGCCCGTCGTCACGGGCGAGCTCGAGGCAACATCCTTGAATACAAGCATTGTTCAGCAACCTGCTATGGATACCCATCGCGACGGGCCATGTCTTCAACGATCCGACGCCATGTTATGAACCATCAGTCGACGGCTCGTTGGCGTTGACCCGGTCGATCAACTGCCGCAAACGTCCGGCATTCTTGCGATTGAACGTAAACACCAGCCGCACAAGATCGGGGTATGCGTCGGCCTCTCCCGATAAGGGTCCGAGAACTTGCTGATACCGTCCCGCCGTAATGATATCGGCGAACGTATCGTTGATCTCTTCGAGACTTTCGTCACTGAGCGGGGTCTTGAGGCGCATCACGAGCTGGTCACCAACGTATCGAGACGAGTGGTAGCAGCGATAATATCGCACGACATGGTCGACCGCGTTTTCCGCGCGATCGGTTACGTGGAAAAGTCCCATATCGACGTCGTCTATCATGCCGTTGGCGAGGCATTCATCTTTGACGAACGTCCGCCAATTCTTCCAATAGCTGCCGCCCGGCTCGTCGCACATGACGACAGGCACCATGGACGCCTTGAGTGTTTGGATCAACGTGAGCGATTCGAACCCTTCGTCCTGAGTGCCGAACCCGCCCGGGAACAGGACGATCGCCATGGCCTCCTTAACGAATAAGAGTTTCCGTGTGAAGAAATACTTGAAGTTGACCAACTTCTGATCGTCGGCAATGATCGTGTTCGTAGCCTGCTCGAACGGCAGGCTGATGGCCACACCGAAGCTGGCCTTGCGACTCGCCCCATGGTGTCCCGCACGCATAATGCCGTCACCCGCGCCGGTGATCACCATCCACCCCGCTCGCTGTATGAGCTCCGCAAACTTCTTGGCTTCCAAATACTGCGGGTGATCTTCCGCCGTGCGCGAGGAGCCGAAAATGCTCACCTTGGGAATGTCCGCGTAGGGCGCGAACGTCTTGAATCCGTAACGCAGTTCGTTCAGCGCGGTGTTGAGAATCTTAATATCGCCTCGGTCGGTTCCGTCGGCTGCGAGTCGACAGACCGTTACCATCATCTGGAATAACAGATCTTCGTCGTCGCCGGGGGCGTATTCAGCCAACAGTTTCTTGATCGCTGCGGTCCGGCCCTTCCGCCACTCTTCCCTCGACTTATGCTTTCCTGCCAATTCATCCATCAACGTCTCACTTTCGCGCTGGGCATCGAAGCCGGCGCCGGCCACACAATTCTATAGAGTGATTATCGATGAAGGCCACTCCCCGGCTTGACGGATTCCGCCGCGAAGAACATGTTCAGCGCGCACGGAAAGGCGTGTGTGGACGGAATCTACCGTTCCGCATAGTTCTCAGACGGGTCGGACACCCAAGACGAGGGCTCCGACGCCGCCGCTTTGTAGGATGGTGGCGGTGCGCGATGTGCGGTTTCCATACTCATCGACGACGCCGCGGATGGCGTCGGCCGCGCGGTCGGTGTTCTCCATGAGCACGGCCACCACGCCACCGCAACCGTGGCCCGTAATCCGTGCGCCTAAGATTCCTGCGTCCACGTCGGCGCTACGAATGAGGCGTACGAGAAGATCCGTCTCGATACTACCGAGTCCGCACCGCTGCCCATAGCTCCAGTGGGAGGCGTACATCAGCTCGCCGGCTTGGCGGAGGGACGATAGGTCGCCTTCTGTGGCCGCACGCTGCATGCATCGCGCGAACGACTGGGCCCGGTCGTTTTCGTAGACGTGGTGCTCCGTTCGCGATCGGACCTTGTAAAGGACGTCCGGATCGATGCGTGTGATTGTGTCGCCGGTTTCCCCGAACAGCTTGAGGAACTCGCTGCCCTTGAGTTTCGTGGGCAGACGGTCGCGAAATCGGTTGACGTAGTCTGCGACGGAGACCTCGGCGAGGCGCCCGGACCAAGGAATTCGGTTCTTGTTTTCGTGCCGGATGATCCGGTCGACAAGGGTGCCTCCCATGTGGCTTGCGATGCGAACGGCGTCGTACTTCCGTTGCGCGTTGCCGCACAGCGTGCCGGTGGCCATTCCGAAGAGTGCGATTCCATCGGGCAGTTCGATCGCGTCGTTGATCGTTAGCGGTTCGGCGCAAACGCAAGTCAGGCCGGTGGGTGCGGCGCGCAGAACGCAGGCTGCGTCAGCCAAGCCCACAGGGAGGCCCATCCAACAGCGCACGACACGATGAACGATATTCACGGCCGTGGTCACGTCGAGTGATCGACCGGAGGCACCTGTGACCGCGACCAATGTGGCCGCTGACGCAGCCGCCTCGGCGCCGGTGCCGGGCAACTCGTCCAGACCCGTCGACAAGACAACGGACATCCCCTCGGCGGTTCGGTCGATCACGCCGTCGCGGAAGAGTTCGACCAGCGTGGCGATCACGCAGCGTGATGTCTTACTGAGTTCGCCGGGTAATATGGCCGGTAAGTCGTCGCAGCCGATCGGTTCACCGCCGTCCTGAAACAGGGCGGATATCGGTAGGCACTGCGTAGGATCGCTCTTGTTTGACGACGCCCACGCGATCTTGATCGTGATATTCGAATCTGCGGCGCGAGCAGCACTGACGCATACGTGTCGATCGATGGGCAAGGAAAGTGTTAGCGAACCGGTATAGTCAGCCGACCCGCCGAACACGTCCAAATGCCCACAGGCGCAGCCGAGGAAGCGGGCGACACCGGAAGACGCCTCGTTGATTACGGCGTCGATCGTTGGCGAGGTCGGCCAAGTGGGCGCTGAAACCGCCGGACGCCTAAGATTGGATCGACTGACGTGAGGACGCGACAGCGGCGACTTGGGCTCTACTTTCATTCGAGCATCCCAACAAACGCGAAACTAGCAGACTTCGCGTAGGACCGATTCATCAACAAAAATAGGTGTGTCCGTTCCGGCGCCGACGGCGATGGCGTCGGACGGACGCGAGTCGATCTCAAAGGTTTCACCGCCCCGACGAACAACCAACTTCGCGAAGAACGTCGATTCTCTCAATTCGCTGATAACAATCTGGTCGAGTTGGCATTCGAGTCCGTCAAGAAGGCGCTCGATCAAATCGTGTGTCAGCGGGCGGTGCGTCGGGACCATGCGCGTGCGCCGATCGATGGCGCGGCCCTCGTGAATCCCGATCAGAATCGGGAACGCCCGATCGCCGTCAGTCTCACGGAGCACAACCATGGCCATCTTCTCCTCGTCGGAGTCGACGAGGACGATGCGCGCTACAGCCATTTTTACGAGCATGCCGAATGCTCCGCTTGTCAGAAGCACCTTGCCGATGCTTTGATTAACGAACGACGCTAAGTTGCAACCGCGGCGGCCACAGGCGATGGCTCAAGACTTCGCAGCGCCGACAATCATTCGTCGGCACCTGCTGAGCAGCGTGAACGGTTTTCGCTCGTGCCATCACAGTCGCGTTCCGATTGAGACGCGGAGCTTACGTGACTTATTCAGACCGGCCAGCCAATGCGTGTTGGAGGCGGTCCAACTGATTCGCATCCATCGACACGCCTTGTTCCACCGTGGGAAACCCTCCCGTCCGAACGTCTTCGCCATAAGCACGAAAAGCGTCAACCAGCACGCTGCGCAACTGTGCATACTGCTTGACCGAAGGCGGCGGATGACCGGCGCCGTAGCCAAGCATATCGTGCATGACCAAGACCTGCCCGTCGCAGAACGGCCCGGATACGATGCCGATCACCGGGAGGTCTGTCGATTCCGAGATGATCTTGGCTACCTCAACCGGTACAGCTTCAAGAAGCAGGGCGATGGCCCCCGCCTTCTCCATGATCTTGGCGTCTTCAATAATGCGTTGAGCGTCGGGCGCCAACTTTCCTTGTACGCGGTATCCGCCTGCGCTTTGAATCGATTGTGGCTTCAAACCCAGATGGGCCATGACCGGAATCGTCGCCGCCGACATGGCTTCGACCGTGCCGACAAGGCGGCGGTCGACCTCAACCTTGACCGCGTCGCAACCGGCCTGCGCCATGAACAAGCCCGCGTTGCGAATGGCGTCCTCGTGGCAGACTTGGTAACTCAAGTAGGGCATATCACCGACGAGGTAAGTCGACGGCGCACCACGCCGAACCGCTTCTGTTATGGTTACCATATGTTCTACGGTGGCGGGAAGCGTAGTGGCGTGGCCCAGACACACTTCGGCGTAGGTGTCACCGACAAGGAGTGTGTCGATCTCGGCCTGTTCCATCAGCAGGGCCATACTGTAGTCGTAGCAGGTGAGCATGGAGATCTTGCGACCCTCGCGCTTATGGGCTCGCAATGTGCCGATGGTTGTTTTTCTGCGCACGGTCATAGTACCAAGCAAGATACGCGAATCACAGCCACCGATCAAGAACCGTGTCGCTACGGGTGCATGACACTATGGGCGGCTTGCGAATCATCGAACCTGTGCTCGATTCAATCTGCGCCGTAGTTCTTGTCAGAGCCCCGAGCGCAAGCGAGCGGATCCCAACACGCTTGATTGACCGCCCAAGCTCCGGCGCTGGCGTTTAGGGCTCTGAAAGCTGGCCGCCGATTGTGTCACGTTCCCGTCGCCATGCCGGCGTCTTCAGCGACGAATTCGCCCGTGTCCGCGCACAGTCTTCTTCGTAATGATGGGCAAGAATCGTCGAATCGCTGCGCTACGACATCGCCACAACCGTTCGATCTGAATGCGGTCGAATGTCTCCGATGATCGCGGCGGCGCGAGTCTTGCGCCGCTTGAGACCGGCTACCAGGTCATCGGCTTTGTCGGGCGCTACTGCAATCAGCAAGCCGCCCGAAGTTTGTGCGTCGGCCAAGACATTGAGCAAGAGCCCGTCGGCGCCGGTGGAATCAATCCGGTCTCCCACATACGCCAGATTGGATTGGTACGCCCGTGTCAGCATGCCCTTGCCGGCTAGCTTCATTGTTTGTTCGAGGAGCGGGACCACGTTGGTGTTGATTCGGAGTGTCACGTTGGCGGCATCGCCCATTTCGTGGGCATGGCCGATCAATCCGAAACCGGTGATGTCCGTCGCAGCGTGGATGCCGACCTCAAGCATAGCCTCGCACGCGCCGGCGTTGAGATCGGTCATGACGTCGATCGCCTCAGCAAGATCCTCGTCTCCGATCTTGTTGGCTTTGGCCGCTGACGTCAGCACGCCGCTGCCGATTGGCTTGGTCAGCACCAACGCATCGCCCTCGCGCGCGCCGCCGTTGGTGACGATCTGGTCCGGGTGAATCAAACCGGTTACCGACAGGCCGAACTTGATTTCGGTATCGCGCACGCTGTGTCCGCCCGCGACGACGGCGCCAGCCGCCCTCACGCGCTCTCCGCCGCCGCGTAGAATGTCGCCGAGAATCTCCGCCGGGAGTTCCTCGTCGGGGAAGCCCACGATGTTGAGCGCGGTAAGTGGGCGACCGCCCATTGCGTAGATGTCCGACAGGCTGTTGGCGGCGGCGATCTGCCCGAATGTGTACGGATCGTCCACGAGGGGCGGAAAGAAGTCGACGGTAACGACGATCGCCGTCAGGTCGTCGAGCCTGTAGACGCCAGCGTCTTCAAAATGCTCAGTGCCCACCAAGAGGTTCGGGTCCGACTGTTTGGGTAATGCACGCAGTACCTGCGCCATGGCTTCCACCGGAAGCTTACCCGCTCACCCGGCGCAGCTTGCGTAGTCGGTCAGACGGTGTTTTTTTGCTAGATTCATACCGGAAGTATATGCTGGGGAAGCGGATTTGCCCATTTTTCCGGACGCCCGCGTCAAGCCGCTGACCCAACCGGACCGATGCAGAAAGGGAAGCAGCAGTCGAAACTGGCGTATCGAGTCGACTACTTGGGTTCCGGCCCAGCTTGGCGTTGCCGTCCGCAGTAGCGTGGTGGGCGACGTTGTGCAACCGCGTCCGCCCATCGGGTATATAACCCAGTGGGTATGTCGACGTTCGGCGTGGCGTGCCCGTGTTGGTTGCCGCATGGCGGTGGAGCGAGCCGGTCGCGTTTGTAATAAGGATAATCCGCTCCGCAGCCCGGTGCGGCTTCCACAATTAACATGAACAATCGATTTCAACGACAAGCAGCGGCTGCCAGCCTATTCGCTTCGCTATGGCTGGCCGTCCCGGTGTGTGCGCAGCAGATGACCATGATTTCGGGCGTTCGCGCGGAGCTGCGACCGGTTTCTTACCGCGTGCCCGTGGGTCGACCCGTGCTCGTCCGGTTCATCCTGGAGAACACTTCGGATAAACCAAAGACGCTGACGGTACCCGGTACGAATCCAGCCATCCCCTCGCCAGAGTCCGGCCTGCCAATCGCGCACATATTCAGTAGTGGTGATAATAATGGAGTGTCGATTACAACTCCGACTGGTCGTCAGTTTACCGACGCTAACGGTTATCATGCGAGCGAGGAGGCTCCGATTCTCATGATCGCGCCCCACGGGAGCGTCGGCGCCTCGCTTGATCTTCGAGAATACTTCCCTACGCTCCGCGGCGCTGGTCAGTACCGCGTGACGTGGAACCCCTATGGCGGAGCGTTGGGCTCGGTGTCTGTCGTGCTGAATATCGCTTCCCTTCGCCGCGCCGAAATCGTCACCGATTTGGGTACCATGTCTGTCCGTTTCTTCTACCGCGACGCTCCCGTTCACGTCGCCAACTTCATCGAGTTGGCGCAGTCCGGTTTCTACAACGGGCGTACGTTCCACCGCCTAGAACCGGGCTACCTGATTCAAGGCGGGTGCCCGCGTGGCGACGGCACGGGAATTCGGTCTGACGGGAAGCGATTGAAAGCCGAGTTCAACAGCCAGGCCATGCGCAAGGGTAGCCTGGCGATGGCGTTGTTAGACGACGATCCCGACTCCGCCAGTTGTCAGTTTTTCATCTGCAACACACGGCAGAAGGATTGGGACGGGCGATACACAATCTTCGGCGAACTGGTCGGTGACGAGTCGCTTGACGTGCTCGATCGACTCATGGGCTCACCCGTCGATGACTCCGGGTCTCCCGTCAGTCCCATCAACATGCGGTCCGTTCGTATTGTAGACGCGCCGTTGGAAGACCTTCCCTAGCAGGCCGTCGAGCGAGTGTGGCACCGGCGCACCGGCATCCAGCCCGTGATCCATTGGCGGTTTTGCCCTTCAAACGGCGACGCAGTACGTCACCACGGTCGGGCTCGCCGCGACGCGCTCGAATCCCCGCCTTGTCCAACAGACTGCTCACGAAGTCCGCCGCCGTTGAGCCCATCCGGCGACCCAAATCGGGTTGACGCCTCTCGAATAGGTTGTGAGTCGCGTGCGCGCGGGTTCCGGGGAACGTCTTGAGCTACGTTCCATCGCCGGTCGCGTGTTGTTCCCGCACGTCGACCCTGTATAATCCCGCCGCTCGCATTGACGCAAGAAGTCGATTCCAACGACAGGAGTACGAAGGTTGCAATCAGCACTTGTCCCGAAGCGCATGTTCTTCACCAAGGGCACGGGGAAACATCGGGAAAACCTCCAGTCGTTTGAGGAAGCCCTACGCGAGGCCGGCATTGCCGGGTTCAACCTCGTTCGGGTCAGCAGTATCTACCCATCCGCGTGCACGATTATCTCCAGAAAGCGGGGGTTGGATGCACTGACGCCAGGTCAGATCGTCTTCTGTGTTATGGCCGAGTGTCGCACCAACGAGCCCAACCGCCTCGCCGGCGCCGGCATCGGCCTCGCCGTCCCGGCAGACAAGACGATACACGGGTACATTTCCGAGTTCCACGGATTCGGCATGAGGAATCGCGTGCTCGGCGACTACGTTGAGGACATGGCTGCGACAATGCTTGCGACGACGCAAGGTATCGATTTGGATCCGGACAAGGCCTACAACGAGCGCAAAGAGATATACCAGGCCAAGGGTTTGGTCGTGAATACGCGGGCCGTAGTGCAGACTGCGGAGGGTGACAAAAACGGCTTGTGGACCACGGCTGTCGCGGCGGCTGTCTTCCTGTTTTGACCGAGGCGAGGGGTAGAGCGCACATGCACGATCACAAGCACCAACACGATTGTCCCGGTCCCGAAGCTTGGCTTGACGGACCTTCCATCGAGCCGCTCGTTCTCGAACACAACGAAGCCGTCGCGGACCTGATCGACAACGTGTTCGCACGGAGCGGGTTCAACGCTCGGCGGTTGGCGGAGGGGGCGAAGCTTTACGCACGCATGCTCGAAGCCGACGCGACCGTGGCGCTTACCATTGCCGGGGCGATGACGCCCATTGGTCTCAGCGGTGTGTTTACTACGTTGATCGAGCGTGGATTCGTGGACTTCATCATTTCCACCGGCGCCAACATTTTTCATGACCTGGCCCGTCCGTTCGATCTTCCGATGGTGCAGGGCAGCGCTGACGTCGACGATAACGTGCTCGAACGAGACGGCGTGGCCCGCATCTACGACGTGTTCATCTCGAACGACGATACGCTGGGCGGTGCCGATGAGATTGTCCACGACACGCTGGCCCGCATGGATCTTAGCAAGCCGTTTTCGACGGCGACGTTTCATCATGCCCTTGGAAAGCTAATTTGGGACAAGGCCGCCCATCCGGAAAAATCGTTCGTGGCGCAGGCGGCGAAGTATGATGTGCCGATCTACACGTCGTCACCAGGCGATTCGGCGATCGGCATGAACATGATCGTTTCGCAGTTGCTCGCCGACACGATTCCGCTCAACCCGCTTATGGACGTGATCGAGACGACGGCTATCGTGCGTGATGCGAAGAAGAACGGCGTCGTCGAAATCGGTGGCGGATCCCCCAAGAATTTCTATCTGCAAACACAACCGACGCTTCATCAGATGCTGTTCGACAAGACCAGCGGCGGCCATGACTACTGCTTACAACTCACGACGGATTCGCCGCATTGGGGTGGTCTCTCCGGGGCGACGTTCTCTGAGGCGAAGAGCTGGGGCAAGGTCCGTGATGCGCACCTCGATAACGTCGTGGTTTACTCCTGTGCTTCGATTACGATGCCGATGATCGCGCAGTACGCGCTTGTTCGGGCGAAGCCAAGATCGCACCGCCGACTGATGGGCCGCATCGACGAAATGACGGCGGCGCTGCGCGAGGTGGCTTCTCAAAGTCCGGAACTTCGTGCGGAACACCCCGAGTTGTTCGTCGACGCAGAGCCGAGTGACGTGAAGGCTTGACCCGGAGTAGCCCGTTGAACTTGTGTGGCAACGGCTTCCAGCCGGTGAATCATCGGCGAGTTCCCCTTCTTGATGCGCTGATCGCAAAATGGAAACGATCTCCAACAATTTCCTAGGTTTGCCCGAAAAGTACAGCCGGTATGATGATGCACGGTTTGTCGTGCTGCCGATTCCGTACGATTCAGCCGCTTCATATCAACCCGGCGCCCGCAACGGGCCGGCTGCCATCGTGTCGTCGTCGTTCCACCTCGAGTGGTTCGATGAGGAGTTGGAAGCGGAGATGTACAAGTGCGGCATCGCGACACTGGACGCGCTCGAGCCCAATCTCGACGGCCCCGAAGCCATGCAGAAGGACATCTTCACCTACGCGCGGCGCGTGGTTCGTGACGGCAAGCTCGTATTCGGGCTGGGCGGTGACCATAGTGTCACGCTCGGTCTCTATCGTGCGGCCAAGACCAAGCATAAGACGCTCTCGATTCTGCAGATCGACGCCCACCTTGACCTGCGGGATGACTTCATGGGCAGCTCTTATGCTCACGCCTGCGTGATGCGCCGGGCTGTCGACCTTGGTGCCCACGTCGTGCCCGTGGGCATTCGCGCCGTGTCTCCGGAGGAGCATCGGTTCCTCAAACGTAGGACAACCCAGCCCATTTCGCCCGTCACCGCCCGCGACTGCTACATGCAAGACGATTGGGTCGACCGCGTACTCGGCGATCTTGGCGACAACGTCTATGTGACGATTGACATCGATGGGTTCGATCCGTCGTTCGCGCCGGGTACGGGCACGCCGGAACCGGGGGGGCTTGACTGGTATCAGGTGACGGGATTATTGCGGTTGGTTGCGGCGGAGAAGAACATCGTCGGCGCCGACATCGTCGAAGTGATGCCGATTCCAGGACAGGTCGTTACGGAGTTTCTTGCGGCGAGGTTGGCGTACAAACTAATGGCGTACATACAAGCCGGGGAGTGAGCCCGCGAAGCACAGGTGCGAGAAAGGATTCACGCACCAGCGGTTCCTCGGAAGGCACGCTGGGACGAGATTCCTATCGTGCTGGGACGAGATTCCTATCGTGCTGGGACGAGATTCCTATCGTGCTGGGACGAGATTCCTATCTCGTCCCTGAAGCTCAAGCGGCCTGGCGATTGAGGCTGCGGCGATTCTTAGAACAGGATGCCGCGAAGCATAGGTGCGAGAAAGGATTCACGCACCAGCGGGGGTATCGGGAAGCGTAGGTGCGAGAAAAGAATTACGCTCCAGCAGGACGCACCAGCAGAAGTTACCCTCCTGTGATTTCGTGGTACGTGAGTTGGTCGGTTGCTGTGTCGAGGGTAGCGACCGTTTTCGTTCTTGCGCGTTGCAGTGCGCCGGGGTTGATGATTCGCGTGTTGCCTCGGGATTCGTCGCGAGCGATGTGTGTGTGGCCATGGAGTAGGTAGTCCACCTGAAGGTTCTCGACCGCCTCGTCAAACCCTTGTTCGTGACCGTGGAATACTGCGAAGGATTTTCCTTCGAGGGTGACGCGCGTGGGTTTGGCGTGGGGTGCGGACAATCCTACTGAGTTCAGGTAGGTCAAGAGGGCGTCGTCGGGGAAGTCCATATTGCCCCAGACGAATGTACACGGTCGGTCGACCAATTCGTCGAAGACGTTCATGCCACAGACATCGCCGCAGTGAATGGTGTGCCCCACGCCATGTCGATCAAAAACCTCGACAGCGCGACGCACGGCCAGATGTCTACCGTGGCTATCCGAAAGAATTCCGACAAGCATAAGGGGAGGCCCTCCTCGTAGTTTGCTGAAACGATGTGCCGCATTTTTGGCCGCACGCCGCACGATTAGTGCAGTGCTACACCTTAATCTTCGGGTTGTCGCCGCCCGCACGACCGGAACCAGGCGCGCGGGTCAGAGCCCACCGCGCTAGCGGTGGACCCACAGTCCGTTGGCTGGCGCCCACGGCCCTGATGCCGCACGAACCGACGGGCCAATCCGAAAACCCACAAAAGGACGTGTGAACCTGCACTAGGTGGGACCGCTAGGTTGAGTTTTTCAACGGGCTGCTAACGGCTCACCGGCTGGAAGCCGGTGCCACACTTCATCAACCGGCTGCTACGGTTGCGGGTATCCCCAGTAGAGCTTCGGGTCATTCCAAACGACGTCGCCGTATCGAAAGTTTCGATCGGTCACCAGGTTATCGGTCTTGCAGTGTCCCACGGAGCCATCGATGTATAGCATGTTGGCGTAGTCTCCGTGAAACTCGCCGATCGGGCGACCTTGGTAGCTTCGTTGATACTTCGTCGCCACCTGTCGCGGCGTGCCGGCTGGCGAGTTTGGCGCGATATCGAACAATAACACAGTCGACGGTTTCGTGCGATAGATCGTCGCGTGTACGAAGTGCGTACCTTGATCCGGGAACCCCGGCGCGTCGCGCGATCCGTCCGGCGCTTTGCCGAGACCGTCGAGAACCTGGTTCATGCCGTAGTGTATTTGGTTTTTTCCGCTTCCGCTCTTGAACGCATCCGTTCGGTTTTTTGACGGGCAAATCCACGCATGAACATTGGGCAACTCGCGGATCGCGTCATTGGCGCCGTCCAAGTCGCGGTACGCCGGGAGGCCGAGGTAGGATGGCAACTCGTTGTACCACGTGCCTGATGCATAGATTCCGCCGCGAAGGAACGTACCCTCGGTGGGCAGGCGTTCTTTGTAGTCCTCCAAGTAGAACTGCGTGGCCGTGCCCCACTGTCGCAGGTTGTTCGAGCAGACGACCCGCCGAACCTGTTCGCGCGCTTTGTCTAAGCTCGGAACAAGAAGCGCTACGAGGAATGCTATGATCGAGAAAACGACGAGCAACTCTAGGATGGTGAATGCGCGGAGGCGGCCCGCGCCGGCGAAGTGCAATTCACTGGTTGTCGCGCGGCGCTTGGACATGTTGCAGGCGATCCCGACTAAACTTTGGCGATGACCTTGCTACTCGTGGGTCCGGCCCCGATATGCTTCGACCGTGTCCGAGAGGCTAACGCGCAACGACGATGATTCCAAGAGAATTCCGTGGTGCTTTGGGAAGCGGCTGCATCACACGGTCGCCGGGTGCCCCATTCTTCACCGTAGGCGAAGGGTGGGGGACGGACAGAATACGGGAAGTCCAGCAGTGCCCCGCCCTTCGCGTCACCGGACACCTGTGCTTTCGTGTGGCGCGTTACAACGTGACGCGAAGAATGGGGCACCCACATCGGTTTTGACTCCGCCCAATCTGTCTTGCAGCCTTGGGAAGCGACTTGGGTGCTACCTAGGCCGTTTCCCAGAAGGCGTCGCCGCACTCGGTTCCTACTTCTTGCGGTCTTGGACAATAGGGGGATTGTGCAAAGTCTGAAAAATTTATCCGGGTTAACTTGGTGCTGAGCGGAAGAAGGGGCGGCCTCTCTTTTGAGAGTGGAACGAGCGTTCTGGCACGCTCCAGGGTTATTGCTCATCGAAGGTGAATGAGTCGCACATCTGGTCGAAATCCTCGGCGATGTCGACCGGTATGGATGCGGTGTCCACGCCCAGCCAGACAGCGTAGGCGACGCCTGAGGGCAGCACGACGGAGCGGACCAGGGCGCCCAAGGAGTCGACGCGAATTTCGACTGCGCGAAGCGCGCCGACGGATTGGTCGAAGCGGGTCTGATGTTCGGTCTCGTCCAGCGATCGGCCGCTGAGATGCATTCGGAAGACACGTTCGCAAACCTGTCGCTCCTCACCGCGATCGAACCCTTCGATTTGGTACACGGCGATCGTCGCAGGCAGTGCCGACCGTGTGGTGCCCTGCATCATCAGCGTCGGACCGATGAGCGTGCGGCCGGACTGTACCGACTCGAACCCCGTCGGCGGCTGAAACGAAAGCGACCAATCACGCACGACGACGGGGGGACGTAGCGGGGTGGTATGCGCGCGGCCGGTAAGCGACCAAGCCAGCCCACAGCTCATCGCAAGCAGGGCGACAGTGGCGGCGAGTGTTCGGGTGGCGTACGCGGGGTCTTCTCGTTGCTGGGCAATGTTCAATTCATACACCTTTGTGGCGAGCGGACACGCCGGATTCGGTTGACGGTTCGCGCGGCGGCCCATAGAGTAGCCTGTGGAGCTAGTTAGGCCGTATTTCATGGACCGAGACGGTCGGCCCTGAATGCGGACACGGTCTCCGCTTGGCGAAGGATCGCGTGGCAGGCCAACGATTTTCCGATGACTTCCGGCGATTCTTCCTGAGGGGCCTTGGCGCCCTCGTCCCTACCCTCCTTACGTTTGCCCTCATGGTGTGGGCGTACCGACTGATCAACGATAACGTGGGTTTCTACATCACGGAAGGTCTTCGCGGTCTTTGTTCGGTGATTCGTGAGGAACCGTCACCAGCGCTCGTGAATCCGGAGCAGGATTCGTTGACGTACGGTACGGCGATCAACGAATGGGACAACCTCGGTCGCCGGCTTACCGTCGAATACAAGATTATCGTCAATTATGAAGGGTTGCTTCAAGACAGGCCAGACGGGTCTGACGCATCCATCCTCGAAGTCGCTCGCCGCGCTCGGAACGATGCTGCGTGGAAGATCGCGTTCGCGAAATACCACTTCCATGTTGTTGGTTTCCTGATCGCCATCATTCTCGTATACTTCACTGGCTTTTTCCTTGCCAGCTTTCTCGGTCGTGCGTCATGGCGAGCGGTGGAAGGGATACTGAAGAAAATACCGGTCATCCGGGCTGTGTATTCCAATATCAAGCAGGTTACGGATTTCCTGCTGACGGATGGAACCGTTGAGTTTTCCGGTGTCGTGGCGGTTGAGTACCCGAGGAAGGGCGTTTGGTCGCTCGGGCTTCGGACGGGTACACCGATGAGGAACGTGCAGCGGCGGGTCGACGGTGATCTCGCGACTGTTTTCATTCCGAGTTCGCCAACGCCGGTGACCGGCTATGTGATACAGGTTCCGAAGACGGACGTGATTGATTTGGATATGACGATCGACGAGGCTCTTCGTTTCACGATCAGCGGTGGTGTCATCAAGCCGGATGGCGAATCGATGGTCTTGGAGACGGGACGTTCTGGTGGTTCTTCCGCGTGAAGGGGCCGGGCGCAGTGGGCGCCGGCCACGCTCTTGAAGTAGGCTCAAACGATGCGGGAGGGTTTCCTTGCAGATCAAAGTAACTGGACGCCATGTCAAGGTGAATGACCAAGTACGCGCGTATATCGACGACAAAGCTGGGAAGCTGACGAAATTCTATGATCGGATCCACGAGATCGAAGTGATTGTGGATCACGAGGCGGAGCAGTTCAAGTTGGAAATAATCGTGCGTGCGGATCAGAAAAATACCTTTGTCGCCCACGACTCAGGACCAGAAACTATGGTTCTGGTTGATCAAGTCGTGGACAAACTCGAGCGGCAGCTGCGCCGACACAAGGAAAAAACTCGCGACCACAAGCATGACGGCAAGACGGATACGTCCGGAGATGTTGTCAGTGAGTAATCGCAAGTATTCGATGAGCCATCGTTGGCGCACGACCCTAGGCATGTCGGGCGGACGTATTACGGGAGTGGGTTTTTCATGAAGCTTTCCGAGCTAATACACGGCCCTTCGATCATCGCTGACCTTCAGGCGACCGATCGAAACGGCGTCATTAGAGAATTGACCGAGTCGCTGGCGGAGCACGGCGCTATTCAACAGGAGCACGTTGAGACGGTGGTGCGGGCGACGATTGCGCGAGAGAAGTCGGGTAGTACCGGTTTCGGCAAAGGCGTGGCGGTGCCGCACGTCAAACACGCCTGCGTCGAGAAGATGGTTGCGACGATCGGGCGTTCGAGCCACGGTGTCGATTTTGCAGCATTGGATCGTTCGCCGGTCTATACAGTAGTAATGTTGCTCAGCCCTCAAGACGCCCAAGATGATCATCTGGCCGCAATGGAGAAGGTTTTTCGATGCTTGCAGCGCGAGACCTACCGCCGATTCCTTCGGCAATCGGAAACGCGCGAGGCCATCGTTGACCTCATCTCGGAAGTGGACGACGCCCCAAGTTCGTAACATGCTTGGGCTGGTTCGGAGCCCGACCGGTCTCAAGGGATTTTCAGTAGGTGGATGCCGAGTGTCTGACGCCGAGACCACGTATGTGCGCGAAGTCGAGATACCGAACAAAGCAGGTTTGCACGCGCGGCCGGTGATGCAGTTCGTTGACCTTGCGTCACGATTCAAGTCGCAGGTTGTGGTAATTAACGTGACGCGCGCAGGTGGCGAGCGGGTCGACGGGAAGAGCGCCATGCAGATGATGCTTCTTGAGGCGACGAAAGGATGTACGTTGCGCATCGCAACCGATGGACCGGATGCTCAAGCGGCTGCAGACGCATTGGCTGAGCTGGTTTGTCATGGCTTCGGCGTTCATCCAGAGTCGGCGTCTGAATAAATTGGCTGTGGGGATGGAGCAGGCACGGCCAGCGTATCCTCGTACGGCGCGGCGCCGGCCGCGGACGCACGACGGCGTCGACTTGGCAAACGAGTCGATCGCACGGACCGGAGGTCCGAATCACACATGGAGATTCTTCGAGGCATTTCGGTTGCTACCGGCGTCGCCATAGGCGAAGCCGTGGTTCTGGAGGCTGAGCAGTTTCGCATACCCTTCCGCGCTGTCTCTGCAAATGCGGTTCCTGCTGAAGTTGACCGTGTCGTTCTCGCCTGCGAGGCATCGATTGTTGAGTTGGGGCATCAGGCGGAGACGCTCAACGCGAACTGGGGAAGCGACGCCGCCAACGTGTTTCAATGGCATATTGGTATTCTCAAAGATGCGCGCTTGCGCTCGAACATCGAGACGCTGATTCGCGATCGCCTCTGGTCGGCCGCATACGCGACGAGCCGCGTCATGCGCGACTATCAACGCCGCTTCCTCCAGATGAAAGACCCGCTATTGGTGGAACGTATTCGTGATGTGCAGGATATCGAGCGGCGTCTGCTACGCAGCATTTTGGGTGAAACGCGAGAGGATCTATCGAAGCTGACCAAGCCCGTCGTCCTCATCGCGCACGATTTGACGCCGAGTCAGACAGCCCGCCTTGCGGATACGAAGGTGATCGGCGTAGCGCTCGACGCGGGTGCCGCCACGTCGCACACCGCCATCTTGCTGCGATCGTGGGGCAAACCCGGTGTCGTGGGTCTCAAGGATATTTCCACTCGGGTTAGCGGTGGGGAGTGGGTGGTTATCGATGGCACAAATCAGATCGTCGTCACCAACCCCAACGAACCGGCGCTCTTGGAGTATCGCGCGCGCGAAGCGGCCCATATCCGCCTTAGCGGACAACTTGACGAAATGCGCGGGCTCGCGGCCGTCACACGCGATGGCGTTCCGATCGACCTGCATTGCAACATCGAATTCCCGTATGAGGTCGCGATTGGCGTGAACAAGGGCGCGGCTGGCGTGGGACTATACCGGACGGAGTTTCTATTCCTCAGACCGGAAGGGGCGCCGTCAGAGGACGAACAATACAGCGCCTATCGCGAAGCGATTCTAAGCGCCGGTGGCCGTCCTGTTACGATTCGTACGTTCGATCTCGGTGCGGACAAGTACACGCAAGAGCGAAGTTATGAGCAGGAGCGCAATCCGATGTTGGGATTGCGATCGATTCGCTACAGCCTGCAAAGTTTGGACTTGTTCAAGGTGCAGTTGCGGGCGATCCTCCGTGCGTCTGTCGAAGGCGACGTTCGTGTGATGTTCCCGCTCATCACCAGCCTGATGGAGTTTCGCCAGGCCAAGATGACACTGCACGACGCCATGGAGGATTTGGAGGAGGAAGGGATTCCCTGGAATCGCGACATCAAGGTGGGGATGATGCTCGAAACACCTGCGGCTGCGATTCAGATCAAGGAATTCTGTCGCGAGGTCGACTTCATCAGTATCGGGACCAACGATCTGGTGCAGTATCTTCTGGCGGTGGACCGGGGCAATGAGCGCGTGTCTCAGTTTTACACTGCTTCGCATCCGGCGGTGTTGCGCGTTCTACGCGACGTGGTGCGCGTATGCAAGCGAGCCGAGGTCGATTGTGGGATTTGCGGAGAGATGGCGGGCGAACCGTTGTATGCGATATTCCTCGTCGGTATCGGTCTGCGACAGTTTTCTATGGCGCCGGCGAACATCGGCGAGATCAAGAAACTCATTCGATTGATCACCGTGCCGCAGGCGCAGCGTCTTGCCGGTCGAGCGTTGGGGTTTGAGACGGCACGGCAGGTATCGAACTATCTGCGGAGCAGAACACGAAAGATCCTCCCGGAGGAACCGGTGTAGGGAATAGTCTCTCGGCGCGCGAGCGTTGACGGTGGCTGTCTTTGTGATGAGAACTACGTTATGGGATGTCCAGTGAATTCACCGTCGGAAGAGTTGACGATTCGCCCACGGTTGGCGTTTACGTTCAGCGTGGACGGTGATCTCAGATTCATTTCGCACCATGACACGGCGCGTCTATTTCAGCGCGCTCTGGCTCGGGCTGCGTTACCCGTACACTTTACGCAGGGGTTCAATCCGCACCCGCGAATCTCGCTTCCGTTGCCCCGTCCGGTCGGCATAGGCACTGACGTCGACGTGCTTGTCGTCGAATTCGATCGGGATGTCGACGGGGCGGAAGCTTGCCGCGCGTTGGCGAGGCAGATGCCCGCAGGGATTACAATGACTGATGTACGCTTGCTCGAACAGGGTGCGCGTATGCAACCAAATCGTGTCCGGTACCGACTGAATGTGGAAGGGTTGGAAACAGCTAGTCTTGAGTCGCGTGTGGGGGAGCTCCTCAGCGCGACCGAGCTTCCGATTCAGCGTACCGGTCCTGACAATAAACCAGCCAAGTCGATGGATGTTCGTCCGTTCCTGGATCGTATTGAGGTCTTGGATCGGGTCGTCGAGTTTACGTTGATCGTCACGCAGGCGGGAACCGCAAAGCCGGCGGAAGTCGCCGCCCTTTTAGGTTTCGATGACACGTCGATCAACAACCGAATTCGGCGCATATCCGTCGACTGGCAAGTGCAAACGAAGAAGAGTAGCAATTCATGACTGAAACATCAAAAGAGATTAAGAAACCCAAAAGAAAGAAGAGTGTACGGCGTCGTTCGCCAAAGAAAACTGAGCCGGTTGACGCCAAGGTCGCGCCGGTCGATTCTGCGCCGGCGGTGGCGCAACAAGTCGAGTTGGCTGACGTCAAGATTTCGGCCGGCGCTCCTGCGACCAAGGTCGAGGATTCGGCGCCGGTGGACTTGCCGAGCGCACCGCGCCGCCGAAAACGACGTACTAAAAAAGTGGCGGCCGCCGAGAAGGTTGCAGTGTCGCCAGAGTCGCCGGAATCGACGGACTCTCCCAATGAGCTTACTCCGTCTGTTCCGGTCGCCGCGGAGGTCCGCGCAGCCCCTGCGGACGATGCGTCGGCAGCGAGACCGTCGAGGCGGCGGCGTGGGAGCCGAGGGCGCGGTGGGTCGGCCGCGAAGGCCAAGGCACACGCTGAAGAAGCGGCGGCCGAGCCGGAGGTTGAAGCGAGCGAGGGAGATCGCGCTGACGTTCCTGCTCAGCCGGAGTCGGCGGAGGTCAAGGAGCGACGCGCCAGACCTCGAAGAAGATCAGGTCGAGGGGGGCGAACCGCCGAATCCGCGAACCGCGAAGAAACTGCTGAATCAGCCACACCGAAGCGAACCGCGAACGCCGAGACCGGCCATGAGACCGCCGCCAAGACGGCGGCAAAGGAACGAACGAAGAAAGCGAGCGAGTCGACCACATCCGCCGAGCGCGGCACGCGAATACTTCTAGTCAATACGATCGCCGGCGATGAGTGCCGTATCGCCGTGCTTCATCAGAAACGCCTCGAAGAACTGTTCATCGAGCGCACGGCCACGCAGTCCCACGTGGGCAGTATTTACAAGGGTCGAATCTGCAACGTCGAGCCGAGCATACAGGCTGTGTTCGTCGAGTTTGGGCTTCCGCAAAATGGGTTCCTGCACATCTCTGATGTGCAGCCGCAATATTTTCCCGACCCGACTTCCGGTTCTGAGGAAGTGGGGCGCAAAATCCCGCGACACCAGCGACCGCCCATCCAAGACTGTTTTCGGCGCGGCGACGAGGTGATCGTTCAGGTGACCAAGGAAGGCGTGGGCACCAAAGGGCCAACGTTGACCACGTACCTTTCCATTCCCGGTCGGTTCCTGGTCATGATGCCTGGAATGAGTCGCCACGGGGTCTCTCGAAAAATCGAGGACGAGATGGATCGGCGAACGATGCGCGATCTTCTCGCCGACTTGGAACTTCCCAGCGGTATCGGTTTCATTCTGCGAACAGCCGGTCTTGGTCGAACTAAGCGAGAGCTGCAACGAGACTTGCAATACCTCATGCGGTTGTGGCGCAACGTGGCTGATCGCGTTAAGAAATCTCGAACGCCGGCGGCGTTGTATCAGGAAACGGACTTGGTGGCGCGAACGCTTCGCGACGTCGTCACGACGGACTTCCGCCGCATCGTCGTGGATAACGCGGAGACCGTGCCGCAGGTGACCGAGTTCCTGCGCATCGCCATGCCCCGATCGAAGGTGGCCGTAGAGTTGTACGACGAACGCGAGCCCATGTTCCATCGATACGGTATTGAAGACGAGATCGAGCGGATTCACTCGCGACACGTTCCGCTCGCGTCGGGCGGATCGCTCGTGATTGATTCGACGGAGGCGTTGGTCGCCATCGATGTGAACAGCGGGCGAGCGCGTTTGAATGACGACGCGGAAGATGCGGCCTATCGCCTGAACATGGAAGCCGCTGAGGAAATAGCGCGGCAACTTCGTCTTCGTGACCTCGGCGGGCTGATCGTTTGTGACTTCGTGGATATGCGTGCGGCGCGACACAACCGAGACGTGGAGCGGACGATGCGTGAATCGCTGAAACGACACAAGGAGGCCGCTAAGATTCTTCCCATCAGCAAGTATGGGCTTATGCAGATGACGCGGCAGCGCCGCGGGCCTTCGATCACGCAGAATATTTTCGACGACTGTCCGCATTGCAAAGGAAGCGGCGTCGTAAAAATGGCTGAGTCTGTTGTGCTCGACGTGATGCGTGTGATTCAGGTGGCGACCAATCGGCAGAACGTCGACAAGGTTGTGGTCACGGTAGCCAGTGAAGTGGCGTACCGTATTCTTAACCTGAAGCGAGCCGCCCTTGGTCAGATTGAGTCGGAAACCAAGAAGCAAATCGTCATCAAGGGCGATGCGTCGTTTACGAGCGATCAGGTGGAGTATGTCTGCGAAGACTCGCGCGGGCGTGCCGTTGATGCCGTCGGTCCGCAACGACAACGGCGTCGAAACTAGCTCTGTCTCAGATCGGATGATGGGTATACCGAGCCGCGCCGGCAATGAAGCGGACGTCTTGAAGCCGGTAGTGACCGCTGGACATCGCTCCCTCACGGTGGCGACTCGGATCGGACGAACCCGTTACGTGAGTCGTGACGACGCACGTGAGCTGCGGCACACCTGTAGATTCAGGTCGGGCGATTGTGTGGATGATTGATAATTGGAGTGAATCCCCTTGCGCGATGATACGACGACGGTGGCGGAACTGATCCAGCTCGTGGACGCGTTTGTCGCCGAACGCGCGTGGGAACCGTTCCACGATCCGAAGAACCTTTCGAGTTCCATCGCCATCGAAGCCGCCGAGTTGATGGAGCATTTCCAGTGGCTTCGTTCGGACGAGCTTGATGCGGTTCGAGACGACGACACCAAGATGGCGGCGATCGGCGAAGAGCTTGCCGACATTCTGGCGTATGTCCTGTCCTTTGCACAAACGATGGACATCGACTTGTCGTCGACGTTGCGCGACAAGATGAAGAAGAACGCCGTGAAGTATCCGGCGTTGCGTTATCGAGGCCGATTCGAGTAAGTGCGTCGGTCGGTCTCTATGGAGCCGGAGATTCGGTCGTTTTTCTTGCGGCCTCTTCCTCGATCCAGCCGACAAGTTTATGCCACGATTGTGTCACTTCGCCGAATTCGTATTGCAGGATGTCGGCAAGCAACACAAAGTCTTGAGACTCTAACGCACCCTTGATTTGGAGTAGCGTTTCTTTGGGACGGGTGATCAGGCTCGCGATCGGATCGCCGTTGACGTGGCTGTCTTCGATATCGATGTCGAGCATTTGAATGGATTGGGCGACGGCTTGATGGATTTGCTGCCAGACGGCGAAGCATTCCCCAAGTGTTTGACTTGCCTCGGTCGTCTTGCCTTCCGTGAGTAGTTCGGCGATACGCTCGCGAGCTGTGTCACTCTCGTCGATGCATTGTGCGGATTGGGCCATCGCGTCTGCTACGAGGCTGGCTTTGGCTCCCGTGACGACGTCCAGAAGTCCGAACGAATCGACAGTTTTCTCCAGCGCGGCGGACATCGCTTCTGCGGGAACTTCCGCGCCATCGCAACTAAACGTGACGATCACGCTGTCGTCGTCGCAGTGGTCGGCTTGGACAGTTCGTAGTGCCTGCTCCAGCGTTGTTTCTGGAGACATGGCGTTCGATTCTATCGGTTGACCGTTGAGTAGAATATCCACGCGAAACTCCTTCCCCGCGTCGGGGCGTACGTTGACCTACGTTGTCGCGGGTTGGTCTGTGGTCTTGAACGGCGGTGGGATCTTCCAATCTCCCAGCGCGGACATCATGTCGCTGACGCCCAGGGGTCTTGGCAGGGCGTATCGTTCGCCGAAGCGAACGCCCACCGATGACCCTTCGACGCCGGCGCCGGAGCGAACGTAATGCTCCAAACCCTCCAGGCGTTCGCCGTCGAACTGCGTACGGTAGCAGCGGATGGCGTCGATCTGTTGGTCGATCGTGTCTGTTATGTCGACCACAAACTGAGTGTGCCAGTGGGGAATGTCCGCCGCGATGCGGACCGGCCTGTATACCAAGTGGTCCATTCGCCATGGTTCCGTGTCGTCGAAACGATCATTCCACTTGGTGAGTTGCGAATAGAAACGCGACGCTTCGGTGATAAGTTGGGCTTGGTAGTGGTCCGGCGATGCGCCCGGCGTTCGTCCGGCCATCCCGACCACAATCTTGGGACGGTATCGGCGTAGAGCCGTGGCGAGTGCGTAGCGCGCTTCGGGTCCGTCCATGAGTACGCGGTTGGTCAAACCCAACATGTCGCATGTTTGAACGCCAAGCACGTCGGCTGCTGCGCGCATTTCCTTCATGCGCGTCTCGGGCGTGCCTCGTGGTGTAGGCTCGCCGTTGGTCATGTGAATCATGCCGACGCGGTAGCCCTGATGAACCATTTTTGCGATGGTGCCGCCCATGCCGATCTCGAGATCGTCCGGATGCGGCGCGGTGAATATGATGTCGAGTTGTTTGTCAGCCATTGTGTTCCTTAGTTTCTTTTGCGTCGACCCAAAGACTCCTATGCGCCGTACTATATCCGTGAGCGGTCCGGTGGGCAAAACAGGGTGCGCTAGGATTTCCAGATTGCGGGTTTTCGGCCGTTCGCCACGTGCCGTGCTTCCGTGTTACGAAATCCTGACACAAGGCGTTGCAAGCGTGTGCCGGGGCGATTGATGTAGCGTATCGCTCCCGACGATGGTGTTGGGGTCGCTGGCTGTGCGCGTGTGAACGTGGTACAATCTCCGCACAAAGTTGACGTTCATGCTTGCGTTGCGGCTTGATCGCAAACGGTGGGGCGGTGGAGCCGCGTCCCGGCGTGTCGATCTGGCGGGTGAATCGCCCCTGTCGTTTCAGCCCATCGATATCGACTCACAGAGGACCAACAACCGATGACACGAGGGCAAGTCCAGGACGGTGACCGCGAAGAGGTGGCTCTTTTCATCGAGCGACATTGGCAAAGCCGCAAGGTGATGAGCCGTGGTCACGAGTTCTATCCGCACCGGGAGCAGGGCTTGCTCGAACGTCGCGACGGCGACATCGTCGGTTTGCTCACCTTTCACGTCGAAGACAAAGTCATGGAAATTCTTACGCTCAACAGCACGCTGGATGGCGAGCGGATTGGTTCATCCCTCATGTTGCAGGCGGTGGAACACGCCAGATCAGAACACTGGAATCGTATTTGGTTGACCACGACGAACGATCGACTTCGCGCGATCAAGTTTTATCAGCGTCTCGGGTTTCGCATGACCGCAGTAAACGTCGGTGTTGTGGACGAAGCGCGAATGCAGAAGCCGGAAATCCCGTTGGTCGGCGAGGGTGGCGTCCAAATCCACGACGAGATCGTGATGGAGCTTCCCATCGAACCCTATCTGGATGCGTAGGCTTGGCGTCTGCGCGTCCACGCCCGCTTGATTGGCCGTTCGATTGTGCGTTACGCGACAGAAATGACTGTGGGCGTGTTATCCTCTGACAGGTCGAGAATCTGACCGATCGGGCTTCCGTCTGCCGAGAGTTGCTCCACGACGGGGGCGGTGTGGGCCCTTGGGTTCGCCCTCATAACGCGTGCGATCGATCCGTCGCTGAGTCCGACACGACTGCCGATTGGAAACAGTGACAGCGTGTCCAGGAACGTCCGCACCAAGTCTCGATCAAACTTGTCGACCGAAGCGTCTATCACCATGCTCTTGGCGGCGACGTAGGGTACCATGGCCTCCCGGTATGGCCTCGATCGGGTCATGGCGGCGTACACGTCTGCGATCGCGATAATTTTGGCTAGGGTGTGTAGCTGATTCCCCGATCGTCCACGTGGGTAACCGGTTCCGTTGAGTCGTTCGTGGGCCTGGTACGCGACGAAGCGGACCGGCTGTGGCACGCCGCGCAGCGAGGTGAGCATGTCCAGCGTGTGCAAAGGGTGACGATAAATCTCGTGCCACTCGCGCTCGGAGAGTTCGCCACGGCCCATGCGGATGGTCAACGGTACGCGGAGCATGCCGATGTCGTGGAGCAGCCCACCGAGTCCGAGCGTTGTGATGCACTCTCGGTCGAGGCCAAGCTGCGATCCAATGGCCATGCTGAGCATGGCGGTGTTGACGCAGTGATCGAACAGGTATTCGGGGCCGGAATGTTGTAACGCCACGACGAGTGGAAGCAGATCGAAGTCTACCGTCGCCCAGTCCACGAAACATCCCAAGTTGTGTTTTAGTTCGTGGACCGCAATCCTACGACCAACGCGCAGTGAGTCGCACACGTCGGACACGGCGGTGCTGACGGATTCGTGGTGTTCGACACCGCGACGCGCTTGGGCCTTGAAGTCATCGATGGGTAGTCGCGGGCGGCGCCAACCGGGTACCGAGCTAAGCGGAATCGTGATCAGCAGTTCGCCAGCGAGGCGTTCATCCAACTGTTGACTGGGGACCGTGTGCGGGATGCCGGCGATCGAGCTGTCGTGTTCGATCGGTGGTGTCGTCGTCGGACGCAGCCAGACCGTGGCGATATCGCGGTCCCGAAGTATTTGCACGAATCGCTTCGTAAGTTCGGTGCGCGCCGGCAAGAGCAGTTCGTCGTGCTCGTCGTACACGTCGTGGCGAAGTACGAGCCCCTCGGTCAGCGATCGTGTGACCTCAAGGTGTAGCGAGCTGACCGAGACTCGGCGCCCGCGCCGGGCCTTGTCGGCGTCTGCGTCGTCCTGCGGTTGGGCGACGCATTGCGATTTCTTCAGCGGGAGCTTGGCCACAGCGATCTCGCGGTCGAGCAGTTCCTCCCACTGAGTGTCGGCATCGGTCATTCGGTCAGGGCTCCCACGCGGTTGTCTTCGCAGCATTCGTAACGAACGGTTTCGCCATTAGGCCAGGGGGAACGGCGGACGCATTCGTCAACGTCTACCCAGCAAGTCGTGCGGCATCAGCAACATAGAAGCCCCGAGGAACATCGGATTCTCGCGGTGGCCTCCATGAGCGATCTCGATGTTCGTGTAACACGGTTATCACACTCTTCCGGCGCAAAGCGTTCATCGATCCGACGTCCGCAGATTGAAGCGCATGATGACGGTGCGGGCGGTGACCGATGTTATGGGAACCAGGTTGAGCAGTGTTGTTTCGATGCGCAAACGTGAATCCTGATCAAACATAGTTCGCTGTCGGCGTGTCCGATAGCTCGACGTTGTGGACCCGTGACGTTGATCGGAGCGATTGGGATTGGACGTCACTCGCGAGCGCGGTCGAAGCCTTAGGTTACTTGGTGTCTGCCCATGTGGCCCCCCATGCGATGTCGACAACCAGCGGTACGGACAGGGACATGGCGCCCTCCATACGCTTTCGGATGAGACTTGCGGCGGCATCGGTTTCGTCGAGTGATACCTCGAACACGAGTTCGTCGTGTACTTGGATGAGCAAGTCGGCGTTGTGTGTACCCTGCTTGCGGTCACTATGGATGTTAATCATGGCTCGTTTGATCAGGTCTGCGGCAGAGCCTTGGACGATCGTGTTCACCGCGATGCGCTCGCCCAGTGACACCTGTTGCCGATTGCGCGATTGCAGTTCGGGCACGGGACGCCTTCTTCCGAGGATGGTCTCGACGTAGCCGAGCTCGCGGGCGCGGGCGACGCACTCGTCGATGAAGGTTCGAATGCCGGCGTACCGATCGAAATAGGCATCGATAAAAGCGCGAGCCTCCGAAACACCGATACCAAGTCCTTTCGCGAGACCGAATGCGGACTGCCCGTAGATGATGCCGAAGTTCACCGCTTTGGCTGCGCTCCGTTGCTCGCTGGTGACGGCGTCAAGCTCTACGCCGTGTACTTGCGCGGCGACTGTCTTGTGAATGTCTAACCCGCTGTGGAACGCAGCCTGCAGCGCTTCGTCTTTGCAAAAATGGGCGAGCAGGCGGAGCTCGACTTGCGAGTAGTCAGCGGCGAGCAGCACAGAATTGGCCGAACTCGGAATGATGGCCTGTCGAATACGACGCCCCATCTCGGTTCGGATGGGTATGTTTTGGAGGTTGGGGTTGCTTGACGACAAGCGGCCGGTGACGGCGCCGGTTTGGTCGAACGATCCGTGAATGCGTCCGGTTCGATCGCTAACCATTTTCGGTAGTGTTTCGACGTAGGTGCTCTTGAGCTTGGCCAACTCGCGGTATTCGAGCACGAGCTTGGGGATCGGATGATCGGTTTGGGTGACGAGCGTACGGAGCGTTTCCGCGTCGGTACTGCGACCGGTCTTGGTTCTTCTGACGGGGGTGAGCCCTTGTTCGTCGAACAGGACAGCCGCAATTTGCTTCGTGGAATCGATGTTGAATTCATGTTCGGCGGCTTTGTGGATGTCGCGCGTCAGTTCGATCATCCGATCGCCCATCGATTCGCCCAACCGCTTGAGCAACGGTTGATCGAGCGCAATGCCCGTGTGCTCCATTTCCGCGAGCACCTCAACCAGTGGCATTTCTGTCTCGCGAAAGAGTCTCTCGACGTGACTCCCGGTCATTTGTGGTTCGAGCGATTCGTAGAGACGCCACGTGAAGTCCGCATCTTCGGCTGCGTAATCGCCGACCACCGCAGCGTCCAACTGATCCAGCGTGATCTGGTTCTTACCCTTGCCGATTAACTCGGTGATTGGGATCATGTCGTGCCCGAAGAATCGTTTGACCATGCCGTCCAGTGAATGCGAGCGGGCCAGCGGGTCGAGTAGGAAATTTGCGATCATTGTATCGAACGCCAGACCGTTCACGTCCATGCCGACTTGCCGCAATACGAGCACGTCGTACTTGAGGTTTTGCCCGATCTTGAGAATCGAGGGGTTGGCCATGATCGGCGCGAGTTGCTGCACGACGAGAGGGACGGGAAGCACGCTTCCCATGGCGGCGCGTATGGGAATGTAGTACGCCTCTCCCGACTTCCAGGAAAACGAGAGCCCGACTAGCTGAGCCGTGACCGGGTTGAGCCCCGTGGTTTCCGTATCGAAGGCGAATGTTTTTTGTGATCCGAGCTGCTGCGCAAATTCGTCCAATGCGGCTTCCGTATTGACCAGCTTGTACGTTCCGGGCTTTGCGGAATCGGGCTGCGGCGGTGGCGTGTCTGTTGAATCACTTTCGCCGTCGCACAATTCGTCGATGCGTTCACTCAGTCGATGGAAATCCAGCTCGGCGAAGATTGGACGCAGTGCGGCGAAGTTCAGCGCTGTCGTTGTGCAATCGTCGAGCGAGAATTTCATCGGCGCGTCGCGGCGGAGTGTGACGAGTGTTCTGGTCAAGTCGATTTGGTCGGCGAACGCACGCACGCGCTCGCTCATCTTCGGTGTCAGCTCGTTCGCGTGTTCGAGCACGGCGCCGGCTGAGCCGTACTTGTTGATCAGCTTGACGGCTGTCTTGTTGCCGATTCCGGGCACGCCGGGGATGTTGTCGGTACCGTCACCCGTTAATGTCTGAATGTCGACGGCTTGCGTCGGGCTGAAGCCTTTCTTTTCCACGAGAGCACCGGCATCTAGGAACTCATCGTTGGCGACATCGAACAGATGAACACGGTCGGTGATGAGCTGCTCCAGATCCTTGTCGCGGCTAACGAGAAGGACCTGCACGTCTTGGTCGTTCACTCGTTCCGCCATGGTGGCCATCAGGTCGTCCGCTTCGAAGCCTCTCAGGGCGTACGTGGGGATGCCCAGTGCTTTGACGATCTGGATGATGCGGTCCGCCTGGATGTGCAGCCCCTCGGGCGCCGGGTCTCGTGTGGCTTTGTATTGCGGGTCGAGCTCTCGTCGGAAGGTCGTGGCGTCGTCAATATCCAGCGCCATGGCCAGGAAGTCCGGTTGACGATCGCGGATGAGCTTAAGGAGCATCTGGCAAAAGACGTGTGTGGCTCGGGTTGGTTCGCCCGAGGGGCTGGTGAGTTCACGGAACGGCGCATAGAACGCGCGGTAAATCTGGTAGAAGCCGTCGAGGATGTAGAAAGATTTAGACATTGATGCAGTAATGAGTGATCGGACTATCGTGCGGTGACGGTAGGTTGCGCGGCCCGACGTGTCAAGCGGTTGTGGCGCGTGTGTCGATCTACGAGCGTGTTCACGAAGCGGTGCCTCGAACCGAGCCGCGACTGTCAGGGAGCGGTTTTCGCGCTTGAAACCGGACCGCCTCCTTACGGGCGCGGCTCGGAAGAAGACGTCCTAAACACGTTCCAAGCCGTGCCGTAGCGACGGTGAGTTCGGGCGGTCGACCTGATCCCCGATCGGGTCCGCTTCTGCGCAACGATGCTTGGTTGCCGCGGGCGATAACATCGTACTCTGTGGATTCTGGCATAGGGGTGTCACGTACCCGACCGCAAGTTGATCGCAGCATGCGTCGATACACGTGCCGTACAACATCATCGAACGTATCGCTGGAGAGTCACCAATGAGCAACGCCACCGGGCATGCCATCCTGCTTGAATCTGGAACGAACGAAGTGGAAGTGCTTGTGTTTGCGCTGCGCAAGCAGCGCTACGGTGTGAACGTCGCTAAGGTACGCGAGGTGATCGAGCCGCTCAACGTGACGGTGCTGCCGCAGTTGCACGATGCGGTTGCTGGAGTTTTTCAACTTCGTGACACTGTGACGCCGCTGATCGATTTGCAGCGCTGCCTTGGCCACGGGGATAATGATCTGGCCAAAGGGAAGATCATGATCCTAGAGTTCAATGACGCCCGCGTTGGCTTTCTGGTCGACAGCGTCGAGCAAATCCATCGCGTCAGTTGGAGTAAGGTCACCGCGGTGCCGGATATCGATGGTCTGCGCGAGGCGCCGGTGACTTCCGTAGTACACATCGGCGACGATATGGTGTTGATGATCGACTTCGAGAAGCTGATGTTCGATGTTGGTGGTGTGGATCTCTTCGAACAAAGTGCGAAGTCCATCAGTTGCGACGAAGGTCGTGGCCACCAGCGTATTCTCATGGCCGAGGATTCGCACGTAATGCAGATGCTCATTAAGAACAACCTTGCCAAGGCCGGATACGTCAACGTCGAAGTCTGCAACGATGGACAGGAAGCGTGGGAGCGGCTGGAAGCTGAACTGGCGACCGGAGTGTCACCGGTGTTCGACATGATTATCACCGACATCGAAATGCCACGCATCGACGGCCTGCACCTTACGCAGCGTATTAAGGAACACCCGCAACTCGGCAGTATTCCGGTGGTCATCTTCAGTTCGCTCGTGAGCATCGACAACCAAAAGAAATGCGAGGCTGTCGGCGCCAACGCACAGATCACAAAACCCCAACTCGGTGAACTGGTCGATCTTTGTGATCGGCTTACCGGGATGACGAGTCAGCCTGCCGCCGCGCTGGCGTAGTAGGTTTCGGCTAGAGGCCTACCCATTCACGTATAGGGCAACGTCTACGTACCGCGCGCACCGTGCGTTTGCCGACGCCGCACGTACAGGGTGCGTTACACAATCGGCGGGCAGCTTTCAGAGCCCGAAGCGCCAGCGCCGGGTCTTGGGTGGTCAATCAAGCGTGCTGGGATCCGCTCGTTTGCGCTCGGGGTTCTGACAAGAACCACGGCGCAAACTGAATCCCGCACAGGTTCGATGATCCGCGAGCCGCCCCAAATGTCATGCACCCGCAGTGTGGCTCCGATCTCTAGCCACGAACCTCGAAGCCGCGGATCCGCCCGCGACAACGGGCTACATCCGCATCCAAAGGGGGAAATCGCGAATGGATCACCGGCTGGGAGCCGGTGCCACACTCTTTCCACAGGCTGTTAGGGGCTGCTGTGCGCTCGCCGAAGGGCGTACGGGCTACGCCGAACCATGACTGTGCCTGCTGCAAGCGTCAAGAGCACGAGTGCGCCAAGGCCCCAGCTTGATACAGCGGGTACCGGTGCTGTCACTTCAAAGCTCGCCGAGCCGTTCAGCGTCTCGGTGTTGCCACCGAGTGTAAGTCCACTGATTCCGTCGATGCTGTTGTCGATGGCGACGACGTGATTTCCGGAAATCGTGTTGCTGGTCTTGATGGTCACTCGTCCGAGAACGACGGTTGTGCCCACGGATGATGCGTTGTTACCGCCGACAAAGACGTCCTGTGCGTAGAAGCCGACGTCGCTTGACGGCGGGGTGGTGTTGGAAAACGCTGACGTCCAGTTGACGTCATACACAAACTGGATATCCGTCGCGCTGTTGGATCCGATCACGACATCGGCTGCATCAAAGGACGCCAGCGAAGCGACCGAAACGGTGACTTCGAAGACCACGTCGGCACCACGCTCGACGATCACCGGACCGATAGGCGTGAACGTGGCGGTTGCTGCAAGGGCGGGTTGACAGACAAGGCCCAGCAGGACCAGGGCGGCTCGGTGTCTATTGGTGTTCACAATTCCCGAACTCCTCTATTTGCAGTTAGTAAAACCCTTGGTGATTGCGGCGTGGTCTTGGACGTCCACGTCACCGTCACCGTTGAGGTCAAATACGCGGCACGGAGGCGACACGGCGACACCCGGTCCGGACAGGCAGGTCAAGAACGGTTTGTGGTCAGCCAGGTCGACGTGCCCGTCGCAGTTCGCGTCCGCATCCACACACTCCACGGTGAACACGGATGAACCGAGTAGCATTTCCTGCACGCCTTCAAACGTCAAGTTGCTCGATCCCCCGTCGCTCTTGCTGTCGACCTGGACAGTGTAGACGCCCGGGGCCATACACGTCGTCGACAGTGTGACCGTTCCCACGGTGGCTGTTGTGCCCACGGAATTGGGGTTGCTTCCGTTGTTGCCGCCGACGAAAACGTCTTGGTCGTAAAAACCGACGTCCGGCGTCACCGGTGATACGTTGCTGAAGGCGTTCCGCCAATTCTGGCTGTATACGAACGCTAGATCAGTGACGCCGTTCGCGCCGATGATGATGTCCGCGGTCGAGAACCCGCTAAGGTCGACGGTCGAAACGGCGAGGTCAAACGAAATCGGCGTTCCAGGTTGTACGCTCGTCGCACTATTCGGCGTAAACGTTGCCGACCCGCCCATGGCGACGGCGCTGATGGCTGCGACGGCGAGCACGCCGACGGTCGAGCGGGACAGGGTTCGGCGGGACAAAGGCGCACACGTACACTGGCGTATTGCCGGCACGTCCTGTCCACACGGTCGAGAGGTCGGTTTGTTGCTATTCATTTCAGTGTCTCGGTTCGCTTCTTCCATTCGTTCCAAAACGTAAGGCAAGTTTCTGCTTCCCTCTGCTCATCGGAGCCCACTCGGCGCTGCACCGCCTGATCGCGATGTCCAGCACGATGGTCGCGCCCCGCGCTTATCCCTCAATCTAGTGTCCGCCTGGTTTGGGCACCACGAATGATGGAATGTTGCCGTTCATGAACCCGACGTCGTCGTTGAGGATCGTTCCATCTCCGTCAATGTCGCGGCGATCGTCATCACTGACGCTGAACGATGGAACGGCGGCGTTGATTACGCTTGCGTCTGTGTTCACAACAGAACCGTTGTTGTCGGCGTCGCCAACTTGCACAACGTAGTGCAGCTCAAAAGGTGATACGCCGAACCAGGCTCCGATTTGTCGAATCGCATACCACCGACCATGGGCCAGGTTCGGCGGACCGGTGTCGACGATCTTCAGGATGCGCGGGTTGCCAACTAGGTCATTCTCGATCGTGAACGAGAAACCATTCGATACATCGTTGCCGAACGCACCGTTGGGCAGGAGCTCCTGGATCATTACGTCTCCCTGCGCGGGGGCGGTGATGTTCGAGTCAAACGTTAGGCGTGCGACGTTGCCATTGGTTCGCCAGAGCGATTCGCCATGCGCAGGAGTCGCCGAAGTGACAAATGAACCGGGGGCGGCTGATAGATTCAGGCTGAAGACCTCGATAACGTCGGGCTCGCTCGTGCCGCTTCCATCGATGACGAAGATTTGTTCTATGGTCCGAATGCCCAGCACATCGTGCAGGTTGTCGAGGTCCAGGTAGATCAGCTGCAACAGGACGTTGCCCAGCTGTCCGACGAGCATGTCGATGTCCGCACCCTGAAGCCCGCCGCTGAAACTGAGGAAGACGAATTCGCCGACCGCGATGGGTGACTCGGGTTCGGTCGCGGCCACTTCCATGACCAATCCGAAGTCGTCGGAAAATCCCGTCCCGATCGAGCCGTCAAAGTCGTTCAGGTTCGTCTCGACGATGACCATCTCGAACGTGCGCGATGTCGTCGCGTTGGACAGACCGCTGCGAACGTTTCCGGTGACACCCTGAGCGTCGGCGAAGAACAGCAGTTCTGACGGCGAGAATGCGCCACCGAACGTCAGCGTATCGGGATTGTTGAACCTGCGGGCTTGCACACGGTTGACGACGACGCCGCAATTCACTCCGGGTGCCAGTGAGCTATCGTAGCTCGCTGCGCCGCTCTGCACCTCGCCCGAGTTGACAATCGTGTCGAAAAGGTCGAGTCGTCCGATCGGTCCGACGGGGTTGATCCAGTTCGTGCATTCTTCACCAGGCGCCGGAAGCTCGCGGGCCAACACCGTGCCCGGAACCGCGATATTCGCCAGCGGATTGAGCAGAGCCGTGCCGTTGCCTACCGTTTCCACGGCAATGACCGGGGGACCGGCCGCCAGAAACGCACTAACGTCGGTTGTAAGAAACTCGTTGGCGACAGCAGGGTCGTCCATAACAGCTTGGATAGCCAGGAAAACGGTGGCTTGAAACGCCTGACCGCCGGCGTCGAGTCCCGTCGTCGGATCAATTATCGTGGCTGTTACGGTCACGGGTTGTGCTGCAACAATCGCACCGCCAACAGTCTTAGTGGCGGTCGCGGTGACGATTGCTGTCGCGACGCCGAGATGCGGCGCGGCCGCAGCGGGCGTCACAGCGACGGATGGAAACGCGATGGCTTGTCCGGGTACGTTGGTCGCCGTGATTCCTGTTGAAAACGTAGCGATCGCCGAATTACTGGAAGTGCCTCCGGATACGGAAATGTCGATGCCCGCGAGGCCGCCGGTGTTGGCCGAGAAAAGTCCCGGTCGCCCGACGGTTTGGGAAAGCACCTGGAAGTGCTGCTCGATGTCTGAGGCCACACTCAGTTCAGGCTCGCTCGTGGTGAGCGCGACGACGCCGGGACTTGGAAAAAACGGTCCGTCGTTTCGAATAAGCCGGTATGCGGTCGTCGCATCCAGAAACGCGTCGGGACAGGGGAACGTCGGGATGCATACGGTTGCGTCTTCTGAAGTCTTGGGCTGGTCGGGAAAGACTCGAGCATATCCGTTGCCGATTGTCGGCGTGATGCGCGTCTTGTCTTTCTCTGGTATCTGTGGGACAAGCGGACCGAAGGGACTGGTATCGGGCAGCACAGTCTGCAAATCCACGCAGTTGCTCGGCGTGTTTCCACACACCTGCAACGGCTGGTTTTCTATGCGAAACTGTTTGTCGTCGTTACCAGCTACTGCGTCCAGAAGCGACGTGACGCCGAGCACGGTGCCGGTGGCCAGGGACGGATCGGCGTTGGCGAGGTTGCCGCCAACATTGGCGGTGTCTTTGTCGTCGTAGAGTTCGACGTAGTTAAGGTCATCACGATTCACAAGCAGGTAAGCGTCGGAACCATTCTGTACCAAGCCGCTGTTGGCTTCGCTGGGTCGATGGATCAACGAGATCGCTGCGGGTACGGGGAAGTTCGTCGTGTCGCCGGCGCTGAAGTCCGCGCCGTTGATGGCGATGAAGTCGAACGGTCCGTCCGCGAGGATGCCCCCGTTGATGAGGCCGACGCGTGTGCTGGGTGTTCCGAGCAGGCCGGTTGGCGTGCCGATACAACGTTCAAGACTCACGCAGTTCTGTGCGGCCACGCTACACGGTGCGTTCGACACGTCGTCGCAGACGCCCAAGTCCGGGAACGCATAGTCCGCCCAACCCATCACCACGACGCCGTTCGCAGGGCGCGGTCGTGCGCCAGCGGTGATGCCGTTGATTGAGTTGAGGTCGTAGGTTGGCAGATCGATTCGGTAGTTGACCAACTCGACGCCGGAACTGGTCGCGTCGCCTTCGACGGAGTAGATCGCGAGATTCAGGTTGTCACAGTTCAGTCCAGAGCCCGTCAGCTGGGCGCACGTCGGCAGGTAGATTTCGATGAATTCCTGGTGCGCGTTTGTCGGATCTCTACCGATGGGGCCGTCGTTGCCACCAGGCGGATCGGTGTAGACTTCGGTGATTACTGGATGGTTGGGTACTTGGGCCGATGCGCGGGACGTCATCCCGCTGCTAATTGCTATCGCCAGGGCAATCGAGAGCGGCGCAATCGATCCACGCACCGTGGGCGTCCGACCTAAACACATACTTCTTCCCCTTGTGCCGTGATGCTCGCACCCCGTGTGCGATCGCGAGAACCAGCCGGCAACTGTCGTCATGAATCCAATGTAACCAGACGCCCTGGAACCCCTACGATTGCAAGTATCGTGCCACCGGTCGTCGCACGATATTAGGCGTATCACAGCGGTTTGCCTACGTCCGATGGTGTTCTTACGCGGAATTGTTTCAAGGGAGCTTCTACCGGTCCTTGTTGTGGTGCGACCATAGTCACAGGTGTCGGACCGATTGTGCGAGTATGGTCGCATCTTTCGTTATCGGCCGGTCGCGAGTCGTGGTCGAAAGTGAACGCCTGCCCCAGAACGACCCTTTTATCGATGCACAAGAAGAATCGGGTCTGGAACGCGGCGTGCATTAACTGCACCTGAGTCTTGGGTCCGGGTTCCGCAATCTGTTGCTTGACGTTCGCGGCGACGGGATTCTGAGGCTGTGTGTCGCCTACTTCGGCGGCGCGCGTTCGGCGGCGATCGGATTACCCGGTCGATTCGCTATGGGAAAGGGACGAGATGGTTCAGCGTGACGGAGCTAGACTGTATGCCTATTGCCACGACAGCGTGGGAATAGGTCATTTGGCACGTACGACGAATATTTGCCATCGAGTCAATCGCGACTTTCCTAGCGCCAGCTTCTTAATCGCTACGGGCACACCGTACGTGCCGTTGTTCGATGGGCTGGCGAGCGCGGATTACATCAAACTTCCCGCGTTGGAAAAGACGAAAGCGCAGACCTACCGGAGCAAGTTTTTCACGGCGCCGATTAGCCGGCTGATGCACTGCCGGCAGGAAATGTTGCGCCACAGCGTGGAATACTTCGATCCAACCATTGTTCTGGTGGACAAGGCGCCACTTGGCGTGTGCGGCGAATTCCTTCCGGCGCTCAGGTGGCTTCGGATCAATCGACCGAACACGAAAATAGTTTTTGGCATGCGCGACATCGAGGACGCCCCGGAGCCGACGATTGATCAGTGGGCACGACTCGATGTAGTGAAACGGCTCGAGGATACGTTCGACGAAATCTGGGTCTACGGCATGCGCGACGTGTTCGACGTCGTGCAGGAGTATCGCTTGCCGTCCGGTGTAGCGTCGAAGATCAAGTATACGGGCTACGTGGCTCCGGCGTCCGAGCCACGGGTTCCTTCTAAGCCGACCGCCGACGGTGCGAGTGAGTATGTCCTCGTCACCGTTGGCGGCGGCACGGATGGAGAGTCGTTGCTGCGATGTTATCTCGACGCCGCCGCCTCCCGTTTGTCTAGCGAGGGCATGCGCTCCGTAATCGTTGGTGGACCGGACTTGCCGGCTCACGTTGCCCATGAGCTACGCACCCGAGCCGCAGGCATTGATAAGGTTGAGTGGGTTGACTTTGATCCGAACATGGGGCGTACGATTCGAGATGCCACGGCTGTCGTGTCCATGGGAGGATACAACACGCTGTGTCAGATTGCCTCGCAAAACATGCCCGCACTGATCATTCCGCGCACAAAGCCGCGGATGGAACAAGCCATCCGCGCGAAGCTGTGGTCCGCGCGGGGTGTGGTCGAGGTGGCTGACGCTGCCGAGCTGACGCCGGCGATGCTCGCCGATCGGGTGTGTGCGTTGCTTCGCAACGAGCGTGGCGGCGTTGGCCACGACCTCGATTTCACCGGTCTGGAGCGCGTCTCCAAGCGTTTTGAATCATTACTCGCGGCGGAGGGCGAATATGCGTCTTCTGTACGTTTGTAATGATTTCGGAATTCCGCCGACGGGAACGAAGGGTGCTTCGGTTCACCTTCGAGCGATCACGCGTGCGCTGGTCGAGTTCGGGCACGATGTTGAGTTGCTAAGCCCCAAGGATGGACCGGGAGCGGATCATCCGGTTGGTTGCTTTTCTCTACCCGGGCGATCGCCCGCTAAGCAGGTCGCAGGCCGCCTGAAACGGTGGCTGTCCGATCGCGGGCTTGATGAAGGTGTCGCTCGCGCGCTACGTCCGCTGTTGTTCAACGAGTGGGTCGACGACCAGACTTCCCAACACGATGATACGGATCGCCCGCGCCCGGATGCGGTGATCGAACGTCTTGCGATGTTCAGTCACGTGGGCATCGATCTTGCGGATCGCTTTGATGTGCCGCTTGTCGTCGAGGTGAACGCCCCGATAACACAGGAAGCGTGTACCTACCGCTCTTCGAGTTTGCAGACATTGGCCGCCGAGATCGAGCACCGAGTGTTGGAGCGTGCGGATGCATTGACGGTCGTGTCGGCTCAGCTTGCTGATCATATCGTGGCGCGGGGTATCGATCGGGGTAAGATTCACGTCGTACCCAACGGGGCGAACGCTTCCGTCTACGCCGACTTGCCCCCTCGCGAGGTTTGCCGCGAAGCCCTCGGGCTCGATGGGCGTTTCGTTATCGGATTCGTCGGGAGTCTCAAGCCTTGGCACGGTGTGGACTTGCTGATCGAAGCCTTCGACGATTTCGTGAAGCGTGCGCCCGAGGCCACGCTCTTGATCGTCGGCACCGGTCCACAGGAGGGTCAGCTCAAGTCGCTTGTTGAGCGGTTGAATCTTACCCGTTCGGTTGTTTTTCATGGCGCTGTGGCGCACGACGACGTCCCTGCGTTGCTCCAAGCTGTAGATGTTGCGGTTGCACCGTTCCAACCGGTAAAAGATTTCTACTTTTCGCCCATCAAATTGTTTGAGTACATGGCGTCGGGCGCGTGCGTGATCGCTTCGAACCTCGGACAGATCGCCGAGGTTATCGTCGACGACGCCAATGGTTTGCTCTATGACGCCGGCGACGTTGTCCAATTGACCGCACTGTTGGATCGCGTACACACGTCGCAGGATTTACGCGATCGCTTAGGGGCTGCCGGGTATGCGACCGTACACGATCGGTTCACATGGGCGCGGGCGGCGCGAGACACGATGGACGCCGTGGATACCGCAGTCCGACGGCGTGGTGTCCAACCCGACCGACGCACGGTCGAACCCGCCGGCATCTCCAAGCCTGCGGACTCGGTGACGCCGTCATGAGTGCCGAAGAAACATTCTCGCCGAATGGCGTGCCGAAGCGCCATCGCGTTGGCTACCTGCTGCGCATGTACCCTCGTTTCAGTCAGACGTTTGTCGTCAACGAGATTCTAGAGCTGGAGCGGCAGGGCGTTGATCTTCGGATCGCGTCGCTTCGCAAGCCCAATGAGGGCGTCTTCCACGAATCAATTTCCCGCGTCCGGGCCCATGTTGACTATTTTCCTGACCGGGTGATGGGTCAAGTTCGAAAGAACCTTCGCACTCAGTGGTCGCGATGGCGACAGTCGCCGCGTCGCTACCGGCGTGCCGCCGCCATTGTGCGGAAGTACGAAACCGAAAACTGGTTCGAGATGGTGCAAGCCGTCGAACTGCTTCGCTGGGTTGGCAAGCGTCGTGTCGGGCACGTTCACGTACACTTTGGTACCGACGAAGCCACGGTGGCGCTGCTCGCGGCGGTTCTGGGTAACCTTTCCTATAGTCTGACGTTGCATGCGTTCGATATCTTCCGTGACACGGTGGATCGATCGCTCCTGGCGCAAAAAATCAACCATTCGCGGTTTGCGGTCACGGTGTGCGAGTCGAACCGGCGATACATGATCGAGAATCTACCCGGTGTGGATCCGGACAAAGTGATTGTGAACTACAACGGCATCGACCTTACGCGATTCAATCCGGACGGCGGGCTCGAGTCGGTCGCCGCGAGCGAAACGGTGCAACCGAGCGTTGCCCGCAAGCCGATGTCGATTTTCAGCGTGGGTCGTCTCATTGAGAAGAAGGGTTTCATACACTTGATTCATGCCGTGGCCCATCTTCGCGACGACGGGTTTGTCGTTTCATGCGACATCGCCGGTGACGGTCGCGAGCAGGCGACGCTCGAACGTGCGATCAAGGAACTCGATCTTAGGAAACAGGTCCGACTGATCGGGCCGATCGACCAAGATCGCGTTCGACAACGACTGCGTGAGGCGGCCTGTTTCGCGCTACCCTGTGTGTGCGCCCGCGACGGTAACGTCGACGCGTTGCCGACCGTATTGCTCGAGTCGCTCGCATCGGGCTGTCCCACAGTGAGCACGCGCCTTAGCGGCATACCGGAAATCTTGGAAGACAATGTCAGCGGCCTGTTGGTCGAGCCGGAGGACTCGCGTTCGCTTGCGACCGCCATCCGCCGCGTGCTAGAAGACGGTGCGCTATCGACGCGGCTGGCCGAGGGTGGTTTGCAGCGTGCGTCCGAGCGATTCGACGTGACCGCCAACGTCGCCGTCATGCGCGAGCTGTTCACTGCAGCGACGCAGGACGCTCGAGTGAAGATTTCGCCTAAGCGTGCGCTCTCGTCTACCGAGCCGTTGACGCGGAGTCGATCCGGTCGCGAGGTGGCGTGATGTCCAAGTGGTCCATCAAGACAAACCGCGGCAAGCTCGAACTCAGTGACACTTCGGCCGTGTGGCATCGGTTCGCTAGATATGTGCGTCCCCATCGTGTCGCGCTGATCGGCGCCTCTGCGGCGTCGATAGGTGCGATCGTTGCCCAGATCCTCGCCCCCTGGCCTATCAAGGTGATTTTCGATTTCGTTCTGACGGACAAAATGGCATCGACGCGACTCGGTGCGTTCATGCGGAGCATCTCATCGACGCCGACCACGGCGTTGTTGTGGGTTTGTGCCGCCATTTTGTTAATTGCGGTCATAGAGTCCGTCTTTTCCTATTATCGCGATGTGACGTTGGCGCAGACCGGTCAGCGCGTCGTCGGCGATCTCCGCCGCGACTTGTTCGCACACCTACAGACCCTTCCGCCCTCAGTGTTTGAGCGACGTCGAACCGGCGATTTGCTGATGCGTCTAACCGGCGACATTCAGATGCTCAGGCAGATGCTGGTCAATGCCGTCGTTACTGCGGGCCAAAGCGCGCTGACCATTGCCGTCATGATTGTGGTCATGTTCTTGCTCAACCCGGTGCTCGCTTGGCTTGCGATCATGACGATTCCGGTCACCCTGATTTTTGCGTGGCGGATTTCTCGCAAGATCAGGAAGGCCACCAAGCAGCAGCGTGAAAAGGAAAGCATGGTCGCCGGCATCGCCCACGACGTGATCGGCGCGATGTCGATCGTGCAGGCGTTCAATCGGGAGCCGGTCGAGCAAAAGCGATTCTCACGGGAGAATCGAAGCTCGATTCGCGCCAGCGTGCGCACCACCAAACTGCAGTCCAAGCTCTTTCGCGTTGTGGCCGTCGCCTCAGCGGCGGCCACGTGCATGATCCTTTTCGTCGGCGTGCGCGGCGTGCTCGATGGGGTGATGACCGCCGGGGACTTGCTCGTGTTTATATCCTACCTGCGTTCGTTGAACAAACCGATGCGGCGTATCACAAAGATTACCGCGCAGTTGGCCAAGGCTACCACGTGCGGCGAGCGCGTGGGGGAGTTGTTCGCGATTAAGCCGGCCGTTCGCGATAGCGACGACGCAGGCGAACTTGAAGCCGTGCAAGGTGGCGTGCGGTTCGAGCGCGTTTCATTCCGCTACGACGATCACACGTGGGTGCTGACCGAGGTGTCGATGCGAATCGAACCGGGCCATCGCGTGGCCATCGTCGGTCGCAGTGGCGCGGGCAAGAGTACGCTGGCCAAGTTGCTCCTTCGGTTTCACGATCCTGTTGAGGGGGCGGTGCTCATTGATGACCAAGACGTGCGTGAGGTCCGCATGGCCGCGCTGCGCCGATCGATCGGTTGGGTGCATCAGGATACGGTGCTGTTCGGTATGACTGTGGCTGAAAACATTGCGCTGGGTTGTCCTGATGCTGAAGACGCGACGATTCGTGAGGCCGCAGAGCGCGTAGGCGCTGACGGTTTTATCGAAGCGTTGCCCGACGGATATGATACGGTGTTGGGTCAGGGTGGGGCGACGCTGTCCGGAGGTGAGCGACAGCGGCTGGCACTCGCTCGTGCCTTGCTCCCTGATCCGAAGGTTTTGCTCTTGGATGAACCCGCCACGGGCCTTGATGCGGCGTCGCGCGGGCTGGTGGAACAGGCCTGGATGAATCCGACCAATCAGGCTACGACTATCGTAATCTGTCATCGTCTGCGGTCGATGGATCGCTTCGACAATATTTTCCTGCTGAAGGATGGGCGATTGGTGGAAAGCGGATCACACGCGGAGCTTGTGCAACGCGACGGTGAATATGCCATGTTGCACCGTCACAGTGAAGATCAGTTGACGCAGGATCACGAGGAAGAGTTTCAGACGTGCTAGTGGCTTCCAAACAAATACCGGTTGATGCATCGCTGCCGGTTCTGCCCGCTTGCCTCGATGGGCACGCGGTGTTGACCGCATGCCGTGCACAGTTGCCCCAACTTGAGGAGGGCGTCAAGGCGCAAGACTGGTGTAAGGCGCACCTGATCGAAGCACTCTATCATCCCGGTCGCTACGTCCGTGTTGTCTACGCGTTGCTGTCGGATCCGGAAACGCCGGAGCATCGATATTGGCCGGAGGGGCAGCTCGTCTATTTGCACGCGCCGGTTCGCCAGCCCGTTTCACGCCGCGGCACGGTGCTGCACCTCGCCGGCGAAGACGTCGAAGCTTATCGTTTTCCCAACGATCGTCGTTTGCGCGGGCTAAGGAACTTCGCACGTCGAGACTCTTGCGTTCAAGCGATGGAAGGATGGATTGGCGGCGGTGTGGGTGGCGGGCGCATCGAACCGGATTCGCTGCAGCGCTTACTTGTTCGCTATGTGCCCGAGCAAAAGTGGATCGTGAGACTTCGCGCGGAGCTAACCGGGTCGAACCATGCGAAGCGCACGAAGTGTCGTCTCGCCGTTCGTGCTGCATCACCAACAGTCATCGCTGCCCTCGAAGCGCGTCACAACCTGCTCAACGAATCGCCCAAAGAAACTGGACCGCGTTTTCAGATTCCGCGTGTCGTTGGCGTCGATCGAGACGGCGGTCTGTTGGCTACGCAGTGGATACGTGGGGACAACATCGTCGAGGCGCTGGATGGTGGCGACGTCGCCGGTGTGCTCGGGGAGGTGGCTTCGCGATTGTTGTCGCTGCATGTGGAACCGGCGTCTGACTTGCCGCGTGTTGACCGGGTTGCGCTGCTTCAACGGGCCGAACATGCGGTGGGGGATCTTCAAGTCGTTGCTCCGAGTCGACGTGAACAGCTCGATAGCGTGTGGCAGCGGTTGCAATCAACGTTGAAAAGAGTGGTCGGTGCCCGTGTCGCGTTGATCCATAACGATTTTCATTGGAAACAGTTGACCATCAAGCGAGATCGGTTTGCTCTGCTCGACTTGGAGCGGCTTGCGGCTGGCGATCCGCTGCTCGACGTCGTAAATTTCGCCACGCAGTTGCAGATGCTGGGTTATCGCCCGGAGTATTCCGTAGACGTCGCAACGGCCGACCGCTGGTGCCGGACGTTTCTTGATAAATGGGAACGCTGCGGTGGTGAGCCGGTCGACGAGACGCGACTCACGTGCTACGCCGCGCTGTTTCGACTTGAACTGGCCCGCGGTATGATGCGTCACCTTCGCACCGGTTGGCCGGACCTTCTGGCGTCGTGCGTGGATCGCTGTTCCGAAGAATTGGTCGACGGTGGGGGGGCGGCGTCGTGACATCACGTATTCCTCCCAGTGAATCGACGCTTATCGCCGCCCTCAGGCCAGAGTGGGCGCAGAACGTGCTCGCCGAATCATTACCGCTCGACTGGTCGCGCGTGGGTCAACCGGCGGACGTGCGCATCGAGCGGTATTGGCCAAGCGGTGACGAGGGGCTTTCGGTCGAGTGGTCGTTTGGGTTGGATGATGGTTGTCGCTACCACGTATACGCGACGATGGGGTTAGCGACAGTCGTTTCGGCGGACGCGGCGGCGGTGGCGCCGCGCCTCGAGCACGGTTCATTGCGCGGCGTATCGGTCCGATTTTTGGACGGTCGAGGTCGGCTTCATTCTCCGGACTGCGACACGAGACTCACGCAACTGCCGAACTGCCTTAGTGCTGACGTGATGGCCGGTCGATTGAAGCAGCTATCTGCAGACGCGACGCGAGGGGATGGTACACCGCCGGTTTCCTTGCGCTGTCAATTGATGGGCTATCGCGCGGGGCGTAGGGCGGTCGTTCGGTACAGCGTTGATCCTCAAGGCGACGCCGCCGTCGACATCGTCGGCAAGATGTTCCATGACGATCGCGGATCGCGGTTGGTTGATCTTCACACACAACTGAATGAGGAGTTTGCTAAACAAGGGGCTACGTGGCTGCACGTTCCCGAGCCCGTTGGTTACGACGCCGAGTTGCGCATGGCGTGGTTCTCGTGGGCTCCGACGGTCTCGGTCGAGTCATCCAACGTCGATCGCGTGACACAGGCGACGCGTGCGTTGGCGTGGATACACAAAACAAGTTCGGATGGCCTTCCGGAGTTTGCGGTAGAGAACGAACGGGCGATCGTTCGTCGCTGGCTTAAGCTCATGACGCTGCTGGACGGTGTCAGACACCAATCGCTGGCCGCGCTGGCTGGCAAGATCGATGCCATGGCCGAGGCAGTAGACGAAGCGGAGCTGTGTACGATCCATCGCGACTACTATCCGAGTCAAGTTGTCTTCCATGGGGACGACGTGACAGTGTTGGATATTGACACGCTGGCTACCGGTAGCCGTTGCGTCGACTTGGGTAACTACTTGGCCCATCTTTTTCTGTCGGAGCTCGATCGCGGTGGCTCGATGGCAGGTTGGGCGGGTGTCGCCGATGAGTGCCTCCGTCATTATGAGTCATTCGGCGCGGCCGTTTCTCGGTCTGAGCTGGCCTATTATTTGAGTACATCGCTCTTTCGCGTCGGCGCCGTGCACTTCTATCGTACGGCCAGTGGCCATTGCGCCGAATCGCTCTGGCGCGTCGCGGATGAGTTAGTTAGTTTGGGAACCTTTGACCCGTGTTCTTGGTCCGACACGAAACGATCTTGTTCCAAGGTGTCCACGTGCTGAAGACTTCTCCAGGAGAACGGTCATGATGCGTAGCCCCCGAAATCGAACAGGTTTTACGCTGCTCGAGCTGCTCGTGGTTATTGCCATATTGACGCTGCTGATCGGCATACTCATGCCGTCGATGCACCGCGCCAAGCTGCAAGCGCGCGACACGCAATGTCGAATACGCCTACGCGCGATTCATATCGCCCACATGGTCTACCTCCACGACAACAAACGCTTTGCCGAACTCAACAACGACGAGGACGACGGCACCTGGCAGTACAACTACCTCATCTACGACGGTCGCGATTTCGATAGCAATTTCGGTCCGCTGCTCAATGATACGGTGTCTCTGGACAGCGTGGAACAGCTTTTTTGCCCGCGTCAAACCGACCCCTATCATACTCTGGCCACGCCCGAGAATCCCTGGCCCGTAGTGCCATTGCTTGACACCCGATCTGCCTATGCGCGTCGTTATCATCTTACCGGCCGAAGTCTCTCGCAAATGAAACGCAATCCGGCGCTGTTTTCCGACGTGTTCCATCTTCCAAAGGTTGTCAAGAGCGCCCATGGCGACGGCGTCAATGTAGCCTACCTTGATGGGCACGTTCAGTTCGTTAGGGCGAAGAAACTCCTTACGGATAATGATTTGGCGCATCCGTTTGCGGTCGAGGACAACCCGGTCATTGAAGATATTTGGGACGAGTTGAATAGGGCTCGAAAATGAATGGAGCAGTCGTCTTGACATCTCGCCGACGCCCCGCGATTTGGTATTGGCTTATCGTGATCGTTCTGGCCGGTGTCGCGTTGACGCTAGCGCTTTGGCCTCGATCGGGCGACGTGCAGCGACGCGATCCGGACCGTCGTTTGTACGTGAACGTGAAGCGTGCCGTCAGCGGAGGGAAGATCAAACTCGACGGGCGTGGCGATGCGGTCGACGAGTATGTGATCTACGCCGGCGTGCGTGCGCCCTTTCCCAAGGAACCCTACTTTGAGGACTCGATGACGCGAAACGCCGAACTCGTGGTTGGAAAAGAGGTGCGGTTGCGTTTTGGCAAGCAGCGGACTGATGCGAAGGAAAGAATGCTGGCTTACGTGTTTTGTGGCGACGAATTCGTTAACGAGACGTTGGTGCGCGAGGGGCTGGCGTACGTCCGGAGCACCAAGACCAATGATCGGTTTTCCAAACGTCTGTTGAAGGCGCAGAAGGAGGCTCGCAAACGCCGTCGTGGTATTTGGAAGGATCGCGTGTGGACGCGCGAGTCGTCCTATTTCGGTGATCCCAAGTACGGCAACTTCCATCGCCGGTCATGCGAGGAAACCGATCGCATCAACCCCGCACGCCTGCGCACCTTCAAGTCCGCCGGTCGCGCGCTTGATGAAGGTTTCGCGCCGTGCGCCAAGTGCAAACCGTAATGGTTGCCGACCGCACGCAGTCGACCGGAACGCCATCCGGTCGACCCGATCTGCCCATGGCGATAGATACCGCTGCCATCACGACGTGGCTTCGCGATCGTGTGGTCTGGCCGAGTGGCGCATCCCTTGAGTCGATTCGTCTTGGACGTTTCTGGACAAGCCGCAGGGATTGCGGCACGTTCGAGTTGGCTCTCACGGTCGCAAGCGGTCACTCCGACTTATCATTGACGTTGCAAGGCGGTTTTCTTCCGCCGGTTTCGCCCGGAAGAACGCACGACCATGCGACGATCACGCCGGTCGGTCTCTTTGGTCTGCGATTGGTCAGCACCGAACTGGGACTGTGGTTTTGCTCGCCCGACCGGGACCGAAAGCTCAGGTCGGCAGCCAAGCTTATGGATGGCCCTCGGGCTGCGGAGCTGCTTGAACAGGCTGGCGTGCTCGGCACGGAAGCCCATTCATCTACGCCCTTGGCAACGCGGGCGGTGGGATCGCGCTTGGTCAACTATCGCGTGCATCGCCGATGTGTGGCCCGTGTCTGGTTGGGCGATCCGTGGTGCTGCGGGGCGTACTATCTGAAGGCTTTCCGTCGTCCGCCGACTGCGGATCGAGTGGCGTTTCTTGTTGACCTCGCGGGCCGTGTCGAAACATGCTCGGGTGGTCGCGTGGGTTTGTCGCGCATCGTGGCGCTGCTTCCCGATGAGCGCGTGTTGGTGACGGCGGAGATTTCCCACGGAGCCGTGCCAATTGGATCGACGTGTGAAGACCTCGCCGCTGCGGCCGTAGCGTTGGTGACGCTGCACGCCACGGATGCGCCCGCGCTGTTGGATGATCATACGCCGGCGCACGAAGTACACACCGTCGCGCGATGGCTCGACGCGCTGCCGCTACTCGGATATGAGTCCCGTCGGGGAGAACTTACACGGCTAACCGGCGCGCTGAGGCAACGCGCCGACGATCTTCCGCTCGCGTCGCGTACGCTCATTCACCGGGACTTTCACCATGGTCAGTTGCGCCGCGACGGGGATCGAGTTTGGTTGTTCGATTCGGATACGTTGTGCGTCGGCGATGCGGAGCAGGACGTCGCGGTGTTCATTGCTCATCACGTATTGGCTGACTTGACGGAACGGCGGACGTTCGAGATTGAGGCCACGGCCGTCAATACGTTTCTGGATGAGTACCGGTCGCACGGGGGACGGATCGATGCGGACCGACTCGGGTTCTATCTTTCGGCCGCACTGTTGCGTCTCGGAGCTATTCACCTTGCTCGTGGACTGCCTGGCAAGCTTGTGGAACGAATGTGGTCCGGTGCAGATCGCTTGCTTGCGGAACGAATGACGCTGGATGCTTTGGCGGCGGTCGCAGCGTCGGTATCGAGTCGACAAGCGTCGGGTCAAAGTCGGATGTGTCGACCGAGTTGACAGAGCGGGGAATGAAGAGGCTGAATGTGAGCACGTGCGTTCGGTCCATGTCGTAACTGACGTTGATGTCTACAACGTGTTGGAGTCCGATCGCCGTGGTGCGAAAAATCATACTGATTGTCATCGACTGTTTGCGAGCGGACCATGTCTCTGCCTATGGATATGGTCGGCCTACCACACCGACTATCGACTCGCTCGCAGAGCGGGGGCTGCTTTGGGAGCATGCGCACAGCGCATCTTCATGGACCAAGCCATCGGTGACCTCGTTGCTGACGGGTTTGTATCCGGGACAGCACGGCGTGTTTAGGGGTATCAAACGAAGTCGCGACCGACTGGACAACAGGACCGACGCCCTGTCACCTGAGTGTCCCACCGTGGCTGAAAGACTGTCGGCGTCGGGATGGGCGTGCGGCGCGTTCATCAACAACGCCCAACTCGACACCCACACGAATCTGAATCGCGGATTCGCGACGTATGAGCCACACGCCGGCAAAGCTGACCCATTGTTGGAACGGTTCGAAGCTTGGTGGTTGGAAACGCGCGACCAACCGGCGTTCGCTTACCTTCATTTTCTCGAAGCTCATTGGCCGTACAAGCCGAGGCGGCGTCATGTAACCATGTTCGGGGGCGATCGAGACACCAACTGCTTTCGTGGCTTCAGTGCCAAAGACTTCGGAAAGATGCGTCGCGACATCAGTCGCGGCGAGCGAACGCTGAGCGATGACGAGCTTGTGCAACTCACACAGCTCTACGACGGATCGATTCGTCGCCTCGATGGGAAGGTCAAGCGATTGTTGGGCATGCTTGATGGTTGGGGCGCCCGCCATGAAACGGCCGTTCTGGTGACGGCGGATCACGGCGACGAGTTGATGGACCATCACAGCATCGGCCATGGTCATACGCTCTACGATGAGTTGACGCACGTGCCGCTCATTGCGCAAATCCCCGGCCGGTCCACCGGTGTTCGCCACACGGCGCCGGTCAGTCATGTCGATTTGGCCGATACGATTACCGATATCGCGGGCATTGCATCGGACGGCGGGTCGCGGAGTCTGCTGAATGAGTACCGAACTGTCGACGACGTCGGCGCCGAGTTGTGCATTCGCAATCGCTATACGCAGACCGTGAGGCACGGTCGATGGAAGCTGTACCGCCGCTTCAAGTTCCACCCTCCCGAGGGCTTGGTCACCGACTCGACGCACTCACCAAGGGCTTGGCTCGACGAGTTCCCCCACGACGTCACGTGCGAATTGTATGACACCGAAAGCGATCCCAGCGAATCGAACGACCTAGCCGCCGCCGACTCAAACGGACGATTCGTCAATGACTTGAACGCCATGATCTTGCGCGCCGATCGCTGGTGGGACGAAACAACAGCCAACGCCCCGACTTCGGAAGCGATGGATATTGCCGTTGACGAACGCACAGTCCAGCGTCTTCGCGACTTGGGGTATATTGACTAGCCGGCTGTCAGTCTGTTGAAAAAGTGTGGCACCGGCTTTCAGCTGGTGGTCCATTAGCGATTTCCGCCCCTCGACGGGGGCAAGTCCAGTCTGCACGTGCGGGTCCGCGGTGGCGCGCTTGAATACTTGAATTGTTCAACAGGCTGCCATGCGACGGCGCGGCGCGGTCTACGACGAGAGGAACACTCGTTCGATCGGACTACTTGATCATCCCGTCGATCCAAGGGGCGAACGCGCTGATTCGGGTGTACACTTCGGTTACGCCGTAGCGGCCCGGTTTGCCGTTCATCGCTGCAGAGCTCACTCCGATGAGCAGAGGGCGACCGTCGATCTCGACGAACGCCGGTCCTCCGCTGTCGCCGGGGCCGCTGACTCCTTCCAGGTCGGTCCCAGCCGGCGGCTTGGAGAAATCGAACAAGATTCGCGCCGGGCGAACGCTGTCGATCACGTTGGTGGCAGCGCGCAGCTTGCCGTCGGTGAACCGCGGTCGACTTGTTCCATCACCAAGGTCGCCATAGCCCGCGACGATAATGCTTTTTCCGGTCTCGTCATTCTTTCGATATAGCGCAGCGGGTGTGACGTCCTTAACGGGGTCCGCCAGCTCGATCAGCGCCAGATCCACCTCCGGTGGTCGATGACCGCTCGGTTTGCAATCGGGGTGCATCACCACGCGTTTCACCGTGTACTTCTTGGTGCCGAAATACACGCTGTGAACGCCCGGTCGAATCTGGTGGGCTACATGCCCTGCGGTGACAATCCAGGTCGGGGCTACGAGTGTGCAGGAACCGTCGGGGTCGATCCTTCCGGTGGCGGGGAAACGTTGACCGAGCGCCAGTAACGCTTCGTCTTTGCGGTCATGTCGACCGACGAGGCCGCGAGCAGGGGCGCAAAGGACCGTAATCCAACTGAATACGAGCAGGCCCATTACGGTGGCGGCGTTTCTGTAACCGTTCTTCATATTCATTCGCTCCGCTCTCTTGGTGTGTAGGGCGCAATGGTGTCTGGCGCAGGCTGCCAGACGGTGACCCGTTCTCGCTTGCACCGACGCGAAGTGGCGCAGCCCAGTGTCCTGGCCATCTACGCGACCGTGCGCTTCAGTATTGCAACCCTTCCCCGAATGGACGTTGGACTATTTGCCCTTCTCTCACAGGGAAGGCCTTGGGGAGATTAGCGTTCGACCGAAGACCCCCCGTCGATCCGCCGCAGCAAGGGGGGATCGCAGTACGGCAATCTCTTCGGAAGCGGTGATAACCTTGATTCCGTTAGCCCTACGTCGCGAAGTAACTTGTAACGCGGGCTTCCAGCCTACATTACTCGCGAAACAATGCAGGCGAGAGGCCTGCGCTTCGGGTCCACAGCCACGTTGGGTTGTAGTGTTCGTATTCCCAACGATCCTGCCAGCTAGAGACGTGTCGCCGGGTGTAATCCTGTCAAGAAAGGGTACGAAAAACACCGGGCAGTTAGGGAATGCGCCGACGTGGTCCATTGCGCGGTCACCGGAAAGTCCGAAAGAGTGGAGGCGTGCGCAATTGGAATCGGAGCACATGCTGCATGTTCGTGTCGACACAGGGAGCATCGTGCCCGCAGCGCTTGCCCATGAATCGGGCTTGCAAAGAACTCGGACTTGCGGCAAGGAGTGGTGCGCGTGAGACGAAGGCCAGCGGTCGTCAATTGTGCCTCCGCGTTGCCCCGGAGTGTGCGGGGGCCGCCTCGGCGATTTTCCGGTTCCAACCCTCCGCCTCCGATGGGGATATCCAAGCCAGCGAACGGTTCGGAGCGCCACATCGGTGCTATCCACCTTCAGGAAGGCCGTTTACATCACTGCCGGAGGAGGGACTTGAACCCTCACCCTGTTGCCAGGACGGGATTTTGAATCCCAGGGGGCTGCGAGATCAACCGTTCCAGGGGGTCGATCTTTACCTAAGTTACCGGTCGGTATCCATTCTCCGATAAAACCAACAGTATCGTTACACTTCGGTAAGCCTTTTCGGCACCAAGCGTGCCCAAAGGCGTGCCCAAGTCCTTCGACAAATCCATCATCAACGATGAGACCGGCGAGGTCAAGCGTCACATCCGCGTGGATGATCTCCCCTCCAACCGTAGGCACGCCCTCGGCTGCCGTACAAGCGCTTACGAGCGTTCACTACCTTGGAGGCATGCATGGACTCTGTGGTTCTCAACATCGAACGAATTCGCATGGTACTGACCATGTTTCGGATCACCCAAGGTGAGCTTGCCCGCGCGTCCGGAATCAGCACCGCGATGGTCAGCCTGATGCTCGCCGGGAAGAAGCGACCGTCAATGCGGACGGCCGTAGCGCTGGTCTACGGGTTGGAGAATCTGCTGACGCGCGACCGTCGGTTGGACACAGCGTTCTTCGTCGAGAGCGCTATGGATACTGGTGATGCCGCATAGTTTGGCGCCACAGAGTCTCGTGGAAGATTCAAGCAATAGTGGCCGCATTGACCCTGATCTTCTTCAGGGATTCTTCCGCCAGCTCGCTAACGCGGTGGTCTTCATCGTTAAGAGTTTCGGATAGCCGCTCAACCACCGTCTCCGTCTCGACTCCAATTCCTCCCAGAGCATCAGTGCAGGCCGCGCGAACGCGCCAATTTTCGTGCCCAAGGAATCCGACGAGGATCGGAATAGCTTCGCTAGCGGCTGGACCAATTCTTCCCAGGGCGTAGGCAGATGGCCCAATATCATCTGTGTCTCCGCTCAACATCCGAATCAGCGCGGGCACCACTGCCTTTGCAACTGGTCCCATCTGGCCGAGGGTTCGCGCGGAGCGAAAGCGCACTTTGTATTTCGCATCAACCAGCGCTTCGCCGAGGGCTTCAACGGCCAACGAACCAATGCCGCATAATGCCTGGACTGCGAAATGTTGGACGATCCTGTCCTTGTCGCCCAAGACGACGTTGAGCAGGAGAGAAAGCGTCGCTTGCGGCGCTGCCGTCACGATCTCCGCGAGCGCCTTGACACTGTTCTCGCAGACCTCCATGGAGGCAAGATCGTCCAGTGCCTCAATCAACGCAGGAACGGCATGTTCCGCCTCCGCCCCCATTCTGCCGAGCGCTTCGGCGGCTGTCGCGCGAATTTGTTCATCGTCGTCGCGAAGTGCGTGAATCAGGTCGGGTACTGCTTCTTTCGCCTCTGCTCCGAGCCTGCCAAGCGCCCAAATGGCACCGTCCCTGCCGGGTCTGCTTTCATCGCGAAGCACTGTGATGAGATCGGGAATCGCCCCCCGTGCTCCGATCTCGCCAAGGGCTATCGATGCCCAGCAACGAACGCAATCATCATCCAGAACTCGCAAGAGGTCAGTTGCCGCCTGCGCTGCGCCCGGTCCGATCGCTCCGAGCGAACCTGCGGCAGTACGCCGAATGTCGTCATCCTCGTCGGCCAGCAAGCCGATCAGGGCTGGTACGGCTTCGCATGCATCCGGTCCGATCTTGCCCAAGGCCTCGGCGACCAAGCGGTGGAATCCGGCTTCCCACTCCTCCGCTTCAGCCTGGTCCATCTCGGCATCGTCCTCCTCCTGCCCACAATCTACTTCCGCTGTCATGGTCAACGCTTTGATGAGAGCCGGGACCGCATCCTTCGCATCCGCACCTAGATTACCGAGCGATTCCGCAGCGGCGTGACAAGCGTTTTCATCCTCTAACGCCTTGACGAGAGTTGGCACGCTATAGTCCCACTCCGCTCTCGCGGTAGAATCAATAGCCGTCCACTCTATGGGATGATGCGTCGGCGTCTTACTCATCAGCGTTACTCCGGGTCGGGTTCTCGCACGGCAACCCACTTATCACATTCTTATGAGTGACATCGGCGGCTGGTGGCGGCAGCATGATCGGCACGACTCCGTAAACGGTGTGCGGAGAGTGGCGCTGCTCCAAAGATTCCTCAGCCCGTCGCCACAACCATCCGCGAAAAACAAACCCGATAATCGAGCGGAAGTGGATCAACCAAGTGCGGCTCAACACCAAGGTGGCCGCCTAACGCCGCGCGGAAGTGGTTCCGCACTATGCGGTCAGTCGCCCGAAACGCCCTATCCGAACGGCTCCTGGCTCCCCGCCACAATCACCACCCACGAGAGAGGCCCTGGTCCCCCTCGCCCCGAACGCATCGGGAAAGGAGATGCCCGTATGTGGCAGGCATGCGTGGGATGCTACTCGGCCGCGTCGGGGACGAGTACGCCCAGCCACACGCTACGTCAGCACGCCGATGGCCCCCAACCACCCCCGACGACTTCAAACTCCCAGACATCCTTGAAGATGAGGGCGTGATCCAGCGTGTCCGCAGGTCGCATGTCCTTATTGTCGCGGTCGCGCCAGGCCTTGCGCGGCAGCGTGCCGACCACGACGTACTCGCTGCCGATGATCGCGGGATCGCGACTCTCGAACGCCATCGCCATCAGCGACTCGATCTCCGCTCGGCGTACGATTATCAGATCGCAGCCGACGCAGTAACGGCACTGCTTGTTCAGGATGAATAGCTGGTCCGGTTCGATGTGAATCACCAGCGCAAACTTGCGTACCTTTGTCTTAGCGTCGCACTTTGGACATTTCGTGAAGGCCATATCCTCGTAGGGGTTGAGGAAGAATCGATGCCCGACCCCATCTACCGGCGAGCCAGCTATGCGATTCGATTTGGATTCTGCAGCCGCAGATTCCGTTTTCGGTCTCTGGTTCCTCAAACTTCTTCACCAGCAGCGTTGTTATGCTCCAACTGAGACAGCCAGTAGCACGCCAGCGGTGCAGGAATCTTCAAGACGCTGGTACCGCCAGCATCGTCGTCGGCAGAGTGCGCCTTCGTCTGAATCATGCAGACCTCGAAGTCGGCCATGTCGCGTGTGATGACATACGCGCGGAAGATTTGCTTCTGGTCGCACAGCATTCGTAGCCCTTTGAGGCTCGCAACATTGACGGTGCTTTCGCTGTATTTGACCTCGAACGGGATCAGCTTGCCGCCGACCTCGGCCACGATGTCCACCTCGTGGTCTTTCTTGCCCCGCCAATACGAGAAGCCGACGCTAATCTGGTAGTAGTGGCTGAACATGTGCTTGAAGAAGGCTGTCTCGACGGCTGCGCCCAATCGCGTCCTATCTTCTAGGAGCGCCTTACCCTTGAGAAGCACACTTCCAGCGATGGCGGCGTCGGCCAGGTAAATTTTGTATCGCGCACGCAGAATCTCCTTGCCGTATCCAAACGGCGGCAGCTTGTAGATCAGGTGTGCCGCTTCCAGTAACGCAAGGAAGTTGTTGACGGTTGGCTTCTTCAAGTCAAGGTTGTTGCATAGCTGGGGCATGTCGAGAATGCCACCGTCGTGCAGGCACAGGTAGAGGAACGTCTTTTCGAGTTCCAGCACTCGTCGCACACCGAACAGCGCCGTCATGTCCCGTTTGAGAACTTTGTCAACGATGTCCTCACGCAGCAACCGCTGCGCCGTCCCGATGTTCTCCACCTGGGCCGTCTGCGGAAACCCGCCGCGCAAAAGATACTCGTGGAAGTGCGCGACCAAAGGCCGGGCAGTTTCTCCGACGCGAATGCGGTCGGGCTGCGACCAGTCGAATATCTCGGTGAGCGATGAAACAGACGGTAGCTTTGGCGTTTCAATCTTCTTGATTTGCAGGTACTCGAAGAAGGACAAAGTTGGAAGTTTGATTGTGTGCCAGCGTCCGACACCAGACTCCGTTCCATCCGTGTTGATCGGGATGGCCGAGCCGGTGACGGCGATCCGGCGCTTCTTCTCGAAGTCAGCCTGGAGCTTGAGCCAAGTCGGCCACTCGCTCGTATTCTGGATTTCGTCGAGCAGCAGGTACTCCAACCCTTCGGGCGGCGGCTGTAGTTCGTGCCAGAGATCAAGCACGCCTTCGAGTCCGATCAGCTTCATTAGAGGGTGGTCGAAAGTGACGTAGAGGATTTGCTCAGGGCGGATGCCTTTGCGGAGTAGCTCGTCGATGGCTTGAAGAAGCAGGGTAGTCTTGCCGACCTGACGCGCCCCGCTGAGCTGGACGGCACGGGGGGCCGGGGGATCGGTCAGCCACTCCATCAACTGCGGAAAGATTGCCCGCCGCCACGGCGGAAGGTCTGGAACCTCCCCGCCATCCCACCAGGGGTTGTATTGCCGGAGAACCGCGAAAAGCTCATTCTTGGATGCGATCATGGTTGAATTATGCTACGAATCGGACAGAAGGGCAAGTATACTTGACCTAAATGGCTCGAATAAGCCTATTATGGCGAAAACGGACCTGATTTGGCCCACTCACAGCCTCTGCGGAAGTGGTTCCGCATGCCGCGCCGAGGCTGGAGAACACGGATCAACGCGACTCGGGAAACCCTGGTCTCCACGACATCGCCCATTGAGAACTGAAGAACGTGGGTTGACACCACACGGACCGCCGGTAAGATGATCTTACGGTTCAGTAAGAAGGAGTAATCGCATGACTCGAAAACAAGTGGAGGCCGCTGTGATCGGCGCGATCGCCGAGATTCAAGAGATGAGCGGAAGGGAGTGCCTCAACATCGATGCGAAAACGATACCAATCTGCGATGTACCGGGGTTTGACAGTCTGAATGGCTTAGAGGCAACGGTCGAGATCGCCGGGCGACTGAAGATGGAAATCCCCAACGAAACGAACATCTTCACGAACGAGGCTGGTGATAGAGCGTTGTCGGTGTGCGAGATCGGGGACCGCTTGATGGAGATCGCGGCCAGTAGTGAGGGTGTTGCTCATGTCGAGTGAGGATAGGACGAGCAGGACTGCAATTGCCGCCCGCTTGCGGATGGCGCGTGAAGCAGCCGGACTGTCACAAGGCCAGGCTGCAAAACTGATGGACATGCACCGTCCAACCGTGTCCGAAATCGAGGCGGGGCGTCGTCGGCTGGCGGCAGATGAGATGGCCAAGTTTGCTAAGACTTATGGGATTGGCGTCGCGTGGCTCATCGGCGAGAACGATGATAGCGCGGATGATGATGTGAGCGACCGAATCAAACTCGCGGCAAGACAGCTAAGCGGTCTCGATGACGAAGATCTCGACAAACTTATGCGTCTTTTCCAATCCATGCGGGGGGCCGAATGATGGTCTTGGCCTCTCGAAAGGACCTTGTGCTGAGTGCGATCAGCCAGGCGCTACGTTTGCGAAAAGCGGCGAACATCCCGCTCTCGGATGCCGTGTGCCCATTTGATCTTGCAGAGCAGCACGGCGTCGAGGTTCGTTTTCAGGCACTTGCGAGTTTTGACGGTATGCGTGGTCGGGCCTCAGACGGTTCCGCGATCATCGTGTCATCACTTCGGCCTCCAGGTCGCAGAAGCTTCACATGCGCGCACGAACTTGGCCACGAGGTATTCGATCACGGCGTTCAGTTTGATGAACTGCTTGGCTGTCGGGACGCGCCACGCCAGAATGAACCGGAGGAAATCATCGCCGACGCATTCGCCGGATTTCTACTTATGCCGAAGTCCGCGGTGGAGCGTGCGCTCGTGGTCCGAGGATGGCAACTCGGCTCATGCACTCCTCGTGAAGTGTATGCGCTGGCTAGTTGGCTCGGTGTTGGATACACGTCCCTGTTATGGCATTTGCAATGCGGGTTGAAGTTGCTGGGAGCCAGTCGCGCGAACGAATTGCGAAGAGTGCGACTGCCTCGACTTCGCAAAGAGTTTCTGGGCTATGATTGCCCCGGCGAACTTGTAATCGTGGACTCGCATTGGTGTGGACGTCCTGTTGACATCCAGGTCAACGACGTCGCACTGTTGCCGTCAGGCGGTCGAGCGGAGGGAATCTGCGTTGAGGCTGATCCGGATGCAACGGGCCAGGTGTTGGTCAGAGGTGTTACGCCAGGCATTGGTCGTTTGATTCTGGAGGAATCTGGCTGGTCAGGTTTCGTCCGGGTGTCTCGCCGAGATTATGTCGGTCGAAACAAGTACCGGCACCTTGAGGAAATACAGGATGACTGCTGAGCAATTCGTCGTGACTGGCCCGAACCTCTCGCATGTATGGGCGCAGGTTTTTCTTCGGTCCACAGCCGTCGGTGTTGGAGATTCTTGCCCCTTGGTGGTTACGATCACTGGATTCGATGATGACGGGAAGGTGGAGGAAGATACTACAATTCGCGAAGCACTGGATGATTCTCTGGAGACTCTCAAAACAGGGCTCGATTGTCGGCAAGTGGCAAGCACGATTTTTCCGGCCAGCCTGTGGAACCCTGACCGTCCTCGTGAAGAATTGTACGCCCGTTTCAACCGGATTTGGCCAAAGATCGCAAAGTGCTCGCGCAACCGTCGCGGCCACTATTTCAGACGCCTTACGAAATTCGGCACCGGTCGTCACGCAAATCAACTCGAATACATCATCAAAACTTATCGCGGAGGAAACCATCGCCGAAGTGCGCTCCAGGCTGCCCTCCTTGACCCGGCGCTCGACCACACAGATAGTCGTCAACAGGGTTTCCCGTGCTTGCAACAGGTCTCATTCATTCCGCTTGGCAATGGCGAAATGTGCGTCACTGGTTTCTACGGCTTACAGTACTTGGTGAAGCGAGCCTATGGCAACTACCTTGGGCTGTGCAACCTTGGCCAGTTCATGGCACACGAGATGGGCTTACGATTGGCGCGCGTCACCTGCATAGCTTCAGCGGCCAATTTGGATTTTACGAAAACCGGAATGAGCAGTCTCGCTACCAGTGTCCGTAAGGTGCTTCCCGTAACCGAATTCCAGACAGATGGCACGGGAGTTCTGCATTGAATCTTGGTGACCGTATGTTCGTGTTTGAAGGCCCAGACGGCGTGGGCAAGACCGAGTTGGCGCGCCGGCTTGCTGGCACGCTCCGTGGCCAAGGCGTGGAATGCGAGATGATTGCTTTCCCCGGAAACGAACCACGTACGCTCGGTAGTCATGTTTACCGCATACATCATGAACCAGCTTCGCTGGAGATCGACAATCTCCACGCCGCCAGTCTCCAGACCCTGCACATTGCCGCACACATCGACGAAATCGAAAGTCGGATTCTTCCAGCGCTGAGGAAGGGGCGAATCGTCATTCTTGATCGCTTTTGGTGGTCAACTTGGGTGTACGGTCTCGCCGCAGGCGTCAGGTCGAAGGCGCTACGCCACATGGTTCAACTCGAAGGCGCATACTGGGGTCGCGTTCGTCCGGCTGTCGTGTTTCTGCTTCGTCGTGGAAACGCTGGGGGTTGCGCGACCAGCGAGGAGCGCTTAAGGCTGGTAAGAGAATACGACATTTTGGCTGAGGGCGAGAAGGGCAAGTATCCAGTACACGTGCTCGACAATGACGGTACACTCGCAGAAGCAGCCAAGATAGTTTTGAAGAGGATTGGCCGACAAACGGGCGATGCCCCTCTTCGGCGCGGTGGAGCAAAGACATCGCAGGCTCTTCTACCATTCAGCCAGCAACCGCAGCCAAGCAAGGCATGTACGGTTTTTTCACATCTGTCCCCCGCGAAGCCGACCGAGGTGTTCGATACGTATTGGCGCTTCGCTGCCGAGCGGCAAGCCGTCTTCTTCCGGCGCGTTTATGGTGGCACTCCACCGTGGACAGAAGATGCCGTGCTGTCCGAGTTCAAGTTCACGAACGCATATCGGGCATCGGATCGTGTCAGCCAGTACCTCATCAGAAATGTGATCTACACTGGCGATCAGGCGTCCGAGGAAGTCTTCCTCCGAACCATTATTTTCAAGATATTCAACAGGATTAGTACTTGGGAGCTTCTAATCGAAAAGTTCGGCGAAGTCACTTGCGAAAGCTTCTCGTTCAGACGGTACGACCGTGTGCTATCGAATGCAATCGAGCGCGGAGATCGACTCTACTCCGCTGCATACATCATGCCATCCGGGCGATCCGTGTTTGGTTACGCTCGAAAGCATCGTACACATTTGAGAATCATCGAGCGAATGATGGAAGACGAGGTCGTGCGCCGGATCGAGGACGCCTCGTCGATGCAGAACGTGTTCGAGCTTTTGCTGTCATACCCGACCATCGGACCGTTTCTCGCCTACCAGTACGCGACTGATATCAACTACAGCGAATTAACCGGCTTTGACGAGATGCATTTCGTTGTGCCCGGCCCAGGAGCCCTCGACGGCATTCACAAGTGCTTCAGCGACTTGGGTGGACTCAATGAGGTTGAGATAATCAAGCTCGTTGCGGACCAACAGGAGAACGAATTTGCACGCCTTGGTCTCAGCTTTCAAACGCTGTGGGGTCGCCGTCTTCAGCTCGTTGACTGCCAGAACCTGTTCTGTGAGGTGGGTAAATACGCTCGCGTCGCTCACCCGGAATTCGCGGGGCTTTCGGGTCGCACTCGAATAAAACAAAAATACCGCGCAACGACAACGCCAATCGAGTATTTCTACCCCCCCAAGTGGAACATCGAAGTGGGGAGTACGGTAGGAGCCTCAGTATGATCGAGCGATTCACGGGCAAGACGGCCGACGATGTATGGCAGCAAATCGCCACATCGTTTCGGCAAGGCGATGGCTGGCGAGAGCACGATGGACGCGGCGGACGGACGAGCGAGTTGCTGCATGTAGCGTTGTCAATCGCGCGGCCAACCGAACGCTGGGTAGTTGCGCGCAGCCCAGCAATGAATCCTGGTTTTGCGTTGGCGGAGGTAGTCTGGATTCTTGCTGGCCGCAATGACTCGAAATTCGTCAACGCCTTCAATCCTAAATTGCCAGAGTGGCAAGGGTCTGGTCCAACGTATGACGGTGCGTATGGCCACCGACTGAGACAGAAGTTCGGAATCGATCAGTTGGAGCGAGCCTATCTCGCCCTGAAAGAAGCCCCGGACTCGCGCCAGGTAGTTCTCCAGATGTGGGATGCTAAGACTGACCTTCCAGACGAGGAGGGTCAAGCTCGATCACCGGACATCCCATGCAATGTCATGTCCCTACTCAAGATCCGCGATGGATTCCTGGAATGGATGCAGGTTATCCGTAGTAACGATGTTTGGCGGGGCCTACCGCACAATATCGTGCAGTTTACATCGCTGCAGGAAATCCTGGCAGGATGGCTCGGCTGCAAGGTCGGCACCTACAATCAAGTGAGCGACAGCCTTCATGTCTATCTCGACGACGAAGATGCAGGATGTCTCCGCACTGTCGCGCCTCTCGAAGCAGCGCCCAATACGGATTCGATTGCCTTGTCGAAACCCGACTCCGACTCCGCTTTCAGGGAACTTGCCTCACGGGTTGATACGATAATCGGTGGAGACTCAACTCCGCGAAACATCTTGGAACTGGCCCATTTTCCCGACGCGCCGGTTGCGATTCAGAATATCCTGCGCGTGTTGGCCGCCGAACTCGCCCGCCGCCGGCAATTGTTGCAACTCTCACAGGAGATCATGGCTGAATGTAGCAACCCCGCGTTGACTCAACTTTGGGACCGCTGGTTCGAGCGATGGCGCAAGGAATGAGAAGTCTAGTGTCGAAGGCTGCGAGCGAACGCATGGAACCCGACCCCACTCCCCGCAAACGATCCTCTGAACGCTAACGAGACTCTGACGCAAGCTCTGCGCGCGTGGCCGTAGGAATGGCCCCCTGCGCGACGCCCCAGAGAATCAGTTCACGTCCGATTGGACCTCCTGCGCGAAGTGTGGATAATGATGCTCAAGGTGGAATCGACCATGACGAAACTCTCGGATTACATGACGGTCGGCGAAGCGGCGGAGTATCTTGGCGCGAGCGCCCATTCACTTCGACGCTGGGATGCGACCGGAAAACTGAAAGCTCGAAGGCATCCCGCGAGCAACTTTCGGCTTTACCGGAGAACCGATCTCGACAGGTTCTTAGCCCAAGTGAGTGCGGACAAAAAGCCATCACCTCGATCAAGCCCAAGGCGGAAAAGGGCTGGTCGGAAGTGACACCGGAGCAGCATCCAGAGCGGACGAAAACCATGTGCGGGAATCAATGAAGCGGGAGTGCAAGATGGACCCCGAGGAAAAAGCTCGTCAGATCATCGACACCAAGCTGAAATCGGCTGGGTGGACGGTTCAGGATCGCGCAGAGATCGACCTGACCGCGAGCCAAGGTGTTGCCGTCCGCGAGTTCAGCCTCAAGCCGGGACACGGCGAGGCGGACTACCTCCTCTACGTCGATCGAAAGGTCATCGGAGTTGTCGAAGCCAAGCCCGTCGGCCACACGCTCACCGGTGTCGAACCCCAGTCGGCTCGCTATTCGGAAGGACTTCCCGACGATCTTCCCGCGTATCACCGACCACTTCCCTTTCTGTACGAATCGACCGGCGAGGAAACGCGATTCACCAATGGACTCGATCCCAACGCCCGTAGCCGAGATGTCTTTCACTTCCACACGCCGACCACTCTGCTCGAATTCGCCGAATCCGACACGCAACTTCGCGGACGGCTTCGGCAGATTCCAGAACTTGATCCGACAGGGCTTTGGGCCGCTCAGGTCAAAGCTATTGAGAATCTCGAACAATCGCACGCCCACGGTCGGCCTCGCGCCTTGATCCAAATGGCGACCGGTTCCGGAAAAACATTCGCCGCCGCCAATTTCGTCTATCGACTCATCAAACATGCCGACGCGCGACGAGTCCTCTTCCTCGTAGATCGGGGCAACCTGGGAAAACAAGCTGAGAAGGAGTTCAAGCAGTTCTATCCGACCGACACAGGTTTAGGCTTCGGCGACATCTACAACATCCAGCGACTCACGACCAACAGCATCGGCACGGTCAATCGCGTCGTCATCACGACCGTCCAGCGACTCTACTCCATGCTGCGGGGCGATGTAGAGTTTGATTCGGCCAACGAGCAAGGTTCGATGTTCGACAACGCCCAACCTTTCAACGCACCGCCCGCGCCGATTGAATACAACCCCGACATTCCGATTTCGATGTTCGATTTCATCGTGGTCGATGAGTGCCATCGTTCGATCTATAACCTTTGGCGGCAGGTACTCGAATACTTCGACGCCTTCCTCATCGGCCTTACCGCCACGCCCTCGAAGCAGACCATCGGCTACTTCAAACGCAACCTCGTCATGGAGTATGGCCACGCCCAGGCCGTTGCGGACGGGGTGAATGTCAACTACGACGTTTATACCATACGAACGAAGATCACCGACTCCGGCTCAACGGTCGAGTCCGGCACATTCGTAGATAGACGCAATCGCGTCACTCGCCGCGTCCGCTACGACCAGCTTGATGACGATCTCACCTACACGGCCAGCGCCCTCGACCGTGACGTGGTGGCCGAGGATCAAATCCGAACCGTCATCCAGACCTTCCGCGAGAAGCTCCCGGAAATCTTTCCTGGTCGAACGGAGGTTCCAAAGACACTGATCTTCGCCAAGGACGACAGCCACGCCGAGGACATCGTCAAGACCATCCGCGAGGAGTTCGGCAAGGGCAACGACTTCTGCCAGAAGATCACATACCGCACCGGCTTTATCCGCGTCGAGAAAACAGTGCGGGACGACGACGGCACGGAGCGTCAGGTAGCCACGTACGAAAAGTTGTCCAACCTCTCTCCCGAAGACGTGTTGACCGCCTTCCGGCTGAGCTACAACCCGCGCATCGCCGTCACCGTTGATATGGTCGCCACCGGCACGGACGTGAAGCCGCTCGAAATCGTCATGTTCATGCGGAACGTCAAGTCGGCCAACTTCTTCGAGCAGATGAAAGGCCGAGGCGTTCGGGTCATCAGCAAGGACGATCTCCAGGCCGTCACCCCCGACGCGAAGGCCAAGACGCACTTCGTGATCGTGGATTGCGTCGGCGTTTGCGAGAGGGACAAGACGGAATCCGGTCCGCTCGACCGGCAACCCTCCGTCAGCCTCAAGAAGTTACTCAACCACATTGCGATGGGCGGCACCGACCCGGATGCGTTATCGACGCTGGCCGGGCGGCTGGTCCGGATGGATCAGGAAATCACCGACGACCAGCGGGCGGAGCTTGCGGAAATCTCGGGCGGACCAACCCTCAAGCAAATCGCGAGCAAACTCGTGAAAGCGGTGGACCCGGATGAGCAGGAGCGCGCTGCCCGTGATGAATGTGCGCTCAGCCCGGAACAACAACCATCGGATGAACAACTCAAGGACGCCGTTCACAAGCTGGCCGCCACTGCCGTCGAGCCGATCCTCAAGGCCGACTTCCGAAATCGCCTTCTGGAGATCAAGACCCAAAACGAGCAGACTATCGACCGGGTGAGTCAGGATGAGGTCACTGAGGCTGGCTTCGACGCGGCCGCATTGGAAAAAGCGAGGGGAAAGGTCGAGACGTTCCGGAAATGGATTGAGGAGAACAAGTCGGAGATCATGGCGCTGGAGTTGATTTACTCGCGTCGGTACGCCAACCGAGTCAAATACGCCGAGATCGAAGACCTGGCCAAACGCATCCAACGCCCGCCGCTGAGCGCCACAACGGAAGACCTATGGCACGCCTACGAGGCCCTGGACAAATCCAAGGTTCGAGGCAGCGGCGGTCGCCAACTCGTGGACATCGTTTCCCTGATCCGCCACGCGATCGATCCCGACGAGCCGTTGACTCCGTTTCAATCCGTGGTGATGGCGCGGTATCAGAAGTGGTTGGAGGGACAGGCCGAGGCGGGCGTTGAGTTCACGGAAGAGCAACAACAGTGGCTGGACAAGATCGCCGAACACATCGCCACGAGCATCGTGCTGGAACGGGATGACTTCGAGTACGGCTGGTTCGGCACACACGGTACGCTCGGCAAAGCGCACGAGTTATTCGGCGACCGGCTCGACGAACTGATTGCCGAACTGAATGAAAAGCTCGTCGCATAAGGAGATCGCATGAAAGGACGTATCATTGACATCAATCAGCAGCGCGGGATGGTTGCTGTTGAGACGGAGGACGGCGAGTATTCCGTGTTCGAGCTACTCGGTGATGAGGTTGAGATCGACGATGTCGTGCGATGGCAGGACGATCACCCACTTGGAGGTGAAACGATCAGGAATCTAACGCAAGGAGGGACGATCGACGTCTTCTTTCAGAACCATTGCGTTCCGCGAGGCGAATTGCGACGGCAAATGCTGTATGCATAAAACTCCTGGCGTCTACGAGAAATTGGTGAATTGCATGAGAATTTGGTTGCATGAGTAACGCTAACGGACGACAGCTACCGACGGGATGGGCGAGCGCGACACTCCAAGAGATCGGCGCCATCAACCCCAGACTTGATGGCCGTGTTTTTCACGATGACCTCGATGTTGCATTCGTTCCAATGGCAGCCGTTGATGTTGAACACGGAGGAGTCAACCGCCCTGAAACCCGTTCGTACAGTAGCGTCAAGAAGGGGTACACACCGTTTTTTCCGGGCGACGTAATTGTCGCCAAGATCACACCATGTATGGAAAACGGCAAGGTCGCTGTCGTTCCCGAGTTGGTCGGAGATGTCGGTTTCGGCTCGACTGAATTCCATGTGATTCGTCCATCGACTGGAATCGACGCGCGTTGGATCAGTCACTTCCTTTGGCAGTCGTCGGTTAGGCACTCGGCATGGCGTGCTATGACCGGCGGAGTAGGGCAACTTCGCGTACCCAAAAAGTTTCTTCAAGTTCTGAGTCTCCCCATAACGGGCACGGCAGAACAATGCCGCATCCTTGAGAAAATCGAAGAGCTTCTCTCTGACCTCGATGCGGGCGTGGCGGCCTTGGAGCGGGTGAAGCGGAACCTGAAGCGCTTCCGGGCCTCGGTTCTCAAGGCCGCCGTCGAGGGCAAGCTGACCGAAGCATGGCGGGCCGAGCACCCGGACGGGGAACCCGCGTCGGAGCTTCTCGCTCGAATCCTCAAGGAACGCCGTCGCAACTGGGAGGCCGACCAACTGGCGACCTACAAAGCCAAAGGCAAAACACCCCCGAGAGACTGGAAGCAAAAGTACAAAGAGCCAGTTCTACCCGAGAGTTCCGGCCTTGCGCGGCTTCCCGATCGCTGGTGTTGGGCAACGCTCGATCAGCTTGGACGGTTGGATCGGGGACGATCGCGTCACCGCCCACGAAACGCCGCCCATCTCTACGGTGGTCCGCATCCGTTCATACAAACCGGAGATGTTCGGGCGGCGGACCAGTACATTCGCTCGCACAAGCAGACATATAGTGAGCTTGGTCTTGCTCAGAGCCGCCTCTGGCCGGAAGAGACACTTTGCATCACCATCGCAGCGAACATCGCGGAGACAGCGATCCTGTCATATCAGGCATGTTTCCCGGACAGCGTCGTTGGTGTAGTTTTCGACGACGAGCTTGTCTCCGTTCGCTATATGGAAATGTTCATCAGGACCGTCCGTGATCGAATCGAAGCGTATGCACCTGCAACGGCACAGAAGAACATCAATAACGAAGTCCTGCGAAACCTATGTGTCGCCTTACCTCCGCGCCAAGAACAGGCGGAGATTGTCGCGGAGGTTGAAAGTCGCCTGTCAGTGGCAGCCTTCGCCGAAAGGACGATTGCCTCGGGGATGATGCGAAGCACGAGGCTGCGCCAGTGCATCCTCAAGCGAGCGTTCGAGGGCAAGCTGGTTCCTCAAGACCCGAACGACGAACCGGCGTCGGTACTTCTCAACCGCATCCGTGCGGATCGCGCAGCCAATGGTGTGCGCCCACGCAAGAAAACCGTAGGTCCTCGTCGTAGGGGCAGGAGCAAGTCGCGTGGGTAAACGCTACGTCTTCTGGAAAACTCCGAAAGGGACGCCTAGCAAGGGCTCCGACGACAAGCACGCTCCGATGGCGCTGCTGGCCAAGATCGGGGAGTCCTCGTCCATCAACGACGAGGGTAATGTCACATGGGAGGGATTTTCGCTTCTGATGCTGGAAACAGCAGTTCGCCTTTCCGTTGTCGTAGTCGATCCTGATGGCAACGAACTCAATGACAATGATGCGTGGCCTATCGTACATTCCGCGATCATCTCGATCATCAAACGCGATAAGGGGGGTACGCCCGTTACGCCGAGCAAGCTCATAGCAGAGGCGGACAAGAACGCCGCAAAGCACTTTCGCAAGCGACCCGTGCCGTATGTTCTCGTTAGTTCCTTGACGGTCGATTCCTTCCCGTGCAAACAGATTCGTGTTGGCGGCTGCGAGGTTGCTCCACTGAGAACGCGGCAGCGGTATCCGGAACCCAAGGTCCTCGGCCTACAACGTCGGATGCGCGGCGATGCGATTTCCGGTCAGCTTGTTCGAGTGAAGACCGAGGGACGGACCACGCACGAGGCTACTGAACGCGCTCTTCGAGCCTTGGATCTCTTGAGGGGATTGTGGACACTGTTCGCAACATTTGGATCGTGGTCGATTGGTTTCGGCGACCGATCACCGAAGCCGATCGGAATCATTCACGCGGGGCGCACCCACACGCTGCACAAGCCAGACGGCACACCTATCGATGACATCTATTGGTACGACCCACACTACCCCGTAGAGCATAAAACTTTCAAACCTAAGAAAGGCTGGAAGGAGCTTGAGAAGTCGCGCCGATGGGCGCTAAGACGGCTGAGCCGTCTCGCCTACCGTGATGCGTTGGAGAGCTTGATCGTTCGGTACAGTCGTGCCCTAGACCATGCGAATTATGACATTTCGTTTCTGCACATGTGGAGCTTACTGGAAAAGATCACGGATACGGTTGGGGCGAATTACGATAAGACGATTCAACGGACCGTCTGGATGTCTGAGGAAAAAGACATCGAGAGCCAGCTACTCGCAGCCTTGCGATGCCAGCGTAATCAGTACGTACACGCCGGGACTTCTGGAGATCAACGCGACCAGATCGCCTATCTCGTCAAGCTATTTGTTGATGCGCATCTAATACGATTGATTCGTAACGATTTCAATGTCAAAGACTTGGAGGAGTACGCCGCGTATCTCGACCTCCCAAGCAATACCGAGACGCTACGCGAGAAGCACCAACGACTTACAAGAGTGCTGCGTATGCAACAACCGCATGAAGCCAAGCGTGGTCGCACAAGCAAGAAGAGAGCCTCGACAAAATGAGCATGGATACTTCCCAAATCGGTAATCATGCACGCGGCCAAGCCCTCCAGTCGAGTGACGAAACCAAAGGGGCGGTGTAGGAGCAAGAGGAAGATGCGAATGGTAGGTTTGCGATGACCAAAGCGGCGCACTTCAGAGTCGATCCACGCTTGGCCAGTCTACTTGGCGAAAGCTATCGCTCGACAGAGCAAGCAATCAAAGAGCTAATCGACAACGCATGGGACGCGGATGCCGAGAATGTTTGGATCACTCTTCCAGAGCCAATGGACGACGCCCCTATCGTTGTGAAGGACGATGGCACTGGAATGACCGAGAAAGAGGTGCGGAGCGAATACCTGAATATCGCAAGCGACCGTCGCACGCGGAAGGGAGAGAAGACTCACCGCAAAGGGAGGCAGGTAAAAGGTCGAAAGGGGATTGGGAAATTCGCGGGACTTGCCGCCGCAGAAACCATGAATCTGATAACAATGGCGATGGGGACGGTGACGTCACTTCAGATTGTTAAACAGGCTCTGCTCGATGCTCGAAAAGACTTGGAACGAATCGGGTTACTTGTCACTGCCCAGTCGTGCGACAAACCGGAGCACGGCACAACCGTAACGCTGTCAGAGTTGAATCAGAAACTTGCCTTTCCAACACCAGAAGCATTGAAAGAACTTCTTGTTCTTGAGTATGGGCGACAACCCGACTTCACATTGCACGTCAATGACGAGCCGCTCGCACAAGAGGACATTCCGGGCCGGCAGTTTGAGGCGGAAGTGGAATTGCCAGATGCAGGTTCTGTACGCATCCGTTTCACGATCATGGATGAACCAACCGCCAAGAAACACGCCGGGATCGTGATGCGTGTGGGTGGCAAGGTTGTCGGACGGCCTAGTTTCATTGGCCTAGACGATCGCGAGGAAATCCCTCCAAAACTGCTGCGTCGTGTCGTCGGTGAGATCGTGGCAGATTCTCTCGAAGAGGATGTGACGGCGGACTGGGGCGCAATCATCGAGAATAGCAAGGGTTTCGCTGAGGCCCGTCAGTGGGCGGAGGAAACCGTTGCGTCGCGCATGGCAAGCGTGCTGTCCAGCGAAGTGAATCTGGCGAAGGCCAGGCGACAGAAACAAATCAACAATCGGCTTGCTGGTCTCCCTGAGCATAGAAGGCACTTTGCAAATACGCAGGTGGAGCGGGTGCTCAAGAAACTCTATGGCGAACGCGAGGATCGAATCGACGTCGTCGTCTCGGTCATGCTCGACGCGATGGAAAAGGATGAATACTGGTCCGTCGTTCAGAACATTGAATCTGCGCGACAGGCCGATGTATCGACGTTCGCCGAGGCGCTGGATGCTTTCGGACTTGTTGACATGGCCGTGATGACTCAACAGGCCACAAGGCGATTGGCATTACTGGATGCGCTAGATAATCTGGCGGCGAACAAGAAAACTCTTGAGAAACAGATGCACACTGCGCTGGCGAGCAATCTGTGGGTGTTCGGACCGGAGTATTCGTTGCTGTCATCTGACAAGACACTGGCCAGGGTCATAGCGCAATACACGGGCGACAAGTTCAAAGGTAAACGTGCCGCGAATAGACCTGACCTGCTGCTATCAAAGAGTCTCAGCGGCCGTCTTCTGCTCATCGAGTTCAAGCGACCGGCAGCATCGGTTGGGCGAGATGCCGAGAGTCAGGCGAAAGAGTACCGGGACGATTTGACACCAAGCCACGGAGCGATGGATATGCTCATCGTGGGCGGCAGCGTTGACTCCAGTATGTCCGACCATTACGCGTGTGAGGATACCAAGTTCCTGAGCTACGACGCTGTAATCAGCACGGCACGAACGCAACTCAACTGGCTTCTGAAGGAACTAACGACAGAAGGCGGCTTCCAAGGATAAAAGATGAGCATGGACACTTCCCAAATCGGTAATCGCGCCTGGAGCTTTGCGCATGTCCTTCGGGACGATGGGCTGAGCTATCAGGCTTATGTCGAACAGATCACCTTCCTGCTATTTCTCAAGATGGCGGACGAATTGACGAAGCCACCGTACAACCGAAAGCCGATCGTGCCGGCCCCATACGACTGGCCCAATCTGCTCAAGAGGGACGGGGAAAAGCTGGAAGCGCATTATCGAAAAACGCTCGAAGAACTGGCCAAGAAATCGGGAATGTTGGGTACCATCTACCGCAAGGCTAAGAACGAAATCACCGACCCGGCCAAGCTGCGTCGTCTGATCGTAGACCTCATCGACACCGAGAATTGGATGGGACTTGGCGCGGATGTAAAGGGGACGATCTACGAGGAGCTTCTCCAACGCACGGCCGAGGAGAGCCCAAAGGGCGCGGGGCAATACTTCACGCCGCGACCTGTCATCCAGGCGATTGTGGATGTGATGCGGCCTTCACCCGACGTTTCGATATGCGATCCCGCAGCCGGGACTGGCGGCTTCCTTCTCGGCGCGCATGAATTCGTGATTGCCGAACACGGATCCGACCTGAACAAGTCGCAGAAGAAGTACGTCAAAGAGAAAATGCTCACGGGGATGGAGCTGGTCCCGAACACTGCCCGCTTGTGCGCGATGAATCTCTACCTACACGGCATGGGCGGTAACGACAGCCCAATCCACTCCGGCCACGATAGCCTTGCCTCGGCATGGGGCGATCAGTTCTCGATGGTCCTCACCAATCCCCCGTTTGGGAAGAAGAGCAGCGTCTCCTTCGTCAACGAGGAGGGCGCGGTCGGGAAGGAGAAACAGGTTGTCGTGCGGGAGGACTTCTGGGCTTCGACAGGTAACAAGCAGTTGAACTTCGTCCAACACATCTACAGCCTGTTGAAGGTCAACGGTCGAGCGGCTGTCGTGGTACCGGATAATGTGCTGTTCGAGGGCGGCGCTGGCGAGAAGATCAGGCGAAAGCTCCTAACGCAATGCGACGTTCACACGCTGCTGCGGCTTCCGACCGGAATCTGGTACAGCCCCGGCGTCAAAGCCAACGTCATCTTTTTCGACAAGAAGCCGGGGCGGGAGAATCCGTGGACAAAGAAACTCTGGGTCTATGACCTGCGAACCAACATGCACTTCACACTGAAACAGAAGCCGATCAAACGCATTGACTTCGATGAGTTCGTGGCTTGCTTCAAGCCGAGCGGCATCTCGAATCGCCGCTCGAAGTGGAGTGAGAAGAAACCGGACGGCCGGTGGCGGTGCTTTGACATTGACGAGTTGATGAAACGCGACAAGGTGAGCCTCGACTTGTTCTGGCTGAAGGACGAGAGCCTTGAGGATGGCGATTCGCTGCCGGACCCGGAGATACTCGCAACAGAGATCGCCGACGATCTTCAGGCTGCGATGGAGCAGTTCGCCGCCATCGCTGGAGAATTGGCGCAGGAGGAGTGAAAAAGGGTGGCGGCTATTCTGACTCCGCGAAGATGGCGTCGAAGTCGTCGGGCAGCATGGACTCGCGCGGGTCGGTGAGATGGAACCAGTCTTCGTCGATGCCGAATTGATCGAGAACCCTTGCAGCCTGCCGCGCAGCGTTCCCGGCGGCGTCGGCCGTGGGAACCTCGCCCCGCGAGAACAGGAACAGCATGTGGGCGCACCGTTCGAGCAGGGACAGTACCAACGGCGAGCAGTCGGGGCGCTTCGTCACATCGAGCAAGAGTGATGTCTCGTACGCCCAGATGTCGCGCTCGGGCGTGACCGCGTCGCAACGCGAGCATCGCCACATGGGCGCGGAACCCGACGCGCTGTCGTCTTTGATGCGAGTCACTGTGTCGATTCGATGGCAGACCAAGCACTCCGGCCACAGCACAGAGCGGTCGCCGCAGCCCAAGTCCTCCCACTTCCGCCAACCCCTTGCGAGGTTGTGGAACTGCCTGGCCACCTCCTCGCGGTGCTCCTCGGTCCATTCCATGTTGGGTTCCCCTCTCTCCCTCGCGACCTGACGACCTGACATTCGGCCATGGACAAACACAATACAACACGCTGGCGGAAGGGGTGCCCCTCCCCGATGAATCGCCGCCATCCGCGACGGCGCTCATGCCACAGCCTCGTACCCTTCCGCCGCCGTCATTTTGCAGATGCATCGGATGCAAGGTATGTGGCCCAACGTGGCCAGCATCTCCTTCGCTTGGTCGTCGGGAACCCCCGCGCCGCTGAGATGTATCAAGGCATCGAAATAGTCCCAGCCGACCGAGAACGACCACACGCAGCAGTCGGGATATCCGAGGTGTTTTCCAATCTCGAATAGGCGCCACGGTTTCGCAGGCTGTTCCTCCGTCTGTCTTTGGCATTCGCGGCAAATCCAGCAATCGCACCACGGATCCCACCGCCATCCGTATAGGCAATCGCACTCGCTCTTCTCCCGCATGTTCCTCCGTCCTCCGGGACGTGCCCGGCTCGTTGTCCGCTATTTCTCGGCGTCGTCGAACCACGCCTCCTGTTCCGCACCGTATCGTTCCGCCAGACGAATCAGATGCCTGGCGGCGTTCCCCGCCTCGGAGCGGCTGACATCCTCGCCGTGGGAGTGCCTGAACAGCATCTTCGCGTGCCTCAACATCGCCGTCGTCAGGATGGGCGGACACTCCGGCATGTTCACCTCGTTGTGCATGACGTCGTCGAAGTAGGCGTGAATCTCGTCGGGCGGGTTCACTTCGCCGCACTTCAGGCAGCTCCACGCCTTCCGTTCTCCTCCGGTCGCGGGCGTCTCCACCAGTGTGCCCCTGCGATGGCACCGCACACACTCGTTCCACAGCGGCCTGGGTGGCCGCGAGATGTAGCGTGTGACACATCGACCGCCGCCCTCCGCGCCTGCGTTTCCGTCATCCGGCTGTATCGGGTTCTCCTCATCGGTCGTCACGAATCGAATCATCGCCATTCCCTCCCTTGTAAGAATCTTCGTACCTTGCTCATTCTATCCGACGGCCTTCGGCTTCCGTCGTTGAACGCCGTTCCCGTTCATGCCGTTCACATTGTCACTACACCACCGACGCGAAGACCCAATCCGCTGACTCGCCCAGCGTCCACGGCCAGTATTGCGAAAGACCCGGCATGCGAACCGCGTCGTTCTCGTTGAATGATATTCTGCCTACTAGCGCAGCGTCCCGAGCGGGGGCGTACTCGCCGTGACCCTTCGGCTTGAACCCTTCCGTGAACCAGACATACATGGCGCAGGCGTCGGACACCCTGACCTCGGTCGCGAAGTAGATGCCGCTGCCTTGGCCGTCGAGGTCCGCCTGCCAATAGGAATGGATAAGTGCGGCCGGCGTGCGGTCGCAGACCGTTCGCGCCATGCCGGCCTTGTTCTCGGCGTCGCCTTGCCCATCCGGGGTCATCCAGAGATGCCGCAGCCTGCCGCACCGCGTGACGAGAGTGACGCGCGGCTCGTACATGGAACCGAGCGTCACGAATTCCTTTCCCGCTCGCTCCATTTCCGCATTTATCGCCAGGTCGATTTGTTCGTCGCTGAGGCATTCCCCCATCGTGCTGTCCCCCCTTGTTGTATGCGGCCATCGCCGCGTGCCGATGGAGGCTCCCCGTGTCCTCCGCCGAATTATACCCGCTCCGCGCGAGTTCTCAGGGCAGCGCGGGCAACCGCAGCGGGCGCGCCCTACGGCAGGGTTGCAACGATCAAAGTGACAGGACGGGGCACTCGCAGCGGAATCCATGCGAAGGGGCCCCACCCCCTCCGACTCCGTTCCCGTAGGGCGCGCCGCCTCTTCCGAGGTTGCGGAGCAGAAGCCAAGGCGCTCGTGCCGTGTTGAACGAAGCAGTCGAAGCGAATCTCTGGCCGGAGCACTTTCGGTCAGCGCGTATATAGAACTAGAGGGAGGCGATCCGATGGTCGGACTGCCGGACAGGGGTTGCGCGGAAACTCGAACGCACTGGGGAAGCCCAGGCACAAACGAAGGAGGCAATCGTGGCAAAGCGTAAGATGGGCGACAGACAAGGGCGTCGGAAGGAATGGCATGAAGGCACACCGAGTCGGGACGAGTTCGCCAAGCGGTTGATGGATGCGATTCGTCGTTCGGGGGAGACGAGGTCGATACGCTACGACGCGGAAGGTTTCACGCTGGTGTCGCAGAAAGGCGAATTCAACCTGGCCAGCGCATTCAGGGCATACTGCCACGCAAGGGACCGGGCAAGGAGATTCAGGAACATCGTGGCTAGTTGGTTCGCTGACATGAGGCTCCCGGAGAAGTACGAGGATGTGAACCCCGACCTGCTGCCGAGGGTGGTGCGGCGAACGGTGTATGACGCCACTCTGCCGAGACGTGACGGGGATGGCGGCGAGGCCCACGGCGCCATGCCTTGGCTCATCGCAGACCATCTCGCCGTCGTGGCCGCCTACGACTTTTCCGAGAGCATTATGACCTTGATGCCTCAGAATCTTGCCGCAGAGTGGGGGGTTTCCTACGAGAAGGCGCTCCGCGACGCCTGCGCCAACCTCCTGGAAATCAGCGAGGCCCCGTTTGAGAATCCTCAGCCCGGCCTGTATGTCTCGCCGTGGCGGGACAACCACGATGCTTCTCGCCTCGTGCTTACCAACCTAATCAGACGCTTGGACGTGCAAGGCGACCACGTCGCCATGGTTCCCAACCGCGACACTCTGCTAGTGACCGGTTCGGCGGATTCCGCTGGACTCGCACGCATGGCTGAACTCGCCATGGCCGCGATGGACGAACCGTATTGGGTATCAGCGCTCCCCGTCCGCCTGACTGACCACGGGTGGGTTAGGTTCATGCTGGATGCGGAGCATCCGTCGTTTCAGGACTTCAGGTCGCTCAGGACTCGGTCGATCGGAGTGGAATACGGCGAGCAGCAGGAGACACTCAGCCGCCGGTTCGAGCTTGAGGATTCAGAAACCTTCGTGTCCAGCTACTTTATGTCGGAGAACCGGGAAACGCGGGAGTACGTCGGCTACTGTGTTTGGACAGACGGAGTGACCCAAGTCCTGCCTCGAACGGACGTGGTGGCATTTATGTTTCCCGATAGACCGGCGGAGCGGCGTGTCGTTGCTGCCGACTGGGACAGCGTATTCAGCACGATGGCGGAGTCGATGACTCTCATTGATTCCTATCCGGAGCGTTACCTCGTCAGCCAATCCCCGACGCCGGACCAGCTTTCGGCAATGGGGGCACAAGACGCGACGGAGCACTTGCCGGGATTGTCCGACTTCGGCGATTAGGGGACATAACACCGTCAGCGGGTCTTCTTCCGCCGAAACGTCGCGAGTAGCCGGGCGTGCGGGCGAAGGAAAGCGGTCGCCTCGCTAACCGTGCGAACGGTGATTCAGCCAGCGGCGACAGGGACGATCCTCTCCAGGGCGGCCTTGGCAGCGTCCCGGACGTGCCTGTCTTCGTCGTTCAATGCCATGCTGAGGGCGGGCACGGCGCTCTCCGCTCGGGGTCCGATTTTGCCGAGGGTTCGGGCTGCTGAGCAGCGAGTAAATGAATCATCGTCGTTTAGGCTATCGATCAGCACGGCCACGGCAACATCCGTTTCGGCCCCGATCCTGACCAGGGCCTCCGCAGCGAACCTCCGATCACGTCCGTCTTCGCTCTGCGTCATGCGGACGAGGAAATGCGTAATCTCCTCTGCGGAGGCACCGATTGTTCGCAGTGCGTCGACGACATCCTGAAGGATATCACTCCTTCGGGCTTCGAGGAGGACCGGGAGCGCCTCCTTTGCCGCCGGGCCGATGGCCCCCAGGGCTAGGACGGAGTAGAACCGCACGGAGTAGTCATCGTCCGTTACCCCGCGGGCCAGCGCGGGCACGGCTGGCTCGGCATCCGCACCGCAGAACCAGAGACAGCCTGTCGCCATACCACGGAAACTGTTGTCGGACGCCGGGTCGGTCAGTATCTCCAGGAAATCCGGAACGAGCTCAGGGTTAGGGTTGACGTAGTTCCTGAAATTGAAAAACGTCTGGAGCGCCTTGTGTCGCAAGGACTCGTCCCCTCCGCGCAGGTGTTCCGTAAGCGTAGGGACGACTTCCTCCGCGTCCGCGCCGAGGTGGCACAGCGCGTAGAAGGCATGGACGCGCACATCCTCGGACTCGTCCTCCAGAGGCTCCTTGACAGCAGCCACCTCCTCACCGACCTCTGACCCCATGTACGACAAGAGATCCTCGACCGCATCGATGCGACCCTGCCAGTCGCAGTTCCTCACGGCGGCGACGATCTGAGCGACAGGCTCACTGATGGCATCTTTGTCCGGATACTCATCCACACCTTCACCGGTACGCAAGTGGTTTCGTTGTTCCATGTTCGGACTCTCCTTTCGAGGCTGATACCACATTTTACGATACGGCAGGGCGACCCGCAGTGCCGAGGGTCCGCTATGCCTGGAGGCTCTCTCCGTCCTCCTTCCTATTATATCGCCCTCCCGAAGTTTCTCGGATGTATGAGCGAATCGTGGATGACTTCGAGAAGGCCAAGAAACGGATGAGATAAGGACTCTACAAGAGTGGCTTGCGAGGCATCCCCAAAGGACGGTCAATCCCAATCCTCATCCAGCAGCCGACGCCGCAGCTCGTCCGGGGTGTCTCCCCGCGGCATGCGGTCCTCCGCCGCGGACATCCAGCCGAGGAGGGCCCCGGCCTTGCCCTCCGTGGAACCGTTCCCGCCGAGCTGCGCAGCCGTCGGCGTGGCCGCACAAGCTCCCGCAGCAGACACGCGGCTTCTCCAGCAAATTGGCCAGTTCAGCGTTGGTCTTCGCCGTCCTCCCCCTCCACCTTCTTCCCCAGGTTCCCGACCAGCGCCAGGGACGCCTCGCAGTGGGCCGCCATCGCCGTGCACAGCGTCCTGGCCGCCATGTCCCACTCCCCGTCATGGTCGTGCGGGTCCTGCCAGCAGCGTCTGACTGCCTCCAGCAACCTGCCGTCCGGCGGTGGCTCGATTCGCACATACGCGTGCTTGATACCGCAGGGGTCCAGCAGCCACCGCACGCCGAATCCCGACTCGACCGATACATACTCCCCGGCGGGCACCGGAGCGAACAGGCCGCAGGGATGCCCCCACCTCGCGTACATCGCCTCGACCTCGCCCTCGTCCAGCGTCACCCTTTTCCATTCCATGCGTACCTCCCATTGGTGTTGACGCGGCTACCGTTGCCGCCATGCCGTGGAGGCTCTCTCCGTCCTCCTCCTTATTATATCGCTCGCCCTAAGTTTCTCGGGGCGGTAGGAGATCTGGCCACGGTTGGCGCGCGATCGAGCGGACACCGTCGCCGAAGTGCCACAGAAGGGCACTCGTAGCGGAGTCCAGGCAGGGAGGCCCATGCCCCCCCCCAATCCGTTCCCGTAGGGCGCGCCGCCCGAACACGGATCACTCGACCACGCGACGGACGCCACGCTCGGTCGCTGCGGGAGATGCCGGAAGGCTTCATCCCCTTCGACCTTCCAGGGCTACTCCGGCCGCTGGGCTATAATGGAGTGAGGAGGACCGACAATGAAATGGCTGGCAGGATTGTTCAAGCATCTCGGCGGGCGTCTCGAACAGGGTCCGTGCGACAATACCATGCGTCTCAGCACCGATTTCCTCCGGGAGTCCGACGAGTGCGATGACTGCGAAGAAGCGCTCGAATGGCTGGCGGAGCGCGGCGGGTTCTGCGACTGCGAGGTGCTGCTCAACGTGGAGCCGCCCGACGATGGCGACGCCATCCAGGCATCGACCAGGGCGTATGAGCGGATCATTGAAGCGGTGGATGAGTACGAGAAAGCCAAGAAGCGAATGGGATAAGGACATTAGAAGAGCGGATTGCGGGGCATCCCCAAAAGGCCCGCTCCGCGGCCCCCTCCGTATGCTGGATCCTGAACACCCTCTTCTGGCACCCGACACCGAGACCGGCGAAGGCCCTCCACCCCTCCCCTCTCCGCCCCCGTTGCCGTAGGGCGCGCCGCATGTGGCGGGCTTCTCCGCCTGACAGTGGGCGACCCGAAGAGGGAAGCTGGCGAAGCGCACCCCTCATTCGTGTCACGCCCCGAGCGGCCACCAAGACTCCTGACCGAATGAGGAGCCGTGGATGCGCAGCGTCGGCATTCGAGGAGAAGGGCCCTTTGCGAGCTACGTCTATAATGTGACATGAGGATATACATCAGAGAATCCGACCGGGACGTGCTGCGGCGCTACGTGTCAACCCACACCTACGAGATGGCCGAGGCGAAGGCCAAGCGGCTTCGGCAGAGAGCGATGCGGACCCGGCAAGGAACCAAACGCCGTGCGGCATTGCTCGCCATGGGCAGGTTCCTGCTTCGCGAGGTCAACATCGGGCGGGTGCTGGATGAGTTGGCGGATGAGGATTGGGGGTAGCCGCTCTCCGGTAGCGGTCTCAGTCGTCGTCACCTTCCAGGATTGCCGCGATGTCGATTTCGTGGCCGATGGGGTAGTGCCCCCCGCCCGCCGAGGAGCGCCAATCGCCCCCGTCGCGGCTTTCGTGTTCGCTGGCGTACTCCACGGCATGCACTTCGACCGAGGCCTCCCAAGCGTCGGACTCGAAGTGCCTCGCCCAGATGTACGCCGACGAGGTCACCCGGCCGCGCCGAGATGGCGCCGGCCAGGTGATCGCGCCGCGCCGTCCGCATCTACAGACCCGCCCGCCACGGGTCGGACACGCCCTTCGCCTGAAGCCAGACGACTGCCCGCCCGAGGAGTGCGTTCTCGTCTCGGTGAATCTCGGCTCTCTCGTCGTCATCCATGCCGTCGTCCCCGTCCTGCATCTGCTCCACCATGTCGAACACCTTGTGATGCAGGTCGTACATCAGCCGCACCGTCTCGTCTTCCAACGCTGCCTTCGCGTCCTCCTTGTCCGTCAGCGAAATAGTCTTTGCCATACCTGTCTCCCTTGGGTGTTGAAGCGGCGACCAGTGTCGCCATGTCGTGGAGGCTCTCCCCGTCCTCCCCTTGATTATATCGCTCTCCCTGAATCTCTTGGGGCGGCACGGAGGACTGCGACGGCTGCGCCCTACGGCAAGATGGATACCGTCAGCGAACTGCCAGGATGGGGCATTCTGGGCGGAATCTCGGCGGGGAGGCCCCATGCCCCTCCCGATCCTGTTCCCGTAGGGCGTGACACCAATGTGCTGGCCGCTCCGCCAAGCGGTGAGTGAGCCAGCCAATCTGCACGGCGCACACCCCGAAAGAATCGGACATGGAAACGCACCCACACAAGGGGCGGCCCGCCAGTCCGATCGGACCGGTTCGCCGTCGTGACCGAGAACATCGAGCGCACGGGTATAATAGGGGGTGGACGGGGACAGGCCTCTCCACCCGACACCGGGCGAGTACCCGGCGAGAGGATAATGAGAATGAAGAAATGGCATAATCCAGCCGAACGACCGCAGTTCGTCGCTGCGTGCAACATGCTGCGCGAGGTCGAGGGCGCGCTTACGGTTGGCGAATGGGCGGTTCTGGTCAAGACCTGTCTGAGTGTCGCCGTCGAAGCAGGGGCTCCGAGGTACCTGCTTGACTCCGCGGCGATGACCGAGATGGACGTCTTGACCGACGCCGAGGGCATCGGTGGGTCCTACCCCATCTGCGATAGATGCGACAAGGAGATGGTAAGGGATTGCGAGTGCCCGGAGGACGAGGACGAAGGAGGCTAGGTCAGCAGCCTGTAGTTCTTTCCTGATGCTCTTTGCCTGGCACCCCGAGCGGGTGTGGGCGAGGAGGCCCCCGCTCGCGCGGGCCCTCCTTATACTGGATGCTGAACAGTCGCGCCCCTCCCTATGCTGAATCCTGACCACCCTCTTCTCCGAGCAGCCGCTCTGCCACCGAAGGGCATCCGAAACGCATGCTGTCGCAGGGGCCCCACCCCTCCGGTCTCCGTTCCGAAACGCGCCGCTATAATAGGGGATGCCGGACGGCCACTCGGACAGCGCCATCGACTTCTACGCATCGGCCTACTGCCGAGAGATGCTCGATAGCGCCGACCCCACGCGCTTCAGCAAGGAGCGGCTCACATACTCGAACGACATCTTCACGGGATTCCGCAGCCACGTCTGGGCGTCCAACACCAACGACGAGATCGCCGATGGTCACCGGCTGGCCGGCACGCGCCGCATCCCGCTGGCCAGGCTGGCCGACGGCTCGCGTCCCTACGGCAGGCTGCTGCACAACATGCTCAGGCCGTTCGGGCGGCGCGAGTGCAAGGACCACTACCTGACGACCTACCCCGACGACAGGCCGGTTTCGTTCACGATCTTCGATTTCGACAGGCATCCTCCGAAGGGACGCAAGGAACCGCTGTCGGTGGAGTCCGACGAGTGGTTGGCCATCGACGACGCCTTCTGGCGACAGGTCTCCGCCTTCCACGGCCTCGCCGAGAGGCTGGACCTCGACGTGATGTGGGTGCAGTCGCCAGGCCGCTGGCTGGTGGACGGCCACCATCTTCCGTGCCGCATGTTCGGTCTTTACGCCGTCATCCGCCACGAACCCCGCACGCCGTCCGAGCTTCGTCCCACGCTCGCGGCGCTCAAGGATCGCGTCGGGCTGGATGTCGAGACATCGTGGGACACGCGGCACAGGAACATACGGATTCCCGGCCAGTGCTTTCTCGATGTGTGCAGTGTTGATCCCGCGCGGCGGTCCATCATCCCAATCCGTGATGCGGGCGCGCCGGGCGAGCGCGACAGGAACATGGCTCGTCTGGTGGCGACGGTGGATGGGTATGCGGCGTTGAACCGTAGGGGCGGGGAGCGGTTGCTGGGGTTGGGGGCGCGGCTGCTCGGTGATGATGGCGAGAAGATGCGTGGCGTCCGCTCGAAGGGAGGGACGCCCCCGGAGGGGGCGGCCAAAGGGCTCGTCACGAGCCCGAGTGGAGAAGGAAGACCACCTGCGGTTGATTCGCCCGGCATCAGGCAAGGGCTCGTGACGAGCTCGCGCCGAAGATCCGCGGCCATCAGAAAATCCGGAAGTGGTTCCGCGCGCGAGGCCAATTCATCTTCCGATAACACCGACGCCGCGCGATGGCGGCGCGAGCCGGACACATTCAGGGCACTGCACGAGAGCGGCCTGCTGCGGCGCGCCCTACGGGAGCATGGATGGAACCCATCCCGCGTCGATGAGGCTGTCGAGTGGGCCGCACCTCGATTGAGGAGCCTGCGCCCGGCCTCGTCGGCGACATGCTCGGATGACAAAGCGCTCACGGCCTTCCTCCGCAAACACTACCTATGGGGATGCAAGACATACGACCCCGCCAAGGCAAGGGCGAGTGCCAGAGCGAGGGCACGGATCGCCGACGAGGCAAGGATCGCGCCTTCCCTGCGGCTCGACGACACGACGTTGCGTATCTATCTCAAGGGGGTGGTGGGCCTCTCCGACGAGGAGATGAAGTGCATCCGACGCTTCCGCGCGCTCGAGCGCCGTCACGCTGGCAGGATAGCGTGTCGCACACTCTACGCCGCGTTCGGTGGGCAGCGCCGCTACCAGGCCTTCCAGGCGAGGCATGGCATCCTTTCCATCTCCCAAGAACATTCGCAATCCGTAGGGCGCTGCCGCCAGTGGACGCTGGCCCCCAGGGTGATCCGCTCCGTGCGGATGCTGATGGACTCGCCCGTGTTGCTGTTCATGGTTCGGGGGGAGAGAGACAGAGAGAGGGTAATCTATACTGAAACGCACCGGCGCAAACCGCATCACAGACGGCGAACTGTCGCCATCCATCCCGCTCGGAAACCCCGTCATGCCCTTGAATCGGTGACCGTCACGCTTTCGGCGCGGGGACCGCCCCCAAAATCCCCGAAAACCCACGAAAACGCCATGTTCGGCATGTCCGAGAGCGCCAAAGGTGCGCGCCGACACGGGGAGCGTGCGGTCGCGGCGTGATCTGGGACATGACGAAGGCGCGATGGAGCGGAGAGGAAATGTGACGCGGTTCCGTCTCCCGAAACGCAAACGATAGAACCTCATGAGCGGAGGCAACGATTGCCGCCGCATTCCGAACATGAAGGGAGATGACAATGTCCGACGGTTTTGAGATTGATTTCGCCGAGCCGTGGCAGGAAACCGAGACCTTTCTCAGGCTGCTTCCAGGACCAATGTTCTCATCGCCGCCGACGGATGACAACGGCGTGGTGATTCGCCACTTCTCCACCACAGTGTCACGCAAGCTGCGCGACCACCCTATGATGCGGGTGGACCTTTCCGACCCCGACGACCGCGAAAATGTGGCTAGGCGAGTGTGGCGTTACAAGCGGCCTGCCTATGTCGGCGTCCTGCTGTCGAGAATCGAACCGATGAAGCGGTGGCGGAAGCGTCGGGATGGCTGGCTGTTCCCCGTGGACTACTACCGCCGGACCAACCGCGACATCGAGTATCGCCAGGCGCTGTGGTGCGACATCGAAGGCGCCGACATCGACGATCAGCTTCGCCGTCTGAGTGACATGCCGCTTCGCCCGACGATGGCGGTGTGGAGCGGAAACGCTTCACTGCAAGCCTATTGGGTTCTGGAGAAGCCTGTGACCGACGGCACGTTCCGTCGGCTGATGATTGGACTCTGCGACCGGCTTCGTGGGAACCACAACGTTTTGAGGCCGACGCAGCAGATGCGACTGCCGGGAGGTGTTCACGAGAAGACCGGTGCGCGTGCGGCGCTCGTTCTCGCGGGCGAGCGGTTCTACCGCGCGAGGCAGGTCGCCGACGCCGTCGCGTTGCCAAGCGGCAAAAAAGAAGGTTCGACAGCGTCGGGGATGCGGTATGATGCGTGCAGGGCGAGGTGAAAGACCGGTAGACAGTCCGTTCCAAGGTGGGCGAGGAGATGGCCGTCGCGGTCGGCAGGCACCGGGTCACTTGCCGCGCGGCCACGAGAGTGTCGCGGGCGAGAAGTGCTGGATCACTTCGCCCGTCGGAACCGCCTCCGAGCAGGCTCGAAACGGAACGGGTGGTTCGTCTGAGACCACGAACAGTTCTCCGTTTGGCCCACCGGCCTTGGCGCGCCGACGTTCGCGGAAGACGAACCATGGCGCCTCGGAATGCCGAGCTAGCCAGCAGGCGAAATCCAGCGATTGGTTCAAAGTTCGCATCTCTGTGCATGCGAGTGGTTGGACTTTATCAACGCAGTTCTCCGGTCGAACTCCTGCGGGTCGCCTCCGGCAGAAGCCCGGCCGATGACCGACTCCGGGATCGCTACGTCACGGTGTTATGTTGTCTTGACCGCTCCCTTACCGATGTCGGACGGCCAGCACGCCACCGGCCGACTGGAGGGAGCGATGACCCAGATACCCCTGACGCGCGGATACACAGCCGTCATTGACGACGAGCACGCCGAACTGGCAAGCGGATATCGCTGGAGGGCCTTGGTCCAACCGCACACCTGCTATGCCATCGCCAGACTGCCGAGGCTGTACGGCAAGCAGCGGAGTATCTACCTCCATCGACTCATCGTGCGTGCCGGTCCCGGAGAGCGAGTCGAGCATAAAGATCACAATGGCTTGCTGAACTGCCGGGCCAACCTTCGCATCCGTCCCGTCGGTGTCGGTGCCATGAGGCCGGCCTCCGGCCGGCCCACCTCCAGGGATGAGGGCATCGAGTGGGACTCCGGGGCGGGGAAGTGGTCAGCTAGCTTCGACGACGATGAGGGAAGAACGATCCACCTTGGAATGCACGACACGGAATGGCGGGCGACACTCCGGCGGGATTTCGCCCAGATGAGGATGTGGGGCATGGTCCCCGAGTCGATGAGTTACGAGCGGTTTCTGACGTGGTGCCCCTCCGTGGAGAAGGGCAGCCTGTACGACGCGGAGCACCTGATGCAGCAGGCGTGGCTCGAACGACGACGAAATCAGAAGGCGAGCGCCGCCGTGCGCCGACGCGGTACCTGACATCCGTGCCGGCGGACATTCGGTCGCAAGCCATCCCTTCCTCACGCAGATGTCGTCGCTTCCAGAAGCGAATCGACCTGGAAGCGATCACGCTTGCAATACATTTCCTCTCCAATATCCGCCCTGCGCGGTATCCACGCAGCACGGGACTTCCACTGAGCTACATCCCCGAAATCGGCACTCGTTGCGGCGACAGTGCAGTAGTCGTCGCTGGAGACGATGTATCCCGCGAGCCAGCCCGTCGCAGGCGGAGCCAAGCCCTGAAGAGATGTTAGGCGTGTGCGGTCGTCCATGTAAACCCACGGCGGTAGGTCCTTGGCGGTCCTGAAACTGAGCGGCGAATGGCGGCACTCGAAGCGAAGCTTCTCGTTCAGATACACGACGGCGGTGTCGATGACACCGACCTTCTTCCTTCCACGGCGTTGCAGCCAGCCGGCGACATAGCGGGCGACCTTACGGTGCTTGCTGTCCAACTCCAAAGCCGTCACGATCTGAGTGTGCCAGCCGTCGGGCGGCGTCGCGCCGCGTCTGATCCGTCGCCAGATGCGCCGGCAATCCGGGCTGCACGTCTTCCTCTGTGATGACTTGAGCAAAACGCCGCAGCCGCAGATTCGCAGGTCGGGTCGCAGGCTCTCGCACTTCGGGCATCGTGAGGGCTGGCGACCGGGGCCTTTCCTGCGCGGATACTTCCTCCCGCATAGGCAGATGAGGACTTGGCACGTTTCGCACTCGGCTTCGTGATCCTCGATCTTCGCGCCGCAGGCGCATCGTTTCCGACGTGGCATAGGCATGACGCGGGTATCTGATTGCATAGGACAATTCAAACTGGCAGCGGCAAAGGATCAAGCTATTGCGTGGTGCCCGTTTTCGGTGGTGTTTTTGCTGGTCGGGTCTTGCTTGTCGTCAGCGGGTGGTGCTCAGGATGATTCGTCCCTGCTTCCGTGTGGAATTCCCGCGTGCCCGCTAAACGAACGGACCGCCGTTTCCGGTGCGAGAACCGCATCCGTGCGACGTATGGGACGCACGACAGCGCAACCTCACAGAAATGCAGCGCGAGACCGTAGGCGAAAGCTCAACCGGCAAATGGGGTTAGGCGGATGGGTCGAAACCTGTCGGTCGGAGATGATTCCGAGGAGCACAGCGGTTCGGATTGCTGGCGTCCGTCGAGAATCCAGCGTGTTATTGAGGGGGATTGCAATGCGCACGAGTCGGGGACCACCACGGAGAGGCGGAGGGACGGATGAGTTTCGGAGCGGTTTGTCGCCGTAGGGAGTGCCGCACAGTTACGCTCAGTGGCGGTCGGCGTTTGGGCGATGGTAACGCCATCGTTACGGCGCGTGCGCCTCCTTTGACGCCAAAGGTGAACCATGAATGACGCAAAGATCATAGAGCTCCAGGAGGCGCTTTGCGGGGTCGCGCTCAACGCGGCACTCGTGGGCGTGCCGCTGGATGTCATGAACAGGCACTTTCATCCCAATGGCGAGACCAGGACGCCTCCGGGATCACGGGGCTACCCGTGCCTGCTGCGCGAGGCCATCGAGGACATCATGGCTGCGGCGATCGAGCGCTGCGGCGTGCCGCCCGAGGTGGTCGAGGCATGGGGGCCGATCGGGATAGAAGACGCGCTCGCGGCGGCAGAGCGTTTGAACAATAGCGCTCGAACTCGGCGCGGCTTGGGCGAAAAAGCGCGATGAAGATCCACAAGGGCAAGAAAGTCTATCGTGGCTCGGCTCCCACTCGCGCTTTGGTCCGTCGCCTGATGAGTACGAAGCTCGCGCTGATACCCGTGGAGCCGGCGGCCATAACTCCCGCGCAGGTGATAGCGGACTTCTTCGCGGAACACGGAATTGAAGCCGGCGACGGCTGGGCGGCAGAACTGTCCAGCCGGATCCACAAGGACGGCGTCATCTACTACGACGATGACGGCGCCGTAGTGGCTTCCTACGTCTGCGAAACATTGAAGACGATTGGCCAGGCGCTCGAGAGGCAAGCCGATCTGATCGCAAAGGATCGTTGGCCCGAACGCAACAGGCTGCGCTTGATCGTGCAGAGGTTTGAACGAGAACTTGACTCAGTGCTCAACCAGTTCGGCATGGGATGACAACAGGGGATAACCATGGAACAGAACGCACACGGGAACGGCTTCCGGCTGCGGTCACGCCCGCAAACGCGGGAATGCATCATGCTCTGGCTGGACGAGTTCGGTCTGCATGACGCCGACGACGAGGCGGTCGCCTGCCTCGTGAAACGATTGCACACGCTTGATGCGCCGTTCGACCACGACCCTGAGCGGATCGAGGCGTTCATAGGCGATTTGATCGTGTGGGTGTCCGCAAGAGTGGACGGCCAGGGACAGAAGGTGCTTCTTCGAGCGAGCGCCATGGTTAGCGAGGCATTCGTTGAGGCTCGTGTCATTGAGAAGCCGCGCTGTGTCGCGCCGAGAGCGTCACAGGGAACCGACGACGCGGAACCTACAGCCGAGGCACGACGGGAGGCCGACACCGGGGCGACGGTCCGGCCCATGCGCCGCGACCTCATCTACGCTAGGCCGGTGGAGGTCGAGCTTGCCGACGGCTCGCGCGGCTCCGTCCTCCACCCTCCGTTCGACGGAAGGGTAATGGTGAAGCCGCGGCGCGGCAGGTCGCGCACCGTGCCTCTCGACGACCTGACCGACAGCAGCCTTCAGGCCTTGCGTACAGGGAGTGTTCGTCGCCGCATTGAGGTTCATTCTCGATGCAGCTTCCCGCCGTGTTCGCAGGCGATACGGCTGTTCCTGGGCGAGGACCAGAACGTCGAGAACATCGACGGCGAGAGAGAATGCGGGATCGCGGACCTGTTCTGGGGAAGGTGTCCGAAGCATCGGAGGAAGAAGTAGGGCTTCGGACGAGCGCGCAGTGAACTCGACGCTTGTGGTGGGGCTACGGAAGGAGACGGGAACATGACGGACTGGATCTGTTTCGGTGTCGCGTTCGGGATCGTCGTCCCCTGGCTGACCGCGGGCGCGTGCCTGCTTGCGGAGTGGACGTGCGAGGCCCTGAAGCACTGCTGGCGAAAGCGGACAGATCCGATCTATCGCGGAGTCGAAATCCAGTTCCGATCCGACCTCGCCGAGGCGGGGCTGGACCGCGGAACCATCAACGTCCGGTCAATGCTTCGGTGGTCGTCGGTCTTGGCGATAGCGTGTTTCCTCTTGCGCGACACACACTGGCTATGGGCGATGGATTGGCTGTGGGCGCTGAGAGCGCCGATGGTCGTGCTGGAGATCGCGGCGATCCTGGTCGCTGCCGTTTGTCTGAATCTGGTGACCGTCTCGTTCGCCATCCGCCTGAGAGCGAACAGCGATCCGATGGACCGTAGTGATACGGATGACACCGGCGACTGCGATGACCTTCTTCAGGCCGCCGAAGCTCTCAGCGCACAGTACGAAGCCATCGCGGACGGCGACCGCCGCCGTGCGGGCAGGGAGGCGCATCGTCCGCACAACGGATTCGGGGACGAGAGCCCGAGGGAGACGTTGAGGCTTGTGAAGCGCGACCGCAGCGAACCGTGAATATGCGTTAGAGTAGGTGCCGCAACGGCAGTGATGGGGAATCGATGATGTTGTTCGACGACATGTTCGGCGGGCTATCGGGGCGACACGCCATCGTCGCGCTCTCGTTGCTTGCCGTACTCACGATAATGGCGACGGTCGCGTGGTGGCTTACTCGCCGCGCGGCCGCCTGCCGACCGCATACGCAGGAGCATCGCACATGGACCTTCTGCCCGCAGTGCGGCTGGCCGAGGCCTACAGAAGGTTCAGCATCGTCGCCCAAGCCGCAGGGTCGGCCCACCCGCGACGCCGTTATGTCTCAGGTTCCGGCGGTCGTGAGTGACAACCCATCGCCGTCCGACCTTCTGCGACAGGGTTGGGCCCGTGCTGCGGCCCTCGACAAGGATGGCCGAATCGTCTTGCCGTGCGACCCGTCCGCAGTGGCGTGGAGCATCTGGGGGGCGATGAACCTCGCCTATGAGCCGGGCGGTGATGTGTGGAAGGCGTCGGTACGGCATTTGGCCGACATCATCACCGAAAGTGAAGGCGGTCGCACGGTGAGTGTTCAGCATTGGAACCGGGCAGCAAACAGGACGCACAGTGAGATACTGTCCGTAGCGGACGAGGTTCAGAGGCGTTTGGGGTTCGAGCCGCGCCCATAGCGAACGACAGATAAGCGGCTACCGCGTGAAAGAAAGGCCGCCGGAGGCGGCCGGAAGCGCGCTTCTGGATTCGTTCGGGGCCTGTTAGCAAATGCTGCGGCGTCGTGTATGCCACGCCGGCTTGATATTCCTTTTCCACCACGCGGCACGGCATGAACACAAACGACGCTGAGAGGAAAGACGCGAAAGAGATCATCGAGGGACTTGGCTGGCCGAACGACATCCCGGTCGAGCGGCTCGTGGCCAGTGTCTACGACAAGGCGATGCGAGCGGGAATGATCGAGAGCGCGATGATTCTGGGGTTCACCTTCGACCGCGCCGAACTTCCACGACCCGTGACACGCGAGACAAGGCTGACCATTTCACTCAACGCCCTCGTCCATTTCGCGTGCGGCCGGGGAATGCTGGAGATGCTGCGGTTCGACGGGAGGCTCGTGCCGGACGAGGTGCTGGAGTCGGAGGGATGGAACGCGCCTTCCCCGACGCTGCCGGGCACGCACGGGCTGTACGAGGCGGCGCGGCAGGAGTGGAGCAGGGGCGAGGCCGAACCGACGGCCGGTTAGGAAACGGGGAAGTACTTCCGCGTTTCGGTGGTTATCGCCCCTCGGTTACTGACGGACAACGAGAAGCGGGAGGGGGCCGGGGCCTCCGAAGGGGAAGATTGATGCGAATCGCGTGCTACTGCCGGTGCTCGACTTTCGACAAGCAGACTGTTGCAAGTCAACGCTCCGAGATCGAGGCGTATCTCGCCACGCGGTCGCCCAAGAGGGTACGGTGGTTCGAGGATGTCGGCCATAGCGGCGGGAAGCTGGACCGCCCCGCGTTCAGGAAGCTGATGGACGACATCCGTCGGCGGCGCTTCGACATCCTGGTGTGTTACCGACTGGACAGGGTATCGAGATCGCTCTTCGACGCGGTCCACGTGCTCGACGAGCTTCGGCGCCACGACGTGCGTCTGGTCACGCTTGCCGACGGCATCAGCTTCGATGGTCCCTATGGCGGCTTGATGTATGCGCTGATCGCCGGGCTTGCGGAGCTTGAGCGGGAGGCCATACGCGAGAGAGTCAAGGCGGGGTTGCGTGCGGCGAAGGCGAGGGGTGTGAGGCTCGGGCGAAAGACGGCGGACATCGACCTGGAGGGGGCCCGCCGGAGGCGGGCGGAAGGGATGACGATGAAAGCGATCGCGGAACACTTCGGCATCTCCGTCAGGACACTCCAACGCCGCCTGCGGGGGGCGACAAAAACCCTCTCCAAATCAGACCCCTGAATCGTCGTTCTCTGGCCAGCAGGCGACGTCGATTTCGCACGCCAAAACCAGATGTCTACGTCGCCCCCGTTTGCGGCTGCCACAGAGGGACTCGCTCGCGCATAATCGTTTGCCACGCGCTTTCGTTTTTCCTTCCGTTTGAGATTCCCATCGCGCAACTTGGCCACGCAATCGGGCTGCACATCCCCCCTGCAGAAGAAACCGGGGCGGGTCTTGAACCCGTGCACGCATCCAGGACTATTCCGGTACCCGTTCCGGGGCGGCGTTTTCACGTGGCCCACCCACCTGTAGAAATGGCTAGCGCTGGGGTGTTAGTTGTCGAGATCACCCCCCAGCAGCCCGTTTCGGAGAGGGCCGCCCGGAGGGCGCCGCACGGACCGTGTCAGACTGACACTGACATAACGCGATAGGTCAGACTGCCAGCGCGCAGTACCCGCAGGTATGATGGGAATTGGGCCATGATCCCGCTGAATGCACGCGGGGGCGTTTGTCCCACGAGCCGTGCGTATGCCATCAGGGGAGCGACTTCAACCACTCCATCACCGCCCACGTCGCCTCCAGGTCCTCGCGGTTGTAGTCGAGAATCTCCTGCATGATTTCGTCGCGGGCGGAGTCGTCCTCGGTCTCCACGGCCTCGATGTAGCGGGCGATCGACCAGTCCCCGCCGTACTCGTCGAGGGTGCGCCGATAGTCGGCGCGCTGCTCGACCACTTTCAGGCTGTAGCTTGGGTCCGGGAGCACGATCGCGTCGCGCGTGATCGGGAGCAGATCCACACAGTTGCGAAGTACGCGCTGTGCCAGATCTGAGTCATCTCCGTGCCGATCCATGTATGCCCTGATCTTGGTCGTCTCGTAGTGGTGCCAGTGGATGAAGGGGATGTCGCCGTAGGCCTCGAAGATGGCGCCGGACTGCGCCAGGAATTCCTGCCACCCCCGGCGATCACCGTCGGGTCCGAATCCAGAGACGGCGGCCTGATAGTCGCCGGTGGCTGCGCCGAAGACCTGCGTGCCCCATAGGTAGACCTTGTCGAATTCGTCCAACTGTGGCGGCACGCCTTCGAGATCGAACATGACGTAGTTTTCGGCGACGGGCAGCGCTGGCGGGAAGAGCACCGTCATCCCTTTGGCTGCGGTCGCGCGCGCCTGCTCCAAGATTCGACCGGCCTTGCGACCGACCCTTTGGGTACGATTTCCCCAAGGCCGGGTGAACTCCGCGAGCGTCGCCTCGTCGAAGCGGTCGAGAAGCTGTTCGGGCGTCGCGACGCCCTCGTCCCTGAGCGCCCGGACCAGACCCTGATCCGCGCCGTACACCAGTGCCACGTCGTCGTGCTTCTCCGCCTCAGCCCAACATCGCGCACGGAATCCGCATGCCTGGCACTTCGACCAGCCCACGGGAGAGTACGGCGGCGTGTCTAGCATGGTGGTTCGTTTGATCTCCTGAAGCGCGCGGATGGCACGAACCCCACCGTCGTACGAAACCTCGACGATCGAGGAGTCCCCGAGAACGACCTCCAGCGCGATCGGCGGCATGCCGACTGTTTGCTCGAACAGCCAGCCGTAGAGTTCAAGCTGGCGGAGGATCTCGGGGTGGTGTTCCTCATCCGCGTGGAGCGAGAGCTTGCAGTCCCGGACTCGGTAGGCGCTTCCGTCACGGATCAGGAAGTCCGGAATGCCGACGACCCGAACCTCTGCGCTGTCTATCGGAATCGTGCTTTGGAAGACAGGCTGATAGAGGACTCGCTCGCCGAGTTCGATGAGTTCCCGCGTGCGATCGATCCGCTCCGCGAACGTCCCCTCGCTCAGGTCCGAGACGTCACCTAGTCCCGCCAGATGGCTGGACTCGTGCCGTTGACCGAGACGCACCAGCACCTGCTGGTACGCGCCCGGCTCCGCTTGCGGTTCACCGTGGGCGAGCAGCCACGGTCGCAGTTCGCAAACTGAAGGGCAATGAAGTGAGTAAATTGTCGCGGCGGACAGGTCCATTCAGCAGTCTCCACGGGGTCATCTCGTTCTTGACCAGCTTCTATCATACCGGTTTCTTCCGGAACGAACGACGTGCTATCCCGCAGCCATCGAAGAACGGTTTGCGCGGGCGCGTGTCGGGCATCTCGCTAACTGCTACTGGGTTTTGGATCTGGTCCAATGCATGTATGATCGCCGCATGCGCTACGAAGGAACCGTCTATCGGCCGCCGAGCGAAGCCAATTCGTTTCTCCTGCAGGCCACCATCGGATGCTCCTGGAATCACTGTACCTACTGCGCGATGTATCGCGACAAGCAATTTCGCGTACGACCGATTGCTGACACGCTTGAGGATGTAGCGGCGGCTGGTCGTGCTTACGGCGATGGAGTTCGCAAGGTATTTGTCATGGACGGCGATGCTCTGGCGATGGACATAGACCATTGGGAAAAAATCCTCACGGCGCTCAGCGATACATTTCCGAATCTACGACGGGTGAGTTGCTACGCAACGGCCCTAAACCTTTTGGCCAAGTCCGATCAGGAGCTGGGGCATCTTCGAACGCTGGGCCTGAAGCTGCTCTACATCGGCCCGGAGTCCGGCGACGACGTGACGCTGAAGTGCATCGCGAAAGGCGCCAGCTTTACCGATCATGTTGAGGCCGCGTCAAGGTCCCGCCGTGCCGGGATGAAACAGTCGGCGATCTTTCTGCTTGGCGCGGGCGGCGCTGAGCGCAGCGTAGAACACGCAACGGCTTCCGCACGACTGGCGACCGCCATGGATCCGGATTTCCTGTCGGTCTTAACGCTGACGATCATCGATTCCACGCCGATTCACAAGCTTGCCGAGAGCAATCGGTTTGAGATGCCGAGCGTCGAGAGCCTCATGCGCGAGCTACGCATGATCGTCGTGGAGGCCAACCCAACCGACGCCATCTTTCGCTCCAACCACGCATCCAACTATTTGCCCATCGGAGGCCGACTTCCTCGCGACCGTGACGCCATCCTTGAGGTGATCGACACGGCTCTTGCCGGCGATGTTCCGTTGCGGGCTGAGTCGCTCCGAGGGCTCTAGCTCGGTTGCCATCGAGCTACGCATAACAACCGCAACATAAGGTCCATACCCGGTCGTCTGATCCTCACCGCCCTTGGGGCGTTCAGCACACCCGCAACCCAGTGAAAACCGCCTACCTGCCCGCTGAAAACGACCGAGTCCGTTACGCTCCCGACTGGGCTGTGGATCATCATCTGTGCCCCAAGAGACGAGCGAAATACGAGGTCTGTTTAGGGATCCGCCGGCGCCTCGACGAGTTCCAGCTTTCCTGGCTGGCCGTCATCAGACCCGAGAGGGTCGCGGTCGACGGCAAGGTTTCAGGTTTTTGATGGAGCATGGACATGAACGGGAGGAGCAAGGAGGCTGCAGGGGATCTGGCGGGGGCAAGACGAGTCCGGTAGAGTCGCGGAACCGTCCAACGGTCAGTATGATGTCCCGCGGTTGGCCGCTGGCCAGGAGCGATTGCGTGCAACGGCCGCATTACGCTAAGGGTTTATCTAACTGGCCGGTCGCTGAGGCAGCCCGGAACGAACACATGGAGCGTATGTTATGACGCAGGTGATGAGCCCACGTATTGCACGGCTTGGCGTTCCGCGCGAGGAGGATTCGCAGGAGCGTTGCCCAGCAGGGTCTGGACCTGCGGCCCGTGGCGGCAGCCTAGCGCTCCGTGCGCACTATGACCGGATCGCACCGGTCTACGACCAGATCCGTCCCAAGGTGCTCGACTCCTTCTCGGAGCACCTAGGCACGATAGTTGAGACGCTCGACACAAGAGTTGGCGCGCGCGTGCTCGACCTCGGATGCGGCACCGGTCGCTACCTAGCCGCTTTGGCTGATTCGGTTTCACTCCACACAACGGGGCTCGATCTGTCGGCCGGCATGCTCCGCATGGCTCAGAGTCGCGTATCGGGCCGATCTGCTTTGGTGTGCGCACACGCCGAAACGATTCCGCTGCCCTCGGAATCCTTGGACCTCGTGTTCTGCATCTACGTGGACCACCACATGGCCTCTCTGGCCTCGATGCTCAAGGAATGCGAACGGACGCTGAGGCCCGGTGGGCACTTGGTCATCGTCACCAGCACCATCGAACAGGTCAAGCGCTTCGTCCTCTACAGAGCGGCACCGGAGTTAGTTACCCTCGAGCATCGTCGACTAAATCCTCCAGAGAAACTTTGCCGCGAAGCGCGCAGCGCGGGATTCAGCGTGTCACGTGTATCGAGCGTTGATGCACCGCCGGGCCGCGTGCCAGCCGAGTTTCTCTCACACATAATTCGAAGCCGCTCTCTGTCGGTCCTTGCCCGGCTTCGGCGACACGAGGTTGAGGCGGTGGCGCAACATATGGACTGCCTTATGCATAGTGAAGGCCTTGCCAACGTGCCGGTCTATGGGTACGTAACCCTCACCTTTCAGAAGGACTGATGGAAAGGAGAATCATCGTGCCTGCGCGATCCAAACTAATCCCTGCCGCAATCGTCTCCGTTGTTCTATTGTTCGGTTTGACTTTGGTCCTCGTATCTCGAAGCCGCGAGGATGCCTTCCGCGTTGGTTTGATCCTTCCCATGTCGGGCGCCGCAGCCCAGTTTGGACAATGGTCGAGAGAGGGAGCCACCATCGCTGCTGAGGAAATCGCCGCTCGTTCTTCTGACCGTCCCTTAGAACTGATCTATGAGGACTCACAGAACGACCCGAAAACCGCGCTTTCGAGTCTTCAAAAGTTGCTCGATGTGGACGATGTGGATGCTATCATCGTGTTGACCAGCTCCGACACGTTGGCGATTCTTCCGCGCTGCACCGATCGCCACATTGTGACCTTTACCGGCACAATCCTCCCGGGCGTAACCGAAAAGAGCCCCTACGTGTTCCGGAATGCGACGAATCTGGCCAACGAAGTGGAGGGAATGGTGAATCACCTTGTGGATTCCGAGGGAGCACTACCAGTGGGCGTTCTCTACGTCAACAATGATGCTGGTGTATTTGCTCAGGCTTTCTTTCAAGAGTCATATCTGCCTCGCGGTGGTACTGTTGTCGGCACGGAAGGCTACGCGACGGGAACAACCGACTTTCGCGGACAGTTGACGAAGATACTCGCCAGCCAGCCCGAGGTTCTTTACCTTCTCAGTTACGGGGAATTCGCTCAGATCATGCGTCAAGCTCGCGAACTCGGATTTACTGGACAGTTTGCAGGAATCACTACGATGGAGGACCCGAACGCCATATCCATCGCTGGCTCTGCGGCCGACGGGAGCATCTACACCAAAGCGGCATTTGATCCTTCAGCAGCAGCAGGCGAGGCCGCCCAGTTTATGGAGCGCTACCAGACCGAGTATGGCCGTGCGCCGGAACTTTACGCCGCGACGATTCGCGACGCAGTCTGGCTCTTGACCCTGGCTAGCAGTACAGCCCAACGGCTGCGGGGAGACTCGCTACGCCAAGCGCTACTTGACCTTCCAACTTTCGACGGCGCCAGCGGTACCACGAAATTCCTTCAAAACAGAGATGTTAGAAAACCTGTCATTATACGCGAGATTAAGGACGGAACATTTCACGATCTACCGGACCGAGACTAGTCATGAATGACGCTCCCTCCACGCCGCACTCTGACATCAACGCTCTACCCTTCTTCGAAGATGTCTTCAACAAGACTGACACATCAGCGCAGATCGCGTGGGACAGTCTCTTCCCTCGGTGGCCAGTGGATCCATACAAGAAGGAGTCAAGCTCCGGCTACGATGATCTGCACGAAGCTAAGATGGCTGCATCTGCTCGCGCAGTCATGAGTGTTTATGGGGATGGTCGAGAGTTGATCGATCAACAGGATGTCGCGATGTCGCCCCGAATTCTCCGCGACGTTTGCGCAAACGGCCACGAAGCTCTCTACGGCCCTTACTTGCAGCTCTTATTTGACCGCCTTGCCTATGGTGACCAATCTTATTCCCGGGCTCACACTCCGTCGTATCCGTCACAGAGCCTTCATTTTCTGTCGGCATCATTTGGGAAGTGGTTCCGATGGCCCTTGTTTGCAAACAAGAACCAATTTGAAGAACTCGTGCCCGAGCCGCGGGCATTTGAGAGTTTGGCTGAATTGTATACGAGTATTCCGTACAACCTCAATCTTTCTCTAAGCAAGGATGAACCCTTCGAAAAGCCGCTCCGAATCAGATTCACGAGTGAATCGGATAAGGTGATTGAGGATAGAACGCTTGCCGGCGCGTGCTACCGGGAAATGCGCATGTCTATCGGCGCAGTTGAAGGGATTGCGGATTTCCTCCGCCGAGCCGTGATTGCGCATGTCCTTTCGACCGATTGCCGGCTTGCTCACTTGATCAACGTTACGGAAGAGGATATCGCAATAGGGGGGAGATTCAATCAAGTGTCATCGGTGCCCGTATTAGTTGAATCGCTCAAGCGACTCTCGGAGGGTACCAAGCCAGCGCCCGAATCTGCCGATGATTACGAGCAGAAAAAGGGTACCTTGCTCAAACAGTTCCTGGTCACCGGTGCTGCGGTGTTTTCCCTTAATGCGGCCAAACTCGACGGACGGTCACTTTGGCTGATTCCGTTATACAATGTCCCAACGGAGGGGAGCAACCATCCACAACTGTTCAGAGAAAAAGTCGGCACTTGGGTGGTGCTGGCAGAGAACCTGACGAAACAAGAAGCGAATTCCGCAACAGCGAAACCAACTGAAGGCAGTAAGGGCGCGCGAGGCGCTACAGATGCGGGGGAAGAACGACCAGAACCACCTGAAATCGACGCAGGAGAGTGGGCGACTGCATTATCGAAGCAAGGCTCCAGGCTCGCGTCGTATTTGCGTGAAATCGAGTGCCCGCCGGATCGATACGTGCAAGCGGCGGTCGGCCTCGAATACGAAAAAATACTCCGCGAGTGCGTCTTCGTTGAGGAGGCTGTGCTGATAGAGAACAATAAGGCACAAGAATACCTTGAGGAGTGCATAGATGAGCAATATGGAGACTGGGATTGGAGCAAGATGGTCGGCTGTAGTCGCCGCCTGATCACCCTGTTAAGAGATCTACGGTTCTTCGTGGATGGTGAGACATTCAGAGACAAGGAAGAGCCGCCCACCATTAAGGCTCAGCCGATTGTATTCATGTATAGTGAGCCAGGATGTGGCAAAGAGTACTTGAGCGAGGCCATTTACTGCATGAGCCAGCGAGCCAGTGGATTAGCGAGGATGCAGGACGGGCCCAAACGCCTTTTGAAGAGGCTAGCGAAATCGTGGGGCGACAACTACCCGGAAGGTATATCTCCTGAGCTGGACGGTGTTAGTCTCACTGACGAAACGTACGTAGAGAAGTTACTGCCACTTGACGGGGACAAGCAGAAACGACGCTTTGTCACTATGAACTGCGCCATGCTTCCACCAGACACTTGTATGACCGGCCTTGTTGGTAGTCTAGCGCGTCCGGAGAAGATGCTTCGTGCGCACTTGCTGTATGGGGGTATCTTTCTGGATGAATTCAACACAATGAAACTCGGCTCGGAGCATTCCTTGCTTCGAGCGATGGATGAGCCCCATGAAGTGGGGATGCCGAACGGTAAGTCATGTGTCGGTGTGCAACCGCTGATTGTGATTGCCAGCAACAAGGCGCCTGACGATCTGATCGAAATGGGCTTCAACCCGGCCGTCGTTTTTCGTCTTAGTCAACATTACTTCGTAATTCCTCCATTGCGCGATCGCAAAGAAGATATAGCTTTGGTGTTCATGAGCTTTATCCTGAAGTGGGATGAGAGGATGCGGCCGCGACGCATTGACCCCAGTGCGTTGCGATTGATCTGCGAGATGCCTTGGCGGGACAATTTCCGTGGACTGAAGGGGCTTGACCGCGAGTTGGAGAATACGCGGCGACGCCAACACATTTGCTCAGAAGAATTGACGTTCGATGAAGTTGTGGGCGCAATTGCCCGGCGAGAGTTGTTGCGTGCCGATGCCGGCACCGGGTCGCGAATGGTACTCGAAGTCGCCCGACGGGGAGCTTAGCTGTGAGAAAGATTTCCCTAATCGATTGCGAGCGTACGCCTAGCAACAGGAGCGATCATTACTACAGCGTGAGCGACACGGAGCCGTTGGGCCTACTTTACCTTGAGGCTTTTCTACGCGAACGCGGAGTTGAATGTGAAGTGTTCAAATCACCACTCGATCATCGCGATTGGAGGTCGATCGATCGAAGCGAGGTTGTGGGTATCAGCGGACTCACTTACTCTTGGCTGGCAATGAAGCAGGTGGCGCGCGAGGTGCGCTGTCGGCTTCCTGGTAGTGTTATCGTGTGTGGCCGTGAGCACGCTTCATGTGCCGCAGAGGAAGTTCTTGCTGAAAGCGCGTTCGACGCCGTCATCTCTGGTGCTGGCGAGGTCGCGCTTTGGAAGATTGCTCAGGGTGCGCCGTGGAGTGATGTGCCGGGTGCGGTCTGGTGTGATGGTGCAGGTGCGATTAAGTCAACGCCACGACTCGAGGGCGCACCCCCTGTCGCCACGGGTCAACTGCAGCGGCGGAAGCCGTGGATGCGTAATATGCTTACCGAGTCAATGACGATTCACACGGAGATGGCTGGCTTGGTTCTTAGCCGTGGATGTCCATACCGTTGCACGTTTTGCACCGCACCGCAAATGTGGGGCGGATACTGGGGTGGGGACGTGGAGGCGACGATACGGGAGATCAAAGTTACGCAAGCTAAGCACGGCACCCGGTATTTTGCGTTTCACGACCTTATGCTAAACGCTAATGCTCCCAGGCTGAATCTCCTCGCGTCCAGGATCATCGAGGAGGGCATCGACGCTCACTTTTATGGCATGATGAGCGCAATCAACCGTGGGCTTGATCTCAAACTGCTTCGAGAAGCCGGCTTGATCGAAGTGGGTGTTGGCCTCGAAGTGCCGGATGATCGCCGCAGAAAGATAGGCAAGGGAAGCGGCTTCGGCGAGGCTCAGGCATTTGTCCAGGGTCTCGCTGATGCTGGGATTTTTGTGCGCGGGCTCTTTATTCTGGGGTGGCCATGGGACACCAACCTACAGGAGATTCGTGAGCGATACCGAGGCGCGCTTGAGCACCTTCCCATCAATGCCCTGCGTCTCCATTTTCTCACACCTTTTCCCGGTACCGAGGTTTGGCGCGAGCACTTTGACCGCTTCATTTATCGCGATGCTGGAGAAGCCGCCTACGAGCGCCTCACCACCATGGAGCCGGTGCTCGATTTCGGCCTGAGCCCGCAGGATCTTTGCGAACTGCGGCACGACATTCTGTGCGATTACTATGGAAGTGCGCACTTCGCCCGACTTGCGGAGGGGCAACGAGACTGGCCGCGCGTCGAGATGACCGGGGCTTACGTGGGTAATCTTCGCGGGAGCTTCAGTAAGGCGATCGCCGTGCCCGCACATGCCTCGCTTACCGAGTTGGCAACTCGAACCTGAAGTCGTTGTAGACAACGAATATGTGGCAGGTCCTATTCAATGGTGTGTCGGCGGGTTGCAGCTACAGTCTGGTAGCCGCCGGTTTCGGACTCATCTACACCGTAGGTCGAACTTTTCATGTGGCCAACGGCGGCGTGTATGTTGTGGCCGCCTATGTGGCCTATTTTCTTAGTGCTCGACTGGGTCTTCCGGCCGGTGTGTCCGCAGCAGTTGCGGTCGCAGCAGGCGCTGCATTAGGGGCATTGATTGATGTCTTCGTTTGCCGGCCACTACGACTACGTGACGCATCTACGTCGGTACAGTTGATCGCCTCCTTGGGCGTCCTAATAGTGATTCAGAATCTCGTTGCGATGGTCTTTGGTGACACAGCGTACAGCTATAGTGCGGGCACCGATGTTCGAGTGTGGAGTTTCGGTGAGCTTCGAGCCACGCCCGTTCAGATTGCCGTGATTGCCACCTCTGTCCTGGTATCGGTAATCACCGGTTGCATTCTGTCATACACACGATGGGGCAGTCTCATCCGTGCAGTCGCGAATGACAAAGAGCTTGCGCTAATACTCGGTGTGCGCAGCGAACACGTGATACTGGGAGCAATGATACTCGGGTCCGTACTCACTGCGACCGCCGCAGTGCTTCTGGCGTACGACACCGTCCTCACTCCGCTCATGGGATTCGACGCGGTGTTCATTGGCGTCGTGGCTTTCTTGATCGGTGGCCCGGGCAGTTTCAGTGGTGCCTGGGCCGGCGGGCTACTCATCGGAATCGCGCGCCACCTTGCGACTTGGTGGTTCTCGGGTGCGTGGCAGGACGTAATCGTATTCGGCGTGTTGATCGTGTTCTTGTTGATAAGGCCAAAGGGGATCGTTTCCGCGCGGTGATGGCGCGGTTGACGTGTATGCATGGACTATCTGATCCATATCGCCGTGTTCTGCTGTATCTACACCGTGTTGGCGGAATCGCTAGACCTCTTGGTCGGCCATGCTGGAATCCTATCGCTTGTGCACGCCGCCTTCTACGCCACCGGGGCGTACACATGTGCCATAATAGCAGTGCATTTGCAGTGGCCATTCCCGGTGGCATTGCTACTGGGCTGCGCGAGTTCCGGAGTCGTGGCGTTCGGAGTCGCAGCCCTATCGATTCGCCTTCGCGGGGACCTGTTTGTAATCGCGACTTTCGCTTGTCATGTTGTTATTCTGGGCGTGGTGGCGAACTGGATTGGACTCACGCGCGGCCCGCTCGGCATCTTCGACATTCCGCATGCAGTTGTTCTTGGTTGCAGCCTGGACACCGGTTGGCAATACGCGCTCATGGCGCTAACGATGGCATTGTTAGCCTGGGCAGTCGTGCAGCTCTTGGTCAGCAGTCCCTTCGGTCGTGTGCTGCACGCGGTACGCGAGGATGATGTCTTAGCCATGGCCCTAGGCAAAAACGTTTTCTATTTCAAGTCGTTGGCGTTCATAGTGGCAGGTGTCCTTGCTGCTGGGGCCGGCGGCATTTATGCCCATTATATGCGGTTCATCGACCCTACTAGTTTTACGGTGATGGAGTCTATCCTCATCGCTTCGATGGTGATCATCGGCGGGGCTGGCAGCCGGTGGGGGCCGGTCGTCGGAGCTGTCTTACTCATCTGTCTTCCGGAAGTGTTGCGAGTGCTCGGGCTACCGGGCTCTGTGGCGGCGCACTTGCGGCAGATCATCTATGGGGTATTGCTCGTAGTCATGATGAGGCTCCGACCGCAGGGGCTGGTCGGACACTTTGCGTTTGGGCGGTGAAGAACGATGCGAACCCTGAGCTGTAAACAACTACGAAAGTGTTTTGGTGGGATCCGCGCGGTGGCAGATATCGAACTCGAATTCCCCGAGCCTGGGATCACTGCGATCATTGGACCGAACGGCGCGGGTAAGACGACTCTCGTCAACATACTAACGGGCTTTGTTCGCGCCGACGCTGGTCATTGTTACTTGGGAAAGCGGGAAACGACTCAACTGGCGCCGCACAGAATCGCCCAACTGGGGGTGACCCGAAGCTTCCAGGAGCTTCGGCTCGTCCAACAAGCGTCGGTCATTGACAACGTCATGCTTGCACGGCCGCGGCAGTTGGGGGAACGGCTCTGGCGAGCACTGTTTCGCGTGGGCGTGGCCGTCGAGGAGACGAGTAGCCGGCGGGAGGCGATTGGAATTCTCCATGCGCTCGACCTTGACGACAAAACGCACGCGCTGGCCAGCGAACTCTCCTACGGGCAACAGAAGCTACTCAGCTTGGCACTCTGTCTCGCTACGGAGGCCCGGATCATTTTCCTTGACGAGCCGGTGTCGGGTGTCCATCCCGAACTCACTGCACGGATTCTAAGTCTGCTGCGTGGTCTAGCAGAGAACGGAAAGCTCATTATCTTTGTCGAACATGACCTAGCCGCTGTGCGCGAAATCGCCGACCGAGTGATTGTCATGGATGAGGGGCAAGTCATTGCCGATGGTGCGCCGGCTGATGTTCTGCATCGCCCGGAGATCTTGGAGGCCTACGTTGGCTGACCGATCAGACAGGTCGGCGAGGGTCGAATCACTCGTTACAGGCTACGGACACAAGGAAGTGCTGCGCGGTGTGGACCTCCACATAGGTGCTGGTGAGGTTGTTGCCCTGATTGGCCACAACGGGGCAGGCAAGTCGACATTGCTCAAGGCCGTCTTTGGGATGCTGCCGGTGTGGCAAGGGACCATATCGCTATTCGGAAACGTGTGGAAGTCCTGGACGCCGCGACAAGCGATTTGTCTAGGCGCGGCGTACGTGCCCCAGGGCAACCGCGTATTCTCCGACCTTTCCGTCCGCGAAAACCTTGAGATGGGTGGCGTTACACTGCGAAACAAACGCCAACTGGAGCAGGGCCTGGAGCGTGCCCTGACGCAGTTCCCAGCACTGAAGACTCGGCTGCGTCAGAGAGCTGGCACGCTCTCAGGTGGCGAGAAACAGATGCTAGCGCTCGCCAACGCTTTGATCGTGTCGCCACGCTTACTGTTGCTTGACGAGCCATCGCTTGGTCTTGCGCCGCAACTTGTGGCGGAAACTCTGCGGCGAATCCAGGGGATTGCTAGAACCAACGGTACGGCCGTTCTTATCGTCGAGCAAAAGGTTCGCGAGGTCCTCAAGATTGCCGACCGCGTGTACGTCTTCCGCAACGGGCGGGTGTCTTTCAACGGTTCAGCGAAAGTACTGAAGGACGATGCCAAACTAAAGGAGGTATATCTGTAAGCACCGCGCCGGTGTGGGCATCCGCGCATCCGCCACCAGTCCGACGCAATGAGGGACTTGGTCGAACAGGAACTGTGTTCTGCGATGTCGCGTACACATCGATCGGCCACTTAACGGCAACGCGCAGAATGGGGCTTGCTGGGGAGCGCGGTCCACCAGGTGCGAACAGCTCCGGGAGCGGGTCACAAACGACTTCCAGCGGTGCAGGCTGGGATTCGTACGACCGCGTCCGAGTGTGATACCCACCGCATCATAATCCCTGTCATCGGACGTTCGAGCCTCGCCTGTCCGGACGAAGATCCGGCAATCACATCCACCAGAAGCGTCCCCAGCCCTCCCTCTTTGGCTCTCAGGCGGCCTCGGGACAGTGAAAACAGCACTGCGGTTCATTGGCGATGTCCCCCCGAACCGGCGAACGGCCCGTCGGGTAGGCCTCGTGGGGCGACGTAGCCGGGCTGAGCTGACGGCCGATTTCGCCGACGCTCAGATTCACTTTGAAAGCCCGCTTGCAATCTCTCGCTAACTTTGAAAGAATAGGGCCGTAGACTTTCAAAGCGCGGTGACGCGGGAGCGGTTGCGATGGACCTAAAACAGTTTGAATCCTCGGGCGCCGGGCGGCTGGTACGGGCCGCCGAGGGCTACTGGGCTTTCGTACCGGCAGCGCCGCCCCGGCCGCTAGACTATGACGAGGAGACGGTCCTACTCCTGTCGCAGGCGGACGCTGGCCTGAGCGAGCTTTCCGGCCTCGGCCGACACCTCCCGAACCCACACCTGCTGATTAGTCCGTACGTTCGCCGCGAGGCCGTGCTTTCGTCGCGCATCGAGGGAACGAAGACGACCTTGACCGAACTCATGCTCGGCGAAGTCGACCCAAAGGCAATCGAGCAAGACCCAAACGACGTGGCCGAGGTACGCAACTACGTCCGGGCATTGGAGAAGGGCCTCCGCCAACTCAAGAAGCTCCCGCTGAGTCTGCGGCTCGTACGCGAGATCCATCGCGAACTCATGCGAGGTGTACGCGGTGAGCACGCGACGCCAGGGGAGTTCCGTCGATCCCAGAACTGGATAGGCCCACCGGGCAGCACGCCGGAGACGGCGACGTTCGTTCCACCTCCGCCAAACGAAATGACTGGAGCGCTTGCGGAATGGGAACGGTTCTTAAACACACGCAACGACCTTCCCGACCTCGTGCAATGCGCGCTGATGCACGAACAGTTTGAAGCGATCCATCCTTTTCTCGACGGCAATGGTCGTGTGGGGCGTTTGCTGATTACGTTGTTTCTTGTCGAGCGAGGTCGCCTGTCGCAACCCCTGCTCTACCTGTCCGCGTTCTTCGAAACCCATCGCCAGGAGTATTACGACCGGCTTCAGGCCGTTCGCGCCGTCGGCGATTGGACCGGGTGGATACGGTTCTTCCTCAACGGCGTCAAGGAGGTCTCACTCGAAGCGGTCCTGCGGGCCGGGAAGCTGATGGATCTGCGGGAACGCTCCCGCCGTCGTCTCGAAGACCATGCAAAGGCGCTCGCTTTGTTGGATCGGTTGTTTCAGAACCCGTATGTCACTGTGGCCCGCGCCGCTAAGATCCTCAAGACCACGAACCCGACGGCGCGTCAAGCGGTAAAGAAACTCGTGGAAGCTGGTGTGCTTGAGGAGACCACCGGTCGCTCATGGGGTCAAGTGTTTCTGGCACGACCGATTCTCCGTGCGATCGAACAATCACCCATTCGAGGAGCGCGCCCCAAGAGGCGCGAAGCGGCTTCGGGCTCTTGACTATTGGCTCTATGCGCCGCTGGCTGGCCGCCGCATTTTCAGGAGGTGACAATGATTACGCCGTTCCGCAGAATACACGATAAGCCGCCGGACAACCTGCTGCATCATCTCTTGCAGCGCGACGCGTCTCTGTGGGTCGATCGTGGCCTCGAGTGTACACAAGACGGAATCGACTTGCTGACCCGCCTCATCTCCTTGCCGTGGCGTATGGTCTTTTGTGAGTCATCGTCCAAGGAATTGGCGCAATCACTGAATCAGCGATCACAAGGCGACGAGGAGCTAAGGCACCAGCGCGGGTTCCTATCAATTATCGCCAGCGCTTCCGGATATGTTCCATTGCAGAAGGGCCGGTCGCTGCCCGTATTCTTCCTGAACGGGCGCGCAGACGCCGATTCGCGAGAGGAATCCGCAAATCTCGGGCCGAAGGCCAGCCTCAAGAGGCGACTCAATCTCATTGACCACCTCGTCGAAGACAAGCCACGAATGCTTGTCGTTCTTTCCGCCGACACAACAGCAGTCCTGGAGGAAGTTGCCTCGCTCTGGGATGAAGAAGACTTCCGCGCCGAATTGTGTGTTGTCGGTCAAGGTCAGCACACACTTGACTATATCGACGGCTGGCTTGCAGCGCCTGCGCATCCAACGATGGTCGACGTGTGCCAAGTCGGGATCGAGCAATTCGTCGCCGGTGTCACTCGCCATGTTGAGAGCCTAGTACGAGAAGACCGCATTGTCCTGCATCTGCGGACACCGGGTGGCGGGTTCAACGATATCGACGTGAGCGGTTGTGAGCTCACGGAATTCCCGCTTCTCGATCGTTACAGCCTTATTCAACAACGCGACATTCCCGAGTTGCTCGCCGAGGAACTCTCCGACGACGACGTCACGGCGTTTTTCGAGCGTTCCTCGTACTCCTGGAAGCCCTACGCGGCGGGACTTCCTTGGCGACGTTTCGAGCGCTGTGAGAAGACAGTGCTCAACGCTCTCCGACAAATAGAAGCTCGGGGGCCTGCTCACAACGAGCTTATGCTCATCGTATCTGAGCCCGGCGCTGGGGGCACCACACTCGCTCGGCAAGTCGCCTACCAGGTCGCGAAAGAGGGTTATCCCACGCTCGTCGCGGGACAGGCGAGATTCCTGCCGGACCTTACGGAAGTCTCCCGCTTTATGTTGAGAGTTTGGCGAACGATTTCCACCGCTTCGCTCGGCGAGACTGACGAGCAGGATCGCGAACCCACAGACCCATCGGATCTGGGAGAGATTCCGTGGCTTCTCGTATTCGATGTGCACCACTGGCAAGGTCGCGAGGATGAGCTTCTGTCTTTCGGTCGCGCCCTTGGGGCAGAAGGGCGACCGGCAGTGCTAGTAGCAGTTGTTGAACACCCTGTCACCGAAAGACTTCAGTCCGTCAGGGGCATCATCGGTGACGTGATCTCGCACGATGTCTCTGAAGATGAAACGTACGCCCTTGGCGACCATCTTAATCAATACCTACGAAGTTCCCATCGCGATCGCTCCCGCCACGAATGGACGAGTTTCTGGCGCAATCATTCACCAAAGACCGGCTCCTTCGGCTATTTCCACGCGTCTTTCTGGGTGGCGCTCGAGTTCTGGCTCAAGCGGCAAATCGACATCGGCCGGTCCGTTCAGGCATGGTTATACGAGCAGTTTGTTGGTGCGGAACTTCCCGACGGCGCTCGAAGGCTCCTGCTTCAGATCGCAGCTCTGGGTATTGAGCGCCTAACCCTCCCGGAGGCTCTACTCCCGGCTGCAGGCATCGATGAGTACCCCTATTCGTATACTCTTGAGGAACTGCGCCGAGAGGTTCCAGCGCTCGGTCTGACGTACATCAAGACGGCGTCTGATCGCCAGTGGGCAATCGGTCATGTTCTCCTGGCCCGGTATCTCATGAACGCAGCGTTCCGCGACAAGGGGATGCTGGATGCTCTCGGGCTCGGACAGTGCACCGACATTGTTCAGATGCGGTTGGCCCTTGTTCGTGACATCGCAACGCAAACTGCACTCGCACGACCCGCTCATCGCCCGCTCGCCTTGGAGCTCGCCGTCAACGTCCTCAAACTGGGACGAGATGGAGGTAACCAGGAGTTCTTCCTTCGCTGGCGTGAGGTCCTCGACATCCTGGATGCCATGCCGGACGTGCTATGGAAAAGCAACCGCACGTTCGTCCATCATGCAGCGATATCGCGCCGTCGTGTTGCGACGGATGGGCCCCTATTCGGCCTAACGCCTCCCGAGCGAAAGGAGCAGCTACAGTATGCCATTCAGGATCTCGAGTATGCGCTGGAAAACATACCGGCTGGCGACGATGATGACAGCGATGTCAACCTGAACAATTCTCTTGCTCGGGCATATCAGGACTTGGCGAATGTAGAGGAAGGGGAGGGTGCGTCACCAGATACGATTCGCGCGCTACGCGAGAAGGCTACGGCCGCAGCCCGCGCAGCGCAGAACGAAAACCCGAGCAACTCATTTGTTCTTGAGACTCTCGCGAGAGATCTGATACAGAATGCTGAACTGTATGCAGATGCCAAGGTGGAGAATGCTTGTGAGGCACTCATGTACATCCATCAGGCGAGCAGCCTCGAATCCGCCCCACTCCGACTGGACCAACTGCGTCGGCTTCTCGAACAAGCACTTGCGCTAATAGGCGACACATCCGTTGAAGCACCATTGAGCACTCTGTGCAGCTCGCGTGCACCACTCGGATTCCTTGCCAAAGCCTGGCTCGCGCTCGGCGAGCATCTTGCGCCAGCGCTTGAGCATGGCTTCGACGCGATTCCGACCGAGGCGATCGACCGTTCGCTGGGGATCGTGAAGGAGGTTCCGGCAGGGCAGGCCACATGGCCGATCCTCCTGCTGCATTATGATCTTCTTGTCGCGAGGCACCCCCACGGTTTTGACGAACAAATCAAGCTACTGGACGAGCTTCGAGGAACGGCACAGCGACCCACACTGCAACAGGAACTAGAATACGCTGTTCTTCTTCACCAAGTCGGGCGACACCAAGAAGGGAACCAGGCCTTTAACGAGTATCGGCGCCGGCTGTTCACTGCTGATGCCTTCGTCAAGGTCCCTCCACGGCTTCGAATATTGCTGAGTCCAAAGGATCGCAAGCCCTTGATCTGTGAAGGAAAAGTCAGCGAAACCGGGAGCTATCGATCAAGATTGATCGTCAAGGAGTTGTGGCGTGCTAAGGTGCCGTTTATCCCGCAGGACTGGGGGAAACTTCGCATTTCTGAGAAAACGCATCTGAAGTGTGCAATAGTATTCGGACCCAAAGGCCCCCTTGCTCAGAATCCGGAATCGGTACTGGGGAAGAGGGTGTGAACCGGCAAGCGAGACATGGCGAGGGTTCCGGTGAACGCGACGCTCCTCTCTTGGGCGGACAGCCCGGCGATATCGTCCGTGCGTACGCCGGACGGAAGGGCTATCCTTTAGCAGGCCGCAATATAATTGTGGAAGGTACGACGGACGTCGATCATCTCACAACCGCTGCAAGTGTGTACGAGGCTGAGGAGCATCTGGCACTTCTCGGAGAGGACCTCTCCGTATTCGCCGTCGGGGAACGCCAGGACGGAGGCACGAGGAACCTAGTCCAGGAGTTCCAGACTCTAAGGAACATCCTCAGAGTAGAACCGTATGCGCCGGAAGATGACGCCATTCGAATCATTGCACTCTTAGACAAGGATAATGCTGGACAGAGAGCTATCTACACTCTGACCTCGCGAGAGGTTGGCTTCGTTGAGTTCCGTGACGTGTTTCCGGTGGCTCGCATCATGCCTCGCGACACACGCGACGCGAGGCAGCTCGCAAAGCGATTCCGGGAGAGGAATGCGCCATGGTCTATGATCGACTGTGAGATTGAGGATCTTGTGGCAGATAACGTGCTCGCCTCATTCGCAGAGTCCAATCCCGAGGCTCTGCGTGGTGAACCGAGAAGAGTCGAGGGCGCGCATCATTATGAATGGGAAGGCCATGCCAAGCCGGCTCTTGCGCGATATGTGAACGAGAACGCGCTTCTTGACGATATCTCCGCGATCGTCGATTTACTGAAGTCGCTACGATACGCACTCGATCTTGTGCCAGACGGCCAGCCACGGCCCGCGTAGTCAACATGGCGAGCTTGGGAGCCGTGGGCGTAGTCATGCAGGACTTCATGCGAAGTCGCACGGAGGACGTGAAGTCTTGCAAGGCGATACTGAACGGCGAAATAACCGACGTGTGTTCACGATGGCAGCGGTGCTGCGGTCGAGTGGCCTGCGCCCCATTATTTGGGCGACCGCCCCAGTGATCTTCGGCGGCTTGCGCTTCCGACACCTGCGACCCTTGGCGTCGGTCTTGCCGAACGATCGCGTCAACTGAAGCAGTAACTCAGTTGCCGCCCCGATCGACGACTCCACCGCGAGGTGAACCCGCAACTGCCGGTGGGCTGTCCTCCCGGAGGCGCGCCGCTCGATCCGACGTTCCGATCCGGCCTGGACCTTTGCTTGTCCCTCGAACCGTGTTCGCGCTCGCGGTCGGAATGCGCAGGGTTCTTCCGTGCGTCCCGTCGCCTCCGCTGCTGGACCTTCTTGTTCTCACGTTGCTTCTTACTGCTTCTTTTCGATGACATGATCTGATTCCCCCCGTTCATGAGTGTTTGAGACAATTACCTGACGGCGTGAGACACTCTCCGCCGCCCCATTGATTTGTGTTCACCCCTACGCAGCGTTCGCCATGGCAGGCGTGTAGTTCAGCCACAGCACTTCGGTGCGCTTGGCGTGCTTCTTGTTTGCCTTGTTGGAGGCGCTGCTGGTCGTCTCGATTTCGATGCGGTGCCATCCCGACAGCAGTTCGTCGTAGAGACTGCTGGCGTAACCGCTTAGCACGACCTTGCCCTTGAATTGCTTCAGCCGAAGCAAAAGGCCTGCGTGGTCCACATCCGTCATCTCGTGGTCGTAGGAGTTGCGGTTACTCGGGTTGCGGGTCGAGTGGAGATAGGGAGGGTCGAGATAAGCAAGCGTGTCTTCGGAATCGAAGTCGTTGAGAATCTTGCTCCAGTGCCCGCACTCGATTTGCGCGCGCTTCAGCCGCAGCCCCGCGACCGCGAGGCGCTCAGGTAGGTTCCGCCACATGCTGGTACGGCTGCTGGCGCCGTTACCCGTTCGACCGACTGTTCGAGACCAGTCCGATGGACGCTTGGCCACGCCATTACGCGACTGCCGCGTTGCGACTATGAATGTCCACGCCCGTTCGACGTCGCTTGTCCACTTGCCGACCTTCATGGCCGCAAGGGCGTTGCAGTATTCTTCACGCGCCCACGGCGTGGCTTCAAGCAATTCTATAAGGTGTTTGCGCTGTCGGCGGTCGCGCAGTATCCTGAAGAAGTTCATGAGGTCGCCGTTCATGTCGTTGACCGTCTCCACCTTGCTTGGTGGCTTTGCGAAGAAGACGCTGCCCCCGCCGAAAAACGGTTCGACGTACGTTCGATGCGGTGGAAAGACACTGACAATCTTGGGGCTGATTTTGTTCTTCGCGCCATACCAAGACATCGGAGACCACGTCGTGCCGCCGTTGCCGTTCGTTCGGCACTCTTCGACTGGCGCACCTGCCGCGATGGATTTCTTGGTCGCGCTGCTTTTGCGCACGCGACTCGTAGATTTGGCGCTCGATGTGGACTTCCCAGTGAGCGCGGCGACAAGGCGTTCGGCTATCGCCTTGACCACCGGCACGGCCACGCTGTTGCCAAGCAGGTTGTATTGGCGCCCGATGCTGACAGATGAAAGGTCGTAACTTTCAGGGAACCCCATCGCGCGCTTGTACTCAAGCGGCGTGGGGCGACGCCATGTTCTGTCGGGACGGATGATGACGTTCTTCTCGGTACCGCTTTCGCGACTCAGTAGCGCGTTGAAGTGTGTGCGCTTGGCGAACATGAACCCGTGATTGCTGCCCTTGGCGCTGTTCATGTCCTTAGCGCGTAGCAGAGAGTTTCGATAGGTCTCCGAGAAGTTGAAACGCTCCGGCACATCGGCGTCCGGTTCCAGAATATCCTGGAGGTTGGTCGCCGGTGGTCCACCTTCTGGGAAACGGAACGCCTTAGCGCCGACCGAACGAAGAATCGCAACGATAAACAGTCGGCGTCTACTCTGCGGACACCCAAAGTTCCGCGCGTCGAGTACGGCGTGTTGGACTTCATAGCCGAGGTCTTCCAATTGCGCCTTGAGGTTGGCGAAGGGACGACCGCCGTCGATGTGCATGAAGTTCTCGACGTTCTCCAACACGCATGCCTTGGGTTGCTTAGCCCGAAGGATTCGCAGGATGTGGTAAATCAGACGTCCACGAGGGTCGTTCATCCCGCGCCGCTTGCCCTGAAGGCTGTGGCTTTGGCATGGGAACCCGGCGCAGAGAATGTCAAAGTCGGGTATGGCGTTAGCCTTGACCGCCGTGATGTCACCCGTCGGGTCGTCGCCGAAGTTGGCCTTGTACACGCGCGCCGCGTATCGATTGATTTCGCACGCCCACGCGCAGGCCACACCGATTGCCTGAAACGCGAGACGCATCCCACCACCACCTGAGAACGGGTCGGCAATCGTCAATCCGGCCGTCTGCTTCACTTTGACCGCACGGTTACGATTGACGCCACCGCTTGATTTCGGCTTGGACTTCTTTGTTGAGGATATTTTGGTCGTCTTCTTTTGCTTCTTCATCGTTCTGTCCCTTCCGTTATGAAACACTGTCAGTTCAAGATTCACTCGGGCGTCTACGCAGACGCCGTCACTTGTGGTTAGTGCAGGGGCTTTTGTCCCCGTAGCGCCGCGATGACATTCGCAGCTATTGCTTGCACGACGGGCACAGCCACCGAATTGCCCAGCAGCCTGTAGGCGTGCTTGTCATTGGCAGGCAGCTTGAAGCCTTCAGGGAACCCCTGGAATTTGCGGTACTCGTTCGGCGTCAGTCGCCGCCAACTTCCGTCGTCAGGGTCGAGGATGATGTTGTCCTGCGACGTGTGCGCCGCGCTCAGGAGAGCATGCACGTGCGTGCGAGGCGCGAACCCGTACGACCACTTGTTCCCCTTAGCCCGCTGGATATCGCGTCTTCGCAGGAGGTCGTTCTTCTCTTCTGTGCCGATGAAGTAAGCGTCATCCACAAACTCATCGAGGAAGTCATCGCGGTTCGTCGCCAACCGGCCGCGCTTTGGCCATGCGAATGGGACGGTGCCCAACGACCGGTGAATCCCCACCATGAACATACGCCGACGACTGTGTGCCAAACTGAATTCACGCGCATTCAGGACGGCTTCGTAAACGACGTACCCTGCGGTGTTGAGCGCCGCGACAATCCGGTCGTGTGACCAGCGGTTGTTGGCGTGCCGAAGGCTGTCCACGTTCTCCAGGATGAACGCCGACGGCTGCTTCGCCGTGAGGATGCGAACAATGGCGTAGAACAATCGTCCGCGTGGGTCGGCGAGACCCAGCGCCTTGCCCTGCGTGCTGTAGGGCTGGCACGGATATCCGGCACAGAGGATGTCGTGGTCTGGCACTTCGACCGCGTTGACGGACGTGATGTCGCCCGTCGGGTCGTCGCCGTGGTTCTCCAGGTACCACTGCGCGGCGAGCGCGTCCTTCTCGCAAGACCAGACGCACATCGCAGCAAGCGCTTCGAGCGCCACGCGGAACCCGCCGATTCCGGCGAATAGGTCGATGAACCTGACCTTCTCGTGTTGGGTCTTACATGCGCCGTTGCCTTGGGTAGCTTTATTTCGGCGCGTACCTTCAGCCTTCGTGATTTTCTTCATCGCATTTTCTCCTTGATTAGTTGTTAGACTGGTGGGCTTCCCGTCAGCCCTGACTGTTCCGCAACGCTTCGATTAGATTCTTGGCTATCGCCTGCACGACGGGCACTGCGACACTGTTACCGAGTTGCCGGTATGCCTTGCTGTCCTTCTGTGGCAGCTTGAACGTGGCCGGGAACCCCTGAAGGCGGGCGCACTCGCGTGGCGTTAGCCTTCGCCACCGACCGTCGGACTCGACGACGATGTTTTTCTTGATTTCGTTCGGGTCACTCATTAGCACGTTGGCATGCGTCGCCTTCACGAAGTTGCAGCAGCGGTTGCTGCGCGTCACCCGTGCCAAGTCCCTTCGCCCAGCCATCCGGCTTCGCTGGTCGTCGCTGTAATAGTATTTCTCGGGCACGTCGTTCTGAAGGATTCGCGGCAAGTGCGTCGCCAGTTTGCCCGGTTTCGGAAACACGAAGGGCACTGACCCAAGGGTGCCCACAATGAATAGCCTTTCCCTGCGCTGCGGAAGCCCGAACCGACGCGCGTCCAGCAGCGTGTACCGCAACGTGTAGCCAAGCGCCGTCAGGTGGCTGCACATCATGTCGAACGTCTTACCCCCATCGATGCGGAGGAGGTGCGGCACGTTCTCAAGAATGAAAGCGCTTGGCCGCTTCGCAGTAAGGATTCGGACAATCTGCCAAAACAGCCTTCCGCGCGGGTCGGACATCCCGAGTCGTTTCCCTTCCACGCTGAAACTCTGGCAAGGAAACCCGGCGCAGAGGATGTCGTGATGCGGAACCGCTTCCGCACACACGGTCGTCATGTCGCCCGTCGGGTCGTAGCCGAAGTTCCGCCTGTATGTGTCGGCGGCGTCCGCATCGAACTCGCACGCCCAAGCGAGAACCGCTCCCGCCAGAACAAGCGCCCGATGGAATCCCCCGATTCCTGCGAAGGCATCCGCGAACGTGATGGACTGTAGTCGCGTTCCTTCTTGCATCTTCTTTCTGTTTCGTTTTGCCATCTTTCACCCCCTGTGTTCGGTTCCCCGTTCGTGCCAATCGTAATGCGGCCGAAAGGGGGGCGGCTTTCCATGATGCGTTCGCCGCCCCCCATCCCGACAACCGGTGTTACTACGCAGCTTTGCCGCGCTTCTTCTTGGCCGCAGGCTTGCTGGACTTCGCCTTACCCTTGGACTCGCCGCAGTCCTTGTCCGTCACGGCATCGCGTTCGGCGTTGGCTTCTGCCTTCACCAGAATCGCGTGAACCTTGGCCAGCAACTCCACGTCATCGGCTAGGTTCGAGGCGATGCGGATGATGTCATCCAGAATCCCAGCACCATCCGAGTCAGTAGCGGGCGGGGTGGACACTACCACCGGCGGCAGGTCGTCAGCGGCATTGCCACCGTCTGGCTTGATGGTGACCGGCTTGTTCTCGCCGCCCGTGACCGTGCCCTTTTTGCCCGGCTTTGGTTCGGGCTTAGGGTCGGGATACAGAGCCCGCGCCGTAACCACGGCGTTGGCGAAAGACACCGTCTCGCCCACCTTCTCAATCATCTCTTCCGCACTGCCGAACGCCTTGGCCAACACCATGTAGTCCCGCACCTGCCGACTTGTCTTGCGAACCACCTTGACGCAGTGGTCATCCCAATCCTTGCCCTTGAGCCCCAGCTTGGCCTTGATTCTGGTGAGTTCGTAGCCGAGGCACCAGGAACTGCCGAGGTCTACACGCATCGACCGCGTAATCGCCACGATGTGCGACAACACATAGGCCACGGACTGCTTGAGACCGGCCGACTTCGGAAGTACCGAAAACTCGCCAGTCTTGCCCTTACCGTCCTTGCGTCCCCCCGCGCTCGCCTTCTTGCTTACGCCGTTGTTGGTCTCTCTATTCTTCATCAGAGAGTTTCCTTCCCGCCTTGGTCGCTGCGATCGTGATGGGCGGCGGTCTGGCAATGTGCATCGAAGGCGGTCGAGGCCACATCCCGGAACGTCCGCGACGAAGGGACATCCCTTCATCACGGGCACTGGGAGGTTTTGGCAGGGCGGTTTTGGACAAAGTCCCGGCATATAGGCGACCGGATCGGACTTGGCTGACGTAACCTGCGGATTAGCGACTCAGGTTTTGGTGTGCTTGAGTCTTGGACGCAGTACTTATCGAACCAGAAATTCCGGGAGAATTTTTGCCAGGAATCGATTTGGCAAAGCCAGATGTCGAATTGGATATCGGGCATTCTCAATTCGCATGTAGCATAGGCTTGGGGAGGGGGGTAGCACTGAGCTTTGGATTGGTGTGAGAGCGACGTGCGGGAACTACGTCCGAGAAGCAAAGGAGATGGCTAGATGTCATCGTCCCAGAATGAGTTGTCGTCTGGTTGTTCAACCCATTGTGGGTTGTTCTTTAGAATCGCTTTGGCTAGAGTGCATTTCGCTAGATCCCAGTTGCGGCGAGCCTCTTCGAGGCGTAGCTCTTCGGTCAACCCAGGTCTCGGATCGAACAAAAGGAGCGCCAACTTCTTGCGCGCACACGATCCAAGTAGATCCGGTTCGAGCGCTGATATCCACCAGTTGACACGGCGCCCTTTGAGCCTGTGTACGAAGAAAGCGCAGGACATCACTGGGTCGGCAAGCCACTCATCCATTTTTTCGATGAACACTTGTCGTACATGGGCTTGGCTGCGAATCTTCGGCGCCACCTGCTCCGCCCACTGCTTCATATCCCGCACCCATTTCCTCCGTTTTTCCCGCGAATTGAGATGGCTCTGGATAGCGGGATTGGAGGCAACAAGTTGGTCTCGCGTTCGAGTACGAGACGTGGCTCCGTTATTCTCACTAAGCGGTGGAAGGTAGCCGCCGTTACGCCGGACGTGAGCCATGAGTGCTCGCTCCACACAAAGCTCATCAACTCGACAGAGCCGGTATGTTTGCTCGGTTACCTGAAAGTTCCGTATGTGGAGACCGTAGGGGATCAGAATGTGTCGAATCGTCTCGCGCGATATACCGTCTGGATACCAATCGGGAAAAGCCTGCGAGATTTGTTTCTCGGCGATCTCTCGGAGTGTGGTACTTTGCAGTCGCAAACGCACTGCCACTCTCGTCAAAGAAACGCGTTTCACCAGGGTGGCAAGTCGCTCCCACGAGCGAATTCTCCCGGTGAGCCGGAACAATCGGTACATCTCAATAATATCACATAAGGGCTTTCCGTAGAGACAAAGAACTTCGTCCAATTCGACGGCATCTAGCACTGTTTCCGGAGTGCATCCGTGGTGCAGCAGGTCAAATGTTGCCGCCAAGGCGCGCGTCTCCTCGACAAGCTGCATTTCCAAATAGAACCCGCCTTCGCAGCCTAGACTTTCAGGACCGTTACCAAGCCCGGCGCTGTACGGCTGTGTATAAATGTAAGGCGGATCCTCCGTCTCGCTCTTGAGCGCGAGAAGTTCTTGATACCGCTTCGGTGTCAGTGATCGAACGCGGTAGGAGATTGTCCCGTTCGTAGTTGAAGTTTGAAGGGTTCTCCTTCGCAGTTGTAATCACACTACGCGGCTTGCTCTACTGCGGCAAGCTTCGCTTTGTCGTGGTCGGCGGCCTTGTCGACGTCGAGAGCAGCGAGCAGCTTC
>JAJDDY010000042.1 GCA_029260075.1 Phycisphaerae bacterium
CTGCTCGCTGCTCTCGACGTCGACAAGGCCGCCGACCACGACAAAGCGAAGCTTGCCGCAGTAGAGCAAGCCGCGTAGTGTGATTACAACTGCGAAGGAGAACCCTTCAAACTTCAACTACGAACGGGACAATCTCGATTCGTTTGCTGCAGAGAAGCGCTATCAACACAAAGATGGACACGTCGTTTGGGGTCTCGTCAGTGTACTGTTGGTTCGCGATGCGAACGGCGACCCCGGGCACTTTGTTGCGCAAATCCAAGATATTACGGAGCAGCGACACGCTGAGGAAGCACTCAAGGAGAGTGAAGCAAGATTCCGAACGCTCGTGCAACATGCGCCGGAAGCAATCACCGTGTACGACTTCGACCGGGATCACTACGTCGACGTCAATGAACACACGTCGCGTCTCTTGAAGTATTCACGTGAAGAATTGCTGGCCTTGTCGCCAGCAGACGTCAGCCCGCCGACGCAGCCCAATGGGAGGCCTTCTGCGGACATGGCTCGGGAATACATCGAGGCGACGCTGCAGGGCAAAGACCCCGTGTTCGAATGGGTCCACCGCGACTCGGACGGGCGTGACATTCCAGTTGAAATCAGGCTCGTACAACTTCCGGCCGCCGGTCGCAAACTCATTCGAGCGAGTCTTACGGATATTACCGCCCGGAAAGAGCAAGAACGACGACTACACGAAGCGCACGACGAGCTCGAGCAGCGTGTCCAAGAACGTACGGCCGCACTGTCGACTGCGAACGAAAAGTTGGTCAGCGAAATCAGCGAGCGGCGCCGCGTGGAACGAGCACTTCGAAAGAGTGAGTCACACCAGTCGCTGATCCTGAACTCCGTGCCCGTAGCGCTATACATGTCGCGCCCAAAAGAGGATTGGAACACCACGTGGGCAAGCGGTCAGATCGAGGCGCTCTCCGGGTTCTCTGCGGCGGAGTGTGTCGATGGAACCCACCTTTGGGCGAGGCGAATCCATCCAGAGGATCGTGATCGCGTGTTCGATTTCTTCGACAAGTTCTTGGCCGGCGCGCCCGGAGGCGTGGAGTATCGCTGGAAGTGTAAGGATGGTCGCTATCGTTGGTTCATGGACCGGCCGGCGGTCATGACCACCGAGAACGGCGAAATAACCGAAGTTGTTGGTACGTGGCTCGACATCACCGAGCGCAAGGAAATGGATATTTCGCTGCGCGAGAGCGAAGCGCGACTGCACGCTGTACTGGAAAACACGACGGCTGTCATTTACGTCAAGGGACTCGACGGACGCTACGTGTTGGCGAACCGGCGATATGAAGACTTGTTCCAGGTTCCGCGAGAGCGCATCATCGGCCGGACGGACCACGAAATCCACGCCAAGGAAACCGCCGACGCCTTCCGTGAGAACGACCGGCAGGTGCTCGCCAAGGGTGGACCCATCGAATTCGAGGAAACCGCAGTTCTAGACGGCGAGGTGCGTACGTACCTGTCTCTAAAATTCCCGCTGCTGGACGATCGCGGCATCCCGTTCGCGGTGTGCGGAATCTCCACTGATATTACTGAACGTCAGCGCATTGCCGGCGAGCTACAACGCGCGAAGGAAGCCGCAGAGGCAGCCAATCACGCCAAGACGGTTTTTCTCGCGAACATCAGCCACGAGATTCGCACGCCGATCACCGCGATGCTCGGTGCGGCGGAATTGCTGGGGGTGTATCAAGCCGCTGACGGTACGCCGGATCAGGTCGACATGATCCTGCGCAATGGTCGCCATCTCGTGGCGCTTATTGATGACCTTCTTGACCTGTCCAGGGCAGACGCCGGAAAGCTCGACATGCGGCGGGTCGATTGTTCCCTGCCCGATATCATCAAGGACATAGAAGCACTGCTGCGGCCGCTTCATGGTCGATCCGCCGTAGACGTTCGTATTATTCGCGAGACGCTGCTTCCGGAGCGAATTGTGACCGATCCGACGCGATTGAAACAAGCGGCCATCAACCTGATTAACAATGCCCTGAAGTTTACCGAGTTCGGTCGTGTCTACATACGGTTTGCCGTGAATCGAGACGACGATCGTCCAGTACTGACCGTGTCCGTAGAGGACACCGGGCCGGGGATCGCCAAGAAGAACCTCGTCCAAATCTTTGAAACATTCTCCCAGTTTCGAACTTCGGCTCCAGGCGTCATGCGGGGTGTTGGTTTGGGGTTGCCGCTGGTTAAGTGGATCGCCGCGCAACTCGGCGGCGCGGTTACCGTCACGAGTCGTTACGGGCAGGGTTCAACCTTCGTCCTCACCGTTGCGATAGGACCGCTTCACGGTGTTCGTTGGCTTGATCCAGGCGCCGTTCACCTTTCGGTCGATACCAACCGCGCGCAGCTGTCGGCGGACCGGGAACCTGAAATGTTCGGGCGAATTCTTCTTGCTGAAGACTTCGATGATACGCGCGGGCTCATCGAAACCGTACTGACAGCGTGCGGTGCCGAAGTCACCGCCGTCTGCAACGGGCGAGAAGCTGTCGACGCAGCCGCCAACGAAGAGTTTGATTTGATTATCATGGACGTGCGGATGCCAGAGATGGACGGCGGCGCGGCGACGTCCGAGCTGCGCCGCCGGCGATGCCTTACCCCGATCATCGCCCTTACCGCGTCCGCTGTCGGTACCGACGACGACCCCTTGTTCGATACCGGTTTCGACGACGTATGGCCGAAGCCCCTGGCCATGAGTGAACTCGTGGAGCGGGTTCGGCCGTATCTTCACGCCGCATCGCCCCGAGACCGGGAATCTTTCGAGGACCGAAAGCCACTACCCAAAGAAGAACGCGATGCCCGAATCGCCGCCGCCGCCGCCGAGTTCGTGGCCATGCTCCCCGCTCGCGTACGGGCGATTGAAGCATTCCTTGAGGGAAGCCAGCCTGATCGTGCCGGCGAGATTCTGCACCAGCTTGTTGGGGCGGCGGGGCTGCACGGGTTGGATGCGATTTCGCGGGAGTCGGCCAGGCTCCTCGTGATGATCCGCGAAGGGAAGGAAACGGGCGACATACGCGACCTCGTCAGGCTCGTGGAAGAGGCACGGGGATCAGCCATGCCAGACGCCGCCGCACGGATCTCGGAGACGGATGCGAAGGATTCGGGCGAGGGCTGCGCCGGGTAGGGTTGCCCCACCGAGCGTATTAGGCAGCGCAGGAACCGCACAGCGTCGTGGTGGGCACACGCGTGGACCGCGTGATGCGCTTGACCTGACAGTTGGATGCGGGATACTGTTAGGCGTGAAGGCTCGGGCCGTCCTGCCCGTCGTCGATTGCCGGTCCCATGTGACGGGTCGACAGCACGCGGTACGGGCGTCTCGCCTGGGTTTTCGCCGGCCAGAAACTGGTGTCACGCGCGTGCTCCGGTTTCTTGATCGGGCTGCTGGGGGCGACCCTCGCCACGAGGCCGTGTTCGTACACACGGCCGGCATCCGGAAATCCAGCAAGGGGTTCCAACACCATGAAGAGGCTTATCGTTTGGCGCCGAAATAGGTTTGGAATGGCTGCCGCCGTTCTCGCCGGTGGAATGGGCTTGGCTGTGCTGCCTATGGGCGGATGTGATGCCCTGAGCCCGGGTGTGGTTAATCTTCTAGATCCGACGGGAGAGTTGGGTTTCAGTTCCATTGACAATGCCCCCGGACACATCGTCGTCGCTGTGATCAACAACGCGGAGTATGACGAGCAGCTACTTAACTTCCTCGGCGATAACGTTCCGGATGGGCTCACTGATGAGCAAAAACGAACGCTACGCCCGAGCTTTCGCCTGCGCGTGCGTGTGCGTTTTGATGATGCCGACAATACGACGCAGATCATCGAAATGGGTGACGATTTTGGTATCGCCGACTCGGCGGCGGGCGAAGTCAACCTGCCCACGCCCGCGTCTGTTTCCAACTTCGTCGTGCTTTGTAAGGATGTGGCGGAGGTGACGCTCGACACGGCGTCTGGTGTTGAGGTCTTCATACCGGTTACGCTTCGCGCTTTTGATTTCGTGGAACTGACCAACGCCGCCGGCGGGACCGTGCAGGTCGAAAACGTGACGAACACCGATCCCCCGCGTTTTCGCGTTCTTCAACGCGACGACGTGGATGGCAACGGTAATGTTAATGTACTGCGAAATATCGGGACACGTGCCGATCCTGGATCGGTTATGAATCCCATCTGCGGATCCGTGATTGCGATCGTTATCGAGGGCACGCTTAGCGTGCCGTTTGAGAGTTCGCAAATTCCCGGGCCAACCTTTGACCAGAACAACCCGGCAAGTGTCGGTAGTATTGGCGGGCGGTATCAGTTTCGGCTTACCGTAGAGTAGAAACCGCGCTGCGGTCCCAATCGACTGGTGTCGCTTCGACAGCGAGAGGAAGCAACTGTGCGAAATATCGTCTTAATGGCCGGGTTACTTGGCGTAGCGTTGTTCACTGCGGCGATGCCCGGATGTGGCTCGGGGCTGACGTTGTTCAACCCTGAATTCATCAACACGACCACCGGCGGCGCCAACCCTGTAACCCCTGGTCCCGGCGCCGCATTCGTCTTCGTTCGTGGCGTTAACGAGACCACGCAGACATTGGAATTCGTGGTGACCATCGAGCGCCAGGTGCTCGATCGGGATGACAACGGCAATTTCGTCTTCGATGATTTCGGTCAGCCCCTCACCACGCCGAAACGGGAGACGAGGACGCTACTGACGTTTGCGAACGGACCGGCGCGAGAGCTTGGTGTGCTGTTTTCTTGTCGCGAGTCCCCCGTAACCCACGTCGGTCTCGGCGCCAATCTGTTGCCGGGTGACACCGCGATTTTCGTTGGCGGGCAGGGCGCCATCGGCCAGATGGGTTCAGGAATTCAAGCCCCCAATCTCAACACGCTGCTGCTCAGTGCGGGAAACTTCAACTGCGGCGATACCATCATCTACCGCGCGTTTACGCAAACGAACGTGTCCGGCGGGATCGGCGTCGAAGCGTTTCTCCTCCCTGGTTCCGAACAGCCATCTGTGTTTTCCGGACCGAATACCTTCGTCAACTTCGCCGAGTTTCTGCAGGCGCAAGATTCCGCTGGCGGACCGTGACTTATGTCGATGCGCCGGAGACTGCCCGCATACTTCAACCGCATGGCGCAATAGAAGCATGTCGGCTTATCTTGGCGACAGGGCTTCGGCGCTGGGTCAATGGGCGCGGCGTTTGTGCTTCGCGTTGCCACTGTCCCAAGTTCAAGACGCCGCACGATGACGTGAAAGTCCGATAATTGCTGATCCAATAATGAGACGTGGTCTCAATTAGAATCTGAGCATCTTTGACAGTCTGTTTGTTCCGATTATAATCGAGCAGGACGCCGATCGGCTGGAATCACCGGAGATAAGTGGTTTTTTTGGTGTTTCTGGCACGATTCGTGCTCGGTTCCTGGCAGACTCGGGTGCCCTTGGCTGGCGGTGGCGCCGTCGCATGACCCAGCGGCACGTCGCGCGGACGCCAGGGGTGAAGTGAGACGCGGTCTCAACTTCGGATCGGGGTTTGAACGGGCTGAGATTCACGGTGCAGAGAAGTCATAATGCTTAAGACGATTCCGAGCTTGCAAACGGGCGACGTGGCCACCGTGGAGCGTGTGTCGGCGCTTCGAAACGCGGCCAAGCGGCTTGCCGACATGGGCTTCGTTCGTGGCGCCCAGCTTGAAGTAGTCCGCGCGGGAACGCCGTGCATCGTTCGTTTGGAAGGCGCGACCGTGGGTCTGGGGACAGCGCACCAATCGAGCATCGAGGTTTTTGTAGCCTAGTGCAGCGTCCACCTTAATCTTCGGATTGTCGCGTCGGCACGACCGAAACCAGGCGCGCGGGTCAGAGTCCACCGCGCAAGCGGTGGGACCAGTCCGTGGGCTAGAAGCCGCAGCTCTAATGCTGCATGAACTGACGAGCCAAACCCACAAGAGGACGCGTGCCCCAGCAGTAGTCCGCACGTTATTTCCGCCAACCCATGCCCCGGCGTGTTTTCTCTGGTCGACCGGTGCTGCTTGGCGATCCTTTGGTGCACCCTGTGCGGTTTTCGGTTCTGCCGGTTAACATACTTCCCATGTCGAAACCGGCGACCAGCCTAAGAGATCCCGACATTCAAGTTCACGCCGTCGCGATCCTCGGTAACCCCAACACCGGGAAGTCCACACTCTTCAACGCCATCACCGGATTCCGCCAGCATGTCGGGAATTACCCCGGCGTCACGGTTGAGCGTCGCATCGGGCGATGGCGGCTTGAAGACGACGAGCTGGAGATCGATCTCGTCGACCTGCCGGGCACGTACAGTCTGGCGGCCAGCTCACGAGATGAAGCCATTGTTTCCGAGGTCTTGCTCGGTCGGGCAGCCAACGTCCCTTCTCCCGATGTCATCGTCGTGGTGGTCGATGCCGCCAACCTCGCGCGCAATCTTTTCTTGACGACGCAGCTTCTCGAACTGGGTATGCCGGTCGTTGTCGCCCTCAACATGGTCGACCTCGCCGAGTCGTCGGGCCTTCACGTCGATGTGGAAGCGTTGGGTTCCGCCCTTGGCGTTACGGTCGTGCCGATTGTCGCCACGAAACGCGAGGGGATCGACGATCTGAAGCATGCTATTCTGGCTGCGCCAAATCAATCTCGGACCGCTGCTCTGCCCGAATTTCCGACTTGCGTTCGCGAAGAACGGGATGGTTTGGCCACGACGCTTGTGGGTGTTCGTAGTGGCTGCACACGTCAGATCGCCCACGTCGAGGCCTTGCAGTTATTGCTCGACCCGGGCGGTTACTACGAGCAGCGACTCGTCGAGCAGTGCGGTCCGTCGATCGCAGATGAGCTGACTGAGCGTCGCGCGCGAATGACGGCTGCAGGCGCCTCCCTGGCGGAGGTCGAGGGCGAATCGCGGTACGCCTGGATCGAGGGTGTGATGACGCGCGTCGTCACGCGGACCGGTGAGAACGACACCGACCTTTCCGACAGGGTTGACAGGGTGTTGACCCACCCGGTCGCGGGCTTGGTGGTGCTCCTGGCGATTATGGCGACGTGCTTTCAGGCCGTGTATACGTGGGCAGCGCCCCTGATGAATGCTATCGATTCGCTCTTCATTGCGGTATCAGGTTGGGTGACGCACACGATGCCGCCTGGTCCGTTGGAAAGTTTGATCGCCAACGGCGTGGTGGCGGGCGTGGGTGGTGTGCTGGTGTTCCTGCCGCAAATCCTCGTATTGTTTTTCTTCATCGCCGTGCTCGAAGATTGTGGGTACATGGCCCGGGCGGCGTTTCTTCTCGATCGGTGGATGGGCATGTTGGGCCTCACCGGAAAATCTTTTATTCCGTTGCTGTCGTCGTTCGCTTGCGCTGTTCCGGGAATCATGGCCACGCGGACCATCGACAACCGCCGCGATCGATTGGTCACGATGCTCATTGCGCCGCTTATGAGTTGCAGTGCGCGACTTCCGGTTTATGTGCTGCTGATCGGCGCCTTTATTCCCGCGACGCCCGTGTTGGGTGGATTCATCAGTCTTCAGGCGATCACGCTGCTGTGTCTCTATTTCGTTGGTGTCGGTGTGGCTATTCCTGTGGCTGTCGTGTTGAAGAAGACCGTGCTGAAAGGCGAGACGCAGTCGTTTCTCATGGAGTTGCCGACATACAAGCGACCTTCACCCGGTACGGTCTTCTTTCGTGTGTACGAACAGGGTCGTGAGTTTTGCGTGTCAGCCGGTACGATTATTTTCGCGGTGGCCATCGTAATCTGGGCGCTGGGGTATTACCCACATTCCGCTTCGGTGGCGCAGCAGCACGAAGCCATGCGCGCCGCAGCGCAGGTGGACTACGACCACGCCGTCGCCGTTGCGGCGGCGACGTTTGACGACTCGGTCAGTGCGGACCAGATTGAACTCCATCCGTCTATCGCGTCAGCGTTGACCGCAATCGAATCGATCGAGCAATCCTTCCGCGATCAAGTAGCCGATCGCAACCTTGAAGAAGATTCGCCGGAACGGGTCGCGCTTCGACGCGAGGCTGACGGGCGGGAGGCCTCGATGCGATCAAGCGGCGGGCCGAAAGTCGTTGCGGCGTTCGTTGTGTACGATGCCCGGCGACTCCTTGAGACGCGGCTAGCTGATGCGGATCGGAGTGAATCGGGAACGTATCTTCGTGAGAGTTTTCTCGGGCGCATGGGAAGATTCATAGAGCCCGCGGTCCGTCCGCTCGGTTGGGATTGGCGCATCGGAACAGCCGTCATCGCCTCGTTTCCCGCACGCGAGGTCGTGATCGCCACCATGGGCACGATCTACAACTTGGGTGCGGATCAAGACGAAACGTCGACCGGCCTGCGCGAAAAGCTCCGGTCCGCTCGACACGCCGACGGTCGTCCGGTATTCAACGTCGCGGTGGCGCTGTCGGTTATGGTGTTTTTCGCGCTTTGCTGTCAGTGTGCAGCCACGCTAGCAGCCATGCACCGCGAGACGCGCTCATGGCGCTGGCCGCTGCTGACGTTCACGTATATGACCTTGCTCGCGTATGTAGCTGCCTTGATCACATACAACGTCGCCAGCCGATTCATATAGCGGACCAAGAGCGATCCGGAACGCCTGCGCGAGTCGTAGCGATGCACGACGTTGTTACCGCCGTGCGATGTCGGGCACCTCTCGCTCTGAGACGCCGACGTAGTTGCTGAGTGGTCGGTAGATTCGGTTGTCGCGGGACTGTTCGATGTAATGGGCGCACCAACCGGTGATCCGGCTGCAGACGAACAGCGGCGTATACAGATCGAGCGGCAGGTCGAGCAGGTAGTACGTCAGTCCGCAGGGATAGTCGACGTTGGGATAGATCGGTCGTTCTTTGTTGACGATCGGGTCTTTGATGGCGTCGTAGATCGCGACCAAGTCCATTCGCCCCTTTTGCTCTGCGAGGTTGCGCATTTCGCGTTCGAGAATGCGGGCACGGTGGTCACCGTTCTTGTAGACGCGATGGCCAAACCCCATCACGCGTTCCTTGCGCGCCAACGCTTCTTGGACCCATACGGCGGCTTCTTCTGATGACTTGAAGCGGGACAACAGCTCCATGGCGCGTTCATTGGCTCCGCCGTGTAGTGGTCCCTTCAAAGCGCCGATGGCGCCGGTGATCGACGACACCATGTCGGACGTGGTCGAACCAATCACCCTCGCGGTGAATGTACTGGCGTTGAAGTCGTGTTCCGCGTAGAGCACGAGTGTAAGGTCCAACAGGCGAACGGACGTCGCGTCTGGTTCGATGCCGTGACAGAGGTGGAGAATTTGTGCGGCGTGTGATAGTCCGGACTTGGACGCGATCGGCTCTTTGCCATGGAGCAAACGATATCGAACGCCCACGACGTCGGCGGTCACAGCGATTAGCCATGTGGCTTGGTCGCGTAATGTCTCGACGTCGCTGCCTTTGAAACTACTGAAATGACCGGCCATGGACACTCCGGTACGGAGCACGTCCATCATTGGCGCGTCTTTGGGGATCGACGCAATGGCTTGGACGACTTCCGGCGGCAGGCCTCGGAATTGATCGATTTTGCTCTGGAACTTTGCTAACGCGGCTGCGTTCGGAAGATCGCCATAGAGCAGCAAGTGGGCGACTTCTTCAAACGATACCTTTTCAGCCAGTTCGCTGATGGGATAGCCTCGGTACAACAGCTTGCCCTGGTCAACGCAGCAGATGTCGGTGGATCCGGCGATCACGCCTTCCAAACCGGGTTTGAATGTGTCAGTGGTCATGGTGTCGTCCTTGTGTCTTTCTTGATCCGTCCCTCTGTCATTTCTCGTTCGTCCTCGTGTCGTTCTTTCGAGGTTGTCTCATGGCGTACTTGAGAAGCCTCCTTCCGAATCGTGTCCGTGGGGAAGCGATCCGGTTTCGTCGTCGAAGACCGCTCCCTCACGGTCGCGGCTCGGTTCGGTGTAGCGTCAGGTCCGTGCAGCGCCGTTCTTTGCGGCACCGGCTTCCACCCCGTGATCCCATTAGCAAATCGGGCTGAGAGCCCGTACCACCCTATTTTTCAACGAACTTTCGTAGTTTCCACCCCAGGGACCGTCATGTCGTATTCAAGCAAGTCGTAGAGTTCCTGTCGAGTCTGCATGTGTTCCACAAGTGATTTCTGCGTGCGCTCCTTCTTGAGTGTGCGCAGGGCGTCTGCTGTGGTCTTCATCACCAGACGTTGCAAGGTCACGGGGTAGATGACGATGTTGTACCCCATGTCGCCAAACTGATCGGCGGTCAGGTAGGGGGTCTTGCCGAACTCCGTCATGTTGGCGAGCAGTACGGTGTCGACGTCGCGGGCGAAGCGAGCGAATTCTTCCTCGTTTTCCAGCGCTTCGGGGAATATGCCATCGGCGCCTGCGTCTAGGTAGCAATGGGCGCGGCGGACAGCTTCGTCATACCCGTCGACGCCTCGGGCGTCGGTTCGGGCGAGCAGGAGAAAGTCGCTACTGGTCTTGGCTGCTGCGGCTGCTGCGATTTTTTCGCACATGTCGTCGGCGGAGATGAGTTGTTTACCCGCGAGGTGTCCACAGCGTTTGGGGAATTCTTGATCTTCGATATGGACGGCGCTGACGCCCGCACCTTCGAGTACGCGAATGGTTCGAGCGACGTTGTACGGCCCTTCGCCGAATCCGGTGTCGGCGTCCATGAGCATGGGAAGAGTTGTGGCGGCGGCTACGTGGTTGGCGTGGTCGCGTGCTTCGGTAAGCGCCATGACGCCGACGTCTGGAGCGCCGCCGACGGAGTTCGCAAGTACGGCACCGGAAAGGTATAGCGCGTCGAATCCTTCCCGCTGAATCATGCGCGCGCTAAGGGCGTTGAACGCACCCGGCATCATCACGACGCCCCGGTCGATCAACCCCCGTAGCTGCTGCGATCGTTCTGCGGACAAGATCATCGCATGACTCCAGTCATTGGCTTCCCCTAACCAACGAGCTATGTATCGTCGTCGAATATTCGCGTTTCCGCAAGTGGCGTAGCCAAGTGCGACCCCTTAATGGACGGCGTACGCATGTTGAATGCTCGTCGACGGCGACGTACGATGGCTGGCAGTTTGTGTACCATTTTTCGCGAACAGTAGCGTTTCGGTTGGCGGCTCGTGCAAGAGTCGAGACGTTGTACCGAGATGTCTGGCTGCGCCGCGTGACGTGGGTCATGCGGTTGTTCTATTCATCAATCCGTCGGTACGACGCCGGTGTCGCGCTCGCCCTTTGCGAACTGTTTGCGGAAGGCCATTATGCAGGTCTACAAGTGTCACCCACTCCACAAACCCATTGACGCGTGCGTGCAGCTTCCCGGTTCCAAGAGTTTGACGAATCGTGCGTTAATTGCTGCGGCCATGGCAGATGGTACCAGTCTACTGCAGGGACTTTTGCTTTCGGAAGATACGCGCCTGATGGTCGACGTCCTTGGGACGCTTGGCGTTACGATCACGATTGATGAAGTCGAATGTATGGCTGAGGTCACCGGTTGTCGTGGCGAGTTGCCGGTGTCGGATGCGAATCTGTCTTGTGGCAACGCCGGCACGGTAATGCGTTTTTGCACGGCGCTGGTCGCGACCGGCGTGGGTTGTTTCGAGCTGCACGGCGTGGCGCGCATGCATGAGCGACCGATCGGCGCGCTCGTTGACGTGCTCCGTGCGCTCGGCGCCGGTATTGAATACGCTGGTGTCGATGGCTATCCGCCGCTTGTGGTTCACGCGAACGGCCTGCACGGTGGACGGGTCGCGCTGTCATCTCCGCCGTCGAGTCAGTTCGTCAGTGCGTTGTTGTTGGCCGCACCGTACGCGTCGCGCGACGTGCTGGTTGAAGTCACCGGCGACGTGCCCAGCGTGCCCTACCTACGCATGACCACAGCCGTCATGGATGCTTTTTCAGTGCCGGTTGTCGAGCAGTATGAAGAGGGTGGCGCCCGGTTTATCGTGGCTGCGCCGCAGCGTTATTGTGGTACGACGTATCGTATCGATCCGGACGCGAGCAATGCGACGTACTTTCTGGCTGCACCGGGCATTGCGGGTGGGAGCGTGCGGGTGGACGGGCTTGGCACGTCGAGTGTGCAGGGCGACGTTTGTTTTGTGGATGTGCTGGAGCGGATGGGCTGTCGCGTGGAGCGCGCGGGCGACTCGCTCTGTGTGGCTGGACCGGCTGACGGCGAGCGACTGCGGGGTATCGACGTCGACCTGAACGATATGCCCGATACGGTGCAGACGCTCGCGGTCTTGGCGCTGTTCGCCGAAGGACCGACCATGATTCGCAACGTGGCCAACCTGCGCGTGAAGGAGACCGATCGTTTGGCTGCGCTGACGTGCGAGCTATCGAAACTGGGGGCGTCGGTGGAAGAGTTCGACGACGGTATTCGGATTAGTCCGCCCGCTGAAATCACGCCCGCCACAATTGAGACGTATGACGATCATCGCATGGCCATGAGTTTTGCACTGGTCGGATTGAAAGTGCCCGGCGTGGTGATCAACAACCCATCATGCTGCGGAAAAACCTTTCCTGATTTCTTCGAGCGTTTCGAGCGGCTGGGCGATTGAACGGCAGCGATCGGTCGGTGGAGATTGCCGGCACACTGCGCGTCGCCGCGTGCTCGCGCTGCGCTTGGGCATGGCACCCGACGGGCATTTGACGCGGGCATGGCACCCAGCGCGCGACGAGAACCCTACGCCGTCCGTTTGTGCAGTGCGCCTAGTGCAGGGTCATGCGTCCTTTTGTGGGTTTTGGGATCGGCTCGTCGGTTCGTGCGGCGTCAGGGCCGCTGGCGCCAGCCCGCGGACTGGTCCCACCGCTAGCGCCGTGGGCACTGGCCCGCGCGCCTGGTTTCGGTCGTGCGTGCTGCAACAACCCGAAGATTAAGGTGTGACACTGCACCAGTGTTTGTGACTCGCAGCACTGATATCTGTTGTTGCGGCGGCGCGACTCCGCCCGGTGTCTTCAAGAGAATCCGCCGCCCGCACCGATAAACAAGCGGCACGCGCCGATTTTGCGCGTTGCGGTTTGTCGAAAGAGCGGTGGATCGGACTTATTCGTCCGTGCCGTGCGCCGACACGGTGTCGGTGTCACGTCCCGCGCGTCGGTATGTTCAGACGCTCGGCGTGGGAGCGAAGTTGCGAGCGCTATGGCTGACGTACTCGATCAAAGTGAAGTTGATGCCCTACTTTCCGCCGTGGAATCGGGCGGCGTCGAGACGGCTGAGAAGCTGTCGAGCCGTATCGTCACCACGAAAGAAGTCCACACTTACGATTTCAAACGCCCCGAGCGCGTCAGTAAGGAACAGATGCGGGCGTTGGAAGGCATCCATGACTCGTTCGCGAGAAACTTCGGGGCGTCGCTTTCCGGGTTCCTGCGTACCATCGTCGAAGTTCGCGTGGCTACGGCTGAGCAGCTTACGTACAGCGAATTTATTCACTCTCTTCCGAACCCGACAAACTTCAACTTGCTCACCACTGAACCGCTTGAGGGGCAGATGTGCCTTGAGCTAAGCCCGCTCATTATCTATCCGATTATTGACCGACTGCTCGGTGGGTCCAACTCGGAACTGTTCATCCCGCAGCGACCGCTGACGATGATCGAGCAGCGTCTCGTGGGGCGGATCACGAGCCGTGCGTTGCAGAGTCTGACGGAATCATGGACCGAGTTGGTCGAGGTCGTTTTTAAGATCACCGAGACGGAGAGTAACCCGCATCTTGTGCAGATCGTAGCCCCCAACGAGGTCGTCGTGGTGATCGGTTTTGAAATCAAGATGAGCGGGCGCGCCGGCACGATGAGCCTGTGTATCCCGTTCAACGTGATCGAACCGGTCATGGGCAAGCTGCTATCGCAGGGTTGGTTGGCGTATCAGCGACAGTCGTCGGTCGAGGACAAGTCGGAAGAGATCTCTCGCGGTCTCGGCGTCACGCACGTGGATGTCATCGCCTATCTCGCGGAAACCACCGTCACGCTCGGTGAGTTGCTTACGCTGCAAGCCGGAGACATTCTGCAAACGACCAAGGAGGCGAACGACGAGTTGATTCTTCAGGTCGAAGGTCAAAACAAGTTCGCTGGGGAACTTGGCAAACACAAGCGCAACCTGGCCATCAAGATCACGCGCATGGCTGAGGTGGAAGAGCCGTTGTAACGATCCGTCGAGCGAGGTTGGGATAATCAATTCGGCCGAGTGGGTGCGAGAGGGGATTCACGCGCCAGCCGCTGTAGTGCCCCGTCGAGCGATAAGGGAGTGGTTTCAAGCTGTCGCGAGCGGCTCTCAAACGTCCGCTTCCTTACGGGCGCGGCTCGGTAGACGCTTCATTCGAGGCGTGAAAAAACAATAGATTGGTCGACTCACCGAAGTGGGTGCGAGAAGGGATTCACGCACCAGCCGTGTACGCACCAGCCGTGTACGCACCAGCCGTGTACGCGCCAGCCGTGTACGCACCAGCCGTGTACGCGCCAGCCGGGGATTGACTCGCGAGCCGGCATGAACCAGTCGGGTTTCGGCCATCGTTAGTTCGTCGACCGCAGGTCATAGCAAAGCAATCGAGGCGGTGTGTTGTGGATGGTGTCACGTTGGTTTTGGGTGACGTAGAGCATGCCTCGGCTGAGCACCGGTGGTGTCCAGGTTTCCTTCGCGATAAAGAGTTCTGTCCGGCTGATCTGTCGGTAGCCCTTCCGGGAGAGATCGAGCCAGAGCAAATCGCCCGTTTCGGTGAGCGTGAGAAAGTCCCCGTCTGCATGGATCATCGCACCGGGCAATAGATAGAACGGTCGTTGGCTACTCTTGCCCTGCTGTGTGATGGTTTTTTGCCATTCGGGTTGCTCTCTCCATAGCTCCTTACCCGTTGACCATTCGAGGCACACGAGGGCGGTTTGCGCTCGATTGGCGCCGTCGAACCCGTAAAGGAATCCGTTCTTGTAGATGGGCGTGGCGAAATGCGCTCCGAGATGTCTGTTGTGCCAGACCACGCTCGGTTGGCCGTTCGACGACCATCGAACCATCGCGCCGCCCGTGTGATATCCCGAGGTGACGAAGACGTCCGAGCCCACGACGACCGGGGTCGCGGCGTTCACCGAGGTGTAGGTCTTGCTTCTGAACGGAAAGCGGCCAACGATTGTTCCATTGACCGGATCGATCGACAGGAGCCCTCCCGTCGGCGGATCGCTGTCGCCCCCGGCGAACACGAATAGGCGCCGCGCGCCGTTGATTGTGGCTGACATCGGCGATGCGCTGCTAGGCCCCCATTGATCACCGGCCTTCCAGACAGTGGTTCCGTTGCGCGTGTCGAACGCGACAACGCACGGACCGCCCGGTGCGCCGACGTTGACGATAAGGAGATGGCCTTCTATCAGCGGCGTCGACACGAGCCCGAAGAAATCCTGCGGCACGGCGAATTCTTTCGATGTTTGTCGTTTCCAGACGACGTCCCCCGTTTTGAGGTCGAGGCAGTGCAGCATTCCGTCAGCGCCGTGCGTGAAGACTCTGCCTTGGTGGATGACCGGTGTGCTTCTGGGGCCGTTGCCGAATTGATAGCGGTCCGCGTAGGTGGTCGGGTACCAAAACGACCAGATACGGTTTCCCGTTTCGGGGTCGAGGCAGTCGACGACGTCCGCGTCGCCGATGCGATGGAAATAGATGAGCCGGTCACCAGCTATGGCGGGTGATGAGTAGCCGTTGCCGGTTTCCATTTCCCAAACCAGCTTCGGCCCGCTCGGCCCCCATTTTTTCAGGAGTTTCGTCTCGGCGTAGATGCCGTTGCGGCTTGGACCGAGAAACGACGCGTGCGTCACGGTCTTGGCAGAACCGGGCAGCGGGTTGGGTTTGTGGTGAAACCGCGCGGCGGCGAGCTTTGGAGCCGACGCTCGTGGCGGCTTACTCGAGCTGCCTTCCGCTCGTGCGCTGTCGGTACCGACGGCGAAGGCAATCAACAGAATGCCAAGGCAAACGGCGCGGCGTACGAACGGGTGGGCCGTTTCAGGTGGAATCATCACCGAAGGCATCCTCCAAAGTTGGGCCCGAGCCGTACGCCCAGTACGCTAGCAAGCGGCGGAATATTCGCGACCCGGCCGGTCGGGATTGATGGTAGTGCGTCTAGCCTCCGGTGCAACGACCAGCGCCCGTCATGTCTCGCCAGGGTGCATGGCACTTTCGGCGGGTGCCCCATTTTTCGCCGTAGGCGAAGGGTGGGGGACGGATAGTTCGCGAGAAAACCAGCAGTTCTCCACCCTTCGCGTCACCGGGCACTTGTGCTTCCGTGCGGTGCGTTACGCGGTGACGCGAAGAATGGGGCACCAACATCTGTTCTCACGCCGCCGAATCCGTCTTGCGCCCGTCTCGCCGCCCGGTCTTTTTTGGACCGATAATGTGGGCAGACGTCTTCCGTCAGGCTACGCCCGAAAAAAATTACGAATTCGGTGGTCCTGTCGGGTTGAACTAGCACCGATATAGTGATATATAATCCGGCAGGCGGCTTGAAGAGATTGCGAGGTTTATGGCGTGCTGTCACTTACACGCAAAGCAGATTATGCCGTTGTGGCGCTGGCTGACTTGGCCCGCCGAGGCGATTCGATAGCGAGCGCTCGGGAGTTAGCCCAGTCCACCTTGGTTCCGCTTCCGGTTCTAACGAACGTGTTGCACCAACTGCTGCATTGTGGGTTGGTGGCTTCGGTGATGGGATCGAAGGGCGGGTATTCGTTGGCTCGGCCGGCGGATCAGATCAGTTTGGCTGAGATCATCGATGCCATCGAGGGTCCGTTTAAGCTGACCGCCTGTTGCGGTGAACCGGACCCTGGCGACGACGGTAACTGTGAAATGGAGGACGACTGCCGGATCAAGGAACCGGTTCGGCGGGTCCACGAACGTCTTCATAGTTTTCTTGGTGAAGTCACTTTGGCCTATGTGGCGTCCGACACCGTCGTGTTAGGAACGGTGAAGCGGGCGCCGGGAACGAGCGTGGATGATGCGGTGGACGCGATGCTCGGTGACGCGGGCGTGTCGGCGCCGGTCCATGATCCAGTGCAATCGTAAAGGAGTAGTTGGCAATGTCGGTTACACTATCTGAGTCGGCCTTGAAGGAAGTCAAGAACATCATGGTTCAGCAAGAGGAGTCGGCTAAGAAGAACGGCGAAGAGTCCAAGCCGCTCTATCTTCGCGTTGGCGTTAAGGGTGGTGGCTGCAGCGGGTTTAGCTATTCCCTCGATTTGACGGAGTCGAAGAGCGAGGGCGATGAATCTTGGCCCCAGGATGGCGTTGAGGTCATCTGTGACGGCAAGAGTCTGATCTACCTCGACGGAACGACTGTCGACTTCAAGGACGAAATGATGGGTCGCGGTTTTGTATTCACCAACCCCAACGCGACAAGCAGTTGCGGTTGTGGAAGCAGTTTCAGCGCCTAGGGCTCTCGGTTGAAGTCGGGTGGCGCTCGCTGTGGGCGTAGGCTTCAGTCCTGTGCGTAGGCGTGCGTGTTGGCTGGTCGTTGCGGTGCAACGCGCCGGTGTCGTGTTCGACTCGGTCAGCGTCGAACCATTGGCGTCGTGCGCTTTGTCACGACTCATGTGACGGGTTCGTCTGATCCGAGACGATCCGAATCGAGCCGCGACCGTGAGGGAGTGGTTTCAAGCTGTCACGACCGGATTTCAAACGTCCGCTTCCTTGCGGTCGCGGCGCGGTTATCGCATCATTCGACGTGTGACAGTTTATTAGGCACGACGGAATATGACGAACGCCGGTACGCCTTCAAAGAACACCAACAAAGAGAAGCATAACGATATGACCACGGCAACAAGCACAATCGACCAGTGGGCCAACCGTGAGTACGAGTACGGTTTCGTCACGGATATCGAGTCGGAGAGCCTTCCTCCAGGGCTGAACGAGGACGTTGTCCGGTTCATCTCCAACAAGAAGGGCGAGCCGGAGTGGCTGCTCGATTGGCGACTCAAGTCCTATCGCCACTGGTTGACGATGACCGAGCCTTCGTGGGCGAACATTTCCTATCCGCCGATCGATTACCAGAAAATCGTCTACTATTCCGCGCCTAAGCGTGAAGAAGACAAGCCGCAAAGCCTCGACGAAGTCGACCCGAAGTTGCTGGAAACGTACAAGAAGCTGGGCATCCCGCTTCACGAACAGGCGGTGTTGGCGGGCGTGGCGGTGGATGCGGTGTTCGACAGCGTATCGGTCGCTACGACGTATAAGGCAAAACTTTCAGAGCTTGGCATCATCTTTTGCTCGTTCTCAGAGGCGGTTCGCGAACATCCCGAACTGATTCGCAAGTACCTCGGCAGCGTCGTGCCGTACTCGGACAATTTTTTCGCGACCATGAACTCGGCTGTGTTCTCTGATGGGTCGTTCGTCTATGTGCCCAAGGGTGTTCGCTGTCCGATGGAGTTGTCCACGTACTTCCGCATCAACGCAGCCTCTACGGGGCAGTTCGAGCGGACGTTGATTGTCGCGGACGAAGGTGCTCACGTGAGCTACCTCGAGGGTTGCACGGCTCCGATGCGTGATGAAAACCAACTTCACGCTGCGGTGGTCGAGTTGGTGGCGCTCAAGGACGCGACCATCAAGTATTCCACCATTCAGAACTGGTACCCCGGTGACGAGAACGGCGTGGGTGGCATCTACAACTTCGTGACCAAGCGCGGCAAGTGCGCCGGCGACAACTCGCGGATTTCGTGGACGCAGGTCGAAACCGGATCGGCGATCACCTGGAAGTACCCGAGTTGCATCCTCCAGGGCGACAACTCGGTCGGCGAGTTCTATTCGGTTGCGATGACGAACAACTATCAGCAGGCTGACACCGGTACGAAGATGATTCATATCGGTAAGAACACGCGAAGCACGATCATCTCCAAGGGTATCTCCGCCGGGCATGGGCAAAACACGTATCGCGGCGGCGTGAAGATTAACAAGGGTGCATCTGAAGCGCGCAACTTCACGCAGTGTGATTCCATGCTGATCGGCGACAAGTGCGGCGCCCATACGTTCCCCTATATCGACGTGAAGAACCCCACCGCCCACATGGAGCACGAAGCCACGACGTCGAAGATCGGTGACGATCAGCTTTTCTACTGCAACCAACGCGGTATTCCGCTTGAGGACGCGGTGTCGATGATCGTCAACGGATTCTGCAAAGAGGTGTTCCGCGAACTGCCCATGGAGTTCGCCGTCGAGGCGCAAAAGCTGCTTGAGGTGAGTTTGGAAGGCAGCGTCGGATAGCGCGGCCGGCTCGGTCAAGCAGGCGATCGTGGTGGCTCAGCGCATTCAGTTTGCAACGCCACGAAGGCGACATCGCACGAACAACACGAACAATCAGAGAGCTACAGATACTATGACAACAGATACATTAAGCGGTCAAAGCACGATGGCGGAAGTACTCGAAGCCTATTCCGGCGCGCAGCGTTCGTTGATGCGCGGGTATCACATTGGCGGTTGTAGCAGTTGCGGTTTTGATCCCAGCGATCGATTGGCTGACGTGCTTCAGCGCCACAACGCCCCCGATGCGGAAGAGGTTCTGGCGCATCTTCGCGAGAGTCAGGAACAGGAAGAGCGCATACAGATCGATCCCGTCGACCTGGCGGAGCGGTTGAAGGGTGATGCACGGCCTCGTTTGATAGACGTGCGCGACCAGCGCGAGTTCGATATTGTTCATTTGGACGGCGCGCAACTTGCTACGCAGGAATTCGTTCAAGAGATGATGTCGACTTGGCCTAAGGATACAGCCTGTGTGACGTACTGTCATGGCGGCATGCGTAGTCTCGATGCGGCTTCGTATCTGATTGGGCACGGTTTTACGAACGTGCAAAGTCTTAGGGGCGGCATTGACGCGTGGGCGCAGACGGTCGACACGTCGCTGCCTCGTTACTAACGCTCTGTCACGCATCGAATGACGGGTTTACCGAGGCACGCTCGTAACGGAGCGAACGCTTGGAATCCGGTCGTGGCCACTTGAAAACGCTTCCTTACGGTCGCGGCTCGGATCGGACGAACCGGTCACTCGAGTGGTGAAAAAGTGCTGGCGCCGATCAACATTGTTGGAAATTGCGTGCCACCGTCGCGGGTCGGTCGGGGTTCGATCCCGCCCGCAGTGGGTCGCACGCTGGTCATCAAAGAGGAAGTCTAATGCTGGAAATCAAGAATTTGCACGCGAGCGTGGATGGCAAGGAAATCCTCAAGGGGATCAACCTTACCGTTAATGCGGGCGAAGTGCATTCGATCATGGGTCCGAACGGGTCGGGTAAGAGTACGCTGGCGCAGGTGTTGGCCGGCCGAGATACGTACGAGGTCACTGAGGGATCAGTGACTTATAAGGGACAAGATTTGCTCGACATGGAGCCCGACGTACGCGCCTGCGAAGGTGTGTTCCTGGCGTTTCAATATCCCGTGGAAATACCGGGCGTGAGTACGAGCTATTTTCTCAAGGCTGCGCTGAACTCGATCCGTAAGCACCGCGGCGAGACGGAACTCGATGCGTTCGATTTCCTGGCCTATGTCAAGGAAAAAGCCAAGCTCGTGGACATCGACGAAACGTTGTTGCAGCGGGCGATTAACGAGGGCTTTTCCGGCGGCGAGAAGAAACGCAACGAAATCTTCCAGATGGCAGTGCTCGCGCCGTCGCTGGCCATTCTTGACGAGACGGATTCGGGGTTGGATATCGACGCGCTCAAGATTGTGTCGGGCGGCGTCAATGCGATGCGCGGTCCGGATCGAGCGATGATTGTCATTACGCACTATCAACGTTTGTTGGACCACATCGTACCCGATTTTGTACACGTTTTGCGTGACGGTCGCATCGTCAAGTCGGGTGGCAAGGACTTGGCATTGCATCTTGAAGAGCATGGTTACGCCGAAATCGATGTCCAGTCGGCTTCCGTGGTGACCTCATCATGACCGAAGCCACTATGGTTAACGTAAAGGGTAACAAGAGCAGCTTCGCCGCGCGGTTCGATCGCATCACGAAGGGCGGGTCCGATTCCGGTCCGTCGTGGCTGATGCCCGCACGGCAGGCGGCGTTTGCGCGGTTCACCGAGTTGGGTATTCCGACTACGCGGGATGAAGAATGGCGATTCACCAACGTCAAGCGGCTTGGCGAATTGGTCTTCGATCCGAACGGTGCGGCGCCGTCCACCATGAGCAACGATCAACTGACGCCGTTTGACTTGGACCTGCCGGGCGGAATCAAGCTTGTCTTCGTCAACGGGTGTTTCGACGCTTCGTTGTCGACCGTGCCCGCGCTGTCGACCGGTGTCACGGTCCTGCCGCTCGTCGAAGCCATGGCCACTCAGGGTTCGTTGGTTGAACCGCACTTGACGGGCTGTAGTCCGTTTGAAGATGAACCGTTTGCATCGCTCAACACAGCGTTGATGCAGGACGGCGCTTTCGTCCACGTGGCCAAGGGCACTGCCATAGAGACGCCGATCGAGCTGCTCTTCGTGTCGTCGTCCGGTGGGTCGCCGAGCGCCGCGTATCCACGCGTGCTGATCGTTGCAGACCAGAGCAGTCAGCTCACGGTGATCGAAAGTCATGTCGGTGTGGGCGACGGTGTCTATTTCACCAACAGCGTTACGGATATCGTCGCGGGCGAGAACGCCATTGTGGATCACTACAAGGTGACGCGGGAGACCGACGACGCCATCCACATCGGAGCCGTGCGTTTGCATCAGCTTCGCAGTAGTAATGTGTCGTCGCATGCGGTTACGATCGGTGGCGGGTTGGTGCGCCACAACATCAATACGATCATGGACGGCGAGGGTTGCACGTGTAACCTGAACGGGTTGTATTCCGTCGACGGCATGCAGCAGGTTGACAATCATCTTGTGGTCGACCACGCCAAGCCACACTGTGACAGCCGCGAATACTTCAAGGGAGTGCTCGACGGTCACGGCAAGGGCATCTTCAGCGGGCGCATCATCGTTCGCGAGGACGCTCAGAAAACGGACGGTAAGCAGACCAATATGAGCCTGCTGCTTTCGGATCATGCACAGGTGGAGTGCAAGCCTCAACTCGAAATCTTCGCCGACGATGTGAAGTGTACGCACGGTGCGACGATCGGTCAGATCAGTGAAGAGGCGTTGTTCTATCTTCGTGCTCGAGGCTTGTCGGCGGAGGCGGCTCGAAGTTTGCTCGTGTACGCCTTCGCGCGCGATGGCTTGGCGCAGATTCGTGTTGAACCGCTTCGTGATCAACTCTCGAAACTGATTTTGGCCAAACTTCCGCACGGGGATGTCTTACGAGAAACAGTATGACCTCAGCCATCGGGCGACAGACCGAGACGGATCGAGGGCACACCGCTGCGGGTTTCGATGTGCTTGCGGTTCGGTCGGACTTCCCCATTCTGCAAACAACGGTCAATGGCAAGCCGCTGATCTATCTGGATAGCGCGGCCACGGCGCAAACGCCGAGTGCGGTCATTGATGCGGTTGTGCGCTACTACAACAATGACAACGCCAACATTCATCGTGGCGTCCACACGCTCAGCGTTCGCGCAACCAATATGTACGAGAGCGCCCGGGCGAAGGCTGCGGCGCTGATCGGTGCGAAGCGTCCGGAAGAAATGATCTTCGTACGTAGCGCGACCGAAGCCATCAACCTCGTCGCGCAGACCTACGCCCGAGACCACATCAAGCCCGGTGACGAAGTGCTCGTATCCGAAATGGAGCACCATTCCAACATCGTGCCGTGGCAACTGCTGTGCGAACAGACCGGTGCGGTGCTTCGCGTGGCACCCATGAACGACGCCGGCGAGTTGCGGCTTGATGAGTACGAACATCTGCTTGGCGCGCGAACGAAAATCGTAGCCGTTACGCAGGTGTCCAACGCGCTGGGTACGATCAACCCGATCTGCGACATCACACGCATGGCCCATGAGCATGGCGCGTGCGTCGTTGTTGACGGCGCGCAGGCTGTCCCGCATATCAAAGTCGATGTGTGCGAACTCGACGCGGACTTCTACGCCTTTTCGAGTCACAAATTCTTTGGTCCGACCGGCGTGGGGATGCTCTACGGCAAGTTCGATCTGCTCAACAGCATGTCGCCATATCAAGGCGGCGGCGAGATGATCCGATCGGTAACGTTTGAGAAGACCACGTACAACGATGTGCCGCACAAGTTTGAAGCCGGTACGCCCAACATCGCCGGCGGCGTGGGTTTGGGTGCAGCCATCGACTACGTCAACGGACTTGGAATCGAGGCCATCGTCGCCTATGAAGACGATCTGCTTGACTACGCCACGCAGGCGTTGTTGGCCACGCCCAAGGTAACTTTGGTTGGAACCGCCGCGCAAAAGGCGGGCGTTCTTTCGTTCAATGTGGACGGCGTCCACCCGCACGACGTGGGTACGATGCTCGATCAAGATGGGATCGCCATTCGCACCGGTCACCATTGCGCTCAACCGGTCATGGACCACTTCGGCATACCCGCGACCTGTCGTGCGTCGTTGGCTTTCTATAATACGCGCGCGGAGATCGATGCGCTGGTCGTCTCGTTGCGTAAGGTGCAGGAAGTATTTGCCTGATGTCTGACTTCAACGACCTCTATCAAGAGCTCATTCTCGACCACAACAGGCAGCCGCGCAACCGTGGTAGCATAGACGGCGCTGCGCTTGTGGCTGAGGGGTTCAATCCGCTTTGCGGCGATCGCGTGGAAGTCTTCGTCACGGTGGTTGATGGCGTGATCGATCAAATAAAATTCGACGGGACGGGCTGCGCCATTTCTACCGCTTCCGCATCGCTGATGACCGAAAGCTTGAAGGGGAAGACGCTGGCGGAAGCCAAGGCCCTATTTCGTCGGTTTCGCGACATGGTTGTGGATGACGCCGAGGATTCAGAAGACGGTGCGGAGCTCGGTAAGCTGGCTGTCTTTTCCGGCGTCTGTCGCTATCCCGCGCGGGTGAAGTGTGCGACACTTGCGTGGCATACGGTCAGCGCGGCGTTGGACCGGGCGGATGGTTTGGTAACGACGGAGTGAGTTCGATGAATCTACCGGAACATGAAACCACGCCAACGGGCGCGAACGATGTCACTCCTGTGGCATCCCAAGGCGACTCGTGCAAAGCCGCGCCATCACCGTTCGACGCCCTCAAGATCGAAGCGTTGAACGCTTCGGTTGTCGAAACGCTTCGCACGGTGTTCGATCCGGAAATCCCGGTCAACATTTACGAGTTGGGGTTGATCTACAGCGTCGACGCCACGGCGGATGGGCATGTCGATGTGACTATGACGCTCACCTCGCCCATGTGTCCGGTCGCGGGCTCGTTACCACCGGAGGTGGAAACCAAGATCAAAGCCATCGAAGGCGTACGTGATGCGAAGGTCGAGCTCGTGTGGGATCCACCGTGGACGCCCGACAAGATGACCGAAGCCGCACGCCTTCAATTGAATATCTAGTGCTCTGTCACACATCGAATGACGGGCGTACCGAGCCGCGACCATACGGGAGCGGATGTTTGAATGCCGGTCATGAGTACTTGCAATCACCCCCTTACGGTCGCGGCTCGGTTCGGACGAACCCGCCGCTTGAGTTGTGACGAAGCGCTAGCGCGCGTACGCAATGAATTCTCGGCGTATGAAGCCCGCGCCGCACTCCATTCATAATACATCGCTCGCTCACTATTCACGCACTTGGCCATCAAATTGGGTAAGGCGCAGGGTGTGCGCGTCCGATATTGCGCGTTCAACTGGACGACTCTTGTCCGATAAGGCGATGTTTTGAACTTGGCTCGCATTACATTACAATGGGCGGTTGATTCATTGTGCGCGTTCAGTTGCTGGTCAGTTGTTTGCGCCCTTTGGTGGTCCGGCCGGTGGCGTCCGCTTGGCCCGTTGGAGTGATTGTCTATGCTTCTTGCGTCAAGCAAAGTACATCGAACCGAACCGCCGGCGCCGATCGTCAAGCGCTTCCTCGACTACATTTTCCTGGAGTGCGGGTTGGCCGGTGCTACCGTGACGGCGTATCAGCGCGACCTGCGCGAGTTCACGAACTTCGTGCAACGGGAGTCGCTGGAGCTGCACGCCCTTTCGATCACCGACATCCAGCGCTACCTCATTACATTGCAAAGGCGAGGATTGGCGCTCGCGTCCATCGTGCGCTACCTGGCGTCGTTGAAGGTGTTCCTTCGCTTTCTCCTGGCTGAACGATTGCTTGAGCAAGACTTGCCGTCGCTAATGGACTCGCCGCGACGGTGGCGGACCATTCCCACGACGATCAACTACCGGCAGGTTGAGAAGTTGCTGCTCGCGCCCGATCCGCACGACGAGCTATACCTGCGCGATCGTGCGTTGCTCGAACTGCTCTACGCCACTGGCATGCGTGTGAGCGAAGCTGTTGACTTGGACGTTGACGGAATCAATCTGAAGCTCGGGTACTTGCGATGTATCGGCAAGGGTCGGAAGGAACGCATTATTCCGATCGGGCAGATGGCCATCGACGCTGTGCGTCGCTATCTCGAAATGCTTCGGCCTCGCCTCTTGGGTGAGGGGTTTGCGACGTCACTGTTCCTTTCTCGAACCGGGCGCCCGCTTGACCGGTCCAACATGTGGCGACTCGTTCGGAAGTGCGCTGCGGTCGCGGGTATCGAGAAGGATGTTTCGCCGCACACCTTGCGCCACTGTTTCGCGACGCACTTGCTGGCCGGTGGTGCGGACCTTCGCATCGTTCAGGAATTGCTCGGGCATGCCGACGTGACGACTACGCAGGTGTACACGCACGTGGACGAAGCTCATTTGAAACATGTGCATCAGAAGTACCATCCGAGGCCATAGGCGGTCGACATAAGGATCGCCGGGCCGCGGTTCCTACGGTGTGGGTGCGAGATGGGAATCACGCACCAGCAACCACGCACCAGCAGGATGGGGATTGTGGACTGATCGGAAGTGCCAAGTTGTGGCACTATAGGGCCATCCCTGCGGCGCGAATTCATCGACGGACCAAGGAGGGTCAGGCGCTTGTCACGAATCGACTTTCACAATAGCACTGAGCTTTCTACGCCTCGTCTGCAGGCTTTGTGTTGCGATGCGATCGCGGGATGGGCTGTTGGCACGATCACCCTTCGCGTTCGATACAGCCGCAGTTCGGATTTTTCCGGGACGTGCTTCTACGCCGATCGCCGCGTCTTCATCAATCTCGGTCGACACCTCAAATATCCTTACCGTATGGCCACGCATCTGGCCAAGACCCGGTCCGTTGGCCGTCGATGGTACAAACCCCTCTATTCCCTGGATCTGGCCAGCGGCTACGACGTCGTCTTGTTCGTGTTCTTGCATGAGCTCTACCACCTGCTGGTCAAGCGGTCGCGTCGCAACACGCGGCAGAAAGAATCGATGTGCGATCGATTCGCCGCCCGCTACCTCGTCGATCGATTCGGGCGAGAGGTTCGTGACCCGGCCGGTCGACCTGTGGCCCGCGAGACGTGGGATTTTCAGGATCTGGACGGGTTTGTGGACGGCGCTCGCGATCGACGGGTTCAATCGGCAGAGCCGACGGCTGCGAAACCGAGTGAGTTGCTGCGTTTCGCTACGGGCTAAACAGGGCGCAATGCATTTCGTCGGACGGCGATGGTTGGTAGTATGAGCCTATCAGACTGATGAACCGGGCTGGTATTCAAGTGCATCGCTATGAAGCCGCCCGTGACAACACGGGCGCTGTCCCCGTCAAGGGGGGAAAATCGTTAATGGATCACCGGCTGGAAGCCGGTGCCACACTTAGGGCTGCTATGATCGTAACCATTGACGGTCCCGCGGGATCGGGAAAATCCACAGCCGCCCGAAAGGTGGCGGCGCGATTGGAGATCGCCTATCTCGACACGGGGGCGATGTATCGGGCCATCGCTCATGCGGCTGAGTCGCGCGGGACGGATTTTGAGGATGGCGACGCCCTGGCTGCTATTGCCCGATCGATCAAGCTCGAGCTCGACTGCGGACCAACGTTCACGCGTGTTCGGGTCGACGGGCACGACATCAGCGAAGCCATCCGAACCATGTCCGTCAGCGCGAAGACGCCGTTTGTCGCCCGCGAGCCAGCCATTCGTGCCTTGCTCGTCGCGCGGCAGCGGGTCATGGGTCGCGAGCTCGGCTCGTGCATCACCGACGGTCGCGACCAAGGGAGCGTCGTGTTTCCCGATGCTGACGTGAAATTCGTGCTGGAAGCGTCGTTGCAGACTCGGGCACATCGTCGGCATCGGGAGATGATCGCCGACGGCGAAGACGTCTCTGTTGAAGAAGTGCTTGAAAATCTTCAGACTAGGGACAATGTCGACGCGAAGCAGTGGGAGCCGCTCCTCGCATCCGGGCAAGCCGTCGTCATCGACACGTCCAAGATGGCCATTGGCGAGGTGATTGCGCACATGGTGTCGGTTATCAGCACTGTCGTCGACGGTCGATCAGCCTGACCCCACGTTATCGCGGATTGACGCATTCTTACCGGTCTGTCTTGATTTTTTCACCGGGGTCTTCCTGTTCGCGAACTGCAATCTTTCCCGAGTGTTGGGTGTAAAATAGGCGAGTGACTGGTGGGTAGTCTGTGTATTGGGATCGTTGCTCCGGGGCTCGTGGGGCGGTGATTGACGCTGCTACTTGGGGTGCGTACCGTACGGTGCGGCGGTGTAGCAGGAGTAGTTCGTCGCCAAGGAGACGACGCGAACCATGGACGGTCGATTCGTAGCCCCGCCCCACGTCCGGAATTTTCGGAATCCACGGTCCGCGATGGTCACGCACTGAGCGCATGTCGACTCGACGTTCGACCACGCTTCGTGGTGCAAGCTCCTTATTGTTGTGACGTTTTCGTATCGGTCTTGTCCTATGCTTGTCGCGGGTTGCCGCGCTCATGGGTTGAACGCGGACTTGAGCAGGAACGATTGGCGTGCCCAGTTTTTCGTACAAAGCAATGAGGCAAAGCGGCGAGGCGGTTACCGGCGTGTTGACGGCCGAGAACTATCAGGTCGCTTTGCGCATGCTCGATGAGCAAGCGCTCTATCCGATCAACGTCTCAGAGGGGATCGGCAGCGGTACGTCTGCGATGGGCCCAAGGCGTCGTGTGAAGGGCAGTCATTTGACGACCTTCTACGGACAGCTCGCCGACTTGCTTCGCGCCGGTGTTCCGATGATGCGTTCGCTCGACGTGTTGTCCGGGCAAGGGTCTGGCGAGGCGCTCTCGCTGATTGTCAAAGAGTTGCGCGAGGATGTGGCCGGCGGTACGTCGCTCGGCGACGCGATGGGTAAACACCCCCGCGTGTTCTCACCGCTGCACGCATCGATGGTGCGGGCGGGAGAGCAGGGCGGGTTTTTGGAGGACGTGCTCGCCCGTGTGGCGGTGTTCTGCGAGAAGCAGGACGAGCTGCGCAACAAGGTTGTGGGTGCGTTGATCTATCCAGCTATCCTGGTCATGGCTGGTGTCGGTGTGGTGACACTGCTCATGGTGGTTGTTGTTCCGGAGATCGGCAAGTTCCTTCGTCCTGAGACGTTTAACATCATGACGGTGGCGGTGTTTGCAGCGTCGGACTTTATTCGTGAGCGGTACGTGACGCTAGCGTTTGGTGGCGCGGTCGTCGCCGTCGCGATTTGGTCGTACGTCAAGACCGCGCACGGGCGTCAGTTGTTCGAGCGGTTCAAGCTGCGGGCGCCGTTGCTCGGTAGGATTGTGACGATGGTGGCGATCTGCCGTTTTTGCCGCATCTTGGGGACCATGTTGCACAATGGCGTGCCGATTCTTCAGGCCCTTAAGATTTCCAAAGACTCTGCCGGCAATGTGGTCCTTGCGAAGGTCATAGAGAACGCCACTGATAGCGTGAAGAAGGGTGCGGCGCTGTCCGCGCCGCTTGAGGAGTCTGGGTTGTTCCCGCCGGCGGTGGTGAACATGATTGCGGTTGCCGAGGAGAGCAACAATCTTGAGACTGTCCTTGTACAGATCGCTGATACGCAAGAGGCGCGCACGGCGCGTCAGGTGGACTTGGCGGTGCGGGTGCTCGAGCCGATTCTGCTCATCATGATGGCGGCGATGGTGTTGTGCATTGCGTTCGCGTTGCTCCTGCCGATCTTGACGATGGGTACGGCGGTTCAATAGGTGTGTGCAGGTTGGGCATGGTGGCGCCATGAAGACGCACACCATAGTCGTATTCGGAATGGGAATAGATAGCAGAACCGGAACACTCGGTTGGAATTTTGGCATCAAGCTGGTGCAGTGAAACTACATAGGAGACGAATCATGCGGCGGAAACAAGTAAGAAGAAGGTCGGCGTTTACGCTTATGGAAGTGTTGCTCGTAGCGGGCATCCTCGCGCTGCTTGCGGCTGCTGCGGCGCCGAAGCTGTTTGGGCTTGCGAACAAGGCGAAGTTGGATATCGCGAAGTCGCAGGTGGGTCCAAACGGTCCGATTGCCAAGGCGCTCCAAGCGTACAATTGGGACATGGGTCGTTTCCCGGATACCGATGAAGGGATCACGGCGTTGATGCTGCGCAAGAGTGACGTCGACGACGAGCGCTACAACGGGCCATACTTCGAGAATCCTGAAATCAAGGATCCATGGGGGTATGCGTACATGTATCGCTCGCCGGGTGAGATCAATATCGAGTCGTACGACCTGTGGAGCATCGGCAAGGACGGCAAGGACGACGAAGGCAAGGCGGGAAGTGACGATGTGAAGAACTGGATCGAGAAATAGTCGGTCCACTCTTTGGATGTCGCCCATTGTCGCTTGGGCTGCGTACATGTTTCGGATGACGTGGTCGTCGTTCCGTGATGCCAGAAACGTGACATTTGTGGTGCCGTGATGTCTCGACGAACAACATGCCGCGCGGTGACGTTGATCGAGCTGGTGCTGGTGATGGGTCTTCTCGTGGCGATTACGGCCATGGTGCTGCCCAATTTTATTCGTGAAATCAGGCAGGATCCGCTTTCGCGTTCCGGGCGGCAGATGCGATCGTTGATCAGCCTTGCGCGGGCCCATGCGGCATACGACGGATTGCGCTATCGCATACGCTTTCTGAACAAGGATGAGGAAGACGTCTTGTCCGACGACCTACAGCCACGCGTGGAGCGCGAGGGCGATCCGATCAAAGAGCCCGAGGTGTTCAGCCTGGTGCTCGAACCGTGGGCGAGGGAACCGGTCTTTTTGCGCGACACTTGGTGCATTGAGGTGCGACTGGGACGTCCGACGGTTCAGGATATGATCGATCGGCGTGAGCGCGCTGGCGAGCGTATTGAAGATACGCTGAAGGGGCTTGAAGATCGTTTCGAGAATCTCGATCCGCAGCGTCCGCCGCTTGTGATCGAAACCGACGGCACGACCGAGTGGGCGACGTTCGTACTTACGACCGCGCCGCCCGAGACGCAACCCGACGAGCTCGAAGGGTTCGCGCAGGTCGAATTGATCTTAGATGGCTTGACGGGTTTGGCGTGGCTTCAGCGGCCGTTTTACGATGAAGAACTTGATCTGTTTGAAGAGAAGCGTTGGCCGGTGGTGTTGCGGCAGGATTTTTTGGACAAGCGGGTGCTCACGGAGAACGACGTGCTCGAGCTGCGCGAGGCGCAGGTTCGGGGGCGGGAGGTCGAGCTGAGCGGGCAGGAGATTAAGACCAAGGAAGAAACCGTACCGACCGGGCCATGATGCAAGCGATCCACTCAAACCAATCATCTTCGATCAACTGCGCGCCACGACGTAGTAGCAACTTCCGCCGCCGCGTCGGATATGTCGGGGCGCAGCGACGCCTTGCGCGTCGGCGAAGCGCCTACCTGCTCCTTGAAACTATCGTCGCTACCGGCATGTTGATTATCGGGCTGTCGGTTATTGGCGCGCAGGTTCAAAGCGCCGACCAATCCATTCACGAAATGCGTCTCCGAACGACCGCCGTCACGTTGGCTGAGCGATTTCTCGCCGAACTGGAGATGGGACTCATCGATCTGGATTCGGTCGACGAGATCGCGGACGGCGACTTCGGGCCGCGGTATCCAGACTTCGGTTGGCGTTTGACGACTTCGGATACCGCACTTGACGACGTCTTTCTCGTGCAGTTGGACGTGTTGCATCTTCTGCGCGTAGACGAGTACACCGAAGACGATTTCGAAGCGGACGATGCGGATTTGATTTTCACCGTGTATGCCATGCGCTCCCTGCCCAAGCCGGTTAGCTTTTCGGAAGACTTCGGGTTGTCGGAAGACGAAGTGCTCGATCTGCGCGATCGTTTCGACGAACTTGGCATCGAAGGGCTTGATATCGACAATTTCAGCCTGGCGTGGCTGCAAGGGGCGGACATTGAGGAGTTGCTCAAGGTGCTTCCACTTGTTCTTGATACGTTCGGGATGGATATTTCGGAAGTGGCTGGAGCGCTGCCGCCCGGTATGCTCGAACAGCTTCGCGACAGCGGATTGCTTGAGGACGACGCCGTGAACGGATTGCTCGAAGAGTTGGGCATTGGAGACGTGGGCGCTGAAGAGGTGCGGCCATGACGCTCCGTCCACGCTGCGCATCGCGTGTTGCGCCGCGGGTAAGGCGCCGGCGCGGGTTGACCTTGCTCGAAGTCGTGTTGGCCATGGGTATCTTGGCGCTTGTGTCGTCGATGACGTATTGGTTCTATTCGTCTTCGCTGAAGACGAGTCGCGAGGGGACCAAGGCGGCGTACAAACTCCGACTTGCGCGGGTTGTCTTGGATCGCATCACCACGGAAATAAGGCAAACGACGGCCATGACGGTGGACAATCGCGTTGGGTTTCGTGGCGACACCGAGCACGTTTGGCTTACGACGTTTCGTGTTCCAAGGCGTGAAGCCGCCATGGTCTTGGATGACGAGGTCGAGGATTTGGTTCCTGAATACGACTTGAAGACGGTGGAATACAAGCTGGCGCGTCACCCGGACATTCTTCATGAAGATGGGTATGAGTTGCCGCTTGGTCTTGCCCGCGTGGAGGCGCTGATCCCTCGGCGTCAACCGGCCGTTGTGGCTTCGCTGAATGGAGATGTTCCCGGTGATGGCGAAGATGCCCTCGACAATGGTGAAGGTGTCGACGGCGAGGGTGCTGACGAGGGCGCGGCGCCGGACGAGGAAGAATTTGCGTTGGAGCTCGACGACGATTCGATCGACGCTGATGGTCAGAAGGGTCCGGCGCTCGGTCCGGACATCAACTGGGAGGAGCTGTACGCTCCGGAGATTCGTTACCTTCGGTTCTGCTACTACGATGGCCGTAGTTGGTGGGATGACTGGGATATCAAGAGCGAAAATCCACTGCCGCAGTTGGTGGAGGTGACGGTCGGGTACGACATTTGGCCGCCTGTGGGTGCGAACGTCGGGGTTGACGATCGGGGTCGGATTAACGACGAGTTCTGCACATGTCGCAACGAAGATCCGGTCGAATGCGTGCCGCTGGCCCCCGATCAGTTGTCGGCTGTGATCCGCCTTCCTCAGTCTGATCCGCTCTTTCGATCGCGGGTTAACCGCGAAACGCAGGCGTTGGTCAAGGAGTTGAAGGGCGAGAACGCGGACGAGGAAGAGGGCAACGAAGACGGCGAGGAGGCGACCCCATGATCGAACGCAGTCGCGCTGTCATCCTTCCAGTGGTGTTGCTCGTGCTCGTCCTGCTCGGGATGCTCGTTGCGATGTTTTCCTTTCGCGTGAATGCAGATCTGGCCGCCACACAATCGGTGGGTATGCGTCTTCAAACGCGTCTGGCTGCTGAGGCGGGTGTGGATCGCGTTCGGCAGATACTCCGCGAATCGCGGTTCGATACAGATCGTTGGTACGACAATATCGATGAGCTTCATCGGGTGATCGTGTGGATGAACGGGGAAGGTGACACGGTGTGGGGTACGAACGACGAGTTTGATGCACCGGCGATGGCTTATCGCTTCAGCATCGTCGCCGACGATCCGACTGACGATGAAGAACGCATTCGCTTGGGCATTACCGACGAGTCATCCAAGCTCAACCTCAACACCGCCACCGCGCCACAGCTGCTTAGTCTTGTCCGTGCGGCTGTGGGGCAGAGTCAAGAGACAAACCCGAAGGACATCGTGGATGCCATAATCGATTGGCGCGATCGCGACCGTACGCCGCGCGGGCAAGCGGGTGATACCGAAGGTTTGTACTACCGCCGTCTACCCAAGCCCTATCTCGTCAAGAACGCGGACTTCGAGACGGTCGAGGAACTCCTTTTGGTCAAAGGCGTCACGGGACAGATTCTCTATGGCGAGGATTTCGATCGCAACGGTTTGCTTACGCCCAATGAAGACGACGGCGACCGGTCCTTCCCACCGGACAATGAGGACTCGGTGCTCAACCGCGGGCTCTATCCCTACCTGACAGTTCTGTCGTCGGAGGACAATGTCAGCAATGAGAATCGGCAGCGCGTTTTCCTCGGCGGTGACGAAGTCGCGCTTCGCGCGGGATTGGAGACGGTCTTCCCTGATGAGCCGAACATCGTGACGTTCATCGTTCGCGCTGCCCTTCCGAAGACTCAAGGCAACAATAGTGGAACGAACACCGCCAACAATGGAACGAACAATAACCAAGGTGACAACACTGGGGATGAGGGCGAGGAGCAACCGGCCGAAGGTGACGCGTTGCGTGGCAGTACTGGTAACGACGAGGAGGCTTCCGGCGAGGTCGCCGACGAAACCGGCGGGGCTGAAAACGGGACCGTGGCTGCTGGTGGAAGTGCGGGTCGTGGTGGCGCATCGACCGGCGCCTTGCCGATTCTGACACCAGCGGCGCTGTTACGGAATCCGCAAGGTAGCGGAGCGAGCCCGGTCACCATTGATCACTTGGCCACCCTGCTGGATCGGACGACGGTCGTTGCGGATCGTAAAATCCGCGGGTTGGTCAATATCAATACGGCGCCGCCCCGCGTCCTTCGAGCGCTGGGCGGCTTTACGTCAGAGGCGATCGACTCGATCATGGACCAACGCGAGCGGCTTAGCCCGGTAGACAAAGAGACGCCGGCTTGGCTGTTGACGGAAGAGATCGTGGATCAGGAAACGTTCGAGCTGTTGGTTCCTAAGCTGACGGCGCGTGGGCAACAGTTCACGATCGAATCGCTTGGCTACGCGGATCACGTTGGGATGGTCACGCGTCTACAGGTCGTGGTCGACATGATCGGTCCAATGACGCAGACCGTCTACTATCGTGATGTTACGTACCTCGGCGGAAGCTTCCCGATCCGCGAGGAAGATTTGGAGCTCCTTCGTGTCCGCTAATGCTCGACAAAAAAACATCGTCGCCATCGATTGGGATGCGCAGACCTTGCGCGTAGTCCACGCCGGCACCGGTAAGCGTGGTGTCAAGATCGACCGTATCTTCTCCTCGCGCATTCCCGAAAGCGTCGATACATTCGATCCGGAGCAAATGGGGAAGCATATCCGTCAAACGTTGGATCACGAGGGCATTGCCACGCGGTTCGCCATCGTCGATGTGCCGCGCGATCAGGCCATTCTCAATACGCTCACGTTGCCCACCGGTCAGTCGGAAGCATTGCCCGGTATGGTGGCCATTCAGATCGCCAAGGAGTTACCGTTTCCGGTGGCGGAGGCGGAGATCGATTTCGTCGTGGGGCCCACGGCTGCGGATGCGGCGACAGGTGATGTGATGGTGGCGGCGGTGCGGTGTGAGGTGCTTAAGCGCTACGAAGCTACGTTCGCGTTTGCGGGGTTGAAGCTTGACCGGATTGGTTTGCGCCCTTATGCGAGCAAGGTCGCGGTCAGTGCGCTGCTCCAACACGCCGTGCCCGAACGGGTCTTATTCATCGATCTGACGCCGACCTTTATGGAGATCGACGTGTTGCGTAACGCGGCGTTGGTCTTCTCGCGTTCGGCTTCGGTGGTGATGCCGACCGAACCGAGCGCACCGGATACATTGCGCATCGACGGCGCGGATGGCGACTCGGATCAGGTGCTCGACCTGACCGCGTCCGGCGGCGCGGCGTTCATCGATACGTTGTTGATGGAGGTGCGGCGTTCGATCGAAGCGTATCGTGCGGGCGATCCGGGTATGTCGATCGACCACGCGGTCGTCGGTGGTGACGTCGGCGTGGAAGAGGCGTTAGCGGAGGGGATTCACAAACGCCTGTCGATCACGACGGAGCTGTACAACCCGGCGTTGGGGTTTGGTTGGGAGCCCGACGAAGGTGCGGATGCGTCCGCTTATGCAGCTTCTCTCGGCTTAGTGTTGGGGTACGGTGGGGACGCGGCGCAAGATGTCGATTTCCTCGACCCGAAGAAGACCGTGTCGGTTGCGAAGCGACGACTTCGCAAGGCGCCGCTGGTTGCGGCGGTGGGTATCTTGTTTGTGGCCGCCGCGAGCGTGGTGGTGGCTGGGATGACGAAGCCGGGGCGTGATAAGCTCGCGCGAATCGAGAGGGAAATTGCTGAGCTAGAGGCGCAGGAATCGAACTACAAGAAATTCCTCAAGCTGGTGGAGCGTATCGAGGCGTTCGACACGAAGTCACACGTTTGGGTTGACGTACTTCATGGTCTTGTTTCGGTCATGCCGTCCAATCGAGAGTTGATTATCAGCGACATGACCCTGACACAGATCGAGGTGGAGAAGAAGAACGCCAAGAAGGGGCAGATCACTCTTTCGACGCGAACCAAGGCGAGCGATACGCCGAGCATGTTCATTGCCCGGTTGCGAAATTTTCGGCGTGACGGCCGAACGAAGCCGCGTTTTGCTGTGACCATGGGTCCACAAACCGAAAAGAAGGGCGACCTGTATCCGTACAATCAGAAACTTTGGATATCGGTGCTCGACGATGAGAATCGCAAGACAAGCACGTCGAAGCGAACAGCTACGATCGACTGATTCGCGGCGACAACGTTGCGTATTGAGGTCAAGAGAAACGGTATGGATCGAAGATCGAGAACTCTGGCAATCATGTTCGGTGGCGTCGTGGCGCTGCTCATCATTGACCGGTACGTCTACCCTGAGTGGGTCGAGCCATTGGTCACGATGGACGAACGCATCGTTGCCCGCGAGGCGGACTTGGCCAAACTCCAGGCACTGAAGGCACGCGTCGACGTGTCGAGACGTCGCTACCGGGATCTGGTCGGTCGAACCGGTACCTTTGACACCAGCCTCGTCGAGACCGATGTGCGCGACCGCATCGACAAGCTGATTGATAAGTACAAGCTTGAGGACCGAAACGTGTCCCCGTCACGGTGGGCCGCGGACAAGAAAACCAAGCTCAAACGTTGCCGTGTGACCGTTAAGGTCAACGGGTCGCTGCAATCTGCGATCGCGTTTCTCGCCGACATCAGCGAGCTCCCACATCTCATGCGCGTGGGCAACGTGAAGATGCGGCCGGACAATACAATCAAACGCAAGAACAAGAAGAAGAAAGACTACGTCAGCGTTACCGTGCCGCTGGACCTCTGGGTGTTGCCGAAGAATCGCGTCGTGGGAATTATCCATCCGGAAGACCTTGAGCAGCCGGCGTCGGTCGTGCGCCATCAAGTAGACCGAAACTACGCGCCGCTTTGGGAGGGGCGGATGTTTTGGGAGTACGTCAAGCCCAAGCCGCTCGTGGTTCAGGCCGGTCGCGACATCCGTCAGAAGCCGAACAAACGAGCGATCTACCTCAAGGGGGTCGTGATCGGCGGGGACGGCGACTATACGTGTGCGTGGACCCCGTCGCTGCGTCTGCGCGATCCGGACAAGCTCAAGACCAAGATCGATCTCACCCAGGAATTCGAGGAGGAGTACACGCTGACGTGCGTGGATGGCGAGGGCGAGTCGAAGGAAGATACCGTGCTCGTCACCGTGGTTGCGCCGAAAGAAGTCGTCGTGAAGAAGCCTCCGCCCAAGCGGAATCCGCCACCAGTCAAGAAGGAGCGCCGCGAGGAATGGAAAGAGGGGAAGTACATGCAAATGCTCGCGGCCCTTTGCACCGAAACGTCCGACGGCCAGATGGATCAAGTGATGATCTATCACAATCGCAAGAAGACCACCAACTATTATGGCATCGGCGACGACTTCGACGGTGGCAAGTTGGTCTACGTGCATCCCACAGGCGGTCTCGTGCGATGGAAGAATGATCTCTACATCTACCCCATCGGTGAGTGGCTTAACGCGGAAACGAAACTTGGGGGCGCCGACGACGTCGTCAGCGCCGAGTACCCACAGTTGGGTACGGCTGCGGCGTTGATCCGCGAGCAGATTCAAGCGGAGGTGGAGCGGCTGGAAGCTGAGGCGGCGGAACAGGCCGATATGGACGCCGACGCCAAGGAAATGGCCGAGGCCGAGCGAGCTAAGGTCACGGCCCCCGCCGCCAAGCCGGTAGTCGCCGACAAGTCGCGACGACCCGCACGCTCAACCGCCAGGCCGGTCAAGGGTATACCCACTACGGTACCGAACGGAACCAAGGGGCCGCGAAGCGTCAAGAAGAGTCCCGGTCAGGTCAGTCCAACTACGGCCAAGCCGGCGACGACCGACGGCAAAAAGCAGGTCGGTGGGCAAAAACCCGCGGTGAACCAGCCAAAGACAGGCGGTTTGTCGAAAGGACAGCCGCAGAAGTCCTCACGACAGCGCCGCAGTAACATGCAAGAGCGGATCGATCAGTTACGCGGGCGAAAGAAGACCAAGGGTAAGGATGCGAACGACAAGACGGTAAAGGGTTCCTCGAAGAATCCGCAAGAGAAGAAGTCGGAACAGAAACCTGCGGAAAAGAAACCTGATACCCGCTAGTCGGCAGTGCCGACGTGCCGACGCACGACGGGTGGTCGGGGCGTCGACATCAGACGGCGCCTGATGGGATTGGACTCCGCTGCGAAACCAATCGACACGCGCGATGTTGCGGATGAGACACCGTTGTCCAACCTACGTCGCGCGATGCCGGGAGCAATCATGATGAATCGTAAGGTATGCACGAAAAGTTCTGCCCCGTTGATCGCACCGATCTTGGTGGGTGTCGTTGTGCTTGCTCTGACGGAGCAGCCCGTGGTCGCCCGCGTGGAATCACGAGCGCCAGCCGTGCAAAATCCGGGATCATCCGGAGACAACAAGGCCACCCGTGACCGCAAGCGCAAGGAGCGAATGAGTGCAGGGAATCGCAAGCCGGCGCGTGCCACAAGCACCAAGAAACAAGCGGCGGCCGAACCGAAGTCAGCCATTGGGAATATCGGCACCAACCCGCGCGTGTCACCGGGTCGCACGAGCACGCCGGCTTCGCGATCGACCGGAAGTCGACCCGTGGGCAATTCCAATCGCTCCAAGGCCTCGCCGAAGGACGTCGCCGGCAAGACGATCGACATACCACCGATGGATAGTGACGTTCCGCCCGAGGAGCGTACGTATTCGTTCGGATTCAAAGAATGCACGTACGAAATGCTCATCGGGGCGTTCGCCCGACAGACCGGTTTGGGCGTGATCGGAGAGACGCCGCCCGGTGGCAAGGTGAACTTCGTGACGACCGAGCGTCTCAGTTTTCTCGAAGCCATGAGCCGGATACGCATGCTCCTGTTTAACTTTAAGCCGCACGAGCCTTATTGGCTTCGTCGGGAGCAAACGCACCTCGAAGTCGTTCGTATGACCGATTTGTATCGAGAGCTCCGTCCGGACCAAATGCACATGTCCGTCGAGGCTTTTCGCCTTGCGGGCTTGCCGGAGGAAGAGCTTGCCCTGCTGATTTACACGCCCGTGTCCGGCACGATTCAGGATCTTCAATACGTGCAGAATTTCATGCCGGACTATGTGCGCGTCGCTCCCTATGGGACAAACTCCGTCACGATTTTTGCCCTGGTAAGGGACATTAATCGATACCTGGAATTCACGAAGATTTTCGGGGGCGCCAACAAGACCGACCCGCGCACGCTCGAGCCCATCAAGATTGAGTTCATGCTGCCCAGCGAAGTGGTTGAGAAACTCAATGCGCTGATGGACACCAGCAGCGGATCGGCCGCAGCGCCCCGCAGTCGGGCGTCGAGTGGCCGGCGCAGCTCCAAAGAAGCCGGTGCGCTGAACACGCTGACCGCTCCAGGTGTGGTCATGCTTCCTCTGGACGAGCAAGGCGTCTTGCTTGTTCGTGGCATGAAGGACAAGATTGCGGAGATCAAGCGGTTGCTTCCGTACGTCGACGTGGACACTTCCGTCGATCATCCCACGCCCGTTACGATTGACATCGAACATGCCGGCGCCGCCGAACTGGCCGAAACGGTTCGGGCGGTACTCGCTGCGTTCAATCAACCAGGACCAGCCGGTGCGTCGGCGCCGAAACCCAAGCGACCATCGCGCCGTATCAAGAGCGCGGCGGCCTCGATGACGCCAGTATCCGTTGGCGATGTGACGTTGATCGTGCATCCGTTCCGGAACGCGCTGATCGTTATCGGTGACGATGAGGGCGTGGAGAAAGTGCGGGCCTTGATTAAGAATTTCGATAAGCCCAGCGACGACGCGCCCCTGAAAATCTCGCTTCAACACGTCAACGCCACGCAGATCATATCGACGATCACGAATATGTTGACGGAGGGCGCCAAGCCCAAAGGCATAGCGAAGCCGAAACTCATTGCCGACCCTTCCGACGACGCGATCTGGTTCACCGGGAATCGGTTCGAGCTCAAGCGGATTCAGGATATCGTGGCGATTCTTGATGTGGCTGGACAGGATGTCGTGCTGCACATTTTCGACACGCACAAACAGAAGCCGTCGTTCATCGTGGGCATCTTGACGCAGATCGAGCGTGAGACGATGGACAATGCGAAGCGTACGCAGCCCAAGCCCGTGTCCAAACCGCGCCGCGTTGGGCAGCCGGTTCAGATCGCGCGCTTCACCGCAAACGACGATCAGAAACGCCTCTACGTGCTGTGTACGGACGAGGAGTGGACGCAATACCTCCCGGTGATTGAGCAGTTGGAGGGGGCGATCAAGGACGCGCCGACCTTCGTACGTTTCGCGTTGAAACATATTGATGCCGACTACGCCATCATTCAGGCGGGTATGGCCGTGACCGGCGACGGGCCGAAGGGGGCCGTGCATTACCTGCCGGTAGAGGGCGGAGTTCTCGCGTTTGGGTTAACGCCGGCTCAGGTCGATCAGGTGACGGACTTGCTCAACGCCATCGACGTACCTTTCGAAATCATCAAGCGCACATTTGAGATTCGCCTGGCGGATCCCGCTGAGATCGAATCCGCCATTCTCACTCTGGTGGCTGGTGAGCCCGTTAGCGCGAACAAGCGACCGCGGTCGGCCGTGCCTGGAAAAGGCGGGCCGGCTTCTATGCCCACGCCCGAGGTGACGGTGTTCCGAATCGGCGATCGACTGATTGTGCACGCTGTACCCGAGAAGATGGAAGAAGTGACGATGCTCATCGCCGAACTTGATCAGAACGATGGCGAGACGGAACTGCGTGTCTACGACGGTTTCGCGCCGGGAACAGACGTGGACGATCTCGTCAGCAGTTTACTGATGGGCCTTGATGGCGGTTCACCGAAGAAGCAGCGCAAGGTCAAGAGCGGAAAGAGCGGCGTGCGATCCAACACGCCGGCCGGTCCGCGATTCATCCCCCAGCCGTTGCTCGGTCGCATCGTTGTGATCGCGGATCCTTCGGAGTTTCCCAAAATCGAAGAGCTGTTGGAAGTGCTTCGCGGCGCGGCCGCACCAGAACCGTTCATCACGAACTTTATTGAGTTGGAGCACGCCGGGCCGGAAGAACTGGTAGCCCTGATCGCGCCGCTGCTTGAAGTCAAGATCAAGGAGTTGCTCGACACGGGCAAGTTGAAAGCGAGCGTCAACTCGTCGAGCACCAAGGGCGCGCGCCGGCCGAAGGGTACGGGAGCAGTCACCAACGAACATTTCCATATCGATTCCGATGTGCGCAACAATCGTTTGGTCATTTCCGCGCCTCAGATTCTCGTCGATGAGGTCAAGTTGTTGGTGCGGCAATTCGATCACGCGGGTCACGCGGAGGGCGTTTTCGAGACGGTAACGTTATCCAACAGCAAGCCGGACGAAATGGTCCGTGCCATTCAAGAAATGATGGGCGCCTCGACGCGCCGGGCGCCGCGTGCTTCTAAGAAATCCGGCGCACCCACCGAAGCCTTCGATTCGTCGAAGCTGACTGTCGTGCAGGCGCCCGGCGGGCAGGCTGTGATTGTTCATGGCCCCAAGCTTGCTGTCGAGAAGACGATCAAGTGGATCAAACAACTTGACGGCCTTACGAACAGTTCGCGCGAGATCAAGGTCTATGAAATCCAAAGTGCCGACATAACTCGCCTGGCCGAGATGATCCTTAACGTCGTCGACGTGCCCGACAAGAAGGGCGCGAAGGCGCCGCGTCGGCGTCGGGCGCCGGCGGCCGAATCCGAATTCGAAGATGTGTTCAATCCGGTCAAGAACTGGACCGGGCAGGATCTATACATTCAGGCTGATCTGATCGCCAGTACGATGATCGTGGCTGCGCCGCCTTCGAAAATTCCTGAAATCGACGCCATTGTGAAGCAGTTCGACGATCCCGAGGAAGCTCAGGCTGTGATGAGTGCGACGAATGTGCCCACGTTCGTCTACGAGATGAAACACCGCGACGCATTCGATGGCCAGTATGATTTGGACATGGCGCTGGCCACGATGTGGAATCCCCCAAATGAACTGCCCACGGTTACCTCGTTTGGGAAAATGCTCGTCGTTAAGTATCCCTACGAAGATCGGTTTCCTGAAATCAAGGAAATGATTGAGAAATATGTTGATCTGGTTCCTGATGGGGACGACGAGACCATTCGGCGCACGTTCCAGCCGCCTCCGGGTCTCACCGCGCAGCAGGCTGCTCTTTGGCTTCAGATGAAGCATCCCGAGTTGGACATCGAAATTCGCAATCTTGTGACTGAGGAGCCGGAAGACTACGGCATAGAAGAACTTATGCCGCCTTCGAAAAGGGGCTTGAACCGGTGCGTTCTTCCCCGTGCATTCTCTTTGAGCCTGTCATCACTGCTCGCCGCTACGGTTGGGCAGGGCGAATCGGACGCCGACGGGTTCGGGACCAGCGATGCACCCAAGACCAAGGATCGCGACAAGAAGCCTGATGCGCTTCAACGAGCCACGCAAGCGATTCAGTCAGCCGGTGGTTCAAAGCGATCCGAAGCCGCCAAACCCAAAGACGCCAAGGGCAAGGACGACGCTAGGAACGACAAGGATCGATCGCACAGCATGATCCCCAGCGGGGCGAAGCTTCGCGTCGGTTACGATTCGGAGAAGGGCGTGTTCGTGATCGAGGGTCCGGCCGGTGTCGTCGATAACGTGGGCGACTGGATGGACGAGCTCAAGGAAGAAATTAAGGACATGCCGGTTCCGCCGGATATTCGTCACTTTCGGGTTCGATATATCGACGTCTATTCCGCAGCCGAAATCCTTGAAGAAATGTTCAACGCGACACGTCAGCAGCTGCGCAACGCCCAGCAGCAGGCCCGGTTGCAGCAGCAACAAGCGCAGGCTCAGGCCCGTGCGAAACAACAGCAGGCGCGTGCAGCGCAGCAGAACAAGGGTCAGCAGCCCGGACAAGTGCAACGCCCGGGACAGCAGCCGACGCCCGCAGCCACCGCACAGCCTCCGCAAGCGACGATCCGCATTTATCCCAACCCGCGCGATCGTTCCCTAATCGTTCGCGCCGACGCCAGTCAGTTTCCGGCGGTCAAGAAACTTCTGGCCGTCATCGATCAGCCTCAGCCGATCGATAGCGAATTTCGAGTGTTCAAGATCAAGAAACTCAACGCCGGTGAGGTTGAGGAGTTGCTCAAAGGGATGCTCGGGCTGGACGCGAAGCGTCCGAGTCGATCATCGAGCGCTCGTTCGCAGGCCGGTGGCCGGGCGACGGGTAGCAGACCCTCCGCCGGTGATGCGGGGTATCTTCCGCGCACGATCATGCAGGAGATGGTCAACGGCGCGGGCGTGCTCGGCGTCGACGCTAAGGATATCAAGCTCACCAGCAACGAGCAAACGAACACGATCATCGCCATGGCGCCCAAGGAAGCGTTGGATTTCATTGGCGACCTGATCACACGCCTCGAAAGCGAGAACATCCCTGACCGTATCACCAAGTTCTATCAGTTGGAACACGCCGACGTCGAAACCGTTACGGAGTATCTTGAAGCCCGCTTCGGGGATGGGCGTACGACGTCGGGCAAGCGTACGAAGACTACGCCCTCCGGTGGAAGCCTCAACACTCCCACCTTCATTCCGTTCTTGCCACTCCAAAAGATCACGGTGCTGGCGACGGATGAGCAGATCGAGGAGATCGACGGGATTATCGAGCGGCTGGACGTTGCGAGCGATCGGGAAACGTGGGTAAGTGTCGCACTGTCTCATGCGGATCCCAGCGCGGTCGCCGGCGTGCTCGCGCAAATGTTCAGCGGATCGTCCGCGGTAGGCAAACCGCGCGGTCCGCGTGGTTCGGGTGCTACGGAAGGTCCTAAGTTCATCGGGCAGGAGGGCGGTCGCATTGTCCTGTTCCGGGCGGAGAAGAACCTGCACGGTCAGATCAATGACGCCATCGAGAGACTGGAATCCGACGCCGCCGTCTCGCAGGAGCTTCATATTATCACTGTGAAGTATGCGAAACCGAGCAAGATGGCGGAGGCCATTCAGGGTGCGTTGGCTCAGGGTGGTCGCACGGTAAGGGGTCGCACGACGACCGGCAAGAGCCAATTGACCGTGACGCCGGACGACAGCGCCGGTTTGCTTTTCGTGCGTAGCGATGCGAAGAATTTCGAAGAGGTGCAGTCGCTGATTGACAAGCTCGACCGCCCCACGCCGATTGGTGTTCAGTTCAAGATTTTCCCGCTGAAGTACGCCAACGCCCGGCAGGTATATACGCAAATGACCAACCTGATGACGGACTACCTGCGACGTCTTGGGGCTGCTGCTGGGGACATGGATGCCTTCAGTGTCGACGTGGACGAGCAGACCAACTCGTTGGTCGTACTCGCGGACAGCCCCACGGTGTTCTCGTTCTTCGCGGAGAACCTGGCGACGATTGACAATCCCGCGATGAAGTCCAGCCAGCCGGGCACGATGATCATCTCTCCCAAGAACGGCACGGCGGCTGAGCTCGCGCAGAACATCAACAGGATTTGGGGTAAGAAATCGAAGGATTCGAAAGAGGAGCCGGTTTACGCGGAGGCCAACCAAGCCCTCAACACCTTAATCGTACGCGGAACGCAGGCGCAGCTCGATCAGATCCGAACGGAGTTCATCGATCCGCTTGAAGCGAAGTCGCCGGCCCTGCTTGCTACCGAAGTGGTTCGCCTGGACTACGCCGATCCGGATATGGTGGCTGAGCTGATCAATCGTATTTTTGAAGACAAGATACGCGGTTATCAAGCCGTGAACGGTCGCGCCGGTGCTCAGGAATTCACGGTGATTGTTACGCCCGATCGGTCGACCAGTACGCTGTTTGTTCAGGCCGGTGCCGAGAACATGGCGTTTATCAAGTCACTGGTGGCCGAACGCGACAAGGAGGAAGTTGTCGCCTTCGGGGCGACACGCGTACGCATCTACCCCATCAAGTACGCCGACCCCAGCACCGTCGCGACGGTTATCACCAAGTGGTCCGATTCGCGAGGTCAAACGGGTGCTCGGAAGGCGGTTCGGCAGAAGGTGAGCGCTGTGGCCGAGCGCGTTACGCAGTCGGTGGTGGTGACCGCGAGCGAAGCGGATCATCTGATCATCGCGGAAATACTTAGCGAGTTGGATAGCGATACGGCCATCGCCGCGACGCAGCGCAAGCGACATGTGCTCAGTATCGATCATGCATCGGCTACGGCGGTCGCGACGCAGTTGACGCAGGTCTTCCGGCAGGTGACCCGACGTCCCACAGACAAAGGACCGACGTTCGTTGGCGATGCGTCGTCCAACACGATCATTGTCAACCTCACCGACGACGAGTTCACCGAAGTCAGCGTCCTGCTCGAATCGCTCGACCTTGACCCGGCGGGACGAAATGACCGCGTGACCGAGGTGTATACGGTGCAATATGCTGACGCCAACAGCCTGATGGGCGTAGTGAAGAGCATCTTCCGTAGCGACGGTCGAACGCAGCGAAGCCCGGCGGAGCAGGTGGAGGCGTCGGTCGACGTCAGCACGCAATCGCTCATCGTCACCGCGTCGACGAAGAACCACGTGGTGATCGCGGAGGTGATCAAGAAAGCCGACGTGCCCTCGAGCATGGTGTCGGAAACCCACACGATCAAGCTTGCCCACGCTGACGCCGACGACGTGACCACCGCGCTACGCGAGGTTTTTCGTGGCCGGGCGCGCGGGCGTCGCGGCGCGCAGCCCGTCCAAATTACGGCCGACCCGGCCACGAACTCGCTCGTTATTCTTGCGAACGCCACGGAACTTGCTGAGATTGAGTCGGTGCTCCAGTCGTTGGACGTGGAGCCGGAAAACGATCGGCGTAGTCAGATCAAGACGTTCCGATTGGTCCACGCTGATCCCGAAAGCGTACAAAACGCCATCACGCAGTTGTTCCGTGGCAGTCGCAACCCGCGCGATCAGGTCGTGGCTGTGCCGGAGTTCGGGTCCGGATCGGTTGTGGTGTCGGCGTCGTTTCGCAACCTGGAGCGTGTGGGTGAGTTGATCGAGACTCTCGACACAGAGGATAGTCAGCAACAAGATGTTCACGTGATCACACTTCGGAACGCAGAGTCCGAGTCCGTCAAGCAAACGCTGGACGAAATTTTCGTTCGCTCGCGCGGTAAGTCCGGCAAGGGACAGTCGCTTTCCATATCCGCACTTCAAGGATCAAAAGCGATTCTTATTCGCTGTCGTGACGAGGAGTTCACCGAAATTGAGAGCGTGATCGCGCAAATCGATCGCGAAGAAACGCTTATCGGCGATGCGGTCCGCGTGGTCTCGCTGCTGTATGGTAGCGCCGACGAAATGCTCGCGGCTATGCAGGAATACCTCCGCAAACCGGGCGCCGGTGGCGCGCGAGGCGGCAGCGGCGACCTCGTTGGTGGTGTTCGGATCAGCGCGTTGACGCAAAGCAATGCCTTGGTTCTCAGTGGTTCGCTGGAAGACGTGGACCGCGTGGAGGCCACGCTGAAGCAGTTGGATGCGGCCGGTGAAAAGGGCAGCGTACCTCGGGTTATTAAGCTCGAACACGCTGAATCGTCTGACGTGGCGCCGGCGTTGATTGAGATGTTCACGAGTCAGCGTGGCGGAACGAGGGGACGCATTCAGCCTGTTATCATTCCGAATGATGCGTCGAAATCGATTATCGTCCGGGCGAGCGCGACAGACCTTGCCGCAATCGACAGCCTGATCAAGCAACTTGATACTGACGAAATGGACGTAGAGAGTTTTCGTTTGGTCAGCGTATCCCCCGGCCGCAACGTCACCACCCTTGCCGATCAAGTTGAGTCGAGCATCAATCAAAGCGCACAGGGTCGCTCGGGCGGTTCGCGGGGTCGCACGGGCGGGAACCGGGGTAGGGCCGGTGGCGGTCGATCGGGGACGTCCTCCTTGGTGGCCATGGCTGATGTTCGCTCAGGAACGATTATTCTCGCGGGCGCTCCCGGATTGTTTGACGACGCGGAAAAGCTGATCAACACGCTGGACAAACTGGGTCCACAAGGTGGGTTGGCGATGCGTACGATACGAATCCACAAGACACGGTCGGAAGACTTGAAACGATTGGTGGACACGTTGCGACGAGACTCGGCGAATTCGACTCGGTCGGGCCGGTCTGGTCGGCGCAGCGGCAATCGCTCGCAGTCGCGGCGGGGCTCTTCGCGCCGGGGCGGATAAATGAGAATTTGGTGGACGTAGGGATCAAGGAAGCGGTATAAACTTAGGCGGCGCCTCATCGATGGATCGAGCGGGCGCCGCGAACAGAGCAGCAAAGTGCCGCCGGACGACGGATGCGTTCCGGTTTGGAAAGGGCGAAGATGATGGATAAATGCGACGTGGGTGCCACGGTCGGTAGGAACCGAACGGTGCGTTGGGTCTTGTTCGGTATGCTGGTGCTTGGTGTGGGCTTCGGCGGTCGACCGGCGACGGCTCAGTCGGCGCCGAAACCCCAAGCGAACGCCGCCAATCCAGCGACAGCGAGACCGAAGGATCGCGTCGACAAGCTGCTTGAATCTGTCGACACCAGCGCATTCTCCGGCGCCGAGTTGGACATGGAGATCGTTGGTGACCAGGTCATTTTGCGCGGTAACGAATCCGATCTGGACATGATCGAACTGCTCATCGCCCTTCTTGAGGACAGCGTTGAAGCCAAGGTGATGGAAATCGTTCGCGTTACGGAAAAGGACGCGAAGGATATCGCATCGACGATGGAACCCGCGATGCAGAACCTGCTGCTCAAACCGAACCAGCGCGAAGAGCTTCGCCCTACGATCACCGCCCTCTCGTCGACAATCCTGCTCGTCTCCGCGTTGCCGGATCAGATTGAGTTCATTATTGAGGCGATCCACCAAGTCGACGAGGCCAAAGAGGCGCTTCCGGTCGTGGGGCAACTTGTGTTTCTCATCAAGAACCGCCGTGCTACGGACGTCGCCGAGCAATTGACTGATATTGTCAAGAAGATGCAGGAGAGGCAGGGGCAGTCGGGGGCGAAGTATGAAATCCAGATCATCGCGAACGATGCGAACAATAGTGTCATGGTGCTCGCGCCGGAATCAGAACGTGCCAAGATCAAGGCACTGATCGACGAAATCGACGTCGAACCGGTCAAGGGTTGGGGCGAGATCAAGCTGACCCTCTTCCCCCTCCAGCACTCGAAGGCCTCGGAAATGGCCGACGTGATCAGTGACCTGCTCCAATCGGATGCCGGTCGCGAGTCGGCCGAAGAATTCATTCGCCGACTGCAAATTAGCAAGGTCTTGCCCAACAAAGAGATCATCGACCTTCCGCCCATCGACCTTCAAAAACCCACGCGCATCATTGCCGACGTCGGTACGAACAGTCTGATCGTGGCCACGGTGGCGGAAAACGTCGGCCCGCTCGGCGAGCTCATCCGCATGATGGACGATGTGCCTATGGCTGAAGAGGTCAAGGTCAAGTTCTTCCCACTGCGCTACGCCGACGCCGAGACCATGGCGCAGACGCTGAACGACATGGTGTCCGGCGGCGGCGAGTTGACGCAGGATCCAGACGGTAGCGGCGACGGCGCCGTGCCGGTCGGTGAGTTCGGTCGCGCGCTCGTGTATAACGTTGGCATCTACACCGACGTTCGCACCAACACGCTTGTGGTGACCGGGCGGGAAGATCATTTGCATCTGGTTGAAACGGCCATCGGGCAGCTCGATCGACCGGGCGTCGCCCTGAAATATCCGCTGAGGTTTATCAAGTTGGCACGGACGGACGCGACGAGCGTCGGTGACGTCATAACCGAGGTGTTCGACCGGCGGATGGAGGCGTTGCAGGCGACCGAGACGGGCAAGATCGCGCCGGAACGCGAACGCGTCTTCGTCAGCGTCGACACGCGAAGCAACTCGCTGATCGTATCGTGCTCCGAAGAAAACTTCGCGGAGATCACGGGCATTGTGCGACAGCTCGACGTCAAGCCGGTGCGGCTTTTCGATCGTATGCGGGTCGTTCCCTGTGGACGCCTCGCTGCGGTCGAGGTTAAGACGAAAATCGACGAAATCTGGTCGGGCAACGTGCGCAGTGATGACAACGGCGAACTATACCTGCCGATCGTCGTGGTGGACGAGCGCAGCAACTCGCTGATCGTCGCCTCAAGCGTCGAAGATCACGAGCAAATCGTTAAGCTTCTCGAAGTGCTCGAAACGCAACCGTTGATCGACGACATGCGCATCTTCAATCTCAAATATGCCGACACGCAATTGCTGGCGACCATGTTGACCCAATTGTTCGACGGCTTGGCCGGCGGTTCGACGGCTTTTGTGTCGCCGACCATCCTGGCTGATCCGCGCAGCAACGCCCTGATCGCCGCCGGATCGCGCGACGCCATCGAACGAATGGCTGACTTGGTCACGCGGCTCGACGTCGAAGCCGGTCCGCTGACCACGGTCTTCAAGGTCTATCCGCTTGACTATGCTTCCGCCGCTCAACTGGCTGCGCGGGTTCAAGAGCTGTTTGATGCTCGCGCCGAGGGGCAGGAGCTTGCCGGTTCGCCCGTGGTCATCTTGCCGGACGAAGTATCGAACAGTCTCGTGTGTGCGGCGACGCGGGATGATCACCTGATTATCGTGGACCTGCTCAAGTTGCTGGACAAACCGTCAAGTTTGGCGAGGCAATTCAGCATCTTTCCGCTGAAGACAGCCCGGGCGACGACCGTAGCGGATTCACTCGAATCATTGTTTACCGGTACCGCGGACTCCGGGAGTCGTCTCGACGCGATCGCGACGGCGACGGACGAACGCACCAATTCGATCATCGTCTGGGCGTCGCCAACGCAAATGGTCAACATCAGCGAGGTGATCGAGCGGCTGGACACGTCGCGACCGGCTGTCGAAAAGATGGTCCGTGTCATACAGCTCAAACAAGCGCTGGCTGAAGACTTCGCCGACCTGTTCCGCCGTGCGGTGGTGGGCGAGGATGCGGGCACTGACACTGAACAGGCCGAGATTCTTGCGTATGCGTTCCACAACGCCGACGGATCGCACAAGGTCCGCAAGTTGCTGCGGCAGGACATTGTGATCGAGCCCGATCCGCGCACGAATTCACTCATCGTCAAAGCCCCCGTTGACAGTATGGACTTGCTCGAAGCCATAGTGAAAGACTTCGACGCGATTCGCCCGATTCGGTCGGAGCTACGTTTGTTCCCACTGGTCAACAGCGACGCCGAAGCCATGGCTGATCAACTCACGGATTTGTTTCAAGCGGACTCCGCCGGTGACGGTGAGTCAGGTAACAACCTGATTTTCGGGCGGACGATTGGTGAGTTCGACGTGGCTAGCGTAGGGCAGGAACTCAGATTTACGGCCGACCCAAGAACTAACACGCTTATCGCCGCCGGCGCCGAAGTAGACCTGCGCATGGTGGAGGAACTGATTCAATATCTCGATTCGCAATTGGCTGAGGATCGCGTGACGGAAGTCTACGCAGCCAACTACCTGGACGCATCGGATATCGCCAGCGCCGTCCAAAGTTTTAACCAACAAGAGCAGGACGTCCTTGGGGAAATTACGGATGCGCAAGCGAACATGCGGCGCATGGAGCGACAGATTTCCGTCGAGAGTGTCGGCGCCGAAGCAGAGGGCAGCAGTCGATTGATCGTCGGTACGAGTCGTCAGAAGTACCAAGACACGATGAACATGATTCATGAACTGGATCGACCCGAGCCCCAGGTCCGCATCTCCATGCTGATCGCTGAGGTTTCTCTGACGGACAACCTCGAACTTGGGATCGAGTTCGCCGGGCAGGAGTTGGACTTTACGCGCAACGCCGCAGTCGGTCCAAATGGCGTGATCAACGGATCGGAATTTGACTTTGTGGGCGGGATCAACCTTGGCGTCCCAAGGTCACCGCTTGGCTTCAACTTCACCGTGACCGGCGAGGACTTCAGCTTCATCTTGCATGCACTGCAATCAGAGAGTCGGTTGGAGGTGCTGTCCAGTCCGACGCTGGTCGTTCGCAACGGCGACGAGGGTAAGATGACGATCGCCGATCAGGTGCCGTTCGTCGAGAGTTCGCAGATTAACGATACCGGATCGACCAACTCCGTGGTGGGCCGTGAAGATGTGGGTATTGTGTTGACGGCCACGCCTCGTGTCAGCCCGGATGGTTACGTGACCATTGAATTGGTGCAAGAGATTTCGAGCTTCGCGGGTGAGAACCTGCAACTCACCGAAGGGGTTTCGTCTCCGATTTTCTCCACGCGTGAGTTGCAGACCAACGTGACGATTCGCGACGGCGAAACCGTGGTAATCGGTGGATTGATCACTACGCGAAAATCCACGGGTGAGACCGGCGTACCCATATTGAGCAAGCTGCCGCTCATTGGACGCCTGTTCCGTACGACGAATTCCTCGGAGCAGAAAACGGAATTGCTGATCGTCATGACCGTTGACGTATTGCGTACGGACGAGGACACCCGTCAGATGTCCGTTCAGCAGCGTGACAAGGGTGTCCTTACCGACTCGATCCTTCAGAGCCCGCTCATGGAAGGTCTTCGCATTCTTCCGGACGAGAAGCTGCTCGGACCCAAAGCGCGGGCCGGAGATTCGGATGGAAAGACGCCTTCTCCGCGAGGACCGGAAAAGCGCGAGCTATATGGTCCCACGCCCAAGACCTACGGTCCGCCCATTCGTCGAAGCAAAGCCACCGCAACGGCTGAGCTCCCCGTGTACGGACCGCAAATTGTCCGCAATACGACCGCTGACGAATCGAATTGATCGGTCGTGTTTCGAGAGACTGCCATGATGCTTAGCTTTCGTACGAACCGGCTTTCGTTCAAGCGTTCGCGCGGACGGAAGTGTGCGGCACGCCGCCTTTGCGTATGCGGTACGGTGCGTCTGCAAGGCGTGGCGTTTCTTGGGCTTGCTGTCCTGCTGAGTGGTTGTCAGTCCGGCGCCGGCGGCAACGGCGCTGGGGGATTTTCGAGCTCGTCTGCGAGCAAGACGCACCGACCGTCGCGCTGGGGTAAGCGTGAGTCTCCCATCCGGCGGGTCGCGTGCGTTTACGACCTCAAGCCCTGGCTCAATCTTGACCGCGCCGGAGACCGTGACCCCGAAGGACTCACCTACCGACTCTATCTAGATCCCGGTAGCGGAAAAGGTGAATACCGTGACGGCATGTTCCACGTTGAGATGTACCGTCTTGACCGCTCGGGAGGCGGCGTCGAGCGTACGCTGGTGAGCGATTGGCATTACCCGACCAGCCAATCGACACGTTTTCGATCGAAGTTGTTCGGCGATGGTTACGTGTTGAAACTGCGGTGGGCGACCAAGGATATCGCCGGCGATGAGATCGACGTCGTCACCCGGTTTGAAGCCACCAACGGAAACGTCGTTGGCGCCGGAACCAAACGATTGGTGGTGCCGAAGTATTCGTCGTGACCGACTGGGTGGTTCGCCAGCCCGCAGGTGATCGTCTGATGAGACCTCCCGTCGATGAAATGTGAAGTCGATCGGGGAGGGTGAGGAGTCTTACTGCGGCGTTTTGGGTGGCCATGCGTGTCTTTTCTCGACCGCGTATGCTGCTCGGTTCGATCTTGGAATCACTTCTTCGGTGGCGGATCGAACGCTATCCGTAGCGGCCAAGTTTGCGATGCGATACCAAACCCCAGCAGCCCCAGGCAAAGTAGCACGCGAATCACCCACGCCTTACCGGTTACCGGAAACGACATCGGCCTCCTGAGTTCCGCCACGTCACCCTTCGTCAATTCCTTGTTCGCCAAAACCCAGCGCACGTATCCGACCAAGCCGCCGGGTGGATAGGATTGTCGAAGGTGGTCGCGCACGCCATCAGATACGGCATGGCGGTACGCCTCGGCCGTGCGGTGGCCGATGCTCAGCGTTCGTTTTTGCGCCTTACGCGCAACGACGTTCGGAAAGTTGCGCGCTTCGATGGCGATGGTGGCACCCCACCCGATCAGTACGATGATCGACGTGCCGCAAAGAATAGTTGTTCGACGGTAGGGACGACCGGGCGAGGCCACACGAAACACTACGGCGCCGATCACCAGGCCGACCACGAGAAAGAAGAACACGCCCAAGTAGAACGGGAGGGCTGCGGCGTACGAAAGGAACCACCCTAGCCCGACCGAGACGCCGCCCCCAACAACAACCGCGGACCACCATCGAACCGTCGATCCGCCGTCACCGGCTGTCGGTTCGCTATCGGTTGGCGCAGGCATTGCGTCGACCGCCGCTGAACCGATCGACGGTGTGGGGACGGCTTCGGGTGTGGTTCGGTCGTCAGATTTAGTGTTTGAATCCATTGTCTTATGCCACGGCGTTCACACGTGTGCTTGAAGTTGAGACCGAGTCGCCTGGGCGTCGATACCTGTGGGATCATCATCGAACACGGCGTAATTGGCAATGGTCGGCTGTAGGTCTTGCAGAACTGGACGCTCGCGGGCAGGTGCTACCGCTGCTGTTTGTCAGTCTTGGGGTTCTTGGGCGGCGTCGACTGTTTTGCCTTCGCTTTGTGTGCTGCCTTGGCGGCGACGGCCTTTCGCGCCCGCGCCGTTGGAGTCAGCTGGACCTGCACGACAAGCGTCACGAGCTCATTGGCCCGCTCGTCGACCTGACGTTTTTTCATTCGCTCGCGCCGCAGACCTCGGCGGGTTCCGGTTGATCTGGTTCGCTCGTCCGCAAGATGATTCTTCGTTTCGACGCCGGCGGAGCGCTTGCCCATCGAGAGTGCGTTGCGTCGCTTGGTTACGAGCGAAGGTGGTTCGGTTGCGGTTGAGCCTTTCGTTGTCGCAAGCGAGTCGGTCGATCGATGTTGTTCGAATTCGGTTTGTTCGGCCACCTTCGCCGAAGAATTCTTGCGTCGGCTCGCGTCGGCGATCAGCTTGTCCAACGCCGATAGCTTCTCCTGTTCGGTAAGATTTTCCAGGTCCGGTTCGCCTTTTGGTCCTTTGTTCTTCGCCACCGAGTCGCGGCGACCTTCGTTGTTGTGTCCGACCTCCGAATCTGTTGGTGGTATCAACTCCGTCGTTCGGTTCGCGATCGCAACGTGCGACCGAGGCCATTCGGTCTTGGCTGCATCAGTAGCGCCGGACTTCGCTGTGTCTGTCGAAGGTGCGACGGCGGTCGGATCGATGCCCATGGCGTCCAGTATCACGCCGAACGGGTCGGTGTCGCGTGTTACATTTTTCTCGGGTTCGCGTTCGGCTGCGTGTAGGTCGGATCGAGATGAGAGCGCTGATGAATCGCCGTCCGCGCGGTCGCTCGACTCCTCATCGTTCTCCGTAGCCGGGTTGGTGGATGCCCGGAGCGCGGATTGGGCGAGCCTTAGTCCTTGAATTTTGACCGGTCCGGCGATCAGCGTGACGTCTTGCGCGGATTTGGTCGCGGTGTTCACTTCGTCCATGAGTTCGTCGAGCTGCGCACGTGTGGCGCGAACGATGATCTGTTGATCGGAATCGTCAGGGAAATTGACGTTGGGCTTACCCCGATACATGAAGCCCGAAGACGTGTCATCCCCTGAGTTTGCAGTCGCCTTCGCCAGATCGGTCGTGTCGTGTCGGGCGAAGTAGTCGACGATTCGATCGGCCAGTGCCTCGCACTCTTGCTCACTCTCTACGGGAAGTTGGAGTACGACGGCCTCGTTGCTGAACTGATGCGTGCGAATCGCGGAGCGCGGCAGACCTGACGCGAGCTTCTTCTGAAAGTCAGCCTTGGCCAGACGTTCGTCGCGTCGGCTCGAAACGACGGTCGCGTCGTCAGCCTTACGCTTGGCCCTCGCCCGGCGCGGCGACCTGGACTTTCGCAGCACGTCCCGGCCGGGTCTTGTGCTAGCGGTCTCCGCATCAGCAGACGCGTCCAACCCGATTTCCTTCTCGCTCGCGACCGGACCCAGGGCAAGCCTCGCGACGTCGTCGTCACGCGAACCCAAGCCAGCCATGTACCACACACCGCCGACGAGCAGGGTCAGCACCGCCGCCATGGAGAGCACGCCCCAAAGCGATGAACGTCTACCGGTCTTGACCGCGTCGATGGGCGCGACGTCGCCAAGTAGCTCTGAACGTTCCAGCCGCGCTTGCACTGCATCCGCCACGGTCTGCGGCGCCCGATGTTTGGGCAACCCCGCCACGAGGGAGGCGGTGCGTTGCAGCTCTTCATACATTCGATGAGCGTCGGGGTCGTCGTGGAGAAGTTGCTCTACGGCCCGTGCATCTTCCGTGCTGAGTTCGCCGTCGAGGTAGGCGCTCAACCGTTCGCCCAGCTGCTCCAAAGATTCGTTCGTCATGATCGATCCACCTGATCGTGTCGCGTAATCGCGGGTCGCAACGCTTTGCTAAGCGTGGCGCGAGCCCGGTGAAGACGCGACCTCACCGTACCGGCTGGAAGCTCGAGGATTTCCGCGATCTCCCGGTAGTCGAATCCTTCAATGTCGCGCAGCACAACGACAGCACGTTGGTCGTCGTCAAGTTCGTGCAACGCGCGAACGACGCTTGCGTGCAATTCCGTATCGTCGGCCGCCCGCGACGGGTCCGGTGTGTTGTGGTCTTCAATCCGCTTCGCCAGCGACTCCGCCTGTGTTCCCACAGCGTCGTTGATTGCATCGAGCGACACGGTGTGGCGGCGCTTCGCGGTTCGCCGGTGCGTCAACGCCAGATTGACAGCCACCCGAAAAATCCACGTATAGAACGTGCTCTGCTCACGGAACCCGGCGATGCTGTCGAGCGCCTTGAGAAACGTTTCCTGCGTCAGGTCACGCGCGTCTTCGAGGTGCCCGCAGATTCGCCAGCACGTGTTGAAGACGCGATCCTGATATTTGCGCACCAGTCCCGCGTACGCTTCGGTCTGCCCGGACTTGACCTTCTCGATAAGCTGTGCGTCCTCCAACAGGAGCGGCCTCGACCCACCGTGGGTCGTTGCCATCCTCCTGGTTCTTGGACGCGCATCCACAGCCCATAGTTCCCAAATCACGCGGAAAGGTGCGTATCGGTCATCTCACCGGGCACCCCCTACGCCGTCCTATCATGCCCCTGGTCTTGAGTGCGGTCAACGCAGCCACGTCAAGTGGCACTGCTAAAGTTTGAATTCTCGCCCGCCTGACACGACCCCGCTCGACGTGCTACAATGCTTGCGTGAGCAAGCAACGGAAGAAAAAGACCCGTCGCGACACAGCCGAGATTGCCCGGTCGGTCGTTGAAGAGGCTATCGGGGAGCCGCTTACGCCCCGCGAAGAAGAGCCGGAGGAGCAGCCGGAAGAAGATACACGCAACCCGGCGGCGGTGGCGTTAAGCAAGCTCGGGGCGAGCAAGGGCGGCAAGGCCAGAGCGAAGAAGCTGAGCAAGAAGCGGCGGGTGGCGATCGCAAAGAAAGCGGCGCGAGCGCGGTGGAGGAAAAAATAAGGCTGGTTAGTCATCGTTAACCATTCGCAGCATGGGTTTGGGTTCAGTTTCGCCAAGATGTTCCGTAAACATGATATCCCTCGATAGATCTTCGGTTGTGAGCAAAAGTTCCTTCTTGTGAAACTCGATCAACGCCGCAAGTTTGGATGGCGTCTCTAGTGGTATCGGCCAAGGCTCGTTCATTCGATAACCACGGGCGCTCAAGTGGGAAAACAGCCGCCGACGCGTCGCTTCGCCAATAATTCGCAAGTGGCCAGCCCGCATAATGAGCGCCTGCATCGACACCTTCCAGACCCTTTTTGATCTCGCTGCGACTTCAAGATTCAACCCGCGAAGATCATCACGGATCAAAGAACGCGGCATCAAGAACTCACTGGCGAATAGATTTGCTTGTGCTTCCACATCGTCTAGGGCGGACGAATGGTGCATGACGGCATGACCGACTTCGTGTGCTAAGCTGAACCTGTATCTCTCTCCCGGCACTTCAGAGTTCATGAAGAAAATGGGCGGTGTACCAGTAAGCCACAAGTGGGCTCCATCTATCAATCGTGTTCCAAAATCTACGTTAACGACGATGCCCCCAGCGTTCTCCACAACCGATGTCATATCGGATATTGGCCCAGGTTTGATATCAAATATCTCGCGAACTCGCCGAGCAACACGTTCCGGATTGTCGCCTTCGGACTCAGGCGGAATCGAAGGGAAATTGTTGTCATGTTCGACCGCTCGCAGCAATCGCACCACCTGCATGTGTCGCAGGTTAATCTCTGCCTGCACTCGCCGCTGGACCCTCATCGTTATTCTGACGCGTTTTCGATGGAAGATAAGACTGCTTCCTAGCCCGTAAACTTGATCTGCTTGGCTGAACAACTGGGGTGAATAGTCAAGAACGCGCGCGATTGTTGCAATTTCAGCCTCGCTGGGCGTAACATTCCCGAGTTCATACTTGCATATTGTAGCCTGACCCACACCAACGGCGTTAGCGAGGTGCTTCTGTGTCCATCCGCGAGATTCGCGCGCAAGAGCTATCATCGCTGGGTTGTACTTCAACAAACTCATCGCCCTCCCTAGCCTAGTTCCCTTCGTACCTCGTCGGCAATGCGTTCTATCGCCTTGCGCTCCTTTGCGCGGATAACATCAGCGGGTTCTGACTCCACAGATTCCTCAACGAGTCTTACGCCGCCCGGAAAAACAGCAACGTCGTGGATGTACTCGCTTTCGTTTGGGCGCTCGCGCACTAGCACAAGCCGACCCATCGACCACGCAGGTTGCCCGCCTTCAATGTAATCGTTGTTTACCGTGTATCCGATTGTTGCTGTGACGGCTTCTACCTCCGCTGGCTCACTGAAGGACAGCACCCCTTGCTCCTGATACGTCCGCTGTCGCTGAGTGCTGTTTCGTCGGATGCGACCATCAGGATATCTCGCCCACCGCAGTGCGATGTTCGCTCCCTCGCACGTATCAATCACAATACAATCCAGCCCTCGACCGTCGGGCTCCCCGATGAATTGGAGAACGGGGTCCTGCCGGTCGCAAACTGGTCGAAGCTCCGCACGAAGCGCAGTGTGCATCATGTTGGCTCGCTCGACCTTTGTTGGAATGCCGAGCTTTGACACCGCCTCCGACAAGTTCTTCCATGCCCGCCTGAAGACGGGTTCGAACACCGGATACCACGGCTCACACGCTCTGACGATCTGCTTCTTGGTCATAACTGAAATCCCTTTCAATAGGTAGTTGCGACTCCATCTGCTTCATGATACCATGCCGGTGCGCAATATCAAGAGAAAATATTCCCCGTTTAATTCCTTCGTAACTCGTTACTATGAAAGAAGATACATTGTCAGATGTTCCGTTTTGAGCGTAGTTTTCAAAAAAAATCTTGACTGTCAGCATTCAGCAAGCATAATTGTCAAGTATGAATCGGTTAGCCATGAACAAGCGAAAGCCGTCGTATCCGCCCTGGTCGAGGGTGTGAGCATCAACGCCACGGTACGAATGACGGGCGTATCCAAGCCGACCATCCTCAAGCTACTCCGCGATCTTGGTTCCACGTGCTCCGCCTATCACGACAAGCACGTCCGTGGTTTGAAGCCGGAGCGCGTCCAACCGGGTGAAATCTGGAGCTTCACCTACTGTAAGGCGAAAAACGTAGCCACCGCCACGAACGCGCCTGAGGGTGCGGGCGACTGCTGGACGTGGACCGCGATCGATTCAGACTCCAAGCTGATTATCTCGTACCGCGTCGGCCTACGGACACAGGACGACGCCGACCTATTCATGCTTGACCTGGCGGGCCGGATCGTAAGCCGCATTCAGCTTGCAAGTGATGCACTCGGGACGTATCTGCCAGCGGTTGAGAACGCGTTTGGCTTGTCGGACGTGGATTACGCGCAGCTTCACAAGGTCTTTGGGCCTGACAGGGCAGGCAAAAGCGCGGAGCGGAAGTACTCACCGGGCAAGGTCAACGGCACGAAGAAAGTCGCTTTGATCGGCTTGCCCGACCGCAAGCATGTGTCCACCAGCCACGTCAAACGGCACAACCTGACGATCCGCATGCAAATGAGGCGATTCAGCCGGTTGACGAACGCACACAGCAAGAAGTTGGAGAACCACGCCTATTCGATCTCGTTGTTCTTCATGTACTACAACTACTGCCGAGTGCATTCGGCGGTTGGAACGAGCCCAGCTATGGCATCAGGACTGGCGGATCACGTGTGGTCGATCGAGGAAATGTTGGAGCTACTGGATTGAAACTTTACCAGTACCCGATATGCGGCCTTGGTTGACGGCGGTCCAGGATTGCCGCACACGTTGCATAGTCGGGTGGCACGTAGGCCCGGCGCCCCATCAGGACGCGATCATATCGACCCTTCGCATGGCGTTCCGAGAATTCGCGATACCGCGTGTAATGCGTATCGATCAAGGCAAGGACTTCACTTCAAAATTGATCACGGGCTTGACCAAGCAGGAGCGCTACCGGCTGAAGCAACTGCACGGCTCGGACTGGAAAAGCATCGTCCGGCGATCGGAGAATCTTGTCGACTGCGACGATGAGCGTTGGCTCGGAATCACGGGCGAGTTAGACGTCGAGTTGATCTACGCCATACCCTACAGCCCTTGGTCGAAAGCCACGATCGAACGCTACTTCGGAACCGTTCACAGCAAGTTTGACAAGACCTTTGCGACCTACTGCGGGGCGAAGAATCAGGATCGTCCCGAAGCGTTGGAACGCATACGTTCGGAGGGTGACGCGGTG
>JAJDDY010000043.1 GCA_029260075.1 Phycisphaerae bacterium
CACCGCGTCACCCTCCGAACGTATGCGTTCCAACGCTTCGGGACGATCCTGATTCTTCGCCCCGCAGTAGGTCGCAAAGGTCTTGTCAAACTTGCTGTGAACGGTTCCGAAGTAGCGTTCGATCGTGGCTTTCGACCAAGGACTGTACGGTATGGCGTAGATCAACTCGACGTCGAGCTCGCCGGTAATACCCAGCCAACGCTCATCCGTGCAGTCGACAAGATTCTCCGATCGCCGGACGATGCTTTTCCATTGCGAGCCGTGCAGTTGCTTGAGCCGGTAGCGCTCTTGCTTCGTCAACCCAGTAATTAATTTTGAGGTGAAATCTTTTCCCTGGTCTATCCGCATGACCCGTGGCACTGCCCAGTCTCGGAACGCCATGCGAAGGGTCGATATGATCGCGTCCTGATGCGGCGCCGGGCCTACGTGCCAGCCAACAATGCACCGCGTGCGACAATCCTGTACAGCCGTCAACCACGGCCTAATATCGCGACCCTTGTATTCGCAGAACAGGTCGAGTTGGGCGTGATCGGTGACGTAGAATTCGCCAGGGCTTACCTTGGTCCAGTCGGTCTGCACGTGCGGCATGAACTTGCGCGTCCATGCGGATCGACCTTTTCTCATCAGGCACGTAAGCGAAAGATCGTCGGTCCGTTGCAACCAAGCCACGGTCGCCTTGTAGCTTGCGGGCCAACACCAACCCTGACGCCGGGCCTCCGCAGCCGTGCATTCATGGCACGTCGTCACCGGAATCTGATTCAATGTATGGTACAGATCAAAGAAGGATGCGATCGCATCGGGCGAGCGCGACACGGTACCGCCGGACGACTTCGGCGCCGCGTATCGGTCGATCAACCCTTCAACCGCCGCGATGTTCCCATCACCGCCAAGCCGTGTGTACTGCTTCCACCAACGATACAAACCGCGAACGCTGATCTTGAAATCGGCATCGTGCTCGCGGGCCTCCGCAACGACACGCTCGGCCAGGTCGCGATCGGTCCCGCCATCTACGCTTTCGATCAGCTTCCGCCAGCGTTGCAGCCATCGGTTGCGCTCAAGGGCCTTGGTGACGGTGTGGTGTGGGTACTTGGCCAGCAGGGCGTCGCGGAGTTTCTCGTCTCGGGTACTGCGATTCGGACACCGCGCCAAACGTCGATCCAGCGAACGATGAACCCACCACGTCAGTCGCCCGCTACGCCCGGCGTTGGGCGCCATGACCGCCATCGGCTGAGACAGCGCCGCAGCCGACTTCGCACGCCAACGCCACGTCCGTACCGATTCCGACGTTAGCGCCGCCGCTTGGTCTACAGGCAACCATTCGGGACTGGGCGTCGATTCAAGCTGACGGGCTGCTGCGGACATGGTTTATGGCTCAGCCCGCTGGCGAAGTTGGACTTCAGGGATACGCGAAAGACGACGCTGGCTTGCGGCATCTCTACCTATGAACTTGGAGTTGCGAAAATCGTTGAAGACATTGATCGGCGAGTCGGCCGGTCGCGTACCCAGGCCTTTGCTCCGATCCAACGTCGGCAGCAACTTATTGACGACTTCGTCGATCGCAGATATTTCAGTGGGCGTAATGGCGCGGGTCTCTCCCTCACCGGCATCGACCTTCACAGACTCGCTGTCGTTGCGCCGTTGGATCAACGGCGACCGCCGCTTCCTTTCCGCCGCAACGTCGTCACTCCTGGACAGGCCCCCAGTGGGACCGTTGTCGGACTCAAGGAATGCCGCTTGCCGGGCCAGCTCCTTTTCAACCTGACGCTGCACCAAGTCGGGGTCGACCGAGTTACGCTTTGCAACCTCTTCAACGATCTTCCTCAACTCGGCATCATTGCCTGATGGATCACGACCCAAGGCTTGATCCACCGCCGCGCCACGATTCGCCTGCGCTACATCACGGTCGCGTTGCTGGATAGCCTCGAAGTTCCCCTTGTTCCGTGATAAGAAACGCCGGGCAGATTCGGTGTTGCGTTGCAGACCGACTCCGTCTTTCGCGGTGAAGCCCTGACGGGCGAGTGCTTCTAATTCCGCACCGGTAAATTCGCCGGGCTCCGGACCGAAGCCCTTCGCGCCGCCGAACACTTCCAGTAGCGGTTTGATCTTGTCGCGCAAACCCTCCGGCGAAGCTGCGATCGTACGCCGTACAGAATCTCTCTGGTCGGCGGTGAAAGGGGGGGAGTCGCCACGGGCATCTCGACCAGCGACGACAGAGCCGGCCGCATCGATGTTGCTACGGGCAAGATCGGTATGTGCTTCACGAAGGGCAACGATTGCCTTCCGGCTCCGCTCCGCCTCTTCGCGAATCTCGCGGATCGACTTTGCAAGCGCGCTGAACCCCGCCAGTGCCACGCCAGCCGCACCAAGTAATTTTAGTGCGCCGGCGTACTTGATGAGCACCTCAGTGCCAAGCTTTCCGGCGCTCGCGAGGTTGATACTCTTCGAAGAGAAATCACCCGCGACCGTGGCGCCCTTGAGCGCCGCATCAGTCCAACGACCGAGCATTGGACTGATCGCCGTCAGCACGCCAATGAAGTCCGACGAACTCGCGTTGAGTTTCGTCTGCTCGGTGCCGAGTTGTTTGGTTACCTCCGTGAGCCTCGCCTGCTGGCTGGTGAGGCTGGCAACCTCCGAGACCGAGCCCGATACCTTGGCGTTGGCAAGCTGCGCCTGCACATCGACCAACCGCTTTTCCGCAGCCGTCAACACGTCGACCGACTTGGCGCTCTCATCAAACCCGAGCGCCTTCGCCGCGATCGTTAGCTGTTCACTTCCTGGTGCCATAGACGAGTGCCCCTTAAATTACGAGCTCGTGCTCTTCAGCTTCCGAAAGTCTATCCAAGCCCGAATCCTTCAGCCGCATCGATACATACGCCCCACAGGACGTTGTCTTTTGCAAGGCCTCGTCATGCCTGAAATCTTGCTGACACTCGATGATCATTCGCTGGCGACTTGTCGGCGGTTCCGTCTGGCCATCAGGCGGGATGACACGCGGGGCATTGAGAAACAGGGCGTCCAGCCGTTCGGGATTCTCTATGGCAAGCGAAACCGCACACTCGATCGCTTCCGTATCGTACTGGTTGATCTTGCCTTCGGAAACGAACCGGGCGACGTGTGCCCGCGCGACCCGATCAGCCTCGGAAGTACGCATCGCGTTGAGTTGCTCGATTGCTCCGCCGTCCGCGCCGCTGACGTGCATGGCCACGAGGATTTCAGACTTGCTCGCGTCCGATGCAAGACCAAGCTTCGCACGCACCGCCGACGCAATGGCTGTCTTCGAGTCGTCGGAACCGTCGCCGTCAGACACCAACGCCTCGACCTTGGCGAGTATGGCGTTCAGCGTAGCGTCAATACCGCCGCCAAGTTTGATATTGAGCATGGTCGCGATGGATGCGACGATTTCTTGCGGTGAGGCCTTCTCGCCCTCTGGTTCCGGTTGACCTGGTTGGGCCGGTTGGTTCGGTTGCGGTTGATCCGCCATAACTTGCAACTCCTTTTGCTTGGGTAAAATTTTTGCCGCCAGCCGCTCCATTCCCGGAATGGCCGGTTTATTAGTGAGCGCGGCTGAGTGAAGCTCAACTGCCCTATGATCCGATTTCCGAACCCATAACACGGGCGATAAAGACCGGTAAGCTCCGCTTCGGATCAACTCCCGGCCACGATCGTTCCATTCGACGTGACCCATCAATCCGGCGACCTCTGAAAAGGTCACCCTATGAATGAAGCCCGAAGCTGGAGCCGTTCCGTCCGGTGACGCAAACTCGCCACCGAGCGACTGGTGCTCGAAGTCTATGACCACCGGCGTGCGGTGTGCTTTGAATCTTTCGATGATCGCTTCGGACGCTTCGCGGTCCATCAGGTAGGAACCATTGAGCGTTTGCACATGACCCGGTGGGGATAGCTGCACGATATTCAGCCCGCCGGTTGCCGCGTCGCTTGCTGAAAGCGCGATGGCTGTGGCGTGTTCCGTGTATCGTTCACTCATCGCAAACTCCTAAAAACAAGTGACCGGCGGGCGCCGGAGAAACGAAGAACACCCGCCGGCCCCAGGCATGGACGTGCCGTCCGTGGCGAATCCACGTGTACGAAAACAAAGGCGGAAGGGGGTGAGCCGCCCGTCGTGGACCAACCATCACGACCCACCCCCCCCCCCCAGGAGGAGCCACTCAAGTTTGCGGCGCAGACTAATGCTCAAGCCGATGGCCGCGCGTAGGCTCGGCGTCCTGAGCCCCAACTCGATCCGCCCAATGACACCCGCGTGTACGCCGGACGCATCGGCCAGGTCGACTTGACGCCAGTTGCGTTGCTTTCGTAGTGCCAGGACTCTGGCACCGATCGCCTTAGCGTTCAGCTTGACGCGACCCTTGCCCTTTGATTTGGCGTAGAGCATGGCTTATCGATTCCCGCATGAGCCGCGACAACTCGCGCAACATTGACACGCCGGTTCGTCCGATACGTCGATCGGATCGGTCGCGTTCCACACAACGATCCGCTGTGCGTCCGGGTCGTAGCCCATGCAAACGTGTGTTTGAAGGGTTTGAGACATGATCGCAGCCGAGTGAGCGACCAACGAAGGATGCACAGCGAATGACACTTCAAAGTGTGCCCGCAGTGCGCCGTCGGCCAGGGCGATTTCGCGTTCGTCCCAGTCGAGTGATTCCAGATCGGGCTCAACGTCGCGAAGGTCAACACTCGGAAGCATCACGTCGCGGCAAACGGAAAATGGCAGCGGCGGCGAGTAGGCCCGGCGGTTGATCGACCGCCGCATCGAAGCCATTTCCGAAAGCGGATCGCTGGTTTTGCGGGGTTTGCGGGGTTTCGGGGTCGCGGAGCCGTTTCTTGATCGCTTCGTGGCTGTCTTGGGCATGGTCGTTTCTCCTGTTTGACCGTGGTCCGGCGTCGTGCCGGAGGCGAATGTTCGTTGATCGCTGGAAGAATCTTCTTGACAGCGACCCGATCATGTGCTATTCTTAGCATACATGCTATTTATAGCATTGTCAAGAAGAAAAACAGGATGCGTGCTCCGTAGAGCATAGTTGCCATTCGTACTAGACTGGAGGATCGGTTGCATGAATCAAACGAGTACTGAGCGGAGCGCATCCATGGCCAAGGTGTCCAAAAGCCTGATGCTTAACGAAGACCTTTCCCGTTTGCTGGACGCCCAAGCAAAGGCGACCGGCGCCAATTTCACGCGGCTCGTCACCGCAGCCATCATCCAATACCTCTTCACAAAACCCGATGGCCCTGAACCGCACTGGATGAAAATGGCGGTTGAAATCGAGTCCGGCGAATATGGAGTCGGCGATTTGCCCGTTGAGAGAATGCGCCTTGTCAGCGCACAGGGTTATCGACTGTTGGAGCGATACGCTAAGCCCGGTGCGGATCGAGAGATCACCTGCGATAGTCTTTCCGGAATGGCGGATGACGAACGGAAACGGATCGACCGCATGTACAACGACTTCAAGAAACTCTGCCTAACAGGCGGCGACGAAGACGTCAGTATGGACGCACGCATTCAAAGGATCGTTGAGGGCTGGGCGGAGCTCAGACGCCGCAAGGATAACCTCGACGGCTAGAACCGATCGCAGGGACGCGATCGCCACGGTCAAAGGAGTGACAGGCAATGGCACTGACAGCAAATCGTGAGGTAGACCACTACCTCGATCAAGAGTTACGCACCTTCAAGGTCGCGGCCGCGAAAAACATCTTCAAAGGATCGCTGGTCGGGCTCAGCGCCACCGGCTTCGCCCAGCCGCTTGTCGCGGGCAACAAGTTTCTCGGTGTGGCGTATAGTCAAGGCGACAACGCCAGCGGCGCCGACGGCGACGTGTCGGTCAAGCTGTTCACCCTCGGAGACTTCGAGCTCGCGTTGTCCGGCGCCGTCCAAGCCGATATCGGCAAGGCGGCTTTCGCGTCTGACGACGGCACCCTCACCCTGACGTCAACCTCCAACTCTTACGTGGGCATGATTGTCGACGTGCCCGCCACCGGCACCGTCATCGTGCGCATCGGCGACGTACGCGGCAAGCAACCGGCGCTAACCGCCCAAGATGCATCCGTGGTCGACGGCACGTACGGAGCCCAAGAACAAGCCGTCATCGCCAACAACCGTACACGCATCGCGGAGATAGAAACCGCGCTCCAGAACGTCGGCATTCAGTTGTAGCGCCGCCGCCGCGTGCATGACGCACGCGCCAACTCAACATTGCAAAGGATTGCACCATGGCCGTAGTAGGAACAGGGCTAAGCACGCCAGGTATTCGCTCCGAATTCTTCCAGCGATTCGACGAAGTCAACAAGAAAACATTCTGGGAACGGCTTTCGACCCGCGTTCCCTCGAACACCGCGAAGGAAACCTACAAGTTCCTCGGCAGTGTTCCGCCAATGCGCGAATGGGGTACCGGTCGCAAGGCACGCGGCATCTTCGCGGAGTCGTACGACATTGAGAACCTCAAGTACGAGTCCACGCTTGAGGTTGACCGCGACGAAATCGACGACGACCAACTCGGTCAGATTCGCTTGCGTATCCGCGAGCTCGCAGACCGAGCGGCGACGCACAAGGATTCCGAAATCGCCCGCCTACTTGAGAACGGTGGCAACGCCGGTTTCAATTCTTACGATTCAAAAACGTTTTTTGCTGCGGACCACACATCGGGCAAGAGCGGCAACCAGTCGAACATCCTCGCGCCATCCGCTGCCACGCCGACCGATCCAACCGTGGCCGAATTCCGCACAGCCATGAAAGACGGTCTGACCCGCATCCTCAGCTTCAAGGATGACCAGGGCGAGCCGATGAGCTTCGGTGCATCCGGTATGGTCGCGGTTGTCCCGCCCTCGATGATGTTGACCGCAGCCGAAGCGTTGAACACCACCTTGGTCAACAGCGGCTCCACCAACGTTCTGCAAGGCGCCGCCGAAATCGTTACCTTCCCATACTTCACCGCGAGCGATGCGTTCTACCTGCTCAAGACCGACGTCGCTGTGAAAGGTATCGTGTTCCAAGATCGAATGCCGCTGGAGTTCACCGCCCAGGAGCGCGATTCTGAAAGCGGATTCCGGCGCGAGAAGTACGAGTACGGAGTTCGAGCGCGGTACCGCTTGACGTACGGCTACTGGCAATTCGCGTTGCGTTTGAAGTTCGCGTAGGCATGGACAAAGCCGTAGAAGCCATGTGCGATGCACGATCCCCGAAGCGGAAGCGCGGACGAAAAAAAGCGGCCAAGCGAGCCGCGAAGACCAGCACCGCGTCCGGCCCGGCCAAGCGACCGGAGCCCGCCGGCCCGCCGACGCACGGCCCGAGCGGTACACCGGAGCGGCTGTCGGGTATCGACCGGCTCCGCCGGGCTATGTCCCTCAGCAGCGACGTTGCCGCCGATACAATCTGCGCCGAAGCGGCGTCCGAGTTGGACCGGATCCGCTCGCAGATACCGTGTCGAACGTGGGTCGAATAGGCTTCGAGGAGCCCCCGAACAGTGTTGTTCCTTTCACGTACGCTCCGTCGGTTTACTGCCCCGGCGGGGCGTTTTTCGTGCCAACTAAGGGAAATCCAGCCTCGCGGAGTTGCCGCTTCATTGCCGATTGCCGCTTCCCGCACCCTGTGAATTGTTGACCCAATGTGCATCAAACCCTATATATACTGCGTCAAACGCGAAGCGGCAATATGTGCCAAACCTGCATCCGGAACCGCTCCAACCGCTGCGCCGCGCAGAACTCCATTTTCGACGAATCCGCCGTAACATCATATCTGACAGCGACTTACAACGAATTGCGTTCTACGCCAAACCTTGATAGCTTCTAGATTACGCGTGCGCGCAAGCGCGATTCATGCATGGTGCGAGAAAGTTTGGATTATTTGGCTTGCCATCGGTGGGTGATAGTGGTAGATTCTGTCGATATATGGTGAAGAGTGGAGCACTTGGAGCATGAAAAGAACACTTTATGCGTTTGTTTACGGGTCAATATGATCGAACACTCGACGCCAAGAACCGGATCCAACTTCCTTCGCAGCTTCGCGATGCGATCGAACCGGAGCGTGAGGGCAAAGGATTGTACATCACGCTCGGTGAATCTCGCGGCACCGTGTCCATCGTCACGGAGCGAGGATTCGAGAAACTCGCGACCCGAATTGAAACGGAGTTCATGCCGGGTCCCGAGTCTCGCCGGTTCGAGTTGCAATTCTACTCGCTGGCATCCTATGTGGAAATGGATAAGCAGGGGCGAATTCTGCTACCCGAACGCCTTCGAACCAAAGCCCGCCTCGGTGAGTCGGTTCTGTTGGTCGGGCAAAAGTTTCGTATCGACATTTGGAATCCCGAGGACTTCGAGAAGTCGTTGGGGATCGATTGGAAAGGCGATGATTGGCCTGATTGGCAGGGGTTCCTCCGCGCCAGGCCAAACCATCCGCCGCCCCCGCGTCCGGAACAAGATTAGGGTTGAGGCTGCGCGTCGCTAAGGTTCGGGGGTCCGCAGCCTTTGATTGAACACGGTGATTGAGTACGAGTCGCGCGGGCGATCGGCTGACATGATGTCGGCTGGAAGCCGTCCGTACATCGTTGATACGAAGGGTTGGGATCGTGGGTAGCAATGCGACTGTGCGGTCCTCTCGCTTCGTTGGATATTGGCACCCTCGGTTGATGAAGCGAATGGAATCGCGGCGCCGAGGGGGTGGTCAGCACGAAGAAGGCGTTGGTTTGGTCGTGGATGCGACGGCTGGCGTGGTTGCCGCTTGGCCTGCAAGGGCATTGGTAATCGGTTGCCTTGAGTCAGCGCCTTCCGCTCGATCGTTCGCGAGAATGGTTGGACGATGCTCGGCTGCATCTGGGGGTATCGCTTGTCGCCACGGATGTGCGACACACCCCCAGTCGGTTTCCTCACGAGGCCGTGGTTTTCGTGGATGAATCCGTCGGTCATACGCCGGTCTTGGTACGTGCGGTGTGCGAACTTCTGGCCGTCGCGCCCGGTGAAACTGTCGTGGACGCTACCGTCGGCGCCGGTGGTCACGCGAGGCTGTTCGCCGATGCGATCGGTCCTGATGGCACGTTGATTGCGTTCGACGTTGATCCAGACAACTTGGCGATCGCGAAGCAGTCGCTGGTTGGCGCACCGTGTCGCGTCGAGTTGGTCCGTGCGGATTTCGCCACGGTCGGCGAGGTGCTCGAAGGTCTTGGTGTTTCGGCTGTTGATGTGCTGTTCGCCGACCTCGGTGTCAGCTCGACGCAGTTGGACGATCCGGAACGCGGGTTGTCGTTTCAGCAAGATGGTCCGCTGGACATGCGGCTTGATTCGAGGCTGACGGTAACCGCCGCTGATTTGATCAACGGCCTCAGAGAGCGTGAGCTTGCCGACTTGCTCTTCTACAATGCTCAAGAAGTGCTGTCGCGGCGCATCGCTCGTAGAATTTGCGACGCAAGGCGTGACAAGCGTATCGCGACAACGGAACAACTAGCGACCGTCGTGGCCTCGGCCATCGGTGGCCACCCGATGTCGCGAAAGAGTAAGATTCATCCGGCCACGCGGACGTTCATGGCGCTGCGTATCGCCGTCAACAACGAAACGGAAAGCCTGGATAAGTTCCTTGATGTAGCGCCGGCGCTGTTGCGACCCGAGGGTCGAATCGGTGTCATCGCGTTTCATAGTGGCGAGGACAGGCCAGTAAAACTAGATTTTCGCAAACGCAAGACGGATAAGGTGTATCGCATTGTCACCAAGAAACCCGTGATCGCGGAAGCCGAGGAGCGACGAACCAATCCTCGGTCGCGGAGTGCGAAGCTTCGTGTCGCGGTTCGGATTGCTGATTGATCCTGTTCCACGGAGGGCGGATCGACGAGGCGCAGACGAGGGGACTGACCCACCATGGCAAGAGAGACCAGAGTCGGATTGGTCATCGGACTGGCTTTCATCATTTGCTTCGCCCTGATACTCGCGAAACGCGGGCAGCCTCGTCAACTCACAGAACACATTCCTTACGTCGTCGACAACGGTGGCGGGATGACCCGTCAATTCGGGAACGACCAACTTCCCGTGCGTGACCGCGACGCGGGGCAGCCGCACGTTAATGCCAACCGACGCGAACAGGCTCGCGACAACCGTGTGTCACCCGGCGAATCATCATCGCACACCACGGCCAGTCGATCGGCGCAGCGACCGGTTCCGTCAGAAACTACGCAACCTCGCTACGATCGTGATGGCACCAACCGTGCGATCAACGCCGGTCGCACTGACGATGAACCGGTTCGATCCACCCGACAGCTATCTCAACGGGAAAGTCTACTCGCCGATCTGGCTCGACGTCGTAATCAGCAAGATTCTGTGCGACGCGGTGGCGAAACACCTGCCGGGGCATCGCTAACCTCTAGATCGAATGCGTCGATCGAGTCGATCTTGGATAACCTCGGTGCGGCGGGTGCCCTGAACGGCAACAATCGCACCGCCCCACCGCCGACGCACTCGAACCGCAACACCGCCAATCGTCGATCCAGGCAAAGATCAGGCCGCAGCGCATCAGCTCGATCGAGTCAGTACACGGTGAAATCTGGTGATTCTTTGTCCAAGATCGCGAAGACGCATTACGGCACGGCATCGACGGCGGTAATGCAAGCCGTATACGCCGCGAACCGCACCGTGATGTCGAGCCCGGACATGGTGCGCATCGACGATGTCCTGACTCTTCCTCCGATTGGCGACCGGGTGGCGAATAACGCATCGCGGTCGAGCGACCGCACGGCTCGACGTGCGGCGACCGATAAGCCCACTATGCGAACGTCGAAGGGTCGGCCCGCAACGAAGTCGTTAACGCCAATCAACTGGTACCAAGTTCGACCCAACGACCGCTACGTTAGCATTGCCCGCGAGCAACTCGGCGACGGCGGACGATGGCGGGAAATTTTCGAACTGAATAAGACGAAGTTCCCCGACCCCGACCGTATCCGTGTGGGCGTGCGTATCATGCTCCCCTCAAGCGGTCGGTCGAGGAACTAACGGTGCGAACCACACGTACGTGCTGTCTGGTGTTCTCGCTGGCGATGGTGGCCCTCGCGGTCGTTCACCTTCGCGCAGAACAGACGCGAACCGCGTCGTCACTCTTGCGACTCGAATCGCGCTGGGTAGCGCTTCGCCGCGAATGGTGGGGGCTGCAATCGCAAGCGGCTCGAATGCACGCGCCGAAACGAATTCACGATCGGTTGCAACTCATCAATGCCGACCTGGTCGCGCCGATTGATGACGTGACGTACCGATCGGCGGATCGTTTGGCCGATCGACGCTGACGGGAGAAAGCTCGTCAACGCAGGATGGGTGACGCGCCTCTTCCGACGTGCGGACATCGAACGGTGCGCGGATTCGAGTCCCCCACGGCTGAAGCCATGGGCCACGCTGCCACACTTAATGAACGTGCTGTAACGCCGTGCCGAGTTCAGCCAACAGACGGCCACAATCGACATGAACCGCCCTACTTTGCCATCCAACCTCGATCGAACGCAAATGAGACTCGGCGTCTCCGTGCTGTTGGTTGTCGTCGCGATGCTCATCGGTTTGGGCGGTCGCGTCGCTTATCTCAATTCGCCCGATCGTTCGCACTTCACCGCCAAGGCGTTGCGTCAGCAGCGCGGGGGTACGCCGTTGTCGGCGCGACGTGGAATGATCATGGACGCTACGGGTCGCGTCGTCGCGTTGAGTCGGCAGACGCCAACTGTCTTTGTCGATCCTGCACTTGTTGACGACGTCGATAAGCTTTCGGCTGCACTAGCTGTACGCGTGTCTCGCCCCGCCGATGAAATCGCCGAGTCGATTCGCCGCCGCGCGGACAAGCGCTACGTGGTAGTAGCCACTGACGTCGACAAGGTGACCGCCGACGCAGTGCGCGCGATGAATCACCCAGCCGTCGGTTTGACGGACCACGGTCGGCGTGTGAACCCCTTGGGCGCCATGATGGCCCATGTGTTGGGGTGGGTCGGGCGTGACGGTAACGGAATGGCCGGGGTTGAGTTGACCTACGACAAGCACCTCAGCGGTACAGACGGGTATCGCGCGACGATTTGCGACGTCCGGCGCCGGGCGATGCTTAGGGCCATGCCCGCAAGTCGCTCACCCATCGACGGCGGTCACATCGTCCTGACGATTGATGCGGAGATTCAACGCATTACGGAAAAGGCGTTGACTGATTCCATCGACCGGTTCGACGCTGAGCACGGCGTGGCGCTGGTGATGGCCCCTGCGACCGGTGAGATTCTCGCGATGGCGTCCTTGCCCGGGTTTGACGTCGGCGAGCCGGTTCTTCCCTCCAATATCGAGCGTCGGCGCAATCGCGTTTTGACGGACCCGGTCGAACCGGGGAGCACGTTCAAGGCGTTGGTTATCTGCGGCGCGTTGGACGGCGGTTATGTCACGTCGCATGAACGCATCGACTGTTTCAAGGGTTGGCACTATTTCGGTGGGCGACTCCTTAAAGACACCCACGCTAACGGCATGCTCGACGTTCGCGGCATCATCACCAAGAGCAGCAACATCGGCATGGGCGTGATTGGTCATCGCATGGGCAACGCCGCACTGCGCGATACGCTGATGCGGTTTGGTCTGGGCAAGCGAACCGGCGTCGACCTCCCGGGCGAGAGCACGGGCGTGGTATACTCGCTCCGAAAGTGGAACAGCTACTCGACGACGTCCATCCCAATGGGGTACGAAGTTCTGGTTACGCCGCTTCAACTGGTCAGCGCATTTAGCGCCATCGTCAACGACGGCATCCGCGTGCGACCGCACGTCGTCAAAGAGCTCGTCGCCCCCGACGGAAAAACGGTTCAGTCGTTTGAAACGCCGGTCGTTCTCGGGCGCGTGGCGTCTAGCAAGATCGCACGGTACGTAGCTGGTGAACTCTTGAGATCGGTGGTCACAAACGGCGGTGGCGTCAAGGCACAGGTTGGGCCGTACAACGTGCTGGGCAAGACGGGGACAGCAAAACTGATTAGCTCAGTCCGCGGTGAATACGAGGACGGTGCGTATCTGGGACTATTTGTCGGGGCGGCGCCGGCGACAAGACCGGAGCTTGTGGCGCTCGTTATGATCCGACGGCCTGACGCGAGAAAGGGTTACTACGGTGGCACTGTAGCTGCACCGGCGGTGGGAGCGATTCTGGCGGAGTCACTGGCGTATATTGGCGTTACGCCTGATGCGTTATCGACGCACGCCGGCCTGTAATCTTTCACAAATTCACAGACGCCGCGTGTCGACTGGGTCGCAACGCGCGGTGGAATCGATGGCGGATCGAATACACGTGCGATAGCATGCTACGCCGGTATGGCAAACGCGAGGGAATTGGCGGTGGATTTCGGCGGCGCTCTGGATCAGCTCTTGTTGCACGCGGGGATTCCGTGGCCGAAGTCGACCAAATTAGCTGCCCCCCCCACTCAAATCACCAAGCTCTGTGACGACTCGCGATCCTGCGAACCGGGGTGTCTGTTCGTAGCCGTTCGGGGCGGCGATTGTGACGGTCACGAGTTCGTAGCCGACGCCGTGCAGCGAGGCGCCGTCGCGGTTGTGATCGATCGCGACATCGCCGTACCGCCGCCTGCACTAGCCCTGCGTGTTGCGGATTCACGGACGGCGTTGGCAAGGCTCGCGGCGGTGTTCCACGGTCTAAGCGATCGGCAAGATCGTACGATGCGTCTCGTCGGTATCACCGGAACCAACGGGAAGTCGACGGTCGCATGGCTCACACGATCCATCCTACGCCAGGTCGGTCAGGCGACCGCGCTCATGGGCACGATCGAATATGACCTTGTCGCGAGGCGTATCTCCGCCGACCTGACGACACCCGGTCCGCTGGTCATGTGCGAGCATCTCGCCGAAGCCGAAAAGGCCGGCGCCGCGTTTGCCGTGTTGGAAGTATCATCGCACGCATTGGATCAGCGGCGGTGCGATGGTCTGAAGTTCGACGCGGCGGTGTTTACGAACCTTTCCGGTGACCATCTCGATTACCACAAGACGATGGACCGATACGCGGCAGCCAAACGCCGGTTGTTCGACCTCGTGGATGCCGATGGTGTAGCTATGGTCAACGGGGATGATCCCGCTGGTCGTACGATGGTCGAGCACTGCAATCGTCGCGTGTTGACGTTCGCGCTGGATGACCCTACGGCCGACTATCGGGCGCGAATCGACACGATGGATTTGAACGGTACGGATTTCACGCTCCTGGGACCTGATGTTGAGGTCAACGTTCGACTTCCGTTGGTCGGACGTCACAACGTCGCCAACGCCCTAGCTTCGGCGGCGACAGCGCATGCCCTGGGCGTTTCTGTTGAGATGATCGTGGCGGGCTTGGGTGAGGTGGCCGTGGTTCCGGGGCGACTGCAACGCGTTGAACCGGACGCTTGGCAAGCTGGCGCGAACCGTCGCCCAGTCGTACTCATTGACTATGCCCACACCGACGCGGCGCTGGCGAGTGTGCTGGGCGCACTGAAACCGCTAACGCGCAAGCGCGGTCGGCTGATCTGCGTGTTCGGTTGCGGCGGCGATCGCGATCGTAGCAAGCGACCGCGCATGGCGGCGGCGGTGTATGGAGCGGCCGATGTGGCGATCGTAACGAGTGACAACCCGCGCGGGGAAGACCCGCAGCAAATCGTGGACGAAATCATGCGGGCATTTCCAGCATCAGGGCCATGCCGGGTGCAATCGCAGGTGGACCGACGGTTGGCGATTGAAACGGCGCTCGCCGAGGCGGGCGAGGACGACACGATCTTGATTGCCGGCAAAGGGCATGAGACCTACCAGCTCATCGGTGACAGAGTATTGGCATTCGATGATGCGGAAGTCGTGCGTACGTTTGTGGACCCATCGGTCGTGGCGGAGGGCGTGGTATGATACCGATGCCCATGGTCGATGTGGTGAGCGCCGTCGGCGCTCAACTGCGCGGTTCAGACACCGACGCAAGCGTTCGGCGGATCACGACGGATTCGCGTGATGTCAAGCAAGGCGATCTGTTCGTTGCGATTCGCGGGGAGCGTTTCGACGGCCACGCGTTCATCGAACAGGCAGCCGATGCCGGAGTCACGGGTGTGCTTTGCGACCGCGTGTGGTTCGAGTCAACGGAATTCGAATCGGTTCGCCGGAGCGTCTGCTGTGTCGTGGTTGCGGATACGATCAAGGGGCTGGGCGATCTGGCGTCGTACTATCGCAGCACGGTCATGCCGGTGACCACGGTCGTGGTCGGCGTGACCGGTACGAACGGCAAGACCACGACGAAGTCCATGTTGAATCACGTGCTGGGTGAATCGCTTCCGGGACGTGCGGCGCCGAAGAGTTTCAATAACCACATCGGTGTTCCGCTCACGCTGCTATCGACCGAAGCTGATGATCGATACTTGATCGTCGAGATCGGCTCGAGCGCACCGGGTGAGATCGACGCGCTAAGCGCAATGGCCAAGCCGCACGTCGGTGTGATCACTTCGATCGGTGAAGCCCATCTTGAGGGATTCGGCGGCATCGAGGGCGTGGTTCGGGAAAAGACCGCCCTACTGCGTCACGTATCGGCCGACGGTCTCGTCGTGGTCAACGTCGATCGAGCGGAGATTCGGGACACCATCGCGCAAACCGTGCATACCAGGCTTATCACGATCGGTTCTCATGCCCACGCGAAGTTGAGTGTGGCTGATGCGCGCGGCGACATTCACCGCACGACGTTCGAGCTTGACGGTCGATTTCATGTTACCTTGCCGATGCCCGGTCTCCACCACGCCACGAACGCCGCCGCGACGTTCGCGGTAGCGCGTTGGTTCGGCGTTCCCCCGGAAAAGATTCTCAAGTCGCTGCTCACCGTTCCGCCGCTCGAAGGCCGGACACGCGTTTTGGACTTGGGCGGTGTGACCATCGTGGACGATTCATACAACGCGAACCCGTCGAGCACCGATGCGGCCGTGGAAACGCTAAGCACGACGGTATCGACGCGGCGCGTGATGGTTATCGGTGACATGCTCGAGCTGGGTGATGAGGCCGTGGCGTGGCATCGTCAAACGCTGCAAGGCGTGTTGGATTCGGGGATTGAATTGATTGTCGCCGTGGGCCCGCTTTGCGCTACAGCCGCCGCCGGGCTCGATGGTAATGGCGATCGTGTGGCGCTCTGTGAAGATGCGTCGGCGGCGTTCGGATTGTTGCAATCGAGACTTCTTCCGGGCGATACGGTTTGGGTCAAGGGGTCGCGAGCCATGCGACTCGATTGTCTTGTGGATCAACTGGCGGGACGCTTCGGTTGCGAGACCGCGGTCGCATAACCGCCGGTCGAGAGGGAAAGTGATCGACTTTGCTTTACTACCTGGCAGGCGAACTGTTTCGGGGGCGGCACTACGCCTACGAGAACCCGTTGTTCCGCGGCATCTGTGCCGCGTTGTTGTGCTTCTTGATGCTCCTGTTTCTTATGCCCAAGATGATCAGGCGGCTGAACAAGTGGAAGCTCGGCGACCAACCCCAATTCGACCACGCCTCGCTCAACGAGCTGACGCGCGACAAACGCAACATCCCGACCATGGGCGGTGTGCTCATGCTGGGTTCGGTCGCGTTTGCGGTGTTGCTGCTGGCCGATCTGAGCAATTTCTACGTGCGCATGAGCCTGGTGTGTCTGGTCTGGCTCAGCGTTCTTGGCGGGGTCGACGATTGGTTGAAGTTGACGGCCGGTCGTCGGGCACGGTCGCGCGACGGCCTGAAAATGTATCAAAAGCTACTCTTTCAAGTCGGTCTGGCCGTGCTGCTGGGCGGGTTCATCTACAGCTATGGCAGCAGCAACTTCGCGGTGGTGGGATCACTGCCCGATACGCGCGCACTTCCGTCGTACAAGATTTTGACCGTACCGTTCTACAAGGTCGGGTTGGAGCTCAGCGCCGGAATGTTCATGGTAGTCACGGTGCTCGTGATGACCGGCACGTCGAACGCCGTCAATCTTACGGACGGCATGGACGGATTGGCCGCCGGGTGTGTGGCGCTGAGCGCACTGGTGTTCATGATGTTGACGCACGTCGCAGGCAATGCAGAGTTGTCGTCGACGCTGTTGCTGCCGTACATCCCCAAGAGCGGCGAGCTGGTTATTCTGTGCGGTGCGATCTTGGGCTCCTGCGCGGGTTTCCTCTGGTACAACTGCCACCCGGCGCGGGTGTTTATGGGCGACGTCGGCTCACTGCCCCTTGGGGGTCTGATCGGATTCGTCGCCGTGGTCACTCGGCAAGAGCTCATGCTGTTGATCGCCGGCGGGGTCTTTGTCGTGGAAGCGTTATCGGTCATGGCGCAGATCGGATTCTTCAAGTGGACGCGCGGGCGGCGATTGTTTCGCTGCGCGCCGATCCACCACCATTTTCATCTCAGCGGATGGAGCGAACCGCAGACCGTCGTACGATTTTGGTTGCTCGCAGCCATGTGTGCGGGCTTTGCATTGGCGACGATTAAACTTCGTTGAATGGTTACAGGAAAGTGCGAGAAGGGATTCACGCACGAGCGAGCGATTTACAGGAAAGTGCGAGAAGGGATTCACGCACGAGCGAGCGGCGACAGATCACCGGCTGGAAGCCGGTGCCACACTTTCTTGACAGGGAGGTACGGGTGTCAGGGATGACGCAAATTGGTAAAGACGAAACCGGAAACGGCGTCGGATTGATCGTCGTGACGTGCGCGCTGATGGCGCTGGGGCTGGTCATGGTAGGATCGACTTCCGCATCGCTCGATCGGCCGCTGTTCGCTGCGGACATGTGGCGAACGGTGTTCGGTCGACAGATCGTGTTCGTGGGCGTCGGGCTCTGCGTACTTCTTGCGACGGCACGACTGGCGCCGCCCTTGATCCGCTCACCTGGTTTCCGACGTTGGGGCCTGTGGATATTGTTCGCCGTGACGCTGCTGCTGCTGGTGGTGGCGCTCGTTCCGGGTTTGGGCTCGGAGCAACGCGGTTCGAGTCGCTGGTTGCGTTTCAACCTCGGCGGTTTCGCGCTCGGCTTTCAGCCGTCAGAGATCGCCAAGCTATCCATGGTGGCGGTCTTGGCGTCCATGCTTTCCGCCACGGGCACCGATCCGCGTTCGTTCAAGCGGTCCTTTCTTCCTGCGGCCTTGGTTGTGGCCATAACGGTCATGCTGGTCGGCAAGGAGGACTTGGGAACTGCGGGGCTATTGGCGGTGGTGGGAGGATCCATGCTTCTTGTCGGCGGATGTCGCGTTCGCTATCTGGCGGTGCTGGTCCTGCTCGGCATCATCGGGATGGTGTGGCTGGTCTACGACGAAACGTACCGGATGGAGCGCATGACGGCGTTCATGCATCCCGAGGCGGAAGCAGGACGGGCTGGATATCAGCCGCTGCAGTCGCTTATCACCATCGCGTCCGGCGGTTGGTTCGGCGCCGGGCTGGGCTCGGGGATGCAAAAATATGGATACCTGCCAGAATGTCGCACGGACTTCATTTTCGCAGTCGTCTGTGAAGAGCTCGGTGTGTTGGGCGCCGGTCTGGTGATATTGCTTTTCGTTACGTTGATCGTTCTCGGGTTACGCACGATGATCGGTGCGACGTCCCGGTTTACGCGATTGCTCAGTTTCGGCCTGATTGCCACGATTGGACTACAAGCCACAATGAACATCGCCGTCGTGACGGTCATGGTGCCCACAACGGGTATTTCCATGCCGCTGATCTCAGCCGGAGGAAGCGGATTGATGATGGTGTGCTTTTCGATCGGCCTGTTGATCGCGGTGCGCTCCGGTGAACCTGCGGACGGCGGGTTATCGACAGCCTCGCCGCGCCAGCGCGGTTCGGCTGAGGAGATGGCGTTGTGCTAGAACCAGGGTCAGCCACATCGGATGCCCCGCTGATCGTGTTCGCCGGCGGCGGTACGGGCGGTCATCTGTACCCCTCGCTGGCTATCGCGGAAGCGTTGCGGTCAAAAATCAGTAGCGCTCGGTTCATGTTCATTGCTACGCAGCGCTCGGTCGATCAACGGATTCTCGGTCAAGTGGATGCAGAAGTTGTACAGCAGCCACTCGTAGCGTTACACCGCGCCCCGTGGCGATGGGTCCGCACGCTGACCGGCTATCGTCAGTCAAGCCTGCTTTGCCGATCAATGTTCGAGCGAAACCGACCGGCCGTCATTATTGGCACCGGTGGGTTGGGGTCCGTGCCGGCGATGCGCGCCGCGCGACGGGCTGGAATTCCGACGGCCATTTTGAATCCCGACGCGTTACCCGGCCGGGCCAACCGATTTCTAGCCGACAGCGTGGATGTCGTGTTCGCACAGTGGGAAGAAACCGAAGCACACCTGCCGAGGAAATCGCACGTAATCACGTGCGGCTGTGCGATTCGGGCCGGATTCAACCAAGTCAGTCGCGATGAGGGGATCAAACTCTTCGGTTTGGATGTTGATCGCCGAACACTGCTCATCACGGGCGCATCACAAGGTGCCCGAACGATCAACGAAGCCGTGATCGGCAATATCGATCTCTTCGAGTCACTTCCCGGTTGGCAGCTTCTGCACCTGACCGGCGACGCTGATTTGGACACCGTACAAGCCGCCTACGACCGCAGCAACGTGCGTTCGCGCGTGTTGCCCTTCACCGACGACATGGCCCATGCCTTGGCGGCGGCGGATCTTGTGCTGGCCCGCGCAGGGGCTTCATCCCTTGCGGAAATCACCGCGGTCGGTAGGCCTGCGATTCTTATGCCTTATCCATACCACAAGGACATGCACCAATTGGCCAACGCACGGTGTTTGGTGCGGGCGTCAGCCGCGCGGATCATGCACGATCGAATCGATACGGATATCAACGTTCCTGCGTTGCGCGAGGCGCTGGGGTCGCTGATGACAAATGACGACGCCCGATCCGCCATGGCGGCTGCGGCGCGACGCGTCGGACACGGTCAAGCGTCCGCGCAGATCGCGACGCACCTTATCGAGCTGATGCACAGCAAAGGAACGCTGGCGGACGCCGAATGTTTGGAGACCGTGTGCGCGGGTACCCGATAATACTGTGATAGGCACTAATAATAGCAAAGCGAACTTGTCGACGCGGGCGGGGTTCTTCGGAGTCTCCGCCGACATGCGCCCCGCACGCGAGGGAATACGATGCCAACGATGGTAGATGGATCGATAGTCGCGCTAGCACGGTCAATGCAGCGGTTCGCGGGCAAGCGGGTCCATTTTATCGGTATCGGTGGGAGCGGGATGAGCGGCGCGGCCGCCATGTTGATCAAGGCCGGCGCGCGCGTTTCGGGTTCCGATCAACAGTCGTTCGATGGCCTTGGCGAACTTGTGCAGGCCGGAGCACGAATCAGCATCGGACACCTCGGGGCCCAACTGGACACGGAGTGCGACCTCGTCGTACGCAGTGCAGCCATCCACGAAACCAATCCGGAAATGGAAGCCGCCCGGAGCTTCGGGCTCACGCCGATCAAATACGCGGAGCTGCTCGGAAGAATCATGGCGTGTTACCCCCGCGGAATTTCGATCGCGGGAACACACGGCAAGAGCACGACGACGGCCATGTGTACCTATCTTTGCCGCTACTCCGGACTCGAGCCATCCTTCCTGTTCGGCGCGCGGTCCGACCAGTTGGGTGGAAGCTGGGCGTTGGGCAGCGGGGAACACTTTATCGCCGAGTCGTGCGAATTCGACCGTTCGTTTCTGCACGTCGCCCCCGAGTCAGCGGCTATCTTGAATATCGAACCGGACCACTTGGATTGCTATCGTGATTTGGACGAAATCGTCGAAGCCTTCGGAGCGTTTTGCAGCCAGGTACACCCGGAGGGTTTGGTCATCTGCAACGCCGACGACTCCCGGGCGCTAGAGGCTGCTGGGAGGTCGCGGGCGACGATTCAATCGTTCGGATTCGGAGAAAACGCGGATTGGCGGGCGCTGAATCTGCGCGAAGATCGCGGATGTTTTTCCTTCGTGGTACAATTTCGCGGATCGCCGGTAGTGTCAACGCGATTGTCGGTACCGGGACGCCACAACGTGGCCGACGCGCTGGCGGCGATCGCGCTGGCGTACCACGCGGGTGCCGACCTCGAAGGCATTGCCGACGCACTTCCGGGGTTTGAAGGAATTGATCGCAGGCTGACGTGGCGCGGGGCTGGTCGCGGCGTGGTCATTGTGGACGACTACGCGCACCACCCGACGGAAGTTAAGGTATCGATTGAAGCGGCACGCCGGCGCTATAACCCTGGTCGTACGTGGGTGGTTTTTCAACCGCACCAGCACGCGCGGACTCGGTTGCTGCTTGAAGAATTTGCCGAGGCGTTTGGCGATGCCGACGAGATCGTCCTGCCCGATGTGTTCGGGGCGCGCGAAGGCGGCGCTGCGAACGAACCGGTCGGGTCGGCGGAGCTTGCGGAACGTATTCGGCAGTGCGGATCGAGCGCGACGTATCTTCCCGAATTGGCCGTTGCCGCAGACCATGTGGTCGCCAACGTTCGCGACGGAGATTTGGTGCTCACCATGGGCGCGGGGGACGTGTGGAAGGTAGCCGATGAGTTGGTGGCAAGACTTTGCGGATCGGATTGAGTTCAATGCGCCCATCGGCCACGCCACGTGGTTTCGACTGGGCGGCCGCGCACGCTACCTGTTCAAACCTCGTAACGCCGCTGATCTTTCGCTCCTGATGAATCGCGCCCGTCAAGATTCAATCCCCTTGAAGGTGTTGGGTGGTGGGACCAACGTTCTCGTACGCGACGATGGGTTCGACGGTGTGGTCGTGCGGCTTGATGCGCCGGCGTTTCGTTCGGTCGAATATCAAGGTACGTCGGTTCGGGTCGGCGCCGGCGTCGACCTGATGCCGCTTTGCAAGAACTGTGCGGAGCGCGGACTCACCGGGATGGAGGGGTTGGCGGGCATTCCGGGCACGGTGGGCGGCGCAGCGCGTATGAACGCCGGCGGACGGTTTGGGGAATTCGCCGACGTGGTACGCCAAGCCGAAGTGATCAATTCAAACGGCGACTGCGAGGTCCGGTCGAGCGAACAACTCGGCTTTTCGTACCGACGAAGCAACCTGCAAGACGCCATCGTACTCAGCGCCCGGCTCGAATTGGCTGGCGACGATCCGGTGCAAGTTCGCAAGCGACATGATGAGCGACTGGCGTACAAGACCGAATCGCAACCGCTAGCAGACAAGAGTGCTGGGTGTATTTTCAAGAACCCCGGCGATCAATCCGCGGGCGCCTTGATTGATCGATCCGGGTTGAAGGGAACAACTGTCGGCGAGGCCAGCGTGTCTCGTCGCCATGCGAATTTCATTGTCGCCGGCGCCGGAGCCACCGCAGCCGACGTCACGACGCTCATCGAATTGATACAAGAACGCGTGCTGCGCGAGTTCGACACATCGCTTGAACTGGAGATAGACGTTTGGTGACGCCAACGCAGGAAACCAAGGCTGTACCGACCGGGACGAAGTCGATCGCGCCGCCCACACGTGCCAACGCGGTGACACCCCTTGACATCACCGTCCTAGCCGGTGGACCGGGCGTGGAGCGTGAGGTGAGTCTGGAAAGCGGCGCCGCGGTACACGCGGCGCTTTGTCGACTTGGTCACCGCACGCGGATGATGGACATCGGTCCCGACGACGTGAGTGCGCTGGATCATCCGGCTGACTTCGTCTTCATCGCGCTTCATGGCGAGTTCGGCGAGGACGGCGCTGTGCAGTTGGAGCTCGATGATCGTGGAATCGCGTATTGCGGATCAGGTGCAGCCGCCTCTCGCTTGGCCATGGACAAAGTGCTCGCCAAGCGTGCGTTCGAGCAGGCTGGGATTGCGACGCCGTCGTTTGAAGTGGCTACGCCAGACAATTTGGATCGCGTAGTGGCTGGTACGTCCGGACCGGTTGTGGTCAAACCGGTGTCATCGGGAAGCAGCGTCGATACGATGCTCGTGGAAGACGCTGGCGATTTGGCTGATGCGGTGCGTTTGGTGGTTCGTCGACACGGCGCCGCGCTGGTCGAGGCCATGATCCGTGGACCTGAGCTGACCGTCGGCATTCTTGGGGCCGACGCCCTGCCCGTTTGCGAGATTCGCACGAAGCGAGAATTCTACGACTACGACGCGAAGTACGTCGACGGGGATACGCAATATCTGTTTGATCTTGAATTACCGGAATCGCTTCTGGAACAGGTGCAGCGGTTGAGCGAACGGGCCCATCAGTCATTGGGCTGTCGCGCTCTGTCTCGCGTAGATTGGATCATCGATGAGCAGACGCAGGTTCCGTTCGCGTTGGAAGTGAACACGATCCCTGGTTTCACCAGTCATTCGCTCGTGCCCAAGGCCGCGGCGCGCGTGGGTATCGATTTCGATGATCTTTGCCAGCGAATCATCGAACTATCTATGGCGTAGGGTTGTGCTCAGCAAAAGTCTGTTGCTTCGTGCTAGCCAATGAAGCCGGTACCACACCTGTTGACTAGGCTGATAAGGATCAAACATGGCCAAGAAACGCAAAGCGAAACGTCGCGGCAAGGCATCGAACGGCGTACTGTCGCGTCTGTTCGGCGAACGGGACAACCTGCGCCGTGTCGGACTTCCGCTCGGCGTCTTGCTGCTCGTTCTTTCGTCACTTACCGTCGCGGTCATGGGGGCATCCCGCCTTGACGACTACGTGACACTGCAGGTGCGCGATCGGGCGGGTCCGGCGAATCTGGCGTTCTCTGACTTGCCGGACGGTCTGCGGTCGCTCGCGTTGGCTGAGCTTACCGCCAGCGTAGACGACGTGCTCGATCACGATTGGACCGACGACAGGATGTGTCGAGACATCGCAAGTCGAATCGCCACCGTGGGATGGGTAGATCGGGTCGACTATGTGCGGCGACGCGGCGACGCGGTGTTCGAGGTTCACGCCGACTACCGCATGCCGTTCGCCCTTGTCGGAGAATCGGATCAGTTCTATTTGGTTGACCGTGACGGTGTTCGACTACCCGGTGCGTACGATCGATCGCCACAGTGGCCTGTCATCTCTGGCGTGGCCGTTCAAGCACCGGAGCCCGGAGCGCGTTGGTCTGGCGAGGACTTGCAGGCCGGGCTACGAATTCTTGATCTGCTTCACGCCGAACCGTTCGACGATGAGGTTCGCGAGGTCGTGGTTCAAAACTTCGACGGGCGGATGGATGCCCGGCGAACGCACATCGAGCTCATCACCGATCAGCCTGGCGGAAGCGTCCATTGGGGATCGGCGCCGGGCTGGGAAATCGAGGAGAACACCGTCGCAGCCAAACTCGCCATTCTTCGAGAAAACCACCGCCGTACCGGCCGGCTCGACGCCGGTCACGCGGTGATCGATATCGCGGTTTATCCCGACCGCTACACGATTCCAGGGTGATCCTCGAAGAATTCACCATGACAGCCTGTTGAGCATGACTGGTATCCAATGGCATCGACGCCAACACGACCATGACAACAGACCGCTTCGCCGTCAAGAGGCGGAAATCGCTAATGGATCACCGGCTGGAAGCCGGTGCCACACTTGTTGACCAGGCAGCCAAAGCTGCGTGCGTGGGTATGAAACACAAAATATTACAACGCCACGCTCGAATACATCGGGTAGCATATTGGGGTACGTTTGTCTCCTAGTGCGGGGTCACACGTCCTCTTGTCGGTTTGGGAATGGGCTCGTCGGTTCGTGCGGTATCAGAGCCGAGGGCGCCAGCCGGCGGACTGGTCCCACCGCTGGCGCGGTGGGCTCTGGCCCGCGCGATTGGTGTCGGTCGCGCTAGCGCGACAACCCGAAGATTAACGTGTGACGCAATACTAGAACGTGGGTGACGTGATGAATGAGTTGGGAACTATTGTGGAGCAGGCGCGGCTTTTCGCTCAAGAGAATATGCCGGTTGACGTGCTTCAATCTGCGGTGCCATTTGGGCTAGTCTGTCTCGTGGCGGGAATCGGCTTGAGCGTTCTTGGCGCGAAGCTGGCGCGCTTCGGATTCACCTGCGGCTTCGTCCTGCTCGGCGGCGGCGCGGGCACGTTCTTTGCGCGGGAGTTGGGCTATCCGGCCCCGATTACCGGACTGATCGGAGCACTCATGCTCGGTGTGATCGGCTACAAGACATTCCGCATGTGGGTCGGTGCTGCGGGCGCGTTGGTCTTCGCCTCCATCGCAATCGGTGCCTTTAGTTATCAGCAAGTCCTACCGCACGTCGTGGAATATCGCGCTCAACATGCCCCGCAAACGGCATCGACACCGGGAGGGTTTCGACTTCCTACTCAAGCCGAGCAGCATGCGTTCAGCGAGACCACGCCCAAAGAACATCTTCAGTCGATGTGGACCTTTATCAAGAGCAAGGACGTGCGTATCGAGCGTCGGGGACAGGCTGTGGCACTGGCGGCGTTGATTACCGGTCTGCTGCTCGGCGTGCTGGCCGTCCGAACGGCGTTGATATTGGCGACGTCCATCGCCGGCACGTTCCTGGTGACGACTTCGATCGGAACGCTGTTGTACCACTGGGTACCCAATTCTTTTCAGACCATCGAGCAGAGCCCGAGTTTCGCCCTGTTCGGCGTGGGTGGTTTCCTGGTCGCCTCTCTTATTGTTCAGACGCTGCTTACCCGTGCTGCGCCCAAGCACGAGGACGATCTGTCGGCCAAGGCCAAAGCCAAAGCCTAGTGCAGCGTCACGACTCAAATGACGGGTTGGTCCGATCCGAGCCGCGACCGTGAGGGAGCGTTTTGGGGCTGTCACGAGCGGATTTCAAAAGTCCGCTTCCTTTCGGTCGCGGCCCGGTAAACCCGTCATTCTAGCTGTGACAACGCGCTAGCAGTCTGTTGAACAAAGCTGGTATTCAATCACGTCGCCGCGAACCCGCCCGTGACAAAGGAACTGTCCCCGTCAAGAGGCGGAAACCGCTAATGGATCACCGGCTGGAAGCCGGTGCCACACTTTTTTCAACGCCGCGAGCCCTCAACCTATATCGTACCCTTTACTGTTGATGTACCGATCCACAGATGCGCTAGACTGTGCGCCACGTGCGATGGGCCTGGATCGAGTGAAAAGACGGGGTTGGGCTTATGTCCGTTGACGATTGGTTGTCGTACCTAAACAATGCGGATCCGTTGATTGCCGTACCTCTTGTGATCATTGGCGTGGCGTTGATGATCTATGGCTGGCGCCTCTGGCGCATATGTGTCATGCTTTCGTTCGGGCTGATCGGCGCCGTGGTCGCCACCACGTTCGCCCACACGGCGGACGATCGCTGGTTGTATGGCGTAATCGGTGGTGGCGTTCTGGCGATCGGCAGCGCCTACCCGGTAAACCATTCGGTCTCGGTGCTTGCCGGGTTGCTCGGGGTGGGCATCGTTTGGGAGAGTCTCATCCGCTTCGGGCTTACGGGTGTACCGTTTTGGTGCATGCTAAGCGTGGTGTTCATCGGATTTACCGCGTTCGGATACATCAACCGCCACCGCGTGGTCGTTTTGGTTACCGCTTTTCTTGGCGCCTCGCTGGTGTTATCTGCGGCCGTCCCGTGGCTAAAGTCTTCGCCGCAACTGTATAACACTTTTCGTTCGCTCAGAACGGACTATCGGTTTGTTCTTCCGTTCGTGGTGCTGGTCCCGACAATCGTAAGTGCGTTCTTCCAAACTTCCGAGATCAACAGCGTCGAAAAAGAAGTCTGATACGCATGCCGCGGCGTGCGTCGGCACACTGCCCGGAAGGCATCTTCCGTGTACGGCCTCGTGGCCCATGGCTTTAGCTGTGGGGGAGTCGAATCGATGCCGGATTCGCGTCTTCACCTCCAACGAGGCGCGCCATCCAGACGAACGATCGTGACGCCAGCTTCAACTCCTGTGGGCGACGCCGACGGAACACTATTCGCCGAACCTCCGCGCCACACGAATCGCTGCACGCTCAAACCAGACTCCAACCCGCCGTACGAAACCGTAGTTCGACCCGCCCGAAAAGATTCCTCGTTCGCCGCTACAACCGATTAGACGAGATTGTCCCGTTCGTAGTTGAAGTTTGAAGGGTTCTCCTTCGCAGTTGTAATCACACTACGCGGCTTGCTCTACTGCGGCAAGCTTCGCTTTGTCGTGGTCGGCGGCCTTGTCGACGTCGAGAGCAGCGAGCAGCTT
>JAJDDY010000044.1 GCA_029260075.1 Phycisphaerae bacterium
GACCTTCCGCGTAGCCCACCAACCCGGCGATAACCACCGCATAGCGGCCACCATGAAACAGTTAACGAACGGCACGCCAACACTCGACCAACTCGACGACACGAACGTACCACCGTCTAACACCAACCCGCCGACAGAGGATCAACCACAAAACTTCATCGGCAATGTCTCCGAGCTGCTGACCATGTGGCGAGAGGTTCATGTCGAACTCGATTCGATGGGGCCGATCGCCGGCAACTCAGTCACGGGTACAATTATCGGCGTGACTGACCTCGCCCCTTTCCCGCAGATCAAGTTCGAGATTCCTGACTTATCGGCTGATTTTGAGGAGGCCAACCACTTCAACCCAGGGCAAATCACGATCCAGGGGTTCGCTGGAACCTTCACGACCGTTGGCACAGATGTGGGGATCGGGAGCGACTTCGTCACGATCAAGAACCCAGGTGCCGTAGATTTTTCCGGAGCGGTCGGTGCCAACTTCACGCTGGTTGACGACGATATCGGATTACCGGGGTTTCCACCTGCCGTAGTTCTCCCACGCTTGCCGGACACAACACTCATGAACGGTGTGTATAGTCGAGCCTACATCAGTATTGGTCTACTCAACCTGCCTCCGCAATCGCAGACCAACTTATCGTTCGATCGAAACCTGACTCTTAGTATAACGAGGCAGCCCACCGAGGCGATTGACTACTCGACAACTCCAAAAATGTGATATCCTCAGGACCGTATTGGGCAGTACATGTCGTCTCGGCCTTTCAGGGAGTGCAACCTCGTGACGGCGATCCGGATTCAGAAGAGGGCACGCACCCCGGTGGGCTACTGTACGGCCTTACGGACGTCCAGGGGCTCGTTATTTTTGATTATGGGGGTTCAGTTGTATTTCTCGAAACTATTCGAGATAAGGGGGCTGCTCTACCCACTGTCATTCTCTTGGAACAATTCACAGTAGCGCATGAAGTAGGACACCAATTCGAATTGGAACATGAGGACGGAGTAGAGGATCCACCCGGATCAGGAACATTCATGATGCTCCCGGCTCCCAACAACATTTTGCCCGGCAACCTAGAGTTTTCACCGACAAGTCTCAAGAAAATGCGGAACATTGATTTCCCGCAGAACGAATAGTGACGGAAGGGTAATGCAATGGACGACAGACTGATGGTTCAAAAAGCGATCGTTTTCATCCTGACTGGATGGTTTCTAGGCGGCGCAATGGCTTTAGCTCAGGAGTTGCGCGAGAATGTACTGGATGATGTAAATGGCATTAGAGTTGTTCAAGACGGGCCGATTTCCGTGGAGCTCGGGTTGGGACAGAGGGAATGTGTCGCAGGCGAGAACTTCGTTCTGGCTGTGCGATTCAAGAACACGACTGAGAAGCCTGTCGTGTTGCGCGGCTTTGCAATCGAAACGGCCATTCCGTATGTGTGGTTTGGTGTCGATGGAGATACTTTTGCGCGACACAGGCGTATCCATCCGGGTGACCTGTATGTACCGTCGCGCGGCATGTCCGAAACGGTCCTGAAGGGCAACGACAGCATGGAGTTTCGCTTGTTTCTCGCACGAGGAGAACTCGTAGCGCCTTTCAAGAGAGATTCTTCAAAAGAAACTGCGGTCGATTTATCAATCGCGATCTGTCCCGTGCTACGGATTGTCGACGGTGAGGATGAAACGCCTATCGCAGTCGAGTCCAATATCGTGAATGTGACTCTGAGAGCACCCACGAAACGTGAGCGTGACGCCCTGCGTTACCTTGTTGATTTCTGGCGCACGCCGCGGACGGATCATCGTCCCGTGGGAAAAAGATACAGGGACTTCCTCAAACAGTATCCTGATGTCCCATACGCGTCCATTGTCCGTGCTTCTCTGGTAGGCGAGGTGGGCATGCACTTGGACGATCTCAAGAATGAGGTGTTTGTGGATGACCATGCCCTAAAGGAGTCGATCGAGTTCTGCCTCCAAAAGGGAACGCCGTTCGTGGGGCCTCTTTTGACCTCCCATTATTGCGAGTTTTTCTGGAGAACAGAACAGTGGGTACTCTTTGAGCGTACGGTCAAGTGGCTGGCCGATATGTCTGACTACGATCGCCGATTTCACAAGGCGCAGGCCTATGTCGGCATGAGCGTAGTGAGAATGTACGGTCAGGCAATACCCGATCACAAATCAGAATTGGATCACAAAATCAAAGTGGCGTTGTTGCAAAATTTGGAGCATGCACTCGTCCGAGGCGACGAGTATGCAAGGCACATCGCTCCACGAGTATTGGTTGGTCTTGCAGATCTCAAGGAGTGGGAAATGCTGGAACGCGCTGCTCTTCTCGCAATGGACCAGGAGCCAAACCCAACGGGCGCGCTCGACGCTTTGAAACTAGCTAAGACTGGCCTCGCGAAGGATCGTCTCAAGAACAGTGAAAAATAGTCTAGCGCGGACCTGCGTGGGTCCCTCAACCTTGGGCATGGAAGGTGTGGCCAAGGGTACGACGACGCTGACGTTGATTCTCAAAGAGGGCGTGGACGAACTCTGTCGCGATACGGTTCGGGTCACGGTGATCGATCTGGACGTGACGTGGGAGACGAACACGAACCCGCCGCAGGCGATCGCTACGCCGAACGACCATCCGTCGCACGCGGCGCAGGGCGGGTCGCTGGGGGTGAAGTATTTCCCGGGCGCTACGGGTCCGGGTGGTGGATTTAGCGACTTCGTGCAGGTGCGCGTCGCGACCGATCCGGCGGTAGCCAACGTTCGAGTCTTACTCAAAGCCCTGGACCCGGACGATCCGTCGGCCAATAATGATGCGGTGGATGGCGACCTTGTCGGGCCCGACAATCGGGATGGCAACCATCTCGACACGGGCGAACTGGGGTTAGTGGAATTGTTGACCGGCGCGAACGGTGAGGACGCCACGACGTTCAGAGTAGCCCATCAACCCGGCGACAACCACCGCATAGCGGCCACCATGAAACAGTTAACCAACGGCACGCCAACACTGGACCAACTCGACGACACGAACGTACCCCCGTCCAACACCAACCCGCCGACACAGGACCAACCGCAAAACTTCATCGGCAATGTCTCGAAACTGCTGACGGTGTGGCGGACGTTGCATGTGGAACGCGATGTCATGCAGGCTCCGGTAACCTAGTTCATCAATCACGATCAGATCGTTGCGACAGATGTGCTTCTCCAACCGCAACACCTGACGTTCTTCCCTGGCTTCGATGTAGGTGTTCACCAAACCCGAGGCCGTGAAGAACGGATGCTCCGGCAATGGCAGCATACGCTGCTTCTCTTCCTCGAAGAGATCATGTCTTGTCTTGTCCTGATGAGGCTTGGGCCCGGGTCGATCCTGATCCTTGCGGCAATCGTCCAATAGCCTGGGGCCGAGTTCCGCCAAGGTTCCGATGGCAGGGATGGGTGTCAGATAGGTTCGTTCTGATCGCTTGGCCAGGTTCTCGACATCGCCCTTCTCGTTGCCACGGGCGACGTTGCAGAATCGCGTATCGAACAGATACCAGCTCCGCAGTTCTTTGAACCGCTTGTTGAGTTGACGAGCTCGACGTTTACCCACCTGGATCACGGCTGACTTGAGGTTGTCGTAAGCCAGTCGTCTGGGGATACCGCCGAAGTATTCAAACGCTCGGACATGACCGTCCAGGAACGCTTCCATGTTGGCTCGTTCGTACGACCAGACGAAGGATGCCTTGGAGTAGCACAGTCTCATGCAAAAGAACTGCGCCTTGCGCTGGACGCCGTTCTCTTCGATCCAGCCCTCGTGCCAATCCACCTGGGCTTCTTCGCCCGGCTCGAAGGCCAGAGGCATGAAGACTTCCTGGGTGTGCTGCTTGATCGCTTGGATATAGCGACGCACGCTTGTTACCGACCCTTTGAAATCGTGTTCGTCACACAGACGTTCAAAAATGCGCTGACCCGTGTGGCGTTGTTTGGGGCGACCGAGCTTATCCTGCTCCAACCAGGCATCGATGATGTGCTTCACCGGGTCGATGGTTGGTTTGGAACGAGGGTTGGACAGTCGGTAACCCGGCGGGATCGGGTTCGCAACGGCCTTGGCCACCGTGTTGCGGGCGTAGCCCAGTTCCTTTGAGATGGCCCGCTGGCTCATCCCGTCCACAAGATGCTTGCGTCTTATCAGATCGTGTTCGTCCACCGTCAACATCTCCTGGCCTCCCTGCGTGCGGCACCATCGCCGCATTCACAGGGTAAGCGTCGTTGCGGTGGCTCAAAGTTCGATGCGCGGAAACCTATCCAACCGGCTCAATATTCAGTGCGCGTCTCCAAATACGTGTGGCACCGTCTTCCAGCCCTTGATCCCTTAGCGATTTCCGCCTGTTGACGGGGACAGGTCCCGTTATCACGTGCGGATTCGCGGTAACGTGCTTGAATACCAGCCTTGTTCAGCACCCTGCTAAGCACAGGCTATGGGCAAAACCGAAGTGCGGACGTGTCGGTGCGATAGCGAATCGGCAGAGTTGGCGGATCAGTTCATCGCATGGCACGTGAAGCAAAGGGCGGAGTTGTCCGTCGTCACGGTCAGGAGGTTCTTGCGATGGGCGTACAGGTCGTGGCATGAGACGCAGCTCACCTTACCGTCCGGAATACGTACAGTTTCAGGTAGCGAAGTCGGATGGCGATAGGCGGAAGTTCCCGGTTCGTGCCGTGGTGGATAGTCCACACCAATCGGGTGGTTCTTGTGCAAGGCGAAGAACGAGCCGCCGCCCCTCGTGCCATTGACTGCGTTCGAAGCACTGACACCGTCGTGACAGCTCAAGCAACGGCGCGACTCCGAATCCATGCGCCCACCGAAGCGATTATCCTGGCGGCGTTTCACGTGAGCGGATCCGACAGCCATCCAGTGCAGACCTGAAGCGTCACGCACACCACGCTGTTGGTGGCACGTGCTGCAGAACGTGCGTTGTTGCACAGGTTCACCGTCGACGGGTCTTAGGTGCGCATCGCCACCCGACATTGACGGAAGTTGCGTGTGGCAGGTTTTGCAACCAATCGTGCCATCGAATTCCAGTGGCCACCCCTCAGGAATCCTAATGTTTGCGGACGGCGCAACGCCAACCGGATGGTTTGCGACACCCGGACCGAAACGAAGATTGTCCACAAGGGCCCGGCGACGGCTAGCCGCATGAGACTCGGCCGTGCAAACGGCCAAGAACATTGACGTCCCGACGGAGCATAAAATCACCATCCGAGAAGCGATGCATCGAATTCGCATTGTTGTTTGACTACCGGTGGAAGCCTTCTTACAAGGGCTACTCCGATAGCCCTCCCCCCTACGTCTCCGGATGTAGCAGACGTCAAAACACTACGACCCACACGACGCCGTGTAGAGCACTCCGTCTCACAGGCCAAGCGTACGATACGACAGTGATGGCGGCGTGGAATCGCAGGTAGCGAAGCGCGGCGTAACAACGTCCGATCAAACGTTCACGGCGCGTGCGCATTTCAATCACGCAGTCGAGATTGACAGTCCGATAGGAGACGGCCCAGCCACGGTGACGCATGCAGAATCGACGTAGCCTCTACACCGTGCGAAAAGTTAAGATGAACGTGTAAGCAGCCTGTTGAACAATGCAGGTATTCAAGCGCGTGACCGCGAACCCGCACGTGACAACGGGACGTGTCGCCGTCGAGAGGCGGAAATCGCTAATGGATCGCCGGCTGGAAGCCAGTGCCATTCTTGTTCCACAGACTGTTAGTGGTGCAACGTGCGAGCCGCTTGCGCTGGGGGCATGGCTCGGTCACGGTCCAGGGGACGCGCGACCATGCATTCCGTGATGTTCTTCGCTACGGTTTGGCGCGGCGTGCGGCTTGCGTCTCTACGGCAACGGACCGACGAATTCGCCCTGGAACGCGCTGAAGTCGAACAGATCTACGTCGCCATCATCGTCGACGTCGAAGTCGCCGCAGGAGCCGACGTTGACCGTGACATAGTGCTCGGTCCGCTGCCGGGTAGTAGTACAGTTTCGGACGGCGCTATCCGATGCGATCAATCGAAGCACATAGGCGCAGGCCGGAAGCGAGGATGTGTCCCAGTTGGCCAACACGGCGTTAGTAACACTGGAAGTGCCCGAATTCAGCGTTCGCCATCCGTCCAGATTGCCACCCGCGACCTGCAGCGTCCATGCGGCTATGTTCGCGTCCAACGCGGTGCCGACGATTTGCACGACCCCGTCAACATAGTCGCAGGATAGAGGTGCGTTGATGAACACGGTCGGGGGTGTGTTGTCGACAACAACGTTGTGGACCAACTCTGCGGAGTTCCCGCAGGCAGTAAGACCGGTCAGTTTCACTTCGTAGCGACCATCCGGCGCGCTCGTAGAATCCCACGTGCCGAGGGGGTTGTTAATGACCGAGGTGTTGAAAACACCCCCGTCGATTGGTGAATAGGCGCCGCCGCCCGTCGGACGATAACCGAGCGTGTAACGATCGAAACAAAGATTGTCCGACGCCGTACCGTCGAAACAGATGAGGCCAGCGTAGACGCCGTTCGGCGCAGGCGATCCCAGGGTCAGCGTATCAAAGCTGCCGTCAAGCCAGACCACCTGCGTGTCAGTGTCAACCTGACCGCAACCGTTCTTGGCCGTCAACCGTAGGAAGTAATACCCTTGGGCCATTGACGTAGTGTTCCAATCCGCCAGCACAGCATTGACCGCCTGTGTCGTGCTGTCCGCAATAAACGTCCAGGGCCCGCCCGACGCAGGGCGGTACTCGAGCGTGTAGTTTCTAAGTCCGTCGTCAGAATCCATCGCAGTCCCGACGATTTGCACGACGTCGCAACCACAGGAGAACGACGCCGGCGAGGCAAGCATCGCGACCGGTGGCGTGGGGTCGGCGCCGCACAGCGTCACGTTGATACCGAGGCACAACGCGCATTGCGCAGCGTTGTCGTTATACGACCCGACCTCAAAGAGATAGGTCTCGCCCGCGACTACGGCGAACGAAACGTTTCCGCCGAAGGCTTGGCACCCGTTGTCGCAGGTTGCCGTTTCTGAATCGTCCACACACAAGTCGTCGAGCCGAACCGGGAACTCGCAGTCGCCTGACGACTTCCACGGCTGAATCACCGTATCGAAACTGGTCGAAGGATGACAGGTCGTGAAGGTGAGTTGACCGCTGACGTCCGGCGTCACCTCGAACCACACGGCGCGGCCGACGTTGAAACCGCAGGCCATCTGGAAACCACCGATCGCATTGGTGACGTCCATAACAACGGTATGGGTTCCGCGTTGACCGGCAACGACACGTGGTGCGCACGGCGAGCCCGCCGGAGCTTCGCCAGGACATTGGGCGTTGGCGGTAGCGCAGAACGAAACACAGGCGAGTCCGATGAACGCGATGCGTGTAGTGAAACGAAGGATTGACATAGCCGATTCTCCTAGGCAATGGCCTTTGCAAGCCGCCTTCGCGCGATTCGGCAACGAGTCGAATGGGCAATCGGCGCGCTCGATAGATTGTTTGGAGGCAACGCCACTGCGAATTCGGACCGGGCTGGTGTGATCAACAAGGCGACAAACGATGCGGTCTGCCGTCCAAATTTGCTCGGAACTGACGCTCTGCCATCGCCACTTCACCTGCAGTATAACCGATATGCAGCCCGAAAAACAAGGGCATAGCGGTGGAAACCCAATACTACAGCGCCGCTTGGTCATGGCCTATTCCATTTGCACGAGGGCAATTCGTCGATCTTGATGCCTCTTGGGAGGAGCGCAAGATATAACCAGAAGTTGTGGATTTGAGAGATGAAAAAAGGCGGCGTACCCTGGGTGAACGATGAGATTCGCCCTTTCCTAACACAGGAGGATACGCCCCGCGAAGAACGATACGACAACTCCACTCCAAATCCCAGAGGCTTCGACGAAAGACGTGCTGAGCGAGATCCTTAGTGATGGCGCTCGGGAGATGCTGGGCAACGCGATCGAAGCCGAGGTGGCCGACTGCATCGCCGCCCACGCCCAGGAACGCGACACCGATGGCCACCGTCTGGTCGTCCGCAACAACCATGCGGCCGATCGTGAGCTTCAGACTGGGCTCGGTGCCATCTCCGTGAAACAGCCACGCGTCAACGACAAGCGCGTCGATGACGATGGCAACCGCTTTCGGTTCACAAGCAACATCCTGCCTCCTTATCTGCGAACGACGAGGAGCATCGAGGAGCTGATTCCGTGGCTGTACCTTCGCGGAATCAGCACGGGAGACTTCAGCCAAGCGTTGGCCTCGCTGCTCGGTCCCGACGCCCCCGGCCTGTCGGTGTCCACGGTCGTCCGCTTGAAACAGGTTTGGCAAGAGGATCACGAAGTGTGGAGTAAGCATTCGCTGGCCGACAAACGCTATGTGCATTGGTGGGTCGACGGCGTCCACTTCAACATCCGCCTCGAAGAAGACCGCCAGTACATTCTGGTGGTCATGGGTGCTACGGAATCGGGCAGGAAGGAGTTGATCGCCGTCCAGGATGGACTCCGCGAGAACGAGCAATCGTGGACGGAGCTTCTGCTCGATCTCAAGGCCCGTGGTCTCGATGCGGGGCCGCAGCCGCCCAACTGGCGATGGTCTTCAAGTTGATGATGTGTGCCAAGAAAACCTGGCGGGCACTCAACGGATCGACGTTGTTGCCCGATGTCATCCGCGGCGTTCAGTTCGTCGACGGAATGAAAGAAGAGTCCGCCTGATCATGACTCGATCCACAGAATTTGACCATATCACCGAAACTGAGTCTCTATCCTGCTCCGGTGGTTAAGTCGTTAAGTGTCAAAGGTTTGGCGTTAACGGCCGCGAGAACGAGGCGGTCGAACAGGTTGCCCTCTATCCACCGTCGATTGGCGCGGTAGACGAACGCGGCCAGGTATCGATCCAAGTGCTGAGGCGAAACACTGTGGTCGGTGCCCAGGATCATTCGCTTCATGTTGCCAATAAATGTGTGAAGCCAGGGGAGTTTCTCGACGGCGCTCTTGCCGCCGTTTGTGACGACGGTTTCGTGCTCGTAGCGTTCCTTGGCCAGCGAGCGATACGCGCCCCAGCCGTCGGTGCGAAGATGGGACTTGCTCGCGATATGTTTGAGTGCGATCGCGGCCGCGTGGCGATGCTGGATTGCACCGCCACGCGGCCAATAGAAGGCTTCGGTCTTATGACGCTCTGCGTACGCCTGGGGGATTGGCCTTACTCAGCCGATCCCGCCCACCCCGTACTCCCTACTTGGTCAGGAAGCCAGGGCTCCGTTGCGTCAATCCGAGTCGTCATGGTGGTCGTCATCGTCGTCGTGATGGTCGTCATCGTCATTATCGTCGCACTCGGGAGGACCACCTGGGAACTCGCCCTTGTTGTACTCCTTCAGGATATGCGTGAGGCGCCTCCGCGGATCCTTGTCGCTATCCGAGTCCTGATGGCCGGTGACCCCATGTTCGGCCCGCAGATCTCCGAGCCCATCGAGGAAGGTAGCCGCCGCAGCCATGGCGTCCTCAACTCTGACGGGAACCGGTGCGCCATTGGCCTGATTGAGTTTCGCCGCGACCAACTGCGTCGCCAGGGAGACCAACTCGTCACGCCCCGACTTAGCGCGAAGGATCGCCAGCAGGCGATCCTTGCTGTAGGTCACGCCTCCGAGCGTCAATTCATCTACCGGCCAGGCGTCTGGATTGTCCGCCCAGGATTCGCGATCCCAAACGCAGTCGGTGCCGGAAACAGGTTCACAAGTGGCGGTGATCTCCGCACAGAGCGTCCCAACCGGGCAGGGGTCCCCAGGCGAGACGCATCCGGACGCTGAGTCGCACGTCTCCATGCCGTTGCAGAAGACGCCGTCATCACAAGCGAGCGCGGAACCGCCGACACAGCTTCCACCGGCGCAGGTGTCGTTCGTCGTGCAAGCGTCGCCGTCATCGCACAAAGCCACGTTCGGCACGTTGACGCAACCGGTGGCCAAATCGCACGAGTCATCTGTGCAGCCGTTGCCGTCGTCGCAGACGAGCGGGAGCCCGGATTGACACAATCCGGAACCGTCGCAGGTTTCATCTCCGTTGCAGAGATCGCCGTCGCTGCAGGAAGCTCCAACCAAGTCGAAGACGCACGCCGAGCTGCAG
>JAJDDY010000045.1 GCA_029260075.1 Phycisphaerae bacterium
TAGGTTACGTCGGATTCTGCGGTTTCTAGGTTCTGCGCCGCGTAGGTCGGATCGCGGGGGTTCGGGTGGTTGGTGCGAAACCTGCGCTTGCTCGGAAGTCGCTGCGGCGCATGGGGTTACGCCTGCAGTGCGGAACCTAGAACAAGCGCAATGCGCAACGAAAGCGCAATGGTTTTCACCCTGGCACGTTGCGTGCCACACGCGACGCCGAGTCGTGGAACTCGGCGCACCGGTCGGGGAAAACGTGGCTCTGTGGATTGGTGCCCGCTGCCACGTACGGACCTTGTGGGACGTCCCGCTTGGCCGAGGAGGGTGGCCAGGATTGCGGTGTCGCCCCTACCGCGCTCTCACAGTTTACGCATCCGTGCATCGTGATTCTCTCGCATCGTTCGGCGGACCACGTCCGGTCCGCTCGGTAGTCGCTTCGGGTGGTTCGTCTCGCGTCGCCAGGCGGCGGTGAGCATGGACAGCTTACGGCCGGCGACGGCGGCGGCGTTGACGCCTGGGTGATCGTCGTGCCAGGCGTCGGATCGGAAGTCGATGTTGTTGCGGACCGCCGTTGGTAGAGAGTGCCACCATAGTGGCATTGTTGTGGCCGCTTGACGTTTGGCTTTGGCGTCATTACGGAACACATCGAACAGCATACGCCGATAGCCCTCGTCCATCAGGCGCATTGCGTCGGTGATGGTTTGGGGCTCGGTGGGTGGCGGAGTGCGGACGGCGGAATCCGGACCCGCGAGCTTGGCGATGTCCGATCGGGTTCGGCGGTTACCCGTCGCGCGTTTGCGCAAACGGCTGTCCGGGATTGGCGTCGTCTTGATCGTGGCCGGTGCTTGCAACGGGACGGTGGGTGCGGGCAAGGCGTCACGCTGGCGGCGGTAGTCGCTGTCGTCGCAGGCGCGAAGATACCACTTTTGGGCGTCGTGCTTGACGAAGCGAGGGAACGTCTTGAACGGGTAGCGCTGTCGATCGCACGGCCAACTGTAGTAGCAGTCGATGGCGGCGATGGCGTCACCGACCTGCATGCTGCTCATGAGGGTCGCCGCGACGGACATGATCTTGTTGTCGATACCGGGTGTGTCACCGATGCGGAATGCCCACCATGCGCAGGCGAGCACAGCGTCGGTGGCGACGCGCGGGTCGAGGGTGAGCACCTTGCGCGGCGGTTTGGCGTATTGATCCTCCAACGCAGCCAGGCCGCCGGTCTCGTACTTGGCCACCCACGTCTGCATGGTGCGCACGCCGATCGGTGCGTCGAGTGTGCCGTCTTCCACGCACTGATCGATGGTAGCCTGGGCGCATTTACGCCGCGACGGGGCGCCCTTGACGTCGCAGTGGATGAGGTAGCTCTTCACTACGGATTCGCGCATGAGTGCGACGGTGTGCGATCGGTCGTGTACGCCGCCCTCAAGTGATCCGTCCGGGCGCTGCGACCGGTAGTCGATCGGGATCGAGGTGCGACCGTCGACCGGTGCCGGGAAATCGACCCGACCGGTGACGTGGACGCCGGTTCGATTGGCGAAAACCTGCACGCCGGAGAACTCGATCGATGGCGGTTCGATGGGGGTTTGAACGGGGTTCGAAGAGATCACTTTTCCCCCAACGCGAGGCGTGCGAGGCAGAAATCGCACAGTTGTTCGCGCGTTTCGCAGTAGCATTGTAGCCGGTTCGCCTTTGCGATTCGCGCAGACAACAACAACCCCGCCGCGCACTCTACAACGGTGCAATTATACTCCGCCCGCGTGGCGGAGACGGCTTCGTTCTGGACCTTCGTGATGAGGCTATGCAACGTCAACCCGGAACTGTGTAAGCTGAATTGGACTTTCCAGTACGACGGTGTTTGCATCTTCACGGCGCTCATTCGCTTAATGTCCTTTCGAGCTCCGTGCGAACGATCTTCCTGAACTTCGCCTTGAATGTTTTGAGTTTCATTAGCCGCTCAAGTTCAGCCTTGACGGCGTCCTGTATCACCCAGTTGATTTGGCCTACGAACATACGCGGCATCTGCTTATCGATGACCTTTTTCAGATGTTTGGTTGTCATTCGGTTGTTCCTTTTGACGGATCGGGCGTCGCATCGAGGGCGGCGAACGAGCGTATTACGTCGGGCAATATGTCGTAGCTCACCCACGACCAGAGACCGTCGCATTGCGGATACCGGGTGCGTATCTTGGACAGGTCGAGCGACTTGACTTCGGCGGCTGTCAATGGGGCTTGCCCGTTCACCGCATCTTCCGGCCGCCCCATTGCGAGGTTGCTGCCGAAGAAATGCACGCGATGCGTGACGCCATTCGGTGGTTTAACCGTGGGCCAACGGGTCGATGTGGCACGCGTGTAATACGTCTTGGAGTCGCATCGCAGTTTGCCGAGCCCGACGAGTGACCAGGCGAAGTGCGACGCACGCATCGAACTCGTCGGAGATATCAGGTCCACCGTTCCGACCCGCCGCGTGGCCAGCGAGACGGCGGACTGCACGCGATGGCGTTCGTCGTCGGTCAACGTCCTGAACTTGAGGGTCGGCTTCTGGACGCTCTTGCCGTATGGCTCCAGGTCGAGAAACGTGGCCACCGCACCGAGAGACCGGGCCTCGCGCTTGACTCGCCTGATTGCCGATGAGTAGTAACCGGCGTCGAAGTGGCTTTGTGGGTTCGGCAGTCTCGCTTGGTCACCGGGCCACGCCACCCATAGCCACCGCCCCCATACCACGCCGATGCCACGCACGCGGCACGTTCTCACCGCCCTTCTGACAAGCGGATTGCGCATGGCGGCCGGCTTCTCTTGCCAGGATGGCACGACCAGGATGACGTGGGTGAACCACCGAAGATCGCTCAGTGCGTCAACGATTCGGGCGTCGGCGGCGGCTGTGCCTGATCGCAGCTTGAGCAAGACGTAGAGCATGCGTGCGCCGTCAAGTTCGACGCTCTTGATTGGGCGCCGCCCTATCGTCGTGCGTTTCTGTGCATCGCTCGGGCCTTTGCCGGGCGAACCGACGCAGCCGGTGAGCAAGAACACGAGCGCGGCTGACGCCACAAGAAAGACGCCCACCACGCAGAAAACGGTCCTATGTTGGTGTTCGGTCATGAGTGTGCCCCCGTTGGTGGCGTGCGTAGTTTCTCAGGTAGTTGCACTTTGTCCTCGTCGAATTCGGTTTCAGCGATCGCGACTTCTTGTGGTGTTCTGGGAACAATCTTTCCCAGCACGCACCGTGCGAGGCAATCACCGCACGTTTCCGGCCACGTATCGCTACAGCAACAGAATCCGCCCGGCGTCCTCAACCAGCGCTTCGCCAACGCCCTCGCCGCTTTGCATTGGTCAGGCGTCATCAGGCGGTCTTCGCTTTCCATGATCGGATCGAACGTTCGAGGCGGTTGACGATCGTCGTGAGTCGGTCGTTTTCCTTGGCGATGATGGCGTGGTTGCGGCGGAGCTCGATGAGCTCGGACTTCATCGCCTTGACGGTCGCGCGGGCGTCGGTGAGTTTCTCGGCGTCCGATCGCTGATCGTTGACCTTGTCGGTTGTGGTAAGATCGACGTTGGCGGTTGTAGGCTTGCGTGTGCCACGCTTGGCGAGCCAGGCCGGGCCGTCAGCGACGTACTGCTTCTCCGTCATGCCGTCTTCGATGGCACGCAGCAGTCGCAGGCGATGGTCGCCCATATCCTCGATCGGGGCGAAGTGATCGTTGAGCCACACGTCGATATCGGCACCGTTGCTCCTGGCGAACTTCACGAACTCGTCGTGGTGGTGCTTCTGGATGTAGAGCAGGCCGACGGCGAATCTGTAGGCTGATTTACGAAACAGCCGCATTGAGTTTCGGGTGCCGTTGTAGTGGCCGACCATGGCGGTGTGATCGCCGAGCATCCGGTTCCACAGGTGATCGAATCGTTCGTTAGACATTATTTTCCTCCTTGAGTTTCTTGAGGGTGTGATACGCATGCCTGTGCTCCGAGCACAGGAAGCCATACTTGTTATTCTTGAAATGGTACGGGCACCTCCACCCAGCATTGCGATTACACTCAGGAAAACTGCACGTAACGAAACGTCCACCTTGCCATTGGTTGTTAAGATGCCCGCGCTTTTGCAATAGCGGTATTCCCGCTCGCGCTAACATTAGTGCTTTTCTGTACCGCGCAGTTTTTCTGATGATCTTGTCGCGGTTGGCTTGATGATACAGCCTTTCGCGCTCCGCGATCTTGTCGCGGTTGGCTTGATAATACAGACGTGTGCGCTCCGCGATCTTGTCGCGGTTGGCCTGATGATACAGCCGTTTGCGCTCCGCGATCTTGTCGCGGTTGGCCTGATGATACAGCCGTTTGCTCTCCGCGATCTTTTCACGGTTGGCTTCGCGATACAGGCGGCCCTGCTCCGCGATCTTGTCGCGGTTGGCTTGACGATACCGGCGAAGGTACTCCGCGTTCTTGTCGCGGTTGGCTTGACGATACCGGCGAAAGTACTCCGTGCGGGATCGACGACGATCATTCGCGCCCTCGTCGCTTGCCGGCGGGCAACAGCCCGCCCTACCCGTTTCGGTCATCGCGCTGCCCCCGAACACACATCGCAGGCGCCGCAGTTGGTCATGCCGAGGGTCGCGTCTTGGGCGAAGTAGTCGACCAGCATGCGGTGACGGCAGTCTCGGGTGGTGCAGAAGCCGTTGATGGCGCGGAGGCAACAGATCTTGCTGTCGTCGTGGGGCAACGCGGAGCGTGGAACGCATGGACCATTCCATCCCGCACATTCCGATGCGGCGAAGATCGCTTCCCACTTGCCGGTGTCGTCGGGGCTGTAGAGGATGACGCACTCTGCGGGTTTG
>JAJDDY010000046.1 GCA_029260075.1 Phycisphaerae bacterium
TAGGTTACGTCGGATTCTGCGGTTTCTAGGTTCTGCGCCGCGTAGGTCGGATCGCGGGGGTTCGGGTGGTTGGTGCGAAACCTGCGCTTGCTCGGAAGTCGCTGCGGCGCATGGGGTTACGCCTGCAGTGCGGAACCTAGAGCAAGCGCAATGCGCAGCGAAAGCGCAATGGTTTTGACCTTGGCACGTTGCGTGCCACACTCGACGCCGAGTCGTGGGACTCGGCCCACCGGTCGGGGAAAACGTGGCTCTGTGGATTGGTGCCCGCTGCCACGTACGGACTTCTCAGGACGTCCCGCTTTGCCATGGAGGGTGGCCCGGATTGTGACGCCCATACCTCGCTCTCACAGCTCACGCTATCGTGCATGGTTTGGCCTCAGTGATTTTCGGATCAGGTCCGAGCCGCCTGGCAGGCGGGACGGAAGGATGCGCTCGCGTCGCCAGGCGGCGGCGAGCATGCCCAACTTGCGGCCGGAGACGGCGGCGGCGTTGACGCCCGGGTGATCGTCGTGCCAGGCGTCGGAAACGAAATCGATGTTGTTGCGGACCGCCGCTGGTAGAGAGTGCCACCAGAGTGGCATTGTTGTTACGGCTTGACGTTTGGCTTTGGCGTCATTACGGAACACGTCGAACAGCATCCGCCGATAGCCCTCGTCCATCAGACGCATTGCGTCGGTGATAGATTGCGGCTCGGAGGGCGGCGGAGTGCGGACGGCGGAGTGCGGACCCGTGAGCTTGGCGATGTCTGATCGGGTTCGGCGATTGCCCGTCGCACGTTTACGTGAGCGGCTGTCCGGGATGGGCGTGGTCTTGATCGTGGCCGGTGCTTGCAATGGGACGGCGGATGCGGGCAAGGCGTCGCGTTGGCGTCGATAGTCGCTGTCGTCGCAGGCGCGGAGATACCACTTTTGGGCGTCGTGCTTGACGAAGCGCGTGAACGTCTTGAACGGGTAGCGCTGTCGATCGCATGGCCAACTGTAGTAGCAGTCGATGGCGGCGATGGCGTCACCGACCTGCATGCTGCTCATCAGGCTCGCCGCGACGGACATGATCTTGTTGTCGATGCCGGCCGTGTCACCGATGCGGAACGCCCACCATGCGCAGGCGAGCACGGCGTCGGTGGCGACGCGTGGGTCGAGGGTGAGCACCTTGCGCGGCGGTTTGGCGTATTGATCTTCCAAGGAAACCAGGCCGCCGGTCTCGTATTTCGCCACCCACGTCTGCAGCGTGCGTACGCCGATTGGTGCATCGAGGGTGCCGTCGGTCACGCAATCGTCGATGGTGGCCTGGGCACACTTGCGCCGCGACGGAGCTTTGTATACCTCGCAGTGAATCAGGTAGCTCTTCACCACCGACTCTCGCTTCATAGCGGCGGCGCGTGCTTGGTCGTGGACACCGCCCTCAAGTGAGCCGTCCGGGCGATGCGACCGGTAGTTGATCGGGATCGAGGTGCGACCGTCGACCGGTGCCGGGAAATCGACCCGACCGGTGACGTGGACGCCGGTTCGTTCCGCGAATATGCACACGCCGCAGAACTCGATCGAGGGCGGTTCGATGGGTGTTTGAAGCGGGTTCGAAGCGATCATTCGGCGAATGTCCTTTCGAGTTCGGTGCGAACGATCTTCCTGAACTTCGCCTTGAATGTCTTGAGCTTCATTAGCCGCTTGAGTTCATCCTTGACGGCGTCCTCTATCACCCAACTGATTTGGTTTTGGAACATGCGCGGCATATTCTTATCGATGACCTTTTTCAGATGTTTGGTTGTCATTCGGTTGTTCCTTTTGACGGATCGGGGACAAAGGGACGGAGGGACTCAGGGACACAGGTGGCGCAGGTGGCGCAGGTGGCGCGCAGGGCGGGTCAACCGCCGGGTCGACAACGGTGATTATTTCGTACAGGTCCTTGCGTAGGCCACTAATGCCGGCAATGATCTCAACCCCTTCTTCTGCCGCTGCCTTCGTCGCAAAAAGCGGGCGACCGGCGCAGCCGGTCGTGGTACCTTTTCGCCGTACGTAATACCCAACAATCTTCGGGCGGTATTTCTTCATAACTCACAAACCCTCCGTCCTGCATGAAGAAACGTTGACGATGGACGCCGTCACGGTTTTCGCTCCCGCCACGGTGGGCAGTAGAAACTACAACTAACCTCGCACGGTGCCGCGACCTGTTGGATGTACGACCAGAGTTCAGGCATGGTGATCCGCGTGGACGACGGCCGACCCTTCATGCCGGTGACATTCCGTGTCACCAAAATTTGGTAATCGAGCATGTCTACCGAGCCGCTCCCATTCATGTCGAAGTGCTGAGTACATAGCGTGTCCACAAACTCGACGTGGTGCGGGATCGGACCTGTCATGCACGTCTGGAACGTCAGGACCATCATAATCGTAAGCATCATTCACTCCGTTATAGGCACATCCGTACGGCCTGAATAACGTGCGAGGCAATCACCGCACGTTTCCGGCCACGTATCGCTACAGCGACAGAATCCGCCCGGCGTCCTCAACCAGCGTTTCGCCAACGCCCTCGCCGCTTTGCATTGGTCAGGCGTCATCAGGCGGTCTTCGATTTCCATGATTGGATCGAACGTTCGAGGCGGTTGACGATCGTCACGAGTCGGTCGTTTTCCTTGGCGATGATGACGTGGTTGCGGCGGAGCTCGAGGAGCTCGGACTTCATCGCCTTGACGGTCGCGCGGGCGTCGGCGAGTTTCTCGGCGTCCGATCGCTGATCGTCGACCTTGTCGGTTGTGGTAAGATCAACGTGGGCGGTTGTAGGCTTGCGTGTGCCACGCTTGGCGAGCCAGGCCGGGCCTTCGTTGACGTACTGATTCTCCGTCATGCCGTCTTCGATGGCACGCAGCAGTCTCTGGCGATGGTCGCCCATATCCTCGATCGGGGCGAAGTGCTCGCTGAACCACGCGTCGATATCGTCACCGTTGCTCTTGGCGAACTTCACGAACTCGTCGTGGTGGTGCGTCAGGATGTAGAGCAGGCCGACGGCGAATCGGTAGGCTGATTTACGAAACAGCCGCATTGAGTTTCGGGTGCCGTTGTAGTGGCTGACCATGGCGGTGTGATCGCCGAGCATCCGGTTCCAAAGATGATCGAATCGTTCGTTAGACATGATATTCCTCCTTGAGTTTCTTGAGGGTGCGATACGCATACCTGTGCTCCGAGCACAGGAAGCCATACTTGTTATTCTTGAAATGGCACGGGCACCTCCACCCAGCATTGCGATTGCACTCAGGAAAACTGCACGTAACGAAACGTCCACCTTGCCATTGGCTGTTAAGATGCCCCCGCTTTTGCAATAGCGGTATTCCCGCTCGCGCTAACACTAGTGCTTTTTTGTACCGCGCATTTATTCTGTTGATCTTGTCGCGGTTGGCCTGATGATACAGCCGTTTGCGCTCCGCGATCTTTTCACGGTTGGCTTCGCGATACAGGCGGCCCTGCTCCGCGATCTTGTCGCGGTTGGCTTGACGATACCGGCGAAAGTACTCCGTGCGGGATCGACGACGATCATTCGCGCCTTCGTCGCTTGCCGGCGGGTAACAGCCCGCCCTACCCGTTTCGGTCATCGCGCTGCCCCCCAACACACATCGCAGGCGCCGCAGTTGGTCATGCCGAGGGTCGCGTCTTGGGCGAAGTAGTCGACCAGCATGCGGTGACGGCAGTCTCGGGTGGTGCAGAAGCCGTTGATGGCGCGGAGGCAGCAGATCTTGCTGTCGTCGTGGGGCAACGCGGAGCGTGGAACGCATGGACCATTCCATCCCGCACATTCCGATGCGGCGAAGATCGCTTCCCACTTGCCGGTGTCGTCGGGGCTGTAGAGGATGACGCACTCTGCGGGTTTG
>JAJDDY010000047.1 GCA_029260075.1 Phycisphaerae bacterium
CGTCCCTGATTGCGGCCACAAAAAAAGAGACCGGGTCCACGGTTGCCACCCAGAGGCAATCGCGGACCCGGTCTCTAGCGGTTTGATACCGGCATCTTGCCGGTGATCAGCACCCAGGGCTCGGGTTGTAAGGCGATTCGATTCTTCTTCGACACGGCGGTCCTACTCGCCGTTTGATTGTCAAGTAAACTCTTACGACACCAGACCGAGGCGCGTCAAGGGGAAAGTTGAAAATTTTTCCTGGTCAAACAATTTGCAAATCGGGCATGCCATCATCTCGAAAACCTAGAAAGGTGCACACACCGAGCTTGCGTCGCTTCACCTGACCTCGAGTCAGCAGGATCACGGTGCATCTACACCACTCGTCTGTCGGTGGACGCAGGGCAGACCAAATCGCGTCATCGTGTCTAAAGGTTTTGCCATGCAATATCGCGTGCTGCACGCGCACCTCACGAAATCCTGCTGTACCATTTCCCACAGTCAGCCACTGTGCATACGGAAACGCACACACTATCTCCGGATCCGTCATGCTCTTCATAAGCCTACTTGCACCGTATGTATGGAACGGCGATCTCTCACGCTCGTGTTGCGTCATCGCCCTAAGCGGCCACCAGCATCCGACGCATCGACGTGCCTCGACAGGTGACGCACAATCGCATTTCATGCAGAAAACAGCTTGGATGATGGCTCCGCAGTCAGGACAGACTCGCTCGTATGCCGGAAGTTCGTACTCACATTCTTCGCACAAGAACAACAACACTCTTCACCGCTCACGGCTTCCGAGCCGCGTCCAATACTGCTGTCCTGATGCCTTCCAGCGTAGACCAGATGCCTCCCACGGATCGTATCAACACGCCAGACAGGCACGTGGAAACGCCAATAGAGAAAGAAACATAGTCCTTTGAACCAACCCCATGCAACGCGAACACGACGCCCAAGACCAACATCAGTACACCAACGACGCGAAGGATATCGATCCATACACTTGGCTTCCAATCTAGAGATTCAGAAGACACCTCAACAAGCGATACCTCGCAGTTTCCGCACTGCGCGTCATCCATGTCGCACACAAACCCGCACGATGGGCAACTAACCGCTTCCGGCTGTTCTTGATCGTCATTCTCGACAGGCTCCGTGGCAGCCGCTGAATCTTTGCGAGGTTTCATCTGCTGCAAAGCATGGCCGCATTGCCAACACTCCGCATCCGATTCACTGCACGCGCTTTCGCACTCCGGGCAATAGACCTTCATCTCGTCTCCCTTCGTTCCATCGCGTTCGACAGCACCCCAAGAATTCTCTGGTTTTGTTCTTGATTTAACCTAACAGAATCCGTACAGTGTGCAAGATGGCTTCACAGAGACTAGCCATGCCAGCCTTACCCGAGCCCGGCGGTGGCCAAGGAATCGCCCGTCACGGATGACGCCCGCCGGCTCGATACTACGGAGTATCGAAACATGAAACAACTCGATCTACCGCTGCGCACGGAAGCCGATCACATCCGCCTGCAACTTCACGAGGTCGTCGAAACTACGCCTGACGAGGAACTGCTTGCTTCTTTTCAACACGCTGAACAAGCAACTCCAGCGTCTTTCTCAGAACTTTTTCGTCCGCAACACGAATCTTGCCTGCCACATCCAAGAGATCGGACCATTCCATTTCCTCTTGACCGATCCGCGTAGCACACCGCACAAGCTCAAGCCGAGTCTGCTTTGATAGGCACTCAAATCCAACGAGGGAGGCGAGCACCTGCAAGGGTCGCTCCCACCCCTCATCACGAAACGTGCGGTCGAGATGGGCCAAGACGGGCTTGGGTAGCCGAACGTTGAATTGTCCCCGTGGCGACTTGCTCTTAGACATTCCCGAATTATTTCCGAACTTTCCCCAGGAAACAACTTGCGTACGGACAGTACGTGTGGTACGCTTAGTAGCGATGAAGCTCAGTGCCCCGAAATCCAAGACCAAGGGTGTATACGTCGATTTCCGTGACCGACGGGGCGTCCTCAAACGATGCAGCCTGACGATCGAAGGATGCACGCCAGCCCAAGCCCGCGCCGTCCTGGTTCACGCAATCAACGCCCAACTCAAGCGAAAGGCCGGATAGCGATGTCCAAATCCATCAATCAGCGTGTGTTCGGCCCGGTCTACATCATCGTCAGAGACCCCGCCACCGGCGTCAGCATGCAGATCGCCGTCGACGCCGCCGGCGAGAGCGTCAGCGACATCCTTCAAGACATCGAAAAGCGAACCCCGTTCAGAACCAGGGGACGTAACACCGTCTCCCGTCGCCGATTCAAGCGGCGTTAACCCAAGTGTCCTACGCCGCCGGGATGTTCCCGGTGGCAGATTCTTCTTAGTGCCGCCCAACCCGGGCGAAGCGGATCGGACCGATGGCCATGACCAACGCAGGTCTCCACCCGAGGAAACGTTCCCCCTCCTCCTCGCCATACCCCGAGTCGCTTCGCCCGGCGGGCAACCTGTTCGATGTGTCGACGTGTCCAAAATTATGTCCCATCGCTGGCAAGACGCCACCGATTGGCTGAACCGAGTTTCGGCAGGGAGGCCGCATGGACAGGAACAAACCCGTGAA
>JAJDDY010000048.1 GCA_029260075.1 Phycisphaerae bacterium
AGAGCGTGACGTCGGCGGGCAACATTCGACTGACGGCACGGCGCGACGAAGGGTCGCACGCCGACCGGTTTTACGCGGGGGCACTGGCCTGCCACGCGGCGAGCGAGGACCACGGGCCTATGAGTTTTGAGATGCCCGAGCTAGACCATGACTCGGTGCGGAATTGGAGAGCGTAGCACAGTGATCGCATTCGCAAGAAAATTCTTCAACGATCCACGGACGTCTGTTGCGGACCTTCTGCGCCGACCGCCGGAAGGTTACATCACGTCATACGATGCGTCGTTGGACGCCTGGCGATCGAGCGTGATCAAAGGGCTTACACCTAAGCGCATCGAATCCGTGTTGAGCAACGCGGACAACGGAGAGATCGCCGACGCCCTTGAACTGTTCGAAGAGATCGTGCAGCGCGACGCGCGTACACGATCGGTTGCGGGCACGCGACGCCGGGCACTGACCGGACTGCCCTACCGGATCGTTAGTGCGGCCGACGTGCAAGACGACGTGAGGGACAAGACGCTGGCCGAAGAGGCGGCGGCGTTCGTACGCGAATCGCTCGATCGGGTCGGCGGTTTCAAGACCTCACTCATCCACATGGCTACGGCGATCGGGCCGAATCTGGCGGTGTTGGAACAGATCTGGACGTCCGGACGACTGGTTGACATCGAGCCCGTACCAATCTGGCGGCTGGCGATTGAGCCGTCGAAGTCGTTCGACATACGCGTGCGAACCAAGGAGCATCCGTCCACGGGCATACCGGCCACGTCACCCAAGTTCGTCGTACATGTTCCTGAGCCGTCGTGCCGATCGCCGCTGTCCTCGTCGCTGCTGCACGCCCAGGCGACGTTGTATTTGATCAAGCGTCTGGCCCTGGCTGACTGGGCGGCGTTCGTTGAGCAGTTCGGCATCCCGATGCGTATCGGAAAGTACCAGAACAACGCGTCGTCCGAAGAGAAAAAGTCGCTGCTCGCGGCACTGAAGAATCTCGGGTCTAGTTTCTATGGGGCGATGTCCCAGAACGCGGCCATCGAAATCATCGAATCGAGCACGCGGGGTATAGCGCCGCACGAAGCGATCATCAATCACTGCGGCAAGGAGACGTCCATCCTGTGGCTGGGTGGCAACCTCACCAGCGATACGACCGGCGGGACGGGGACGTTTGCTGCCGCCGATGTGCAGGACGATATTCGCGAGGACATACGCGACGCCGACATCGAGTCGGAGTCCACGACCGTTCGCGATCAGATCATCGCTCCGATGGTTCGCTTCCGTTTCAATCGCACCGACGTGCCGCTGCCTGTGTTTCAGCGCATCAAACCGGAGACCGTCGATCGAATCAAGTTGGCACAACTGCTCTCCTTGGCGACGCGTGAAGGTCTTAAGGTGCCCAGGGATTGGGCGTACGAGCAGCTTGGGATACCCATGCCGCAATTGAACGACGACGGTACGACCGAAGCGGTGCTCGAACCGATTGACGCTTTTGCGGATGGACTGACGGAGGGGCTTGGTGGATCTGCGTAGTCAAAAACAGGTGATGGCCGAGCTTGATCGGATGAACGGGGCACGCCTCGGACGCATGGCCAAGCAGTATCGCAAGCAGACGATCGCACCGCTGATGGGTGCGGTCGGTAAGGCCAAGAGCCTTAAGGGGTTGCTGCGGAACCTGAACGGCTCGCTGGTTAAGCGTATGGATACGGGAGCGCTGGAAACGGCGCTCGCGGAAACCGACGTGCAGTCGGCATTGATCGGGCGGGTGACGGCGGAAGGGAAGGAAGGGGCTAAGGGACAGATGAACAGAGGGGTAGAGCGTGGCTAATGCCGTTCAAGCTTTTAAGCAAACACGACTTCACACCGAAGCCGGCGACGGAAGCGGCGGAGTCGTTTGGTCGCAAGATCGCGGTGCCTTCGGACGTGTTCGATCGGATCAGCGCCGAAGCGAAGTCGAAGGCGTTTCGTATTGCGGGTGTTCACAAGGCGCGGCTCGTGCAGCGGGCACGCGACATCGTGAAGAAGGCGATCGAAGAGGGGACGCCCTTTCCCGATGTTCGGCGGGCACTGACCGCGCTGTTCGCCAAGGAAGACATTCCGCGTCCCTCGCTGGCGCGGTTGCGACTGACGTTCCAACAGAACGCCCAGCAGGCGTACAACGATTCGCGGCGCGAGTTGCTGGACGATCCGGAGATCACTTCGGCGTTTCCGTTTCGGCAGTATCTGACGGTGGGCAACGGGACGGCCGGGGTGCGCGGGGTGCGGCCGGAACACGCGGCGCTGCACAACCTGGTGTTCCGCTGGGACGATCCGTTTTGGGATGCGCACACGCCGCCGTGGGACTACGGGTGCCGGTGTACGTTTATCGCACTGACGCCGGGGCAGGTGAAGCGACGGAAACTGAAGGTCCGCAACCTGGGCTTTGTACGCAAGCAGATCAAGGTTGCGGGTCAACGGAAGCGCGGCATCGACGCCAACGCGGCGTTTGTGCGCGGCGACCTGGACCTGTCGTCGATCGATAAGGAAATCCGCAAGGCGGTTGAGGAGTTACTGTGATGACGGAACTGGGAAGCTGGATAGCCAAGCAATTCGAGAACGACGATCGGACGGTCGGCGATCTGGCGAAGGCGATGGGGATCGATGCGGGCACGCTCAGCGAAATCATCAACGGAAGCATCAAGCGGCCGCCGGATGCGCGGCTGTCGGCGATGGCTAAGTTCTTCGGTGTGTCGGTGGACACCGTTCGTCGATTGATCTCCGGGGAGCGGTTGGATAGCGGTGGCGACATCAAGTCGGGTGACGGCAGCCCGGGGCAGACGGCGTCCTCGCTACGGCGGCCGACCTCGGCCATGTTGATTCACAGCGGCGGATCAAGCGTGCCGAGCGTCGAGATCACCGTGCTGCCTGACGGCCTGGTGGTGTCGAAGAAAGGAAGCTTCCTGCTCGATCGCGCGGCGGCGATCGACATCATGCAGGAGTTTTCGGCCCACCAAACACAACTCGTTATTGACTTCGAGCACCAGAGCCTGGGTGGTAAGTATTCGTCACCGGATGGCAAGGCGCCGGCGGCCGGTTGGATCACGGCGCTACGGTACCAGGTCGGCGTGGGCATCGTGGGGACGGTGGAGTGGAACGAAGACGCCCGGGCGATGATTCGCGCCGGACAGTACAGGTATTTGTCGCCCGTGGTGGCGGTGCGGCAATCGGATTCTCGGGCGATCGCGCTGCACTCGGCAGCGCTAACGAACAAGCCGGCCATATCGGGCATGGATGTCCTGGCGGCCAAGAGTCACTTACGCAAGGAGCAACGAATCATGGCTGGTGAGCCTATGGGACCGGCTGAAGCCGGGATCAGCACGGACGTAACGATCGGGCGAATCATGGAGAAACTCGGCATCGAATCCGTTGAAGGAAGCGGCACCGACGCGATCCTCGATTCCATTTTGAGCGCCATTGATTCGCTGAAGACCAAGGATAGTGGTGAAGGCGACGGCGGTGCGGAAGGCGATGCGAAGGCTGCAGAGGTGGCCAACTCGGTGCGGAAGCTGCTGGGTGTTGATGAGCAAGCCGGGGGCGAAGAGCTCCGGGTGATCATCAACACGCTCAAGGCGGGCGCCGACGCGACGGCGGAGCTCAAGAAGGAGGTTGTCGCGCTGAAGGCCAACGCCCAGCAGCGCAACGTTGACGACATGCTGCGGCCCTATATGGGCGTGGTGGTCCACAACGACGAGGCGAACAAGCAGGACTACACGGACGTCATGGCCATGGCCGCCGAGAACCCGGAGCGGTGCAAACGCTTCCTGGGTCAGCGGGTGGCGACGCTGCCACCGGAGGGTCAGACGGTGGCGCCGAACCGAAGTGATGTGCCGGGTTCGGGAAGCGAGGAAGACAAGCTGCTCGCTAACTCCCTGAAAGAGCACGACGGCAACGAGAAGGAGGCGCTGATCGCGTTGCAGACGCAACTCGTACGCAAGCTCACCGACAACGGGCTGACCAAGCAGGCGGCGCACAGTCGGTGCAAGGAGCGTTACCCGGTGATCTTCGGGTAGCGGAGACGAGAGGGAGCGAAGAAGGAACGTAGGGACGAAGATTGATTTTGCAATCCAAACCATAGACGAAGACGAAAGGAGCCAGGGATGGCTGGACCGAACACACTGCTGACCAAGGCGTTCAATGCGGGCGGCGCCGTTACGAAGTATCGCCTGCTGAAAATAGGGGCCAACGATGACGAGGTCATCGAGGCGGTTGGTGTTACGGCACCGATCGTCGGCGTGTCCTCGGAAACCGTGGTGTCGGGGGCCCGAATCGACGTGGACATGGCTGGGCTGCTGAAGGTTGAGCTCGGCGGCACCGTGGCCCGTGGTGACTACCTGACCGCAACGGCCGCCGGCAAGGCCGTCAAGGCGGCTCCGGCTGCGGGGACCAACAACGACGTTGCGGGCGTTGCCATGGCCAGCGGCGTCAACGGGGACATCATCAACGTGATGTTGATGCCCTGTCGGATTCAGGGCTAAGACGTAGCCCGTCAAGGATGACCTGTCTCGTCGCGACCAACATTGCGTTGATGGCGACGGAGATCGCAACGTGAAAGGAATCACTGATGCCTGCAGTAAGCGACGTACAGTTTGATGGACGGCTGACCAACATTGCCATCCAGTACGGCAACACCGAGATGATCGCGGACCTCGTGTTGCCACCGACACCGGTACCGAAGAAAGAGGGGGTGTTTAAGCAGTATGACAAGAACCAGCGGTTCACCTTGCCGCCCGCCATTGTCGGCCCGAAGTCGATACCCAGCGAAGTCAATTGGGACGTGACCGAGGGCAACTACGCGTGCAAGGACTACGGCTTCCAGCAGTACCTCAGCCAGGAAGAGGTGGACAACGCTGACGCGCCCATTGCGCCACGGAGCGACACGACGGAATTCGTGACGAATCTCATGCTGCTGGATCGCGAGAAGCGGGTCGCGGACGTGGTGTTCAACGCCGCCAACTATGACGCGGGCAATCAGCTTGACGTCGCCGGTGCGTGGAACACGTTGACCACGGACGCGCTCACGCAGATTGAGGCGGGGATC
>JAJDDY010000049.1 GCA_029260075.1 Phycisphaerae bacterium
AGAGCGTGACGTCGGCGGGCAACATTCGACTGACGGCACGGCGCGACGAAGGGTCGCACGCCGACCGGTTTTACGCGGGGGCACTGGCCTGCCACGCGGCGAGCGAGGACCACGGGCCTATGAGTTTTGAGATGCCCGAGCGCAATGACGACTCGGTACGGAACTGGAGATAGCCACACGGTGAGAGCATTCGCTCGAAAACTCTTTAACGACCCACGGACGACCATCGCGGATATTCTGCGGCGACCGCCGGAGGGTTACATCACGTCGTACGACGCATCGCTGGATGCGTGGCGATCGAGCGTGGTCAAAGGGATCACGCCCACGCGTATTGAATCCGTGCTGACCAACGCGGACAACGGGGAGATCACCGACGCACTGATCCTGTTTGAAGAGATCGTGCAGCGTGACGGGAAAACGCGGTCAGTCGCGGGCACACGACGTCGGGCACTGACCGGGTTGCCCTACAAGATCGTTAGCGCCGCCGACGTGCAAGATGACGTGGCGGACAAGCGACTCGCGGAAGATGCGGCGGCGTTCGTACGCGAAACGCTCGACGGTATCGTCAGCCTAAAGCGCGCACTCAAACACATGGCCACGGCGATCGGGCCGAACCTGGCGGTGCTGGAACTGATTTGGGCGTCCGGAAGATTGATCGATATCGAGCCGGTACCAAGTTGGCGGCTCACGATGGACCTGGCCAAGTCCCTCGATGTTCGCGTGCGGACCAAGGGGAATCAGGCGACCGGTATACCGGCGACGTCTCCCAAGTTTGTGGTTCATATTCCTGACGCTGCCTGCGGCTCGCCGCTGTCGGCGTCACTGCTGCACGCGCAAGCGGTGCTGTTTCTGATCAAGCGGCTCGGCCTGGCGGATTGGGCGGCGTACGTGGAACAGTTCGGTATCCCGATGCGGATCGGTAAGTATCAGAACAATGCGTCGTCCGAGGAAAAGAAAGCGCTGCTGGCCGCGCTGAAGAATCTCGGATCGAGTTTCTATGGGGCGATGTCGCAGAACGCGGCGATCGAGATCGTCGAGTCGAGCTCGCGAGGTGTGTCGCCGCATGAAGCCATCATTAATTTTTGTGCCCGAGAAACGGCCATACTGTGGCTCGGCGGAAACCTCACCAGCGATACGACGGGCGGCACCGGGACGTTTTCCGCCGCCACCGTCCAAGACGACATTCGCGACGACATACGCGACGACGACATCGAGTCAGAGTCGTCGACGTTGCGCGGACAGCTCATCGCACCGATGTGCCGCTACCGATTCAACCGCACCGATGTGCCGCTGCCCGTATTCCAGCGCATCAAACCGGAGACCGTCGATCGGATCAAAGAGGCGGAACTCTTCGGCAAGGCGCAGGCGATCGGAATGGAGGTGCCCGAGGATATGGCGCGCGAGCGACTGGGTATTGCGAAACCGCAGGTGGATGATCGCGGCAACAGGGAAGCCGTGCTCGAACCGATTGACGCTTTTGCGACGGGACTGACGGAGGGGCTTGGTGGATCTGCGTAGCCAGAAACAGGTGATGGCCGAGCTTGATCGGATGAACGGCGTGCGGCTCGGACGCATGGCCAAGCAGTACCGCAAGAAAACGATCGGACCACTGATGGGCGTCGTCGGCAAGGCCAAGAGCGTGAAGGGACTGCTACGAAGCTTGAACGGTTCGCTGGTTAGACGCATGGATACGTCCGCGCTGGAAACGGCGCTGGTGGAGACTGATGTGCAGTCGGCACTTATTGGGCGGGTGACGGCGGAAGGGAAGGAAGGGGTTAAGGGACAGATGAACAGAGGGACAGAGCGTGGCTAATGCCGTTCAACCTTTTAAGCAAACACGACTTCACACCGAAGCCGGCGACGGAAGCGGGCGAATCGTTCGGGCGGAAGATTGCCGTGCCGAGCGAGGTGTTCGATCGGCTCAGCGCCGAAGCGAGGACGCGTGCGTTTCGCATGGCGGGCGTGCACAAGGCGCGACTCGTGCAGCGGGCACGCGACATCGTGCAGAAGGCGATCGAGGAGGGGACGCCCTTTCCCGATGTTCGACGGGCACTGACCACGCTGTTCGCAGAGGAAGACATCCCGCGACCGTCACTGGCACGGTTGCGCATGACGTTTCAGCAGAACGCCCAGCAGGCGTACAACGATTCGCGTCGCGAAGTTCTGGACGATCCGGAAATTACGGCGGCGTTTCCGTTTCGGCAGTACCTGACGGTGGGCGATGGGACGGCCGGGGTGCGCGGCGTACGGCCGGAACACGCCGCACTGCACAACTTAGTGTTCCGATGGGACGATCCGTTTTGGGACGCGCACACGCCGCCGTGGGACTACGGGTGCCGGTGTACGTTTATCGCACTGACACCGGGACAGGTGAAGCGACGGAAACTGAAGGTTCGCAACCTGGGCTTTGTACGCAAGCAGATCAAGGTTGCGGGTCAACGGAAGCGCGGCATCGACGCCAACGCGGCGTTTGTGCGCGGCGACCTGGACCTGTCGTCGATCGATAAGGAAATCCGCAAAGCGGTTGAGGAGCTAACGGGATGAGCAAGACGGTGACACGCGAGAACGCGATGACTGGAATCACGAGCCGTGCCTGCCCTTCTGTGATCGCGTTGTCGCCACACGCGGCGGAAGATCGCACACCGATTGACATCACAGTCGTACCTGACGGCTACGTCGAAACAAGGAACGGCTGGTTCCTGCTCGATCGCGAGGCTGCCGTTGCCATGCTTCAAGACTTCTCGAAGCACAGGACTCAGATCGTGATCGACTTCGAGCACCAAACGCTCGGCGGTGAATACGCTTCGCCGGATGGCAAGGCGCCGGCTGCCGGATGGATCACGGGGCTACGCTACAAAGTTGGCACCGGCATCGTTGCGACGGTGCAGTGGAACGACGACGCTCGGGCGATGATTCGCGCCGGACAGTACAAATACTTGTCGCCCGTGGTTGCGGTGCGCAAGTCGGATTCTCGGGCCATCGGACTGCATTCGGTCGGCCTGACGAACACACCGGCCATACCGGGCATGGATGTCCTGGCGGCCAAGAGTCACTTACACAAGGAGCAACGAATCATGGCTGGTGAGCCTATGGGACCGGCTGAAGCCGGGATCAGCACGGACGTAACGATCGGGCGAATCATGGAGAAACTCGGCATCGAATCCGTCGAGGGGAGCGGCACCGATGCGATCCTCGATTCCATTTTGAGCGCCATTGATTCGCTGAAGACCAAGGGTAGCAGTGAAGACGCCGGCGGCGCGGAAGGCGATGCGACGGCTGCAGAGGTGGCCAACTCGGTGCGGAAGCTGCTGGGTGTTGATGAGCAAGCCGGGGGCGAAGAACTCCGGGTGATCATCAACACGCTCAAGTCCGGCGCCGACGCGACGGCGGAGCTCCGTAAGGAGGTTGTCGCACTGAAGGCCGACGCCCAGCAGCGAAACGTTGACGACATGCTGCGGCCCTATATGGGCGTGGTGGTCCACAACGACGAGGCGAACCGGCAGGACTACGCGGACGTCATGGCCATGGCCGCCGAGAACCCGGAGCGGTGCAAACGCTTCCTGGATCAGCGGGTGGCGACGCTGCCACCGGAGGGTCGGACGGTGGCGCCGAACCGAAGTGACGTTCCGGGTTCGGGAAGCGAGGAAGACAAGCTGCTCGCCAACGCCCTGAAAGAGCACGACGGCAACGAGAAGGATGCGCTGATTGGGTTGCAGACGCAACTCGTACGCAACCTCACCGACAACGGACTGACCAAGCAGGCGGCGCACAGTCGGTGCAAGGAGCGTTACCCGCTTATCTTCGGGTAGCGGACGGAGGGACAGAGGGACGTAGGGACGAATATTGATTTTGCAATCCAAACCATAGACGAAGACGAAAGGAGCCAGGGATGGCTGGACCGAACACACTACTCACCAAGACGTTCAATGCGGGTGGCGCCATTACGAAATATCGCCTGCTGAAAATCGGGGCTGCCGACGACGCGGTTATCGAGGCGGTTGGCGTAACGGCGCCGATTGTCGGCGTCTCCTCGGAAACCGTCGCGTCCGGCGATCGTATCGACGTGGACATGGCCGGGCTGCTCGAAGTCGAACTGGGCGGTACCGTCGCACGCGGTGACTACTTGACGGCCACGGCCGCCGGCAAGGCCGTCAAGGCGGCGCCGGCTGCCGGAGCGAACAACGACGTGGCCGGTGTGGCCATGGCCAGCGGTGTAATCGGAGACATCATCAACGTGCTGATGACGCCCGGTAGAATTCAGGGCTAGTCGTTAGCCGCAATCAAGGATGACTCGTCCGACTGCCACCGGCATCGCGTTGGTGGAACCGGTCGACGCAATGTGAAAGGACTCACTGATGGCTGCAGTAAGCGACGTACAGTTTGATGGGCGGCTGACCAACATCGCCATCCAATACGGCAACACGGAGATGATCGCTGATCTGGTGTTGCCGCCGACTCCGGTGCCCAAGAAGGAAGGGGTGTTCAAGAAGTACGACAAGAATCAGCGATTCACGCTTCCGCCTGCGATTGTGGGGCCGAAGTCTGTTCCCAACGAGGTCAACTGGGACGTGACCGAAGACAGCTATGCGTGCGAGGACTACGGATACCAGCAGTACCTCAGCCAGGAAGAGGTGGACAACGCCGACGCCCCAATTGCGCCACGGAGCGACACGACGGAATTCGTGACGAAGCTCATGCTGCTGGATCGCGAGAAGCGGGTCGCGGACGTGGTGTTCAACGCCGCCAACTATGACGCGGGCAATCAGCTTGACGTCGCCGGTGCGTGGAACACGTTGACCACGGACGCGCTCACGCAGATTGAGGCGGGGATC
>JAJDDY010000050.1 GCA_029260075.1 Phycisphaerae bacterium
GGCCTGCAACGAATGCACGACTTCGCCCTGTCTTGGATACGCTTCGGCCCCGAAACCCGCGCCGGGCCGGGACTTGTGTAGAACAACGAGGGCGACGCCCTGGGCTGAGGTAGATTGCCCTTTCAGGGCATCGTGGCGGCGTGACGGATTTAACCAATGGGACATGCAGAAGTCTAGCAGGCCGCGATACCGTTCCCGCCGATTTTGTCTTGCACCCGGCGGAGGAAGATGGCCTGGGTCGCGATTGACCGGTGCCGTATCGTGGGTGAGACTACGGGTCGTGCGCGGCGTTGCTGTGGATCGTGTCTCGCTGACGCTTGATCATGGAAAGTCAAATCGTATGACCAGTGACAAATCGCTACATCGACTCAGTTGCGTATCCAGCAAACCAAGCGGTCATCGCGGGTTCTCGTCCTGCGGCGCGGCGTTCGGAGCCGTCAGGGGGCGTCAGTCTACAACGCGCTGGCATCGCCTTGCGGTGTGGAGTGTGCTTGGCGTTTCATGTCTGGTTAGTCTACCGGGTTGCACGAGCGGGGGGGCTCACGGTCCGAGCGGGCCGACACACATCGACCGTCTGATGCAACAGTACGGGGATGTGGAGCGCGGTCGGTTGTTGATCCTTGCGGACTTCGAGCGACCCGAGCACATGGAACTGGTGCGTGGCCGCGGTTCGACGAATCTGCAAGACTTGTCGCTGCGCCCTCGCGGCGGGCGACGCGAGACCGGAGGTGGTGCCCTTGTCTTCACCGCCGCGTCGGGTGACGACGGTGTGGTGCTTAGTAACGCCGGTGCGTCTCAGTGGTACCTGAAGCGCGACTGGCGAGCGTATGACTTGCTGTTGCTCAGCGTTCACGTCCCGGCGCGCCAACTCACGGCCGAGGTCACGCTTGCGGGCGGTGCGGTTGCGAACCGGCTGGAAACACAGACATCCATTCCGCTCGAGCGCGGCTGGAATGTGTTGCGTTTGGACCTGGCCGAGATCGGCGAGCATATTCCGCTTGATGACATCGCGTCGCTGACCTTGTCGGTTTCGGGACAGGATCGGCCGATCGAGGTTTTGGTCGACGATATATTGCTCGCCGGGAATCGCGTGAACCTGCTCGGTAATCCTGATGGCGCCGAGGGCGAACTGTATGTTCAGCGCGTCGGGAAACGCTTGCGGATTGGTTCGAAACGGTTGGGTAGCCAATTCGACATCGCGATGGCCAATGGTCAGATTGTGGCGTGGTACGATACTGCGTCCGATCCGAATCGCTTGCGCAATCTGGTTCGCGGTACGTCGCTCGGACCCAATCCGATTCGTCTATCGGCGGGTGATACGCAGGGCTCGTTCCTTCACGCATCGCGCGGGGGCGCGGTCGTGGTGCGTCCGCAGATTCTCGAACTTAACGATCTGCGTGTGGTCGTAGCTTGCGATTGGCGCTTCGTCGACGACCTGCACGCCATGCGCGATTCGGACAACGCACCGTTTCAGCGGTGGGTCTACACGATCTACGCCACCGGGCAGATGTATGTATTGGTCGAAGCCAGTGTACCCGAACACATGGCTGCGGACGGACTAGGGCTTGCGGTGTCTTTGGATTCCGCTTCTGTGACCGAGTTGGAAGCGAGGTCAGCCGCGCGGTCGGGCGACGTTTCGGGCGCGCCCGCGTTGCACTACGGGCTGGCACGATTGTCATCGGCTGAGGCGCGCGTGTTGTTTGTACCGTATCCATCCCACCCCCCCGGCCAAATCGTTGTTGACCGCGGTGGATCCGGCGATCGTGCGTCCATGGTGCTGCTGGGCGGCCGCGTGGAGAATGGCGTGGCCCGTTGGTCGTGTCACCTGCGGATCGGCCCGGATCCACAGGCCGGTCAGCGTAGCGCGTCGGAGCAGACGCGTGCGTACGGCCACCCGCCACGTTGCCATGTGGAAGTCGGAATGGTGGCGTTGGGTGGACCTGCGTTCAGCGAGACTTCGGGGTTTGATTCGTCGTCCGGGTCGTACATGCTCGCGCCTGACCGCGATCAGATTCGTTTTGAATTGCGTGCGTCTGAGAGACCGATGTTCTCGCCGGTGTTCACTGTCGTCGGGTCCGCAGATCGCCAAGCGTGGGTTTATGTCAACCATGTCTTGATGGACCGGGTCGCAGAAACGGCCGTGGGTGATTTGATTTTTCAGATGCCAGGAGGCATACAAAAAAACACAATTGTCGAAGTGCTTTTCCGTCGCACCGGTTCGCCGTAGTCGGTTCTTGACACGGCATACTAAACTGACTACACTCGATGGATTCGTCTCTTTCGCTTGGGATGAGCCTAAAATGCGGCGTGATTTGCGCCGGGGCGTGCGGCGCCACAATGTGTTGGTTGAGCCGCCGCGTAACGAGCGACGACAGTCACGTTTTCTATGAAGCGTGGTACCAGACGAGCAACGTGATGGATGACCGTGGTGGCCAAGCGAACCGTCAAGAAAGTCAAGCGTGCGACAACAAAGCGCGCAAAGTCTACGGGCACAGCAAAGCGTGCGGGTGTGACGAAGGCCAAGCGCGCCGCTTCTTCGGCTAAGAAGAAGTCCGTCAAGAAGTCTTCCAAGAACACACTCAAGAATACAGCCAAGAATACAGCCAAGAAAACATCGAAGAAAAAGACGGTCAAGCGTTCTGTAGCCTCGGCCGGTAAGCGTTCGGCTACGGCGACCAAAGCGGTCAAGCGCTCGCCGGCAAAGGGTGCGGCCAAGAAGACGCCAAGCGCCGTGGGCTCCAGCGGCAGGAAACGCGCGCCGGTCAAACTCCGTGCCGTGACCGCCAAGAAACGTAGTTCCGCACCCCGTGCGAAGATTGCGTCCAAGGCTGTGCCTGCTGCAACGTCTCAAGATCCGATCCAATTCGTCGAGGAGCGTGCGATTCCCAAAACGCATCTTCGGGCCAAGCAACTTCGGGCGTTTCGTGACATGCTCTACCGAAAGCGAGCCGAACTCGTAGGTGACGTCAGCCGAATGAGCCGCGAGGCGCTCAACCCTGGTGGCGCGGCGCAGGGCGATCGATCGGCCATGCCCATCCACATGGCCGACATCGGCTCGGACAATTGGGAGATCGAGTTTACGCTGGGTTTGGTTCAGAGTGAGCGCGACCTCGTCGTGGAAATCGACGACGCCTTAAAGCGGATAGCGAACAAGACCTATGGTGTTTGTTTGGCGACCCACGAACCGATCAGCGACGGTCGGCTTCTTGCCAAGCCTTGGGCGAAGTACTGTATTGAATATGCCCGAGCGCGCGAGGAAGGTCGCGCGATCTGAACGCCGCTTCAACCATGAGCGCGTCGACACAAGAATTATCCATCCCGCCCAACCAAGAGCCCTCGCTCGCGTGGCGCCACACACCCGCCCACCTTTGTTTTTGGGGCGTGACCGTCTTCTTCCTTGGCCTTGATCTCTGGTCGAAGAGTCGTGTTTTCGCCACGTTGACCCCGGCGGAAATCAAACCTGTTATCGCGGGGTTCATGGATTTTCGCCGTTCGCTCAATGACGGCGCCGTGTTCGGCTCGTTTACCGGTCAGACCGGCGTGTTCGTCGCCGCGTCCGTGTTCGCGCTGGGCTTCGTACTTTATCTCTTCGCCTTTAGTCACGCTACGCAGCGCTGGCTTCACCTGGCGCTGGCGCTCGTTCTCGCAGGTGCTCTGGGCAACCTCTACGATCGCGCCGTCATCCAAGCCGACGTGGTGGAGTTTCGGACCGAGTCCGGACGACCGGTCTCGATGATCGGGCATGTGGTCAGCGAGGACGATGAGCCGCATGTCCGGGTGCGCGATTGGCCTGACGAGGGTCCGGTACGCACGATCGATCGATCGCGCGTGACGTCGGTGCGCCGTCAAGGCGTAGTCCGCGATTTCATGAGGTTCATTCCGAAGTTTCCTGATTGGGTACCGAAGGTGGGCGGTCGCGACGTTTGGCCTTGGATCTTTAACGTCGCCGACGTGGCGCTTGTAGTTGGAGTCGGGTTACTCCTTCTTCAAACCCGACCGAAGCGCGCGCCGCTTGCGAAGGGGAAGTCTTAGAACGTGTTTCGGGCGTATCTTTCAGAGCCGCGTCCGTAAGGAAGCGATGCGGGCTCGCGGGGGGAAACCGCTTCCTCACGGGCGCGGCTCGGTTCTTCGCAAACCTTTGAAAGCATTTTCTCACACAGTGTCTTGGTACCCCGCTAACGCAAACGGTATCTCTCTGGACGAGTACACTTCGATCGCCCGTTAACATGTCGCTGATCGTCGTATAACATGTCTACATGTCGACCGCGTCTCGTTCCAACTCGATCTACTCCGCTATTGATGAGCAGATGATGGCCCGGGCGATCGCGCTGGCGCGGCGCGGTGAGGGTCGCGTCGAACCCAACCCTATGGTCGGTTGCGTGATCGCTCGTAGCGGTCGGGTTCTTGGTGAGGGGTTCCATCGACGATTCGGCGGTCCCCATGCCGAAGTCGTGGCGCTCGATCGATGTGATGGTTCGCCGCGCGGGGCTACGATGTATGTATCTCTCGAACCGTGTGCCCATTTCGGTAAGACGCCGCCGTGCATCGACAGTCTTATCGCCGCCCGCGTCGGTCGGGTTGTGGTGGCCATGCTCGATCCGAACCCGCTCGTTCGGGGTCGTGGCGTGAAGGGGCTTCGCAAGGCGGGCATCACGGTGCAAACCGGTCTGATGCGTCCTGATGCGGAGCGCGTGTTGGCACCCTATCGAAATCGCATCGTTAGTAACCGTCCGTACGTTATCGCGAAGTGGGCCCAAAGCTTGGATGGCAAGTTGGCCACGCGGAGCGGAGATTCGCAGTGGATTTCCGGTCCGGGTGCACGCCGTATCGTCCACCGACTTCGTGCGCGGGTCGATGCGATTATGGTCGGATCAGGAACCGTACTCGCCGACGACCCGTTGCTGACCGCACGCGACGTGCCGCTTCGTCGTCGAGCCCTGCGCGCCGTGCTTGACAGTCGACTTCGCGTTCCGAACAAGTGCCAAATCGTTGACACTGTCGGGGACGCACGCACCGTCATCCTTACGACAGGCAAGCAGGCCAAGAGCGCCAAAGCAGATTTCTTGCGCCGTCGTGGTGTGGAGGTCGTCGGTTGTCGTGAACGAAGAACGCAGGTTGATCTTCCGGACGCCCTTGCGACGCTTGCGGGTTTGGGTGTGACGAATCTTCTGGTCGAGGGCGGGGCTACGATTCTGACATCGCTGTTCGAGTTGCGTCTGGTCGACGAAGGCTACGTGTTCACGGCGCCGATGTTCATTGGCGGGTCGGATGCACCGTCTGCGCTTCGAGGCAAAGGGTCGGCGACGATCGCGTCAGCCACGACCGCGAGTTCGGTACGAGTTCGGCGCTGTGGCGACGACGTGCTCCATCACATGCGTTTCGATTCGTGACCGCCTCATGTGTTTGTGCATCTGAGGACCGTGACGCTGCGGACCGTGCGCCCATCTATCGCCCATTGCTCGCCCGGCCTCTGCGTACACTGTCGGTCCGAACTCTGCGATAATATTGGTTCTCGGACGAATGACGGGACTGGAAATGGTCGGTTCGATTCGCTACAATTGTAATGGGGTGTCGTGACGGCAGGTTGGTGACGTGTGGAATTCCATATCGACGCTGCATGCTAGCATGACGGAAGTACCGATTTCTCGACGCGTCGAACTGCGACGTCGGGAGCGTCTTGACCGTTGTGGAACGGTTGCTCAAGCCGTGCGCGCTGAGCGTCGATCCACAATGGGGAGTGGTGGTGTGTCTATAAGCTCCGAAAACTACGACTTGGTACCGATCGTATCCGACTCCGCGCCAAGTGCGGAACTCATCGCCCACGCCGGAACACCTCGCCAAAAATCCATTCCATTCCGTCGTGTTGTTTCCGTCATCGGTTCGCGCGAGGGCTGCAAGCTCACGTTGCAACACCCCAAAGTGGCGCCGGTTCATGTGGCCATCATCAACGATGGTAAACATGTCATCGCGGTCGACTTGGTCACGGGCTCCGGCACGCTGCTCAACGATTTGAACTTGGCTCATGAAACCCTCGGTGACGGCGACGTGCTCGCCGTTCGCGGTTGGACGTTTGGCGTAGCGATTACGCCGCCGCAGATGGATTCCGATACCGATGCCGCAAATTTGGCACTCGATATGGAATCGACACAGCTCGCCTTGGAGCACCTCGAGTCCGGGCGTATGCTGAAGCCGGCGCGCGATGTGTGCATCGTCGGGCGGCGCCACGGCTGTGATATTGTGATCGATGATCGCAGCGTATCGCGGGCGCATGCGTTGCTGTTCAGCTATTGCGGTCAACCGGCGCTGTTCGATCTGTTCACGCCGTCACGTACTTTGGTGAATGGCACACCGATCCGCTTTCGGACGCTGTGCGATCAGGATGTTATCGCTATCGGCGGATCGACGTTTCGTGTTCGGCTGGCTGCCTCATCCCCTGCTACGGAGCCATCCGGCTCCAACGGAACCAGCAACGCCCAAACACTCATGCTGGCGCCCGATGATCCCCACGGCGGTGACATGATCGATATCGCCGAGACGGAGGGGTCGCAGCGCTGGCGGGTCGCCGAAAAATTCGAAGAGCGCTCGGCCAGGAAGTCCGCCGGATAGCATCCCCCACGCATACCAAGCCCGCCCGGCCACGACCTTGCTCATCCTTTTTTCAGCCCATATCGCTACGATCGTAGCACATCGATTGCCTCATACAGGAGAACGGAACTATAATGCCGCTTCGCGCGGTACGTTGCTGTGGGCGTCGATCCGGCGCTGGGAAACGGTATGAGCCGGCGCGCCGGCGCCGCGTCTACAAACAGCCGATCGATCGGTTGTACCCACAGGTATCAGAGTGAAACAACGGAAAGACACGATGACCACCGCACACACAGACGTTGACGTTTCCGCTCCTCGAATCGTTCGCGCGCCGCGCGGCACGCAGTTGTCCTGCAAAGGCTGGCAGCAAGAAGCAGCCATGCGCATGCTCATGAACAATCTCGATCCCGATGTGGCGGAAAACCCGGCGGAGCTGATCGTCTACGGCGGTAGCGGAAAAGCCGCACGAAGCTGGGCGGACTTCGACCACATCGTCGCGGCGCTCAAAGAACTGGAAAACGACGAAACGCTACTGGTGCAATCGGGTCGTGCGGTCGGGATCATCAAGACCCACACCGACGCCCCGCGGGTTATGATCGCCAACTCACTGCTGGTTCCGAACTGGGCCAACTGGGACGAGTTTCGAAAACTCGAAGCCATGGGTCTTACCATGTTCGGGCAGATGACGGCCGGCAGTTGGATCTACATCGGTACGCAGGGGATTCTTCAGGGCACGTATGAAACCTTCGGCGAGGCAGGGCGCCGGCATTTCGGCGGATCACTTACCGGCCGGTTGGTGGTGACCGGTGGGCTTGGCGGAATGGGTGGCGCCCAGCCGTTGGCGGCTACGATGAACGGGGGCGTGTGCTTGTGCATCGAGGTGGACAAGTCGCGCATCGATCGTCGCCTCGATACGCGATACGTCGATCGGTGGACAGCTGATCTGGACGAAGCCATCGAGTGGGTCACGTCTGCGACAAAGTCGGGCACGCCGCTATCTGTCGCGCTGCTCGGCAACTGCGCTGACGTGCTCCCCGAATTGATTCAACGTGAGGTGATACCGGATCTGTTGACCGATCAAACGTCGGCCCACGATGCGCTGAGTGGGTACGTGCCTAACGGTATGAGCTTCGCCGATGCGGTGACGCTACGGAAGAGCGATCCGGATCGATACATCGCCGAATCGATGCGGGCGATGGGTGAACACGTACGCGGTATGCTCGAGATGCAGCGGCTTGGTGCGATGACGTTTGACTATGGCAACAACATCCGTGCTCAGGCCAAGCTCGTCGGCGTCGACAATGCGTTCGACATTGAGGGTTTCGTTCCGCTGTTCATTCGGCCGTTGTTTTGCGAGGGTCAGGGTCCGTTCCGATGGGTCGCTCTTTCCGGCAAGCCAGCGGATATCGCCCGCACCGATCGCGCCGTGCTCGAAACCTTTCCCGACAACGAACACCTCTGCCGTTGGATTCGCATGGCCGGTGAGAAGGTGGCGTTCCAGGGACTGCCCGCGCGTATCTGCTGGTTGGGCTATGGCGAGCGGGCCAAGATGGGATTGATTTTCAACGAACTCGTCACGAGCGGCGAAGTCTCCGCCCCCATCGTGATCGGTCGGGACCATCTCGACTGCGGCTCGGTGGCGTCGCCGAATCGCGAGACGGAAGGCATGAAAGACGGCTCCGACGCCATCGCCGATTGGCCGATCCTCAACGCCCTGGTGAACACGGCCTGCGGCGCCAGTTGGGTTTCGGTTCACCACGGCGGCGGCGTGGGCATTGGCTACGCCATCCACGCCGGACAGGTGATTGTGGCTGATGGAACAAAGGAAGCGGCTGCAAGGTTGGAACGCGTCCTAACCGCCGACCCGGCCACAGGAATCTTCCGCCACGTTGACGCCGGCTATGAAAAGGCCGAGCGAATTGCGAAGGAACGCGGGGTGAAGATTCCGGGGCGGTAGTGCGTTGGTACACGGTCGTGCTTCGTTTCGCGGGTTAGTGCTTTGTCACGACTCAAGTGGCGCGTTCGTCCGCACCGAGCCGCGACCGTGAGGGAGCGTTCTTGAGCTATCACGACCGTAGTTCAAACGTCCGCTTCGTTACGGGCGCGGCTCGACAACCCCATCATTTGGGTCGTGACAGAGTGCTAGGGTTCACGCCGCGCTTGGCCAGCGATCCGGGAAACAAGAAGAGAATCATGTTGCCGAACGATGTACCAGAACTGGCGCACTTTCACGACAAGCCGTCGCGGCGATCGGCTCTACGCAAGGCGATAGGGGACGTTTGGCGACAGGAACGCCCATCGTGTCAGGCTGTCCTCGTGTTCCTCGGAGCCTTTGCTGCAGCGGTTTTCATAATGTGTTCCGCTCCTGTTCCCGCGCAGGTCGGACCACCTTGGCCGCGGTTGATGTTCTATGGTGGCGTGGCCATTGCCTGTGCCATCGTCGCTGCGAGGGGCGTTCGGGTATGCGGCCAGCGGCTGCGGTATTCACTCCGTTGCCAACTCGAAAGCCAAGGAATCCCCTGCTGTTTCGTGTGCGGTTACAACCTTACCGGCAATGTCTCGGGCGTGTGCTCCGAGTGCGGAAAGGAAGTTTTGGTCTAGGTGCCTGTGCCGGCTGTGAGCAGCGAGTTTGTTCTCGCAAACTCGGCAACTTCATCAAACAACGAGGTCAAGTGCGATTTGATGCGTCTAAAAAAATCTTTGAGTTTGTTGCCGCGATGGCCTGCGGCGTACAGGAATACATACGTTGAAAGTGCTTCGAGGAAATCAATCCGTAGCTCGTTGAACGTCGTGGCAAGACCTGCCCATTCGGGTTCCTGTCCATCGTCCCCGCGAAAATGAGTAATGCGTGCCGCTTGCTCGGCGGTAGCGCTGTAAATGTATGCTTCGGCGCGCTGTTCCTCCTTGACCAGTTTAGCAGAATTCAAAAAATCCAAGTCCAGCGCGACGCGACGCGAGAACGGCCCGTAGTAATGCAAGACGAACCGATAGTTGAACTCCTTGTGCCCATGCGCGCCCAGTAGATGGACAATCTTCTGGAGTCGTTTTCGGCCTTCGATTTTGCTGAGCACCGCGATTAGCTTCGCGATGGCCAGTGTTCCATCCGTGCTCATCCTACCACCTCACGCCCTAACATACACCATACCTCTTCATGTGTCTAGCAAATCTCGAATCGAATTTTCGGTCGTGATGAAATCGAAACATAGCCTGTTTTCTTGACAGGAATTCAAGCATCGTGGGATCGATGATGGTCGAGAGCCGGACGGTTTCGTCGTCCTTGACGAGGTGAATCTCGCTCAGGCGTGAATCGTCATCCGCGCCACCGGCAGTCGAGTACTCCATATCTTTGTAGGGCAAAATCTTCACGTCGTCCGCATAGCATTCAAAAACCAGAGAGTCACGATCGTCCCGGAGAGACCGAACCAGCGTCTCTGCGTTGAAATACTGGTCGTGATTCAGAACGTGGGTGCGCCATGGATTCTTTCGACGGATGAGATTGAGTGCATGCCGGCGAAGAGCGCTCTTGAGCGGTCCGTTCGAGCTGTCACGTCCTACGGGGACTTGCGCCCAGCGCCGCATCGCCCACCACACTACCTCGTCATCCAGCATGAGGTACGACTTCGTGTCCAGTCGTCCGCTATTACTCAGGAAGGCACGAACGGGTTTCGGTGTTCCATCAGGAAGATCATCGACGAGTTGAGCCGCAAGCAGCAGTGTTTGGATCAATTCGCCTTCGTAGGCGCGAGTTGTCGTGTGTCCGTAAACGTACTGCGTCATCAGGAGTCGCGATTGCAGGAGTCCTTCGATCGCGCCAGTCCCCTTGCTTGCCTCTAAGCAAAGTGTTTTGTGCTTCGCATTTGGTGGTAGCTTGACCGTGCCGATCGTAACCGCGTTCAGAATCCACTCGGAGTCATATTGGCCGTATCGCGAACCGGTCATAAGGCTGTCACGCAGGAGGTAATCCATTCTGTCTGCATCGAGTTGGCTGCTGACGATATCCTTGAGAAACCGCTCTTCGGGGTGCTCCAAGTCGAGTTCTGCTGCGCACGTACCATCCGCAATGATACTGGCAACTTTTCTCGGTTCGATTCTGTTCGTTCGCAACTTTGTATTAACTTCGCTTTGCTTGTCCAATAAGATCTTGCAGGTCCATTTTTCATGATCGGGGGATTCAGGAAATACACGTTCCAATACGTGCGAGAACGGGCCGTGGCCGATATCGTGCAACAAAGCCGCTGCCTTAATTTCTCGTTGGTTCTGCTGCAGGGCCTTGACGATGTTTCTCTGTTTCTTATGCCTCGCCGTGAGCTTCTCGATCATCCGACGCGCGAAATTGTAAACGCCGAGTGAGTGGGTAAACCTGGAATGTTCAGCGCCCGGATACACGAAATGGCTGAGACCGAGTTGCTTGATTCGGCGTAGGCGCTGGAATTCTTTTGTGTCGATCAAGTCGAGGATGAATGCGTCGTCACCTTCGATGCATATCAAATCATGGATTGGGTCGCGGAATACCTTCGTACGCTTGCCCTTGTGTTTGCCAGCCATGAGATCAGGTGGTAGCCGGAATTCGCATTTTCGGCAAATACGGAGCGTCGTTGGCATGGTTCGGGCTGGGCAGCGCCGCTACGCCCCGCCGCCTTATTCGCCGCCCGGATCAGTCGTCGTAATCGTGATCACTAGATAGCCGTTTGCCTCTACTTTCCGTCTCCGGTGGTTGCTCCAGGGTTCCGGGTGGGCTTGAAAACTGGCCGATGGATCGCTCGTGGCGATGGCGGATCTTACGCGAATCGTATTGAAGAGCTACTTCATCGTCGATTTGGCTGCGCCAAGATGGTTAGTGGGCATGTTAACAGCGAGTTGACACGACCGTCTTTAGTAGTGATACTCGCTTTCTCTGACTCCGTGCGTGTGGGGTCTGGCGGTGTTTCGAAACAGCGTTTGTTTCCAAGCGGACTCGCCTACGCACGAGGCCAACATTTATGGATGTTCTAGTAATGCCTGAAGGGACCGTAAAGTGGTTCAACGACACCAAAGGTTTTGGATTCCTGCACTCGGATGATGGAGAAGACGTTTTTGTTCACCATTCCGAGATTCTGACCGAGGGGTACCGGTCGCTGAAGGAAGGCGCCCGGGTCGAGTTTGAAGTTTCGCAAGGCGAGAAGGGCCCCAAGGCCCTCAAAGTTCGCGTTCTCGAATAGCTAGCGCGGGCCGGTGGATGGTTTCGGGGTCGCGTGCGCCGACCGGCCTCGGCGCCTTCCCCATTATTCAATGGCCTGCCGCGTTTCCTACGCGGTGGGTTAGCCTCTGTCTGCGCGTTCCGAGTTGGGCATCGCGGGTACGCCCGGGGTGTGCATGGACGTTTGCAGTAAAGTCTGGCCAACGCTCGTTTCACCCTGTACAAAGCGTGTGCGGTAGAGATTTTCGAGGGTTGACCGGGTTCGACGGATGACGACGGCCTACTTTGATTGTTTCAGCGGCGCTGGCGGCGACATGATTGTCGCTTCGCTAGTCGACGCTGGTGCGGACGCTGACGCCCTGAAGCAGCGGCTCGCTGCACTCAATGTGGCTGGGTATGCGCTTGCTATCGCGCGCGTGACCAAGAGCGGTTTCGCCGCCACGCGGTTTCACGTCAACCTGACGGACTCGGGTGGGCAGCCACATCGCCATCTCAGTGACATTACCAAAACCATCGAATCCGCCGACCTTTCCGGTTCGGTGACGGCCCAAGCGCTGCGCGTATTCCAAAGGCTCGCGGAAGCGGAAGCGGCCGTTCACGGCTGTTCCGTGGAGCAGGTCCATTTTCACGAGGTCGGCGCTGTTGACGCGATTGTTGACATCGTCGGGGCCTTCATTGCGCTCGAGCTGCTCGGCGTGGACCGCGTGGTTTGTTCGGCCATACCCACGGGAAGTGGAACGGTCCGGTGCGAACACGGGATTATTCCCGTTCCCGCACCGGCTACCATCGAGCTACTACGTGGCGTGCCCCTTGCCGACTGCGATGAGACGGGCGAGCTAATCACCCCGACCGCTGCGGCTGTGTTGACAACGGTGGCCCGATCGTTCGGACCGCTTCCTGCGATGAAGGTGTCGTCGATCGGCTATGGGGCTGGGACGCGAGAGGGTCAGTCACGACCGAATCTCCTGCGCGTCATCATCGGCGAAGAGATTAACGACAGAGATGGCGACGCGGACGACGTAACTGTACTGGAAACGAACCTCGACGACGCTACGCCGGAAGTGGTTGGCTATGCGCTTGAGCGGTTACTCGCGGAGGGTGCACTGGATGCGTTCGCGATGCCGATACAGATGAAGAAGTCGCGGTGTGGCATGCTGTTGAGTGTGATTTGCACGCCGGATTTGGCGGATCATCTGGAGAATGTGGTGTTCGCCGAGACGCCGACGTTCGGTATTCGTCGTCGCACAGAGCGCCGGGTGAAGCTTCGCCGCGGCCACGAGATGGTGACCACGTCGTTCGGGGACATCCGTATCAAGGTCGGTCGACGCGGCGATCTGACGACGGCCAGCCCCGAGTTTGATGACTGCAAAGCTGCGGCGGCAACGGCCGGTGTGGCGCTACGCGAGGTGATGGCCGAGGCAGCCCGAGCATGGGCGAAGCGCTGCGACAAGTGATCACGATCGGCCGGTGGACTCCGGTTCGGCGCCCGACAGCAAGACCGCACGGTGTTTTCCATGGATGGAATCGCATACCACATTCGTTCGTCAATGTTCGACAGTTCTGCTTTGGTTGGTGTTGGCGGACTCGACCTGGGCGGGGTTGCCCTTGCGGTCTTGGCCCTTTGCGGCTTGACGATCGTGATGCTCTCCACGCGACGGAGATTGAACAAGAGCCGAACGCCCGTCCCTCCGCCGATGCGCGAGCGAATCGAATCGATGCAAAGGGAGCGGGTCGCCACTCGCGACATCGAGCAGATCATGCTCGAATTAGACGAGCTGTCCCGTCAGGTTCACGGTCGTCTTGATACGAAGTTGGCGAGGCTCGAAGTTGTGATTCACGACGCGGATCAACGCATCGCGCGTCTTGAACAGCTCGAACGTGCGGAAGCGACCGGAACCCGATTCGAGGTCACGCTCGGCGCGGAGCAGCCTGTAGATTCGCCCGGCGGTGTGTCGCCAACGGAAGACAACCGCCACGCTGCTGTGTTTGAGCTGGCCGAACAGGGTCTGACGTCCGTGGGTATTGCGCAACGGGTGGGCAAGACCACTGGCGAAGTCGAATTGATCCTTGCGCTGCAGCGAACGAAGGACTCGATCGAATCGGCCTCGCGAACGCCCACGCCAACCGCATAACCCGCTGGCTGATCGAATCACCGCTCACGTCAGACACTTCTGAACATTGTTCCGAATCTGGGCATCGTCGTAGGCGTCGCTCGCTCGGGGAAGACAAACCTAGCAGCCTGTATGACAATGTAGGTATTCAATCGCGTCACCGCGAACCCGCACGTCAAGACGGGACTTGCCCCGGTCGAGAGGAGGAAATCGCTAATGGATCACCGGCTGGAAGTCGGTGCCACACTTGTTCAACAGACTGCGAGCTGGCGGCGGCGCGTAAGAATGCGGTTGCGTCCGGTGGTCTGCGGGCGGTGTTGGGCGTATGATCGTGCAGGTCGTGGGGCTTCGCCTCGCGCGGTTGCCACGGCGGCGGTGCTCCACCAAGGTTCGGGATCGATCCGGATGGGACTACGTGTCACGTTTGTCAGCGGCCCGCGCGGCTCCGGTAAGAGTTCCCTGATCGATCGCATGATCAAGGGGTTGTGGCCCGAGCCGCCGCATTACTTTCGGCTCGCAGCCAGCGGATCGGACAAGCATCGCCCAGCGCAAGCGAAGCCTCGGGCCGCCGACTGCGGCGTGGCTTCGGCGCGCTGGCTGGACTATGACGAGCAGCACATCTTCGAGATTCTTCCGCAGGCGCTTGCTGAAATCCACCGCAAGGATCGATACGGTTCCGTTGTGATCGAAGCCGACGCCGATCCGACCTTGCGGTGTGCCTACCCCTATGACCACCGCGTGTTTGTCATGCCTCTACCGGAATCGAAGGACGTCGTGTTCCGTGATCCCTCGCGAGCTGCGACAGAGTTGAAGCGCGTTTTGGACGACACCGCGGTGTTCGCGTCGGAAATCTTCGGGCTATTTGAGGACGACAAGTACGAAGACGTCGACGCATCAGAGCCGCATCCCAATCTTACGAAGACGCAAATGCGCGGGTTCCTCTATTCGCCGCTGGGTGACGAGTTGGCGACACGGATTCAACTACAGCCGCCGTATCACGGATTGGTGGAAAGCGACGTGATTGTCGTCAACACGCGGGTCGGGCGGCGTGCGGAAGAAACTGACGACTGCTTGCGGCGAATTGCTCATTTGCTAAAGAAGGTGCGCGGCACTACAGAGTCCTTAAGCCAACTTTTTTTCTGGGATTCGCAGGACGCGAACGCCAAGTCTACCGCGAAGTTGTTCGACGCACTTGCGCCGATGTGTCAAGGGGGAAGTTGACTTGGCGATCCTGGCCGGGATTGATGAAGCCGGTCTGGGTCCGATTCTTGGCCCGCTTGTCGTTTCTGGCGCAGTGTTTCGCGTGCCTGATGATCGATCGGATATCTGCCTCTGGAAGGCGCTCTCGGAGAGTTGCACTCGAAAACCTCGCGACGCCAGACGCCGCGTTGTTGTGGCGGACAGCAAGCAGGTACATCGCCCGAAGAAGGGCCTCGGTCCCATTGAGCGGACCGCGTTGATCATGCTTGCGTCAGCCGGGCAGCGACCGACCACCTGGCGAGCCCTTCTCGATCTTCTGTCCCCCGGAGCGTGCGACGAACTGTCGACGTACCCCTGGTATGTCGAGGGTGACTGCGCGCTCCCGCTCGCTCGCGATGCCGGTGGCGGTGTTGTCGACTTGGGCACGCATGCCAACGCGGTCCGCCGCGACTACGCCCATAGTGAAGTCACATTTGTCGGCGTGTTTTCGGAACCGCTTGCGGTCCGACGCTACAACCGGTTGGTCGAACGTACACGAAACAAGTCGGTGGTCCTGATCGGGCAAGTGTTGCGCGTGATCGATCGTGTCATGCGTGTCGCGTCGGCAGAATCGGTGCGTATTGTGGTTGACCGGTTGGGCGCGCGGATGCGCTATCGAGAGGCCTTGACCGATTCGCTTCCGGGCGGCGCGCTCGCGATCCTCGAAGAGTCGGAGACGCGCAGCGCTTATCGCCTCAGGTGGCCCGATCGTACCTGCGAAATCGAATTCACGACGAAGGCGGACGATGCCCATTTCGCCGTGGCGCTCGCGAGTTTGTACAGCAAGTATGTGCGCGAATTGTACATGCACGTGTTCAACAACTACTGGTCCCGCCGGATGCCTGAGCTTCTGCCAACGGCGGGTTACTACACAGATGCTCACCGTTGGTTGAAGGATGTCGACTCGGTTGTTTCGGCAGCTTCGTTCGATAGGGCGGTGCTCGTTCGTTCTCGCTAGTGCTTTGTCACGACTCAAGTGATGGGTTCGTCCGATCCGATCGGCGACCGGGAGCGTTTTCTCGCTGTCACGACCGGTCTACGGCGTCCGCTTCCTTACGGTTGCGGCTCGGTAAGACCATCATTCGATGTGTGAGAAAGCGCTAGCAGCCTCTTGAAGAATCTGTTCAACGGGATGGTTGGGGTCAGCACACTATCCGTTGCCGATTCGACTTCCCCACGGCTGAAGCCATGGGCCACCCAGACGTGGGCCACCCTGATGGCTTGGGGTGTGTGTTGGGCCGAAGTAATAGTCTGCAAGTTTGCACGGAGCGTGGTTGTTGTGTTGAACGCTCTGCCGGCCATGATACACTTCGCTCAGATAGAGCATGCATTTTATGAATGATCACGATTCGAAAACTTCCGACGCGGACCATGCCAATGGTGCTGGGGATCGAGATGATGGAGACGCCGAAGGATCGTCTTTGATAGATGGTCCGGCCGGCGATGGTGCAGGGATCGACCCCGGCGAGGAGGGAGAGCTGTGGCGCGGCCGCACCAACATCAGGCACTTCGCAGTGCGGCTGACCCTTTGGTTGGTCGGAAGCATCGTCGTGACTTTGCTGATGCTGTGGATCGCCTCGGCAGAGGACGGCTTGACGACCGGTATGGGTTTGGTTGTCGCGGCGGTCGTGATTGTCGTGTCGGGCTTCGTCGTAGTTGGGGGCGTCGCGCTCAGGGTCTATGGCACTCGCTATCGAGTCACCAGCCAGCGGTTGTTCATCGAGCGGGGGTTGTTGTCTCAAACGATCGACCAGACGGAACTTGTTCGCGTGGACGATGTGCGCATCCACAAGACGCTGATCGACCGGTGCTTGGGGTTGGGATCGGTGGCTGTCGTTTCCACCGACGCGACTGATCAAGAAACCGTGATCGAGGGCGTGGCTGACGCGGAGGGTGTGGCTGAATTGATTCGAAGTCGGATGCGCGTGATGCGTCGCAAGTCGCTCTTCGTCGAACGGCTTTGATGGCATCGTCGTTCGCGAGTTGTCATGGATCATCCGCCGAGAGTGTCATGCACCCGGCTTGACGCATGTGGCGGCTAGGCGGTTTCAGTCATTCGCCATCCAGGCTATAATGGAGTGGCGGCTGGGTGGTCTTGCAGAGTGTGGGAGCGCATCAGTCGAAGCGGTGGTGTGCGAGGCGACTTGAGTATGGCTGACCGAACCAAATCGAGTAAGGAAAAGTTCGAAACCGTCGAACCGCTTGGAAAGCGTGTGCTCATCCGTAAGGACGAGGACAAGAAGGTGACCAAGGGGGGGATCGAACTTCCTGATTCGGTGGAGATTCCCACGATCAGTGGTCGGATTGTGGCCATCTCGACGCAGATCGATAACGACGAAGATTTTCCGATTCGTCAGTACGATCGTGTCTTGTTCAACCCGAAGAATGCGATCCCCGTCGAGTTCGATGCGGACAACTACCTCTACGTCGTGCCGCTTGAAGATGTTGTGGCTATCTTCCGATCGAAATGATGCGGCGCCGATGTATGCCTGGTGCAGGGGCACGACTCAAGTGACGGCTTCGTCCGATCCGATCCGCGACCGTGAGGGAGCGTTTTCAAGCTGTCGTGACCGTATTTCAAACGTCCGCTCTCTCACGGTCGCGGCTCGGTAAGCCCGTCATTTGAAGTGTGACAGGGCACTAGCACATTGACACCGCCGTTGCGATTTTACCCATGATCGATTTGCCGACACCCGCGCTCATTGGCGTTGTGCATCTTCCCGCTCTGCCTGCAAGCCCGGCGCACTTGCTTCCCATGAGTGAGATCGTAGCGCGGAGCGTTGCGGATGCGCGAGCGCTTGGCGAAGCCGGCTTCGACGCGTTGATCATCGAAAATCTCGGCGATGCACCTTTCACCAGCGGTACGCTGTCGCCGGCGAGTGTGGCGGCGATGGCTGTTGTCGCCGACCACGTACGTCGAGCGGTTGATCTGCCTATCGGAATCAATGCACTACGCAACGATGCGATTGCTGCGCTGAGCATCGCAGCCGCAACGGGTGCGACGTTTGTTCGCGTCAACGTACATGTCGGCGTGGCTGCGACGGATCAAGGATTCATCGAAGGCACAGCCGATCGAACATTGCGCTTCCGCAAGCAGCTCGGTCGCCGAATCGCCATTTTGGCAGACGTCCACGTCAAGCACGCTACGCCTATCAGCGAGCAGGACATTGGACGCTCCGCGAAGGACACCGCCTATCGCGGCTTGGCGGATGGACTGATCGTGACCGGTGTAGCCACCGGCGAGGCGGTGAATCACGAACAGCTTGAGGAGGTGCGGACTGCGGTTCCGGATCGACGGTTGTTCGTCGGCAGCGGCGCCACGGTGGACAACGTCTCTGCACTCCTCAAGATCGCGGGCGGCGCCATCGTCGGCACATGGCTCAAAGTTGACGGGAAGGTTGATCATGCGATCGACGTCGAGCGGGCGAAGCGGTTCGTCCAAGCCGCCCGGAACCGGTGAAGCGTGGAGGGTTTCTCCAATTTCACCTCACGCGTGACTTTAGGCGCGTTGTGAATTGTTAAGTCACTTCACGGATGGGCCGAGGTCTACGTGTCGGCGGGCGAATGTCGCGCAAGTGACACAGGTCGGAGTGACAGGGGTTGTCAGTGGATTCGCGCGGTCATATATTGCGGGCAGTCGAATTGTAGGTGTCAGGTCCGTGTTGGGGCGATTCGGTTCTTTGTCCTAAGTTCTGCGGCCTCAAGTCACTGGTGGAACATTAGGAGAAAAGCGTGGCGAATCAACTTAGTTCGCGATCCGATCTTACAGAAACGTTGGCCATTCACATCGCCCTAAAGGCCGCACGGAAGACGGGGAAATTTAAGGAGCACGCCGCTGTCAAGAAGGCAGCGGATCGCTTGTGCTCCGAGCTTGAGAGTGGTCGATCCATCTACGGTCGCCAGCTCAAGATGATCGGTTTGATGGAAAAGGGTGCTTCGCTCGTCGACCTGAGTCGGAAACTTCGTTGCTCGCGGCGGACGGTGTTTCGATACCTGAATCACCTTGAGGACGCGGGCATACACTTAAAGCTAGAGGGCGTTAAGTATCACGTGGATCGCGGGGTCGCGCGGATGTTGCGCGGTTGATCAGGCGTTGGCGTTGCGCTCCGGCGGACGTTTCTTGCTTGTCGTAGAACCTCCGCCCGTCTTCGTGCGGTCTTGCGGTTGCCGCGGCTTGCGGCGCAATGCCCGGCGGACCAGCGTCACGAGTGACGACCGAACGCTGTGGGTCCGATCCGTCGATCCTTGCTTCGCCACACACACAATGTCGACGCCCGTGGGCAGTTCATCTCTTGAGGTACGAAAGGCCTCCCGGATTCTCCGTCTCACGTAATGTCGATCGACGGCGTTGCCGATTCGTTTGCTCACGCTGATACCAAGGCGGTTCCATCCAAGATCGTTGGCGATCACGTAGACGACGAGGTTAGCGTCGCCGGCCGATCGTTTGGCGCGCATCACGCCCATGAATTCTACGCGCGTTTGGATGCGCGAACTCTTTCCGTACTGCTGGTCACCCTTCACGGATCGACGCCCCCTGCGCGATCGGTTCGCACGAGTTGTGCCGGTCAGTTGGCACTCGATTCTTCCGCTGCAAGATCAACAGTATCAGGGCCGGAACCAGTAGCGGGCGAACGATGAAGGTGTCGATCAAGACGCCGATGGCGAGGGCTACGGCGAATTCCTTCATGAGCAGCAACGATCCCGTGAACGTCGCGGCGAACGCGGCGGCCATGATGACACCGCAACTGCTCACAACCCGTCCGGTTCGTGCGACGGCTGTCATCACCGCGTCGCGCGGCGGTCGGTGCTTGAGTTCTTCACGGATGCGCGTGACAACGTAGATGTTGTAGTCCTGCCCGAGACTGAGGATGACGATGAACAGAAGGAAATCGATCTGCCAGTTCAACCCGCTGACCCCGTAGAACGCTTCAAACAGGAGATCGGTGGTGCCGTAGGCGACGCCATAGCTCAGCAACGTGCCCCCCAACAGCACCATCGTTTGAGCCACAGACCGCACGAGCAACAAGAGAATCAATCCGACGGCGATGATCGCAGCTACGGCCACGACACGAAAATCGTGGTTACCAAGATCGCGGACGTCGGCGTACATCGCCGTGTCGCCGGCGATGTGAATTTGTATCGGGCCGCCATTCAGCGCGACGGCGCCGCTCTGGGCTACGGCGTCGGCGATGATCTTCCTCAAGTCGACCATCATATTCATGGCCTCGTTTGACTGTGCGGCCACGGCGAGTCCGAGATCGATGCGCATCGCCCGGCCGGATGCTGACACATAGTAGTCTCGGGCTGCCTGTTTGCCGAACATGACCATGGCGGCGCCGAGCGCGCTGGATTCTTCGCCGAGAGCGGCCTGCCGCGTACGTCCGAGCGGGTCGGCGATGTCGCGTTGAAATACCAAATCGAACCGTTGGCTCAGTGCCGAATGAATGGCATCCAACATGCCTTGATACGCCTCGACCTCGATTGGCGTCTTCCAATCTTGATCTGACGACAGGATGATGGTCGGCTCGGAGATGCCTGTGCTGTCGAAGAAGTGGCGATTGTAGAGTTGTGCGCCGCGTACCAAGGAGGAGTCCTTCGGGAACTCGCGAAGGTCGTCGTACAGGGGCTGCGCCTGCGCGGTGACCAGGATGGGGATCACCATGGCGGCTATGACGACAACGATGATGCCGATGGGGCGTCGCGTAGCCAGTCGACCCACCCAATTCCAAAACGCGCCGTTCCCGGCTGACTGCCGTCGCGGACTGACCGGCCAGAACAAGCGGTCGCCGAGAATGTACATGAGCGACGGAACGATCGTCAGCACGGCGAACGTGGCCATGAATATGGAAAACGCGATGGCCGGGCCCGACGTGTAGAGGTTGCGGTTGCTCGCCAGCGCCAAAGTTCCCAAGCCGACAATGTTGGTTCCGCCACTGGCGAGAATGGCTGGGCCGGTTCGACAGAGTGCGGCGCGCACCGCCGTCCGTGCGTCTACCCCGCGTTTCGCCTCTTCACCGAACCGGGCGAAGAGAAAGAGGCAATAGTCGACGCCCGAACCCACGACGATGACGACGATGAACATTTCCACAAGGCCGTTAATGGGCATACCGAATTGCGCGGCGAGTCCGATGAGGCCCAGAGAAACCATGAGCGACATGGCGATGGCCGTGATTGGTAGCAGCATGGCTGCGGGTGAGCGATAGATGAGCAGAAGAATCAGAGCGACGCCGACGAACGCCCAGATCGTCGTACGGTCGACGTCTTGCTTGACGGTGGCGTCTGCGAGTTCCCCCATGGCTGCGACGCCGGTGATTTCGACTTGTAGATTGGCGTCGTGGTCGTGTTGGGCGATGACGTCTTGGATTGCACGGACGCGCTTGACGGTGCTGTGGGTGAGCATTTCCGCTGGCAGGTTAACGACGATGACCGCCGACTTGCCGTTGCCACTTTCTAGAATCGGTTGAAGGAACGGTGACAGGGCCGCGGATTGAACCTGCCAGTCGAGATCGTCGGTTCGGTCGGCGAGTGCCCGCGCGATCAATGCAATCAGCGCATGATCCTCGCTGGTAAGTCCGGTCTCGCGGGCGAAGACAACCGCCGCCCTGCTGGCCGGTGCGTGCTCTGGAAATTCTCGTTTCAATACGGCGTACGCCAGGCGCGATGGTCGATCCGGCGGGATGAACCCGGTGTCGTCGTCTTCGAGCAGCGTGGGCAGTCGCGGCGAGGTGGACCAGATTACGATCGCCAGCAGAGGCCATGCGACCGCCCACAGCCACGCCGTTTTCGAGACTATTTCGGCCCAGCGTTGCATCAACAAGAGACGACTTTCATTTCAATTCTTCGTCAAGTTCTGATTGTGCGGATCGGCGTGAATCGACGATGCGGCACGTCGCGCCGGTTCACTGTGAGCAAGACCTATGGTAGTATTCGGTTCGTCTTTCGGATTAGTCTCGTTGCCCCGCAAGGCGCAAGCCATGAACTCTGTCGGTTTCAACCTCCACAAGAAGACTATCAGTGTTTGCCGGGTGAACCAAGAGCGCGCCCTCTTGGGCCGCAAGAGATTTTCTTGCAGTATCCCGGAACGGGTTGTGGATTTTTCGAGTCGATCACGGAACGCACGAGCGTGCCGGCGACCGCTCGTCACGAGTCGTTGTTGGCTTCGCTTGAACCTTCGGCGGATAGACGCCTGATCGAGGCGAAGCGCATAGGGAGGAACACGAATGAGCAAGATCAAATGGCAACTCGCCAGCGGGAAGACGTGGCGGATGAAGCTGGAGCAGGATCATCCGAATCATGGGAAAGTCGTGCCCATTCCGCCCAAGATGCAGAAGCGCCTTGGTCACGGTCTCCTACTCATACCTCATCCGAAAAACGTGGAAGCTTTGATGCGGAAGGTTCGCAAGGGCAAGCTGACGACCGGGTCGTGCATACGCGATCGACTGGCCACGGAAGCCGGCGCGACCGCGTCGTGCCCCCTCGTGACCGGAATTTTTGTCAACATCGTTGCCAACGCCGCCGAAGAAGATCGCGCGGCGGGCAAGAAGCGCATTACGCCCTATTGGCGTACGATCAAGAACGACGGCAAACTCAACGACAAGTACCCCGGTGGGGTTAGGGCGCAGGCTGCACATCTCCGCGAGGAGGGGTTCACGATTCAGGCGGGCAAGGGCAAACAGCCGCCGCGTGTGAAAAACTACGAGCAGTTTCTTATGCACGCCTAGCCGCATGTTCAAGAGTGTGGCACCGGCTTCCAGCTGGTGATCCATGTGCTGCCCGCATGAATACGCATGCAGTTGACGACGGAGACTTTGTCATCGCAAGAATCACGGACGCATTGTCCGCGCTAGATCGGGCATGCGATGGCTCCGAGCCGCTGTGTGAGCAAGGCGTTTTCTCGATAGTCGATCGGAATAGTGAGCACGCACGGCCGGTCCGCGTTGAATGCTTCTTCCATCGCCGGCGCGAGGTCGCATGAACGCTCTACGCGAAGCCCCAAACAATCGAACGATTCCGCCAGCTTGACGAAGTCGGGGTTGTTGAATGCAAGGTCTGTATGACGCCCGAACTGGTTCTGCTGTTTCCACGCAATGAGTCCATACTCGTGGTCTTCCCAAATCATTGTAACGATGTTGGCGCCGATTCGTCTTGCGGTCTCCAACTCCTGCACATTCATCAGGAACCCCGCGTCGCCGCAGATGGCCAAGACGCGCCGGTCGGGGTAGATCATCTTGGCGGCGATGGCGCCGGGTAGAGCGAATCCCATCGAACAGAAGCCGTTGGAAATGAGGCAGGTGTTGGGTTCGTCGCATTGATAGTATCGAGCGATCCACATTTTGTGGGCGCCGACGTCGCTGAGCACAATGTCATTAGGCCCAAGCGCCTCGCGCGCATCCCACAACGCCTTCTGTGGCCTGATCAACCCGTCAGTATCGTCGTCCTTGTGTGCGGCGAAATCAGCTTGCATTTCCTCCCGGATGGACGCATGTTGTTTGGTCTGAAAATCCATCGGTTCTTGCGCGACACGCTCGTTGAGCATCCACAACGTGTGGGCCAAGTCGCCCACGACTTCAACGTCGGTGTGGTAGTGATCGTCAACCTCGGCCGGCAGGAAATCGATGTGCACGATTTTCTTGTCGTTGTTCTTGTTCCACAGTCGCGGGTGATACTCGACCATATCGTAACCCAGCGTAATCACGACATCGGCGGCGTCGATCGCGCACGACACCAGATCCTTCGACTGCAAACCGACGGTGAACAGTGCATAGTCGGCACTTCGATCGACACATCCTTTGCCCATGAAGGTGCTGATGACGCCAATACCGGTGGCTTCGGCGAAGATTCGCAACTGTTTGCTCGCGCGCGTTCGGATGGCGCCGTTGCCCGCCACAATGACGGGACGTTTGGCCGATCGAATGACGGCGCACGCTTGGTTCACAATTTTGTCATCAGCCACTGGTCGGCGCAATCGCGTTGCGGGGATTGGTTCATGGTGCGCCTCGCTGGCGGCGATGTCTTCGGCCAGCTCAATGTGGCAGGCGCCGGGCTTTTCGGTCGTCGCCACTTTGAAGGCTTTGCGAACCACTTCGGGGATGTTGTCGCCATGGAGAATCGGCGTGGCCCACTTCGTGATCGGTTTGAACATGGCGACGACGTCCATGTTCTGGTGGCTTTCCTTGTGCTGCCGTTTGCTGTCGGCTTGCCCGGTGATGACGATCATCGGGGCGCGGTCCATGTTGCCATCGGCGACGCCGGTTACGAGGTTGGTGGCGCCCGGTCCGAGCGTGCCAAGGCAGACGCCGGGTGTTCCGGTCAGGCGGCCGTAGACGTCCGCCATGAACGCGGCACCTTGCTCATGTCGTGTGAGGACGAATTGGATCGACGAGTCTTCCAACGCCATCATGACGTGGGCGTTTTCTTCACCGGGAACACCGAAGATGTGCGCCACACCTTCGTTCTCAAGACACTTGGCAAAAAGCTCTGAGGCTTTCATTTCTGTACTCTCCTCAATGTTCTTGTCCCGAGAACAAGTGCGACACGGGCTCGTGGCGCGCGAGCGCCAGCCGGTTCGGCATGTGCATCACCAAGAACTACTGTTGGATGTTGAGTTTCCAATCGTAATCGAAGTACGTCAAGGACCACGATCCTGAACCGAGTGCCCTCGTTTGGCTAGCGTCCGTCACGTAGGGCGCCAGAAACTTAGCGATCGACGATGCGTGCGGCATGAACTTGCGGTCCACGAAATCACCGCCGTACCACTTGAACACCTTGCTGATCGCTATCCTACGCTTGCCGGCGTCGACGATGCACTGCTTCGGGTTCGACACGAAACGAGTCATGGACGCGGCGAGTTGGTTCTTGATGTCGCGACCAGTATACGCTCGATTCCAAAGCGGTGGACACCCCCGTGCCGCGCACACTAGCGCCACATGAATACGCGGGTCGCGCAATCCGACTTGTTTGCGCAGGATTTTGTGTTCGATATCGTCGAGCGTCCAACGACCTCCGCCCACGTCAGACCGGATGCCTTTCCAGATGGACAGGCCGCCGACTTTCTGCTCAGTGATGTGGTACTGTGACCAAGTCGATCGGTCGGCGGGTAGGGTTTGTAGGACAGCCTGAATCGTTAGTGCATTGTAGGCGTTGATCCAAAATGCAAGTCTGTCGTCATCATCGACGAGCTTGTCTGCTGACGCAGTAGCCAGGCTCGCAATGTACTTGCGAAACAGTGGGGCGTTCTTGATACCGACATAGTCGACCAATCCCCGAGCGTCGACATGTTCTCGTAAGATGGAATCCCAAGCGGATTGGTCGAACCGGCCGTGGTCTGCCGATGACGCCTTCGCACGCGGCGTTGGTTTCCCCCCGTGCGCACTTGCTGCTCGCCATGCCCCGCTGGCCGTAATGAAAACTATCATAACCAAGACGAACCTATTTACCATGATTCTCTCCCATCAGTGGTCGCTGTGGTGTGAATCCTTTCCGCCACGATCCAGTCAGAACCCGCATCTCACCTACGACTGCAGCGCCCAGTCACTCGTAGCGCAGGTTTCGAGCTGCACGGGACGCGATTACGGTGCAGGCAAGATGCCTGCGCTACGCGTTCGAATCTACACTGCATCTACGAGGCCGAGAAATATTCGGCCGTCCCCTGTGACTCCAGAGCCGCACTGATGCGACCCAACGCGTGAACATACGCGGCTGTGCGCATGTCGGTCTTGATTCGGTCCATCGTGTCATAGATCGCGTTGAATTCAGTCTGCATGATTCTGCGTAGTTTGTCTTGAACTTCCTCAAGCGACCAATAGTATCCTGCCCGGTTTTGCGCCCACTCGAAGTAACTAACCGTAACGCCGCCGGCGTTGGCGATAATGTCGGGAACGACGAGTAGTTTGCGCTCGGCAAGAATGGGATCGGCTTCGAGCATTGTGGGACCGTTGGCCAACTCCACGATGACAGACGCTTTGATCTTGGCGGCGTTGGCTGAGGAAATCTGGTTCTCAAGCGCGGCGGGGAGGAGCAGGTCGACATCCAACTCCAAGAGCTCTTCGTTGGTTATGCTCTTGGCTGGGATCAACTCACACACGCTGCCTTCGCAATAGACGGCTTTGAGCGTTCGCGTTTCGTTCTTCTGCTTTATGAGACTGGGCACGTCGAAGCCGTCGTCAGAGTGAATGCCGCCGCGGGAATCGCTCACTGCGACGATCTTGTAGCCGTCTTGGTGGAGCAGTCTTACCACACTCTGCCCGGCGTTACCAAACCCTTGTACGGCCACGCGGATCGTCTTCGGATCCCAGTTGCGACGCTTCTCGATTTCCTTGATGCAGTAATAGGCGCCGCGCCCTGTGGCGTCGTCGCGTCCCAGGCTTCCGCCTAAGGGGATGGGCTTGCCGGTGATCACGCCGGGCGTGCGTTTGCGAACGATCTTTGAGTATTCATCCATCATCCAACCCATGACCGTGGCGTTGGTGTAGACGTCCGGTGCGGGGACGTCGGTGTCTGGACCGACGAAGTCGGCGACCTGTTGCATGTATCCGCGACTGAGTCGCTCCAACTCCAAGTGTGAGAGTTCTTTCGGGTTCACGATCACGCCGCCTTTGCCACCGCCGAATGGGATGCCGACGCAGGCGCACTTGCACGTCATCCAGAACGCCAGCGCTTGCACTTCCGCCCGAGAGACGTTGGGGTGAAAGCGAATTCCGCCCTTGGCCGGTCCGCGCGTGTCGTCGTGTCGGCATCGATACCCGGTGAACACGCGGAGCGATCCGTCATCCATGCGCACGGGTATTGACACTTCGAGCAGCGCCTTCGGGCGTTTCAATCGCTCGACGGTCTCGGGGGCGACGGTCAAGTGCTTGGCGGCCAGGTCCAGTCGCTGTATGGCGGATTCAAACACGTTCGCACTATGTGTAGTCTCGGTATTCATTCGCAAACTCCTATCTATGTTTGTTCTGGTCAGGCTCTGTTCGCTCGATCATGACTTCCCCGGTAATCCCACTTCGCTTACACGCACGAGCGACGCGGCCAGTCGATCGTGGACCGGGGTGCCGCAGGCGTCGAACCGTCCAAACGAGAGCACGCCAGTGGGGCAACTCTGCACACAGGCGGAGCAACGCACGCATTCCGGATCTTCCATGGCTACACCCTTGTTCGCGAAGTTCATCACGTCAATGCCCTGATGGCATACCGACGTACATACGTTACACGATATGCACTTCTTCTTTTCCGCGAAGATACGAAACTTAGAAAAGCGGGCATAGATGTGCATCAACGCAGCCAGGGGACAGGCGAATCGGCACCAGACGCGGCCGCTGAACCAGAAGTAGCACGCCACCCCCAGCACGCCGGCCAGCATGAGATCGACCAGCCATTTGTAATTGAGGTATGGCAGTTTCTCGGCGAAGTAGTTAAACCCAGTGTGCATCGCCGAGCCGGGCCAAATCCATCCGCCGATCCGTAGGGCGAGCAAGACGAACGCAAACGCGAGCACCGCTTGCCCGACCATGTTGAGGCGGTTCCAAATGGGTCCGTGCGGCATCTTGTGGCGATGCGTGTCGCCGAGCGTTTCGGCCAGCGCGCCGCAAGAACATATCCATCCGCAGTACGCGCCCTTTCCCCAGCGGCGAATGATCAATGGGAGGATTACAAATGTTTGCACGAAGCTCAGAATCAACCAGGCCCAGATCGGTTCGGAGGTGAACGCGTTCCCAACGAACAGCGGCCAAGCCAACACGAATCCGTAGGCACGCCAATACGATGCGTTCGGAAAGAACTGGTCCCCGATCCAACCGAGCGCACCAGACTCGAACCATCCGTTGTTCCCCGCCCACGGCAACAATAGTTGTGGGAGAATGAACAGTGGGAAACATTGAATGGCCATCAACGTGAGCGTCTGCACTTTGACGTATGGTGTCTTGCGCCTGCGGATTCTTCGGACGCCGAAGATCACAACCAAGAGACAGTACGCGAGCGTATAGTAGAAACTTCCATCGAACATCGAGTTCTTCAAGGCGTAAAGAACATGAGTCTTCGTGTTGGCGGCCGTCGATATCGAGTCGCCGAGCAAAGCGAATAGTTCGCCAACGTTGAACGGAAACCAGCCGCGTTCTTGAAACCATCTTTGAACGGGCAACTCTGAGGCGTTCTTTTTCCAATGGAACAGAAAGATACAAAACAGCGAGAACAGACCGAACGAAATGTAGGTCTTCGATTGCCACTCGCCGCGTATGGGTACGCCGCTACGGCGAAAGAAGCCCAGCGGCGGCTCGCGGCCGATCATGGAAAAAACGACGTCGTTCGGTAGCGTTTCGATGTTCCCGTCGGCATTCTTCAAGTCGACCGCGTCGTCGCGAATCTCGGCGACTTGCGTCGACATGGCCAGACAAATTGAGCCCTCCCCGACCCGCGCACACATGGCCGGCGTGAATGCGGTGGTCACGCGTTCGGATGTCGGATTCTCGATGGCGACGTTCGCTGTCGGGTCAGCGACAAGCTGGTCGAGCTTCTCGACGTTCTCCGGCTTGGGACGGGAAAACGCATCTCGTCGATAGCTGTGCGTGACTTTGGCCCCCGCGAGGGCGAGTGCGATCGACGCTTCGATGGCCGAGTCACCGCCACCGACCACCAGAACGCGCTTCTTGGCGAACTCCATCGGATCGTGCAGTCGGTTGAATACTTTGGGTTTATCCTCACCGGGGGCGCCGAGCTTGCGGAAGTTGCCGCTGCGTCCTATGGCGACGATCACACGCTGGGCCTCGAACGTTGTGTCTTTGGCGTGCAGAACGAAGAATTTGCCTTGGCGTTCGACGCGTTCGATGCGTGCCATGATCGGTTCAATGCCGTGCGCTTCCCGTTGCGCTTCCAGCTCAGCCACGAGGTCTTCTTTGACATCGGCGGTCAGTTTGAGGTCGCCCGCCGGTGTCATGTCTGCCGGATAGGTGAAGATGGGTTTCCCTTTGGGAAAGTCCTTGATGGTCGCGAACGTCTTGGCGGCTTCAAAGATTGCGAACCTCAGCCCGGCCTTCTTGGCTTCAATCGCAGCGGCCACACCCGAAAGCCCGCCGCCCACGATGGCGACGTCGAACCTGTCGCCGTCTTCGCCACCGCGCGTGAATCCCGGGTCAGCAAGGATTCCTAGAACCGCCTTAGCCCCCGTATCCACCGAGAACTTCAGCAGCGGAACGCCGGCGAGGTCTCCGACAACGCGCAGCCCGGGAACCGCCGTGGTTCCGTCGGCGCGCACGTCGGGAAGTTTCTCCACCGTCCCTGCCGGCCAGCGCGTGTGCAGCCAATTCATGTACCCCGAAAACAGCGGCATATCCTAAGTCTCCTCTCGGCTCGATGCGTCTGTGAACGCACCGTCTCTTGGCCCAAGATCGCCTATCGTCGGAACCGTTGCGTAGTCTATCACGTGGTAACGGATTCGCTTACTCGCCCGAATCGATCGAGCAGGACCCGCCGTGCCGAGCGTGATAATTCTGGTGGTAGTCTTCGGCTTTGAAAAACTTCCCCGCCCGTTCCACAACGGTCGCGATCTTGCTGCTGTGGAATCGACCCGATCGCTGTTGCGCTTCGATGAACGCCTTTGCTTCGGTGAGCTGCATGTCGTCGGCGGCGAAGATGGCTGACCGGTATTGACTGCCGATGTCCGGGCCTTGTCGGTTCTTCTGTGTCGGATTGTGAAACGTAAAGAACCATTTGAGTAGCCGTGCATAGCCCACCTGCGCCGGATCGAATGTCACCCGCACGGTCTCTGCATGCCCAGTGTAGCCGCGGCTGACCTCCTGATATTCCGGTTTCGTCAGGTGTCCCCCTTGATAGCCGGATTCGGCGTCGATCACGCCGGGCACCTGTTGGAACTTGTCTTCGATTCCCCAGAAACATCCACCAGCGAAATAAGCTGTCGCGGTTTCGACGGGTCGAGTTTCGGGAGGCCGCGTCGCGCCGGTCTCATAAAACTTCAACGCCGCTGAGTTCATACAAAATCGCAAGCCAGTGGGGCGAGGTCCGTCGTTGAACACGTGCCCAACGTGCGATCGACATCGACCGCACTCGATTTCTGTCCGCACAGCGCCAAGCTTGGTGTCAAGCACTTCGCGTACGTGCGTTGGATCGAACGGCTTGAAGAAGCTTGGCCAACCGGTCCCCGATTCGAACTTCGCATCGGATTCGTAAAGCGGGAGTCCGCAAAGGCGACACATATAGGTGCCTTCTTTCTTATTGTTGACGAGCGCTCCGGTAAATGCACGTTCGGTTCCTTCTTCAAGAAGGACGTGCCTCTCCTCTGCGGAGAGACCCTTGGCCAGTTGGGTTAGGCGCTTCGGTGCCATCGGACCGAGATCGTAGCGTTTCGCCGAATACGCGCGATTCTTGTTGCCCCTACCCGGCTCGATGTCTTCGCTCGCCTGATTCGTAGCGCGTGGCGGTCCCGAATAACTCTGAGCGACGTAGGCCGCAATCAGCACAAGTCCTACGGCTGCGATCGGTCGTCTGAAGTTCATGTCGTTTCCTCCCTTGAATCGTTGCCCATGTTTTTACGTTCATTGGATGCTTGAGCACGATAGTCGGTTACATTGAAGCCAAGAAAAAACGGAGTAGGAGTTGAGGCGAGAAGGACTACGTGCATTGTAGTCGGTGCCGTCGCCACTCAAGACCGGCCGCTTCCGGCTCCCCCCTCTTACGAGCTCGGGCTCGGGACGCAAGGTTTCGTTCATGCGCTCAGCCCATTTCGGACACCAAATGCTCGATCGTCACCGACCGGTACGGATCGGAGTCACGATTCCCATAATTCGGCTATTCGGCTTTCACGCAACTTGACGTTGCCCGGCTCGCAACATGATTTTGGCCGAAGTCGAGATGTGCTGCAACGGCGATTTCAACCCCCAAGCAATATTCCCGATTGGCGTGTTACCGTTTCTTCCGGTCGACCAATTCTCGAATGGCCGGCGGTAGGAAGACGCCTTCCGCCTCGGGCAGGGCGGTCAGCGCCGCCACCATGCCGTCCAGTATGGAGGCTGTATCGGCGTCGAGATCGACGAAGACGACCCGGCGACCCTGCAGCTTGCACAGTCCGCCGCCGGATCCGCCGAGGTATCCCTCACGCACCTCAATATCGAGGCGATCCAGCACGTTGCGTATTTCCAATACCAAATCCACCGGTTCCATGCCGTTGCCCCTTCAAGCCGCAACGCGACCCATGCCGATATCCTCGATCAGAGACGGATTTCGTCAAGATGTATCGCATTCTCTTTCGGAGTTCTCATGGCCATACAATCACCAGTTCGCACGCCGCCCGGCGGCACTGCCGTCACGCCGGTCCCGACAGTCACCGATGCCGTTCCCGTGGCCGCTTCCGACGACACCCTGGCTTCCTGCCTTGCTGGGCTTCAGGAGCAGTTTGACGGGCTTAAGGCGCAGGTTCGACAGGCGCAGCAGTTGGCGGTGCTCAGCATCGCAGCCCCGATGTTCGCCCACGAGGTCAACAACCTGATCACGCCCATGTTGAACTATGCGGTGGCTGCACAGGAGTCCGGTGACGCCGATTTGGTGCAGAAGACGTTGCAGGTCACCGTGCAAAACGCACGAATTCTGATCGCCATGTCGACAAACTTGCTCGAAGTCAGCTCTTCCGCTCCTCCGGAGCGCACCGATGTGGCCGTGCGCGGCGTGGTTCAAGACGCGCTGATCGCCATGGGTCGCGACCTCGACAAGGATGGAATCACCGTCACGCTGAACGTGGATGAAACGCTAACCGCGTGGGTGGATCGCCTGCAACTCCAACAGGTGTTGTTCAATCTGCTCCTCAACGCGCGTGAGGCCATGGCTGCGCAGCATGGCGGACGTTTGACGCTGTCCGCCGAGCGGTGCGATGCGTGGGTGACCATCGACGTGCGCAATACGGGCGAACCGATTCCGGAAGAATTACTCCCCACGATTTTCGAACCGCTTCAATCGAGCAAGACGGGCGAAGCGGGTGGGCGATGTCGCGGGTTAGGCTTGGCACTCTGCCGTGACTTGATCGAAGACAATCGAGGTACGATCGTTGTGTCGAGCGATGCTACGAGCGGGACGTCGGTGCTGCTGAAGCTGCCGGCCGTCGATTGTTCCGCTACCTGACCCGTCGCGAAGCGAGCGCACTCGCTCGAACATGAGTACGGAAGCCATCAAGAATCATCAAGGAGACAACGCAGTCGCTCAGCGACACATTGGCAGCGATCGCGCACGTCCGAGTTACTGAAGCCTATGTCTTTGTCCGCAATGCGCGCTAGGTGTGCGGCCAGTGTGCAGACATCCGCACCGTCAGTCACGAGCTGATAGACCTGCCCAACATACGAGTCGTATTCGCCCGTCGTTTCAGGGGCACCGCTTGTGCCGATCGGATCCCAGTCGCGATGCAAGAGCATGCTGATCTCGCGCCATAGGTTCTTGTCGTATCGTGACAATTGGCTTCACCGAATCGTAGCGGTCGTCACGGCGACGTATCCATAGCTCGCCGTTTTTCTTCGATGATCATGGCCAGGTTTTGATCGAGCGTCGTCGTGGGCTTGTACCCCACGGTTTCGTGAACCCGTTCCAGGCAGGGCACGCGACGCATCATGTCGTCGAACGATCTGCCATAAGCCTCTTCATAGGAAATGTGTTGCTTTTCGCTCCGACTTGAAGTCAGCGCAATCACCTTGTCAGCCAGTGCGTCGATCGTGATTTCCTCGGTTGAACCGATGTTGTAGACCCGACCAGCCGCTGCGGGCTCTGTCATAAGCTTGATGAGGCAGCCGACCACGTCGCCGACGTACGCAAAGCAGCGGCGTTGCCTACCCGTACCGTAAATCTGGATCGTCTGGTTGCGCAGGGCGCGTTCGACGAACCGGGGGACAACCATGCCGTATTGCCCCGTCTGGCGCGGACCGACCGTGTTGAACAGGCGAGCCACGACAACCGGCAGGCCGAACTGCTGGTGGTAGGCAAGGCCGAGGAACTCATCTATGGCTTTGGAACAGGCGTAGGACCAGCGCGAAAACCGCGTCGACCCCTGTACCGTGTCGTCGTCTTCGCGAAACGGAACCTTGTCGCTCTTGCCGTACACCTCGCTCGTCGACGTGAGCAACACTTTCTTGCGGAACTTATTGGCGACCTTGAGCACAACCTCCGTACCATGGATGTTGGTCTCGATCGTGTGAACCGGTTGGTCCACGATCAACTGAACACCGACAGCGGCTGCAAGGTGAAACACAACGTCGCATTGTTCGACGAGTAGATGGACGGTGCTTTCATTGCGGACGTCGTCCAGCACGAGGTTGTATCGTGGATTGTCCTGAAGATGGGCGATGTTCGACAGGTTGCCCGTGCTGAGGTCGTCGAGCCCGATGACCTCATGCCCATCGGCGAGGAGATGATCGGCCAGGTGAGATCCAACAAACCCACTCCCGCCGGTGATCAATGCCTTCATGTTTGCTCCTGTTTTCAGGTGCCCCGATGCGCCACGTACACTACCGCTTTGTCACGATTCAAGTGACGGGTTTGTCCGATCCGAGCCGCGACCGTGAGGGAGCGTTTTCGAACTGCCACGACCGGCTATCAATCGTCCGCTTCCTAACGGGCGCGGCTCGGTAAATCCGTCGCTCGATGTGCGCCACGTACACTAACGTCCAAGGCGCCGGCGCGTTCGCATTGACATGCTATCCAGAGCGTTGTTTTTGGCAACCGGAGTGAGTCGGAGATTCGAATCGTGCGACGTCAGACGATGAGGAGGAGCGAGAAAGGATTCACGCTCCAGCAGTCCGGCGAACTCCAGCAGCAACGTCATGATTTGTGTGCTGTGCCGTGAATCCTTTCTCGGCACTTCTCTCGATGAGCGTTTACCTCTCGATACTCGTCGAGGAGCGAGAAGGGATTCACGCTCCAGCGATCATGTTCCAGCGATCACGCTCCAGCGAGAGCGACAGCAACGTCAGGACGCGTCTTGGTTCAACCATTCGACGAAGTGGGCCAACCCCGTACGCATGTCCGTCGTGGGTTCAAAGCCAAGTTCGCGGCGGGCGAGGGTGATGTCGGCGAAGGTGCGCATGACGTCGCCGGGCTGTAGTGGGCGGCGATCGATGATCGCTTTCTGCCCTAACGCCTCTTCGAGCATGGCTACCAGATCACTCAGCGCCACCGGTTGTGATTCGCCCAGGTTGTATATGGCGTAGCCATCGCAGCGGTCGATCGCACGGAGCACGCCGTCGACGATGTCATCGACATAGGTGTAATCGCGCATCATGCTGCCGTCGCCGAACACGGGGATGGGCTGACCGGAGCGGATCAAACGCGAGAACTTGTGGATGGCCAAGTCTGGACGCTGGCGCGGACCGTACACGGTGAAGAATCGCAGGCAGGTGACGGGCATGTCGTAAAGATGGTGGTACGTATGACAGAGCAACTCGCCGGCGCGCTTCGTGGCTGCGTAGGGCGAGATGGGGTGGTCGACGTTGTCCGACTCGGAGAACGGCACTTTCTCGTTGTTGCCGTATACGCTGGAGCTGCTGCCGAAGATCACACGTTGCACCTTAGCCGCACGACACGCTTCGAGAATCACGCCGGTTCCAATGATGTTCACGTCGTTGTAAAGCATGGGTTGTTCGATTGAGGGTCGAACGCCGGCGCGGGCGGCCAGGTGAACCACGGCGTCGACGTCGCTACCGATGACGCTGTTCACCGTTGCGGGGTCGCGGATGTCGCCTTCGACTAGGCGGAATCGGTCGTTGCGCATTGCGACCGCAAGATTGCGTCGCTTGACGGCTGGGTCGTAGAAATCGTCCAGGCAATCCAACGCGACGACTTGATCACCACGATCCAACAGGGCTTCGCAAAGATGCGACCCGATGAACCCCGCACCACCAGTAACAACGATCTTGGACAACGGAGTAGCTCACATTGAAAATGTCTAACTAACAGGATTCCGCAACGTAGCGTCGACTAGTGCAGCGTCACACCTTAACCTTCGGGTTGTCGCGCCGGCACGACCGGAACCAAGCGGGCGGGTCAGAGCCCACCGCGCTAGCGATGGGACCGGTCCGCGGGCTGGCGCCCGCGGTTCTGATGCCGCACCAACCGACGAGCCAATCCCAAAACCCACAAGCGGACGTGTGACCCTGCACTAGGGCGTCCACTCTAATGAACACGGTCGTTTCTCGCTCGCAACCCTAGTCGATTTCAAAATCATGCCTTTGTCAGGTAACCGGGTGCGTCGGTCGTCCCACGCAATGATAATGGAAACCCCGAGCAGCCAGCAGTTGCGGATCGTACATGTTGCGGCCGTCAAAAATCAGGCGACTTGGCATGTTCCGCGCGATCTGGTCGAAGTCAGGCGTGCGAAACTTGGGCCAGTCGGTGAAGATGATCAGCGCGTCCGCGTCGACCAACGCCGCGTACCCATCTTCGTTCATAATGACCTGATCGCCCACGTTTGCGCCCAATAGTCTATTGAGCTCTTGAGCGCCGGTTCCCATGGCCTCCGGATCGTGAGCTTGGACGCGCATACCTCTTTCGAGAAACATTTCGATGGCTGCAATCGCCGGCGACTCGCGTACGTCATCGGTGCGCGACTTGAACGCCAATCCCCACACGGCCAACGTAGTCTTGGCGCAGGCGTCGCCGAAATGATCGATGATTCGCTGTGCGAACAGTGCTCGTTGACGCTTATTGACCTCTTGTACAGCGCTGACAATGCGAACCGGAAAGTCGACGCGTTCGCCCATGGTCACTAGCGCGCTAACATCTTTCGGAAAGCACGAGCCGCCATAGCCCACGCCGGGAAAGAGGAACGCATTGCCGATGCGCGCGTCGGAACCAATGCCACGACGCACGTGTTCGACGTCGGCGCCGAACCGCTCGCAGAGGTTGGCCACCTCATTCATGAACGATATTTTCGTAGCCAAAAGCGCGTTGGCGGCGTACTTGGTCATCTCTGCGCTGGCCGGGTCCATGACGAGAATGCGCTCGCTGCGCCGCATAAACGGCGCGTAGAGTTCCTTCATGGTCGCAACGGCGGCGTCGCTGCTGCATCCGATGACGACACGGTCGGGCTTCGTGAAGTCTTCGATCGCGGCGCCCTCTTTCATAAACTCCGGATTGCTGACGTAGTCGAGCGGGTGATCCGTCTGGGCGCCGATGGCTTCCATTACGCGAAGGTGTGTGCCCACCGGAACCGTGCTCTTCATCACCACGAGTCGGCGGCCGTTCATACTTCGCCCGATTTCTTCAGACACGCTGAGAATCGCCGAAAGATCGGCCGACCCGTCTTCCGCCGGCGGGGTGCCTACGGCGATAAAGATGACCGAGCTGTCGCGGACGGCGGATGGTAGATCCGTCGAAAAAGTGAGCCGTCCGGCGCGGGCGTTGCGATCTACGATTTCCGCAAGACCGGGCTCGTAGATCGGGATTTCCCCACGTCGAAGCCGTTCCACTTTGTCGGTGTCACAATCTACACACACCACGCGGTTGCCGCTGTCGGCGAAGCATGTGCCCGCGACCAGTCCGACGTAACCCGTTCCCACAACGGTCATGTTCATCGGTCACCGCCTTGGCGTTTTGCCGCGTTCCACGTGGACCAAGCCGTACACACGCGATGCTTCATTTCGATACCTCCGCCGTAGTGCGGCAAGTTGTTCCAGTTAGTATGGCTACAATTCGCTCAGCCGCGTGCCCGTCCCACAGATGAGGCGGCGATGCAGCGCTTGGTGGCAATTGTCTGATATCTTGATAGGCGTTGAGTATGGCTTTGGGATCGCTACCAGTCAGTTGATTCGTTCCCTGCGTGATGGTGACGGGTCGTTCGGTGTTCTCGCGAAGCGTTAGGCACGGTACGTTGACAATCGTCGTCTCCTCTTGAACGCCACCGGAATCTGTAAGCACCACCGCTGCGTCCGACATCAACTTGAGGAAGTCCAGGTAGCCCAACGGGTCGATCAGCCTCAGGTTGGTCATGCTTTCGACCCGCTCGCGCAAGCCAAGCGATTCGAGGTTGTTTCTGGAACGCGGATGAATGGGGAACATTACGGGCATGTCTTGGCCGATCGCTTCGAGGGCGTCCAAGATGCCCGCAAAAGTAGCGCGATCGTCCACGTTGCTCGGTCGATGCAGCGTGGCCAATGCATACGACCCCGCCGACAAACCAAGCTGTTGATGGATGTCGGACTGCGCGGCCCGCTCGCGACACGCCAGCAGTGTGTCGATCATGACGTTGCCCACGTGGTGGACGCGGTCGTCGTCGACACCTTCGCGGCGTAGGTTGTCCAACCCGCTCGGTTCCGTGACGAAGAGTTGATCGCTGATGGTGTCGGTGAGCACGCGGTTGATTTCCTCGGGCATGGCCCGATCGAAACTGCGAAGACCGGCTTCGACGTGGGCGATGCGAATGCCGAGCTTGACCGCCACCAGCGCGCACGCCAGCGTGCTGTTTACGTCGCCAACCACGACCACCCAATCCGGCCGCTCTTCGAGGCAGACGGGTTCGAATCGTTTCATTACCTCAGCCGTCTGCGCGGCGTGGGACAGGCTGCCCACGTCGAGGTTAATGTCCGGTTTGGGGATGTGCAGTTGCTCGAAGAACAGATCGCTCATGCGTTCGTCGTAGTGTTGTCCGGTGTGTACCAAACGTGACTCGACGCCGTCGGTTCGACCCAACACCTTAACGATGGGCGCAATCTTCATGAAGTTGGGACGGGCGCCGCAGACGCAGATGACCTTACTCATGGCGCCGTCCTCCGAACGGTGGGCGTGGCTTGTGGTTGCAACGTCTGTTTGATTGATGACCGTCCATCAGAGCGTCCACGAGTCACGATGAATCTGGCGGCGTCGCTGTCGAGACCGACCTACCCGAATCGCGATCCAACCCGCGCATTCTCATCAGTTATCGGCACGGCGATGATGCGGCTCAACGGTTTTTCCGCTGGACCAAACCGGTATGATGAGAAACGCCCCCGGTCGTCAAAAAAGTGGATATAAAAACGGCGCCATGGGCGAGGAACTCGCGAACAGCACCAGACCGCCGACGATCAACAACACCGCGATCAGCGGTATAAGCCACCACTTTTTTTCCACCTTGATGAACAGCACGAATTCTTTGAGTAGCGATGGCTTGGCCATTGCGGTTTCCCTCTTGATACGCCGACCGCAGAGCGGACAGTCCGTTGCCCGACCGGACTCCGGCGATCCGCGTCGTCGAAGCCGCCGTTGTTCGGTGCTATCGGTTCGCCGGCGCCGTTTCCAATGCCACACTTCGACGCATTCCGGCTTCGAAATCCACGGCGCCCGGTTTCTGCGTGACGATGAACGATCCGATCACCAGTGCGTCGATTCCCGTGTTGACAAAGGTATTGTAGGCGTCCTCGGGCGTACACACAATCGGCTCGCCACGAACGTTGAACGATGTGTTGATCAATACGGGGACGCCGGTGCGTTTTCCGAACGCTCGAATCAGCCGGTAGTACGGTCCGTTTTGCTCCTCCGTCACCGTCTGCACGCGACCCGTGCCGTCCGCGTGCGTCACAGCGGGAATGATCGACCGCTTGTCTTCGCGAACCTTGGGGACCAGGAGCATATACGGTGCGTCCAGTCCCTCGGGCATGTCGAAGTATTCGTGGGCACATTCGCGAATGATGGCCGGGGCGAACGGGCGGAAGGCTTCGCGAAACTTAACCTTCGCGTTGATCACGTCCTTCATGTCTTCCCGGCGGGCGTCAGCCAGGAGCGAACGCGCGCCCAGGGCACGCGGGCCGAACTCCATGCGTCCTTGGAACCAGCCCACGACCTGACCGCCGAGGAGCAATTCGACGGTGCGTTCGATAAGCTGTTCTTCGTTGTCGACGCGATCGTAGGCAGCGCCCACGCCTTCGAGCGCCGCTTCGATTTCATCATCGGCAAACGACGGTCCCCATAGGGCGTGGTCCATGCGGAAGACACGCTGGTTCTTCAAGACGGAGTTGTAGATATAGAACGCCGTGCCGAGCGCGCCGCCCGAGTCACCGGCGGCGGGTTGGATGAAGATGTTCTTGAAGCCGGATTCCTTCAGGATGCGCCAGTTGGCCACGCAGTTGAGCCCGACGCCGCCGGCGAGGCAAAGGTTGTCGAGCCCGGTCTCGCGGTGTACGTGGGTCGCGAGCTTGACCATGATTTCTTCGATAATCTTCTGCCCGGAGTGGGCGATGTCTCGGTGGAAGTCCGTCAGTTCCGCCTCGGTGCGTCGTTGTGGTTGGCCGAACAGTTGTTCCCATCGGCTGGTGAACGTTCGCGTCGTCGAGTAGGCCAGTGCGAAGTACCTCAGGTCCAAGCGGATGCTGCCGTCGTCTTTGATGTCGACGACCTCGCGAAACTTGTCGACGTAGGTCGGTTTGCCGTACGGCGCCAGACCCATCACCTTCCACTCGGCGTCGTTCACGCGAAAACCGAGGTAGGCGGTGATGGCGCTGAACAACAGACCGATCGAATGCGGAAAGCGGATTTCCTTGATCATGGTCATGTCCGAACCGCACCCCCGGCCCCAACTCGTCGTGGTCCATTCACCGACGCCGTCCGCCGTGATGATGGCTGCTTCCTCGAACGGTGACACAAGAAAGGCACTTGCGGCGTGGGAGAGGTGGTGTTGGCAGTACAAGATGTCTTGATCCACGCCGAGGTGTTTCTGGATTTCGCTACCGATGTGCAACCGCTGCGTCAACCAGAGGGGCATGGCTTTGAGCCATGCAAAATAGGTCCGAGGCCAGCACGCGAGGATGGTTTCGAGAATACGGTTGAACTTGACGAGTGGTTTCTCGTAGAAACCGATGTGGTCAACCTGATCGATCGTGATGCCGGCTTCGCGCAGGCAATACTCAACAGCCAACTTCGGGAAGTCGCTGTAGTGTTTCTTGCGGTTGAATCGCTCTTCCTCGGCCGCAGCGACAAGCTGGCCGTCGTGTACGAGGGCGGCGCCCCCGTCGTGGTAGTAGCATGAAAGACCTAAGACGTACACGATTTCATATCCGATTCACCAGTCGCCGGAATTGCGTCAAAACTGCCGCTGCATGCGCTCAAGCGTCGCCTCGTGGGGCCTGTAGTCTTCCCAATACGTCTCCCCATCGGACAGTTTCTTGCGAATGGGGTCACCGACGCGAACCACCAGAGAAAAAACCGGCAGCAGCACGAAGAACATCAGGGTCAGCGCGATCGTCGACATGACCATGCCCATTGTCACGCCGAACGTCATCCATACGATGTAAACCGGTCGCCCCACGAAGTTAGGACCAAGGCCGGCGAGGGCCATCCCTAGGCCAAGCGACCAAGCGGCGATGGCCACCCACTGCGGCGTTCGACCGCTCCACGCTAAGGCGCCGGTGTCTCCGGATTGGTACCACGCGGCGCACCATGTGATCGCACCAATGACGCCGAAACCGATGAGCACCGCCACGGCGAACTTCTTGAGCTCACGCCGACTTGGATTGTTGTTGACGGTAAACATAAAGCAGGCCGTTGAAAAAGTGTGGCACCGGCTTCCAGCCGGTGATCCATTAGCGATTTCGCCCTCCTAACGGGGACAAAGTACGCTGTCGCGGTCGGGTTCGCGGCGACACGATTGAATACCGGCTTTGTTCAACACACTGATAGGTCACCTGACCACAGATGGATTCCTAGTGTTTCGTCACGACTCAAATGCCGGGTTCGTTCGATCTGAGCCGTGACCGTGAGGGAGCGTTCTTACAGCTGTCACGAGCGGAATTCTAACGTCCGCTTCCTTACGGTCGCGGCTCGATAAACCCGTCGTTCGAGGGCTGACAGAGCACCAGACCGCAAGGCGTCAATTTATCGCGACCGATCTGCCAAGAACGCCGCGCCGATTCACGACGGTCAGCCTACCACGACGACGGAAAAAACAGAACGCTACCGGTCGTCGGCGGGCGTACGTCTATTCGCTAAACAGCTCGGTCGCGTCGAGCTTCTTGATCAGAATCACCGGTTCACCGAGCTCGTGTCCGGTGGCCAATTCGTCGGTCGCGGACGACCATGTGCGCCAGGCGTCATCGAGGCGGAGCATCTCCGCACATTTCTCTGCCGACCCGGGTAAGACCGGCGCGACGATGGTCGTCAGCGTTCGCGCGGTCTGAAGGCACACATTGATCGCCCGTCCACACGCGTTCATGTCTGTTTTTCTAGTGCGAAACGGCTTGGTCGCGTCGAAATAGGCATTGGCGGAGCGCGCCAAGCCCATCACCGTCGAAAGGGCGAGCTTGAAGTGGCACTGCTCAAAATGTGCTGCGGCTTCGTCTGCTGCGGTTCGGCAGGCGGCTAGTTGCTCGTCGTCCACCGCGTCTCGCGTACCGGTCGTGGGCACACGTCCTTCGAAGTACTTATGCGCGAACGTCAGCGTTCGGTTGAAGAAGTTGCCGAAGGCGTTGAGCAGCTCGCCGTTGTTTCGTGCGATGAAGTCGTCGATGTCGAAGGTCGTTCGCGCACTTTCCGGGGCGACGGCGGTCAGGTAGTACCGGAGCGGATCGGGATCGAACGTCTTGCAGTAGTCTTCGATCCAAACAGCCGTGCCGCGACTCTTGCTGATCTTTTCCTCGTCCTTGCCGGGGAACTTGATGTTGAGAAACGAGTTGGCGACGACGTTGTGCGGAAGCTGGTATTCGCCGGCTTCGCCCTGAAGACTGTCACTGTCATGCGTGGCAAGCATGACCGCGGGCCATGTGATGGCGTGGAACACGATGTTGTCTTCGCCGATGAAGTGGACGACCTTGCAATCGGGATGCTTCCACCAGCGATCATAGTCTGCGGCGCCACCTCCTTGTCGCTCGCAAAGCGCGGCTGTGAAGGAGACGTAGCCAATCGGCGCGTCGAACCAGACGTACAATGATTTCCCTTTGGCGTCGGGGTCGTCGAGCGGAACGGGGACGCCCCAGGTCAGGTCACGGGTCATGGCTCGCTCGGGAAGCCCCTCGCTTTCTATGCGCCCCAAGCTCTGATTCAGTACGATCGGTCGCCATGTAGCCCCACACCGTTGGGGATCCTTCTTCTGTTCCAACCATTTGGCGAGACGGCCTTGAAGTTGATCGAGCCGGAGGTACCAGTGAATGGTTTCTCGAAGCACCGGGGTGGTTCCGGTCATCACGCTGATCGGCTTGAGTAGTGACTGCTGTTCGACGGGTTGGCCGCAGTCTTCGCACTGGTCTCCGAACGCGTGCGTGCTGGCGCAGTGCGGACACGTTCCCTGAACGAATCGGTCCGGGAGGAATTGCTTCGCTTCCTCGTCGTAGAGCTGCTTCGTGGTGCGCTTGGTGAATAGGCCTTTCTCGTAGACGCGCAAGAAAAATTCCTGAGCGAAACGTTCGTGGGTCTCGACGTAATCCGGTTGGTGCGTGCCGCCGAAGATGTCGAATTCGATATCGAGCGCCGCGAAATCCTTGCTTTGGGATTGATTGTAGTGGGCGGTAAGCTGCTCGACTGTGCGGTTTTGATCGCGTGCACTCTTCAGCGCTGCTACGCCGTTGTCGTCGCTCCCGCAGATGAAACGAACGTCCGCACCGCTGGCGCGGAGGTATCGAACGTAGGTGTCGGCCGGAAGATAGGCGCCGGCAATGTGGCCCACATGGAGTCGCCCGTTGGAGTAGGGCAGGGCGGCGGTAACCAGGAATCTTCGTTGGGCCATGAAATCAAACCTGGAGCAAGCTCTGTTCGCGTGGCGGCCTAGTGCTCCGTCATCGCTAAACCTTAGGGTTGCTTTTGCCCAATCCGAGCCGCGACCGTGCGGGAGCGGACTTCTCGAACCCTAGACTTAAGGCGTGACACAGCACTAGTCGTGCGCCACAGAAAAATCTACGGGTTTGCGACGGCATCAGAGCCGTGGGCGCCAGCCCGCGGACCGGTCCCACCGCTATCACGGCGGGCTCTGACCGGCGCGCTTGGCTCCGGTGGTGCGGGCGGCGACAACCCGAAGATTAGGGTGTGACGCTGCACTAGCGTGAAATTGAACACAACGCCGCGTGGACTGTGTAACTCCTGGAGACCGTCCCCTGGATTCTTGTCGCTTGCGCATCAACTCCGGCATCAAGCAGGTTCCGTTACCGGATCACCTTGTTCGTCGCTCGGGTCGGCGGGCAGTATATCAACTCCCGGCGGTCGCGACAGCGGTTGACCTCCGCCTTCGAGCGGTACGTCTCGTGGTGGGCGATGCCTTTGCTCGAACGCAGTGGTGCCACTGGGCGTCCTGCACTTTGCCAGCATCCAAATGCGCGGGCAGCAAGTGCTTTGCCATGACTCAAATGCCGGGTTCGTGCGATCCGAGCCGCGACCGTGAGGGAGTGTTTTCGAGCTGTCACGACCGGATATCCAGCGTCCGCTTCCTTACCGACGCGGCTCGGTAAGTCTGTCGTTCAAGTTGTGACGGAGCGCTAGACGGGTGTGGCGGCTGCGGTGGGTCTGACGTGTCCTGTGCGGACGTCTTCGACGAGTTCGCCGTCGCGGAGTGTGATGATCCGGTCGCATCGGTCGGCCACTTCGGGCTCATGCGTGACGACGATGACTGTCTTGCCGTCGGCGTGGAGTTCGTCGAAGAGCTTGAGTATCATATCGCCGGTGGCGGTGTCGAGGTTTCCGGTTGGCTCGTCGGCCAAGATCAACAATGGGTCGTTAATTAGCGCGCGGGCGATGGCCGCTCGCTGCTGCTGGCCACCGGACAGTTCCGCCGGGCGGTGATGTCCGCGATCGCCAAGTCCAACACGTTCTGCGAGTTGTTTTGCCCTGGCCAGGCGTTCGTGGGGCGGTCGACCTTGATAGAACAGGGGGACTTCGAGGTTTTCGAGCACCGTCAACTGCGCGATCAAGTTAAAGCTCTGGAAGACGAACCCGATACGCTCGCCGCGAATTTCGGAAAGCTGATCATCGTCGAGACGGGCGACGTCGATGTCGCCTAGGAAATAGCGCCCGGAGGTCGGGCGGTCGAGACAACCGAGCAGGTTCATGAGCGTGCTCTTGCCCGACCCGCTTTGCCCGCGAATGGCCACAGATTCGCCCTCTTCAAAGTCGATCGACACGCCGCGTAGTGCGTGGACGCGCACGTCGCTCCCCGACGACCCGTAGAACTTGGTCATGTCTTTGATCGAGGCAATCGTCACGGAGTGGACTGCTCCGTTGTGGTGTTCGACCCGGCGTGCGGTGTGTGGCTGGCGCCGTCGGCGACACGTTCCGTCGTTCCGTGACTGTCTGGCGTTGCAGCGTCTCCGTGTCGACTGGAACCTTTCGGGTAACTCCCGTGTTTGCCTTTCGCACCGGCCGGCGGGCCTTTACGACTCCCGGCCTTGTGAGATGCCGGTTTGCGCGAGGTGCGTGATGCGCCCATGCGCGAACCGCCGCGTTCGGACAGCGGTACGTCGGGGATCATACGCTTCTGGGCGTCCGAAAACGCCAGGAGAATACGATCACCGGTGGTGAGCCCGTTCGACACTTCCGCCCACTCGGTTCCGATCGCGCCGACGGTTATCTTGACCGGCCCCACTTCCTTGGCGCCGTCGCGAAAGACGTATCGTTGACCGCTCTTGGAGTAGACAGCCTGTACTGGGACGGCGAGCTTGTCGTCGACGGATTCGACCAAGATCTCAGCGTGTGCGGTCACGCCGGGCTTGAGGGGGATGTCGACAGGATCAAGCTTGATCTCCGTTTCGTACTCTTTCAGATCGGGATTCAGCCAGCGGTTTTGCGAATCTGCGACGGCGGCGATCTTGGAAACCACGCCAGAGAATTTTCGATCGGGTATGCCCTCGATGGTCACGCGAGCGATTTGGCCGAGTTCCAATTTGTCGGTCTTGGCCTCGTGAATTCGAACGATGACCAACATGGCCGACGTGTCGGGAAGCGTCATGAGTATTTGTCGCTCATGAACGGTGGCACCCTCGCGAATCTGGCTATCGCTTGACATGAAGTGACGGCCTCCGCCGCCAGCGAAGTAGACCACGAAACCGTGGGTCGGCGCGTAGATGCGGCTGTTTTCCATCTGTCGGTGCAGCTTAGCCAACAGTTCTTGGATCAGTCCGAGTTCTTTTTCCTTCCCTTCCACAGCGCGTATTTTCTTGATCTCTTCAGCGTTCGCGTTTTTCAGGATGCGATCGGCTTCCTTATTGGCCTCTTCCAGGTCGGACTCACGTCGGCGAAGGTCGGCGATGTGGGTGTACTTCAGGAGCACGTCCTTGGACTGGTTGGCTTTGACAAGATCCCACTCTGCTTTTGTGAAGTTGAATTTGTCCTCTTGGAACTGCAGTTTGGTCACCCAGTCGCGTTTTAACAGCTGAGTTGCAGCCTCAAGGGCTTCCTTCCTTCGATCACGACTTATCTCTGCCTGTTTGATGGCGATGCCGGCGTCGGTAAGTTGCTGCTGCCATTCACCCTTTTGATATTTTTCAAGCTCGAGTTGGGCGAGTTCGATTTTCAGTTTGGCCTTGCGGTTGTCGCTGGCGTTCTTATCGCGTTGAATCTCCAGCTCGGTCTTGGCCGATTCGAACGCGGTGATGGCGTTGGTCTCTTTGAGCTCTTCCTGACTGATTCGGCTTTCCAGCTGATCGGTGGCCAATTCCACAAGGAGGTCGCCTTTTTTGACGGCCGTTCCTTCGGGTATCAGACTGATTATGGTGGAGCGGCCTTCGACCGCAGAGGCAATGTTGGTGGACTTGATCGGCTTGAGTTCACCCTTTTCGCGAAGGGTTACGCTGAAGCTGCGTTCGGCTACGGTGAACCGGTCCGCCTTGATTTCGTTTGAGGAGGATCCGAAGGCCCCCAATTGCCAAGCTCCGGCGGTTAGCCCTATCGCGGTAAGTAGCGCGGCGACGAACAGCACCTTGCCGCGTCCAGAGGGGGCGCCGCCGTATCCACTATCGGGCATAGCGGATGAAGAGAACGATTTCTTAGCTTTCGGCGGTGATGTTGTGCTTGACGTCATCGCGCTGCACCCTTTCTCGGCTGAAATCCCAGATACACTCGACGCGATCGGGGGGCTCAGTCCTATAGATCGACGCATCGTAGCGTATCAGGTTGAACGGAAATCGACAAAGATGATCTGCGTCAGAACCTGTCCGCATCGCGGGCTGATTACACCAATGTTACACCGGGAGTTGTCGAAATCGATGGGGTCATTGTGCGTGAGCGGATTCCCTATCGGACCCCTCTGGGAAGAGGTGCGAGAAAGGATTCACGCACCAGCAGCAGCACCAGCAGCAGCACCAGCACCAGCGATATTTGCTGGCGGTGCAGAACAAAGATGCGCGTACCGGCATTGCCACGAGATGGTGATTTCCGAACGTGCGTTTCGAACGTGTCGAAAGGTTCACGATCCGGTGTCGTGGCCGGTTCCCCATCGTCCGTCGTCGTCGATGCGAAGCGTGCCGGTATCACGCCTGAATTCGAGAATGGCCCGCCGGTAGTTGGCGATCGCCTGGGCGAGATCGTTTTCGGCCCGGAGCAAGTCATTTTCCGCGTCGACGACGTCCTGGTTTGTGGATCGCCCGAGGTCAACCTGAGCACGTGCCGCGTCCACACGCATGGCGTTTTCGTTCCGGTTGGCCACTTGGATTTTCTGCAGGCTGGTTTCCTGATCGATGCGACGCGCGGCCCTTCGCACCTCGGAGCGGACCAAGTCCGTGAACTCCTCAAGGTTGCGTTCTTCTCGACGCAGAATTACGAGCGCCCGCCGGTGTGCCGTGGTTTCCTCCCAGCGGTCGCTCATTCTGACAGATATGGCCGCCTGCCATGTCGCCCGATCTTCGCGCAAACTACCCGGTCGTTGACGGTCCGCGTTCGAGTCCGTGGCGTAGGAACCCGAGAGCGTTAGGTCGGGGAGAATGGCATTCTTGGTGTTGACGACGCCGCGCCGGAAGTCATCCAACTGGTCGATACTATTGAGCAGGTCGAGGCGATAGCGAACGGCTGTTGCGACTGCTTCGGTTTCTTGGACGTTGGGAAGAAGTCGGTCTACGGCGCTCGAACTCTCGTCGGCTTCCTGATCAACCACGTCGAGCCAACTGTCTACGGACATGCCGATGCGGATCTTGAAACGGTCGAGCGCCGTCGCGTATCGTTCCTTGGCGCTAACGAGTGCAGACTCGGAGCTTCTGAAGTTCGCCTTAGCACGCGGTGCTTCGGCGACGTCGCGACTCCGGCCCATTTTGCGGATGAATTCCGCCTTTTCCCAGTCGTTGCTACGGTTGTTATAACTCTTGAACGTGTTGGAGATGGCAGCCTTGGCTTGCTGGAGGTTGAAGTAATCCGCGGCAACACTGACGACGAAGAAACGTCGAAACCGTTCGAACGTGCGCACCGCATAGATCAAATCGCGCTCGCGTTGATATCGGTTTTCGTAGGCGACGGGACCGGCGCCGCGAAGCAACGGCAGGTTGGCACTGAGAATGACCTGCCCGGTGCTACCCTGGTCGACCATGTCACCGACTTGACGCGTGAGCGTGTGTATGGCTTGGGCGGTGAGGAAGCCGCCGAAGGGCAGCTCTTGGCGCACGGACACGTCGCTTACGGTTTGCATCGCGCGATCGAACTGCGGCGGAACGGCGCGATCGCCAGCGCCACTTAGCGTCGATTCCAGCCCGGCCATGAACCGTGGCGTCCAGAGATGCCGCTCTAGAGATAGGTCCAACGCGGCGAGATAGAGATCTTCCTTCGCATTTTGCAGGTCGCGGCCATGCATTAGGGCGTAGGCGAGCACTTGCTCCAGGTTGTTGTGGATCACTCGGTCCTGCTGGTCGTCAGGAAAGATGCTCTGCGTCATCGGAGCAGCCTGCTCCTCGTCCGTTGTGACTTCGTCGACGTCTCCCGCGTTGTGTTCCTCGGCGGGTTCTTCTTCGGCGATGGCCACCTCTTCCGTCGGTCGAAACTCCGGCGGGATGTCCGCGCTCAGCGGGCTGGGTGTGAAGCTGTACATACTCCCGGCGGTACCGATCAGACCGTCGTCTTCGCGGATGCGTATGTCGTGTTGTTCGCCGAGGGCGGCCTCCTGGCGTTCATCAATCAGACTGTACACGCGGCGATCCGCCGACTTGATCACCGGTCCAGAGCAACCAGCCACAGCGAGCAGGGCGAGGGCGAGGAGGAGTTGCGCAATCCGTGTCATGGGTGGTACCTCTAAAAAGCGAAATTCCTACGATTAGCAAGCTGTTGAAAAAGTGCGGCACCGGCTACCAGTCGGTGATCCATTGGCGATTCGCATCCTCTTGATGGGGACGCAGTAGCATATCACGTACGGGTTCGCGGTGACGCATTTGAATATCTGCATTGTTCAACAGTCTGCAAAAGCCATTCAATGGACACGGGATACACCAAATCGACCCGATGCGTCAACCAGCGGCGACGCTGTCCGACACGTTTCCACACGGCGCAGAAGAGGTGACATTCTGGCTCCGGCGGAAGCGCTCCGGTAGGATACGCCGGTTTCCCGGTACAGGCTGAATATCGCGACGTCTCGAGCAGAGGTTCCGAATCGCCATGGCGATGAACACGCAGCCACATCCACAACTCCGGTTGGACACCGCAGATCGTCACGGGCGCGAGACCGGCTGCGACACGCGGTTGAAACGCGATGATGTTGCGTGGCGTATCTTGCCGTCGGAGCGCGAGCGGCTGCTAGGCGCCGGCGCGCCCGATTGGTTCGCCCTCGATACTGACGATCGCGCGTCGCTGGTCAAGGAAGGCCACCAGCGTCAAACCTGGCGCGTTTGTCTCGATGACCTCACGGTATACGCCAAGGTCGTGTGCGTCGATGGTTGGCCCGATCGACTCAAGGCGCTACTGGTGGGCACGACGGCTGATCGCGAGTGGGCCGCGTGTCGGCGGGCCGAGATTTTGGGCGTTCCAGCCGTACGGGCGCTGGCGGTTGGTGCTCGACGTGGTCGGGCTGCAGCAACGGTATTTGTGTCACAGGAGCAGGCTGGGTCGACCTCGCTTTATGAGGCTTGGCGAGATCGCGTAGGCGCGGGACCGCCGTATGGACGCCTCGCAAATGCCAAGCCGCTTATTGATGCAGCGGCGACGCTTTTCGCAGTGTCTCACGATCGCGGGTTCTTGCATGGCGACGCCCAGGCTGGGAACATTCTCGTTCAGCAGAGAGGCCCATGCGGCTGGGACGCATCCTTTGTTGACCTCGTCTCGGCAGACACCGTCGCAGCACCCGCGTCCATGCCATCCGCTTTCAAGTCACTGGTCCAATTCGATGAACAGTTCGATCCTCAGCCGACATCGCGAGAACGTCTGCGGTTTCTTTTGCGGTACCGCAGGCTGCGCGAACGCATCGATCGTGGCGGACATCATTTCTCGAATCGGGCTTGGTTGCGTGCGCTCGCGCAAGTTTTTGAGGTTCACAATCGGCGGCTCGTTCACCATCGCGACCGCAGGCTTCGCCGACGCGGGAAGTATTTCACGACGGTATCGCTGGGCGCGGGTTGGCGGGCCACGATCACGTTGGCGCTGGCAAGGCGGCACATGTTTCCCGAGCGGCATATTCCCGATCGATCGGTCCGAGATTGGCAAGACCTGCTCGCACCGATTGTGGTGAACGGTTTCGAGTTAACAAACGTTCGGCAAGGGTTAGCCGCTCAGGGCTTGGACGTCGAGGTGCATCGGTACGAATCACTTTGGGCTCGCTTGGTCGCAACGCTTCGCGGCACGCGGCACCGGGACAAGTTCAATCATTGCCATCGAGAACGACATCGAAACAGACCGAGCCCACTCGTACTCGCCTTCCTGCATCATCGAACGTTGGGGTTGATCGATACGACCGTGGTGGTCATCGATAGCCATGCACGGGAGGTGAATCAGTCGTCGCCCCCCCTGGATCGAGCTACGGGACCCGTCTCGCACTCGTAGTTCCGTCGTTAATAGACATGTGGCTAATACAGCGTCACACCTTAATCTTCGGGTTGTCGCGCCGGAACGACCGGAACCAGGTGCGCGGGGGTCAGAGCCCACCGCGCTAGCGGTGGGACCAGTCCGCGGGCTGGCGCCCGCGGCTCTGAGGCCGTACGAACCGACGAGCCAATCCCAAGACCCACAAGAGGACGTGTAACCCTGCACTAGGCTCGGTAGTTCCGCCGTTTCCCCATAAGGGGTCGGTCTTGGTGTGGCCTCGGGCGTCGGGTTGACACGAAAGTTGCCCGCTCCAACAATATCCGGGACGGGCGTTGAGTCGGACGCGCACGGTCCGTTGAAATCAGCAGACGCTTTGGTGTGTACCGGTTTCTGCTGGTGGACACGCTGATTGGGAGCCCTGCGGTGCGTTTTCGATGGACCGTCGGGGAGTCGTCCGAACTAGGGGCTGTCTCTCTGCCTGTGGGGCGGTAGCGGAGGCTCCTTTTGTTGCGAGGCATCCTCCATCGATGTGCTGCGTCACCCGCAGGCGTCTCAGGCGGACAGCCCGGCGACGCCGATTCCCACTGCGAGCTAATGACACGGCGGTCCGGCACACGCGTGCGGGCAGGAAAGGTTGACACTGAATGAAACAGATGGGCTTTCTTAGTCGAATCCCCGGTGGCGCGCTTGGGCGCCTTGTCGCGGTCCTTGCGGTTGTGGCGCCAGCGCCGACGGCATGCGCCGACGGGCACTATGTTCTTCGCGACGGTACGAAGCTCAAGCTGATCCGTTCCGAGACAGAGTTCGGTGTGGCTTTTCACACGCCGCAGGTGGCGGACGCGGCCACGCCGAGGCTGCTCATGTCCGGGATGGACCGCGTGGAAAAGATTGTCGGATCCACCGCCCGCGCCATGAGGGTGGTTCGTCTCAAGGAAGCGTCGGTCGCTGAGCGCTTGAAGTTACGCACTGACTTTGCTGTCGCTGCTGTGCATACGTTGTACCGTTTTGAAGGCGTTCGCACGCCGTTGTTTTCGACGGGGACCGTTGTGGTCAAGCTTCAACCCGGTATGACGGATGCCGAGCGCGCTGGGTTGTTTGTTCAATACGACGTGGCTGAAATCGAACACGTCGCCGGTTTGGATGACGTGTATCACGTCCGGCCGCTGTTGGGTGAAGATGATGACGTTCGATTCGCTGAGCAGTTGGCGGGTGATGCACGCACCATTTGGGCCAACCCGAACTTCAGTCAGCCGATCTACTTGAACCAGGTAATCCCGGATGACCGATTCTTCATCAACCAATGGCACTTGGACAATTTTGGCCAGTTTCCAGGATCGGTCGCTGACGCTGACATCGATGCGCTAGAGGCGTGGCAGATCGCAACCGGTTCCGGAATCCGGTTTGGTATGTTCGACGACTCGTGCGATGTGGCGCACGAAGATTTAGCGGACAACTACATCGGTTTCGGTCAGAACGTCACTGTGGGAATTGGCGACGCCGCCGCAAACGATCCGAGTCCCGTCGACGCACGCGATACGCATGGAACGCAAGTCATGGGGCTGGCCGTTGCTTCGGCCAACGCCGTGGGCGTTCGCGGCGTGGCGTATGGCGCGGAGTTTACCGCGACGCGCGCAGGTGCAGACTTTGCCGTCTCTAACCTTCAGACGGCACTGGCGTACACGTTCGCGGTAGAGAACAACGTGGATGTTCACATTAACAGTTGGGGGTTCGAGGGGCCGTTTTGCGAAGCCGTACCGAACCCGCCGATTGTTGTGGACGCCATCGAGAGCGCCGTGCGCAACGGTCGAGATATCGACGGCGATGGCGGCGAGGATCCGTTGGGTATGGTCATCCTTTTTTCCGCAGGTAACTGCGGACGAGAGAATCCGCTGGGGTTCTCGCTTTCGACGATTCCGTCGGTCATTGGTGTCGGCGCATCGGACAACACTGATCGGCGGGCGTCATTTACGAACTTTGGAGACGGCGACGACTTTCTCGCGCCGGGTGTGACCATTACGACCACCGACGTGGAAGACGAGGACGACACCGGACAGGCGCGAGACGCGCAAGGCGCGAACGTCGGGGGATTGGCCGTCGACCCCGAAACCGGTCAACCGCTCGGCGGCGACATCGACCCGGACGGATCGTACACGGGCTTGTTTGGCGGCACGTCCGCAGCCTGTCCGATTGCTGCGGGGACCGCAGCGTTGGTTCTGTCCGTCAACAACCGAATCACGTCAACCGACGTTCGGTTGATCATGGAACACACCTGCGACAAAGTCAGGCCCGACGACGCTCTGTACAACGGTATCACCAACAGAAGTTTCGTGTACGGCTATGGTCGCATCAACGCCCGCACCGCCGTCGAAGCCGCACAGGCTTCGTTGGGTAGCGGCGGGATCACTTGGCCTGACATTCCGACGAACGTCGTCGCCGCAGACACGACACTAACCTGGGATGCTGGGACGGCGACCGACGAATTCCTCGTTGTGGAGAGTCTCGTCGACTTCGGTTTCATTCCCGACGACGGCGCCTGCTACAGCAGCGGCCAATTGAACTGCAACGGTACGACGCTTACCGCGCTTCCGGCCGACGTGACGGTTTTGCCTGTCACCTGCGTAGACGGTTGCGCTGAGGGCACGACGCAGAGCGTCAACTTCGTGGCCCCTTCGGGCGGTTCGAAATTCTTCGCCATTTATGGCCGCAACAGCACTGGACGATACTCGTTCGGCGTGCCCATCGACTCCGGCGGCGTCGGCGGTGGCGGAAGTGGTGGCGGCGGTGCGACTCCGGTCGAGCCACCTCGCCCGACCATCGTGACGGATCCGTTTCCCCCGCGCGGACTCGCACCGTTCACCGTTCAATTCAACGGGAACGCGGTGACAGATAAAGATCTCGTTATCGATGAGACCAAGACCGCTTGGGATTTCGACACGTCGCTCGGTGAGCTTGTCGACGCCCGCGATCGCTCTATCTCGCATACGTATCCTGATCCCGGGAGTTTCATTGCCAAGCTTACGATGGTCGATTCTGCGGGGAACGTAGGGTCGGCTGAGGTACAAATCACGGTCGAGAGTCCCGAAGTTGTCGATGGCGGTGGGGGCGTCGGCGCCGGTTCGATCTCGATTGTGGTTGGTCTTCCGGGTACGCCGGGGTCCGACGTGTCGCAGGGTACGTCACCGTTTGCGGTGGAGTTGAGAATCGAATCCGATACGACCGGCAATGTGCAGTCCGTGGTTTGGGATCTTGGGGACGGCAACCAAGCTTCGGGTTTGGTCGCTCCGCATACATACACGAACGAGGGCACTGAGGCGCTCGTGCTTCCCGTGAGCGTTACCGTTACGACAACCACGGCGGCTGGGACGACGTTCTTCTCCACGGCCAGTCGGTTGATCACGATACTTCCGCAGGCGCCGACCAACGTCGTGACCGAGCCGCCGCCGCTTCCCGGAACGACGCCGTTGGGCAACGGGGGGGCGGCTGGTTGTGGCGCGCTCGGTATGGTACCGATTCTCTTGACGTTGCTCACGCTCACCGGATTGCGTTACCGCAGGCGCTGATCGGCGCCGGCCTGCGTTTGTAGATGTTTGACGCGGTGGGGGGCGAAGCATACGATCGGGCAGCGCTGAGCGCGTGGCGCGACGCGGCGAGCATACGGTGCGCCGCAAGATGAGACGGGGTATCAAGCTCGTGAATTCGTGCCGTGTCGGATAGGTTCCTGTCGCTTGACGGTTTCACTTGAAGTGGGTGGTGTGCGATGTTACCAAAGGCAAGTTCTCGAGTGGCTGAGGTCGTGAAGTTGGCCAATGTGATCGCGCGCGAGTACGACCAGGAATATGTCGGCACTGAGCACCTTCTGTTGGCGATCCATCGCGAGGGAACGGGTAAGGGCGCCAAAGTCCTCAAGAAGAACGGCGTTGAAGAAGGCGCGATGCGCGGCGAAATCGACGTACTCGTAAAGAAACGTATGGAAGAGACGTGGGTGTTCGGTCGACTTCCCGGTACGCCGCACTTCAAGAACGTCATGGCTTTGGCCATCGAGCAGTGTCAACAGCTAGAATCCAAGACCGTCTGTACGGAGCACATCTTGCTGGCCTTGATCAAAGAGCGAAGCAGCGTCGCCGGGCAAGCCCTCAAGAACCTCGGCCTAAGCTTCGATAAGGCCCGCGCCGACGTGCAAGAGATGTCCAGCGCCGCGTAGGCGTGCAACCGACCATTCCGTTCGATTCGATCTTCCCCCCGCCGAGCGCAACTTGAGCTTTCATCACGATTTGGTTGCGCGCTACGGGTGGATTGCCCCCACAACGTGTACGAGATTCCTCTCAGGGCTGCGCCCGGAGGGAAGCCGTACGGTTCCAAGTGCGAAAACCGCTCCCTGACAGTCGCGGCTCGATTCGAAGTAACCCCTCTCAGCCATCCTCGTGGAGAACCCGAGCGTACGGGTGGAGGTTACGGCGACGCCAGCAACTCGCCGACTTCCACGAGCAAGTCGCGATAAGGAAGATCGTCGACACCGGGGTCCGTTGGAACGAGAGTCTTCGCTCGCTCAAGCTCACGCCGTGCGGCGTCGGTACGGCCGAGGCGGTGTAGCGCCATGGCCACAAACATCGCGGTGGCGGGGTCGGGTTCAGATCCTGCGGACGCACGTCCATCCCGCGCCTTGGCCAACTCAATCAACGCCCGATCGAACCGCCCCAATCGATATTGCGCCATGCCCACGAGGGCGAGCGCGTCGAGGTCGGCGGGCATCTGTTGGCGGGCTACCTGAGCGAGAATCAATCCCCGTCGATAGACAACGAGACTCTTTGCCGGTGTCATTACAATGGCACGCGCACGCTCGCGAATGACGGGTGGTTTTTCACTGTTCAGGGTTTCGAAGAGCGGAACCACGTCCTTGGGGTCAAACCGATGCGATGCCGGGGCGTCCTCCGGTCCACCTGTGGCCACATATCCCAATGATGCGAGCCGACGAACAGCTACGGTGCTAAGCGGTTTCGTGTTCGCCGTCGCCTTGTCGTCGCTCGGCCACTTCTCGCGGCGTCGGCGTAGGTCATCAGCAAGCGTCGCACCAGCTGTGGCGTCCTCTTCGAGCAGGTTGTTCAGCTCATTGGGGTCCGCGTGAAGATCGAAGTATTCCGGCGTCGGCGCTTCGATGTACTTGGCGTCGAGACGCCGCAGGCCGTGCAGCGGCGCCCAACCGTGGTAGACCAGCGGAGCAAGCGCTTCCAGGTAGATCGCGCGATCCGCGTCGATCGTGGTCGTGACCAGGTCGATGCCTTCGAATGTCACGTCGGTGTCGACGCCCAGCATCGATACGATGGTCGGCGTCAGATCAATCAGCCCAACCAGAACGTCATCGATCACACGCGCCCGGTCGAAGTAGGGTTTGCAGGAAATGACGAGCGGTACATGCATCGTCGTATCGTAGATAAGCCGTGAGTGCGTCTCTTCTCCGTGCTCACCCAACCCCTCGCCATGGTCGGCGGTGAGGACCATTAGCGTTTGGTTGGTGAGGTTCTGTTCGTCGAAGAACGCCAGCAGTCGACCGAGCTCGGCGTCGATGAACGCGATCTCCGCATCGTAGGGGCGATCGGGGAATTGGCTCGCGTAGGGCTCGCGCGGGTGATACCGCCGGTGGGCGTCGAAGTAATGAACCCACATGAAGAACGGTCTGTCCGGCGATACGGCGGTGTGATCGGTAAGCCATGATATCGCCAGGTCAGTCATGTGGTCGGCAGAGCTGATGTAGTGACGCCTCGGTGCAGGTGAATGCGTCTTGTCATCGTAGTGGTCGAATCCTTGTGCGAGCCCGGCGCGACGACCAAGCACCGCCGTCGCCACAAAGGCGGCCGTGTCGTAGCCCCGATCGCGAAGGATCTCAGCCAGGGTGGTGACGTCGTCGCGGACTATGTACTTCGCGTTGGTCCGAGCGCCGTGGGTGGGAACCTCTAGCCCGGTCATCATGGTGGTGTGCGACGGTAGGGTTGACGAACTCGCGCTGATGGCGTGTGCAAAACGGACGCCGCGCCCTGCTAGGGCATCGATCGTCGGCGTCTTGGCGTCCTTCATGCCGTAACAGCCCAGGTGATCGTAGCGGACGGTATCGAGCGTGATGAACAGCAGGTTGTGGCCGGCGAGTGCGCCGGGATCAAGTTCGGCAGCCAAGACGCCGGTGTTAGTCGGGGTGTTGGTAGACTGGGCAGGTTTGGTATCCTCTACGGGCTCAGCCTGTCGACACGCCAGTCCCGTCAAGCCCGACAGCAGTGCAGCAACGAGCCAAGCACGCCACGTGGACGCACTGGCGACGGTTGGAATCTTAATGATCAAACAGGCCATGGTACCTCAAGGCCATGATCACCTCGATTGGCGCCCGACGCCAGTGTAAGACCGCCGCTACTGGCATTGGTGCCCTCCAAGTCGCGACTACGACGTCCCGGAAGCAAACGCGAGGGTGGGGGAATGCTGGTTTTCTCGTCAACTATCCGTCCCCCACCCTTCGCCTATGCCGAAGAATGGGGCACCCGCCAGTTTCTCGAACCTAGATCGTTGTCTCGGGCGCCGCAGGCCGCGATATTTCTTGCTTGACGTTCGGTTTTCGTTCGGCTAAAGTAATCTCCGAACAAATGCCGAATATGGAACCATGAATGGTTCACGGCAGCAATCGAGATGGTGGTGGCTGGGTCGCGGCGAGAGTGCCTCAGGTCACGCCGTCTCTTACGACGAAATGCCCTTGTGCGTGTTCGGCCCCGGGGGTGAATACAGGACCGCGTTACTCCCGGGTCCGGACCGAGGGCGTGGTGTGCCACTGCGCCCTGTGTCACTACTTCCGTGGCCTCGGCAATGGTCGAGTGTGCCGTGCGGCGTAGCGGCTTGGTGGTCGGCGCTGGCGAGTGTGTTGACCGGCTCGCGTCGCGAGCGGAACGATGTGGCGCGCCTGCGTGAGAAGTCTCAGGCGGGGCTGCTGCCACTGGTGGTGCGCGGTGGTCTTGGATTGTACCGCTACTTGGAGCGAGATGATGAGCCGACGAAGAGTTCGCAAGTCCGATGTGAAGGCACTGTTGACGCCGAGGCAGCTAGAGATCCTTTGTTGCGTTCGCGACGGTCGGCGGTCCCACGGCTATTCCCCGACGTTACAGGAAATCGCCGACGAGCTCGGCATAAGCAAGATCACCGTATTCGAACACGTCGAAACACTAATCGACAAAGGCATGCTAACGCGTCAAGCGAACAAGGCACGCTCTTTGGAACTGACGCCCGCCGCGAGGTTTCCCGATGAGCGACCCACGGTTATCCCCCTCTTGGGACGTATCGCTGCGGGCCGACCGATCGAAGCCGTGGAGAATCCTGAATCCGTCGACCTTGAAGAGGTCTTTTCAAGCCGTTACGCCGTAGGCATCTTGGAAGTCGCCGGCGACAGCATGGTTGAAGATTCGATTTGTGACGGCGATTGGGTCGTCTTCGAGGGGCGATCCAACCCCAACAACGGTGACACCGTTGTGGCACTAGTAGACGGTTCGGAAGCAACACTCAAACGGTTCTACAAAGAGCGGAATCGCATCCGCCTCCAGCCCGCCAACAGAGACTACGCCCCGATCTATAGCCGCAACGTCGAAGTTCAAGGCGTGGTCATCGGTGTATTACGTCGCCTGTAGTTCGTAAGTCGGCACACATCGTTTCGTGGGCTACCATCCACGCCGTTGCGTGCGCCGGTGCTGTTATGCAGTGCTGATCACGGCGATCAGCGAATTCGGGCTCTCCTTGAGCGCAGAGACACATCCGCTTGTTCTCGTGTGGCTGCACACTAGTGCTTTGTCACAGCTTAATTTTAGGGTACACGGTCTTCAGTTTGCATCGTGCGTCTTCGATTTTCATTTGCCAATCAACGCCTCGTTGCGATGCGTTCACATCTGTTGACCAGGCAGCCGTTTCATCGCGAAGC
>JAJDDY010000006.1 GCA_029260075.1 Phycisphaerae bacterium
ATTTTTTTGTTGTGGCGGTTTTTTTATTTACGGGGTTGTGTTTTGCTCATAATGGGGTTGTTTTGGGGGTTTATAACGTCAAACGCGTTTTGTTTTTGGACGCCTTTTCGCCCCCCCCCCCCCCCCTTGCACGTCAAACGAGCTCGCACGAACACACGCAGGCACGCACACGTTCGGTCGTGTGTCATCGCCAGAACGATCGCATGTCGTGCGGGCAAAGTTTCGGTTGCGGGTGTGTTCGTCTTGTGCGCGTTGACCGTTTGCACGGTTACGCCTGCTTTCGCTGAGCAACCGGAATCTGCGCACAATGTGCAGCGTGGGAAGCAGGGCACGAACATTCGCATCAAAATCAGGTCGATCGAGGGCGTGTTTCTTGTCTACGATGCGCCGGTTCCGCCGGGCGGGCAGCGCTCGTTCATGGCCTATTGGAACGACTTCGACACCCGCCAGCTGCTGGTCTATGGCCGCGTGCTGAGCAGGCCGCGCGACGTGGGACATGCATTGGTCAACCTCGGCGATGATATGGGTGTCGATGTAATGGCACTCGCGGAGGCTGACGAAGGTCTTGGCGATAGTGTCGATCTGGCGCTCGACGAGCTCCCCGACGACAATGTGTGGATGCCTGCGACGAGCGAGACGTTGTTCCTTGTGGCTGGTTTGGAGCCACCCGAAGGGCAAGTCTCCGAGGTTAACGATCCCCCGCTTTCCGATCAGTGCGACCCGCCGCCGTTACCTGTGGCTGTGAAGGGTGGCGGACGTAACCGGAGTGGGCTGCGCCGCAACAAGGGTTTGCTCATCCCCACATCACCGCCCATTCCCCGGCCCGATTTATCACCAAGTGATCTGTTCGCCAAGACGATGTCGGTCGCGGCTTGTGGGTCAACCGGTAGCCCCGGCAATCCCGACTCGCCTGTGCCTGAACCACCGTGCGTATGCTGCCCGGTCGGAGTTGTCACGGCGACCGGACCTATTCCCTGTTGTGCAGATATGCCTTGCGACGATTTGAACGCCTGTACGGAGTTTGACTCATGCGCGCTCAGCGCCACCGCCTGCACAGACAGCGGTGGCGTGCCGAGCGACTTCGACGATCTTTGCTGCGGCGTATCGATCATATGCGACGACGGCGATCTCTGTACGCAGGATTTGTGCGACCCGTCGAGCGGATGCCGCTTCGAGCCAAGGTGTACGACGCCGCCCAACGACACCTGCTGTGCGGGCAACGGTGCCTGCTGCGACACACCCTGTGATGCGTGCGTGAGTTATGGTAATCTTAACGGCGGCGTCATTGACGTCACGCCCATACCGGCGTGTGTGGGTGATACCCTCAGGTTTGAGGCGAGAGATGTAGTGGACACCGGCGGGATCAAGAAACTTGACTGCGTCGCCAAGACGGAAGTTCCGGCTGTTCTTGTGACCTATACCTGGACGATCGAACCCCCGCCGCCACTTACGCCGATCAGCGGTGCAGGCCCGGTTGCCACGATTGTAGCCTCAGTCCCGGGAAACTACACGTGTACATTCGGGGCCAGGGCCGAGCGCGAATGCGAACCGCCGTCGATCGACGTGGGACCGATTATCGGTACGGCCGTGCTGCCGACAGCGACGTTGACGCTCAATCCGAGCGCGATCCCGGCCAAGACGACTTGGCCGGGGATGCCAGCGTGGTATGTCTCCGACGTCACCGTAGCATGGGAGCCGCCCGAATGCGAAGGGACACTCGAGATTGTGGAGGTTGTTGGTGATGGTGGTTACACGCCGCCGGACGAGGGGAAACTCACGCGTACCGACGCGACGACTTGGCGCTACACGGCCTTCGACGAGCCGAAGACGGCATTGTGTCCGCAACGCGTCTCCGTCTGGATCGCCGCTATGAAGGGAACGCAGGAACTAGCACGAATTAGAGTAGTTGTTCGTTCCGTTTTTAAGTGGTGGGTTTCAGGGCACAAGCATGGACCGGGTACGCCCATGCACAGCCCGACGACGAGCGACTATATGAACGCGTATCGCTATATTGCGTGGAAGTACGCTTCCGTTCATACGACTACTGGTGGAATCTTTACGAGCGTGACAATTGCAACGACTTCGACCATATCATGCGGAACGGTGAGTAGCGCTCTAGCATGTACTGAGGTTGGAGATGGGACTGTAAAATTCGGATTGAGCGCGTTTACTCAGGGTGAGAACGCGGCTGCCAGCATCATTGGACATGAACTCGTCCACGCTGCGGGTGAGCTTGATGAATGTAAGGCCTATCAATGGGAGTTGGACCACGATGCCGGAACTGGAATCTTCCCGTGCGATGGTGCATACCTCAATAGGGTATTGTTGGACCTGATTAGCAGAGGTTGCCTGTAACGTATACTTGGATTGGAAAAAGCTATGCTATCGTTCCGTAGATTAAACAAGGTACTATTTCGGCAGCTGATCTCCGCTCTGTTGTCGCTGGGGAGTCTTCAGAGCTTCGGTCAGGGGGACGATGCAGTAACAGCAAACATGCTCCCACTTTCCAGGACGTATCTGACCGAACTGAGAGTCCGACATCTGCGTACGTCGGTTCGATGGAAAGGACGTGAATATGATGTTGAGTCTGGTATCGACGTCCTATTGAATGTAGTCCGACATCCGCAAGATCATTCTCCCCCGTGGAATCCCGCTACAGCGTTGACTGGATTAGCCATGCTGGATACGCAACTGAACGGCCGCGCATGTTTGGACGAACTCGCCAATGTCTATGGGACTTCCGACGCGGCAGAAAAGAATTCTATTCTTACTTGCTTCATAACTTCGGGTGATCCCCGTGGCCTCCCTTTGTTTGCACGGTCACTCGACAGTGAGAAGAACGTCGGGTTGCGCTTGATTGCGGCGATCGGCTTGGCACGATGGAATGTGCGTCGCGGGGTCAGCGAACTTATTAGTCTCTTTGAACGTACGGAGTTGCGCCATCTTCCCGGCCCGCCAATTATCGGGCAAGAAGCTCTGCAAACCTTTCGCAGTTATAACGATCACCAGAACTGGGGTTTCAAGGGAGAAGACTTTCAAAAGTGGAGCGAGTCGAGAACCGACCTGAATGACAGCGAAAAACCTGCTCTGTATAGCGCCGAGATGGCAAGTGAGGTCAAGAAGTGGTTCGCCGTAAACAAGCACCGTTTCCCAGACTGGAAGCTGGGCGATCCTCTTCCGGGCAACACGCCGACAGAACCCGAGGATCGAGACGACAAATAGCGCACTGCTCTCGTAAGCCTTCTGCATCGACGGCCGATACCGCGCCACGGCCTGTGATGCGTGCGTGAGTTATGGTAATCTTAACGGCGGCGTCATTGACGTCACGCCCATACCGGCGTGTGTGGGTGATACCCTCAGGTTTGAGGCGAGAGATGTAGTGGACACCGGCGCGACCAAGAAACTCGACTGCGTACCGGGC
>JAJDDY010000051.1 GCA_029260075.1 Phycisphaerae bacterium
CTCCGATTGTGCCCCTTCCTGCTGCGGGGATCCCTGCAACGACGGCAACGCATGTACGGAGAATGAGACTTGTGGTCCGGGTGTCTGCGCGGGCGGTACGACGAAAGACTGTAGCGACAACAATCTCTGTACGCTTGACCTGTGCGATCCCGACACGGGGTGCTCCAACCCGCTCAAGTGTACCGGCGACAACAGCCTATGCTGTCCCGACGGTCAATGCGGCCCCACGGGGGGCGTCTGTTGCACCAACCCGAACCACCCCTGCGCGAAAGATTACACCTGCTGCGGCACCGGATGCTGCATACCGGCCAAGACATGCCGTGATCCTTCTACCGCAAAGTGCTGTCTTACGGCCGACGAATGGTGCGTCGACCATTGCTGCCCGAGCGGTACGGACTGCTGCTTTAAGGGTTGCTGTGAACCGGGAAAGGAATGCTGTAATGACCCCGCAACCGAACTCTGCTGCACGCCCGGTCAAGATTGTTGCGGCCTCGTGTGCTGCGCCCCTGACCAGGCGTGTTGCAACGGCACATGCGGCCTGAAAGGCGCTTGCTGCTTCTTCGACAGCGGTTCTTGTTCTGAGTTGACGGCCGTGTGCTGCGCGGAGCAAGGCGGGACGTTTCTCGGTGACGGGTCCACGTGTACGCCAGCGGATTTATGTAAACCAAAGTGCGACGAGTGCCAGCCGTTCAATCGTACTTTCTTTGAATGTGGGCATTTCAACGACGACCCCCCGGGAACCCCGTGCAGTACGACCCGATGCATCAAGAACGTCATCGACACTGCGGGATGCACGTTTCACACCAACCGCATCGGTCCGCCGGAGTGCAACACGAAGCAAATCCTTGCCCAGCCGCTGGGCGTTCAGTTTGAAATAGTTGCCCCGTGTCCGGGAGGCTCTGTCAATCCTGCTCAGTTTTTCGACGAATACTACGGGTGCGGCACGAATTGCATTCCGGGTTTTTTGTTGATCGACGCCTGCGTGACCGGTACGTGCGACGGACCGATTCTAAGGAGAGAGGAAACAACTGCTCGCAAGAAGGCCTGCGGATGTCCATAGGTTGGACCGAACTCATGAGAAGGGACGTGGCGATGTTAATTTTTCACTCACGGTTAGCGAGCCGATTGTTCGGTGTTGGGGTTTTCCTTCTGATTTCGGGCTCAAAGACCATGGGCCAGGAAAAGGACACCGTTCTTGAAAGGCATCCTCATCAAGACGCTGTCGCATCGTCGGTCCGCGATGCCTTCTCGCAACGGCTGACCAACGGCGAACTGTTCTTTGGTGGACCAATCCATATCGTGTTCGAGATCAACATTCCGAATTCGCTGTCGCTCAATAGTATTGACATCGGACCTCATACTGAGCTATGTACCTACAGCGCATTCGGCGATTTGCGCGCAATGACGGTTGAGACGACATACGAACGGGATCCGGTTTTCCGTGATTTGGGCCAAGTTGTCGGGCAGCGTCCCGACCTTGATGACGATGGGAACCAGATCGTAACTCGTCCGCTACATAAGGAAGGGCTCAGCGGTCCGAGCACCAGCAAAGCGTATATCATGAGCGAACAATTGCGAGTTCGACCTGGAAGTAACAGGATTGCGATGCGGTTCAAGAGCGCCTCAGTGGACACCTACCCCGATCAAAGCAACAATTCCATTTACCGGTTGTTTTGGCTTCGCCAGGCCGTTGCGTGTCCGCTCGCGAGTGACGTCGAGCGCATCATGGGAATTCGCCCGCTGGCGAAAGGTGGGCATGAGGTCGAAGCGCGCGGACTGATGGGCGGCGCGGGTCCAGCCGAATGGCGCCTCAATATTGCCCCAGAGGCCAAGGGTTGCATTCCGCGAGAAGCGTTCATCACCTTTGCTGGCCACGATAGGCCAACCTGCCTAGTCAAGACGTTCGGCCGTTTGGATTATGGCGGTTTCGTTTTGGCCGAGCGCGGAAGCGTTACGATCAGCCCGGACTCCCCACAAGAATATCGCATGGATATACGGCTGTTGGTAGTTTCGCGTGAAGGCGCAGAGGAACATATACGCGCGGTCGAGAAGCGTCTTGACGGTGCTATTCCTGATGGCGCAAGCGTATTTGACCTGCGCAAAAGATAGCCGGGTAGAGGACATCTGCTGCACGCCCGGTGAAGAATGCTGCGGTCCGGTGTGCTGCGGTCCCGATCAGGCGTGTTGCCACGGCACATGCGCCCTCAAAGGCGCTTGCTGCTTCCCTTCAACAGGGTCGTGTGCAGAGAAAACGCGGCTATGCTGCGAAACCCAGGACGGCGCGTACCTCGGCGATGGTACGACGTGTACTCCGCCGGACATTTGCATGAACAGGTGCGATAACTGTCACGATATTTCGCGAACGTTCCTTGAATGCGCGCACTATACAAACGATCCTGCGGAACCTTGTGGTCAGGATGTATGTTTTCGCAATACGGTGATGTCCGCAACCTGCGACAAGCACGTGGGTCGAATCGGTCCCCCGCAATGCAACACAGTTAAACTGACAGTCGGTGCCCTAGTCATGCAGCAACGCATCATGATTCCGATACCTGGGATCTGTACGCCGACCGACACAGGCCCACTCCGCACATGGTTGACGATGATGAGTGGGTGCGGCTTCGACTGCATTCCAAAAAATGTCAGGGTACGGTGTGATGCACCCGTTTGCGAGGGAGATCCGATCGGTGATCCTGGGCCGAGAGGTAGGGCACGCGCTTGTGGGTGTCCGTAGACGAGATACTGTCGACCTGTATGGCCACATGGATTCTGAGAATCAGGTACGGACTGGGATCGTACAGCCCTAATCTGGTCGTACGACCAGCGAGATGAATGGAGCACGAATCATGAGTTCTGTGAATCGACTAACGAGCGTAGTCATTGCCCTGCTGATTAACCCTCCGGTATCGCTTCGCGGTGCAGACTACACGAATGCGTCAATTCTTGCAAGTATGCGCGCTGCCGATTCTACAGTGTGGTCGAGTTGTGAGGTGACACTGGAAATCGAGGAGCCCGCCCATTCTTTCCTGCCTGATCAAGGGAACATAAAGAAAATGTGTGCGTTGTTGAGAGGCGAAGCGTTCCAAGCTCTCGAATGCACGACGATCGAGAACGCACAGATCCTCTACCGCCCGCTCGGGACGCCTGGGTATGAAACGTACGACTATGACGGAGATGATCTGATTGTGTGGCATCTGACGAGCCAAGTAATGCTTATCGATACCTCGCGAAACGAAGCGTATAGGGAATACCGGGGCGGAGTGGTCAATCCTAGGGGGCAGCTCGTCGAAGAAACAACCGCCCAAACGCTCAGCGTGTACAAGCCGTCAGATCATACGAATGCTTCTCACTTGGAACACTACTCTTGGACGACTGGGCGCGGGTTTTCCGGACAGTTAGATCGCATCGTCGAACACCGCGTTGACGCGAATCAAATGGTCCATTGTCGCGCGGCGGGTTCCCATGCTTCGACAACGTGGAAAATTATCCTCGACCCGGGAGCGGGATGGCTCGTTCGGTCCGCCACCCTCACTCGCGGAGGTCAAGGTGGACCGTCGATAATCTGCACCACTACAGGAACCGAGTCGTTTGACGGCGTAGCCGTCGCACGTAGTGGGCGCGTGGTATTCCTTCCAGGCACCCCCGGAAGTTATGAGATCGTTGGCAGGTTGGTCCATTATGATAAACGCAGTGACGAGAATCAGCTAACCGGTATTCGCAGAGCGCTCACCACGGCGCGGACGAACCCCGATCTGCAGCTTATGGATTATCGAGAGAACCCCGGAAGGCCCATTGCAACAAGAGGTCTACGCAGCGTTCAGCCGCAAGTCGAACCATGACGTTTTCATCGAAATGGATCAACCCGTGCGCTATTGCCATTGGGATCGTGAAGGGGTACGCACTTCTACTATATGGCGCCAATCTGACGGAGGATTCTTCACGTGCTAAGAATTGGATTTTGCCGTCGCGTTGTAAATGTTTCGTGTATTTTGTTGGGGGCAAGCTGTGCGTTCGCCGAAGAGCCGTTGAAGGAGAATTCCACGCTCTCGCAAGTACGACGGGTAATGCCCGAAAGTTTCACCTTGGATGTGGAGATTGATCTCCCCGTTGTCCTTCTTATGCCAGGACAGGGTCAGACCACTCGGACGATGCGCGTTACCGTTGGCGAGGACGTGACCGCTATCGTGTGGAAGGCATTGCAGCTACCGGTCCCCAAGTACTACCCTCCCGACACGGGCGGTTATCAAGGTGGCGACTACGATGCGGATGGCAACCTCATCGTGCATATGTGGTCTGAGGGTGCAACCTTGCGTGACCAAGGCGTGAATGAGGAGTATTCGGAGAGCATGGGTTTCCGTGCGGCGCCGGACGGAACCGTCGCTGGCAAGACGTCCGGCGCGTCGTTGTCTCGGCTTCGTCCGTCGGCATCGAACACGATAAGCCTGAATCTCTTGCGCCGAATTCTTTGGGCGCTTGGACGCCCTTGGCCCGATAGTTTCGGCCGTGAGATTTTGGGGGACTTGAGCGCGGATCAGCCTAAGCGCCTTCGCGCGGCGGGTTCCTGGTCACCGGGGAGCGGTTTCGGTGCGGTGTGCGAGCTTGTCATCGAGCCATCCAACGGATACCTGGTACGCCAAGCGAGTTTCGGGGCGGAGGGGCAGTCGCCGCGCGCGGAGTGTCGAAGCGAAGGAATTCGTCGGTTCGGCGATGTGGTATTGGCGGCGCGCGGCGAATTCACCCTTCATCCGGTTGAGACTATCAACGTTCGGCTGATCTCGTTCTCGCCCAAGATGGATCCGAATTTGATCGCGGAGGCCCGCAAAGTTATCGCGAGAGCCCAAACCCGTATGGTGCGGGTGTTCGATTACCGTGAAGATCCGACGCGTGCGAAAGTCCGAATGGTGCCTGCCGGAGACTTGGACGACGAGTGAATCGCCAGACAGTCACGCCTGCTTTCGAGATCGCGGGTGTCCCAGAGGTCCGGTGCGATACGGGACCCTGCGGAGGAATCCTGATTGACGGGTCCGAGAAGGCCCGTGGGACGAAGAAAGCATGCAATGCATGTCCGTGAGCCATGCATGCGGGATTGACAGCTCCATAGAATCAAGAACTGGGCCACACGCCCCAACGAAAGAGGGTCCACCCGATGATGAAAAATGAATGGTCCGTCGGCGTAGTGTTTCTTGTAGCGTGTATTTTGTTGGGGGCAAGCTGTGCGTTCGCCGAAGAGCCCTCGACGGCGGGTTCCGCGTTTTCCAAGGCACGGCGGGCAAGTCTGGATGTTTTCACCTTGGAGGTGGAAATGGATCTTCCGGTCATCCTTCTCGCACATGGACAGGGTACTACCACCCGCATACTGCGCGTTACCGTGGGAAAGGATGTAACGGCGATGGCGTGGAGGGCTTCGCGTCTGCCGCCACCCAAGTACTTTCCGCCCAATACGCACAGTTATCAACCGATCGACTACGATGACGAAGGCAACCTAATCCTGTGGATGCCGGCCGAAGGCGCGACCATATGCAGTTTAAGGATCCATGAGGAATACTCATCCGGGACTAGCTATCGGGTGGCTCCCGACGGTCGGATTGTTCTGTTGCGGAAAAATTCCGGAACGTTCTTGCGGCGGTACAGTCCGTCATATTCCAATACAAGCGGTCTGGGGATCTTGCGAACAATTCGGCTTGCGCTCGGGCGGCCGCCGGTCGATGCGCTGGGCGAGTTGGTAGAAGAGAGTGTGAACCAGGATGGGGCCACGAAGCTTCGTACGACGGGTCGATATTCGCCGTACTCGGGATCCGGTGTGTGGGAATTTCTCATTGATCCAGGAAACGGTCAACTGGTGCGGAGAGGCAGTTTCGCGACCGGAGCAGGAGAGCCCTGGTTGCAATTCTGGAGCGAGGGCACTCGTCGATTTGGGGAGGTGGTCCTTGCCCAGCGCGGAGAATACACTCTTGGGCCTCAGCATATCGTATTCCGGTTGATCTCGTTCAAGCCCGAGTTTGACCCAGCCGTAGTCGCCGAGGCTCGGAAGATCATCGCCAAGGCCCGAACCCGGCTGGTTCAAGTGTTCGATTACCGTGAAGATCCGACGCGCGCGAAAGTTCGTCTTGTCCCTGCCGGAGATTTGGACAAAGATTAGTGAATCCGATATGTCGGTGACGAATGCAGTTGCGGAGGTTCAAATCACAAACGCAGCAGGATCACTTGCGACACGCCTGACGACTGTGGGCCTTGCGGATCAATTGCAATCGTTCTGCGTCTCTAGGCGTATTCGTTCCTACCCCTGCTTGGGCGGCGATTCGAAGGTGCGTACGCGCGCTCCCAGTTCGAGATAGAGTTCGACTTCTTCGTCGGTCATGTCCATGTTGCGCCGGGCCATGGCGGCGCAGGCGGCGTCGAGCAGACGTAGTGGATCACCCTCGCGCGTGCCGGAATCTGTCACCCAGCCGAACGATGGGACGTATTTCGGCGCGACACGTGAGGAGTTCACGCTGGCGGCCATGCCGATCGCGGCGCCGGTGGGTATGGTCGCGTTGATGCCGATTTTCGCGTGGTCGCCGATGACCGCGCCGAAGAACTGCAAGCCCGTGTCGACGTCTTTTCCGCACAACGGCACGCGGATTTTTCCGTACGTATTTTTCAGGTTGGAGTTCGTGGCGCCGGCGCCAATGTTCACCCAGCTACCGACGTACGTGTGGCCGAGAAATCCGGCGTGTTGCTTGTTCACGTAACTGTGCATCAGACATCCGACCAGTTCGCCAGCCACACGGCAGACCGGGCCGAGGGCGTTGCCGCCGTGAAGCCAGGTGTAGGGGTGGATGCGGCAGTTCGGTCCGATGTAGAGCGGTCCTTCAAGGATGCTGTACGGACCGACTTCGACACCGATACTGATGTACACGGGTCCGTTGTCGGTTCGCACAATGGCGGTCGGATGAATTCGCGACTGTTCGCCCAAGTGAAGACGGTCCCTATTGTCGGCGATCAAGTGGTCCGGGATGTCACTATCCAGACTGCTATCCGCCGGTCTCCAGTCTGCGCCGAGGAGCTCACCGAGGTTGGACACGATGTCCCACGGGTGGGTCAGGAATCGGCCGGTGGCGGACTGACGTGGCACGTCCTCGAGCGCCGCTTGTCTCCGCGATCGATCGAGCAGTTCGCTGGCTTTCAGTTTCTTGGCAAGGGCTGCATTGCAGACGATGTAGGCGACGTTCGAATCGACCATGCCTACGCACGGGGCCTTGGGGAACGATTGGGCGTCGTCGACGAGCCACCGGCCGTTGACCAAAACGGTTCCGGCTTCGACTGAGCGATTGCATGGGGCGCCGCATCGTTGGCTGGAGACAGCCGCGAGCCAATCGCGCGTCCACACACCGCCGACGGACATGCCGAGGCGCTGAGCGGTTCGGTCGAGAAGGATTTTGCGGCCAACCTGTAGCTCGAACACCGACCGCCAGAACACCAGCGGCAACAGATCAACGTAACCGTCATCTTCGAATAGTACCAACGTGTGCTTCATGGCCCGAGTATACAACAAAATATCGGACAAGACCCGCGCGGCCACAGCGACTTGGCTGACCGGTTGGTGCCGGTTGGTGGGTAGGAAAGGAAGAACGGGCTTGCGTCAGGTGACGCAAGCCCCGTTCCAACCGCCTGAGAAGTAAGTCAACCGCCGTGCCGATGCGCGCAGATGGGCGGAACCCTTCCGATTACGGGGGTGGCTCGCAGACGCCCGGACCGCCAACCTCAATTGGGGTCGGTACGTCGTTCGGCGTCACGAATCGAGCCTCCCTAGGGTTCGCTTACGGGTCCAGCCACATAGTCGCGAGCTGTCAAACACGGAAGTCGAACTTCCAGACTGTGCCCGATTATATCCTCAGGGGCCTAGTGAACCAAATGAGTTGGAAATTATGCGTCCACGAGCTGAAATGTCACAGGGTCTTGCTGCGTTGACTGGTCGCTTTGACTCTGTCGCACGCAACCGAGAAATCGACGATTCAAGCCGCTTGGTGGCCGTCCGAAGCGTGGACGGGCTTGCAGCTGGCTGCCTGCTTGCGTTATGGTGGGCTCGTGCCATTCGTCCCGGTACCTTACAAGGCTGTGGGTCGCGGCCGGACGGGTTGGTCTATGGCCACGCCGGATTCCATCCGAAAAGATAGGGTAGCAGTCTGTCGAGCAAGGCTGGTAGTGAATCGCGTCGCCGCGAGCCCGCCCGTGACAGCGGGCCGCGTTCCGGGTCGAGCGGCGGAAATCGCAAATGGATCACCGGCTGGGAGCCGGCGCCACACTTGCTCAACAGGCTGCTAAGCGTGCCGACATGCCATTAGAAAGAATCCAACAAAGATTTGCCGCATCCGCCTCGTTGCGACGTAGGGCGGTGCTCCCGTATTTCACCTCCGGATTTCCCGACGCGTCGACCGTGGAGGCGATGATTCGACGGGCGGACGACGTCGGTGCGACTGTGGTCGAGCTGGGGATTCCGTTTTCCGATTCGATTGCCGATGGTCGGACCATCCAGCGATCGTTCCACGATGTGCTGAAGCAAGGTTGGACCGTCGAGGATACGTTCCAACTTGTGGCGCGGGTTCGACCGCGCGTTGAATGCGCTTTGGTGGCGATGGTCTCGTACTCGCTCGTCTGGCGAATCGGTGTACAGGATTTCATGAACCGTGCTGCTCGCTGTGGTTTCGACGGTGTAATCGTGCCAGACGTTCCGGTCGAAGAGTCGATGATCGCTGCCGGCGCCGCCGGTCGGGCCGACTTGGGGTATGTGGGCCTTGTGGCGCCGACGACGACGTCGGCGCGTCGTAAGTTGATCGCGCGGTCGTCAACCGGTTTCGTCTATCGGATCGCGATTTCCGGTACGACGGGGGAGCGCACAGATTTCCGGGTCGACGCCATGAACGACATCGACGAACTTCGCGATGCGGCTGGCGCGCCGGTGTGCGTCGGTTTTGGAATTAGCACGGCCGAGCAGGTTGGCGCGGCGTGCGTCGTGGCGGACGGCGCTATCGTCGGCAGCGCCATCGTTCGTCGTATCGCCGATGCCGTGGACGCTGGTCAGTCGATGGATGACCTTGTGGATACGGTTGGGGGTTTTCTTTCCGAACTAATCACCGGTGCGGCGCACACTGCGTAAGCCGACGGTGCGACGCGCAGCGTCATACTTGACAGGTTGTGCTATAACACCTGGATCAAGATTTGGGTAACAGGCGAGAAGCGGTTCGGCTTCGTGGGCGAATACCCCTCCCTAACAGTCGCGGCTCAGTTCGAAGCAACCATTCCTAGACGCCCGCTATGGAACGCTGTCGTTAACGACTTATTGCCGCGGTCGCGCGCATCGTTAAGCGTTGGCCAACTTCGGGTCGGTTGTCTCCGCGATCATGGGCAAGCGTTTGGCTTGCGCAGAATCGACGCCGTTCTTTGCGTCGTACTGTCGCGCCGCCTTGCGGATGCGTCGAGCGATCTTGGCGTCAGGTGCGTAGCAGTGGTTTCCATCGATAACAACGAGCACGCCCTCATCTTGTGCGAGCTCGTCAGCGTGTCTTTCGTTCACTCCCGCTTGGTCAACGGACCATTTCAAGAAATCACGAACGGTCACGATTCCAAGTATGGTCCCGTTGTCGTCCAAAACAGGTAGGCACGATACTCGTTCTTGAAGCATTTTTTCCGCCGTCGCCGCGATGGCTTCGTCTGGTTTGATCGTCACCAAATCACGGGACATGATTTGATGCACACGTTTCTTCAGCGTGTTGAGATCCTGAGAACGCTCCATCGTCTTGCTACCCACAAAGGGGCTCAACACCTTGAGGAGATCGCGATCTGACACGACGCCGTGGGCTTGACGATGTTTCGTGATAATCGCGTGGTGACAACCTTCACGTTCAAACAGGCGTTTGACGTGCAAAATCGAGTCGTCCATGTCCACGGTGTGTACGGGTGTTGTCATGATGTCGCGAACACATCGCTCGGCATGACACGCCGGGACCTGCTCGCAAATCGTATGTAGTGCTTCAGCCATCTGAATTCCAATCAATAAGGCCAAGGGGACCGGCGATCGTTAGTACTGAGAGCGAGATCAAGAAGCCTCGTTCCGAGCCGCGCCCGTGAGGAAGCGGTCCGGTTTCGTGGGCGAAAACCGCTCCCTTACGGTCGCGGCTCGGTTTGTCATAACCCTTATTATGCACCCTCTGGGCACTTCGGCATCGCGTATGCGATCCGTTCGATAGCTGAATCGGCCGGTTAGGCACTGGTCTGTAATCGCGCAGGCTGGCGGAACCAGTCGGCGAGATCGAGCGAGATTATCAGGCGTAGCCCGCGCATCCAGGTGGCTTGGTTCGGTGTTCACGAACGCTCATTGCGACGGACTACGCAAGGCTGTTGTATCGGGCGACGTTCCACGCCAGTTTCACGAAACCGTGAAGTTCGGACGGGCTAATGGCGCGCGTCCGCGAATCACTCGTCTTGTGCGAATCAGCTGCGTATCCCCAAAGGACTTCAAAATCGAAACTGGCCTGCGGGATCAGCGAATCGTATCTCATAGGGTGAAGCCATACGAAAAGGCAAACCAATTGCAAGGTTGGGACGCAAAGCGTTGAGTCCATGCGTACATGGATTGTCGCGCTGCCCACGCAAGGTCGGGGTGATCGTGCGTGGTACAACCGATGGAGTTGTTCCGGAGCGCAGCCATGCCAAGAAAATTCATGGGTCTCAATCGTCGGCCCGCCGCCACGTTCGTTCTGGTTCTCGTCGCGATGCCTGTTCTTATCGGTATGGCTGCACTGACCATCGATATTGGCGTCATCTACAGCACGAAGGCCGACCTGCAGGATTCAGCGGACGCCGCCGCGTTGGCGGCGATTCAAGTCATCGCGAATGCAGATAACTATGCCAATCCGCGTCTCGCCGCGACCGAAACCGCAATGGACATCGTGCATCGAAACGGTGTGATGGGACACGCGGTCACGCTCGACCCGGCGCGAGATGTGATCTTCGGGCGGGCGACTTACGACGCGGGCACCGCAAGCTACAACTTCACGGCGGACGATGTTCCAACTAACGCCGTGCGCGTCCGCGTCCGTCATACTGCGGATTCGCCGAACGGCCAAGCCCCACTATATTTCGCCGCGATCTTTGGCCGGAGTGCGACAGATATTACGGGCCAAGCAGCGACGACATTCGTGCGAAGTCGATACGACGAACAGAGCTGCGGATATGTGCCCGGTCCGAACGAGGTAGTGCTTTGTGCTCCCGTTGGGGACTGCGGCGTGGATAGCGACGACAGTGGGGCGTTCGGCGCTAACGGAAGTGACGACAGCCTCGATAGCGACGATAGCGACGATAGCGACGACAGTGCTACCGGAGACACCAACTGCTTCCGGGAGGACAGTGAGAGCGGTCCGGGTGGGGCCAACCCCTCGCACACGATTGTCGTCGATGTGAGTGCAGCGCCGGGTTATCTCGCCAACGGAGCGACTTCAGGACCATGTCCTTGTGTCGCAGGAAAGCCCAACAATCCGAAACATGTCGATGTCTGCCACGTCTCTGCGAACAACGCCAACAACAGCTTCGTGATTTCCGTGTCCCCGGCGGCGCTCGCGGCGCACCTCGCTCACGGCGACACAGCGGGTAACTGTCCCGGAACTGGTACCTTGCGCGTTTTGCTGTTCGAGTAACCAGCCGAGCGTTCCGCCGCATCGCAGCGAACGACTGGAACAAGCCAACCGTTTGCCCGTGGGCTGCGTCCGCATATGACCATGTGTGCTAACGCGATCGTGGAACACTCCCGGTCCGTCGAAGGATGGATCGGGACGTCTGCATGGGCACCCCGTCTCGTGGTTTCTTCGTTTCTTTCGCTGGCGTTTCGTCCGGCGCGTTAACTCAGTCTCGATCATCGATCATCGACGCTTTCGCTGAACACGCCACGCCCCCACCACTGTTCCTGCCATCCGCATTCTGATAGGCTTCGGCCATGGCGGATTACTGCCCAAGAGAATCCACAATTGCGCCCGCGCACGCACACGTCGCGTCAAGTCGAATCAGGCTGTGTGACGATCAGGCACGAATGGTTCAATCTCCGGATCAGCCCGCGTTGCACCCGCGTGGCACCGCGCCTCGTTGTCCAAGCGAAAGAGGCCCAAGTAGTAGGTGAAATCGATGGCACACAACAACCGACAAGCGACAGCACCAGCATGCGACCCGCAGTATTTCCCCGTCGTCACGGGGGCTGATTTGCTGAACGATCCCCGTTCCAACAAAGGGACCGGGTTCACGGAGCGAGAGCGTGACGAACTCAAGCTGCGCGGTCTGCTTCCGCCACGGGTGTTCACGTTGGAACAGCAGGCCGCTCGCATTATGGAGAACTATCGCCGGCAGCCGACCGATTTGGACAAGTACATTTTTCTCGGCGCGCTGCAGGACAGAAACGAAACCCTCTTCTATCGAACCGTCCTTGACCACGTCGAAGAGATGGTGCCGATCATCTACACACCCACCGTCGGAGAAGCCTGCAAGAAGTTTGCGCACATTTTTCGACGAGCCAGGGGTTTGTACGTTACGGCGAAGGACGCCGGGCGCGTGGAAGAGTTGCTTCGCAATTGGCCGGAGCGCGACGTGGCGGTCATCGTCGTCACAGATGGCGAACGCATTTTGGGGTTGGGTGATCTTGGCGCCAACGGCATGGGGATTCCCATAGGCAAGCTGGCGCTCTACTCCGTTTGTGCGGGCGTCCCGCCCGAGCGCTGCCTGCCGATCATGCTCGATGTGGGCACTGGCAACGAAGACTTCCGGCGCGATCCGCTGTACCTGGGGACGGCAGAGCCGAGAATCACCGGCCCTGCGTACGATACGCTTGTCGAAGAATTCGTTCAGGCTACACAAACGGTGTTCCCGAAGGCGATCATTCAGTTCGAAGACTTCGCCAATCGAAACGCGATCCCTCTGTTGAAAAAATACCGCGACCGCGTCTGCTGCTTCAATGATGACATTCAGGGGACGGCTGCGGTCGCGTTGGCCGGCGTCTATGCGGCCGTGAAAATTCAGCGGAAGCAACTCGTCGATCAAACGTTCCTGTTCCTCGGCGCCGGATCAGCCGCAACGGGCATTGCTGATCTGTTGGTGGCGGCCATGCGCGCCGACGGCCTTCCGGAGCAGGAGGCTCGGCGCCGGTGCTGGTTGGTCGATTCCACCGGCCTGGTGGTACACGGTCGCGACCGATTGGCATCACACAAATTGCCCTACGCCCATGACCATGCGTTCGCTGCCGATTTTCTTTCGTCCGTGCAGACGATTAAGCCCACCGCGATCATTGGTGTTTCCGGTCAAGCCAAAACCTTCACGCGCGAGGTGTTGGAAGCCATGGCGTCCATCAACGATACGCCGATCGTATTTGCACTTTCGAACCCCACGTCGAAGGCCGAGTGTACAGCGGAGGAGGCGTACCGTTGGACCAACGGCACGGCCGTGTTTGCAGGTGGAAGCCCGTTCGCCCCGGTTACGGTTGGTGGACGAACGTTTGTCCCCGGGCAAGGGAACAACGTCTACATTTTCCCCGGCGTAGGTTTGGGGGTTATGGGCAGCGGAGCGAAGCGGGTCACCGAGAAGATGTTTCTCGCGGCCGCACGAGCGTTGGCTGACAAGGTCGACGACGACCATCTTGCCGAGGGGCGAATCTACCCGCCGCTCAGCGATATCCGAGATGTATCCGTCGCCGTAGCCGCGAGTGTAGCGAGGGTCGCCGACCACGGTGGCGAGTTGCAAGGTCTGCCGGAGCGTGAGCTAGAGTCAAGGCTGAGATCGCTGATGTACGTTCCGAGTTACGTTATGAAGTAGCTTACGCGGATCTGCTGAACCGCTTCCGATGTGTTCGGTGCCTCGATCTTCTGTTTCGAGCGTTATCAAGTTTTTCAGCCGTCCTGCAACTGTTCGCCGGAAAAGCTCACGCCATCTTCTTCCCGTTTGTGTCACGCACCGTCCCATAGAATTCTTGTTTTCATGGCCCCGACGCCAAGATATTATTCTCGGACGAGGAAGATCGTACTTGAATCGGGCGGTCCGTTTCGGGTATGATGGCGTCCTGAGGCCTTATCATTGGGGGATGCTGTGGGTCGGCGCGTCTTAGGCGTCGGGTCACGGACCGGGGTGTGCTTTATGATCAAATTCTGGCGACTGTCCTGGAATCCGCGGTTGCTCGTGTTGTTGTCGATCCTTAGCCTGTCCGGCGTGGCTGTCGGTTGGGGTGAGGGTGGGCGCCAACAACGATCCACTTCGTCTACTGCAAATCAACCTAGCGGCGTGAGCGGGCGGTCTGAAGCCGAGAAGGTCGACGTGGTAGGCCCGCTGGCCGGGCCGAGCACCGTGGCGGTATCGCCGAACGGAACGGTCGCGCTCGTCGGTCCACCGGTTGGCGGTGCCGATTTGGTTAGCGTGTTCGTTCACTTCGCGCCGATCGCGGGTGTTGTTACGCCTCAGCTCGCGGCTGATCGGCGCGATGGCGTTAACGTATGGACGGCCAACGTCGGCGGGCATGTCAAGTACGAATACAAGACGGTTCTTCCCAACACGATCAACCTGCGCAACATCCCGCGTGCGCAACTTGCGGCGCTCGCCGCCATGCCGGGCGTCATTAAGGTCGAAGAAGATCGAGTGATGCACGCCTACCTCACGGTGAGCACGCCGCTTATTCGAGCTACGCAAAGTCAAATCACCGGAGCGGGCCTCTCCGCAGACGGTAGCGGTGTTCGCGTGTGCATTATCGACACCGGTATCGATACGGATCACGTCATGTTCGCAGGACGGATCGATTCGGCAGCCGGTCGCGACTTTGCCAACAACGACAACAACCCTGAGGACGACAACGGCCACGGGTCCAACGTAGCCGGTATCGCGGTTGGTGGTACGGGAATTTTCGATACGCGCTGTAGCGTATCGACCGAACTCCAGGGCGTGGCGCCGGCTGCGACGTTGATTGGCGTTAAGGTTTTGGATTCGGCTGGTAGTGGTTTCAACTCTGACGTGATCGCGGGTATTAACTACGCGGCCGATCAAACCGGCGCCGGTGGTCGTTGCGACGTCATCAACTTGAGTTTGGGTGGCGGTGTGTTCGCGGGGGTTTGTGATTCCGACAGTTCTGCCATCGCGGTGAACAACGCCGAAGCGGCTGGCGTTGTCGTTGTGGCGGCGGCGGGTAACGAAGCCAACGCGAACGCCCTGGGTTCACCCGCGTGCGCGTCCGGCGCTATCGCCGTGGGGGCGGTGTTCGACAACGATTTCCCCAACTGTGAAAACGCCCAGTCCAGCTTTTCGTGGTGCGGCAATGCTGCATGCACGACAACGCTGTGCACGGACACCAACATCACGGTCGACTCGCTGATTTGCTTCAGCAATCGAAGCACCCAACTCGACGTCACCGCACCGGGTTGTGACGCTCGCTCGGCGGGCATTACTGCGGGCGGGACATCGTTCGCCAGCCAATGTGGCACGAGCCAAGCGTCACCGCACGTCGCCGGTCTGGCGGCGCTGCTTCTGAGCGTCGACGCCAACCTCACCCCGGCTGAGGTGCGACAGTTCATCCGCGACGGAGCGATCGACATGGGGCCGGCCGGTTTCGACATCGGGTACGGGTTCGGACGCATCGACGCAATAAATACACTATCGCTGCTGACCCCGTGCGTCTTGAATTCGGATTGTGACGACTTCGACAGTTGTACGATCGACCTGTGTACGGCCGGTTCGTGTTCCAACACGCCTATCAGTTGTGCTGCGGGCGAAATCTGTGTTGGCGGATTTTGCGTACCGCAGGGGGCCTGCTGTGCCGGTGCGTTTTGCACGATCGACACGTCGGCGGGTTGTGCAGGTTCGGGTGGAACCTATCTGGGTGATGCCACGGTTTGCGGTAGCGGGACGGCTGGGAATCCGACGGTCTATGCGAACACGCCGAACGTCGCGATTCCTGACGGCGGTGGCCCGGGCACTCCTGTAACCGACACGATCACCGTGCCGGATTCGTTTCCCATCGGTGACTTGAATGTCGACCTCACCATTACGCACACGTGGGTGGGCGATGTGACGGTCACGGTGTCGCATCTTGGCACTACGGTTACCGTGTTGGATCGCCCCGGCGTACCTGCGACGCAGTTTGGCTGCGACCAGGACAATTTCTCCGGCATCATTTTGGATGATGAGGGGACCGGCGGAGCGGTCGAGGCGCAATGTGCCTTGAATTTGGCATCGCCACCGAACTATACACCGAATAATCCGCTGAGTGTCTTCGACGGCATGGACTCGGCCGGCGTGTGGACGATCACCGCGTACGACAGTGCTACGCCCGACCCTGGTACGCTAAACTCCTGGTCGCTTCACATAGATGGACTCGGTTCGAACCCGTGTACAGCGACGTGTTTGACCAATCCCGATTGTGACGACGGTGTGTTTTGCAATGGCGCCGAAATTTGCTCCGCCGGTTCGTGTCAAGCCGGCCCGCCGGTGTGTACTGCGACCTGTGAGCACTGCGACGAAGTCGCGGCCATGTGTGCGCTGTGCGCCACCGACGTCGACGGAGACGGAGCGATCGGCGCGAGCGACATCAGCATGTTGACCTCGTGTTTCGGAGCATGCTACGCCCCGGCCGATCCGTGCGCCGCCGCCAATGTAGACGGCGATGCGGGCGGGTGCGTGGGTACCGGAGACTACTCGGCGCTCGTGGGGTGCATGAACCAGACATGCGGGACGTGTTCGAACTGCACCAGTCCGCCCTGACGCTAGTGGACGGCGAAAAGAGTGCCACGTTTTTGTCACTTAAAGTTGTACAGGTCATAGAAAGATGACTTTTGGATCGCGTTGCAACGAGCATGGATTTGCTCAAGAGATTATTGGGAACCGGATCGCGGATGTCGACGGACGCCGTTTAGATCGTTAGTGAGGAGTAAGAGCGATGAAAGTTTCTAGAACGGTACGATGGGTCGCAGCGTTGACCTTGGCCGTCGCGGTGCCCAGCGAGGCGCTCGCGGTAATTCGCGTCACCATCCGCCCGGTCACGCTTCCCGCGGCCGGTGCGTCCAACACCGCGGCCACGCTGCCGACGTCGCAGACGCAGTATCTACCGGGCCAAAACTTCGTCGTCGAACTCTGGGCTCAGACGACGGAACCCAACGGTCTGTCGTCGGTCACTGTGGACCTGAATTTCGTCAACACGGTGGTGACGGCGCAGACCATCACGCACACCGCGTTGTTCAACGCCGCCGGTCTCAACTCGGGAACCATCAACAACCCCAGCGGTCTGGTGGATGATCTGGGTGGTTCGCACTCGGCAGCCTCGCCCCCGTGCAGCGATCAAGTCGGGCTGACCAACTGGGCGCGTGTGGCCGTCGTGGATATGCAGGCCCTGGCCAACGGTACGTCCGCCATCCAATCGGCTGACACTGCGTCGTTGATTCTTGGTATCGCCATCTGTAACGAGTTCGGTAACGTCGTCCCGGCCGATGTCGACTTCGGACAGGTGACCGTCACCGTTGCGGACTGTTTCAATAATGCTGACTGCGATGACGCCCAATTCTGCAACGGAGCGGAGCAGTGCGTAGGTAATGTTTGCCAAGCTGGTACGAATCCGAACTGCGCCGACGCTATTGCTTGCACCGACGACAGTTGCGATGCGGCCGCTAACGCGGGTACCGGAGCATGCTTGAACGCACCGAACGACGCAAACTGTGATGACAATCAGTTCTGCAACGGCTCGGAAACGTGCAGCGCTACGCTGGACTGTCAGGCTGGTACAAGTCCGAACTGCGCCGACGCTATTGCTTGCACTGACGACAGTTGCGATGCGGCCGCTAACGCCGGGACCGGAGCATGCTTGAACGCACCGAACGATGCGAACTGTGACGACAATCAATTCTGCAACGGTTCGGAAACGTGCAGCGCTACGCTGGACTGTCAGGCTGGTACGAATCCGAACTGTGCCGATGCCATTGCTTGCACTGACGACAGTTGCGACCCAGCCGCTAACGCCGGTACCGGAGCGTGCTTGAACGCACCGAATGATGCGAACTGTAACGACAGTCTTTTTTGCAACGGTGCGGAGACGTGCAGCGTCACGCTCGACTGTCAGGCCGGCGCCGCCGTGTGCATGGCCACGTGTGAACACTGTGACGAACTCGCCGGCGCGTGCGAGTTGTGCATCTTGGACCTTGACTTCAGTGGCGTAATGGGCACGGGCGACTTTGCTCTGTTCGCCGCGTGTTTCGACGCTTGCTATCTTGCGACCGACCCCTGCGCCGCGTCCAACTTCGACGGTGACGCCGGCAATTGCGTGGGCACGGGCGACTTCTCGGGCTTCGTGGGTTGCTTTGGACAGACCTGTGCCGCTTGCACGAACTGTGCCGGCCCGCCGCCGGTCAACGTGGCGAGCCAGAGTTCTTCGACCGCCACAGCCGCGGTCGTCAGCTTGGTTGCAGTGCGCGCGCCAACGGCCAATGATTCTTTGAGCGTGCTGCCGCCGTCGCAGTCTTCGTTCCGACTAGGTCAGTCGTTCTTCGTAGAAGTCTGGGCGACTCAACCTCGCGACGGGGGTCGCGTCAGCGATGGGCTCGCAGCCGCATACGTCGACATGGTCATCGACACGGACGCCCTCATGGTGGAACGCGTGATATCGAGCAACGCTATGTCCACGTTCTCGGGTGGTGTGATTCATTCGGGAATGGGATTGGTCTCTCAGCTCGGCGGATGCTCGAAGCTGACCTCGACCGGTCTGGGCACTGACGGCACTTGGGTTCGCGTGGCCACGTTGGCTGTTCGGGCGGTCGCTGTTGGTTCCGCTACGTTGATGGCCGGGCCTAGCGATCAGCTTCACGGCGTGGCCATCACGAACGAGCTTGGCAACATCGATCCGTTCCGCGTCGACTTTGGAACGGCGGTTGTGAACATTGTGAAGAAGCCCGTGGGTCGTGAAATTTCACGCGGGCTCAGAAAGGTAGATCGCTAGGAGGGTGTTCAATAAGGGGTCCTTTGAACCGATCCGCGACTGTCACGGAGCGGTTTTCGCGCTCGAAACCGAATCGCTTCCTTACGGGCGCGGCTCTGAAGGAGACTTCTTGAACACGTTCTAGCAACACCGAAAGTGTGGCGCCGCGATTTGGTCGATAAGAGGGATAGGGAAGTAACGATATGCCAATGATACAACACATTAGTCCGGCGGGCTGGCGTCCGTTCGTGGGGACGGCGATGCTCGCGATGCTGATCGCGCTGCCGTCGCAAGCCGCGGGTCAGGTGGCCACGATCGAGCTCGTACCCGTAAGTGCTGCGGGTCCGAGCGACACCGCAGTGGCACTTCCTTCGCCACTGGGTCAGGCGGACGTCGGGCAGTTGTTCGTTGTTGAGGTGTGGGCTCAGACGACTGATTCGCAGGGCCTTTCGTCCGTTTCGGCGACGCTTCAGTTCGACCCAGCGGTCGCCGTCGTCAACACCGTGACGCACACGGCCCTCTTTTCGGAATTGCCCAGCGGCACCGTGGACAACGTCGCCGGGTTCGTTGTGGGATTGAGCGGATCACACCTGAGCACGTGCGCCGATCAGGTTGGCGTCTCGCCCAATTGGGCGCGCGTGGCTGTTCTTGATATTCAAGTTACGGATTTCGGTTCGGTGGTGGTGGTCGACTCCGCCGATACGGGAGTGCCCGCCCTGGGTACGGCCATCTGCGGCGTTGGAGACCTGTCGCCCGCACAGGTGGCGTATGGTTCCGCCACACTCAGCGTTAATGGTCCAATTACACCGACGGTCTCGCAATGGGGATTGATGGTTCTTGTCTTGCTGTTGCTTGCGGCCGGCACGTTGGTCATCACTCGGAGGATGCCTGCGATTGAGAATGTTATCTAGGAACGTGTTTCAGAATGCTCTTTCAGGGCCGCGCCCGTAAGGAAGCGGTCCGGTTTCGAGTTCGGTATCCGCTCGCTTACGGTCGCGGCTCGGTTCGAAGCATACCTTCTTGAGCACGCTCTTAGACTCAGGCGTGGGAACGCACTACGGGCAGTTCGTGCCGAACCGATCTTGAAGTACTCGAAAGTCTCTTAGATCGCACTGACCGTCGCCGTCGTAGTCACTCATGTTGCACCCGGCGCTCAGACCTCCGTTTGGCCCCAACATGCACGGCGCGAATTCCGCAGTGTCTAATGGGTCCACCGCTCTGTCGCCGTTGCCGTCTCCACCCAGCGTGAAGCTGTCAAGAACAATGCCGGTTGGACTTTGGTTTACTGTGAAGAACCCTTCACCGCTCATCGTTGGAACGCGTCGTCCGTTTCCGCCAGCGGGATAAGTGATTGAAGTGCCTGTTACGATCGCAAACGCATCGGCATTAGACACTGCGCATTCGCTATTTGCGGCCAGCGAAATCTCCAGCGAAGCACTGTACGTCGTCGTGTTGGCGCTGATCTCCAACATGTCGTTTCGCTGACCGACGGCCAGTGGATCGATGTCCACACCCAGTACCGCGCCTGGTTCAACGACAACCTCATCGAGATCGATAGTGGCTGTGCCGATTCCATCGGGCGCTTCGGTGGAATCTCCCGGGTTGATTCGCATTCCGTCTGGGAAGGTGCCCGTGGTTTCGAAGGTAGTGATCACGATCACAAATGGGCGACCTCTCGTGAGATCGTCCAGAACCTCGCGTTCAAGGGATATGAAGCCCGAGAGGAAGCCAAGTGTACTCGTGCCGTCCGCATCCAGGAATTCAACCAACGCATTGTTAAGCTCCAAGAAGTCGGCGTCGATGGCGAGCCCCGATTCTGGTGTCAGGGCAATCGCCAACGTGCTATCCTTAAGGCCAATGGTCTTTGCGGCGTCGATATCGAGATCCCCGACGACGACGGTCGCGTCGTTGAGCGTCCATTCCCCGTTGGCCGCCACGGTCAGACCGGGTTGCACGGTGGCATCAACGCCGCTGAAGGTTGTTTGTCCGCCGACCGTGCATCCCAGATCACATTGCACCGTTGGTTTATCTCCGGGGCACTGTGGGCAGGCTGCTTCGACCGTGCTGTCGGTGATATCGACGAACGCCCCGAATTGAACCGATGGCGTTGAAGCATCGGGTGGGTTGTCGACCAGGATTTTGGCGAGGTCAATCACAAAAAATCCGGATTCGTCCTGGCTGTCGACAGTCATCCCTCTACCCAAGAAACATCGGCGCGGGTTGACTTGACCCGATCCGTCGATTGTGTGTGACGATTCTTGTTCTAAGTTCAGCGAGCCAGACCCAAACTCACATGGTCCCGTTCCCGCGACGGTTTGGCTCACGTTATGCAGCGTGTAATCCGTCCCGAAGTTGAACAGTACGCCTTGGAGATCGAGGTTTGCCGTGGACGCGCCCGTTCCGGTCACTTCGCTCGTTCCGCGCACGGTGAGGTTCGTGGCGGACACCCTTGACGCTTCGCGTCCAGGTATCGTAGTGATGTCAAGACTACCGTCGTCGAGGACTACAGTTGAGATCGCAATGGTGGGAGCGGTCTGTGCGTCCGGACATGAGACAGGACCACAGGTTGAGCTCTGGCCCAAGAAATCACCGCCAACCTCTTTACAAACCAGCGCAAGCGTGAAAATGCAACTGCCGTTGGGTAGGCAACATGCGCCCGGTGCACAGTCGTCGCATATCGAGTTCACACCGAGGAACTCGCCGCCTTGGTCGGTGCATCGGCCTGCGGGATTAGGTGGAAAGGTTAGGCTGCACGTACTATCGTCGAAACAGCAAGCCCCGAAACCACACGTAGTTTCCTCGCACGTGCTACCGCGGCCTCGTTCAACGCCACCACTCGCGTCACAGCGTGCTGCGGAGGTGTCCACGCAAGAGCCATCGCTCTGACAGCAGGCAACGAGGTCGCCGTATAGTATCAACGTCGCATTGAGGACATCGACATCTCGGAGCGTATCCGTTGGCGTAGGCCCGGCTACGGTTCCGGCATTGCCGGAGCTAAGTGGTAGCGCCAGCGTCGTGTTCGCACCCTGAACGGTCAGCTTCGCACGAGAATCGGAAAAATCTACAGTGCCGGCGAACTCGGCGTTGATGCTGTCGCTCCCGGAAGCCCGTGGGTCGCCGACATTGACGATACCCTGGGCCGTGAGTGTGGAGTCGGGGTTCAGTCGGTGTGTTATCGTTGCACCAGTGTCTGGTCCCGCGAAAGTGATCGCGTTACGAAATCCCGAAGGAACCGTTACGGCTCCGCTGATGTCGGTATTGCGCAGGAACGTGAGACTTTCCGCGGCGGTCGTACCGGTCGCGGTTTGCGCCCACTCGGTCATAACACTCACGGGCGGGCCGTCAATCTGCGTTGTGATGCCGGCGTTGACGATGCGCCCGGGATTGCCGGGCGTTGTCGTGCGAATCAACCGAGCCCGGATGAGATCCATATTGAACGTGCTGCCCTCGGCGTTTCGAAACACGGCGCCGTTGTCGAGCAAGAAATCGGAACCCTGCCAGCGAAGCCCGCCGTTGGCGATGAGCGTGCGGCCGTCGAGTGTGAGACCGGTGACGGCGCGCACCAAACCGTTCGTCGTCGTAGTGCCAGCCCCTGACATCGTATCGTCCCACCGGACCGGGCCGGCGATCGTCGCATCGCCGTTGACATGAAACGTTCCGGAAGTAAGCACCAAATCAGTCAGCGACGGCACACCGGAATCGAAATTGACAGTGCTGGAACTTGCGAGTTCGAGAGAGAATCCCGTGCTCGTCGGCAAACTTGTGAAGTTGACCGTAGACAGCGTGGCCTTCACCTTGCCCGTCAGGTCGAACGCGCCGGCGACGTTGAAGATATTCGTTGCGAAGCCGCCGCCAAGGTTCAGGTCGCCGGCGCCCGATACGCCACTGGTCGCGGTGAAGTCGGTTAGGCCATTAGCCGGAGCAAGGGTGAGCCCTGCGAAGGCGGCTACGTCAAACGTGCCACTGTGTATGCCGTCGGATCGAAGCTGCAAACCGCTCGCCCGTACTTCGACAGCTCCGTCGTTGTTGAACACGCCATCCATCGTTCGGTTCGTTTCGGTAAATATCAAACCGAAGTTGTTGACCTCACCGCCGTTGGTCGTATTGATGCCCGTCTGGAGATTGATCGTGCCACTGGCTAGGTTGTTCAACTTGGCGCCGTTGTCAACAATGATTGTCGATGGCGCTCGCAACGTGGCGAGTCCCGCGTTTTCAAGGATGCGTCCACCGCAGAGACCGACCGCAATCCCCAATGTTGTGTCCGTGATCCCGCCGTTGGCCGTGGTCGTGCCCGGGCCGAGGAGTTGTCCCTGCCAGTCGAACGGGCCGTTGATGATGAGGTTCGCGGTCACCAATTCGGAATCGAGTGTGCCGCGCAGAAACAGTGCGCCGATTTCCACGTCAGTGTCAAGATTGATGACGACCAGGTCGGCGATGTTCGACATGATCACCACGTCATAGGCGACGGCGCCGTTGCCGTTGTTGGGGAACATGGTCGTGTCCCAGTTGGATGCGTCAGACCACAAACCGCCAGCGGTCGGTCCAATCCAAGTCGCGGTGAGGACACCGGACGGTGCGGCGCCAACCGAAGATTCCATTGACCTCGTCGGTGCTACATCCTGCTTTGACGTGCTTCGATCAAGACCGGATCGCTGGGCGGCGGAAACGTCAACAACGCCCATGACACCAACCAACCCAACAATTGCGAGTAGACATATTCTCATCGCGGCCATTGTTGTTCTCCCCAGACGTGAGCGAAAGGCCCAATGTTGAGCGATCATTGTAGCAGAACCGGCATCGAGAATCCAGAAACATCGAGTTTTCGGGCGTTGGGTCGTGCGATACTGCAACAGGGATAGGCGCCCGGGCGGCGTATGTGACTTTGGCTGACGTGTGGGGCTACACCGATCGGTCTACAGCCGTGGCGATTGGCGTCAATTCGCTCATGGTTGCGGCGAACACTTCAGGTGTGAGGGACTGAGCGCCGTCGGTCATTGCTCGTTCCGGGTCGCCGTGTACTTCGACGAGTAGGCCGTCGGCGCCTGCGGCGACTGCGGCTCGACACATAGACGGAACCATGTAGGCATGTCCGGTTCCATGCGACGGGTCGATGACGATCGGTAGGTGACTTCTTCGGCGGACGGCCGGAATGATGGCCAGCGGCAGGGTGTTGCGCACATACGACTCGTGCGTTCGGATTCCGCGTTCGCAGAGCAGCACGCGATCGTTGCCTTCGTTCATAATGTACTCAGCCGCAAGCAGAAACTCATCGAACGTGGCGCTCCACCCGCGTTTAAGCATGATGGGTTTGTTCGCCCGAGCGGCGGCGACGAGCAGGTTGAAGTTGTGCATGTTGCGGGCGCCGATTTGTAGGATGTCCGCATACTTGGCGACGAGTGCTACGTCGTTGACATCCATTACCTCGGTACAGACGGCCAGCCCGGTTTGTTCACGGGCTTCGGCGAGAATTTCGAGCCCCGGTTCACCGAGTCCGCGGAAGCTGTAGGGGTCGGTTCGCGGTTTGAACGCCCCGCCGCGAAGGCCGATGGCGCCCGCTTCTTTGACGGCGTGCGCCACCTCGATCAGCTTTGTTCGATCTTCCACACTGCACGGTCCGGCGATAACGCCGATCTTGCGCTCACCAAAGGCGAACCCGCCGGGAGACGTTGCGACGGTCGAACGTTCGCTGCGCACTTCTAGACTGGCGCGCTTATACGGTGCAAGGATTTCGACGACTTTGTCGACGAAGGGCGCCTGTTCCAGACTGGACTTGTCCGCGTTGCGCTTGTCGCCGATTGCGGCAACCACAGTGCGATCCGTGCCGAAGATGGGGTGCGACTTCAGTCCCATCTCTTCAATCATCTTGATGACGTGATCCACATGGTCACGCGTCGCGCCGGGGTCCATGACTACAATCATTACTGCTAATCCTTGTCGTGTGTCTCGCGCCGTCCAGCCGGTAGTGCCAACGGAATCACCGGGTGGAAGCCGGTGCCGCACTTTCCAAACAGGCTGCTGTGCGACCTGTTAGAACGTGTTTCAGAAGTTTCTTTCAGAGCCGCGCCCGTAAGGAAGCGGTCCGCCTTCCTGTGCGAAAACCGCTCCCTTACGGTCGCGGCTCCGTTTGAAGCCGCCCTTTCTAAACACGTTCTCAGACGATTTCCTGGGCGCGGGGATACGACCCGAGCACCTTCCAGTGTTGACATCGCTGCGACGTATGCTCCAAGGCGTCGGCCACCTCCGGCGTATCGAGGTGTCCATCGATATCCACGAAGAAATGGTACGCCCACCGTTTCCGCCTATCCGGTCGCGACTCGATGCGGGTCATGTTGATTCCGTGTTCCCGGAACACGGCCAGTGCGTCCATGAGTCGCCCCGGCTCATCGCCGACGCTGAACACGATCGACGTCTTATCGGCTTCGGTGCTGCCGACCTGGGACGTACCGATGATCAAAAACCGTGTGACGTTGCCCGATTCGTCCTCGACAAACTCCGCGATCCTGGTGAGTTGGGAAAGTTCCCCCGCGAGATCGCCAGCGATGGCGGCTGCTCCGGGTTCGCGAGCCGCAATCTCCGCCGCCGCACTCGTGCTGGCGGCTGGAACCGTCCGCGATAGCAATCCCGTCTCGGCTAGCCAGCGATGACATTGGGCGAAGACTTCCGGTTTGGAGTAGACGCGACGGACTTCGTCGAGCGGGCAGTTGGCGAGTAGATGATGATGGACGGCCAGGTTCACCTCGCCGCAGACGACCACGTCATGATCGATCAGCGCGTCCAGCGTCTCGCCCACGCCGCCGACGATGGAGTTCTCCACTGGCGCGAGCGCAAACTCCGCGTGGCCATGCTCGACTTCGTCGAAGACCGCTGCGATGTTGGCCACCGGTTCGAACTCAACGGAATGCCCGAATCTTCGCCGACCGGCCAGGTGAGAATAGCTACCGGGGGGGCCGAGTATGGCGATGCGCGGCGTACGCTCCAGTGCCAGCGAGGCGCTCATCAGCTCGCGGTACACACACCGGAGCGCGACATCGGGCATCGGACCCTGGTTCATCGCGCATACGCGGTTGAGCACCCGGCGTTCGCGATCGGGGGCGTAGACGCGCTGGCCCGACGTCGCTTTGATCTTACCGATCTGCTCCGCGAGCTTGGCGCGCTCGTTGACCAGTGCGACAAGTCGCTCGTCGACGACGTCCAGATCGCTGCGAATGCTGTGAAGATTTCGGTCCGAATCGGGCACGCGCATGCTCCAACTGTGATTCAACACGGTCTCGTTTTGCTACCCAGAACGACCGCCGTACGTCTGGTTATCGGAGGAATGCCATGGCATTCTCAGTCCAAACGTAGCGGCGATCTGCCATGATCCCCGCCGTGAAAACCGCGGTTGGACACCACATACTTGGATAGAGCTAGCTCGAGCCGAGCGTTGGGAAAGAGGGGGCGGGTTCGAGTCTTGACAGGTAACGTGGTCTGGTCTCGGGCGGCAACGGTGTGGCCAGGGTAAGGCTCGATTGATGGGGCTAGTCGTTTACGGGCGGCGCTGTCGTGAATGTGTCGTAACCTATTTAGAAAGAATAGTTTAAGCTAGTGGTGCGATTCCGGGTTCGAGGAAGGGATCACCCATCGGCAGCGCGAGACAGAATTCACACACTTACGCCGCCGAGTCGTGTCCCCCACGGCTGAAGTCGTGGGCCACCCAATCATCTTGTAAGGGCGGATCGCATCAAACCGACAATCCCTGAAGCCCTGGGCCACCGAGTTGGAAACGGACTTCGAGAATTCCCGGCGAGGAAGCGACTACTCATCGACAGTGCGAGAAAGGATTCACGCACAAGCGGCATCTGTCCCGACGGGGTTGAATAGATGGTCGTCGACCGAGTTTGGTGTCCGCCGTATCAGCCATAGGATCGTCGTTCGTTGTCGCAAACGCCGGTATCAGCCCTGCGCGCCCGGCCGACCGAAAGGTCCATTGCGGTCAAGCAATGGGCGATGTTCAGCCGACATTGAGGTACTGCGTCAGGAGGATGCGGCGTTTTGTGAAATGGGCTCAGGATGAGCGCGAAGGCCGATTGGCAGGATCTTCAGCACCGCATGGCGGGCAAGTGGCAGGTGCCGCTCATGGCAGCGTCTGTCGTGATGCTTGGGTATGCCCTGGTCCGCCTCACGCCGCCTGCGTCTGAGCTTCCATGGAACGACGCCATCCGCCACCTCGCAAGCCGTGTGGAGCGCGGCGACCATCGCCTTGCGGTGGATCTTGGTGAGAAGCTACTTCGCAGAGAAGACGTTAATCCGCGCGTCCAAGCACAAATCCATCTTCAATTGGCTCGCGCCCGATTTGATTGGGCTACGGATCTGGGCCTGAAGCGCGCCGACACTGGCGCCCAGATCATCGATGACTACGAGCAAGCTGCGGCGATGGACGTGCCGCTGGTTCCGTATGACGACGAGCGGATGGGCCATGCGCTCGAGTGGCAGGGAAAAATCGCTCAGGCCGTCGGGCACTATGATGATGCGCTCGCGGTGGGCGACGGCAAGGATCTCGACCTTCGCCGCCATGCGTTGAGTCTTACGTTGAAGCATCTGAGCCCGCCGCCGGAGCAAATGCGTGAGCTTCTCGATGCCTTCCTCGTGGAAATGGGTGACCGGCGATTGGATCTGCGCCTCTGGGCTATCGAGCGTCGGATTGATCTTCACGATATCACGAACACGCTGGACGAAGCCACCACACTGCTTACCCGTAATGCGGAAGTTTTTGACGGTACACCGCTTCAGAAGCAGGTCGAATTCCTGGAAGCTTGGCTTCTCTATCGCATGGGTCACTACGCCGAAGCGGAAGCCCACGCGCGTTCGATCCGCAATAGCGTGGGCCATACCGACCCGGTCTACGCCATGACCGGATGGCTCTTGGGGCGTGTCGTCATGAGTGACGATGGTCCGGAGCGGCCGATTGAGGCGCTGTCGTTCTTCGAAGATGTGCTCAAGTACCACACCGGAACCCCTTACGCCGTGGCCTGCAGGGTGGGATCGGGCGAGGCGCTGGCGATGCTCGAGCGTTACGACGAATCGCTCGAAGCCTTCCGAGTGGCGGTTGAAGAGATGCCGTTGGTATCCGACAACCATGTGGTCAGCCGCGATGTCCTTCGCACGACGCTCTCCGTTCTGGCTGACGCTCAGCGTATGCAGAATCAACTCGGCGCCGCCGTCGAGTTCGCACGATTGGCCAGGCAACTCGTGGAACCGCGGGAGGTTGAGCAGGCGGCGCTTGTCCTCGAACAACTAGCAGGTCTGGAGGAGGGTTTCGCCCACGGTCTTGATCACGACGAAGCGCGGTCGCGCCCCGTAGTTGATCATCCCGTGCCCGCACGCTCCGAGGCGGCGCGAACAGCGTTTGCCCAGGCTGCGGAGTCGTACATGAGCTTGGCGCACCTCGACGTGATCAATGAGCGTCGCTCGGCCAGCGCGATTTGGCGGGCGGCTGAGATGTTGGCGACCGCCGGCCTGCCGGAGCGTGCCATTGGGTTGTATCGTGCGTTCATCGTGGAGCGTCCGGACCACTCGCTCGTTCCGCGCGCCATGCTTCGGGTTGGACAACTCCTTCAGATGTCGGGCGACCTCGCCGGCGCCGTCGAAGCGTATCAGGTGTGCTACCGTCGTTTCCCTCGTTCATTGGACGGTTCGCGTGCGCTCATTCCATTGGCACGCAGCTATATGGCGATGGGTCCAGACAGTGCGTCGCTCGTCGAGCGCACGCTTCGAATCGTGCTTGACGATTCGGACGTGTTCACGCCCCAAGCGCCGGAGTTCGCGGAAGCGCTGTTTTTGTTGGGCGAAGCCGTCTATCGGCGCGGCGACTATGAGCAGGCCATCGCGACGCTGGAAGAGGCGCTCGGTCGATATCCTGACGATCCACGTCGGTGGCAGGCGACGTTCCTGCTGGCCGACGCGTATCGGCAAAGCGGGTTGGCTTTGAAGGGCGAAATCGTTCAGGCCAAGTTCGCTGAAGAAATCGTTCAGATGCGCCACGAATCGCAGCGTCGATTCGACGAAGCGCAGGGTCTCTATCATCGCATCATCGCGGAATACGAAGATCGTGGACCTCACGACCTGCAGGGGCGCGAAGGTATTTACCTCAAACATGCGTACCTCTACGAGGCTGACTGCTTTTTTGAGAATCAAAACTATCGGCGGGCGTTGGAACTCTACGAGCAGGCCGCCAGTTTGTACAAGGACAGTGCCAGCGCCTTGGCGGCGTACGTGCAAATGATCAACAGTCACGTGTTCCTCGGTCAACCGCAGGAGGCGCGTGTGGCGCTTGCTCGTGCGCGGGTGCTGGTGGACGCGATTCCTGACGCTGCGTTTGCGGCGTCGATTTCTCCTGAAACGCGTGCGGATTGGAAGCGATATTTCGATTGGCTTGGGAAGTCGGACCTTTTCTAACGGGGCGCGATAGGCAGACGCTTGGCGGCACGCATGCCGTGCTTGCGATGTGAGCGACCCATGGTTTTGCTACGCGGGAATGAGTCTTGAACATGACGGAATCAAACATGAACCAAGCCGAACGTGCCCGAGGGCAGTCCGAGCCAATGAAGTTGCTTCGTATGCAGGCACGGCTGTACGGCCGATTGGAGGAACTGGCCGATCGACAAGCGTCGCTCGTTAGTGACGAGGACTTGAATCCGCTTATGGCCCTCTTGTCCGAGCGGCAGCACATCTCGGATGAGCTGACTGGCGTCGGGGCGAAGCTCGCGCCGGTGCGGCAGGATTGGTCTCGCCGTCGGGCCGAGTTGGGTGCGGATGAACAGGTTGAGGCAGATCGGCTGATCATCGCAATTCGTGAGCGCTTGCAGCGCATACTTCGCCGCGACGAGACCGACGCCCGCGTGCTCTCCGGGCGTAAGGAAGTTGTGGTTCGGGCGCTGCGTGAGATGCCTTCGCAGCAGCAGGCGATTTCGGCCTATCGAACGCAGGGCGAGACCACGCGTTCACTAGACGTGGTGGAACAAGAGTCATGACACCGGCCACAGCCACCGCACCACCGACCGACGCTGACCTCGTTTCGATCATCGAAGCGTACACGGACGTCACCGGTAAGCTTAAAGAGTCGCACGACGCGCTCGCGGGTGAGGTTTGTCGACTGCGCGAGCAGCTTGACGCCAAGAATATGGAACTCCAACGTCGCGACCGTCTATCGTCGCTCGGTTGCATGGCGGCAGGCGTCGCCCATGAAATTCGTAACCCGCTGGGTGGGATTCGCATTTACATTTCGCTGCTTGAGCGCGATCTGGTGGACCAACCCAAGCAGCGAGACTTGGCCCGCAAGAGTTTGGTCGGCATCGGCAATCTCGAAGGCATTGTCTCGGATGTTCTGGCGTTTGCCGGTGACGTGACGCCCAACCTTGCACCCACGCGGCTTGGTTCCGTGCTCGAAGCGGCGGTAGGACAGGTTACGCCCAAGGCTGACGCGACGAATGTCGTGCTCGACGTTGCGGAGGAACTGGACCGACTGTCCGTCGTGGCTGATGCGGACCAATTGCAGCGGGCGTTCGTTAATCTGCTGTTCAACGCCATCGACGCAGCCGGTCGGGACGGGCACGTGTGGATTCGCCGTCGCGCCAGCGCGACCAAGACGGAGACGTTGCTTCTGGTCGTTGAGGATGACGGACCGGGCGTGGACTTGGAAATGGTAAATCGTGTGTTTGATCCGTTCTTCACGACCAAAGGCACCGGTACCGGGCTCGGTTTGGCGATCGTTCATCGGGTCGTGGAGTCGCATGGTGGCACGGTGCGCGCCGAGGTCCGCGATGGCGGCGGGGCATCGTTTGTGCTGAACCTTCCGCTCGCGCCGACAACCGTTGGTTCGCCGCGCCGCGGTGCGGGGCAAGTCATCGGGCACGATTCGACGGGTCCGGGTTTGGATCGAGATCGTTTCGACGGAGATAAGAACTAGATGGCCTATGTTTGTGTCGTGGACGACAAAGAAATCATTCGTGAGTCGCTCGCCGAGGTGCTTACCCGCGAAGACCATACCGTCGATACGTTCGCCGAGGCGAAACGTGCGCTTGTTGAAATCAAGGACCGTGGCTACGACCTGGTCTTGACCGACTTGAAAATGCCCGGCATGGATGGCATGACCCTGACGCGCGAAGTTCGGGCGGCCGGATGTGACGCGCCGATCATCATGATGACCGCGTACGCCACGGTCTCGACGGCAGTCGACGCGATGAAGCTCGGCGTGTTCGACTACATCACGAAACCCTTCGAAGCCGACGCCGTCGCCATGCTTGTGGACCGGGCGCTCGAACATTCCATGCTGCGTTCGGAGAATGAGGCCCTACGTACGTCGGTGGAAGATGTTCGAGGCCAACGCACCCTTGTTGGTCCGGGCAGCACCATGGGTGAATTGCGATCACAACTCGATCGCGTGGCCGCAAGCCATGCTACGGTCTTGATCTCAGGTGAGTCGGGTACGGGTAAGGAGTTGGTTGCTTCGTACATTCATGACGCATCGCCACGGCGCGATCGCCCGATGCTCTGCCTGAACTGCGCGGCGTTGTCAGCCAACCTGTTGGAAAGCGAGTTGTTTGGTCACGAGCGCGGGGCGTTCACCGGGGCGGATCGAACGCGCAAAGGGCGTTTCGAGTTGGCGTCCGGCGGGACGCTATTGCTCGACGAAGTGTCCGAGATGGCCTTGCCGCTCCAAGCCAAGCTGTTGCGTGTGCTTCAGGAAAACGAATTCGAGCGCGTGGGTAGTAGCGTGACCCGCCGAGCCGACGTACGCGTCATCGCCACGACCAATCGTGACGTACGCACGTGGGTGGCGCGGGGACAGTTTCGCGAAGATCTCTTTTATCGACTCAATGTGTTGCCCATTGCTGTTCCTCCGCTTCGCGCCCGAGCTGAGGACATTCCCGTGCTCGTGGATCACTTCGTTCGAGAGGCGTCAATCCAAGACGGTCTCCCGGCTGTGGCCGTCGCGCCGGCGGCGATGGATTTGTTCATGGCGTACGAATGGCCTGGCAATGTTCGCGAGTTACAAAACATCTGCCGGCGGGCGGTGACGCTCTGCGGCGATGCGACGATAGCGTCCGCGTTGATCGAACCTTGGCTGAGACCGGTTTCGCCGGCGCTGGATGGCATGGGTCAGTTGCGCGAGGGGCGCATGTTGGAAGATATGGAGCGCCGACTGATCGAGCGCACACTCCAGCGATTCAGTGGCCATCGCGCCAAGACCGCCAGCGCGTTGGGCATGGGTGTTCGCACGCTTGGTCTGAAATTGAAAACGTGGCGGGACGAAGCGACCTCCGTTCAGGCGGCGACGGCGCCCGCAGCGTAGCGACCGGCGTCGGCGTTTGGCGAGAGATTCGCGGTGCGCAAAAACGGCCGATCGGCAGAAGTTGCCGCTGCGTGAGATGGCGAAATCGGCTCCGCCAGTGTCGCGCGTGGCGGTTTTCGATGATGGAACGGATCGTGTACGCCCGGGCCAAGGCCGGGTGTCGCGGTGATTGACGGAAGGAGGCGGGTGTGCTGCTTAGCTCAATGACGGACCGGGGGTCGACGCCGGTCTTGATCAATACGCTCGTGTTCAACCAGAACCGGCTAAAGATGATCGCGGAGAACATCGCGAACATCCACACGCCCGGCTATCGCACCAAGCAGCTTGACACCGCGGCGTTTCAGGGAGCGCTGCGCGAAGCGCTTGACGTTCGCAAACGCAATCCGAAAGCGCCGTTCGTCGTGCGCTCGGGCAATGAGGTACGGACGGATCGGTTCGGATCGCTAAGTGTCACACCAAGCGACCGGCCGGTGGACAATATTTTGTACCATGACGGTACGAATCTCTCAATCGAACGGCAGATGGCTGATCTCGCCGAGACGGGGATGACGCACCGGTTGGCGGCCACGCTGCTTCGGCGCAACTTCGATTCTGTGCGCAAGGCGATTCGTGGGACTGTGGTTTAGGAAGGGTGATTGATGTACGGAGCTCTTGATGTCAGCACGTCGGCGTTGACCGCGTATCGGACAATGCTCGATGTTCACGCCGGCAACATTGCGATGAAGGACTCGACTCGAATCGTAGATGGCGAGGTCTATCCGTATCGCCGGCGTGTAGCGCTGATGGCGCCGGGCGATCCGTCACACGGCGATGGCGCACCGGGTGTTCATATTGCCAAGATCGTTGAGGACCCGGCCCCGTTTGTGCTCCGTCCGGACCCCGACAACCCGAACGCGATCAAGAGCGGTCCGAACAAGGGCATGGTGCGCACGTCGGCCCTGAACTACCACACGGAAATGGTCAACGCCATGATGGCGGCGCGGGCGTACGAAGCGAATGTAACGGTGGCGGAGATGGTCAAGTCCATGGCCGCCAGCACGATGCGATTGATCGCGTAGGGAAGGCGACAACGGAAAGCCCGCGCGGGCTGGCCGATTGAGGCGCCACCGAGAGCAAACGTTATATGATCGCCCATGATGAACGGGCGATCCGGCAAGAGGATTCGTTGAATGACCGATCCGATTCAGTTTCCGAGTATTCAAACGCCGAATCCGGCGACGGCGGCTCGTGGTGTGTCGCAGGCTACGGAGGCGAAGACGGGCAAGGACTTCAAGTCGATGCTGCTGGACAGCCTCGACGAGGTCAACCGCCTTCAGACCGAAGCCGACGCCGGCGTTCAGCGGTTGCTCACCGGCGAGGCGGACAACACGGCGGAAGTGCTTGCGGCTGCAAGCAAGGCTGGACTTGCGTTTGACTTGCTCATGCAGGTTCGTAACCGCTTGACGGAAGCCTATCAGGAAATCCAGCAGATGAGGGTCTAGGCGCTGCTGTCGAGTTTGCGCCCCAACCGGTCGTGGGGGTGTTTGATGTTGACGGTGCTACGCATGGGCCGTCCTTTTTGATCATAGGAATCCATGGACCGACTACGACAAATCTGGGCCGACATCGCGGCCCGCCTCGGTGTCATGACGCTGTCGCAGCGTCTGGCGATCGGGCTTTGCGCTGCCCTCGCCGGCGTGTGTCTGCTGTGGTTGATGCAATGGTCCGCCACACCGAGTCTCGTTCCGCTCGTCAATGGGAATATGAGTTACGACGAGTTGGCCTCCGTTGAGCAGGCGTTGCAAGCGAACGGTATCGATCCCGAGGTGCGCGGCATGCGGATTTTCGTGCCGACGGCGCAGCGACACAACGCCCTCCGAGTGGCGCATGCAGCCGACGCCCTTCCCGATGGAAGCCTCCTTGACATGGAGGACGCCGTGGGCGACACGAATCCGTTCGAGTCGCCCGACGCTCGGGCGTTCAAGCAGAACTACGCGATGGCGAACGAGCTTGCCAAGATCATCGAATCGTCACCGGCGGTGCGCAAGGCACGCGTGATGATCAATCCGAAATCGAAACGGCGTCTGGGTGGTCTCAGCGATGTGCCGACAGCGTCGGTCACGGTGACGCTTGGTTCGAGCCATGAAATGAGTCAGGCGATGGTGGAGGGGTTTGCCAAGCTCGTCGCCGGTGCCGTGGCCGGGCTCAAACCGTATGACGTGGCGGTCACAGATGCGCGCACCATGCGAGCCTACAGCTTGCCGCATCCGGACGACCTCGCCGGCTTCGACATCTTAACCATGACCAAGCGTCGCGAGGAGCACATTCGCGACAAGATTCTCGGCACGTTGCTCAACATTCCGGGCGTGCATGTCGCGGTGTCGGTGGATCTCGATACGAGCAAGCGCGTAACGACGAACTTGAAACACAACGAGCCGCAGCCCAAGACCGAGTCGACGGACAGCACCGAGCAATCCTCCGCGACCCAACCTTCGGAGCCGGGTGTACAGGCCAACCTCGGGCAGGCGATCACCGCCGGAAGCGCCGGAACGAGCAACACGTCGGAAAAGACGGAGACCGAGAATTTCCCCGCGATGCTGACGCAAAGCGAAACGATCGAGCAGATGCCCTTCGCGATCCGCACCGTGACCGCCAGTATCAAGATCCCGAGGAGTTTCGTGGTGGGCGTGTTTAACGCCCAAAACGGCACGCCGAACGCCGAGGCGAAGGACAATGACCCGGCGTTTGTGGAATTTCGCGACGCGGAGCTCTTGCGGATCAAGTCCGGTGTGGAGCGCGTGGTAATGACCAAGAACTCCGACGACGTGGTCGTCGATATCTATCCGGATATGGAATGGACCGTCGAGGGTGGCGTGCTGAGTCACGCACCCGGCGCGACGGCTGGGGTGGCCGACGGTTCCAACGGTGACGACACGATGGCACTTCTGCGTACGTATGGACCGCAAGCGGGCTTGGCTGGTCTAGCGCTGGTCAGTTTGCTCATGATGACGCGCATGGCCGGAAAGTCGACGAAGTTGGCGGCGCAACGAACGGCTGGCGGAGGCTTGAGCGATGACATCGCCGGTGATGAAGTGCCGCTTACCGTAGGACCATCGTCGGTCGGTCAGGCCGGCCCGTCGGACAGCGTTCTGGCTGGTAGAGAAGTCGATCCGGAGACCTTGCGAACTCAGGAGCTTGGGTTGGAAGTTTCGAAGCTGGTCGACGCCGATCCAGCCGGGACGGCGGAGTTGCTTCGCCGTTGGGTTGCGGAGTAACTCGGCGCCGAATTCTGAAGATGACTTGGGAACTTGGAACGGCGCATTGCCCACGATCGACCACGTTGGTCGGACGTTTTCGCCTCCTACAAATTTCCAAGCAAGGGGCTTCCGTGCCGCGACCGTAAGGAAGCGGTCCAGTTGCGAGCCGAAGAACCGCTTCCTTACGGTCGCGGCTCGGGTCGCAATGGTGCTTGTCATACACGCTCGTAGGTCCGAGGAGGTAGCCTCGCTGGAGGAAGCGATAGTGATATCGCAACGAAGTAATCGCTTATGGCAGAAGCAGAACTAAAACCAGTTTCATCCGACAAGCACGCCATCAAAGGTATCACCAAGGCGGCGATACTGTTGCTCTGCCTGGACCGCGACGCCTCCGGCGCTGTGCTGCGTGAGTTAGATCAGGGACTCGTCGAGGACATTACACGCGAAATCGCTCAGCTCGATATGATCGACGGCGACGATCGCGGCAAGATCATCGAAGAATTCTACAACATGGCGATGGCCCGGCAGTACCTGCAAGCCGGGGGGATCGGACACGCGCGGGCGCTGCTCGATCAGGCGCTGCCGCCGGATCAAGCGGCATACATCCTCAAGATGATCGAGCATGAGGTCTACAAGAAGCCTTTCGCCTTTCTGGCCAAGACCGACTCCGAAAACCTGATGACGTTCATTCAGGACGAACATCCTCAAACCATAGCCCTGATCCTTTCGCACATTCAATCAGACAAGGCAAGCGAGATACTCGGCGGGCTGCCGCTGGCGAAACAACTCGAGGTTGTGGCGCGAATCGCGAGTATGGACAACACGAACCCCGAGGTCATCAAAGAGGTGGAACGCGGTTTGGAAATGCGTCTGTCCGGCATCGTGTCGCAAACCATGCAGCACGTCGGCGGCGTCGAGTCGGTGGCTGAAATGCTCAACCTCGCTGACCGTGCGACCGAGAAGGGAATTCTCGAAGCCCTCGAATCGCAAGATCCCGACCTTGTCGAACAGATTCGCCGACTCATGTTCGTGTTCGAAGACATACTTCTGGTCAACGACAAGGGCATCCAGCAGGTGCTTAAGGAAATCGAAAACGAAGAGCTTTCCCTGGCCCTCAAGACCGCGAGCGATGAACTACGCAACAAGATTTTCCGCAACATGTCCGATCGCGCGTCCGAGCTTATCAAGGAAGATATGGAATACATGGGTCCGGTGCGCGTAAGCGATGTCGAATCCGCTCAGCAGAAGGTTGTCGACGTGGTGCGCCGACTCGAGGATTCCGGCGAGCTGATCATCTCTGGACGCGGCGGCGAGCGGGAGATGATCGTGTGATCAAAGCAACCTTCGACGATGAAATCCGCCGACGCAAAGGGGCGAGCCATTCGCCGCGCGAAACGTGGCGATCGAAACCGGCGCGCTCGACACTCCGTGCGGAGCGTTCGTTATGAGCACCGTCATCAAGGTGGGCACGAACGGACCGGTGTTGAATCGGCTTACGACCGTGGACTTGGCCGACCACTTGGCCGAGGCACGTTCGGTTGTCGCGGCGGCTGAGCGTCGGGCGGAAGCCATTATCGGTGACGCGGAACGACAGTCCGAGTCCACGCTGGAGGCGGCGCGACAAAAGGGATATCGTGAGGGGTACAAGCATGGCCACGAGACCGGCACCAAGGAAGGCCATCACGCCGCGCGGGCTGAGTCGATCGAGCGATTTGAACAACAGCACAACGTGATCGTGGACGACATGAAACGCGCGACGGCGGAGGTCGATCGGCTCAAAGGCGACTTGCTGATCGCCGCCGAACGCGACCTGCTTGAGTTTTCCGTTTCAATTGCTGAACGTCTCACGCTGGCCATTGGCGACCTGCATCGTGATGCGGTCGTCGAAAACGTGCGTCGCGCTCTTCGATTGATTACGTCAAAAACTGACCTTTCCGTTCGGGTGAATCCGCGCGATGTTGAAGCCATGAAGATGTTTGCGCCGAGCGTTTTGGATTGTGTCGGACAATCCGCCGCGCTGGCAACTGTTGAAGATTCGACGATTGCGCCGGGCGGCTGCATCGTGCAGACCGCTCGAGCCACGGTCGATGCCACACTGGAAACGCAGGTGAAGGAGATGGTAGCGCTGCTTCTCGGGGGGACGAAGACCGATGGTTGATCTGTTCCGCGAGCCGCGTCGATTGATCGACCGAGCGGTGCTTAGCCGCACGACGGGGCGCGTGTCCGGTGTGTCCGGGCTTAGCGTGGTCGCCGAGGGCTTGGTGCTGCCGGTTGGTTCGGTTTGTTCGATCGAACCCGCGCACAGCAAGCCAATTCCGGCGCAGGTCGTGGCGGTAGCCGGTGACCGGGCGACGCTGATGACCCTGCGCGAACCCATGGGCATCGCCGCCGGCGATCCGGTGGTCAGCAAGGTGGGCATGCAGCATGTTTCCGTGGGTCGTCAGATGCTCGGTTGCGTCTTGGACGGGCTGGGCCGTCCCATCGGCGGTCGCACCGACTTCGTCGTTGAATCGCACTATCCGGTGTTCACCGAAGCTCCACCGGCGCTCGATCGACAGCGGATCAACACGGTCCTGCCGACCGGGATTCGATCGATCGACGCCCTGCACACCGTCGGTGGCGGCCAGCGGTTGGGCATCTTTGCTGGAACCGGCGTGGGCAAGAGCGTGTTGATGGGCATGATCGCCAAGTATTCCGCCGCCGATGTCATCGTTGTGGCACTTATTGGCGAGCGCGGTCGCGAGGTAGGTGACTTCCTGCACCGCGATCTCGGCGAAGAGGCCATGAAACGTAGCGTACTCGTGGTCAGCACGTCCGATCAGTCCCCCGTGCTTCGCGTGCGGGCAGCGTTCGTCGCCACCGCCGTCGCGGAATATTTCCGTGACCTCGGGCGCGACGTGCTGCTGTTGATGGACTCGACGACACGCATGGCCATGGCCCAGCGACAAATCGGCGTGTCCGCCGGCGAACCGCCGACCGCGAAAGGCTATCCTCCCAGCGTGTTCAGCCTGTTACCCAAACTGTTGGAACGCAGCGGGCGAACGAGCAAGGGGAGCGTAACCGGAATGTATACGGTGCTCGTCGAAGGCGATGACATCACCGAACCCGTGTCCGACGCCGTTCGCGGCATTCTCGATGGCCACATTTGGTTGTCGCGCGACTTGGCGAACCGTGGACACTATCCAGCCGTCGCCGTACTCGAAAGCATCAGCCGCGTGATGACCGACGTCGTGGACGACGAACATCGGGCGGCGGCTGCGGCGGTCCGTCGCGTCCTCGCGGTGTGGGCTGACATTGAAGACATGGTGAACATCGGGGCGTACGTCAGTGGAACGAACATCGATTTCGACGTCGCGGTCCAGATGAAACCGAAGATCGATGCGTTCTTGCAGCAGACGACGACCGATCATGCGACGTTTGCGGAGTCGCGCGATCGACTGGTTCAGCTTGGAGCGGAAGTGGAATCCGTGCGTGGGCAATTGACCAAAGAGACGACGCGCCGCGTAGTTGAGCCTGCGACCTAGCGGTGCGTCACAGTTAAGACTTCGGGTTGCGTTGGTTTGATCCGAACCGCGACCGTGAGGGAGTGTTTTTGGGCCGTCATAGGCGGATTTCAAACGTCCGCTTTCTTACGGTCGCGGCTCGGTAAACCCGTCCTTCTAGCTGTGACAAAGCACTAGGGAACGAAGCATGGCGAAGCGTTTTCGGTTTAGACTTGAAGCTGTTCTTGAGCAGCGGCGGCGGGAGCGCGATGCGCGTCGCCGTAGCGTCGGCGAAGCCGCCGCCGTCGCAACGGAAGCGTTGGCGCGAATCACGCAGCTTCGCGACGAGCTGGAGCACGCCAGAGAGTCGTCACGGGATGCGCAGGTGATGGGCGCGGTGGACTTGACGTGGCTATCGCGGCAGGAGTTGCACCGGAACTGGTTGCGTCAAAGCATTGACAGCGGGACTGAAGAGCTGGCCACGCGGCGTTCGGAGTTGAAGTCGCGTCAAAGCGAGCTCGCGGAGGCGTCCAGCCGATTGAAGGTCGTCGAAAAGCTGCGCGAGCGTCGGTGGGAACAGCATCGGCGCGAGCTGAATCGTGAAGAACAGACGGCTACTGATGAAGCCGGTGTCCTGCTGTATCTGAGGCGGCGCGCTGCCGCTTGTGGAGAATGATTTGATGTCCGCACCTTCTCTTTTTCGACGATCGTACGACGTGTTGGCGTTGTTCGCTGTGCTGAACATCCTGGCGATGGGTGGTTTGGGCGCCATGCTCTACACCAGCGGCGCCGTGAACCCTCAAAAGCTTCGTCAGATTGTTTCGATCATGCGCGGCACCGTGCTTGTTCCAGCGGACACGGTTGTCGCCGCGTCGCCGGAAGGCGATGGCGCAACAGATGAGGATGCAGTCGACCCGGCGACGCGCACGCGACAGTCGCAGGTGGATGCCGAGGTCTTGCGCTTGGAAGCGGATCGGATCAAGGCAGAGCTCAACCAACGTCTCGCCCTCAACAACAGCATCCTACTTCGCGTCACGACCGAGCGAGAACGTTTTCAAAAAGAGCGCGACGCCGCCGTCAAGATGAAACAACAGATCACCGACCGAAGGCAGGCGGAGGGGTTTCAAAAGCAGATTGCCATCTACGAATCACTTTCGTCCAAGGTCGCGCTGCAACATCTCCTAGCCCTTCCGGATCCGGACGACGCCGCCAAGGTGCTGTTGGAAATGAACACCCGCAAAGCGAAGAAGATTGTCGAAGCCGCACGCTCGGGCGGACAGTTGAGCAAGATGCAGGATATCCTTCGACGTGTGCGCCAGGTAGCGCCCGATCGATCGCTGGAACTGGCCGCCAATAATTGATGGGAAGCGCCTTGAATTCTACATCCGCTTTGGGTTCACCTGTGGCCACCGACGTCGCTTCGCGCCGAAGTGTCGGTCCGTCGGTCCGCGCCGATCGCGAGCAGGACGAAACGACCGACGTGGGAGTCACGGCGGTGGCGTTCGAGTCACTGTTGACGGTGGCTAGGATTTCGGCTGGGACGGAGCGATCGGGGCGGGCCGAGCGATCCTTTGCCTCACAGATTTTTGAACCCGCGGAGCCCGCAAGCGGCGGCGATAGACGTCAGTCGGTCGAACAAGCAAACGCATCGGGCGTCGATGGCGTCGACCGGTTGGACCGGACCAGCGTCGACGCACGTCGAACCGCGTCGGAAGAACGAGGGGGCGCCAGCGCCGATAAGACGGCGCCCGAGCGGTTGACGCTTGCGACTGATCGTCGTAGCACCGAGCCGACCGAGCAGCGCCAACCAGTTGCGCGTAGCACAGTGTTAGATAGAAACACCCTAGACGAAGGTTTTCGAAACACGACGACCAAGACATCGACGAAGACAGACCTGCGCCCGGCGTTCGAGCCAACATCCAATGCGAAGTCGTCCCCGGTCGTTGCCGGTTTGGAAGCGCCCTCGCGCGCATCGGCGTCAGCAGCCGCTACCGGCGCGCCACGCGTCGCCGCATCATCGAACGCCACCGGCAAGACACTGGCCGGTCAAGTCGGACGGGTATTGTCAACGCCGCCTGCAAACGGACCAACAGGTAACGCGGTGGCTTCGCCGTCGTCGCCGCGCAACATGCCGGACGCGAATTCCAAGAAGGGCACACCGACTCAAACCCAACCGGGACGAGACAGCGGAACGTCTGGCGGTGGGCGAGCGGGCGAAGCGAGTGCCGCCGAATCGTCACCGTTCGACGAGCTTGTACGCTCGATCCGCCTTCAGCAAACAGCGAACGGATCGTCGGCGCGCCTGACACTCGATCCTCCAGACTTGGGGAAGATTCAAGTCGACGTTCGTCTACGCAACAACCGTATGACCATCTCCGTGCGCACGGAGTCGTCGATTGCGAAGACACTGATGGTCGAGCGGGCGAGCGTGTTGACGAAATCACTCGAAGAGCAGGGCATTCACGTGGACCAACTCGACGTGACGACGGAGTTGGTCGCTGATGAGTCGTACGACGCGGCCGACGGGGGTCAGGGAGACGCTACGGCGATGCACGATCAGGCAAGTGCGTTCTCGCCGAAACCGACGCGTGCAGCGGCCGCGTTGATGGCGGAGCCTGAGCACGCCGCCACACCGATAGTTGATGCAGTTATGGAAGTCGCGTCGGAGACGCGATTAGACATTCGAATCTGACCACCGGCGAGCAGATGGCCGAATGGTCGAAACCGGAGCGGACGCCGGTGCTACTGGAGTGGCACTGGCGCCAAGACCGGTGACGTTGGGAAGTGACGACAATGGAAATAACCTCATCGACAAGCACCGTACCACCGGTTGGTGGCTCTTCGTCTTCAAGCGCGGTTGCGGAGTTGGGTAGCGACGATTTTCTCGGGCTGCTTATCGCTCAGCTGCGAACGCAGGATCCCCTCGAGCCGATGGACAACGACCAACTGCTCAAGCAGATCTCGTCGATTCGCGACATCGAACTGTCTTCGACGCTGACCAGTACCCTCCAAGGGCTTGCCGGACAGCAGCAGTTTGGATCGATGGCGGCGTTGATCGGACAGTTCGTCACCGCCGCACAGAGTGGTGACGGCACACAGCGCAGTGGCGTGGTCGTTGGCGTACGCATCTCCGAGCAAGGCGAATCGCTGTTGCAACTTTCCGACGGGAGTCAGGTTCAAGCCGACCAAGTTCTCTCGATCGAATCCGCTGAGCATGCGGGTGCGTCGCTGGTCGGGCAGCTTGTCTCTGGTGTCGATGCCCGCAATCCGTCCGACGCATCGTTCGTGGAAGGTGTCGTCACCGGCGTGGAAACGGACAATGCGGGCGTCGTGTTGCTCGAACTCGATACCGGACATTCGTTGCGACTTCGCGACGTGGTCGGCGTGCGCTCTGCGGACTTGATCTAAACCCAACCGGCTTGCGCCGCGCCACTTAAGGAGACAACACGATGTCACTTACCTCTGCCTTAGTCGTTGGGTTTACCGGTATCGATGCGAACAGCACGTCGGTTGATACGATCGGTAACAATCTTGCCAACGTCAACACGACCTCGTTCAAGTCGCAGCGCACGAATTTCGAGACGCTGTTCTATGAGACGATTGGAGAAGGCACTGCACCCGACGGCGAACGCGGCGGAACGCTTCCACGACAGGTGGGCTACGGCGTGGGCGTCGCGTCGTTACAACGCGATTTCGGGCAAGGCGACTTCGAAAACACTGGTCGGCGAAGCGACTTGGCGATCAACGGAAACGGTTTTTTCGTTCTCGCTGAAGTCGATGCCGAGCAGGTGTTCACGCGTGACGGGAACTTCAGATTGGATACTGAGCAGACGCTCGTTTCCGTCGGCGGCACGCCCGTTCAGGTGTTCGCAGCCGATTCTTCCGGGAGCATCAATACGGAAGGAGACCTCTCGGGTCTGATCATTCCGCTTGGCAGTGCGAGTCAGGCGACGGCGACCACGCAGGTGGTCATGGACGGGCGGTTGGATAGCGGTACAGGCTTGGCTGCGGCGGGGGCGGTGGTAACGTCCCAACCGCTGAGCACGGCCGGCGGCACACCAGCGACGGCGTCGACCCTCCTTGCGGACTTGGTCGACGCGAACGGACTGCCACTTTTCTCGTCCGGCGATTCGCTAACCGTACAGGGAACCAAGGGTGACATATCCATGGCACCATCGACGTTCGTCGTAGGCACGGACGGCCGCACGGTCGGCGACTTCGCTCAGCAGTTGGAAGCGTCGTTGGGCATCGACCCCGCCGATCCATCCGGCCTCAACGCGGGCGTTAGCGTGGCCGACGGTACGGATTTCGCCGCCGGGTCGCTCGTTCTTCGGTCCAACGCCGGTTTGATCAATGCGGTGTCGCTGGACGCCGGGTCGATCGTCAATGCCGACGGCGTCGTTGCTTCTCCGTTTTCGTTCACCACGGTGGAGGCGGCCGTGGGCGGGGGCGTCACAACGAGCTTCGGTGTCTTCGATTCCCTCGGAAACCAGGTGGACGTGCGCGTTCGCTTGGCGCTTGAATCCAAGACGTCGACTGGTTCGACGTGGCGATTCTTCGCGGAGTCAGTCGGTGACAGCGATTTGTCACCACTTGTCGGAAACGGCACGCTCTCGTTCGACGCGAATGGGCAGTTCGTCGGCGCCACCGGGACGGATCTCACGATCGATCGCGAGGGGACCGGGGCGGCGTCGCCGCTGAGTTTCACGTTGGACTTCACGGACCTGACCGGTTTGGCGAGCCCGAACGGATCGTCTCAGTTGCTCATGTCTGAGCAGGACGGGGCGCCAGCGGGCATCATGACGGATTTCGCCGTCGACGACCAAGGCGTTGTGACCGCCGTCTTCTCCAACCAGCAAACACAAGTGCTCGGGCAGGTCGCCTTGGCGACGTTCGCCAATGTGGAAGGTCTTGTGGCGCAGGGTGGAAATGGATACGCCGCCGCGCCCGCCAGCGGGGAGGCGTCGATCGTCGCGCCTCGAACCGCCGGGACGGGATCGATTGCATCGGGACAGTTGGAACAGAGTAACGTCGAGATCGCCCGCGAGTTCATAAACCTGGTCACGGCGTCGACGGGCGTGTCGGCGGCTGGTCGTGTGGTACGTGTGGCAGACGACCTCCTTCAAGAGCTGCTGCTGATCGCGCGGTAATGCACTGACCGCGATCGCGCGGCGAGAGAGACTATGATTGCGCTGACTCGATTGAACAAACGCGTGTTCGTCTTAAATGCCGAGCTCATCAAAATGATCGAATCTACGCCGGATACGATCGTGACGCTGATCAACGGCGATACGACGATCGTCCGTGAGTCCGTGGAGGAAGTCGTGCGGCGCGCGGTCGATTACCAACGTCAGATACGGGGCTTTCAGGTTTCGTGACGATGTTCCGGACGTACTCGAGCCCCGTGCCCTCCAGAAAACGGCCGTCGAGCGACTGAAAACGTCTGTGAGAAAACGTACTGGTGCTTAGTCACGACTCAAGTGACGGGTTGATCCGATCCGAGCCGCGACCGTGAGGGAGCGTTTTCGAGCTGTCGCGACAGGCTTTCGAACATCCGTTTCCTCACGGGTGCGGCTCGATAAGAGGCTTCTCGCGCGTTCTAAGGATCGGTCTTAGCCTGACCGATATCGATTGTGGTGGCGTGCGCGCCGAAGCGGCGACGGATTGCGAACATGGATATTGCGACAATTATCGGTCTGCTCTCCGGCTTCGGGCTGATCCTCTGGGCGATTCTGGGAAAGTCCAGCATCATGGCGTTCGTCGACCCTGGGTCGGTGGCCATCGTGATCGGCGGATCCATGGCGGCGGCCATGATCAGTTTTCCGCTCAAGAACTTGCTGGGCGTGATGCGAATCGTCAAGACGCTTTTTCTACATAAAGCGCGCGATCCCAGAGAGTTGATCGACGAGTTGGTTCAGTATGCCGAGGTCGCGCGGCGCGATGGGATCCTCGCGCTGGAAAACGTCGCAGCGGATATCAAAGATCCGTTCCTGGTCTCGGGTATTCAAATGGCCGTGGACGGAACGGATCCTGATTTGATCGAGGGTATCCTGCTCAGCGACCTAGAGGCTGTAGAGGGACGTCATCGCGACGGTAAGGCCTTGTTCGAAAACATCGGGCGATTCGCGCCGGCGTTCGGCATGATCGGCACATTGATCGGTCTGGTCATTATGCTCGGTAACATGGCAGATCCTAAGAGCATTGGCCCGGCCATGGCCGTCGCGCTGCTCACGACGATGTACGGTGCGATGGCGGCCAACCTTGTCGCACTGCCGATGGCAGAAAAACTCGCCCTCCGTTCACGCGAGGAGATGTTGATGCGGACGATTGTCATTCGGGGGGTCATGTCGATTCAGTCCGGTGACAATCCGAGAATCGTCGAGCAAAAGCTCAAGACGTTCCTGCCCAACCGGTTGCGCGGTGAGGGTGCGGCGAAGGCGGCGTAGGAGCGATGGCCGTGGAACGAAAGGTGCCCGTTGAAGACCCGCCCGCAGGAGCGCCGGAGTGGTTGGTCACCTATGGTGACGTGATGACGCTTCTGCTTTGCTTCTTCGTCATCATCGTTTCGATGAGCGAGGTCAAAAAGGACGAGCGTTTTCAGCAAGTGATGGAATCGTTGCGGCGAACGTTTGGCGGATACGTCGGTTCGGTCGGCAACGTGCCGATCGAAGGCGACCCGACGAACGCGTTGATCGTGAAGTTGTTGGAAATCGAAATCCCCGAGCCGACTGACAAGAAGGGTGACGCCGACGAAGAAGGTATTCATGGTCGACGATTTCGCGTGACCAACGTGCGCGACGGACTTGAGATTGTGGTCGGTGGGAAGATCACCTTCGAGCGGTTCAGCGCGACGTTGAAGTCTGAAGCGGCAGACCTTGTCGCCAAGACGGCGGCGCTGATGGTCGGGTACAACACGAAAATCCTTGTGCGCGGACACGCCACCCGCGAGCCGCTTCCGGAAGATGCTTTGTACGAAGATCAGCGAGATCTTTCTTACGCCCGTGCCCGCGCGGTGGCGCTGGCGTTGGAACGCGGTGGTATTCGTCGAAGTCGCTTGCTTCCGGTGGCTGCGGGCGATACTGAACCGGTTGTGCGCCAAGCGTACGACGAGCACCGACGCGCGTTGAATCGACGCGTCGAGATATTGGTCACGGAGGAGTTGATTGACGATTACGCCGGCAGCACGGTGGCTGCCGATTTGAAGGAGTCTTCTGATGGCCCCTGAACAGGTCGTGACTGAAGTAGAGCAAAAATCAGGCGGGAAGAAGCGAATAGGCCCGATCGTCGTGGTCGTGCTGCTGATGCTGGGAGAGGGTGTAGGCGTTTTTTTCCTGGCCAAGATGCTGGGAGATCCGCCGCCTTCTGCATTTGGCGCCATGGACGCAGGCTCTGCGGGCGACGACGCCTCCGGCGAAGGTCGTGCCCTCGCCGAACTGGAGATCGCCGAGTGCCGTCCCAGCAACCTCACGTCTGGAAAGCTGATATCGATCGATATTCACGTAATAGCCCTGGTGGTTGCGGCAGACCTTGAGGATATAGAGAAGCTGGTGCGGCAAAAACGAGCGAGGCTTGAAGACGGCATCAATACCGTCATTCGCAGTGCTGAGCTAAAGGATATCAACGAGCCCACCTTGGCTACGATCAGGCGACAACTCAAGTCTCGATTCGACCGGATTTTCGACGATCCCGATCTGATTAAGGATGTTCTCATCCCCCGACTGAACCAATCAGGCCGGGGGGTTTGAGTGTCGCAGCGTTTGTGGTTCTACCGATAAAACGTCGTAGTCGCGCAGACCAAGGATGGTAACGAACGGAAGGATTCCGTGGCAGACGAAGCGCAAGATCAGACGCAGGATTCGGGCGAAGGCATCAGCCAAGCCGACATCGACGCCATGATGGCGGGCGCTGGCGGAGATGCGCCCACACCTGACGCCGAGTCACCGGAATCCCCCACGCCCGAAGCCGATCCCACTGGCGACCCACAGGCGATCAACCAAGCCGATATCGACGCCCTCATGGGCAACCAAGGCGCCGACGAGGCCGTTCCCGCGCCGTCCGATGCGCCCGAGGAACAAGCCTCCGAAGGCGTCAAGCAATCCGATATCGATGCCCTACTCGCAGGGGCCGAAGGCGAGTCCTCAGCTGCACCGGAATCTGTCGAAGCGGCGGCCGGCGAGGCTACGTCCGTGGATCAATCCGATATTGATGCGCTGCTCAACGCCGCCGGCGCCGTGCCTGAAGAAGCCGTGGCGACGGCGCCCGAATCACAGCCCGATACCCGAACCGATACGCTTGGCCGTCCCTTCGACGCGGACGCTGCCGCCATGCAGGCGGCGATCGAGGAAGAGCGTGCAGAGGCCGCCGCTGCTACCCCCGCGCCTGAAGCCCGTCCGAGTGTGCCCGCACCTTCCACCAGCGAGGTGACGTTGCAAGACTTCGCCGGTTCGTCGATCGCCGATGTGGATCCGAAACGTGTTACCATGCTCAACGACGTCAGCCTGCGCGTGAAGATCGAGCTGGGGCGGACGCGTATGCTACTTGAAGATGTGCTCAAGCTCGACGACGGCAGTGTCGTGGAACTCGACAAGCTGGCCGGCGATCCGGTAGACGTGATCGTGAACGATCGCCTAGTTGCACGCGGCGAGGTGCTCATCCTCAACGATAGTTTTTGTGTTCGAATCAGCGAGGTGCTTTCGCACGATCCGCATAGGGTTAGCGCATGATCCGTTCACTAGTTTATCTCAGTAGCGGGCGCGCAACGTCCCGTCCTACGATTCGCCATGCGCGGCCCAAGGCGCGGTTGATGCCCGCGTGGGTAGTGTTGGCCACGCTGGTGGCCGTGTCATCGACGTCGGCGGTCGGGGAGGTGGAGACGCCGCGCGTCGGCGAGCACGGCGTGGCCACGGCCACGTCGAATCAACCCGTAGCGGTCGACGGCGGAAGTGTTGAGGATAATCGAACGAAGTTAGTCGTCGATGCGAACGATTCCAAGAGCGCAACGTCGAGTGCTGCGACCGCCGATCGAACGGTTGGCCGGACAGTGATCAGCCGGTCCGGTCGGGCGGACCGAACGCGAGCCAACACACGCCGAATGGCTGATAGCCTTGTGGCGCGGGATGATTCGCCGTGGTACCGCACAGGGTTCGGCTCGCTGGCGATTGTGTTGCTGTTGGTCGGAAGTGTGGCGTGGGCGGCGCGCCGATGGCTGCCCGGATCGCGGATGCGCGAAGACGGCATGTTGCGTGTCGTCGCGCGGGCTTCGTTGACCCCCAAGAGCAACGTGGCGCTACTTCGTCTCGGTCGGCGATTTGTCTTGCTGGGTGTTTCCGGTGAGCGTGTGTCGATGTTGTCGGAAATCACCGATCCGGAAGAGGTTTCGGAGCTGGCGCTGCGTGTCGGTTCTACCCCGACGATCTCCCGTTCCGTCTTCGATCGTACGTTGGATGCGGAAAGCATGGACTATCAACACGCCGAGCCCAAGGCGAGCGCAGACGTGGCGCCCCCGGCGAGACGGCGGGTGCGCAAGAGCGCGTCTCTGCAGGACTTGCTCGCGAAAATACGAACGTTGCAGACCGGCCCGCGGACTTAGCTGATCGATCGAGCGGCGTAGGTCTGATTGTCGAAGTGAAGCCGGTTGTGGCCGGCGACGGTGAACTGGTTCGCACGCGTCGGATGTCGCGCGAGCCTTTTTTTGATGTTCCGCGGCGACGAATACGCGGGGCGGTCTGACTGGTTTGTGGGTCGCGGCGCGCGGATCGCGTCGCGAAATCGTCCGGTGCAGTGTCTGCCGTTGTGGCTTGAACGCCTCGGACACAAGCGAGCTCCCCCATGTGGCGGGGTGCTCGGCGTAGCACCGATTACTGCGCGGCGGAGCGGCGCATGTTCGAACGGCATGGAAGCCCCAGAGTCGGTCGCCTGTTGGCGGTCGCTCTGCTTGTATTGATGTGCTGCGCTGAGGGTGCGCACGCCCAAAGCGAATCCGTGCCACAGACCACGGCGCCCGCCGAAGTCTCGAACGCATACATTCCCAACGTATCCCAGTTTCTCCCTTCCGCTACCGACGCGAAGCAAGTTAGCTCCAGTCTGCAGATTCTCGTTCTGCTTACCGTTCTGACGCTCGTTCCTTCCATCCTGGTCATGATGACGGCCTTCCCGCGCGTCATTGTCGTCTTGGCGCTGCTGCGCCAAGCCATCGGAACGCCACAGCTTCCCCCTGGTCAAGTTCTTCTCGCGCTATCGCTATTTGTCACGGCGCTTGTGATGGCGCCGACGTGGCACAAAATTCAAACGCAGGCTGTCACGCCCTATCTCGACGGCGGGATGGGACAGCGCGAGGCGTTCGACATTACTTCGGGCCACCTCAAAGAGTTCATGTATCGCCAGATACGCGAAGCCCGAAGCGACGAGGATGTCTATCTGTTCTTGTCGTACGCCGAGGGGCGTGAGATCGACGACACCGAGGAAATCACGGTGGATGAGGTGCCGCTGACCGTGATGATTCCGGCGTTCATGCTCAGCGAGCTGAAGACCGCGTTCATCATGGGGTTTCGTATTTATCTTCCGTTTCTCGTCATCGACATGGTCATCGCCACCATCTTGCTATCGATGGGGATGATGATGCTACCGCCGGTGTTGATTTCGTTGCCGTTCAAAATATTGCTGTTCGTGCTGGCGGATGGTTGGCATTTGTTGATTGAGACGTTGCTGTTGAGCTTCGTCTAACGCGCGGTGGCGCGCGCTGGTCTTGCGATTCAAAGGAATGTGGTTATGGAATTCGGTGAGGCACTCGATCTGGGACGGACGGCGTTTTCCATGGCGCTGATGACCGCAGCGCCGATTCTGATCGTCGGTTTGGCCGTTGGCTTGATCATCAGTTTGTTCCAAGCCGTTACGCAGTTGCAAGAGCAGACGTTGACGTTTGTTCCCAAGATCGCCGCCATGGTCGTAGCCGCCACGATTTTCGTACCGTGGATTGCGGAGCGAATGATCAGCTTCACTCGGTTGATGTTTTCCACCGGTCCGTACTAACCGGTTTCGACTCGAAGTTATTGTGCATCGGTTCGCGCGCTTGTGCGTGGCCAGGACTCAAGTGATGGGTTCGTCCGATCCGAGCCGCGACCGTGAGGGAGTGTCTTCAAGCTGTCACGACCGGATTTCAAATGTCCGCTTCCTTACGGGCGCGGCTCGGTAAACCCGTCGTTCGGTACACTCGTCAGTCGACGTGTGACAAAGCGTTAGGTAAGCATGATGCCTTGGTTTCTCTTGGACATTGTTCAGTCGCTGCCCGCGTTCGCGTTGGTCATGCTTCGCTTGTCGGGGTTGATGCTGACCGCTCCGATTTACGGCAGCCGAATGGTTCCTCGGCGTGTACGTGTGGCCATTACCTTGACGGTGTCCGCTATGATGTTCCCACTTGTGCGAAGCCAAGCGCCTGCGAACTTGACGCTGTCGAGTGTGGTGGCTGGCGGCGCCTCCGAGCTTGCCATTGGTGTATCCATTGGCTTGGGGCTGAGCATCATGTTGATGGCGGCGGAGGTGGCTGGTCTGATTGTCGGTCGTCAAGCGGGCTTGGCGCTGTCCAACGTGTTCGATCCGACGGTTAACCAGCAGGTATCGATTACCGGGCAGATATACGGAATTATGTTGACGCTAACGTTCATTTTAGCCGGCGGGCTTCGAGCGGGGATGGCGGCGCTTCTCGACACGTACGAGGTGATCCCGCTGCTCTCGTTTCACGTTGGAGACTCGATCGTGCTGTTGCTGACGGAGATGCTGGGTGCGGCGATGATGCTCGGCATTCGGCTAGCCGGCCCGGTGTTGATCGCACTTTTCTTGCTCAGTATCACGCTCGCGTTCCTGTCGCGCACGATGCCGCAGTTCAACATCTTGTCCGTTGGGTTCACGCTTCGCGCCTTGGTGGCGCTGGGTGTGGCGGCCGCGGCGCTCAACGGCGGCGAGCAGTTTTTTCTTGACGCTGTCTGGAATGGCATCGAATTCGTGCGAGAGGGTTTCGGACTCGATCCCGCCGCCACGAGACTGGTGATCTAATGCCCCCAAGTCGCGACGAAAAAACCGAAGCCCCAACGCCGCGCCGGCGAGAGGAAGCGCGCAAGCAAGGGCAGGTTGCGCGATCCCAGGATCTGACAGCCGCAGCCATGCTGTTGTCCGCATTCTTGGCGCTTTGGCTCTTGGGTCCGGGCATTTGGCAGAGCGTTCTGGCGATGACCCGCGCCAGTCTCCAGCTCGAAAGCATCCACATCGACGAGACGCTCGTGTTGGCTGGTGCCATGGCGGTCGAGGTGGTCGAGCGGTTGGCGTGGTTCTTGATCATCGTGTTCATAGCAACGCTTGTGGCCCTGATCGTACAAGTCGGTCTCATCTTCACGCTACAACCGCTGATGCCGAACCTCGGGAAGATCAACCCCATCGCCGGATTCCGCCGACTGTTTTCTCTCAAGTCGGTCATGCTCGCGACGACAAACTTCGGGAAATTGCTCGTCGTCGGCGCGCTTGGGTACGTAACGCTGGTCGGAGGTGCGGCGGCGGTCGTGTTTGCATTCAATTTAGGTCACTACGATCTGTTTCGACTCGGATCATCGCTTGTCTTTGACTTGGGCATTCGACTTAGTGTGGCGCTACTGTTGTTGGCGTTGTTGGACTTCGCTTGGCAGAAGTACCAGCGCGAGCGTGACTTGCGTATGACAAAGGAAGAAGTCAAGGACGAGTATCGCAGCATGGAAGGCGATCCGCAGATCAAGCGCCGTCGTCGCGACGTGCAGTTGCGACTTGCAACGCAGCGACTTCGCCAAGACGTACCACAAGCCGACGTGATTCTGACCAACCCCACGCATGTGGCGGTCGCCCTTCAGTACGATGCGGAAACAATGGCGGCGCCGAAAGTTGTCGCCAAGGGCGCCGATCTCATGGCCCAGCGCATTCGCCAGATCGCCGCCGAGTTTCGCATCCCCATTGTGCAGCGGCCGCCGCTGGCTCGGGCGCTCTATGAGAGTGTCGAGCCCGGCGACTACGTTCCGGAACGTCTGTACAAAGCCATCGCAGAGATATTGGCCTACGTCTACGAACTAACCGGCAAGACGCCGCGGAAGGAAGCGCGCCAACCGGCGCTCGTCTGATGAATCGCACGCGACCATCCAAACGCCTATGCGCGACCAGTGACGGCGGAAGGCAGGCTATGCGATGAGTGTAGCCGCCGCAGCCAGATTGCAGGTTCCGCAGTTTATCGCCAAACACTACGGCATGGTGCTGCCGGTCGGCGTGTTGAGTTTGATTCTCGTCATACTCATTCCGCTACCGACACCGGTGATGGATATGTTGCTGCTGGTCAACATCACGTTGTCCGGTATCGTGCTGCTTACGGTCATGTACATGAAGGGGCCGCTTGAGTTTTCGTCGTTCCCGTCGCTACTTCTTGGCATGACACTCTTTCGCCTCGTCCTCAATACAGCCACGACCCGTCTGATTCTCACGAACGGCGATGCGGGTCAAGTGATTGCGACGTTCGGTGAGTTTGTCGCCGGCGGATCGCTCGTGGTCGCCGTGATCATCTTCTCGATCATCGTCGTTATTCAATTTGTCGTGATCACCAAGGGTGCGACGCGCATCGCCGAGGTGGCTGCCCGGTTCACGTTGGATGGTATGCCTGGTAAGCAGATGGCCGTCGACGCGGACCTCAACGCCGGAACGATCACCGACCATGAGGCCAAGCAACGCCGCGAAAACATCACGCGCGAAGCCGACTTTTACGGGGCGATGGACGGAGCCAGCAAGTTCGTTCGCGGTGACGCCGTCGCCGGCATCATTATCACCGTGATCAACATCCTCGGCGGTATCTACGTGGGTCTGGTGGAGCTGAATCTCGGGCTGTCCGAGACGATGACGCGGTTCACAATCTTGACGATCGGTGACGGCTTGGTGTCACAGATCCCGGCGTTTGTCGTTTCGGTGGCTGCGGCCATGATCGTTACGCGAACAGCCGATCGCAATAGTTTGGGCGAGGAAGTGGTCGGGCAGTTGGTCAGTCAGCCGATCGCGCTCGTCCTCACCGGTGGTTTCTTAATGGCGTTGATGTTGACGCCGATGCCCAAGGCTCCGCTCATCGTATTGGTCGTCGCGTGCTACGTGATCGCTCACCTGTTGACTCGTCAACAAAAGGAAACGGTCGCGCAAGCTGCGGTGAAGGCCAAGGCACCCAAGGCCGATCGCGTCGAAAAGCATCTAACGCCGGACCCCATGGAGCTCAACGTGGGGTACGGCTTGATCAGTCTTGTCGATCGCAAGCAGGGCGGCGACTTGTTGGATCGGATCACGAACATCCGTCGACAGATCGCGCAAGAGATGGGCATCGTCGTACCGCCGATCCGAATCCGCGATGACATTCAACTTCAAGCCAATCAGTTCCGCATCAAGCTCAAGGGGTTTTCGATCGGCGAATCCGACGTCATGCCCGGTCATCTGATGGCCATCGACGCCGGGGCGGTCACCGACAAGATGTCCGGCATCGATGCCGCGGAACCAGCGTTTGGGTTGCCGGCGCTCTGGATCGAGCCTGAGCATCGTCACGATGCAGAGCACCGAAACTATACCGTCGTCGAACCGTCCAGCGTCATGGCGACCTATCTCACCGAGTTGATCAAGCGTCACGCCGACGAACTCCTCACTCGGCACGAAGTCAATCGGTTGCTCGATCATCTCCGCGAACGGTCGTCGAAGCTGGTTGAGGAAGTCGTTCCCGAAGTGCTCAAACCGGGCGAAATCCAGCGCGTGCTGCAAGCACTCCTGCGCGAACGCGTGCCCGTTCGCGATCTCGAAGCCATTCTCGAATCGATCGCCGACGTTGCTGGTCGCACGAAAGACGTCGAAATCATGACCGAATACGCACGCGCCGCGATCGCGCGCGCGATCTGTCATCAGCATCGGGCCGACGATGGGCGCATCCATTGCATCACGTTGGACCCGGCGCTGGCGGAGCTGATTGGAAACAGTTTGGATCGATCGGAACGCGGCACGGTGTTGACGCTTCCCCCGTCGCTCCAAACGAAGATAGTCGAGGCCGTGCGCGCTCAGTTGGACAACGTGGCGTCGACCATGCGCGGCAACCAGCCGGTGCTCCTGACGCCGCCACAGATTCGTCCATGGTTACGCAAGATGATCGAGGCACAGCTTCCCGCGCTGGCGGTGCTGTCTTTTAATGAAATCGTTCGTGGGATCGAGGTGGAATCCCACGGCATGGTTGCGATACAAGGTGATGACACCGTATGACACTGCAGATTTTTTCCGGCAACACGATGGCGGAGGCGCTGGCCAAGGTCAAGACTGAACTTGGCTCCGAAGCGGTCATTCTGAACACGAGATCGTTACCGCGGTCGAAGTGGCTTGGCGTTGGTGGTCAGGGGAAGGTCGAAATAACCGCGACGCGGCACATGTCCGATTTGCCTCAGACCGAAAAACGTCGTAGACTTCAGGTATCGGCAGGGAGGTTTGATTCGGCAAATGGGCGGCCGGCGATGAACACTTCATCGAACACCCCACCAAGCGCAACGATCAACCCGGCGCTATCAGAAGAATTGCTTTCGCAGATGAGGGCCCTTCGCTCGGCGGTTAGCGACCTTACGAGCGTCAGCCGAGCGGATCGAACCGAGTCACTCCCCGGCGAACTCTTCGGCACATACCGGCAACTCGTTGAGAACTCCGTATCCGACGACATCGCCCAACACATTGTCGAGCGAGGCCGCAGTGCGCTGAGCGCCCAAGAACTCGCCGACCCTGCCGTCGTGCGTTCGTTTCTCTCGAAAGAAATTGAGGGCATGCTGCCCACAGCTGGCGCGATCAATCTTCAGCTAAGCGGTGGTCCCACGATTATCGCACTCGTCGGTGCTACCGGCGTAGGCAAGACGACGACCATTGCCAAGCTCGCGGCGAATTTTTGCTTGCGCGGCAAACGACGGGTCGGTCTGATTACGATCGATACCTATCGAATTGCCGCAGTGGAACAACTAAGAACATACGCAGATATTATCGCCGTGCCGCTCGAAGTCGTCATGTCGCCCGAGGCGCTTCGCCAGGCGGTGATGCGTTTGTCCGGTTGCGATGTGATCTTGATCGATACCGCCGGCCGCAGTCAGCGCGATGCCGCCAAGATCGACGAGCTCCTCGGTTTCTTCCAGGTCGTAAGACCGCACGAGGTTCACTTGGTACTGTCCGCGACGTGCGGCGAGTCGGTGTTGCTTCAAACGGTGAGACAGTTTCAACCCGTTGGCGTGGACCGTGTGATTTTCACTAAGCTGGACGAAGCCATCGGGTTCGGCGTCATGCTGGCGTGTTTGCAGAAAGCCGAGGCGAAGTTGTCCTACGTGACGACGGGGCAAGATGTTCCCGACGACATTCGCGTGGGAGACCGTCGGGCGCTGGCACGCTTGATTGTGAGTGAACGGTCGGCCGAGTCATCACTGGAAGCGTCATGCGCGGGTGCAGCCTAATGCTCCGTCACAGCCAAATCTACGGGTTTGCGACGGTATCAGAGCCGTGGGCGCCAGCCCGCGGACCGGTCCCACCGCTAGCGCGGTGGGCTCTGACCGGCACGCCTGGCTCCGCTGGTGCGGGCGGCGACGACCCGAAGATTAACGTGTGACGGTGAACTAGTGCTCTGTCAGATATCGAAGGTTAGGTGTACCGAGCCGCGACCGTAAGGAAGCGGACGTTCGGAATCCTGTCGTGACGGCGTGAGGAAGCTCCCCTACGGTCGCGGTTCGGTTCGGACGAAACGCGTCACTTGAGTCGTGACAAGGCGCTGGTGGGCCAACACGTGTCCCGGCGTCGAAGCGTCGACGGATTGTGCAGCGGAAGGAATTGACGAAATGCGTGCACGAGACCAAGCCGCAAAGCTTCGCGAGCTGATCGGTCAGCGGCCATCGTCGCTGCAATCGATCGCCATCGTCAGCGGAAAGGGTGGGGTTGGAAAAACCAACATCGCCGTGAATCTTTCCATCTGCCTGGCGCAGCGGGGCTTGAAGGTAACGTTGGTCGATCTCGACATGGGCCTCGCCAACGCCGACTTGCTGATGAATCTTCAGCCGCGCCACACCCTGTCCCACGTCGTCGCCGGAGAAAACGACGTCCAGTCGATTGGTGTCGAGGGGCCTGGTGGTATCCGGTTCATCCCGGGATCATCCGGGTTGCAGAGCATGGCGGACCTGTCGACGTTCGAGCGAGAGAGCCTGCTTGCTCAACTTCGGAAGCTTGAGCGCAGTACTGATATCATGGTCCTGGATTGCGGGGCGGGCATCGGCAGTAGTGTCATGACGTTTGCATCCGCGGCGGATCGCGTGGTCGTTGTGACCACGCCGCAACCGACGGCGCTCACGGACGGCTATGCCATGATCAAGGCATTGCACGCTGAAGGATCGGGCTCGGGTGTTGGCTTATTCGTCAACATGGCTTCGACGCGGTCGGAGGCTGTCGCCACTTATGATCGGATCGCCAAAGTTGCCAAGAGATTTCTTAATTATTCAGTTGCAGACTACGGCTACATGGTGCAAGATATAGCGGTAGGGTTGGCGGTTCGGCAACGGAGCCCTTTTGTCATTCGGTATCCGAACAGCAACGCCAGCGCTTGCGTCGCTGCGATGGCGGTCGAGTTCAACCGTACGGTTGAGGGTCGACAGCGTCGCAGTGGTTTCTTCAGTCGCGTCGCCGGCTTGTTTGTTTAGCTGCGGCGTGTGGCATGATGAGAGGTTTTCTCATCGAGCAGTCGGCAAGGATGTCGGCAAATGGTTGGACGGTTTTTCTTGTATATGCGGTTGGGACGGCGCGGTCCTCAATCGCTACGGTCGAGTTTGACCGGCGCCGTCCAATCGGTCGTTGCGACAGGGATGTTGCGACCATGGTAGCCCGATTCTCAGGCGCAGGTCTGGGCCTAATGGCTTTCACGATCACCACCGCGATGGGTCTGTTCGCACACAATCCCGTCGAGGTCACCCTGTCTCGTAGTATCTTCGCGCTTTTTCTTTTCTGTATCGTCGGCGCAGTGCTCGGTGGTGTGGCTCAGCGCATTATTGCGGAGCACCAACGGGAACGCCAAGCGGAGATATCTAATCGGTATCGCTCGGATTCCGTCGCCATGGATGGCGACGTCCATACGGACGAAGAGTTCGGTGGGGCGGAGGAATCGGTCAGTGTCTAGTTGGATCGGTCCACCATGTTTCGCGGTAGGTGTTCGCGTGGTGGCTTGGTTCGATCGGGCATGGAGGTTTCAAGCAGGGACGCACAAGGAGCAACATTAATGCAAACGCCCGCGGAGAAGGCAGCGATTCTGAAAATCTGGCGTCAATACAAAGAGGCGCCTGACGTGGCCAAGCGCAACAGCTTGATGGAGCGCTACATCCACATTGTTAAGTACAACGCAGACCGAATCAGCGCCAAGCTTCCCGATGAGGTGGAGTGTGACGACCTCGTATCGGCCGGTGTATTTGGCTTGATGGATGCGATCGACGCATTCGACTTGTCGCGTGGTGTCAAGTTCGAGACGTATTGCGCACCGCGTATTCGCGGTGCGATTCTCGACGAACTACGAAGCATGGATTGGGTGCCCAGGCTGGTGCGCAGCCGGGCCCACAAGCTTGATCGCGTTACGCGGCAACTTGAGTCAACGCTCGGCCGTTCGCCGACCCGTTCCGAGTTGGCGCAGTGTTTGGAAATGACGCCCGCTGAGTTCGACAAGCTCGTTCGCGGTGCGACGGCGGTCACGCAGGTGTCTCTTTCCAGGAAACACACGGAGACAGACTCCAACAAGGACGTCTGCGAAATCGACGTCATCGAGGACAAACGCGGGCGCAATCCGGTGCGCGAGATTCACCGCCGCGACGTGCGGGCCCTCATCACCCGCGGACTGACCCGCGCCGAGCGACTCATCCTGATTCTCTACTACTACGAAGAGATGACCATGAAGGAGATCGGGCTGGCGCTTGATCTGTCGGAGAGTCGCGTGTCGCAAATGCACTCCGCCGTCATGACTCGACTGAAAGAGCAGCTCGTTCTGCGGAAGAAGGAGTTCGTACACTAGTGGTTTGTCACTGCTAGAATGACGGGTTCCCGAGCCGCGACCGAGAGGGAGCGGACCCTTGTTGACCTTTGATCACAGTGTCAGGGCGCTCCCTAGCTGTCGGCGTTAGGATCAAGTACACCCGCAACTTTGGGTGTCGCAGAGCACGGGCAGCGTGTTGAACAAGTGTGGCACCGACTTCCAGCCGGTGATCCATTAGCGATTTCCGCCGCTTGACGGGGACAGGTTCCGTTGTCACGGTCGGGTTCGCGGCGACGTGATTGAGTACCAGCCTTGTCCAACAGAGTGCTAGCGCCGACGCGCATCATGTTGCGGGTCGGAACTCGCGTTATTCGGCCGGGTGGCCCATGGCTTTGGCCGTGGGGGAGACGAATCCGGCGCGTCGATTCGCAGCGGCCAGCACCACGTGCCGACCGGCGGCATGACTACTCGTTTCTCGGGTCGGTTCGGCGAAGTCCGAGCCGCCGCCCGAACGCCCCGCGGTTCGTCGCTCCGGAGACCGCCATGACTCAGATACCCTCCGACATTCCCGCTTCGGCGGCCCAAGCCGGTTTCCAAGCCAACGACATAGCGCGAGAACGCGAGACGCGCCGGGCGGGCCAGGCAGATGCGTCGAGGAAGCAGGCAAGGAGTATCGAAGAGGCTGGCTCCACGGTCGACACCGACGATGCAGACGTTGCCGTGTTCGGCGAGTCCGAGGGCGCGGGAAGCCAGGGACGCGAGGAAAACGAAGCGGCAGATGAGGAGCCGACCGAGGACAACCCGGGTCAAAAGCACGGCATCACGAAGGACGACGACGGGCAAATCCACGTCGACTTGGAAGCTTAGCAGTTTGTTGGAAAAAAGTAGCACCGGCTTCCGGCCGGTGATGAATTAGCGATTTCCGCGTTTTGACTGGGACAAGTCCCGTTGTCACGTCGAGTGGCCCATGGCTTTTGCCGTAGGGGGGGGGTCGAATCCAGCGTCGATTCGAGTACCCCACTTCTGAAGGGCGGGCTACCTGCGTGAATTGCAGTCCTTCGACCGACGCTGACGGTACACTAGTGCTTTGTCACAGCTTAATTTTAGGGTACACGGTCTTCAGTTTGCATCGTGCGTCTTCGATTTTCATTTGCCAATCAACGCCTCGTTGCGATGCGTTCACATCTGTTGACCAGGCAGCCGTTTCATCGCGAAGC
>JAJDDY010000052.1 GCA_029260075.1 Phycisphaerae bacterium
CCAGCTTGGCCACGGCTCGTTACGCCGGTGTCGTGTGCTGGTTCAGAACGGAGCACGCCGAGCCCGTAGGCGTCACGGCCTGGCCGATGGTGAGAATGTAACGGTCACCGCAGACGATCTTGACTCTGCTGAGCGCATTCTCCGGACGGAGAATTGCGAGCAGGATGCGATAAGCGAACGCCGCAGGCAGGCTGCAAACGTAGCCAACGCCTAGCGGCTGGAAGTCATTTTGGAAGGCCCTCTGGGCGCTCGATTCTTGGACACTCGATCGAGCGTGCAGGGGGCTTGCGTCATATATGGCCAGTGCCAAACTCGCAGACTCAGTGCCAAACCGTGGTAGCCCTTAGACGTAACGACGAGATGTAGCGGTGTCGGATTCGCAGGCTACAAGAGACGAGGAAGCGCGCCCCCATCGTCTTGGCTTGAGTCTTCCGCGCGCGATGGTTTGAGCGACATCTGCGCGGCAAGCTGGTTTATCCAGTTCCGCTAGAATTATGACGAACCGTCGTAGGAACCGATGCGTTCGATGGGTGTTGGTGCCCCGTTCTTCGCGTGATCTTGCGACGCACGGTGGCAAGCGCAAGCATTCCGTCAAGCGCGGGGCGGGGACGACTTGTTTTCATGTGCGCGTTCCCCATTCTTCGGGAGTACGCGAAGAATGGGGAACTCGGAGCGGTGGCGTTTGCTGGTGTCGAAGACGCCCCGACTTACGGTTCGCGGGATCGGGTCCGAGTAGTCACATCGCTCAATTTCACGGATGCCGCCGAATCGGCGTTTCACCATAGGCTGGTACATAGACGCTGTCCTGGATCCCCAACCTGAATCCTTCGCGTCACGTTTTTCCTTGTGGCGACTAGGTTTGCATGTGTATACTGCACTGCGATCGATTGTCAGCTTCAGAACGACGAACGGCGACTGCGTGCAGAGAATCGTCACCTACTCGTCTGTCTTGTGTGCAAGTGGGGTAACCCCGGGAGACATTGAGATGCCAAGGGATGACTGGTTCCGAGCTCGGCAAAGGGACATGGCCAATGAGGCCGCGCGTCAGTACGCGTCCGGTGAGCCCAGCACATTCGACAGGATCGACGACGATCCCGACGACAAGGTAGTGTATCTAGGCGTCGTCGCAACGACAGGAAGGAAACAGAAGGATAAGAAGCAGGCAAGGGCATGCGGTGTAGGACATTCTAGGCGCGAAGAAGGCAAAACGCCGAAGGAGAGTTCCGCGTCCCACAAGGGCGAGAAGAGATTACGGACGCGGCTTCGAAAGAAAGTGGCGGGTAGGCGATGGCTTGAACTTGTGGTTGCGGAACAGCGGCATCGTAACGAGCATCTCTCGACGATTGCGACAGATTGTGCAAAAGGAACATCACAGGGTTCAGCGGAGCGTTTACAGCTTCGCCAACAACTGACATCGGCAGTCAAGGAACTCCGCGACGAATACACGCGAGCGATTAGACTACTTGGGGAGATTGACTCGGCGATAATGAATCGGCTAAGACGACGCCGCGTGACTCGGAACAAACCAAATGCTTCCCGGCGACGTGTGAGACATAGGTGAATGGGATTCTTTGCACCAGCGAAGGTGTTTCCTCAATTGCCGTGTGGCGCCGTTTTCATGCTCGGCGGCAGGAGTCCAGTCAATAGCCTGTCGTGAGCCATCTCAACCACGGCTAGTGATGTGCGCGCATCGGCCGCCGGGCTTCTTCCCCAGCAAGTAAGACACCGCGGATCGCAATTCGGCGGAAGAAAGTTTGATGTTTTTCAACGCTTGGGATGGCTGGCGGTTTGAAGACGCCCGCTCGACAGCTTCGATTCGAGTCGTGTGGCCGTCTATTGGAGGAGATTATCGCGAAGCTGCTTGGTCGCCGCTACGCCGTCAGATTTGTTCGATTTCCTTGGCTTTGGTGGACACGAGTCCTTCGATTTCGTCTTCGTGTCTCTTGGTGAGTTTTTGGACGCGCTCTTTGATGGTCTTGGCCTCGTCTTCGCTCATGGTCTTGGCTTTTTCGGAAGCGTCGGCTGCCTTGTTGGCGTCGCGGCGTCCGTTGCGGACGGCTACCTTCTGCGCTTCGGCCATTTTCTTCACTTGTTGGATGAGGAGCTGACGTCGCTCGCCCGACAGCGGTGGGATGGGTAGGCGGATGGCCTTACCGTCGTTCTGCGGGGCGATGCCCAAGTCTGATGTTTGCAGCCCTTTTTCGATATCTTTGAGCGTGCCCGGGTCGAACGGTTTGATGAGCAGGGTGCTCGCGTCCGGTACCGATATCGTAGCCAGCTCGCGCAGCTCCATCATGCTGCCGTAGCTGGGCACGTCGATTTTGAGATGTTCGACCAACCCGGGATTGGCCTGCCCGGTGCGAATCCCGCGTAGCTCCTGCTTGAGGAACTCGACGGCCTTGTACATCTTAGCCGAACACTCTTTTTCGATCGAATTGGAATCCATCCGTCGCGCCTCCTTAGTATGTGCCTCGCGCGGGGATTCTACGTGCGGTGGGGCGTTGGTTCAAGCAGCGGAACCGACCAAACGCCAGCAGTCTATCGAGCAACGGTGATCGTCACGCATGCGGGTGCCCCATTCTTCCCCGTAGGCGAAGGGTGGGGGACGGGTAGTTCACGAGAATACCAGTAATTCCCCACCCTTCGCGTCACCGGAGACTTGTGCTTCCATGTCGCGCGTTAAGCGGTGACGCGAAGAATGGGGCACCCGCTGTAGTCTCGTCACGACGGGAAATCCCGACGGATCACCGGGTGGAAGCCGGTGCCACAATTCTTCGACAAGGGGTTAGGCAAACGCTAGGTGGCGTGGTAACGGATTTCGTGACGTGATCGTTCGCGCTTCCCGCTGGCATCGCTCCGGTTCATGCGGTACAACTCCGACCGAGGCGTGCCACGGTCGTTGGGATGACCGGGCGGGCTGCGGCGCGGCGAGAGCCTGTCCCGCGCCAGGACGCCGAATTCTCGAATCGTCGGCGGAGTGCCGCCGCTATGGCCAATGGCGGACGTGGAGCCGCCCCGGAAGGAACATGCGATGTTGACCACTTTTTCTCCTGAACCCTACGTAGATTTCACTCAGGACGAGCCGCGGCGGAAAATGTTGGCGGCGCTCAAGCAGGTTGAGGGCGAGCTTGGGCGGAGCTATCCCCTGTGGGTCGCGGGCGAGGCGATGTCCACGTCAGAGACGTTCAAGTCGACAAGCCCGGCTGATCCGGATCGTGTGGTCGGTGTGATGGCCAAGGCCAACGCGGACCTTGCGGATCGGGCGGTACAGTCCGCGTTTGACGCGTTCGGAGAATGGTCGCGGTTCGATGCCGACAGTCGCGCGCGAATCTTGATCAAGGGTGCGGCCATCATGCGCCGTCGGGTTTACGAATTGACCGCATGGCAATGTTTCGAGGAAAGCAAGAGCTGGCTGGAAGGCTACGCAGACGTGTGTGAGGCCATCGATTTCTTGGACTTCTACGGCCGCGAGATGATGCGGATCGGTGGTGCCCGACCGGTGACGCCGTTTGCCGGTGAGGAAAACGAGGTACGTTACGTGCCGCTCGGTGTCGGCGTGGTCATCCCTCCGTGGAATTTTCCGCTGGCGATTTGTGCGGGCATGACGACCGCGGCGCTGGTGACCGGGAACACCGTCGTGCTCAAACCGGCCAGCACGGCGCCGGTGGTGGCTGCCAAGTTCGTTGAGATTCTTCACGACGCCGGATTGCCCAAACAGGTGTTGAACTTCCTTCCCGGCCCCGGCGGTACGGTCGGCGACGCTCTGGTCTGCCACGCAAAGACGCGGTTCATCTGCTTTACCGGATCGCGCGAGGTGGGCGTGGGGATTTTCGCCAAGGCGGCGGAGGTTCAGAAGGGGCAGATTTGGCTGAAGCGCACGGTGTTGGAGATGGGCGGTAAGGATTGCATCGTCGTCGACGAGACCGCAGACGTTGCGGCTGCGGCTGCCGGTGCGGTGGCGGCGGCGTTTGGCTTTCAAGGTCAAAAATGTTCGGCGTGCAGCCGGCTGATCGCCCACGCGGATGTGTATGACGAGTTGCTCGATCGCGTGATCGCCGGTGCTCGCGAACTGACAATCGGTGACACAACCTCGTCGGAAGACTTTCGCATGGGCGCGGTCATCGACCAATCAGCGTACGATAAGATTAACGACTACATTAAGATCGGCGGGCAAGAGGGGCGAACCGTGCTGAGCGGTGGCAACGTGCCCCCCAAGGGATATTTCGTGCCCCCGACGATTATCGCGGACATCAAGCCCAACGACCGGATCGCTCAGGAAGAAATATTCGGTCCGGTGCTTGCGGTGATCAAAGCCAAAGATTTCGACGATGGCTTGCGTATCGCCAACGGTACGGAATATGGCTTGACCGGGGCGTTGTTCTCGCGCGACCGGGCGCGATTGGACCGGGCCCGACACGAGTTCCACGTCGGCAACCTGTATTTGAACCGCAAGTGTACGGGCGCCCTTGTTGATGTGCAGCCGTTCGGCGGCTTCAACATGTCCGGTACCGATTCCAAGGCCGGCGGTCGTGACTATCTGCCGCTCTTTTTGCAGGCCAAGAGTATCACGGAGTGCTGGTAGTTCGTTCCGTGACGATCGAAAACAAGCATGGACGCTGTTGCCCCTTTTTCTGAACTGTTCTGGCCAACGCACACGCACGTGTTGCGCGTGGTCGTCGCCGTGGTCCTTAGCGGCTTGATCGGACTAGAGCGCGAGTTACGCGACAAGCCCGCCGGTTTTCGCACGATTGTTCTAATCGGCGTTGGGGCTTGTTTGTTCAGCATGTTGTCCGACATGGCCGGCGGACCTGAATATCAGAGCACGCGGATCGCAGCGCAAGTCGTTACCGGTATTGGTTTTCTTGGGGCCGGGGCGATCTTGACGGACCGGGGCAGCGTGCTCGGCCTCACGACGGCAGCGACAATTTGGTCGGTGGCGGCCGTGGGGATGTTGGTTGGGTTCGGTTACCTCCCGCTCGGCGTACTGGGCACAGTCGTTATTTTGACCGCACTCTTACTGTTCGATATCATTGAGAATTGGGTCGCCGATCGTCGCGACATTCAAGAGTATCACATTGCGACAGATAACAGCCACGATGCGTTCGACAGAATCAAGTCGATCTTCGGCGAGGCGGTGTTGAAGGTGCGTAAGTGTCGCTGCCATGAAGAGGGCGATGTCTTGGTGTTCTTCGTGGTCGCGATGGGTACCAAGGTGCACCACGATCAGCTGCGCATCAAGTTGGTGCGTTCCGACAACTACACACTTCGCGGCACGTAGCGCGCTTCACACGAGGCCAACCCCACGTTATGCATCACGAGCTACTCAAGTTACCCGGCGGTCTGAGCATCAAGACGTATGGGTTCATGCTGATGATCGGTTTCGCCAGTGCGACGTGGATGGCACGGCGTTGCGCGCGGCGCGTCAAGGCTGACCCCGATGTCGTGCTCAACGTGGGTGTGTTAGCCATGCTCTTTGGCATCGCCGGGGCACGCCTGTTCTATGTTATTCACTACTGGCGGCGGTTCGCGGACGGGCCGAATCCGCTCGCCGCGATTCTTGATATTCGCAAGGGTGGCTTGGAGTTTCTCGGCGGGTTTATCTTTGCGACGATTGCGATCGTCGCGTACTTGATGTTCCCGCGACGCTGCAGCGACGGCATACGGCGGCCGCTGTCGATTCGAATGTACGTGGATATCTTCGCGCCGAGCGTGGTCTTGGGGTTGGCGTTTACGCGGCTTGGTTGTTTCGGTAACGGTTGTTGTTTCGGTGACGTGTGCGTCAGCGCCGATCGCCAGGAAGCGGTGTGGCCTTGGGCGGTCGAGTTTCCGTATGGAAGTCCGTCGTTCAACCGGCAGTGGGAAGAACGGGCGATTACCGTGCCGGCTGAACTCATTCGCACGTCGAAACGCTATCCGCACCCCAAACTCGTCGACCGCGACGTGCTCATTTCGTCCGATCGGGACCAGTTAGTGCGCGTGACGGTGGCGCGTCAACATTTTCCCTCGCGGCAGGTTCCGTCTCGACCGACGTCTGCTTCTGAGCTTCGCGCTTTCGCGTCTAATCTACATGCTTTGTACGCGCATCCGACACAAGTCTATTCGTCGATCAGTTGCGCGCTCCTGACCGGCGTCTTGGCGTGGATGTTCCGTGTGCGCAAACGGCACGGGGTTGTTCTCGCGTACATGCTCGTGTGTTATCCCATTTCCCGGTTTCTGCTGGAGATGATTCGATCCGACAACCCGCGCGACACGTTCGGGATGACCGCGTCCCAATTCGTCAGCGTGGTGATGTTCTCTTGTGGTATCGTTCTGTTCATCGTGTTGTACCGATTCCTCCCGCTACGTTCACCCCACGCCGTCGCGTGGGTCGCCAACCCGCCTATGCCCATTCCACAGCAACCCCAGCGGAAGCGGAAACGCCGAAAACGCTAGGGGTGGCTCTGTGGCTGCAAAGTTTTGCACTTTGGAACCAAACGGGGCTGGATGCCACCGGTCGGCTGAACTACGATGGTCGGACGGCGTACGTTCTTGTGGCTCATATCCTTACAGTTTGGGATGCGACTCTTGCGGTGTTTTGCGTTGCGAAAGCCGATGCTCGGTGTCGCGATAGCGCGGACAAGACGTTCGTACGATTTTCGAAGTCTTCGTAACCGAGAATGCGATCAGTGCAGTCTTCAGCGAGGTAGACAATGGCCCGGCCGCTGAAATTCAAACAGGCGATTTATGATTCAGCCACCAAGCTGTTCGGCGAGCACGGTCTTGCTGACACAGGCGTGCGCGAGATCGCCAAGGACGCCGGAGTAAGCGAAGCCGCACTCTATCGCCATTGGAAGGGTAAGAAGGAACTCGCCCGTGATATTTTCCTGGATGGCATGAGCCAGCTTCAATTGCGGCTTGTTACAGAGGTTCCAACCGACGGGCCTGCGTGTCACGCCATTCATGCGGTCGTGAGGATATTTTTCGAAGCCTACGACACCGTTCCCGAGGCGGTTCACTTTCTCCTGATGAATCAGCACGTCGTGTGGCGAACGATCGACCGCGACATGCCCAACCCGGTCAGCTTCTGGTTCAACTTGCTGCGCGACCGCGCGGCGCAGTTCGACTTGGTGGACGAATCCGTGGACGACATCATCGGTCCCGTCACGCTTGGGATGATTCTCCGCCCCGGCATCGCCGCGTCATACGGAAGTATTCCTCGACCACTTAGTCAACACATCGACAAAGTGAGTTTGGCCATCTGTCGTGTCGTTGGCACCCCATGGTGCATCGGGGCCGATGCGGTTGCAGATTCCACGCCTTCCTGACGCACTGCCAGTTCATCGCGCGAAGACCGGTTAATAAATTCATTTTTCCCGTTCCCCATATTGCGCAAGGCCGGGCAACCGCCGTGGCGCTTGCCAGAGAACGTTTCGTAACACTTCCTTTCTAATGCCGTAGCGCTGTCGGACAACATCGCGAAGGTTAATGCTCCCGTGTGTTTGGGCTTTCAGCAGACGCCGTCAGTGGCGGGCGGTTCACTTCGTATTGCCTCAATGGACTGTTGTTGAAACGTGCGTTAACAAACCGGCGCGATGGATGTGTTAACAAATAAATAGTCCATTAGTAAGCGCGTAATGTCGTCGTAGTTCGTAATTGCACCTTGCTCGGTATCAGTTTGCACGCTACCGTTTTCTTGGAACGCACTGACAGGGTCCGACATTCAAATTGGGAGCATCATCATGCCCGCGATCGCCGAAGCGAAAACTGCCAGGAACGTGGCACTGCCAACGTACGATGACGAGGTGACGCGATACAAGCAACGATTGCTCGAAGAGGCGGGGCTCAACGTCGGTCCGCCGTCGCACTTCAAGCGCTCGCACGAGCGACCGTTCACGCGTAGCGAACGAGACCATGTGACCGTACTGTTCGGTGGTTTGACGTTACGGCACGAGCGGATGGTCATGGCCGGACTGCAAGGACTTGGCTACAACGTTGATCTTGTCCGCACGCCGGTGAAGGATGATTTTCAAGCGGGTCGCGAATACGGCAACAATGGTCAGTGCAATCCGACCTACTTCACCGTCGGTTCGCTCGTGAACCACCTCAAGCGGCTTCGCGATGAAGAGGGAATTTCCACCCAGACCATTATTGATGACTACGTGTTCTTCACGGCGGGGGCGTGTGGACCGTGCCGATTTGGCATGTATGAAGCGGAATATCGACTGGCCCTGCGCAACAGTGGGTTCGATGGTTTTCGCGTGCTGCTCTTTCAGCAGAGCGGTGGGGTGAATCAGGCGGACATCGAAGCCGGTTTGGAACTCGACTTGAACTTCTTCCTCACGCTTGTCAATGCTCTTTTCATTGGCGACCTGTTGAACGAAGTGGCCTACCACATCCGCCCCTATGAGATTGACAAAGACAAGACCAACGACGTGTTCGCCAAGTGTGCGGAGCTTTGTGGGAACAATCTGCGCGAAAAGGATTATGACGCCATGCATGGCGGAACGCTGGCCAAGCTGCTTGCCGGCGTGGCTCCGGTAAAGGATGCGGACGACGCCGAAAAATTCCTGGACCAAATGCGTGGCACGTACTACGTCGATGCGTTCAAGGAATGTGCAGAGCTGATCAACGACGAGGTCGAAGTCGACTACACGCGTCCGAAACCCGTCGTGAAAATCACTGGCGAGTTCTGGGCTCAGACCACCGAAGGTGACGGCAACTTCAACATGTTCAGCTTTCTGGAAGGCGAGGGCGCCGAAGTCCTTGTGGAGCCAATCGCGACGTGGCTTGCCTATATGCTGAATCAGGTTCGTAACGCCCAGCGGGACCGTCATGAAGCGGGCGTCGGGACGGGCGCAGAAGAAAGCGACAAGGAATCGCGTCCGGGCCGATGGAATCTTCGCGCCCGTTGGAAACAGGAGGCGGACTATCGCAAGCGCATGCTCACGCTCACGATGGCGGACAAGCTGATCAACCGTGAATACGATCGCCTTCGTAAGGGTCTTGGAGGGACTGCTCACGAGTTGGTCAATCAGCAGCATCTAGTGCGCCTCGGTCACCCGTTCTACAACTCGCGTAGCGGCGGAGGTGAGGGGCATCTCGAAGTCGCGAAGAACATTTACTATGGCAGCAAGAGTCTCGCCCACATGGTGTTGTCGCTGAAACCGTTCGGTTGCATGCCGTCCACTCAGTCCGACGGTGCCCAAACCGCAGTCATCGCCAAGTATCCCGACATGATCTACTTGCCCGTGGAAACCTCCGGCGAGGGTGACATTAACGCCCACTCGCGCGTTCAGATGGCGCTCGGCGATGCGAAGATCAAGTGCAAGGAAGAATTCAAAGCGTGCGTGGCGAGGACCGGATACACCATCGATCAGATTCGGGCCTACGTGGCTGACCATCGCGAGCTTCGACGTCCGTTGCTTTCGATACCGCATGCCGAAGGCGTCGTCGGTCGTGCAGCCAACTTCGTACTCCACGTGGGTTCGCTCATGGCCAGCCAGCAAGAAGCACCGGCTGTCGAGTGCTCGGCTTCGACAAACGCCACGAACGGGCGGGTCGCTGTATGAGCATGCGCGGTCAATCGAATCCCGCGTCGCCGGGCGACGTGCGCCGTCAGCAGAAGCACAGCGGCGGATCGACCTCATTGCCCGTAGTCGATGAATCGCCGTCGGGCGGAGGATGCGGCGGCGGCTCTTGCGGGTCAAGTCATTCCGGTCCGAAAGATCCGACGCCGAAGTTCGTCTCGCTCAACACGGCCACCTTGTCAGCCAATCGCCACAAGCCGTCGATCGAGGCGCTCGCATTTCGCGGGACCGACGCGTACCCCGACGGGTTGATGATCGGTTTGGACGTGGGCTCGACGACGGTCAAAGCCGTCGTGGTCAATCCCATAACCGACGAAGTGCTTTGGAAGGAATACCACCGACACGATACCAAGCAACCGGAAAAGACGCTGGAGATGCTCGCGAGCATCGAAGCGACCCTTTCCGATGTTCCTCGCTCCGCGTACCGCCTGTTCGTCACAGGTTCCGGCGGGGGGGCTTTGCTTCCTCATCTGGGCGGCAAGTTCGTTCAAGAGGTTAGTGCCGTGTCCCTGGCAGTTGAAAAACTCTACCCCGAAGTCAACAGTGTGGTGGAGTTGGGCGGTCAAGACGCCAAGATCATTGTCTTCAAAACCGACGAAGTGAGCGGGCGGAAAAAGAAAATCCCGTCGATGAACGACAAGTGCGCCGGCGGGACCGGTGCGGTGATTGACAAAATCAACGCCAAGCTGCGCATTCCGCCGGACGAACTGTGCAACATGGCGTACCACGGCGTCAAGCTTCATCCCGTGGCCGGTAAGTGTGGCGTGTTCGCCGAGACGGACATCAACGGTCTTCAAAAGCAGGGTGTTCCCGCCGACGAACTGATGGCATCGTTGTTCGAGTCGATCATTCAACAGAACCTTTCCGTGCTCACCCGAGGGCACACGCTGCGCCCCACAGTCCTGCTCCTCGGCGGTCCGAACTGCTACATCAAGGGCATGCGCGAGTGCTGGCAGCACAACATTCCCATCACCTGGAAGGAGCGGGGCGTTGATCTTCCCGATTCCGGTCGATCGCCCGAGTCCTACGTCATCACACCGGACAACGCCCAATACTTCGCGGCGCTCGGAGCCATCGAGTTTGGGAAGATTGAGGTTCTCGACGAGCCCAACATCGGTGCCTACTTGGGTCGCGGGTTGCTCGAGTGGTTCGTCGAGCATGGCCGCGCCGCGGAAAACCAATCGCGCGGTAAGCGGGGACTGGCGAAAGACGCCGACGATCTTGAGCGGTTTCAGAGACAGTACAAGAAGAAAATCTGGCGTGCTCCGCCGCAAGCAGCGCGTACGCAAATAGATGCGTTCATCGGGTTGGACGGCGGATCGACGTCGACCAAAGCCGTGCTGATCGACAGAGATCGAAACCTGATCGCCAAGTCGTATCAGCTTTCGAAGGGCAATCCGATCGAAGACACGATCGACGTGTTGTCAGAGCTTGAGCAGCACCTGATCGATCAGGGTTGCACGTTGAACGTCCTGGGCGTGGGTACGACCGGCTATGCGAAGGATATTCTCAAGGACGTGCTTCGTGCTGATGTGGCGCTCGTCGAGACCGTCGCGCACACGCAGAGCGGTCTACACTTCTATCCCGGCACCGATGTGATCGTCGACGTGGGCGGGCAGGACATCAAGCTGATCGTCCTCAAAGAAGGGCGTGTCAAAGACTTCAAACTCAACACCCAGTGCAGCGCCGGAAACGGCTACTTCCTCCAATCGACCGCAGCCGGTTTCGGGTACGACGTGCGCGAATACGCCGACATCGCTTTTTCCGCTGAGTCCATGCCCGAGTTTGGCTACGGCTGCGCCGTCTTCATGCAATCGGACATTGTAGATTTCCAGCGTCAAGGTTGGCAGCCCAACGAAATCATGGCCGGTCTGGCGGCGGTGTTGCCCAAGAATATATGGCTATACGTGTCGCAGATTCCCAACATCGCCAAGCTCGGTACGAAGTTCGTGCTGCAAGGTGGCACGCAACACAACCTCGCCGCCGTCAAGTCGCAAGTCGATTTCATCGTGTCGCGTTTTGTGGGCACGGGTTTGACGCCGGACGTCGTGGTCCACGAGCACTGCGGAGAAAGCGGTGCGATTGGGTGCGCGTTGGAAGCCCATCGTTTGTGGTCTGACCGTGTAGCGCCCACCGAGTTCATCGGCATGGAAGCCGTGCGGCGCATCGAATACAAGACCACGCGCGAGGAGAACACGCGGTGCTATTTCTGCAAGAACAAGTGCCTGCGCACGTTCATTGACGTCAAGACCGCACCGTCCGCAGAGGCGACGCCGGACTCTCTGGTTGACCTGTCGAGTCGCGTGCTTACCGCCACTACGTCGAAAGCGAAGCCCGAACACGTCGCAAACGAGGTCGCGATTGGAAGTAACGGAACCGCGAAATCGAACACGAAGCCCAAGCCGAAATTCGTCTCGAAGATCCCGATCGAAGAGGGTTCGCAGCGTTTGATTATCGCCACGTGCGAGAAGGGCACGGTCGAAGACGTCAACGACATGCGTGGTATCAAACAGGGGCTCGACGCGATCAAGAAGCTCAATCCCAATCTGGTCGAGCTGTCGGCGCGTGAAATCTTCAAAGATCCCGAAGTCGACGTCGTGGCTGATGCGCCGCCGAGCGTGTCCCGATGGCGGGTAGGCAGTCGCAAAGCAAGCGAGCTTCGGCGCGAGCAGATGAATCGCCGGACGGAGGTGCGGATCGGCATACCGCGCGTGTTGAACATCTACTCCCTGGCCCCGTTCTTCACGGGGTACTTCAAGAGCTTGGGCGTGCCCTTCAAGAACATTGTGTGGAGTGGCTATACGACGGAACAGCTCTACAAGTCTGGAGCGAAACGCGGGGCGATCGATCCGTGTTTCCCGAGCAAGTTGGGCATTCCACACGTTCACGACCTGTTGCATCGTGTGCATTCAGCCAAGCCGCTCACGCACATCTTCTTCCCGATGGTCGATACGTTCCCGACGTTCCTGTATGGCGTACAGGACAGCCGCGCTTGTCCGACCGTGGTGGGGACCGCCGAGGCTACACACGCTGCTTTCATCAAAGAAGGGGACATGTTCGCCGGCAAGAATATCGTGTTCAAGAAAACGTTTATGAACCTCGACGAGCCGCAGCTTTGTGCCCGGCAGATGTTCGACGATTGGGTCGACGAACTAGGGATTTCAGAGGAGGAGTCACGGCGGGCTGTGGATGAAGGGCTTAGAGCACTTCGCGACTACGACGATCGCATGCGCAGGAAAGCGCGTGCCGTCATCGACCAGCTCGAAGCCGAAGAGCGGATCGGTGTCGTACTCTTGGCACGACCATACCACAACGACCCCGGCGTTAATCACGAGATCACCGAAGAGCTCCAGAAACTAGGCTATCCGGTGCTCACGCAAGATTCGTTACCCACCGATCCCGACTTGCTCGAACGGTTGTTCGGTGCAGAGGTCGCTGACGGCAGTCTGGCGTCACCGTTGTCAATTGAAGATGTCTGGAAGAACAGCTATTCGGAAAACACGTCGCGCAAGGTGTGGGCTGCCAAGTTCACGGCACGCCACCCCAACCTGGTCGCTCTGGAAATGTCAAGCTTCAAGTGCGGTCACGACGCCCCTATTTATTCGGTGGTCGAAGAGATCATCGAGAAATCTTCCACGCCGTACTTCAGTTTCAAGGACGTTGACGAAAACAAACCGACCGGGTCGATCAAGATACGCATCGAAACGATCGCCTATTTCCTGAAACGATACCGAGAAGACATGATGGCCAAGCGCAAAGCCCGCGACGAGATCGATCGCAAGGTGGCTGACTACGCCAAGCGAAGACCGGTCCACGCCATACCTGTACACGCGGCTGAGCTGTCCAAGTCTTCGTATGGCCATGCTCCAGACTACGTGACGCCGGCGTTGCGCGCCGAGATCATCGAGGCCGCCACGCGGTGAACGATGACCGAGCGGGCAAGATTATGTTCGAGATTTTCCGCGACGTACGCGGGGCGCCCGTTTATGGCGTTGTCTACTACACCGAACTCGAAGAGGACGATCGCGACGTGGTCATCGAACGAGTCATGGCCTGCGAGCACGTGCTCGGCGGATTTGTCGCCGACGGCGATGCATCGGCACAGGCCAAGGACGCCATCGCCGCCATCTTGGACCGTCTCAACGACGGGGAATCCCTAGAGACCGACGCCGTACGCGACTTGTTGGCGTCTCACCTCGTGCCCTAACTAGCGCGTGGTGCCGCCCGCATACCAGCTCACTTCACAGCGAAAATAGACAGCATACTTTCCAGTGCCTTGTCACACATCGTATGGCGGGTTTACCGAGCCGCGACCGTAAGGAAGCGGACGTATGAAAACCGGTCGCGACACCCTAACAACGCTCCCGCACGGTCGCGGCTCGGATCGGACCAACGTGTCACTGAAGTCGTGAAAAAACCCCGATGTCTTGTCAGCGTCGCTTTGGTGGGTGCCGTAGGCCTGGATGGCCCATCTCTTCAGACGTGTGGGATTCGAATCCAGCGTCGATTCGTGTCCGCCACGGCTAAGGGTATGGGCAACCCAACTCGTCGTTCGACCGCAGACAAGCGACTAGACGATGGACACCGTGCGGTCGCGCCTTGGTACCCTCAACGTCATGTTCGTATGTCACGGCGACATGGGCACGAAATCGTAGCCGTTCCTGCTCATGTCGTCCGATGCTAGAATGAATTGCAGCCAAGACGCGACTTGGCTATCGTGATTAGCGATGGTCCAGTGATCGCGACGACCGCGGAAGCCCTGGCGAACCGCCGTTATGTCGTCGATGGATGTTCGTGTGTTGGCGGAGGGCTTTCCCGGCTTGGATAGTGAATGCGTGAACAAGCGAAACCTCATCGAACGCTGCCGCCTCGGTGAGCGAGAAGCCCAGCGAGAGCTGTATGAACAGACGTCCGGTCGCATCTTTCGCCTCCTCCTGCGCATGACGGGCAATCCCGAAGACGCCTCCGACCTGACGCAGAATACTTATGTCAAAGGGCTACAACGGCTTGATCAGTTCGACGGTCGTTCGGCCATCGCGTCGTGGTTCTACCGCATCGCCATAAACGAGGCGCTGCAGTTTCGTCGCCAGTCGGGCACCGGAAGATTGAAACTTCAGGAACTCGCCCCCACTCGACCGAGTCAAGCACACCCCCCCGCAACCGACGTTCGCTTGGATATCGAGGAGGCGTTGGTGGGACTCTCGCCGGACGATCGAGCGTTGCTCTTACTGCGATATCAAGAGGGGCTCGATTATCGCGGAATCGCCGAGGTTCTGGAGTGCGCCGAGGGAACCGTCGCGTCTCGTCTGAACCGTGCCCGCGAGCGACTTCGGGGGATTCTGCAGGAAAGCTACGGATAATCGAAGCAACGATCTACCCCCATGCATCCGCACATCGCTCGCACGAGGCGGCGGGCTGCTCGCGGATAATATGCTACGGTACGACGAGTTCCAGGTTGTGCGATCTTGGGCCGTCGTTCACTTCGCGGAGCATGAGACGGACCGTTCGGCCGATAAGCGACGCCCCGTTGGGGAACCGATACCGGACGGTCTGGCTGTCACCAGGAAGCAGACCGGACATGGGTCGGTATTGTCTCTGTTGACCAGGTACGACCGCCGCACCCCGAAAACTGAGCACGTTCTTGGTATGGTTGGTGACGACGTGGTGGAGAACGAGATCAGAGCGTTCCACAACGGCCGTACCCCAGACCGCGACGTCCGTCAATTCAAGGCTCACTTCGAGCGGTACTTCGAGGTAGTACGGCGGGCTCTCTAGCGAAATTTGCGCCACAATGGATTTTGTGCCGGCCGGTTCGTTATGGGGGTAGCGGATCTCCAGCGGTAGGTGGCTGATTCGTCGCGCTTGCGCGGAGAAGCTTCGATGTCGCCGTGATAGGGCCCATGTGCTCGGCGCCAAGAGGCTCAGTTCGCCATTTATGGAGTGGTCACCGTGATAGGCGATTTCGATTGCGTGCGAGACGATTTCGCTTCCGGTGTCGACGCGTCGCGGTGTCAGCGTCATGGCGGTTCGAAAATCGATGAGCCATCGATCCACCCCGCTAACGAAGACGGGCGTGTTGGTTACACGGACGACCTGTCGCCCGTGTTCATCGCGTCCCAGTGGTGTGGTGTTTCCCCAAAGGTCGACCTGGCGGCGGGCCTGGCCCAGTTGGATGGCGTATTGCTTCCCGCTTGGCGGCGCGTATCGATCCCAGATGACAAGTGTGGTGTTCGTGTCGTCGCTAAAGGCGAGGCAAACAACACCTTCGCCGAGCGCGACGCGCGGTCCGGGCCTGAGGTTGCCCAGTGAGCTCGCGATCGTTCGCATGGCGATGAAGTCTTCAGTCGGTTCGGCTGTTCGGCCGAACACGCCATCGCGCACCCGCCAGGTCTGTGGTGCGAATACTGTGTCGGCGCCGCCGTGGCGAGCAAGCACCATGCGCTGCGTCCAGTCGGCCAGACGCGGCAGGCGACGATATCGATCTTCAGGCGCCGGCTCGATGTAGACCGAGACCCTCACGTATCCATCGCTCTTGGCCTGTTTGATGAGCGTGGCGAACGAATCCGGATCAATCTCGCGTCCCATCGTCAGGACAAGATGATCGACAGACGGTTTGCCGGCGTTGTCATTACTTGCCGCGCGAACGGGTACAGCAAGTCGCGGTATGGTGATGAACGCACGCATCGCCTGTCCGAGTTGGGCGATGGCCTTGTCCAGCTCGACAGGGTCAGCCACAGGCGGCGCCGCGTCGGGACCGATTTGCCACCAGCGAAACGCCGTGGCGTGCGGGGCGACGACAGATGCGAGGTGTTCGTTCCAGGCGTTGGGATTGCCGGCAAGTAGATCGATCAAAGGTCGCACGTAGGCGCCGCTTCCCCGAACGATGCCGCCCGGCGGTCCAACGAACACCGCTGATAAATCGAATCCACGTTTGACCAGCTCCTGCAACATGCGATCCGTCGAGCGACGCTGTTGGATTGTCGGCGGCGCGTCAGGTAATCCGGTCCAGACCGGGAGCTTGACGGATCCCACCGCTTGCGCATCAAGAAGTGCCAACTCGGTGTCAGTATCCGTTCGAGCGCGAGGATCGATCACCACGCCGAACGATCGCCCAAGTGAACCGCTGGCGTTGTCGATGTCCTCTACTTTGGCGAAAGTGAGCGTGCGCGTGACCAGCAGTGTCTTGCCGGCATAGACGTCCAGACGGGCGTGGTAGATTCCCGGACCCAAGTGGGCAAGCGACACCGAGGGCGGATCGGCGGACCCGTTGGGCGTGGTCATGACGGAGTGACGTTCCACCATCACGCCATCCGCAGCCATGATCGACAGTGTACCGGTCGGGGCCGGTCGTTCGTTGGCCGCCAGACTGATTCGAAGCATTGGCTCATCGTTTGGCGTGATGACATTTCCCTCGACGCCTGTGCTCAACTGAGCACGGGGTAGGGCGAATACGGTGATGTCATCAAACCAAGCCCCGGCGAATAGATCTCGGTGTGCGATTTGTCGACGATGCGGCGGGGCGTCGTTCCACGTTGCCCCCTGAACAACCCACGCGGTCAATCCAATGGACGCGGCTTCGTCCGGCGCCGCTGCCAAGTGAAGCTCGATGCGTTGCCACTCGTCCGACGCATTTTCTCCTCCGATATAGCGCGAGCGCACAAGAGACCCGTCAATGGGTAGGCCGAGACGATCCACGAAGTGAGCGCTCAGGCAGGCGCGGGCGTACCGAAGGCGATCCGGTCGAATGTAGGCTTGAATGCGGTAGTCGGTGCTCGCATTGACCGGAGTGTTCGGACCGGAGTAGCGATAGGCCACATTGCGTCCTTCGCATTGAAGATGAAACGAAGGGGCTCCGGGTCGACCAATGGCGTCATCGAATTTTCCTGTGGCGTAGTGAGGGAAGCCGTCGAGGACCAACGGCTCCCAGTATCTTGGTACGTCCTCAAGGTTGCCGTCGTCGCGCTCTGCGAAGTCGAAACGATGCACGATCCGGTTCGAGGATTCGGCAGCGTCTTCGTCGCTTTGGGCACGCGCGTCGGGTTCAAGCGAGATCAGCGGCTGAACTGCTAGTACGCTCAGCCCAACGACGGCTACAAGCCGCAACCGCGACGCGCTGTGGCGCGATTGCCGAGGAGCGCGCACTTCGCCGAAGCCGGCACGCGATTGGGGGAGCCCGGATTTTGGCGCGACGGTCATGGGGAACAAATCATTCCTGTTGCCTAGATCGACTACGAACGCTCCGCCAGCCAATAGTCTGTGAGCGAGGCATTCCCATCAGACGCCGCGTCCCGTCGTTGCTGAGATTATCGGTGCGGCCTGTGGGCGTCGTTAGTGTTGGCGTCGGACTACCTGCGATGTTTTCGGTCCATTCGGATCGGCTGCGGCATACCGCAGGTCGAGGAAATGCCAGGAGCTACGCTCTTGCACGGTCATCTTTGCGTCCGATAACGAGGCGCAGTGGTGCGGATTCCGAGCACGTGGTACCCTTCGCGCGTTCGCTCCAGCCGGCGTGGCGTGTCCCCATCAAGAAAGGGATCATCGCCAGTGGGCCGTCCGCTGGGAGCTGGTGCCAAACTTTTTCAACAGGAGTTCAACATGGTCGCAACCCGCTGGTCGTTCTTACTCCCTTCCGTGTTTGCTGTTGGCGTGATTGCTCTATCGGGCGGATGTTCCGAACGTGAGAGTTCGGTCAACATGACCGCCCATCGGGCTCCCGACCTGACCGACCCGATGGACATACTCCAACGCGTTGACGACGCCACCAAGGCCGTCAAGACAGTGAAGTATACGGGGTCGGTTCACGGGGAGGGTGCGGCGGCGTCGCGTATGTCACGAATCGAGGGCACGGTCATCCTGGCTGATTGGGATAACGGGATGCCGTCAAAGTTCTGGAGTGACGTGTCGGGCGAGCGACGCGGTACGGGCGAGAAGTTTGAGATTACAGTCGGCGGCGACGGCGAGAATTTCTACGTGACCGATCATCCCAACAAGATCGCGTATGAAGACATTGACCCGACGGTGCTAGGAAATACGGGAGGTGTGGCGCAGGAGCTTTGGATGCTGGAGTTCCTTCATCCCACTCCATTCAGCGACGAACTCAACGGCGATTCTCAGACGCTGGTCGGAACCAAGACGATCGCGGGTGAAGAGTGCTACGAAATTCGTGTGGAGTACGCTGGCGGTCAGGGCGAGGCCTTTTGGTGCTTCTCCAAGAACGATTTCTTGCCCCGTCAGCGAACGGACATCTTGCGGTCGCGTGACGGCGCTGCTGCGTCGCGCGTCCGAACGATCACATCGCTAACCGTAGACCCCAAAATTGACGCATCGACGTTTCGCCTGAAGCTTCCCTACGGATATACCAAGTCGGACGACTTCGCACCGTAGCACAGCCGCCGGGCGACCCATTCGCGCAATCACAAGCACCATACGGGTTTCGCGCATCGAAATTCACGGAGGCGCATGCGACTCTGGCGCAGCAAGACGTCGGCGCGTGCCGCGCTGCGCGGTGACTTCGTCACCCAGACACCTACGGTGCGCACGGTCCGAGGCATTGGGTCGAGTCAAAGAAGTTCAGGCCCCGAAAAGCGGTGAGCGCGACGACGACATCAAGGATGCTTACCACGCCATCCGGCCCGCACGTCATGCCGTTCGCGTCGGCACCGATCAGATCTACATAGTGTAGGTCGGGGGCCGTGGGGTCGCTGCGTAGTCGGTCGAGAATGGCGACGACGTCGATGATGTCGATGCTTCCGTCCGGAGGCTGCCACGCACCACCGGCGACCGGACCGACCGTGTCACCCCACACGCCGGTGGACCCAGCGGCGGCAGGCGACAGCACGGCGGACCCCGATACCCCGTAGTCGCAAGCAACAGAATAGCTCTGTTCCGGTACGATCACCGCGTCGCAAATGTATACGGTTCCCCAAGCGTCCGGTAGCTGAAAAACCGGCGTTCCGCCGAGTCGACCATCAGCACGGACATAGAGCGATAAGCAGCCGGTCGTTCCATCGCCAAGGCTGTCGGTAACCAGCATGGCCATCGGCAGGTTCAGGGTAGGCGGCGTCACGTGAATGCATCGAGCGCCGAAACCTTCGACCTCCGGCGGCACGAGGTTGCACAACCATAGCGTTGCCGGTTGGCCCGGTTCCGTCCAAACGGCCACAAGGAACTCGCGATCCAAGCAGTCGACATCTCCATCCGCGTCGTAGTCAAAGAAACCACACGCGGGCGGGCTGAACCGTACGCCCTCGCCGGAGTAGCAACCATCGAAGCTGGCTATGTCCATCGAATCGACGTCGCCATCCGCGTCGAAGTCACCATCGGGCATGGTCACATTGACTTGCGCGTGCCCCGTGAGCAAGGCGGTGACGGCGCGAGTGATGGACGTGGCAAAACCGTAGTCGATGTAGCCCGGCGTATCGACGCTGTCGAGTGCCGTGTGGTAGTTGGGGTTTCCCCATTCCTCGATGATCAGGCAAGCCTCAAAACCCGCCCACTCAAACGGCGCGTGGTCGCTGGCGTCCATCGGGCCATACACAACAGCAGAGAGACCCCGTCCGTAGGTCTCGACGGCCTGTGAGAGGGCGAGTTTGATCGGATTGGACGGGGCGTATCCGTAGATGTCGACCACGTCGTTGCCGAGGTTATAGGCTACCATGTCCGCTTGGATCATGCCGAGTATGTTGTCGTTCTGATGCGCCGCCACATACGCCTGACTGCCCACAAGTCCCTGTTCCTCACGATCGAAAGCAATGAAGCGTATGGTAGACGCGGAGTCGTACGCGCTCAATACGCGAGCCGTTTCAAGCACCAATGCCACGCCGCTGGCATCGTCGTCGGCGCCAGGGTTGTCGACTGAATCGTAGTGTGCTCCGAGAATGTACACTCGATCGGGTGTTGTCGTGCCTGTCTTTGTTCCGACGACGTTGAAGTACGTGCCGCCACCGTAGTTGAATGCCTCATAAGAGACGGTCAACCCGAACGATTCCATTAACGTGGCGATGTTGTCGCGCGCCAGGTCATGCTCAGGACCGAAGCCGCGATCGTCTCCGTTGTGCGTAAACAGCATGTCATCAAGAAAGTGGCGATAGCTTGTTTCGGAGACTTTCGCCGCGGCCACACGCGCGGCGTCGGACGCCATCGCGGGTGTGGCGGACGCGATGAGTGAGGCTAGGGCGGCTGTCAGGAGTGAATTACAGAAAACTTTCGTCGGACGAAGCATGCGCACCTCCTTAGGTTCGTTGAACGAACAACCAACCTCGTCTCCGCAACTTTGCCCGAGTGCCCCATGTTACTCAAAAAGGCGTGCCCATTGCAAGAGGTTCGCGTTCTGTCGGCGTCTTTGCTCGAATCTCGGTTAACTCTCGACGCTGTACATGGATCATGACGCATCCGTCTGTTGATCTGACGAACCGCCGACACCGCCGCGCGTCGAGCTCCGGCCAAAAAAATGGTTGGACGACCCGTCGGAAACCGGACCGCATCGACGAACCCCCCACTCTCTTGCTAGAATGGTCCGGGTGCGTGGGAACACGCTCACGCACAGGAGGTGTAGGGAGTTTGTCCATCCGCGCGTTGCTCTTAGTCTTAACTATCGTAGGCGCGCGATCCGCGCCCACGTGGGCCGGAGTCTGGCCAAAGGCAGTTGAGCCGGTCGCGAACGATCAGACTCAATCGCCGGGTGTGCTTGTGGCGGCGGGGCAAGCAATGGCGTTACGACACCCGCGACCCTCGGCGTTCGCGCTCCGCTACGACGTCGTCAACCTCGGTGTTCCGCCGGGCGGCGGTACGAGTGTGGCCACGGCGATCAACGATCAGGGGCAGGTCGTCGGTGTCGTACGCTCGGGTTTCGCGTTGACCGGCACGGATGCGTTTGTTTGGGAAGCAGGGTTCATGGACCTTCTTCCCCGCGCAGATTTCGATCGATCGGTAGCCACCGGCCTTAACCATCAAGGTCAAATAGTTGGCACTCTTTCCACGACCGGCACGTCGGCCGTTGCCGAGGGCGTTCGATGGACGCGCGACGCAGATTTGTGGGTGACGGACTTCTTGGGTGACTTGGGAGGTAGCAGCTTCGCCAGCGACATCAACAGCGCCAGCCTGGTCGTGGGTACGTCGTGTACGTCGGTGATTGCTTGCGCTCCGACGCGAGCCTATCGCGGACAGATTGCGGAAGGTGGGGCTGATCTTCGAGACTTGGGGGCGCTCGGCGGCGACGCGAGCGGCGCCAACGCCATCAATGACCTCGGATTCAATCAGACCGGTCAGATTGTCGGCGAGGCGGAACTGCCCGACGGCACGATGCACGCGTTCGTGTGGCCGCTGGGCCAGCAGGCGATAATGACCGATTTGGGCACTCTGGCGGACGTTCCAGGCGAATTTCGAGCGAGCGGCGCGAACGATATCAACAGCGGCGACCCCGTGATCATTGTAGGCCGGTCGACCCGTGCGACTGACGACGGCGTCGATGCGGTCGCTTGGGTGCAGGTGGGAGCGGGCGAGTGGTCCATCGCCGACCTCGGCACGCTCGGCGGAAACCATGCAGATGCGCTGGCCGTCAATGATTTCGGCCGAGTGGTTGGGGCGTCCCAGACGGCGACCGACGGCGAGCGGGCTTTCGTTGCGTCCGCTCTCGGTGCAAGTGATATGATTGATCTGAACATGCTGACGGGGTGCGATTCGGATTGGTTGCTTCGACGCGCCAACGACATTAACACCGCCGGGTCGATCGTCGGGGGCGGTGAAGTCGCGGGCCAATCGAGGGCGTTCTTGTTGACGTCCTTCGTCGCGGGCGACTGCGACGGTGATCAAAGCGTCAGTCTCTTTGATTGGCAATTGTACGTCGACTGTATGACAGGCCCCGACGAGCCAATCGGCGTGGCGTGTGGTTGCTTCGACTTGGATTGCAACGGTTCGATCGACGCACACGACGCCGCCGATCTGGCTGTCGTCTTGATGCGTCCCTAGCAGGACAGTTGAACAAGTGTGGCGCCAGCTACCAGCCGGTGATCTATTAGCCATCTCCGTCTCTTGACGGGCGTAAGTTCCGTTGTCACGTGCGGGTTAGCGGCGACGTGATTCAAAACCAGCCTTGTTCAACAGGCTGTTTGTCGACAATTCATAGGGCGGTCGAAATCGCTCAGGAAGAGTGAGGCGGTAGCCACCGCACGCCAATCGGAGACGGAACGACATCAACTTCGGAGAGGTTACTATGCTCGCGTACAAAGTAATTCCCACCATGCGTTTCGTGGCTGTGGCGATTTCGGTCTTGACGTTCACGGGTTGTGCAGCGCGCGCGCCGAGGCTTGATGAGTTGTACAGTCGATCCGCCGCCTACCACGATGCGTACACGAATCCCGTCATCGTCATACCCGGCATCTTGGGTTCGCGTCTTGTGGACTCGGAGTCGGGGCGCACGGCGTGGGGGGCTTGGACCGGTCAATACGCCAACCCGAGCAAGACGGATGGTCTGCGCCTGCTCGCACTACCGATGGAAATGGGGACGCCGCTTCGAGCACTTACGGACGACGTCGTTCCTGACGGCGTGCTCGATCGACTACGAATCAGTTTCTTTGGCCTACCGATCGAGCTAAACGCCTACGCGAACATTCTCGGAATCTTGGGTGTCGGCGGGTTCCGCGACGAACTTCTCGGTCAAAAGGGCGTTGTGGATTATGGCAAGGATCATTTCACATGTTTTCAGTTTGCCTATGACTGGCGACGCGACATTGTCGAAAACGCGCAACTGCTGGATGCGTACATCGAAGAGAAGAGGGCGTACGTCCGGCGTGAGATATTGAAACGTTATGGCGTGGACAATGACGACATCAAGTTCGACATCGTGGCCCACTCGATGGGTGGGCTCGTCGCGCGATACTACCTTCGATATGGTTCAGCCGACCTGCCGGAAGACGGGTCGGCGGCGACGGTGACATGGGCTGGCGCGGAGCATGTGGATCGCGTCATCTTGGTGGGCACGCCCAACGCCGGATCGGCCAAGTCACTCGATCAACTTGTGGCCGGGGCGCAGTTGAGCACCATTCTCCCCACGTATCCACCGGCGCAGCTTGGCACCATGCCCGCGTCTTACCAGTTGATGCCACGCACGCGGCACTTTGCGGTTACCTATGCAGATGCCGAGCCCGGTGAGGCGTTGGACATTTACGACCCAGCGGTTTGGTATCGCAACGGATGGGGGTTAGCTTCACCCGATCAAGATCGCGTATTGAAGAAATTGCTTCCTACCGTATCGTCCGCGTCGCGGCGACGTGAAATCGCGCTGGATCATCTTGGCAAGTGTCTGGATCGAGCACGCAACCTGAACGCCGCGCTAGATAGGCCGGCCTCACCGCCGGACCATTTGCGTCTAAACCTGTTCGCCGGAGACGCCCGCCCAACGCTCGCCCGAATCGAAGTGGATAAGCAAACCGGCGCGCTAACGCCTGCCGGCGTGGCTCCGGGTGACGGTACGGTCATTCGCACAAGCGCCGTAATGGACGAGCGCGTCGGCAAAGATTGGACACCCGGTCTCCCATCGCCAATCGACTGGGACGACGTGACCTTCCTGTTCACCGACCACCTCGGCATGACCAAGGATCCGGTTTTCCAAGACAACGTGCTGTTCCTACTGCTGGAGCGCGTACCGCCTCGGCGGTAGTGCGTTGGCCCGGAGGGCACTCCGGCGACCGCCCACGTCTCGCCGATCTTCACTGGATACTGTTCTACCAGCCTGCATTTCGCCCGGCACGTTTCTTCGTTGATATTTTCCAAGAAAAAACCGCCGTCCGGGAATATTCTCCGGCGGACGCTTGTTTGGAGGTAGGCCGGGGTTGTGTGGCGCCACAAATCACGCACCGCGCCGGCTTCGGAGGAATCGGGAACGTTTCACTTCACTTTCACCGGAGAGAGTCTCATGAGGTACAAGCGAAGAGCGTATAAACGACGGACCGTTACAAACCGAACCGCAACCGTGAGGGAATGGTTTTTCCGAACCGCAACCGTGAGGACCGTTGCGAACCGAGCCGCGACCGTAAGGGAGCGTTCTTTCTCCTCGCCGCCGCACCGCGTCCTTACCGGCAAGGCTCGGAAAAACCCTTTTGGACACTCGCTAAGGGTGCTGGCCGTCGTGGTATCGGTCGCTCTGGGTTCGTGGGGGGGGGAGCGGTGCTCGCTGAGCCCACAATAAGCTGCACGCAATGTGGCTGTACGGATTGCAACGGCAACGGCGTGGACGATCGCTGCGACGTATCCTGCTCCAACAGCGGGATTTACTGCACGGGGTTCCCACCGGTGGCGACGTCGGACGTCTGCAACGCGAACCAGTTCCCCACCTGCAACATCAGCGCCGATTGCAACGGCAACAACGTCCCCGACGAGTGCGAGCTAGCCAGCGGAGCAAGCTGCGATGCGAACCTCAACAACGTCTTGGACGAATGCGAATATACGATCCCCAGTAACGTGCTGCTTGTCGACGATAGCGCACCCCCCGGTGGCGATGGGTTAACCTGGTGCTCGGCGTTCCAAGACCTGCAAAACGCCCTGGTTGTCGCGACCGCGGGTAAGACCATCTGGGTCGCGCAGGGCACGTATGTCCCCATCGGTTGCGCCCCATCGTGCGGGGCAGGCGACCGGTCAGCCACCTTCAACCTGATAGAGGGCGTCACCATCCTGGGCGGCTACGCCGGGTTCGGCGCCCCCATCCCCAACGCCCGAGACATCACCGGAAACCCCACCATCCTCACCGGCGACCTGCTCGGTGACGACGTCGGCCTAGCCAACAACGCCGATAACGCCTTGCATGTCGTGACCGCGATAGGTGTGGACGCTACGGCCGTTATTGATGGAGTTACTATTCGAGCGGGCCATGCAAATGGGACCGGCGATGACAAGCGCGGCGCGGGCATGTTCGTCTCGGCGAGCACGGTGACGATCTCCGACTGCACCTTCTCAGGAAACCACACGGTTCGACTTGCGGATGGCACAGCTCATGGCGGCGGCATGTACACCATCGCGAGTGCGCCCACGCTGGATAACTGCGTCTTCTCGGGCAACACGTCGAACGCCGGGGGTGGAATGTTCATCGACGGGAAGAGTGGGACGATCAGTGCAACGATCACCAACTCCATCTTCATCGATAACACCGTGCAGCCGGTTACGATGTCGTTCGGCGGCGGCGTCTACGTCGCTCGCAGTGCGCCGGAGTTCAGGAACTGCAAGTTCCTGAACAACGTCTCGTGCGAAGGCGGGGGTGGACTCTGCAATGTCGCAAGTCAAACGAGGATCATTAACTGTCTTTTTAGTGGTAACGTGGCGTACAAAGGCGGCGGAGTCGGAAACAGGGGAAAAAGCGATTCGTTCATGACCAACTGTACGCTCAGCAACAACTGTGCAGATATCAACGGGAGCAGTTTCTACAACAACGATTCCGCTCCGAGAATTACTAACAGCATTCTCGTGGCCGGTTCGACCAGCGCTTGCAACCCCGCCCCGAACATCGAAGGGCTGAACCCGAACGACTCCCTAGCCCTCACCTTCAGTCTGACCGGTTCTCCCGGATTTGTGGACGCCCTCGGGCCTGATGGAGTGGCCGGTACGCTGGACGACGACCTTCGCTTGGCTGGCGGATCGGCGGCGATCGACGCGGGGAACAACGCCGCCGTCCTTGGTGTCTCCTGCACGGTGGACGCCGATTGCGTAGCCGTCGGGTACCAAACATGCACGAGCGGACTCTGTGACGGTAGCGTAATCGACACAGACATCGATGGGCGTGTCCGCATCGTGGAAGGGAACGGTTGCGGCCTCGCCACGGTGGATATCGGCGCCTCCGAAGTCCAGATCGATTGTGGCAACGGCGTCTGCGATCCCGGTGAAACGCCCTGCACTTGCCCCAGCGAATGCAGTCAGTTCTCGGTAGTGGCCAATGAGGACGCCGCCTCAACCTGCCATGACGGATTCGACAACGATTGCGACTGCGCGACCGATTGCAGCGATACCAGTGATTGCGTTGACGTGATCGCCGAGGATTGTACGGACTTCGTGGACAATGATTGCGACGGACTTAAGGACTGCGCTGATCCCGATTGTTCTGCGGACCCGTTCTGCGCACCGGAATAAGAATCTATGAGGGCGTCGCTTACGGTTCACGTGCGCGAGGTGTCAACCACAGACGTTGTGCATGCGGCCCCACGGACATCGGCTTAGAGCGGAAGGAAACGGCGTGAGTGGTATCTATCGAGTGTACACAGCGCGGCGCGTGGCCATAATGACGGCCGTCATCGTCAGCGTGTTATCCGGGGCTCAAGTATTTGCCCAACGAGGCCCGAGCTTCCAGGGATTGGGTGCCCTCGTCGCCCCCGATTTTATTCCCGAAACAACGGCCAATGACATATCGGCGGATGGATCGGTTGTTGTTGGTTACGGCTTGCGCTTCAACCAGTTTCAGGCATTTCGCTGGACGCAGACGTCGGGGTTCGAGGTTTTGCCCGGCGTAACCGGTTCGATCGCGAACATACCGCGGGCCACGTCAGGCGACGGTTCGGTCGTGGTGGGTAAATCAGATCTCCACAGTGCCGGATTTCGCGCATTTCGCTGGACGTCGTCAACAGGCAGCATCTCCTTGAGCAGCCTTCCCGGAGGCGCTGTGGATAGCTCCGCTTTCGCTGTCTCGGCGGACGGGTCGGTGATTGTCGGAGACGCCGACAGCTTCTTCGGGAATCAAGCGTTTCGCTGGACTCAAAGCGGGGGGATTGTCGGCTTGGGTTTTCTACCGGGGCTCACCGTTTCGAGTAGTGCCCGTGGAATTTCCGGAGACGGAACCGTGATCGTAGGGGGTTCGGTAGGTGCGCTCGGCTCCGGAAAGGGGGAGCCGTTCCGCTGGACGGCAGAAACAGGCATGGTGAGTATTGGGTTTTCGGGAGGATTCTCAAGCGGAACAGCGAGCATCGTTTCGGCTGACGGGTTGGTGGTGGTCGGAATTGGTCTTAACAGTTCGTCCGTAGGAGAACCGTTCCGCTGGACCGAGGCGGAGGGCATGGTCGGGTTGGGTGACCTGCCCGGAGGACAGTTCCGAGGGAACCCGCTTGCCATCTCTGCGGACGGCACGTTGATCGTAGGATCGAGTTTTACGTCTATTGGTCAGGAAGCATTCATTTGGGACGCTATCAACGGCATGCGCAACCTCAAGGACGTACTCGAAAACGAAATCGGTCTGGACTTGAACGGATGGTTCCTCCTTGGCTCCGCCGACGGAATCTCCGACGATGGTCGCGTGATCACCGGCACAGGATCGAATCTCAACAGTGGATCCGAGGCATGGATCGCCATTCTCAACGAGTGCGGCAAGGACGCTGATTGCAGTGACGGGTTGTTCTGCAATGGGGTGGAGACGTGCGTCGCCAACGTGTGCGTGCCCGGTGTGGACGTCTGCCCGGCCGGTGATCCGTGCATCGAGGCGTCACGCCTATGCGCCAGCGACATCCCCACCCTATCGCAATGGGGCCTAGTCGCGATGACCCTACTACTACTCACCGCCGCAACCTTCATACTAAGACAACGCGCGGTGAGGGAGAGGTGAGCGGCTGAAACGGTAAGGAACGGTTGCTCTGACCACGCTCTTGCCGTGACTCTCTATTGGCTTTCCGGCGTCGTCTGATGTTGCAGAACCATGCGTCGGTAGTAGGCCACGCCGAGGCATGTTAGTGGTATGGCTAGTAGCAATCCGAGGAAGCCGAGCAGTTTGCCCCAGATGAAGACGCCCAGAAGAATCGCCACAGGCCGCAAGCCGGTTGCTTTGCCCATGATGCGCGGGATGATGATCGCATCTTGAATGAGTTGGACCACGGCGAACACGAGTAGGGTGAGTAGTACGGATGCGGCGAAGCTCGCATCGCCCTCGATCGATCGCAATCCCGCAAGCATCAGCGCCGGTACGATGCCGGCCATTTGCAGGTAGGGGACCATGTTGAGCAGGCCGATGAACAGACCGAACGGTAGGGCCATCGGCAGACCGACGATGGAGAAACCGATCGCGAACAATACGCCAACGGCGCCGGCGACGGCTGACTGACCGCGGAGGTATCGCCGAAGGGCATCGTCGAACTGACCAAGGAATTCGACGATCGGTCCGCGATAGGTTGGTGGAAGAAACGTCTGCCACGTCCGGGCGTATTCCGGGAAGTCCATTAGCAGGAAGACGAGGTAGAGCAGGACGACGATCAGACCGGTCATCCCGAGAATGACGTTCACCGCAAACGTTACGACGGTGAGGCCTCCGAGGGCGAGGCGTTTGGCGGCGTCCAAGAGGAACTGGTCGAACTCCGGCGACGCCACGTATCGTCGCGCTCGGCCGACGAGATCGCCGACGTGCGTTCCCTCGATCGACTGCAGCAGGTTAGCCAATCGTTTGTGGCGGGGCACGTCAGGGTGTTCGCGGTATTTCGTCCACGCATGAGTGAGTTCAACGAATCCAAGCGACGTTCCGCCGTCCGTGGGTTGGGTCGCTTTCGCCTCTTTCCCTGTCGGTGCGGTGGGCGAGTTCGGGCGGACGGATTCGACCACCATGGATTCCATGAGGTCGTCGCGCAGCGTGCCGAGGTCGTGTTGGAACCGGTCGATCTGTCCGGCCATCAGAGGCACCGCGATAGCCACAACCGCCAGGCCGATAACCCCTAATCCTCCGACGGTCATGCCGACGGCCAGGCTGCGGCGCTTGGTCTTTCGCTCGAAAACGCCGACGAGAGGGTTGAGCAGGTAGGCGAGGACCACAGCCACGGCGAATGGAAGCAAGACGTCGGACAGGTAGCGCAATAGTGCGAAGACGGCCACCAGGGTGATCAGGCTCAGCACCATCCTCACGATGCGGTCCAATGTGTACATTTCGCGTGGCTCGTTCATTGGGGGCTCCAAGCGACACATTGAACCCAAGCGGGACCGAGTTGGCAAATCGACCGCCACCGCAGCAGGCTGTGCTCTACGGCGGGAGGCGGCGCGCCACTGGTTAGGATCGGTCGATGAGTTATACTCCGACGTGAACCACGCGCCTCAGATGACGGCGATCGCGACGGGCTAGGACCGGCCCGCGTGTGGTGATTTGTCGGTCCTGGTGAGTACTTGATGGCAGACCTGAGCCTTATCCGAAACTTCAGCATCGTGGCCCACATCGACCACGGCAAGAGCACCCTTGCCGACCGTATTCTCGAACACACCGGCGTGATATCACAGCGTGAAATGCGCGCTCAGTTCCTTGACGACATGGATCTTGAGCGAGAGATGGGCATTACGATCAAGGCCAATCGGGCGACCTGTCCGTACACGCATGATGGCCGTGAATACATGTTGAACCTCATCGACACTCCCGGTCACGTTGATTTCCACTACGAAGTGTCGAGGTCGCTGGCGGCGTGCGAAGGCGTACTCGTTCTGGTTGACGCGACGCAAGGCGTTCAGGCGCAGACCGTAGCCAACACCTACCTCGCGGTTGAGGCCGACTTGGAGATCATCCTTGTGATCAACAAGATCGATCTACCCGCCGCCCGCCCTGAAGATATTGCGCTTGAGGTCGAGCAGGTTTTGGGCCTTGACGCTTCAGAAGCCGTGTTCACCAGCGCCAAGACGGGCGCAGGAATAGACGAGCTGTTGGCGGCGGTGGTCGAGAGAATACCGCCGCCTGCGGGCGATCCCTCCGGTAAACTTCGTGCGTTGATCTACGATGCCAAGCCCGATCCACACCGAGGTGTCATTTCGCACACGCGCGTGTTCGACGGCGGTTTCCGTCGCGGCGATTCCGTCGAGCTTGTGGGCGTTGGTCGGCAGTTCTTGATCACCGAGGTGGGCAAGTTCACGCCGAAGCTCGGTGCGGTGGAGTCGCTCGGCGCCGGCGAGGTGGGATATTTCTTCGCAGGAATCAAGACGCTCGCAGACGTGAACATCGGCGATACGGTTACGCTCGCGGCTGATCCCACGGATAATCCGTTTCCGGGATATCATCCACCGCAACAGATGGTCTTCTGCGATTTCTATCCCGGCATCGGAACGAGCACCGAGGCGCTCCGCGAGGCGATGGAGAAGCTTTGGTTGAACGACAGCTCGTTCACCTACAGCACAGTCGGGTCCGACGCATTGGGGATCGGGTTTCGCTGCGGTTTTCTCGGCCTCTTGCACATGAAGATCATCCAAGAGCGCTTGGAACGCGAAAACGCCGTCTCTGTCGTTCAGACCGCCCCGACCGTGACGTACGAGATCGAGCTGACCACCGGTGAAGTTAAACGCATTGAGTCGCCGAGCGAGCTTCCTGATGCGTCGACGATGAACGAAATTCGTGAGCCGTTCGTCAAGGTGCAAATGATCATTCCGGCGGACTGCGTCGGCACGGTGATGCAGCTCGCCATGGATCGGCGCGGTAAGCAAAAGAAGACCGAGTATCTCTCCACGACCCGCGTGATGCTCACCTATGAGATGCCACTCTGCGAAATCATCTACGATTTCTTCGATAAGCTGAAAACATGCACACGCGGGTACGGTACGGCGGATTACGAGTTGATCGGCTATGTGGTCGGAGATATGGTCCGCATGGATGTTCTCGTCAACGGCCTTCCCGTGGACGCCCTGTCAGTGATCGTTCACCGGGACAAGGCGGCGGTCCGGGGTCGAAAGCTCATCACGCGGTTGAAGAAGGAAATCAGCCGACACATGTTCGAAATCCCGCTACAGGCGGCCATCGGTTCCAAAATCATCGCTCGTGAGACGATCCGGGCGTTCCGAAAGGATGTCACCGCCAAGTGTTACGGCGGCGATATCACGCGAAAGCGTAAGCTTCTTGAGAAGCAAAAAGAGGGTAAGCGGCGGATGAAGACCGTCGGAAACGTGGCCATTCCGCAGGAAGCGTTCATGTCGATCCTGAATCCCGATGACTGACGATCGCGTACGGTGGGAACGAAAGGCGTGTTGGTCGGGGTGCTGTTGCGTTACCAGCGACGGAAAAATTCGGAAGGGTGATCGCTGAGGGACGGATCGAGACCCAGCCTATCCAGGTCTGGCGGCACTTGTTGATTGGTCGTAATGTCGGTATTGTGCCGCCAGCGGTCAGTTTGGGATCATCGCGGGCACTGGGCCCGGATCCGAGAGATGCGCCCGGGAGGACTCGAACCTCCAACCTACTGGTTCGAAGCCAGTTACTCTATCCAATTGAGCTACGAGCGCTGCGAGCCGCACCGGCAGGTGCCGGGGCTTCCATGCGGCTCGGGGTTGATTATAGTACCGGTCGTTGGCGCGTCCAGCGGAATCCGAGAACGTGGGTCAAGGTCAGCCCAACGCATCCGATGAACGCGGTCGACACCGTCAAGAAACCTGTGAAAAAAACACCGAAGCGAAATCGTCAGCATTTGAGCTCATCGCGCTAGCGGCCGATTCAGTCCGTCGGTTTGCCAGGCGGGCTGTGTGCGAAGGGCGATGCAATTGGAGGTACTTAGAACGTGGGAACTGCCAAAGAGGTCGCCCCGATTGTTACAAACGCCGCGTCTAGCGGAGGTGGCGCCACTGCTGCCGCGAACAGCAAGACGGGCGGTACCGCTGTACCAACAGTACCGGGCGCACCGAATGCCGCGGCGCCGGTAAGGAAGCTTCCGGGCGCGAAGGAAGTCATTCCTTTCGAGTGGAAACTGTTGGGTGACGCGAACGGGTTGACGTTTACACTGTTCAAGTCGGTGGAGCGCGACGAGGTTGATGCGCAGTTCAAGCGTCTTGAGGGCGACGTGTACTACACGAAGTTGCGGGTCGTTTCGGCCGGTTCGAAGATCAAGCAGAGTGCGTCGGCCGTCAAGGCAGCCGTACCGTCGCATAGCAAGCTGCGCGCTGAGGTCGTCAAGAAACCCAAGGCCAAAGCGAAAACCAAGAAGTCCGCGGCGTCTTCGGATGCTCCGACGGTGATTGCGATTCCGCGTTCCGAGAAATTCCCCACGGCTCCAAAGACAGCCAAGCGGAAGAAAGCATCGGCCAAGAAGACCAAAAAGGCTAAGGGCGCCAAAGTGAAGAAAACCACCAAGAAGAAGGTGACCGCCAAGAAGAAGACGTCCAGCGCGAAGTCTGCGGCGATCAAGAAGAAAACCACCAAGAAAACAGCCGCCGTCAAGAAGACCAAGACCGCCAAGAAGAAAACGACCACGAAGACAACCAAGAAAACCGTAGCGAAGAAGAAAGCGACCGCGAAGAAAAAGAAGAAGCGCTGAGTCGCGATCGATCGATCGCCCCGGCGTCGATCCCTTCGCTTGCATGTTACCGACCGAGGGTTTTCGCGCGTTCTTCGAACAGACGCCGTTGGTTGCTTCCTGATGGCAACAGGTTGATCGCCTGATCCATTAGCCGTAGCGCCGCATTCATATCGCCCGCCGCCGCCGAAATCTCCGCACTGCAAAGCAAGACCGTGGGTGCGTTGGGTGCAAGCGCAATCGCGCGGTTGGCGAGCGTACGGGCGTCGACCAAATCATCGTACTTTCGTCGCTCTAGCAAAAGCATGGCCAGCTCAACCAGACGCTGGGGATCGTTCGGTGCGAGGGCCACGCACGTGCGATAGCGTGCGATGGCGTCGTCGAGTCGGTTCAGCATGACCAGGGTGACGGCGAATTCCCCCTGCCAGTTGGCTACTTTTTCAAACGCCGGCTCGCGCTGTGCAAATCGGTCGAGCGCTTCGGCAAGCAGCCCAAGATCGCGTAGACGCTTCACCAGATCGAGTTCGATAGCCACGTCGTCCGGATGTTCAACAACGTCTTGCCGCAAACGTTCCAGCGCGTCGTCTCGGCGAGACAGCATGGAACTGACACTCTTCAGAAGGTTGGCTGTCGATTTGTGCCCGGGCGCTTGCATCTCCGCGATCTGCAAGTGACGCAACGCCTCTCCGACCTGACCGGTACGTAGGTAGGCTCGACCCAGCGCACGATGGGCGTCGGTATAGCCCAGGTCTATTTGTATCGCCCGATTGAGCAGCATCACGCCGCGCTCGACTTGATCGTGGTCGGTGAGCCATTGGCCGTAGAGCTGGAGTGGACCGACCGCGTCGGGTTGATCTTCGAACGCAGCCGCATAGAGCGTGCCGTCGTTACGCCACTCAGCCGATCGCATCCAACAGCGGACGGCCATCGCTGACACGATTACGCTGACGGCAACCCATGGAACGGTTCCACGCAGTTTTCTATCGAGCAACACACCGATTATCAGCACGACGAACACCGAGGGGAGATACCAAATTCGCTCGGCGAAGAACACCTGCATGAGTACGATGGCGTTGGACGTGGGTATGTACGCAAGTACCAATATGGTTGCGAGAGCGGCTATGCGACGCTCACCGCGGCGCCAGAGTGCGACGCTCACCGCGATGAGGCTGAGGGTGGCGGCGATGCCAACGAGTACGTTCGGATCAAGCGCGGACGTAGCCAGGCGGATGCCGTTGATGGAGTATTTCACGCTGAGCGCCGCGGGCCAGACCGTCTTGGCGCAGTACATGCCCCAAAGCTGAACGACGCCGAGCGCGTGTTGGGCGGGCGAAGCGTCGACGAGCACGTTGATCGTCTTGGACATCGGTGATTGCTGATGGAATCGGCCGCCGAGGGCTTGGTAACGCATCGCGAGGTAGAGCACGAGCGGAATCAGCAGATAGCTCAGGCGCAGCGCAGTTTGCAGCGACAACCATGGCGTGCGCGTGGTTCGCGAGCTCGCGTCGTCACGTGACCAGAGGGCGTCCATGATGAGGACGGATGCGAACGCGGCGATGCCGCTCTCTTTCGATCCGATGGCAAGAAACGCCATGGCTATCCCGGCCATTTGCCAGCGGAAGCGAAGTACGGGAATCTCGGTACGCATGACCTGTCGATGGGCGAGGAGCGTCGCTATGACGCCGAGCGTGGCGAGTAGGTCCGCCCGACCGACCACGGCGGCGACGACGTTCGCGTGAATCGGCAGCGCGGCGAACAGCAATCCGGCAAGACACGCTCCACGCGCGCCGACGGGCAGGGATAAAGCCAGTCGGACGACCAGCACTGCGAGAAGGGCGTGCAGGGTAATGTTGAGCAAGTGTTGAGTGAGCGCGCCGGGACCGGCCAACATGCGCACGAAGCGGTACGACGACAGTGCAAGCGGCCGGTACAGTAGGTCGCGGTCCGGGCTGCCATCGGCCGATTCGGACCAATGGTCTGTTCGAAATATGGCGCCCCATTGCCCCGGCTCGTTGACCTTCGCGCTATCGCGAACAACAAGCGTGTCATCGAAGCAGAAGTCATTCGGGACGACGTTGACGTAGCAGACTATGGCGACGATGGCTGCAAGCGTCTCGGGGCGGCGCCACGAAGGACTCGGCCTATTCTGGCTCGCGATATCCGTCACTGTAGTCGGTTCCTTGACGCCAGTTCAGTCAAACGCGCCATCGATGATGACTGGCATCCTTGATTTGCATCAGTTTCCAGCGTGTGTGCGTGCGTTGTTCGCGATAACGCTCGGCCCCAGTGCTCTGTCAGCGTCCCATCGACGGGACGGGTGGCCCGTGGCTTTAGCCGTGGGGGAGTCGAATCGACGCCGGGTTCGCCTCGCCCACCTCTGAAAAGGCCGCCACGCAGGTCCGTCGCAACGCCCCAACACAACGCTGACACCGCACCGACGTGTTCCTTCGTGCTCAACAGGTCGTCCAGTTATTGCAGCTAACGTTTCGCGGCGCGCTTGGCGGTCGTCTTCTTCGCTTGCGTGCTTGCAGACTTACGCGTCGACTTGGCCGTGGCGCTGCGTGCGACGCCTTTCCGCGTGCTCGCCTTCGCTGTTCGTCTCGTTGCAGGGTTGATGATCGACTCGTAGTTGCCAACGAATTTCCTAACCGGGATACGCTTGATCGTCTTGCCGATGACTTCGAGCGGCAAGTTGTCAACGTTCTTGAACCGAACGCAGCCCTTACCCATGTCCAACTTCTTGCCGGTCTTCGCCCACGCATCACGGAACCAAGCCTCCTGTTCCGCGTCACAGTAGACGCACATCAGGTAGATCGACATGTAGTTCTTCTGCGACGCAAGACCCGCGAAGGGGAGCGGCTCTTTGGGATTGCAATGATATCCCGGTGGGTAGACGCTGTGCGGCACGTAGTAGCCGATCATGCCGTACTGCATACCCTCTTCATAACCCTTCGGAAGGTTCTTGAGGATGACAGCGCGCACGGCCTGAATGGCCTCGCGTCGGTCGGCGGGCAGTTCGGCGAGGTACAGATCAACCGTCTCGGCTCTGCTTTGCATGCCAACAGCGTACCACAGGCGCGGTGGTCATGCGACAAGGGTAGCGACGGCGCGTCATCGATGAATGCGGCTTGCGGGTCAGGGTGTGGGGAGTTCGGCGAAGTTCGTGGTCGGTGGGATGTTCGCCGTGAAGAACTCGAAGTAGATCGACCAACGGAGGGCGAGCACCACGTAGGCTGCGAAGATGAGGTAGGCGGCCAGCTCGGAAATCCGTGCTGTTCGAAATCGAAGCAACGGATAGCTTCCCATCATGACCAAACCGGTCTTGAAAAGTACGATTGATAATGTCCCTTGTTGCAGCATGTGGCTTGCAAGCGGGTTCGCTTCGCGCAACAGGCCCTGCTCGTGCGATATGATAGTGAAGACCAGATCGAAACCGTTGAGTAGCCAGATGCCGACGAGTATGCAAATCACGCGGTGAGACCGCGCCTCGACAACCCAGCGGACCAGACGCGCGGTCCACGGCGGTCGACGCCGATACTGCGTCCCGGTTTCGGGGACAAGAGTTGGATAGGTACCGTTCACCACAGTGTCTATCGGCAGGGCTATCGAGCAGCGCAAATCACGCGCGAGTCTCGCAGGGCGTACGATCGCCCGGAACGTGCGGGACTATCGGTCCAGCGGTGGCGGTGGGGGGTGAAGGACTTGGCGATCCGATAATGATCAGCGCCTAGCCAGTGGAGTGGTTCAAGCGGTCCACGTCGCCGGTGCGATGCGTCGGAGTTGCCGATCGCGGACCGACAGGCCACAATGGATGCGAGATGAGTTCAAACGAGAACATACCGCAGCTTTCTCACGTCGACGGAAGTGGGCGCGCCCGTATGGTCAACGTGTCCGCAAAGGACGTTACCGTGCGCGAGGCCGTCGCCTCCGGCGCGGTCACGATGCGGCCGGACGTGCTCGACGCGCTGACGCGGGGCAAGTTGCCGAAAGGGGACGCGCTGGCGACGGCGCGCATCGCCGGCATCTGTGCCGCCAAGCGGACGAGTGAATGGATTCCGCTGTGTCATCCGCTGGGCTTGGACTGGGTCGACATCGAGTTTTCGCGTATGCGTGACGGCGTGCTTTCGATTCAGTGCGTCGCGCGAACCACAGCCCGGACCGGCGTAGAGATGGAAGCGTTGACGGGTGTAAGCGCTGCGGCGCTCACGGTGTATGACATGGCCAAGGCAGCCGACAAAGGCATCGTCATCGGTCCGATTCAGCTCGAGCGCAAGACGGGCGGAAAGAGTGGGACGTATTCGCGCGCTGACGGCTGACTATCGGTGTAGTCGTTCGGATGTCTATCCGGGTTTCAAAACGTGTGTGAGAAGCTTCTTGCCGAGCGGCGCCCGTGAGGAAGCGTTCTCAAGCTGTCACGAGTCGATTTCAAAACTCCGCTTCCTTACGGGCGCGGCTCGGTTCATCGCAGACGCTCCAATACATCTTTTCACGCACGTTCTCAGCGACGGGATTGTCTGCTGGCTGCCAACGCTACACTTCGGCGGCTTTGCGTTCTCGCGCAGTGGATTGCACTTCGTGATTGTTCATCCTGCAGCAGCAGGTTCGAGCGCGGCGGCGCCCGGCTCCGTAGACGATGCGGCTTTTCGTGTCGGCTTGTCGTCCGGGTCCACCCCAATGTTTTCGTGATCCTCATAAAGCGGTAGTTCGATTCGTGCGCGAAAACCACCACTCGCACGATTGCTGAACTGCAGGGTGCCGCCATGGTCCTCTATGATGCCGATACAGATCGGCAATCCGAGCCCCGTTCCTTTTCCAATGGGTTTCGTGGTGAAGAATGGCTGCGTGATGCGCGTTTCCAATTCCTTGGGAATACCGGGTCCGTTGTCGTCAAGTGCGATCGCGAGCTTCCCATTTGTGATCCAAGTAGTGATTCGAATCGTCGCGGTCGCCTGCTCGCTAATCGCATCAGCCGCGTTTGTCAGGAGATTGACGAACACCTGGCTCAACTCGGTCGCGTTGCCCATGATCGTCGCGGCGGCGCTGATGTCTTGCGTTACGGTCGCCCCGTACTTGAGCCTGTTGTGCGTGAGCTCGAGTGATTCGGTGATCAGTCGGGCCACATCGATCGGTTTCTTGTCCGCTTGCCGGCGTGCGCCGAAGCGTAGAAGTCCGCTCACAATATCCGCGATGCGCGCCGTTGCCCGGGTCATGCCGTCGAGAAGCTTGGGCATCTCTTCGAGTACGACTCCGACCCGCTGATCCTCTTCAGACTCGACGTATCGTTCGAGTATCCGCGTGACGGACTTCCAATACAGTCGCAACGTGCCGATGTTGCCGCGAATAACGGCCGTCGGATTGTTGAGTTCATGGGCCGTGCCCGCCGCAAGCGTACCCAGAGACGCCAAGCGATCGGCGTGAATCAGCGCCTTGGTGCGCTCAGCTACGATGCCTTCAAGTTGCTCCGAATATCGTCGGAGCAAGACGTCCTGGTCGCGAATGCGAATGTGGTTTCCTACGCGCAGCAGGAGCTCGGCCGGCATGACCGGTTTTCGTAGAAAGTCCGCGGCGCCGAGATGCAATCCCTCCGCGATCACTTCAGGCGCGCCATCACTACTTAGAAAGATGACCGTCGGCGCGTACTTCGGGTCGACATTCATGATCCGCCGGCATGTCTCGAAGCCGTCGATGCCGGGAAGGTAGAGGTCGAGCAGGACGAGGTCGGGCTGGTGCTTGGTCACGCAGGCGCACGCCGCTTCGCCATCCGAAGCCATCAAGACCTCGTAGCAGGCGTTTTGTAGTACACGCTCAAGCAATTGGAGAATGAATTCGTCGTCGTCCACGCAGAGAACACAAGCAGGCCGCGTTTTCATATTCTGTTCCTCAAGTGGTCGTGACCAATTCCGATTCGCGCGTAGCGCACCGCGCCTCCGATACCTTCGTCACGCTGGCGATAAGATTCTGCGTGTTGAGTACGAGCGCCACTCGGCCGGTTCCGGTCAGCGCGGCTCCGCTGGCAATCTTCAAGCTGGGGAAAATATGTTCCAGTTCCATGACGATGATCTGCTCGATGCCCAGTGGTCGGTCGATCGCGATGCACACGGTGTCAGATGCGCGGCGGAGAATGATCCAATGCGGATCAGCCTCGTCGTCGTCCGATTGCTGCTTCGGGAGCAAGTCTTCCAATCGCAGGAACGAGTGTATTTCATTCCGAATGCGGACCGCTTCAAGCCCGCTGGCCAATCGGTGCGGCGTGTTGTTGGCGGGACGCACCAGCGCCTGAATGTCGCTCGTGGGTATGAAGTATTCACCGCCGGCGATTTCCACCATTAGCGCTCCAGCCACAAGCAGCGTTCCGGTTATCGGTATGCGAATGTTGACGGTCGTCCCAACGCCGGCGGTGGAGTCGACCGTAACCTGACCGGACGCCTCCGCGACGTTGCGCATCACCACATCCATGCCGACACCGCGTCCGGAGACATCAGTCTGTTGTTCGGCGGTGGAAAGACCGGCGGAAAAAATGAGTCCGCACAGCGCCTGATGATCCATGGTGGCGGCGTGCTGAACAGTGATGACACCACCATGGATAGCCTTCTCGCGGACTCGGTCGACGTTGATCCCACGTCCGTCGTCTTCGATAGTGAGCGAGAAGAATCGCTTGTCGGCGCTAGCGACGAGCCGAATCGTGCCGTGCTCTTGTTTTCCTTGAGCGAGGCGTTCCGCCGGCGTTTCCAATCCGTGGTCGATGCTGTTGCGAAGGATGTGCGTGATCGGATCCTTGAGTAGATCGAGCGTGCTGCGGTCCGCCTCGACGTCCTCGCCGACCAACTCCACATGAACCTGCTTTTGCAGCTTGTCGGCAAGCTCCGTGACCATACGCGGTACTGTACGCAACATGGTGCCAGCCGGTACTTTCCTCAACCCCAGAACGCCTTTTTGCAGCCGTTGCGACGTGCTCTCGAAGCGTTGGTTGACCGCTTTCATCTCTTGCGTACAGAATTCAGTTCCTGATATTTGTTCGAATTGCCGTCCGAGTACGGAGTACTTCTTACTGATCAGAATGAGATCGCCTATATGCACCAGAAACTCGTCGATGCGATCTTGATTGACGCGAAGAATCGTCTTGCGTTGGGAATCATCCCGGGTCGGTGAGGCCTTGGGTTGCGGCTTATCGTTGGCCGAATCGGCACCCGTGGGCTGCGATTCATCCGCTGGTGGCTTCGCCGTGTTGAGGTGAGATGCGAAGGCGGAGAATCTCTCGCGTAACGAACCGGCCAGCATCGCGTCGGTGGTCAACCCCGCATCGGCCAGCACTTTGGACTCGGTCGCGAAGTCGTCGAGCAACGCTATTCCAGTATCGTCGACGACCGAGACGTTTTTCAGACTTGCCAGCGCTTCGTCCGGGTACGGCTGCTCCATCGCATCTTCGCACGCCCGAAGCCAATCGTTGATGCAGGCGATCTCGGAGGATACGTCGACGCCGTTCCACTGCGCCGGCAGCGGTCGGTCGGTGTTCTTAGCGTCTTCGGGATTCGTGCGACCGGCTACTTCGTCATCGTCGCAGATCTTCACCAAGTCCTCGAGTAACTCGCTGAGTGTGGCGGCGATCTGTTCGCGGTGCGTCAATTCCTCGAATTCTGTTGCCGCGATGGTTTCTATGATGCGATGAATTAGTTGGGCGGGAACCGCGACGGGGCTTTGCGTTGTGGTGCCCGCGACGCGCTCAAGGATTTCCAACTGGGTCGGGGTAAGATCGCTCGTACGTATCCCGCCCTCGGCTTGATCGAGCATAAGCTTGATCTCGTCGAGTCCGGTCAGGAGCAACTCCACGACGTCTGCGGTCACAGAGAGTTTGTGAGTGCGCAAGCTGTCGAGCATGTCTTCGAAGCGATCGCAGAACCTCGAGGCGTTCTTGACGCCGAAGAATCCGCTGTTGCCTTTGATGGAATGGACGACGCGGAACGCTTTTTGAATCGTGCTGGGGTTGCTGGGGTTGGATCGCAGCGCGACGAGGTTGCCCTCGAGCTGCTCGATGTCTTCCTTCGATTCCTCGAAGAATCCCTGTAGGAGTTCCGGATCCCATTGTTGAGCCATTACTTATTCTCTGATCTGGTGCTCAAACCTGCACACCGGTTCGGAACTGTTTCATCATGGCCGCCCAACGGTCGATTCGTTTTGCTGCGCTGTCGACGGCGGCGCACAACTCGTCGACATTCAGCGGTTTGGCAAAGCAATCGCAGGCTCCAAGTCGCAGGCATCGGAGCAGACGTGTCATGCGTACTTGGCCGCTCATGACGATGACTTGAATCGTTCCGTCACGCTCCTTGATTTCGCGCAAGAGCTCATCACCATGCATACCGGGCATCATGATATCAGTGATCAGGACGCGGTAGTCGTTGCAGGATTGTTTTTTCAACGCCTCTTCGGCGCTGTTGGCCGTGTCCACTTCATAGCCGAGGAACTTGAGATGTCGCGCGATTTGGTCAGCCAGATCCACCTCATCATCAACGACCAGGACGCTCGCGGGCGCGTGCTTCGGACGTGTGTCTTGATCTTTGTCAGCCATGGCGCGGACGCTCTCAATCTGGTTTCGTTGTGTTCCGCAAGTACCGATGTTGGTGTCCATCCCCAGGGACGGCGCTCTTCAGCCGGTATCGACGTGGAGGTAAACCCACTTGACGATCGCGCGCAGCGCGATGAATCGACCTATGCCGCGAGACGTCGCGGCGGGCGGATCGTACAGGAAAACCCTGACGGATCACGCGCGTTTGATGCGTGTTCTGGTGGGGCGGGTGATCGAACGTCAGTCGCGCTGCAACGATTGATGGAGCGATCGTTGGTTATTCTTCGTTTGTAAGAAGACGGCGATAGTGTGCGGCTTGCGTGGCGTCGTCCTTGTCTTCGTAGAGCTCGATAAGACGACGCAGCACGGTTCGGATCTGGTTAGTTTGGTGGGTAGCATTGCCTCGAAGCGCGTCGTATGCGTTGACCAGCAGGGCTTCAGCCTCGGACAACTGCTCCTGACCCATAAGACATTGCCCTAACGCGCTTTGAATGATGGCGGACGTGGCGTCTCCGTCGGGGTGGACCAGTCCAGCGATTTCGAGGCACGTGCGCAGTACAGGTTCGGCGTCAGCATAGCGACCGTTGTCGTTGAGATCGAACGCGTAAGCCAGCGCCGAGCTAGCGATGCCAAGTTGTCCTTGCCGTGGCGTTCCGCGTCGAACGGCCGCGAGCTCGCTGCACAGTTGTTCATGCTGAACATATTCACCGTGATCGAGAAACCAAAACGCGAGGTCGCACATCTTTGCCGCCAGGTCCGCCATGAGCGCCCCGTGTTGATCACGCGTTTGGTCGATGATGTTGGTCAGTCGCCTATCGGCTTGATCCGTGTCGCCTGCTTCCCGTAGGAATGCGATCATCCGTGTTTCCAAAAAAGATCGCTTGATCAAGAGATCCGGCGCGACTTTGCCCATCGCGTTGTTCAGCGTGGCGATGGCCTGATCGAGGTCACCGTTGACCTTGTAGGCCAGGGCGAGTGTATCGGCAAAATCGATTTCGTTGGAACGTGCGGTCGCGTTTCTCGCCAACGACAACGCTTCAACCGGATCGCTTGAAAGCAAGAGGTAGGCGAGGCTGTTGGTCGTCCAAAGTGTGTCCGAATCGCGATCACCGAACACCGCTCGCTGCGTAGCGAGCACGCTTCGATAGAGCGTTTCGGATTCCGCGAACTGACCGCTATCTTGCAGCAGGTTGGCGAGATCGTATCGAGCGAGCAGTGTATCGCGATGTTGTTCACCCAATGCTGCGGACCGCCGAACGGCTACATCTCTGAGCAAAGCTTCGGCGTCGGGAAGCTTGGCGGCTGAATGCAGCACGGCGACAAGACTGTTCTCGCATTCGATGGTCAGTCGATGCGCGTCACCGACGGTGCGTCGCAGATTGTCGAGCGATTCGCGACACTGCGTCTCGGCCTCGGTGAGCGTACCCATACTTAACAACAGGCGGCAAAGGCCGGTCGCAGTGCGCAGCGTATCGACGTGATCGGCGCCCAATAAGCGTCGCTGCGCGTCCACCGTTTGCCTCAAGAACGATAGTGCCTCATCGAACGCACGCCGCGTGATCAACACGTTGGCGAGGTTATACTGCGTACGTAGCGTTTCCGGATGATCTACACCCAGCACGCGCCGCCTCGCCTCCAGGATCGTTCGATGAAGTCGTTCCGATTCCGCCGCGCGACCGGTCTGGTGAAGGAGTGTCGCGAGATTGTTCATTGTGGAGAGCGTCTCGGGATCGTCGTTGCCGACTGATTGTCGATAGAGTCGCAGCGTCGCGCGATAGATTTTTTCCGCTTCGACGAGCCGGCCTTGATCCTGCAATACGCCACCGAGATTCTTCATCGTTACCAGCGTGTCCGCGTGCCCTTCACCGAGTACGTCACGCTGAACGGCGAGCGCTTCGCGATAGAGCGACTCGGCGGTTGTTAGCTCATCCTTGTCTTGCAGCACGGCCGCATAGCTGACTTTGGATCGCAACGTCTCCACGTTTCGCTCACCGAGTACGCGACGATGGATCGCCAGCGCCGCAGCCGTCTCCTTTTCCGCGCTGGCCAGATCGCCGAGAGATCGAAACGCGCTACCGACAGCACGCCGTAGCGCGGCCTCGACAAGTGGGTCGTTCTTGGCCTTCACTTCAATACGTTTCGCAGCGGATGTTATCATTTCGCGCACCGTCATCTCGCGACCCTGCGCTCCCGACGTGTCCACCGTGGCGAGCGTGTCACTAAGAAACGCGCTCACCGCCTGCGCTTCCGTGCGGCGCTGCTCTGCAGTGCGCTCCGCAGTCAGTGCCCTATCGCGCTCAACCTGCGTTTGGGCAAGAAGGGCCATGCTGACGGCGATGCCGCCCACCAGCGTGAGAAAGACCGCGACCGCGGCGCCCACGACCAACTTGTTGCGTCGTGCGAACACCTGAAACTGGTAGGCCATGCTCGTCGGCCGCGCGGTAATCTGCTCGCCTCCGAGGTAGCGCCGAATGTCCTCCGAAAGCTGTTCGACGGAGGCGTAGCGTTGCTCCGGTTCCTTACGCAGGGCTTTGAGCACAATCACGTCGAGATCGCCTGCGAGGCGTCGGCGCAAACGGTCAGGACTCAGTTCACGCGCCAATCCGATCGATTCCGGCGTAATCGTATCATCTGTCTCCCCATCGTCTGTCGGAACAGTCGTGCGGGTCATGACCACCGTGCTTGGACGCTCGGGTAGGTGTTCACAAATGACGTCCGCGACCTTGTGCCACGGCATCGTGCTAAGTTGATACGGACGATGGCCGGTGAGCATCTCGTAGAGGATGACGCCGAGCGAATAGACATCGCTCGCTGTGGTAACCTGTTCACTGCGAACCTGTTCCGGACTGGCGTAGTCTGGCGTCATCGGTTGCATGGCCGTTTGCGTGCGCGCCGTCTTCCCGTGCCCATTGTCGTCGAGCAGTTTGGCTATCCCGAAGTCGAGAAGTTGGGGCACGCCTTGCGCGTCGACGAGAATATTCGAGGGTTTGAGGTCGCGGTGTACGACGAGGTGTTGGTGGGCATACTGAACCGCGGAGCACACGCCCTGAAAAAGCGTCAGGCGATCGTCAATCGACAGCCGCTTGTCATCGCAATAGTCGTCGATCGGCTGACCGTCGATGTAGTCCATCACCAAGTAGGGTACGCCGCCTTCGGTCGAGCCCCCGTCGTGCAGCCTGGCGATGTTGGGATGATCGAGATTGGCTAGCGTCTGGCGTTCCAACTGAAATCGCCGGAGCAGTTCAAGTCGTCGCTTTTCAGTCTGTAGGAACCGGTCTGACCTGAGCAGTTTGACCGCGACTTCTTTGTCGTAGGCTTGATCGGCCCGTTCGGCCAGGTAGACCACACCCATCCCGCCGGACGCGATGGGGCGTATCAGTCGGTAGGGTCCAGCCATCTCGCCGGTGAAATCCTCGGCGAATGACGACATCGCGGCACGTGATCGATCGCTGCCGGGTTCAATAAACCCGGGATCGCTTTCATGCGACGAGATCAACGACTCGACTTCCGTGCGCATCTCGGCATCGTCGCCGCATGCCTCGTCGAGGTACGCCGTTCGGCGCGCCGGTTCCTGCTTCAAGGCTTCGTGGAAAACCTCTTTGATCTGTTGCCAACGCTTGGGGTCCATGATGTGTTGCTTATCGGCAGGGCTGGGCTGTTCACCCGTCGTCGGCCCGCTGTTTATTGCTTGGCCTCATCGCCGTCGATCTCCCGCCGCAGCCACGCCTTGGCGATCGTCCATTCACGTTTGACCGTGGCCGGCGAAATGCCAATGACTTCAGCGGTTTCTTCGATGGTCAACCCACCGAAGAACCGAAGCTCGACGACCTGCGCCTGCTGCGGGTCGAACGACGCCAGATGGCCCATGGCTTCATCGAGGGCCTCAAGATCGATGGGTCGCTCGCCCGCCGCCACCGCGCCATAGTCAAGCGTAATCCGTCCGCGCCCGCCGCCGCGTTTGGCTGCACCGTGCTTACGCGCGTGATCGACCAAGATTCGGCGCATCATGCGTGCCGCGACGCCGAGGAACTGGGCGCGATGCTGCCAATTGGCGCTGCGCTGGTCGACCATACGAAGGTACGCTTCATGAACCAGGCCGGTGCTGTCGAGCGTGTGGTCCTTCCGCTCGCGCCGCAGCACCCGGTCAGCCATGACCCGAAGTTCGCGGTATACAAGCGGCATGAGTTCGTTAAGGGCGTCATTATCGCCCCCACTGAGTTCGTGAAGAAGCCGTGTTATTTGCCCAGTAGGCGGTTTGGCTGTCAACGTCCCGGTTCCCCCAAAAAAATCCCAAGGGTTATGAGCCAATCGCTGCCTGATTCTCGCTATAGCTGATAGGAACCGCAAGTGGTCGTCACGAACATCCGGCCAACTGATCCGGAGCACAGTGACGAGCGAAACGATACGGCCGGTCGACGACGACCGGACACGAGTAGATGGGTGTCTCGAGGTTCACGCCAATCGGACGCCTGGCGTGGCCTTGGGCGCCCACCTTTCTACTCTTCAGAATTCGATACCGGCTATCTTGGGGGGGATGGCCGGTATCACGGTTTTTTGCTTCACGAGGCCTTCGCTCGGCCTGGCCAATTCGCGGCGTACGCGAACGTCAGCCTTGGGGACCAGGGGCCGCGTGAAATGGTTTTTCTGCCACCTGGCAGCCACAATCAGACCAACCTCACCTGTGCGCCTCCAACCACTGGTAAGGGAAAGGCCCTGACGCTACCCAGCGGCAGGGCTTTTTGCATTTCGGCATCGCCGGCGTGAAGACCGCATAGCATCAGCAGCGGTCGATCCCGTCCGAAGCCAGCGGGAATCGTTGTAGGGTATTGACGGAGACGGCAAGATCCGCCAGAATGCGCCGTTCCAGCCACCGTGGCGCCGCGAGCGGCGTTCGTGGTGGTGTTTCGATTGAGCGGTTCGTGCCGGCGGGTTCAGACCGGCGGTGGCGACACAGTTGTGCTGGTCGTATTGCCTGCATCGACTCAATCGCGACTGTGCTTGTTCAACTTGGCGTAGTATGGGGTTTGGATCCCGTGCTGCTGTTCGGCCTGAGCCTGGGGACGCAGGAGTCCTCCGGCGGAGCGCGGACATTCAGCGGAGCGATACATCGTGTTTGCAATCATCAGTGACGGATCCCATCAATATCGAGTCGAGGAGGGGCAACTGCTCGACATCGAGCGTAAAGACCTTGCCGAAGACGCCAAGACCATCGATTTCGATCGCGTGTTGCTAGTAGGTGGTACGGAAGACGCCGTACGCATCGGGCAACCGACGGTCGAAGGCGCCAAAGTGGTCGCGGCCGTCGTCGAAGAGTTCAAAGGCGACAAGCTGATCATCCAAAAACGCCGCCGCCGCAAGGGCTATCGCCTCAAGAAGGGTCACCGCCAACGCTACCTCCGAGTCAAGATCGACAAGATCGAAGCGTAGTGTTCTGCCACACATCGAATGACGGGTTTATCGAGCCGCGACCGTAAGGAAGCGGAGGCTTGAATCCGCTCGTGACAATTTGAAAGCGCCGCCTCACGGTCGAGGATCGGATCGAACGAACCGGTCACTTGACTCGTGACAGAACAGTAGAGCCAAACCTAACTTCGCAATCCGAAACCCAGAAGAAAAATCGGCCGGAGCATGCTCCACCAGCCCACGATCGGGATCATTTTCGTTTGCCCTAGTTTTTTTGCCGGATAGATCTTCGTACACGGCACCTCGCGATGGCGGTAGCTGAGTTTCAGCACCTTCCAGAGTAGGTAGACCTCCAAACCGTAGGCGTCAAGCCAAGGTTGATCGAGCTTGATTCGTGGATCGTCAATAAGCGATGGACGAAACGCCCGGAAACCGTTTGTGCTTTCCGTAAGCTTCTTGCCGGTGAACACGCTCATCAACCACGGATGCCATCGCGTCGCCACTCTTCGGTACAATGGCATGTCGCCGCCGCACCGCCCGCCGCTTAGGTAGCGCGAACCGATCACGAAATCGCTCTGTCCGTCACAGATGGGGTCGACAAGGTGGGGTATCTCGTCCGGATTATCCTTGTTGTTGCCAGCCAATATGACAATGATGTCGAAGTGACGCGTCCGGGCGGTTTCAATGCCTTGGCGAAGGGCGGCGCCGACGCCCATCCTCCGCCCGGTCGACAGCACTTCGGCGCCGTGCTCGCTCGCAACGATGGCCGTATCGTCCGTGGATCCATCATCGAGAACCAGAATCGTATCCACGAGGCCCGCGTCGATGCGCCGCACCACATGGTCGATTTTCTTGGCCTCGTTGTAGGCCGGAACCAAGGCAATGAGTTTCTGACCCTTGTACATGACGTTCTCCTCAGCCCGACTCCGCCCGCTCGCCGCCTGATTCGACTCACATGATCAGTGTTACGAAGTTGGCATCGTCGGTGTGGAACCTGAGTCGCGACAACTGTCGCATTGCGCTCCCGATGCTTCGACGGTCTGCCCGCAGCAACACGCCCATGCTGTTTGGCGCGCCGGGTTGCCCACGACGACGGCGAAGTCCGGTACGCTCTTGGTAACGACGGCGCCGGCACCGACGATGGCGTAGCGACCGATGGTCAATCCGGGGAGAATCACCGAGCCGCCGCCGATGGAAGCGCCCGTTCGAACCAGCGTAGGTACGAGCCAGTCGTCGTCGCAGGCGTACCGCGCGGTCGATGCGGCCAAGCCCCGACTACGCGGCCGACGATCGTTGGTGAACACTGTTCCCGGTCCTACGAAGACGTCATCTTCGATCGTTACTCCGTTCCAAATCATGGCTTGGTTCTTGATTACGACGCGATCCCCAATCCGGGCGCCACCTTCAATGAAGACGTGATCGCAGATGTTGCAGTTGCAACCGATTACGGCGCCGTCAAGAATGTGGCAAAACGCCCAGATGCATGTCCCCGAATCGATCGCCTGCGACTCGCACAGCGCTGTCGGATGTATGCGTACACCGAGGACGATACACGGTGGTTTCGTTTGCGGTACGGCCAATGAATTCGAGGAAGTCGCCAATGTGTTGTTCGCTCCTCTGAGGGTTACTTGGCGTGGCAGCCTGTCGAAAAAGTGTGGCACCGGCTTCCAGCCGGTGATCCATTAGCGATTTCCGCCTCCTGACGGGGACAAGTCCCGTTGTCACGGGCGGGTTCGCGGCGACGTGATTGAATACCAGCCTTGTCCAGCAGACGGGTAGCTGCTTGGCACACGCGCCGGACGTTTCACGCTTGCGCCGTTTACACCTTTCGTGTCATCGACGGAGGTCGCTGGTTTTGTCGACCCGCTTTTCCGGCGAGGTGGGGCGCTGACGTCGGTATCGACGTCGCATCGACGGATGCAGCTTGGCACAGCATGTCAGCATTGCCGTCGACCAAGCACTCAACGCCGCCTTGTTGCATGGACCGCATGGCCGCATCGAGCACTCTGGCGACGGCGATGCCGTCGCGGGCGCCGGGACCGTACGGAATACCGGTCAGCACCCAATCGGCGAAAGCGGCAGCTTGATTGAGCAGCGGTTCGATCTGACGCATCGCCAGCGAGCGAACGTCGGCATGGCGCAGTAGATACCGGAAATCGCCGAACGAATCGTAGTTGGGCGGTTGATCCAATCCTTTGTCGTAGAGTCGAAGCGTATCCGCAGGATCGATGTCGTCCCAATGGGCCATCTTCCGTTGTCCCACGACCGTCAGTGTTCGGACTTTTCTCGGGTTAAGCCAACTGACGTGAATGTGTGCCAGCGTGTTGCCCGGATATCGAAGTGTGACGAAGCAGACGTCCTCGACGGCTTCTTGAGTAATGCAACTCCCTGTGGCTGAAACCGAAACCGGCGTCGCATCAAGTAGGTAGTTGAAGATCGAAATGTCGTGCGTGCCCAAGTCGAACAACGCGTTGACATCGCCGCGAATCGGTCCAAGGTTGGTTCGGACGGCGTCAAGGTAGTGAACGTCGCCGATTTCGCCTTCCTCGATCAACCCGCGCAGCTTGCGTATGCCGTTGTTGAACAGGAATACGTGACCGACCATCAACACGACACCAAGACGATCGGCGAGGTATCCGAGGTGATTGGCTTCGTCGGCTGTCATACACAGCGGCTTTTCGACCAGCACGTGTTTCCCCGCGTTCATCGCATCGGCGGCGATTGCGGCGTGCGTTCGCGTGGGTGTGGCCACTACCACCGCATCGATCGAGCTGTCGTTCAATAGATCACGATAATCCGTGGTCGTGGTCACCCTTGGGAATCGGCGCCGCATATCGTCAAGCCGCTCCTGCTGCAAGTCTGCACAGGCTACGACGCGCGTTCGATCGAGTTGCGAAAACACGCGCACATGGTTTGGACCCCAGTGCCCGCAGCCGATCACGCCAATACGCAATTCTTGCTTCTTTGAAGACATAGCTCAAAGCTCCTTGAACCTCGGACCCGCTCTCATCGCGCGTCGTCATCGTGAATATCGGAACCACAGGAGGGGCGGTTCAGTTAGCGGAGCCACCAATGCACGCTGGGAATTCGAGGTTTCGGGTGAGCTCCGGCCCGCACGGCCGATAAGAATCGCGATCTTTGGACAAGAAGGACTCTGGAATGGCGTCGAGCGTGGAATCGGTAGCGAATTGGTTGATCTCTGCCGGAACGAGCATCGCTCGTCAGGGGCGGTGTCCCTGTCGTATTTCGGCGGTGTACCGAGACCGCTTTCCCGTATGCGAGAGCCTCTGTGGTTCGCGTGCAGCGGTTCGCGGAAGTGGATGCGAGACGCGACGCTTGCGGCGTTGTCGTGCTACGAACGTTGGCGTCCAGTGCCACGAACGTGGCGGTTAAAATTGAGCGCGCCGAGCTTGCTTCGACGGTTCGCTACGGCACCGGTCCAAGCGCGCGGTCGACGTCTGCAGTGTCCGTGTGATCGTTGATCAAATCGAAGAACTTGCCCGTCGCGGTGCAGAGCTGAGCGATATTGATGCCGACGATAAACGTCAGGCGCGCGACCCTCTGCTGTTGATCAAACAAGGATTCACGACGTTTGACAATATCGTCGATGTTCAGTGTCCCCTGGATGTACTGTTCGATTCCGCTCACGAAATCTTCTCGAAAGCGTGGAATATTTGCCTTCAGTTCATCGCGACTGGCGCCGAGGGTTTCGATTCGGATGATCGGTTCGAGCGTGTCGACGAAAATCCTATTTTCCCGCGCAATGATCGCCTGGCGAAAACGGGCGATTCTCGCTTGGGCTTGCCTCCCCAAGCTGTCGGTGACTCGCGAATCAACCGCACTGACGTCCACCCCCACCGATAGTTGCCAGTCCGAGTTGCCATCGAGGTCGGTCCCACCGTCCAAGTTGGAGTTGGCGTCAAAGAGGAGCGAGACATCCCACTTGCCCCGACGGGCGAGGTCGAGTTGGACTTCGGCGTTGCGTTGTTCGTTGCGCAGCGTGGCAATCTCGGGATCCGTCTCAATGCTTGCGCGAAGCAGATCGTCGTGTGCAGCGCCGAGAAATGGGTTGAACGCTTCGTCGACAAGCTGGATTTGCGCGTGAAACGGAAGTCCGCACGATCCCTTGAGCCGTTCACGATCGATGTCCAATCGCCCGGCTATTTCACCCAAGAAAGCGCTTGCCTTGGCGAGCTCCGCTCGGACGCGGCTCCGATCCGTGGTCAGGTCCCGCCCGGCGATCTCTTCCATTCGGGTGGTGAGGTTGCGAAGATCACGCTCCCACGATGCGGCGTGGTCGACCTGGCGGCGAAGGTTGAGCACGTTGAAAAAACTTCGCAGCGCGTTCTCCAGCCTGCTGCGGACCGTCTGAATGTAGCCAAGCTGCGCAGTGCTGAGTTCGTTGCGCCGAAATATTTCCTCGCTCGTGCGTTCGAGCTTCTGCCGCGAAACCCACAGCGGATATCGAACACTGGCGGAGAGGAAGGGTTGAACCCCATCGGTCTCGTCACGCGCAAGCGTGGACAACCCGACGCCGAAGTCCAACTCGGTGGTGTCGAAGAACTGCTTTTCGACGTTGAACTCGACGGAGTTCTGGCGACGCCTGCTGACGGCCCCGGTTAGTCTACCAGGTCGTGCGGAATCGGGGACGTTGGTGCGCGATTCCGAAATATCGTTTCGTGTAACCATGCGCGGCGTCAGCGAGTCCCTCGACACGACGAAGAAGTCGTACCTTGCCTCCTCCGACATGTATCGTTGATAGCTCGACTTGATGTCCGGTTCGTTATCGAACGCGATTTCGATGACGGAGTGCGGGGTCAAGCGATAGGACTCGCCGCAGTCGACTCTCGTAAGGCGGCTTGGGCCGGGCAACTCAGCGGCAATCGTCGGAATAGGGAGGTGTACTTCAGTGCGCAACCGGGCCGACGGAAGCGTGGAGTCGCAAGAGACGGAGCAAAGAGCGCCAAGCGCTAGCCAGCGACCGAAGGCGCGCATGCGGAACAAGCGTTTCGGAAGATGGCGTCGCATGTGCGGTTTGGTTGAGTCCCTTCGTATGCTTCGATGTTGGCCTGCTGCGGGGCGAGTCTATTCTCGTTCGACGACACGAGCAACCGAACCGACCAGTCGGTCGAGCCGTGTTACGTGCCGAATACGTTCGCGCCCCAGCCAAACCGTCTTGAGCCATGTATCGCCCCAGTGCAGCCGTGTGGCGACGCAGGGACCGATGTAGCGATTTGTAAGACTCAAGCGACGGGTTCGTCCGATCCGAGCCGCAACCCCCCCGAGGAAACGCTCTCACGCTGTCACGACCTGCTTTCTAATGCGGCGTCACACCTTAATGTTCGGGTTGTCGCCGCCCGAACCAGCGGAGCCAGGCGCGCCGGTCAAAGCCCTCCGCGCTAGCGGTGGGACAGGTCCGCGGGCTAGCGCCCACAGCTCTGACGCCGTCGCAAACCCGTGGACTTGGCTGTGACGGAGCACCAGCGCTCGACCCGATCGAAACCGGATCCGCAGACCCACGCGAGGCGCGCGAAGCGGTGGCTCGGGCCGGACGCAGGAGTCCTTCATTCTTGAGGAGGTTCCGGAGGTCGCATTCTTGACGACCGCACGGTGTACCGGTCCTGCCAGCGGTGTCGATGTCGCCTATTCGCCAACCACGATTGCTACCGCTTGCGGAACCGAGCCCGGTTTGCCATAATGCCCGGTCACGGGGCCATGGCGCAGTTGGGAGCGCGTCTGCATGGCATGCAGAAGGTCGCGAGTTCGAGTCTCGCTGGCTCCAGTGATGTGGTTTCCGCTGAGCGCGGAACTCTTTCGTACGCGCTTGTGTTGGGTCGTTCGGCTTGGGCGCTCTGAGTTTCGGTAGTCTGCCGGATTCGCGAGTTCCGAGACCGCATCGGTCAAAGACGTACACCTCGAGTGCCAACCTATCGATTGCACCGACCAACCCACAAGCCGTTGTCACGATTGGCCGTTGCAGCAGCCTTTCGCGATGTACTTTCGGACGTACAAGCGCCGCACCCTGACACGAACGGCACTCTGCTTAAGTGGCTTCAGGAGATGATACGCGCGTATTCGGGTTTGTTTCTCATCGCTCTCGCTCGACCTTTGAAATCGAACAGTCGCAAACGACACCTTGTCGTGAGTTCTCAGCAGCATCGCGCGACGATGCGCCGTGCGCGGCGAACGTGCGTTTGACGGGACTTATGATACTACCGACGCCAGGTCTCGAACCTGGGACCTCCTGCTCCACAGGCAGGCGCTCTAACCAACTGAGCTACGTCGGCGACACCCCGGCATCGGGGCAGACGCGCGGCGCCAGACGCCGCGACTGCGGTTTTTAACCGCTTGGGCGATCGATGTCCACCGGGGAGAACGTGTCCGCACGTGCGACGCCGGGCAGCCGCATTCTAACTTCCGGAGTGGTTGGAGTTGCCTCGGGCTTGTTGGTGCCTGCTTCGCGTGGCTGAAAGCACGGATCGGCCGAATCGTAAGAGCCGACACCGCTTGAGAATCCTCAGAATGCGGCTGCCCTGACGAGCGACGGCGGAACCGGTGCCGGGAGATACGTGATGCACTGGGGATCGACGGCGTTGTGGGCGATCGCGCCGCGCCGGAGTATTGTCGGTTGAGGTGGCACGTCGCGCTCGAACGATCGCGGGACGTGGTGATTACGGCCGGGGCGATTGCAAGCGAGTGAAAGTGCGGAGGTCGCTGTTACCCAGCGGCCGGCTGCACGAGAAACGTTGCAGGTCTCACGTGGGACGCGTCTTTTGATCCCGTCGCTTCAATGCGTCACGTAGTTGAGCAGCTTCTTCAAACCGTTCATTCTCGATGGCTTCGCGTAACGCTTTGCGGGTCACGATGAGTGAATCCTGGGGTACGCGTCGCCCAAGCTCCTGCGCCATCGCTCGGAGTATTTTCAGCTCTTCGCTCGATTGGGCCGCTTCGTCTTGACCGTATCGCGCGAAGTGGTCATTGACGGCCATGGTCCCCCGATTGACATGGGCGAGTGCGCTGGACGCTTCCCCCTGCTGCATGGCCGCGTAGGCGCGGGCACGTGCATCCATCATCAACACGTACGGTCGAAATTCCTCGAGTGCCAACTGATCTTCACGCTCCAGCGCGTGGTCACGACAGAGGTCGAACACCTCTAGGTTGTGTGAAGTGTCGCGAGCTACGTCGGCGTATTCTTCGAGAACGAACAGCGCCACATATCGACGATAGAACAGTGACGCCTCGTTTCTCAGTTCGTTGCTTTCTTCCGGTGATAGGGAAAAGCCAAGCGTCGTACCGTTGCATGATTCGTAGCGCTGTAACTCCTTCTTGTGACGGTTGAGCAACGACTCGCGTCCACCGGGCCGTTGCCCGTCGGGACGCCCAACGGTTTCCATTTGAATGAGGCCGAGCTCGACGCGCATTTGTATGCGGACCACGCCGTCCGTACCGAGTATCTTTCGAACGGAGATTTTTTCCGGCTCGAATGGCCAATCCGCGAGCGTATCTTTTAGATCAACGTAAGACATTGCGCTATGCATCCCGACGATGGCCTGCCTCGCCCCCAGAGTTCCCCAAAGTATCCTAGGCCACTTCCATTCTACAATTCAACGTCGACGCCGATCGTCTCGTTCGGCGTCATCACCCGATAAGAGTTGATCTCGTGCTAAGAAGCAAGCCGAATCGTACCCGTAGGGCGGTTTGGAGTAGCGTATGAGCGAGCGCGTTACGCCACATCTTCGGACGTTGAATGGCAGGCTGTTCAACCGTACGGAGCTATTGTGCAACCGACTTTCTAGTCGGTCGTCTTCGGAGCGACAGCGCTGCTTGACGGACCGGAGCGTCGGCCCCGCGGCGGTTGTCAGCGGCTGATAGGGGTTGCGCCCGGGAATCGCGCGCTTGAGGGTGCCCCATCCTTCTCTACTGGAAAATGGTGGCCGTGAGATGGAGCGGCCGCGTGGACGGAGTCATTGGTTTTGTGTGTTCATCTCCCATCCGTTGCAGCGCAAGGAGCGGGGCACCACCGCTTCCTCGTACACTTCGCCGCGCAAAGGATAGGGTACTCCCACCGCGCGACGAGGGGGCCGCCTGTTGTCCAAGAAATGCGATTCGCCCGCGACTGGCGCTCATATACACATCGCACCGACCGCCACACCGGCGATACTACGATGCCACGAAAGTGTCAGTCTTCGTCGACGGCGGCCGCGATGGTGGAACGGGGAGGGTGCGCTAGCCCAGCATATCGAGGAGGCGTGAAACCGTGCCTTCGATTCGATCCGGTGTTTCGTAGGTACCGTTGGCGACTTCTTCACGTATGGCGTTGACGCGGGCTATGCGAAAGCTCGAGTCGGCCATGGTGTCAGCCAGTGCTCGACTTGCGGAGGAAATCTCGACGGTGTCTTGTGCCGGCGCGTTGTCTGGCGGCGTGGTGGGGGCGGAGGACCGGACGTTTGAAGGGCCCGTCGGCGTCGCTGAATCCATACCACCAAGGTTGATAATCAAACTCATCTCGCTTATTCCTGGCCGCCGAGGCTCGGCCCGTCCTATGGAACCCGCCGACCGTCAATGGCGTGGGCGATCGAATCGCGACGGCGGTCACAAACCGCAGCCGGTGGTTCCATTCTGGCCGCCCAGAAGAGGGGCAGTCCGTAGCAGTGTTGAGGCGTGCCACGTCGCGATGATGCCGATAATCGGCGGACCTCGGAGTCCAATATCATCACTGTTGATATCGTCCTTTTGGCGGCAAAAACTTTAGACCTGACGGACTCGTCGCATGCCCTCGTGCCCCTACCTACTACATATTGCGACAAAGAAATACACAGGCAATACATGTCGATTCGGGGCGCTACGCCGTAGCCCGGACCGGCGCGAGGTGCGGCTCCGAGAATCGGCTCCTGTGATACTGATAATGCGGATTCCATCGCCGGATCCGGCGTCGTATCGACATCGTGCTCCGGTCAAAATGGGGTGCAGACTGCGCGAAACGAGCGCTAGGGCTGCTTGTGAGTGCCGTTGCGGGTGAATGGGCGAGCGCGGTGTTGTGCGCCGAACGGCGGCCGTGCGTTCGGTGGCACTCGGGCGGCTATTCAACAGGCTGGAGACGCACGGAAACGGTGGTCGACTTACCGTCTCTCTGGTAGGTCACCTGCACGCTGTCTCCGATGGTCTTTGTCTCAAGGGCGTCGCGCAGGTCGTACTCGTTACCGATGGCAACGTCGTCGATCGCGACGATGATATCCCCGAGTTGTTCCACGTGCCGGGTTCGTTCGGAGGAGATGGTCCCGCGCAGCCCGGCTTCCTCCGCTCCGCTGTTGGCGCTCACAACCAGAACCAGCACGCCCTCGATGCCCGCGCGTTGTTGAAGCTCGGGTTGCAACGGCACGATGCCCAAGCCCGGTCGCCGTTCGTGCCCGAAACGAATCAGTTGCGGCACGACGCGATTGACAATGTCGACCGGTAGGGCGAATCCGATACCGATGCTGCCACCGGACGAACTCGCGATTTGCGTGTTGACTCCGATAAGTCGCCCGGCGCTGTCCAAAAGCGGCCCGCCGGAATTGCCGGGGTTGATGGCTGCGTCGGTTTGAATGACGTCGCGAATGGGTCGCCCGGAAAGCGAAGTGATCTCGCGGCCCAGTGCGCTGACCACGCCCGTAGTGAGTGTGTAGTCGAGGCCGAAGGGGTTGCCGATTGCGAAGACATTCTGTCCCACCTGAAGCGTGCCCGACGTTCCGACGGCGATCGGCGTGAGTCGTTCGGCTGGGACCTCGATTTTCAATACGACGAGATCGTTGTCCTCGGACTTGCCCACTCGCGTCGCCGGCCAGACCGAGTTGTCTGCGAGCATGACGTCGATCCGGTCTGCCCCGGCCACGACGTGCAGGTTGGTTACGATATGACCGTCGCGATCCCATACGAACCCCGAACCCGTGCCCTGAGGAATCGCGAACACGTTCGGACTGAACAGCTGTCGCCGATACTCGATGGTCGAAATGTACGCGACGCTCGGGGACGCGTTTTGAAAGAGCCGGATGGTGGATTGTTCGTCTGCGGCCAGATCGCCGCGCGGTTCGATCGATCTCGGTGTGGCGGTTGGCTCGGTTAGCGCGTCGGTGCGGATCGAGCGTGCGAGTGTCCAAACGACGAGGAACACGAGCGTCCAAATTCCGATGCTCGCGGTCCAGGACACGCCACGCGGGCGCGGCGCGGGATGCTGCGGCGGCGTCGAGGTTGGATCGCTTCGGTACTGGTTCATTCCGTCTCTACCGGGTTACCGGAGACCATTGCCGGGGTAATTCCTTGTTGGCACGTGCGAGTCTCTAATGTATTCGCCGTCCCGCTTCGATATTGCCGGCAACCGCTAATGGATCACCGGCCGGAAGCCGGTGCCACACCTTTTTCAACCGGCCGCTAACAGGTTGCTGGCTGCGTCCTGTTCCGCCCATCGATCACCCATCGCCGGATTCTATCCGTTCCGTCGACCGTAGGCCAATAATACGGCAAGGCGTGATTACTGTCTCGGTTGCGGCACATGCGGTCCGAAAGCGCTCGGGCGAAATCGTCGTCGTGTTGTTCGAGCGTAATGGGGGAGAGGGAAAGAGGCTTTCCGTAGAGTGTCTAGAGCACAGAATTCACGGGCGAGTGTCGAAACACCGGCGGGGATCCACGCGGCAGCGGGCACACTTCGGCGACGGCAGGATGGCGCGTCCAGCAACACGACGGTGGAGTTGCTTACCCGCGAACGCCTGGTACGCCAAGAGCGGCGCTGGTCGTTTGCTCGATCAGCGTTGATCGCAGGTGGCGTTGCCGTCCTTAACGATCGCCGCTTTGACGTCTCCACCCTTGGTCAGACGCAATTCCAGCGTCTCATGCGTCTGACCGCACGTCATGTGGATCGTGGTTTCGGGCATATCGAAGGAATGCGAGCCGCCGCAGGCTGGGCAGTCGAATCGTACAAGCATGGGTTCTTCGTCCTGGCGACGCCGCCGACGTAAGACCCCGCCTGCGCCCCACGCGACAGCCGACGCAGTCGTAGGCTGTCGTGCGTGCAGGCGGCGATCTTGCCGACCATCGTGGCTCCTCGTCTTCTACAGGAAGATGGTCGTGACGACAATAAGGAGCGGAAGGAGAATAAGGCAACTGTAGACCATGTAGCCGAAGAAGCTCGGCATGCGAACCCCGCTACTCTCGGCAATGCTCTTGACCATGAAGTTGGGTCCGTTGCCGATGTAGCTCATGGCGCCCATGAACACCGCACCCAGTGAGATGGCCACTAGCGCCGGCTCGGCGACCGATGTTCCGTCCGCCAGCGTTACCAAGGCCGTACCGGCCGCATGTGGAAGCGATGTAGACGTTTCGAAGAACACAACATAGGTCGGGGCGTTGTCGAGGAACGCCGACAGGGTTCCGGTAGCCCAGAAGAATCGGGTCGGTGAACTCAGCAGGTCGCCGAGTGCGCTTCCGCTGGCCTTGAGTATCTCGATCGGGGCTTGCATGCAGATGAAGATTCCGATGAACAGCGCCGCCACTTCCATGATGGCGTGGTAGTTGAACTTGTTCGTTTCGCGAATGCTCGGAGCCGTCGACTTCAGCGACAGCACGACAAACGCCAACATCATCAATTCACGTAGGAACGGGAAGGCTGTAAACCCGAGAAGCGGTACGGGTTTCCCGGGTTGAATCAACGCGACGCAGAAGACGATGCCCAGCAGCCACAAGAGGTTGGGCGTGCCGGCTAGTGAAAGTCGTGTGACCTGCGTCTCGTCACGAACGATATCTTTGATGGTTTCTTTCTTGTAGGCGATCGTGTCCCAGATGTAATAGACGATGAGCAGCGCCGCGCACATGACCGCCCACTCCGCCCAGAGATGGAGCGTCCAGAGAAACGGCACGCCCCTCAAATATCCGAGAAACAGCGGCGGATCGCCGATCGGTAACAGGCAGCCGCCGACGTTGCTCACGAGGAAGATAAAGAAGATGACCGTGTGGCGCACGTGCTTGCGCTCGCAATTCGTTTTCAGCAGCGGGCGGATGAGTAACATGCTCGCGCCGGTCGTTCCGACGACGCTGGCGATAAGAGCCCCGACAGCGAGAAAACCGGTGTTGGTCGCCGGATGAGCCGCGAGATCCCCGCTCAACGAGATGCCCCCGCTGATCACGTACAGCGAAAAAAGCAGTACGATAAACGGGAGATATTCGACGACGATGCCGTGCTCGAGAACCTGTACCACGCGACCGGTTCCGACGGTGATCCAGTAGTACACCAGCGTCACGGCGCCGAACGACAGGCTTACCATCAGGCGATTCTTATTGTTTTCCCACCAATGCTCCGTAGCCGGAATCAGCGGGAGGATGGCGACGCAGAGCAGCAATCCGGCGAACGGCGTGACCGCCCAGAGACTCGGCGCATGCGCATGGGCAGCGCCCTCGTGGGCTACGATATGGTGCGAAGTGAGCGAATGGTGGATGAGCAAGCCCATCGCCAACGCACCCAGCGCCATAGCCGCCCACTGCAATGGGGAGAACTTACGTTCTGGCGCTTCGGCCGCCCCTTGGAGGTTTATACTGATATCCACGTTGGCAGACTCCGTATGTGCGTTTTCGTTGCCCGGTGTGAGGCTGCCAGCGTTCGCAGCCTGTCCCGACTCGTCCCGATTGTCGTTGGACATGTGACGTTTAACTCCTATCGGCAACCTGAGCAGTCAAATTGCACTGATCACACCATGCGATCCCACACACCGTGGAAGCGGGGGCGGCATCATGCTGGAATTCGTAACGGAATACCAGTCGCTTCTCGCGGCTTGAATACCGGACGTGGGTCATATGATGACCGTGCGACACGCGCTGAGCGGTTTGGCGGCGGCAATAGGCCGGTTTACGTTGCGGGTCTACTTGGCATCGCGCTTAGTCGCATATATGTAACTTGTGCGACCGCGACCTTCGTGGCCGATTCGTCGTACAGGTCGACCGCCACCGGGCAGAGCGTTTTCCCGATCTTGATGACAGTGGCGCGAGCGGAAACGTCGGTGAGGCAGGGGGCTAGAAATCGAATGTTCATGTCCGTTGTGGTCAAGATCGCGTCCGGTCCGAGGTGTGTCATGATGGCGAAGCACGCGATGCTGTCGGCAATGGTCATCAAGATGCCGCCGTGAAGCGATTCATAAATGCCGTCGTATGCTCGCTGCCGCGGCACCGTAGCCATGCACGTGCCCTCGGAAAACTCATCGATGCTAATGCGAAGGGTTTCGACGATCGGAATGACCGCGACGCGAGCCAAGAGTGTTTGTCTACTGTTTGCGTCCATTCGTACTGATCACTCCGAGCAAGCCATCGGCGCAAGTTGCGAAACACGCGGGTATCGGGCGAGATACGTAATAGTCAAGAGCAACGCCGCGACCGCGGATGATACCGGAACTCGGTGCGTTCGCACAAGCGACTCGCTGATTCGTTCACGCATGCATGGGTATCGTTGGTGTGGCCGAGGATGGCGCGGCGGAAGGGGGAGCGGTTGGTGGGGCGAGTTCACGCCGCGTGCTCATCCAGTCTCGAAGTTGCGCTTGACGTACAGGGTGATTGCCCAGCATGGCGATCTCCAAGGCGGCGGCGGCGCTCCCGACGTACGCAGCCTGCACCACATCGGCACCAGAAGCCAACGCCATCGTAGCCGATGCCAATAGCGCGTCACCGCAACCGAGGCGATCGACGGGCGTATCGGCCAATGAAGGTAGCTGTTCGCTGCGGAGGCGCCCGGACCATTCCGGCGAGTTTCGATCTTGACTACTCCGCTCGAAGACCACCATGCCCCGCTTCTCCAGCGTGACCATGAGGTGCCTCGCCTGAGTCCGCGCCAATACATCCCACGCTACAGCCGACAGGCCTGAATCGTAGTTGTTGAGCGTCGTACGCACCTCGCGTTCGGTCGGGCAGAGCAGGTCCACATGCTGAAAATGAAGCATGTTCGCACGTCCGCCGCTGATGTCCGCCGCAAGAATATGCACGTTGTGTCGCAGCATCGGCAGCACCCGCCCGAGCAGGTTGCTTGTGATCATGCCGTATCCGAAGTCGCACAGAATCACGGCGTCCGCTAGTTTGGCTTGCTGTTCGATCAGCAATGCGGCTTGCCGTTCCGCCACGGAGTCGAGCGGATATCGCCGACCACGGTTCACCTTCAACAGCTTGGCGTCGTCCACCATGAACCGCGTCTTGCATACGTTGTCAGGGCGGGACTCCATGAGGTGCGATTCAACGCCTTCGCCGGCAAGCACGTTGCGGATGGTCGGCGTGGCGTCGTCGTCGCCCACCGAAGAGAGAAGGAACGCATGGGCGCCGAGGGCGGCCACGTGTCTCGCGACGATCGCGGCGCCGCCGACGTAGCATCGCTCGTCGCGCTGCGTCAGGTTGATCATGGGTGACTCGCTCGCGACACTGAGCGCGTCGCAAAGCACGTAGCGATCGACCACAACGTCGCCGACGACAAGCACATTGAGATCGCGAAACCTGTCAAGCGTTTGCGTCAACTTGTCGCCGGTGACTTCGTTTCGCTTGACGACCTGGCGCACGCGATGCCACGGTCCGGTGTCACGGCTGAGTCGTGGTTCGAGTAGTTCGACGGAGCTGAAGTCGACCTCGCCGCTCGAAAAAATGACGCGTCCGCCGTAGCCCTCGACCACTCCGACCTCGGCGAGAAACGCGGGTTCGCAGGAGTGTTCATGTTCCTGCCCACGAACGCAAACGTCGGGGCGTATCCTCGCCAGAACGCTTTCGGCAGTTGGCCCGGGATCGATGTGGACGAAGTCGACGAACATCAACGCCGCCACGTTTTCCGCGCGGCGCTGCTCGGCGACGTAGGGCGTTTGACCGGCATGCGTCAGGCGATCGTCGCCGCTGATGGTGACGACCAGGACGTCGCCTTGGGCCCTGGCGAATTCGAGGTACCGCATGTGTCCCGGATGAACGATGTCGAAGCAACCGTGGCACTGCACGATCGTTCGCCCGTCCGACCGCGCGAGATCCACGGCCTCAACAAGCTCGTCTAGCGTGAGAATTTTTCGTTGAATGTTCGCGGGCACGCCGCCGGTCTCCGGGTCGTTTTGCCATCGCGACTGGCGCACACCACACCCGCCGATTGTCGATATCGGCGATCGATGGCGTGGTGGAACACGGTTTCTTTATCGTCTGGAATTGACGGTCTGCGGCCCGAGATCGCCTGTCGAGGCCCAGAGTCCCGATGTCGAGATTCAAAGGTAGAATGTCGAACCTCTGGCAATCTGTTCAAGAACGTGTGGCACCGACTTCCAGCCGGTGATCCGTTGCGGCCTTACTCCCGATTTACATTGTGACAGGCGTGACGTACGATGGCTGTCCGTCGTGGCGCGGTGGTTGCCGCCGGTCGATTGCTGCTGTCGGGGGTCGTGCGTGTGCGATGCCGCCAGCCACAAGCACGCGGAGTTAGCTAGAAGCTCGTCGCCATGCCGTTTCCCTGGACCCTCCAACGATACATCTTTCGCGAAATCAGCAAGACCTTCATGCTGACTGCGCTGGCCCTGACGGTTGTGCTCGGGCTCGGCGGTGGCGTGGTGAACATGATGAAACTCGGCGAGGTTACGGGTGGACAGGTCGTGCGTCTCATGGCCATGCTCCTGCCACTCGCCATGGCGTTGACGCTTCCGGTGGCGGCGCTGTTCAGCGCCACCGCCACGTATGGCCGGCTGAGCGCCGACAACGAGTTCGTGGCCTGCCGCGCCAGCGGGATCAACATGCACGTCTTGTTCTTTCCTACGGTCGTACTCAGTTTCGTCGCAGGGGGAACGTGTTTTGTATTCACGAGTTTTGTGATTCCCAGGATGGTGCGCAACCTCAACACATTCGTTAGTGTCGACGCGGCGGCTCTGATTCAGAAAGAGCTCAATCGCCCCGACGGCATCGTGGTCGACGGTCGCTTTCGCATTTACGCCGACCGGTGCGTGGCGAGTGCGGATGATCCGAACCGCATCACGCTAATCGGTGGCGCGCTGATCGAGATGGATCAAGGTGAAGTCGTTCGGTACGGTACGTTTCGAGAAGGACGCATTAACATTGAGCGCGATCGCGATCCACCACGATTGTCCGCGGTGGCCATCGGCGTCAGTTCCTACGACCGAAGGCAGGGTGCGTTCTTCGAGGAAGGCGAGCAGGTGTTCGGCACCACCGATCTGCCCTCGACGCTTCCGTCCAGAATCAAGTTCCTGGACCTTGGAGAGCTGCTGCACTACCGCGCCGCGCCTACCGCGTGGTTCGAGGTTCGCGAAAAGATGGACGATCTACGTGCAGCCGCGCGTGCTCTGGCGGTTCAATCTTGGTTATGGCGTTCGCTTCGCGACAACCAACGGCTCACCCTCGAAGACGACACGCATCGATACGTGATCAGCGGAACCCCGCCCTCGACGATGCCGATGGAGTCGGGTTTTCACCTCGAGGGTGTTCATATAGACCAACAGACCATCGCGGCGCCGAGCAAGGTCGACGCTGACTACGCGACCATCGATGTCGGTGGCGATGCTACGCCGACGGGCGTGTCCGTTCGCATTCAACTCACCGACGCGCGTCTTTACGATGGGGATACGACCATTCGCCGGTCCACGCTGATCTTGGACCCGGTTCACGCAGCGACGGCGGTCTTGGACGAAATGAACACCCGAAGCGATGAGCAGATTTTGGCGTATGCCGGTTCGAGCCCCGTCGAGGCGTTGCGCGAGGCAGGCGATAAAGTTGCGGTCGAGCAAAGCAGAACCTTGCGACACATCTCCGGCGTGCTGCACGAACGAGCCGCCCTGAGCGTCAGCGTGTTTGTGCTTGTTTTTCTAGGGGCTGCGCTCGGTATTGTGTTTCGCGGCGCCCACGTCATGACCTCTTTTTGCATCAGTTTCGTACCCGCGCTGGTCATTATCGTTACTATCGTGATGGGAAAACAAATGGCGCATAACGAATCCACGTACCTGGTCGGGCTGTGCGTGCTTTGGAGCGGGATTCTCACTGCCGCAGCGTTGGACGTCTGGGTCTTGGGTCGCGTGTTGAGACGGTAACAGGGTATCTCGCCGAATGTTGTCCACGCTAGATAGATACGTCCTGCGATCGTTGGTGATCAATTATGTGCTGGGGCTGGGCACTATGCTTAGCCTCTACATCGCACTTGATATGTTCGTCAATATGGACGAGTTCACTGAGCACGGTTACTCGCTCGGCACCGTGCTGTACAACATCGCCAGCTATTACTGGCCGAACCTGTTCGTGTATTTCAAACAACTTTCCGGAGCCATCACGCTGTTCGCCTGCGCAGTCACGCTGGCGCGGATGCGCAAGCTTAACGAACTTACGGCCGTCCTCGCTTCAGGCGTAAGCCTCTATCGTGTGGCGGCGCCGGTGTTGGGGTTCGCGCTGTCGACAGCGATCCTGCTCGTTGTGGACACGGAAGTGCTCATTCCCTCCGTGGCCCACCGGTTGGCACGCGCGCACGACGACATCGACGGTCGCCGAGTGTACGCAGTGCCGTTCTTGCGCGACGTCGACGGCTCCCTGCTTTCCGCCGCCAGGTTCGATCCCATAAAGCAAGAGCTTGAGGGGCTTCTGGTGCTCTACCGTGATTCGCGCGGCGACATCTCGGCGACCCTGGAGGCTGAGCGAGCGATTTGGGAACCGTCGGATCATCCCGAAGGCGGTGGTCGTTGGCGTCTCGTTCGCGGTCAGCTTATCGCGCGAACGACGGGGCAGCGGTCGGGACTAGGGCCAAGCAATGGGCAGGTTGTTAGCGAGCGGTCATACTACGAAAGCCAACTGAGCCCGCAGGTTATCGAGCTTCGTCAGTCTGAGGGGTGGGTGCGTTTCCTCAGTCTCGCGCAGCTTCGCGACCTCCAAAAAACGGGCGTCGCCAGCATGGCCGCTATCGCGCAGGCGCGACACGGTCGCCAAACCGCCCCGATGGTAAGCCTCGTGCTCGTGCTCTTGGGTGTTCCCTTCTTCTTGAACCGCATGCCCGCACAAGTGCTTTCGGACGCCACGCGATGCGTCGCTCTGTGTGGATTGTGCTACATCGTTACCATCATGGGCCAAACGCTTCGCACCGAGTCGATATCGCCGCTTCCCGCGTGGATTCCGATTTTCGTCTTCGGAACCTGGGCCGTCGTCTTGATCGATCGGATTCGCACGTAGCGATCCTGTGGCCGCAAGTGAGTTTAGACCAGGCTTGGGCAGGCGAGTTCCGCCGGTTGGTTATCGGGCAAACAATGCGCCGCCGTGTGAATACGGGGGCCTTTCGACCGCCGCTCATCGTCTCCAATCGCGGTTTGGATGGTCTGCGGTTGACTTCCCGCGATCGGAGCCCAACAACTTAGTGAAGGGGCGCATGGGCCACTTCGTCGGCTCGGACCGACCGGCGCCGCCACTCACGTGACGGTTTCGGGAGTCCAGGGGATAGGAAGCTGACACTACTACTACGACATTACGGGATGGCGTTTCGCGCCGCTGCGCGATGCATGGGCGTTGCGCTTTGTTTGGCACTCGTCGGGTGCGGCAGCGGGGCGTTTGATGTCGATGCGTCAACGGCCGAGTTCGCATCGCAGTGCGGTGGCGGCGACGTGGCTGCGCGGGCTACGCTGATCAAGCTCGATTGGACCGGCGGCAAGACGTCGATCTATCCTGACGAGCAGTTCACTGGCTTGGATTTGTACCTGTTCGAAACAACGGACGGTGGAACGCTCGGCGACGACGAAGAGTACTTCAAGGATCGCGTGCGCGAGCAGGTCGAAACTGTTTTCTGCGACTCCACAGCCCCGAAGATTGCGGTCCGACAAGCCCGAAACGTGTCTGGGTACTTGGGCTCGACCGTGTACCTGACCCAATCCTTGTCTCTACTCGGTGGGTCGGAGGTGGGGGAGGGCGAGTTCGACCCGTGCGATCGCGACGAGGACAACACCGCGGTCGTGTATGGCGAACAACTTCGACAGTTGGCCGGGGTGTTGAGCTTCGACGAATGGGTGCTCATCTTCGCCAACGTCACCGCACACGAAGTCGGCCACATGCTTGGCTATGGCCACGTGAATCGCGACGAGTATCAGCCACCGAGCCGATCACTCTTCGTCGAACTGATGCTCAATGGCCACACGATAAACGAATTGACGCGGCAACAGCGATTCATGGAAGATCAGACCAACTGCCCGGACCTCTCTCGACCGACCGCTCGGCGCATCGAACGCCCCATCCTAGCTTGCCCATCTATGCATGCAGACGATATGGAATAGCAGCCCGTCTCGGAACATCCGTCACGACGCCGTTTTCAAACCAGAGGGGTGCTCAAGAAGGCGTGTATTGAACCGAGCCGCGACTGTAAGGGAGCGTCTTGTGAGCTGGGACGCTGGTTCCCCTCTCGTCCGCTCGTAGAGAATTTATCCAAGCCGCTACATCGCTATCGGTTTTCGAGCAGCAGGAATTCGATCATGTACTGGTCATAGGCTGTTTGACCTTCGGACGACGCGAGCGTTAATCCAAGTTCGTTAATCACCTTGGTCCCCATGGGGATCCATTCCCGCCAGCACCCGTTGCACACGTTGGCGAGAATCTTCTCGCCGAGCACGCCCTTGAACGGTCGTTTTTCGAGTTGGCCGTTCGGTCGGCCGCAGCGTGAGCACTTGAATCCGGGCGTCGATTCGCTGGACGTCGGTGATGCGGTTTCCACCGGCGCGGCGTTCGATATGCTCGGCACCTCGGCGCCGAGGGCGCTCAGTTGTTGCATCATCGCATCGCGCGGCATGCGGTCGCCCTGATTGTCAGCGATCGTTACGCCGCGTGTCAGTGTGTCGATGGCCTGGTCTCGCTGCCCGTTTTTCTCAAACGCCGCGCCCAGCAGTTGATAGGCTTTGGAAAGTTTCGCATTGAGTTCGACGGCACGCGCCAACGAGCCCGTCGCCAACTCATATTGACCCGCTTCGAAATAAGCCTTGCCCAAGCTCAGGTGCCCCAATTCGTTCTCGGGGTCGGCTTGGGCCATGTTCTTGAACTGTTCGATTCTCTGATCCTGGCTCATATCGTCGATCCGTAGACACGGCAGACCGCACGTCGATATCGACCGACGCCGGGCTGCTCGATTCCTCGGCAGCGCAACCACAGCGCTTGCCGTATTGTGCGGGCCATGCTATCGGTTGAGCGGAGTGTCGTCTAGAAGAGTCACAACGTCGAGGTCTGGAATCGGACGCCGCAAGGCTAATGCGCAACGCAGACCGGTCTCCGGTCGGCGACCGACTGACGCTTGCCTGCGTCTGACCAGGTCCGATCCGAGCCGCGACCGTGAGGGAGCGTCTTCAAGCTGTCACCACCGGATTTCAAACGTCCGCTTCCTTACAGACGCGGCTCGGTAGACCCTTCATTCGGTGTGTGACAGAGCACTAGCCGCCGCCAGTGGAGATGCCTTGCAGCAGTGCGTTTCGCGTAAGGAATCCCAGTGGGTCAAAGCTGTCTTGAAGATTCTGCCCGCCGCCGCGAACCGTCTGAAAGCTTCTCCTGTTGAGGAATTCGACGCCGGTGACGCCGTAGTTCACGCTCACCCCGCCTCGGAGGAAGAGGTTGCGGTTGAGGAAGTCGTGTACGCGCGTGCCGATCGTTTCGGGCACCCAAAGAATATCACCGGCCTCAAGCGTGAAGTTCGGATCTTTGCCCATAGCCAAGCGGTTCAGGTTGAGCTTGACGTGCGTATCGGTTCCGTCCGGCATGCGACGAATCAGCGTGCCTTCTCTGGGGAGAACGTCGGTACGCAATCCTCCTGCCGCCGCAAGGGCTTGCAGTACGGTAATCCGTGTTCCACCCTCATATGATTGCGGATGCGGACTGTTCACCAACCCGCCTACATACAGCGTGTTCGGCTCGGCGGCATGCACTTCAACAATGTCACCATCTTGAAGTGGCGGAAGTGACAACGCGGCGCGCAGTTGAACCGGGTCGCGAAGATTGAGCGTGACCTCTTCACCCGGCCGGCGCACACGGCGGAGCGTGGCGAAACCGGAGGATAGCTCCGAAACGCCTTGAGCGCCTACGATGGCGAACAACAGGTTCCGTTCCGTACGCCGAAGCCGTTGCAGCCCTGGGGCGCCCACGGCTCCGACCACAAGTACGTTCGTCGTTTCGATCGATGCTAGCTCAATGTGGCAGACGCCTTGTTGTACGACGGCGGGGATATAGGCTTGAAGAATCCGATCTTCCACGTCACCGAGTTGCATTTCGGCGACCTCTGCCGCGCCGACGACGGGTAGGTCGATCTGGCCGTTGCGATCGATTCGTGTTCGGAACGAGGGAAACACCTCCGTGCCGTCCGCGCCCAGCAGGTCGATGCTCAAGACATCGCCCGGACCTACCTTGTACGGACCGATGTGGCGACTCAGATCAATCGTAGTCGCCGGTTCTGCAACCGGTACGGGTGTAGGTCGCTGCATGGCCATGAAATCGGACAGCGAGATGCGGGGGTCTGAACATCCACTCAGCGAGAAGACCTGAACAACAGCAAACGAAGCCGCAGCCACACCCAAGGAGCCTCTGCGAGCAAACGCACCAAACCGCGTCTTGCAGTTCATATGAACATCATCCATACGGAGTTATCCACGATCGCCTAGCTACATGCATTGGATCGGACAACGGAACAACTCAGTGTCGACAAAAGCGCAGCCAACCCACCAGAATTTTGCCCTGGGCGTCTAGTCACGTTGCTCGGCGGGTTCGTAGCCGGGGACTCGTCCTCAGTGGATTGCGCTGAGGTCGCGCGCGGTCGTCGCGGGCAACGGCGTTCTCAATACTGGGAATGAGGTCTGAGCGATCGGTTGATCAGTGTGTGTTGTGACGCTGTCAACGAATATGGCTGCGTGGCACGGTGACCGTCTCCTGCTGTTTCGACGTGCGCGCACTTCAGATGGTCTGGTAGCCGGACACGACCGGCAAGAGGGGACGTGGTCTTAGTTGCGGAATCGGAATCGGATGATGGCCCAGAGTGCGGGAAAGCCGTCGAGCCAACTGATTTTCTTTCCCTCATCGCGACCACGTCCGGCGTAGCTGATGCCCACTTCGTACACGCGCCAACGCCTTCCCGACGGCCCGGGCTTGGCCACTTTCGCGGTGAACTCCGGCTCGAAGTCGAAGCGGTTGCTGCGGAATGTTAATGGTGCGATGACTTCTGCGCGAAAAACCTTGTAGCACGTCTCCATGTCCGTCAGGTTCAGATCGGTGAACATGTTCGACACAAGGGTGACGAGCTTGTTGCCCATCGTGTGCCAAAAACCGTCTACACGGTGGGCGGCGCCGCCGCGAAAGCGGGATCCGTACACGACGTCCGCGCGGTCTTCCAGAATCGGCTTGAGCAAAATGCTGTAGTCTTCCGGGTTGTATTCCAAGTCCGCGTCTTGAATCAGGATGATGTCGCCCGACGCGAGCGCGAACCCTTCGCGCAGCGCCGCGCCCTTGCCCCGGTTCGTCGACTGGAGCTTGACGACGATGTTCTCGTCCGGCCATCGATCCTTCAGCCTCGGATACAACTCACGCGTGCCATCATTGGACGCGTCGTCGACGATGACGATCTGCCGTTCCATGCCCACATCGACGGCGAGCACGCGTGCAAGGATTTCCTCAAGTGTTGCGGCTTCGTTGAACACCGGAATGATGATGGATAATCGCATGTACAGTCTTGGAGCCGTCAGCTTGTCGAACCGGCTTACACCCTTGTGCGCGTACCGCGTGCCGCCGGCTGAACCCGCGTCAACACACGTTGAGGTTGTGTCACACTTGTTTGCTGAACGGCTACACCTCGTCGCAGATGGCAAAGCCCTTGGCGAGCAAGTCTTGAATGTCGATCAATCCGGCCAATCGGTTGTCGTCGTCCACAACGGGAAGTTCATCGATGGCGTGCTCTTGCATAATGCGCAGTGCCTCGGTAGCGCGGGCATCCAGCATGACGGACTTGGGCGACTGCGTCATTACATCGACTACCGATGTTTCGCTGATGGGCTGAGTCGAGGTGAACAAGCGGAAGAAATCGCCGTGCGTAATGATGCCCGTAAGGCAGCCGTCCTCGTCCACTACGCACGCCGCCCCCGCGCGGAGAGGCGCCGATACGATGGCCCGATGGCAGTCAGCCAGGCTGGCGGATTGCTTGACCTTGGGGCAATTCTCGCCGCTACGCATCACTTCAGATGCCTTCATAAGCAGTCGCCCGAGCGCGCCGCCGGGGTGGTAGCTTGCATACTGTTCGCGCTCGACCGAGCGCAACGCCATGACGGTAAGCGCTAGTGCATCACCGAGGGCGAGCATGGCAGCTGTGGACGAACTGGGGGCGAGACCGAGCGGGCAGGCCTCGGCTGTTTGACCAATGTCCAGCACATGGTCAGCCAAGCGCGCTGCGGGTGAATCGAGGAGCGACGTAAGCAAGATCACGGCACAGCCGAGCGACTTAAGCCTCGGGAGCAGCTCGACCAATTCGGAGCTTCCGCTCTTGCTTAGCGCCAGCACCACATCGTCCGCGTGAATCATGCCCATGTCGCCGTGGAGCGCTTCGACGGGATGCAGGCCGTAGGCGAGCGTGCCGGTGCTGGCCAGAGTGGCCTGAATCTTCGCACCAATCAAACCCGCTTTGCCAACACCCGTCACGCAGATGCGTCCGCGACAGTTGAGGATGACTTCGACGGCGGATACGAAGGCGTCGCCGAGGCGCTCGGACGCATCGTGAATGGCTTGGGATTCGGCGCGTAGGACCGCTTGGCCTTGACGCACGACCGATTGACGGTCGCAGTTGGACCCGTCGACGTCGCTACGCCGCTTGTTCTCTGTGGCTTCCATCATGGGGACGTATTATGGCCGGGTTTCGGCGCTCGCTCAACCGGGGCGGTTTGGGTGTTCGGTTTGGACTTCGGGCGGTCATGGGTCGCTTCGGCGGGGCGGTCAAGATCGACGACGACCCTCTGCCTCGTGACGCCCTGTTTGACAAGCGACTTAACGACTTGATCGGCGACGTCGCGGGTTACACCGGGTGCGCAGCGAAGAACGCAACGAGCATCGCGACCGCCGGCTTTTGTCGCTTTCACTATATCTGCGGTGGATACGGGTTCGCCGACGCGCCGCAGCGTGCCGTCCAGCGCGACATCGATGAAGATGACCCGCTGGGGGCTGAAAATCACAAGGGTGCACGCCGTGCCGGTGGGCGGTATGGCTTTGGTGTTGGCCGCAAGCCAGAGCCGTGCGTTGTCGGCGCTATGGCGCGCGGCGACGGTGATTAGCGCCGATTCAAAATCGACAACACAAACGACAGTACCATCCGCATCGGCGCCGAAACGTCCGCCGGGTGTTGTCACGGATCCGGCGAAAACCCAGTTGATCTTCTTGGGCGGACGATTGGTGCTTACGTCCAACAGCCACTTCTCGACGGGAACCGCATCGGTCGAGTCTTCGCCGGCGGTGCGGACGCGAAGGTTAAGCGGGTCGCCGGAGGGGGCAAGCCATTCTTTGCTGGTTGGGTCGTATTGGGTTGGCGAGCCTGGCTGCATGCCAACGAGGCCCATGGCTTGGTAGATGTGCATCGGCTGGGCACGAACGGCGAGAATGCTTTCGTGCTCGCGTGTGCGCGGGCTGCATGCCAGCAGTTCGAGCGGTCCGGTACGAAGTACGACTTCGGCGTCGACTTCGACGACTTGGCGACGCCAGTTGATGCGGACGCCCGGCGCGAAGGCCCGAATGGCCGCGCTTGGTGCTCCAACGTTCGAGGGCGGGGCGGGTGCCAAGATAGCTTGTGCGATGGCGGTCCAAGGGAGCCAGGCAAGCCAGCTCCGCCCAATCACGACCCGGACCTGAACGACGGGAAGGCGAGCTCCTCCTGCTCGGCGGGGATGATGATCTTCGGTTTGATCAGAACAAGGAGAGTCTGCTCATCCTTCACCATCGAACGTGAAGAGTAAAGCCGTTTCAGCAACGGTATCTTGGAAAGAATGGGCACGCCCGATTCAATCTCTGTTTCGGTGGCCAGCTTCTGTCCGCCGATCAGCAACGTACCGCCGTCGGGCACGGAGACTGTCGTCTGCATTCGCTGACTGGACAACTGCGGAAGTTGAATGAACGCTTGCCCGCCCACGCCGCCGCCGAAACCACCGCCGGCTGCGCCGCCGCTGAACGGGATGGTCGTGAGACTCAACAATCGCGTCACACCGGGGCGAACCGTCATGGTCACGTAGCGTTTGTCGGCGGAGACCGTCGCTTGCACGTCGAGTACAGCGCCGGTGCTGATCGTTCCGGTGATGGGCGCTTGGGCGACGGCGCCGGTGGCGACCACGGGCTGCAACTGGCTAATGAAGTTTTGCTGAATCGTGACCGCAACCCAGGAGCGCTGGCCGTTGAACATGACAATCTGCGGCGCAGTGAGCAGGGTGGAACGCGAATCAGCCTGTGTCGCGCGGACAAGGAAGTCGACCTGAATGTTGTCGAGAAAACTCCCAAAAATGCTGAACGCGGGACCGAGCGAGTTGCCGGCAAAAGTTCCTGGGATGTCACTTCCGATTGACCCGACATCCGTGAAACTGGACACCTGGTTCTGCACGGGCAGGGGGGTTAGGTTGCTTCCGCCACCACCCCGGACGGGAGGAATCAGGAACGCCTCGCCGAACGGTTGGGGAATCGGCGCGACCGAACCGACGTTGGCCGTTCCCAGCGCGGGGGTGTTGGGCGTGAACCCGAGTCGCGAAAACTGTCTCGGTAAGAGCAAGGCCGATCCGAGAACGGGATCGACAACCGGTCCTGCCGCTCCGGGGATGAAGTCAAACCCCGCGTTCCCCGAGTTGAGCACGAAGTCGATATCAATACCCATTTCTTCGAGATAGTTGCTGGTTACGGTGAGGAACCGGGCTTCCACAGCTACTTGAACGGCGCGTTGCTCGCGAAGTTTTCCCAAGAGATCACCGACCTGCTGCTGCGACGAACTGTTCTGCGTCACGACGAGCTGACCGTTGAATTCCTTAATCACGCCGTACGTTCCGCCTTGCCCGATCCAACTCTCAGGGTTCACAGACTCCTGGATCAAGTCGATCAACTGTCGTACCCGCGCCGCCCGGGCAGGATCGTCGTCGGGCTCGTCGTCGTCTTCCTCGTCATACCGAAATGGCGTGACCGTCGCGCTGTTGCGTTTCGGGATGCCGATGCGACTTGCCTGAGTCAAGTCAGTAGCTGGAGAATCGCGGAAGTTCGGAATCTCCATCAGAAGATCGTTCACGTCGTAGATGGCAGAATACGTCTCTTTGTCGAGCGTTTCCTTTGTCGCGATCTTGATGATCCCGTCATCGACGATGTACGCGATTTTGACGGCACCGCCGGCGAGTTCAAGCGTTTCACGCAGCACCCTCTTGAGTGAGATTTCGGTTGGCAGGTCGAGGTCGATAATGACGTTTCGATCGATTCCAGCCTGTTTCAGATCGTTCCAGTTGGGCAGGATATTGAGGCGATGGGCTTCCGAGAGGCGATCGAGCACTTCGTGAAACGGTACAGCGACGAAGTCTACGGGCACCTTCTGTTCGAGCGCGCCGAGCAGTCGGCTGTTGCGTGAGTTCCCACTGCCCCCGCCTCGTCCTGGGCGGGACGTTCGCTCAGCCCAATCGCTTGGGTACATGAGTTGATCCGACCACGGAATCTTGGCCTCCTCCACGGCGTTCAGCGTACGACGCGACTGCTCATAGAGGTCGTCGCGCATGGATTTTCCGAGCTTGTACTGCTGCAGGTCTTCAAGCGCATCCATCATCCAGCGGGCCGGTGGATATTTTGGATCGATCACCTGGACGTTGCGCAATACGTTGATGGCCGACTCAAGGTCGCCGTCCTTACGGTGTTGCTCAACCTGATTCATCAAGGCCTCAACCTGACGGCTTCGACGCTTCTCGATGGCCTGCATCTGCTGACGGCGCTGCGACTCAATTTCCTGACGAATCTCCGCCACGTGGCGATCGTTGTAGACTCGCTCTTGCGTTTCGACCAACTCAGCAAGCGCATTGGCTTCGTCTTGAAGGCTCTCGTATTTGGTTGGGGGCTCGGCGAAGGCACGTCCGGCTTCGACGACCTGACCCGATCGAACGAGAAGCTGGCGGGCCTGGTCGAAGCGTTCGTTGACGATGTGTTCGCGGATCAGCGCTTCGACGTCCCTGTATTCAGCAACTGTACGCTGCCAATTGATTTGATTCTGCCGCCGGATGGACTGAATGAGCGATTGGTCCGTACCGCCGCTGAGGTTTCGTTCGTGGTCCTCGACAAGTTGGAGCCCAGCGACGGCTTCGGGAAAGCCGGGCACGCCTTGTAGTGCGGCTTCGTACCGATCGCGGGCCTCGTCGTAGCGTCCTTCAGATCGAAGCTGATCACCTTCGTCCGTGAGCGCTCGGGCGCGCTTGCCGTTAATGAGCTTGGGTTTCTCATGGGCGTCATCGTGGCCGACATCCCCCGAGTCGAGTTCGTGCGATGCGGATTGGGCGGCGGCGCGAACCGCATCCGCGGCATAATCATTAGCCAAGACGCCAGCCAGCAAGCGCCGCGCGTCCTCGACGTCACCTTGGTCGGCGGCCGTGCCCGCATCCTGCAGATCGCGCAGGGCTTTCTCGCTCATCGTAATGGCGCGCTGCACACGTGACAGATAGTCATCACGCATCGCCTGACCCTGCGGGTCGAGCTTGGCGCGATCGATTTCGACCAAGGCGTCCTGCGCCGCGAGGTAGTCACCTCGTTCGAACAGCCGCACGGCCTGATCTAGGGTGGTCGCGCCCTCTTGGGCCGGCGCGCTGGCCGCCGACAGGATGCACGTCGCAACGGCAATGAGGATGATCGCCCGTATGGAAGTCCTAAAAGCGTTCAAGGAAAGCTCCTCTTGGTAAGCATAGGGACTAACGTAAGCCTTTGGCGGGGCGGGGGGACGCCGTGTACACCACGTTCGGATCCACACCGCACGGTTGTCTTGCGCTGGTCTACCAGGGGTCTTCATGGTAGTCGGTGGCATCTTCCCGCGCTGCAGATGCCAATCGCCCGCAAAGCGAGCCGAATCTTAGGGCGTGATGCGGACCCGTGCAAGGCTAACTCACGGGTATCGGGAGCAATAACGCTGCTGACGCCCGCATGTCGGTCCGCCCCGGCAGTCGACGCTTGTTTGCGGGCGTGTCTCTGCCGTGTAGCGGCGGTTCGATAGACGCCTTACTCGCCAGTCAGACCGCGGGGTCGACTATTCGGATTGCGGCCTGTACTTGATCCCCTCAAGCTCTTTCTTCCTGGGATTTCCCTTGTCCGTGAGTACAAAGCGTTCGCTCAGTCGCCCATCCGCCCCTTTGATTGTCACCGAGCACCGCTTCTCCACGGCGCCGAGTTTGAAGCCCTGTCGGGTTCGGCCTCGTTTTCGTTCGCGATACGGCCGGTCGAAGTCAATATCGACCACGGTGGCGTTCGCATCGAAGTTGACCCGGGTAAACTCGGTGGCCGCGGGGTCGTCAGGCGATCGCACCGCCACGCGCGACTCACCGCTAATGGGCTGCCCCACGCCCACCTTCAACCGCCCAGTGCTCTTGACCACATCGCCCTCGAACCAACGATACAACTCGACGCCGACTTGCGTCTTGTTCTTATCCTCGGTCACGATGAAGTAGTGCCTGTCCGCCGGAACGGTCACTTCTATTGGTACCGACCAGGGGCCAGTAATGAAAAACACCAACGAATCCTGGGGTTGGCGAAATTTGGTTGGTTCGGCGGCCATGCGGTTGTAGATCGTGGGACGGATACGGTACTCATAGACCGTGTCGCTCTCGACGCTTCCCGGAAGGGAGTCGTGCGCCCAGACTTGCTGCTTGGCGGGGGCTTTGCGCGTGAAGGCTTCCTCCATGTCGCTGTCGTCTGTTGTCGCGCCGCCATGGCTCATAGCCCAAAACTTGATATCCGACTCCGTCGCCGTCGACTGCTTGACCAAGCGATCGGCTCTGTTGGTCAGGCTTGCGCCGAGCGACTTGTCGTCGGCCACCTCGCGTGCCAGGTTGTACGCCAGGACGGCTTGGTCTATCGACTTATTGGTCCAAGCTTTGTCGAGGAGCTGCTCCACTCGACCGAGCTTTTCCTCCGGCGTTTCCTCTGCGATCGCAAAGGCGCCGTCCACGCGGTCTTCTTCGACGTTGTAGCGGTCGAGGGGATCGTTGGAGGGGGGCTTGTCGTTGTTGATGAAATAGTCATCTTGCACAAGGACGTTTCGTCTGTCCCCGATGACGGGAACCTCCCAGACACTTCCGTTTTCGGTCATCGGAAACATGGGGCGCAGGATGTCGAGCTGGGTTTCGGGCAATCGCAGCTTGCCGAGAAACAGGGATACGCCGTCTCGTTGCATGCGCGGTACGATCATGTGACCTTGATCTTCCACGAGTTCAACCCGCGGCAGACGGGGTACGTCGCCGACAGGTGCCGCTTCGACCATCGTCCAATCGGCATCAGACCAGCTTCCGTCCGAGCGGCGGGCGCGACGTTGGATCTCGGCGGGGCCAAAAATGACCTCCTTACGCGCCGCGCCATATGTCTTCACTTGCGTGGCCTCTTGCCCGGTCACGTCGAAGACCGCCGACACCGTCACCCAATTGACCGCCTTGCGCTGTGAACCGAACATCATCGTGCTGCGACCCTGTACCACAACGGGTGGTCCTAGCGGCACGACGGCGACAAGATCGACGTTGCCGCCCACATCATCCGGCGGATCGATTATGGGGACATCGGGCGCAAACGGGACAGACGGCGGTAGCGTCTGGTGGAGCAGATCTGAAGCAAACGGGGTAAGCGTGCTCGCGAACTCGGCGAATAGGGGTTCGGGCGATTCGACGTCGACGCGGGCGCCCTTGATTCGCTCGGCCACTTCGAGCGCCTTTTGCTTGACGTGCTGGTCGATCGTCTTGGGCGTGACCATGACCCCGCCCAAGTCCAACTGGTTCGGGGATGTTACGAGGTACCGCGCAATCACCGCGATCAACAGCACGCCGGCGATACCGAGCGCAGCCTTTTCCACGTGCTGTTCGAGTGGATTTACTAATTGCTTGGCCATGTTTGTTTCACCTTCGTTTCTGAACGAGCTGGTCCGGTTACTGAAGAACCCGCAGTTCGCTACCCTTCGCCATCCTCTTCCGCTCGAACGGGGCAGTTGATTTCGTAGTAGTCGCAGATGGCCTCCGGCATGAGTGGTTGAAAGACCTCGCCGAGCATCGTTGTCTCAAAGTCCATGGTGACATTGACCACGGGTTCGCTGCCGTAGATTTTTCCCACCATCTCTCGGTTTGGCGGGACCGCTGCATACGCGACGCGGACCAGCGTGTGGAAGCTGTCTGTACATATTTCGTCAATCAGTTGGGGCAAGTCGCGCGAGTCCATAATCAACTTGACACTGAACTGCACGACTTCGTACCAGCCGGTCTGGCCGGAATGTGTGAACACGCTTTCCGGCGTTCCAAGGGGAATCGCCGGCTCGAAACCGCCGGGCGCCTGCGGCGGGATCTCTTCGCCGTCTTGCGGAATGTACTCGGGCCACATGCGAACGGAGATCACGTCCTTGATCGGCAGGTTGCCCACCCACGGTACTTCACCCTTCTTGCTCAAAACGTCGGCCGCTTTTTGGTTGACGGCGGCGATCGCGTGGACCACGTCGGTTTGAATCCATAGGCCGATCTGCGCCATCCACGCTTCATCAAGCGTAGGGACATCCATGCCGCCGGTGTCGCGCATCGAATCAGGGAACTCGAGACTGGCTTCCTTGGTGGGTTTTTCGTCTTGGAGTGTCACGGCGTAGCAGCAGATGCGCTGGGCGGCGGTCATGTGCGCCCTGGCGCGGGCGTCTTCGCGGGCTCCGTCGATGGTCAACACGCCGGCGTTGGTGTGGGTCGGTCCTTTGGTGATCACTTCCGGTTGTTGCGCCCCGGGGTCAAGTCCGATTTCCTGCTGCTCCGCAAGCTCGTTGGCGATGCGATCGCGCATAGCTTCGACTTCGTACCCGAAGGCGGGGGCGCCGGACTTGAGTTCCTCGTACAACTTGTCCATGGCGACGCCGAAGCTCTTTCGGAAGTCCCCCATTTTCAGCGCGTCGCCGTTCGGGAAGGCGTCAGGAATCAGCGGTTCATATCCGTACAACTCTTTGGCCTTATTGAAGACCTGGTCTCGGTCACTCAGTAGGGCGTCGATTCGATCTTGCTCTTCTTGTAGACGGTCACGGTTGACCGGTCCGGTTTGCAACCCCGTGAGGCTTGAGTAGATACCTTCGACCTTCTTCATCTCAGCCGTGACCTCGGGCATCCCCTGAAGACCGGTTACACCCAGCGCGACGCCGCCGATCGCGACGAGACCGCAAATGATGAAGAACCCATGTCGTCTCAATGCTTCCATAAATCTCTAGCTCCTGACGCCCGGGATCTTTTTCCAGATGCTACTGGGCGGCGGTGTTCAGCAGGGCGCGCGACCGATACGCGCGACGGGTGCTCGGCTCACTAGCCGCCATCATCCTCGGTCTCGCCTCCGTCCAATTCGTCCGCCGGGAAGTCCTCGAACACGGCGTCCACCCAAATCTGGAATTGCCAATCGCGGGCGATTGGTTCGTTCGTAAGCGGGTCGAGCCCGCTGGGTGATACAGCCGCCGCGCTAGGCGCGTTTTCGTCGGGTTTCGGCGCAGACGAACGCGGGTCAACCCGGCCACCATCGAACAGAATTACGCGGTCGAAGTAAAAACCGGTGCCAAGCTTGCGCCCGTTCTTTCGTAGCGGGTCCATGAACGACTCGCGGACGAATCTGGCGCCATCTTTGTGTGGCGTTGTGCATTGGATGATAATTTTCATCGCCGGAAGCGCGGCATCGGGGTCGTTGATTGGCTCCGGTACGGGAATCATGCTGTCCCACACTTCCATGGAGTTGATGTCAGGGAAGAACACCATATCCAACGACGTGATGGTGACCAAGGGGCGCTCGTCCCTCGGCGGCACGACCCCAGCCTCGACGGCGGCGAGCAAGTCGGGCTGCGACTTGATCAATTGCATCATCGCGGTCTCATCCGGAAGTGATTCGTGAATCGCCTGCAAAATCAATGGCATTATGGGCTTGTTGTGTTGAATCTTGATGAGTTCTTCGACCTGTTCGCGCTCCTCGTCGCCCTTGCCGTTGAGTTGTCGTAGCTCTTTCTTCAGAAGCGAACCGGCCGCCAAGATGACCGACGCCTGATCGCGATCGCTTAGCGACGGGCTCGCGCCGCCACTTATGACGTTCCACGCGCCGTCGACATCGGACGGCGTTCTCGCGTTCGCCGCAGCCTCAGCGGCCAACTGACTCATGTCTGTTGATTGTCGGAACCAAACCAACCCCCCGGCAAGCAACACACAAGCGGCCGCAGCGGCGAAGGTCGGTTTTTTGCGTCGCCAAACGAGTTGCTTCGCTATGGCCGTGGGCAGCAAGCTGCTCGTTACCTTGCCGAGATCGAGCCCCTGAACCGCCAGCCCGTAGGCTACGCCATAGGCGAGTACTTGGTCGTTGAAGTCCGCCCCGCCGCCCGCGACGTTGGCCTTACTGAAGGCGCTGGGAAGATCGACGCCCAGCCCCAGGTTTTGCTGCAAATACTTCTGTAGACCGGGCAGCTTGGCGGCGTTGCCGAAACAGACGACCTTTTCGATCTTGGTATCGCGGTGCGTTGACGAATAGAACCCGATGGATCGTTGAAGTTCCTGTACAAGATCGGCGAAGATCGGTCGCATGGCCTGGAAGATCTGACGGGCGTACTTGCTGCCGTCGGCGGTTCGCTTCAGGGCTTCGGCTTTGGAAAACGAAAGTTTGAACGATTTGACCAGCGCTTCTGTGAAGTTGTTGCCGCCGATGGGAACCGTTCGCGTCCAGAAGGTCGCCTTCGTGGCGATGATGAGGTCCGTGTTTTCCGCGCCGATGTCGAGCAGGATGGTCGTCTCGTCGCCGACGATTCCGTCGAAATGGGCGGCGTTGTACACCGCGAGCGGGCCGGATTGCACCACCATCGGTTCGATCGACGCCTGTTCGTAGTGAAGTAGATGTTCGCGGATCAGTTCGCGTTTCATGGCGAAGATGCCGACCTCTAGGTCTGGCGAGTCTTCCTGTTGAAACGTTTGGAAATCCCAGATCACTTCGTCCATATCGAATGGGATTTGCTGATCGGCTTCGTATCGAACGATGTCGGGGATGCGCTTCGGAGCCACGGGCGGGAGCTTGGTAAAACGGGCGAGCGTGTGTTGTCCGGGAACGCCGACAACGACGAGGTCTTTTGAAAGATCGTGGTGCGACAGAAACCGTTCCAATGCGCTGTTGATCAGTTCTGCGCGGTCGGCGTCGGGTTGGCTGAGTATCTTGGCGTGCTCGATGAATTCGTGCGCCAGAAGATCGACTTTGCCGTCAGCGGCCAAGCGAAGTTTTACGGCCTTGAGTGCGCCGCGTCCGAGGTCAATGCCCCAAACGGTCTGAGTGCTCGCCATGCGGTTCGTCTCCGTAGCTGATTAAGCGGTTCGGCGCCTCGTGTCGGGTCGTACCATGTTCCCCCCGTTGTGTACACGGGCGCTTTCCCCGAGTAGGCCTCTCGGGTAAAGTCCGCCAGCATGGCACGGAAGTATCTGCTGACTACCCTGGGCTGTAAAGTCAACCAGTACGAGTCGCAACAACTTCGCGAAGTACTAGAGGCCCACGGCTATCGTCCTGCCCAGCGCGGCGACACCCCAGACATCGCCGTCGTCAACACCTGCGCCGTCACGGAAAACGCCGCCAGAAAAAACCGGCAGGCAATCCGCCGTGCAAGCCGGCAAGGACGAGTCCCTGTGGTAGTGGTCGGCTGCGGGGTTATGGCGGAAGCTGACCGCCTGCGCAGGCTGGACGGTGTGGCTGCGGTCTTGGGGCACGACGTCGACATACGCGCCGCACTCGTCCAAATCCTCGCCACCTCTGGGAAGGCCGCACATCCCGATTGCCCGGAACAAACCACGGGCGAACTCGGGTACAACAGCGGACGACCGGACGCTCATCGGAAGAAGGTATGGAATAATTCCGGTATCGAGCAACTTCGGCGTGTCACCACCACATCGCGGACGTCCAAGTTAACGCTCCCTATTGTTCCCCCCTCCGATCCCGTTGTCAAGAACACGCACACACTCGCCGAACGAATCGAGTCGTTCGGCGGACATCAGCGGGCGTTCCTCAAGGTGCAAGATGGCTGCGATGCGTTCTGCACGTACTGCATCATCCCGCGCCTCAGGCCTACCATGCGCGACAAACCGATCGAGACCGCAGTGGCTGAAGCCCGCGATCTGGTTCAGGCGGGCCATCGAGAAATCATCTTGACCGGTATTTTTCTCGGGGCGTTCGGGAGAGCAACGGCCATTCGGAAGCGCTGGACTCGTCAATCGTCGCCGCTTGTCGACTTGGTGACGGCGCTCGCACAGGTCGATGGGCTTGAGCGATTGCGACTTTCAAGCCTCGAACCCGGAGACGTAGACGACGCCCTCCTTGAAGCCATCGCCGCCCACGACGTGTGCGTGCCGCATCTGCACTTGCCGCTCCAATCCGGCAGCGGTGGCATTTTGAAACGAATGAATCGCCAGTACACCCGTGACGATTTCGTGGCCATGATCGATCGCGTGCGTACGACTTTGGATCATGCGGCGATCACGACGGACATCATCGTCGGCTTTCCCGGCGAGCGCAACGAGGACTTTGAGGCCACACTTGACACCTCTCGATACGCCGGGTTCAGCAAGATTCATGCGTTTCCGTATAGTCGGCGCGAAGGCACACCGGCGGCGGGTTGGTCCGACCGGCAGGTGCCGAATCATGTGGCCGCTGAACGGATGGCCCGCCTGTCGGAACTGGAGTGTTCACTGTCGCTGGCGTACCGGCAAAGCCTCGTCGGAAGAACCGAACGAATCATCGTCGAACGCACCTCGGCGAGTCTTGGCGCAGCGAGCATCGGCGACGACGTTTCTGAACTGACGATTGTGACCGGTCGCGCGGATCGCTATTTCGAAATCGTTTGCGAAGACAACCAAGCCGCCCCAGGCGCCGTGCTGAGCGTCCGCATCGATCGGGTAACCCCGAGTCGAACGCACGGCACGGTGATCGAGTCGGTTCGGCCGCAAGCTGCGGTAACGGACTCGACAGCGCGGGACCGAAGCTTCCCGGTGTTTGTGCAGGTGCACGCTCGTGCGTGAATCTGCTGTTGGTGTGTGAATCCGTTCTCGCACCCCCGCATCCGCGAATTCGCTGGTGCGTGAATCCTTTCTCGCACCTTCGCCTGCGGGAGAAGGGGAGAAGAAAAGGTGGGGGACGAAAGGGTGTCAGGACGGAATGGCACGGCCGCTGTTCTCATCGGTCCTACGGCCGTTTTCCTCCGAACAGTTCAGCGCGTGCTTCGCCCCGGGGTTTGGTTAGTAGCTTGTGGGGTTTCGGTCGGCGTTTGATGGCACGCGGTTCCGGACGGTCGGGTCGGTTGCCGACGACATGTTCCGCCAAGCTGACCGAGGCGGCGTCGATCAATAGCTTGGCCAAGGCGTCGTCCGCTAGAACGATGACCAGCCAAGTCGTAGCGACACACTGCACGGCCGCGGTGAAACTCAACGTGCTACTACTCCGACACCGATTATCTGAACATGTATGACGCGTCTCACTCTGCAGCGCAATTGGCGTAGTCCGCTTGGAACCATTTGAACTGTAATTCATATGTGTTCACTTATTGTGTGCCGGAGTAGTAGGTGGCACGCCCGCTCGCTTCGCCGCACACTTCGCATCCTTCCCCCACCCTTTTCCAGTAGGAAAGGGATGGGGCACCCGCGCAAGGTAGCCCTACTCTGGCTTCCCTTCGGCGAAGTTTCGTAGCCAGCGAGGGCACGCTACTGCCCGCCGCGTGTCCCGGCAATCTCACGACGGACGAAACCGGCTATGTGCACACTTACGACGGCCTCAACCGGCTGGTCAAGGTCGAAGATGGTAGCGCGACGCCGATTCAGGTGGCCGCCTTTGAATACGACGCCCTGGGGCGTATGATAAGCTCTTGGACTCGGTTCGATCAGGACGTTGACGCGGTGGTTGAGGACTTGAAGTTTTACCACGATGGTTCAAACGTGATTGCTGAATACGACAAGTCCACCGACGATCTCGTGCGTCGCTACATCCACGGCACGCAACGCGTCGATGAGCGAGCCATTTTGATCGAGGGGGAGAACTATCCCACCAATCCGGGGCCGGCTGATACCTTCTACTACCTCCTTCGCGAGTTGGATACGGTAACGGGCTTGATTGCCGACAACGGTGTGCTGGCCGAAGCCTACAGTTACGACGCTTACGGCAAGGTAACCATTTGGGGGCACGACATCGCCGACTTCAATCGCGATGGAACGGCGTTTAGCGAAGACTCCGACGAGTTCTTCGCCGCCGTCCAACCCTTCCCCAACGACACAGCCCCCGCGCTTGATCCTCAAGCCGATGCAAACCTCAACGGTTTCGTTGAGGTCGGCGAAGATCATTACTTGCTATTCGGCCAAGGCTCGCACGACTATATGGTCGAGCTACGCACCAGCGGCGTGGGCAACCAATACTTCTTCACCGGCCGCCGCCTGCACTTCCTGGCCTCCAACCCCAGCGAGCCGTCCGTACCCGGCCAACTAAACCGCCAGCTACAATACAACCGAGCGAGACACTACGACCCGAAACATGGGCGGTGGCTGCAGCGAGATCCCATCGGCTACGCGGACGGAATGAATCTGTATCGATACATACGCAATTCACCGGCCCTTGCAGGTGATCCTAGTGGGTTAAAGCCACACCACGCGCACTTGCGTACGGTGCGAACTCTCGGCGGGATGGCCTATCTTGTCGTAAAAAATGATCGCCGGACCTGCGCCTTCTCCGTGTACGTTGACGGTCAGAAGGTAGCCGAGGTTTTGAATCCTAAAGACAATACGACTTACTATAAACCGTTCAACCTAAATAGCCTCGGCAACTCTGGGAAGATTGAGATTCGTTGGGACGGTACAGACCCCGGCCCGAAGAGCACGACGCTCAATTATGGATCTTCGATCCGGTCATACAACAGCTCCAATACTAGGCTTCATTTCGCTCTGCGCGAAAACGCGGGATTGTTCGGAACGAACGCCGGTATATTTGCCCAGTACAGGCAATATCCTTACCAGTCCACTAGTAACAATGGCGTCTCAGTAGTCATGGGGTCATCGGCAGTTTGGATGACAGATCTGACCGTAGCAGCACGATACCACTTCAACCCCAAAGCAGGGAATGGAGGAGGCGTGCTAGTCAATCTGCAGACACCTTTTGGCAGTAGTAATGATGCGCTCAGTACGCGTACGTCGTCGCCAAGACCTCCCGATCTACAGCAAGCTCAGGACTTGCCCGTTGTACCGGCCCACTTCAGTCAACTGCACCTTGTGCGGCTGACGGCTTTCATCAGGGGGAAGTGGATGGACACACGTTTTAGGGGACCCAGACCTACAGTCGACTCGTATCTTAGTTTTGCCCAGGATGCACACGGCTCAATTCACCGCGCGGGTTTTGGCGCTTTCGACCGGTTGCCGGGGCGAGCACCTGTGGACCAAGAGGGCCCGATGACAGGAGCGGGCGCCAACTGGATCCGCATGGACTGAGCCTTGGAGTTGTCGGTCGATGGCAAGTGTTTCTCTAGCGGGCGCGCGTGATCGCGTCGCGACGAAGGTAGCGTGAGTTGGGTTGGGGTCCTTCGCTCGCGGATGTGCAACCAAAACTGTTTGAAGGTGTCCGATCATGAAGCGTAGGTTTTGTCTCGCACTGTGTATAGGCGCCGTGATCGGTTTGGGCGTCGTTTGGGGAGCAAGTATATCCAAAACCATTGGTCGATTTGGAAAAAGCGTGACCTTCTTTGTCGGTTACGGGAATATTTGCTTTGAGCTGAACGCGGATTACGAGAATGTTGGTTGGTTCTCGAAACCCAGTCCACCATTTAATGTATCCTATCTTTGGCCGTGGTGGAGCATGCGGAGCGGAAGATTGGAGTTCGCTATACCGTTGTGGATCCCGATTGCGATAGTTGGTATGTATCCCTCGGTCGTATTCGTTGGCGGACCTTGTAGGCGTCGACTGGCAGTTAGACGTAAGCTACAAGAAGAAAAGAACGAAGAAAAGGTGTCAGGAAGATTTTCTTGAACGAAGAAAAGGTGTCAAACGAAGAAAAGGTGTCAAACGAAGAAAAGGTGTCAGGAAGATTTTCTTGACAGCGTGCATGGGGTTAGTAGGCTACCTGCATGGGACGCCCGCTCCGTGTGACAGAACCTGGGTTTGTGTATCACGTCTTGAATCGGTGTGTTATGCGATTACCGCTGT
>JAJDDY010000053.1 GCA_029260075.1 Phycisphaerae bacterium
CCGTCGAAAGCTATCGTGTGGACACACTGGCTGCGAACGGGACGCTGAAACTCAACGGTGTCGCGGTCAACGCCGGCGATACGATCACGCAAGCTCAGATCGACGCCAACGACCTGACCTTCGAGCCGGATGCGGGCTGGACCGGATCGACAAGCTTTACCTTCAGCGCCAACGACGGTGACGACTGGTCGGACAGTACGGCTACCTTCGGCATTACCGTGGACGCAGGAGCCGCACCGCCACCTCCGCCAACACCGACACCGACACCAACACCGACAAACGAAGCGCCGGTCACGACTGATGACACGGTGGCCACCACTGCGGAAATGCCGGTTACGACTGACGATGTCTTAGCCAACGATACTGATGCCGACGGCGATACATTGAGTATCACCGGCTTCACTCAGGCGGCCAACGGCACGGTAGCGGACAACGGCGACGGAACATTCACGTATACACCGAACGAAGGATTCGTTGGGTCGGACTCGTTTGCGTACACCGCAAGCGACCCGACCGGCGACTCGAGCACGAGCACGGTCTCGGTCACAGTGGGCGAAGATACTTCGGCATCGGCCGACGATGACAACGCGCAGAAGGATGACGAGAATCCGACTGCAGATTCCATCGTCGACACAGCAACCGTCGATGCGGAAGACAACATAGTTCTTGAGAGCACGATTGACGCCGGCGACCCGGACCCGGTCGCCGCGCCGACCGTGGGTGCTCAGAACGTGACCGTCCCGACAACGCCAAGTGTTGACAGCTCGGTTAATGATCAGCCGGATGTCCGCGTGATCGAGAGTCCCGCTGCGGACACGGGCGTCACCCCGTCCACCGCTGCAACGGCCAACGAGACTACCGCGAGCGTACCAACCGAACCGGCGACAGCCGAAGTTCCAGACGACTTCGTTTCCCCGCAACCCGACGTGTTCACAGGTGATTCGGAACCGGGGAGGCCCGTGTCCCAAGAGGACGGCGCGAAATCTGGCGTCGTGTGGGATGGCAGCGAAGACTTGGAGGTTCTGGACCCGAACGAAGACGTCTCTGGCTCAGACGACGTGGTAGTTACGGCAAGCGCGGACGACCAAGGGCCTACCGATGCTGAGCAAGCTGCGCCCGTGCCTGATCTATTCGCCGCCATCGGCGGACCAGACTATCCCTCTGTGGATATTGACGTCGAGGGGAGCACGTCTGAGTTCACCACAAGGGATTTCGACATCACGCGTGACGAACTGCCCATTAGGCCTCCCTTCGCCACCGGGAGCTTCAACGACGTCTTCAAGCCGGCCGGCCCTGAGGTCCAAGAAAGCGCCGCGGTAGCGGACGTCCGCGAAGTGTCGCAGGAGGAAGTCGAGTCCTCCGAGACGACGACCGTGGATCGCCAGGAGACCGCACCGCTCGACGACGGCCCGATGCTGACGGACGCCGACGAAACCCGCGCCGAACGCTCGGAGAAGCAAGCTTCGACGATGTCGCCGGGCGGATTTTTCGCACTCGTATGGAGCCTCGTCCGAGGGCTTGGGAAACCGGGGAACAACTCCAGCGAACAGCGGTTGCCCGGCGAGAAACAAGGGACGAACCGCCGATAACACCATTGGCGTTTAAGCGCGAGCGTCCGGACGCCGATGCCTAGTTCGGAGCAAGTTGGCATGTCGATACGTGCGACTGGATACTCCGCGCTTTTGGTGTCAAGGTGGTTGTCATGCGGGCTGGCTCGACGACAGGTTATTGGTCGATGCTGTCGATCCTCGTCGGTGCGTGGATCCTTCAAGGCGCCGGCGCGGCGTCTGGCGATCCGCGTGACGACGCACGCGAAAGCCAGGAAACGGGTGCTGGTCCGAACGCCTTCCCGGAGGTGTCCGGAATCACCCGACCGCATCAGGACGCGACCCTCGCGTCGATTCAACCCGCCCGCGTCACACGTTTGATTGTTTCCGAAGGACAACTCGTCGAAGAAGGCGAACTCCTTGTTGTCTTGGATGACGGTGTCCAGCGAGTTCGAACTGAGAAGGCGGAAGCTGACGCGGCATCAACCATCGTTATCGAATTGGCCGCCGTCAAGATGGAGCAATCGTCGCGAGATCTTGAACGGATTCGCAAGCTTGGCGGCGACGACAGCGCCAGCAGCAAGGAGTTGTACGATGCCCGGGCCATTGCCGACACGGCACGCCTGCGCTTTGAGGAAGCGAAGTTTAGACGCGAGCAGGCAGTGCGCGACCACGAATTTCAGCGACTGCTGCTCGAACGTCTACTCGTCCGCGCGCCGTTCGCCGGGTACGTAGCCAAGACGTTCAAGGCGCCCGGGGAATCCGTCTGGCAAGCAGAAGATCTCATTCGAATCGTCGCGTTGAATCCTCTCGACGTGTCGATTGACTGCCCACTGAGCGCTGCTCATACCATTGAGGTGGGCAGCCGCTTCGCCGTGCTTCCCGATGACCCGCGATGGGAACCGAGAACCGGCGAAGTTGTGTTTGCTAGCTCGATCATCGACCCAGCCAGCCAAACTGTCAGAATCAAGCTGCGTATTGATAACGAAAACGGCGGTTGGATCGCCGGAATGAAGGTTCGCGTGAGTTTCGCCGCGCCGCTTCCCGAAGAGCAAGCCCGCCTCATTGAACCGACGACAGGCGGTTCCGCGTTGGATGAGTCGCGCGTCGTATCCAAGCACGACTAGACCAACACTGGTTCGCTGAGAGAGACCGGAACATGTTCGACCATCTGGACAACGAGAAGGACGCAAGCAGTCAAGCCGACGCGATCGACTTCTTCGACGAGTTGGATCGCAACACGCCTGCAGAAATCAGGGCCAGACGCGGTCATTTTCGAGTCATGATCAAAGCAGGCGTCACTATGTGCTCAGGCAATACGAGCGAGCTTCGCGACTACAAGGTCAAAGGTGTCACCGGAGACATTTCGCAGGGCGGCTGTGCGTTGCTCCTACCTATTCCGGCCAGGGTCGGTGACGTGTACCGGCTGGATTTTGAGCGCGCAAAAATTGACCTGCCAACCACCTTCGCACGGTGTGTCCGGGCCTACCTCGTTCGCGAAGATGCGTTCGAGTGCGGCTTCCGATTCTTCTCAACGATCAGCCTGCCGAATAACCTTGAGGCAGCCGCCGAAGCACAGACAGCGTAAGCAGTGCGAAAGGGAACAGCAATCCGCTGATGGTGACTACAGAAACGACCGCTAAGGACCGGACAACGCAGCCCGGCGATGCAACCGCGAACCTCAACGCGTACGGCGAGATTTCCGCGCTGACGCGATCCGCGCCTTCGCTCCACAATTACTACTCAAGTGTCGTAGAAATCCTTGCCAAAGCCCTTGCGAGTCCCTGTGCAGCTATCTCGATTCGCGACGGATCCGACGTCATCGAAGTCGAGTACGAACCCGATCAAAACGATGTTGGGTTTTGGATGCCCGGCGTGCAACAGTTTCTCACGGACACACTTGTCGAACACGGCAACAAGGCCCGCCTGCTCGAATCCAAGGACGGCGAATCGAAAGTCGCCCTCCTATCGGCCACACTATTCGACGACTCCAACGAGCCGATCGGTGCCGTCGCCGTGGTCGTTTCACGAAAGGGATCACTCGACGCCGCCAAGAAACTCATGTTCTTGGAGGCCCTCGCGTGCTTTGCGTCCTACGCGGGACAAGCGGACCGCGAGCGCCAGGATCAGCCCGCCTCGATCGGCGACACGAGCAAGGCCATGGCTCGCGCCGCCGCCTTTGCTACACCGGAAGAACTGGCCTTCGCCCTGACCAACAACCTGCGCAACAAACTCGGATGCGAGCAGGTCGCCCTCGGGCTGGCCGTTCGCAATGAGATAAACATTATCTCGATCTCCGGGCTCGATCGCGTCGCCGAGCAAAGCACCGGCGTTCAGGCCATGCGTTCAGCGATGGAGGAATGCCTTGACGCCGACCACGCGATGACCTGTGCCGCAGAGAGTGCCTGGTCGGGCGACGATGCCGAATCACGATTCCGCCTGCACCAGCAATGGCGAACGGCGGTCACCGGAGATGCGGTGGCCTCAATTCCTTTGCACGCGCAGGGCAAAATCGTAATGGTCATCAGCCTTCGCAGAGAGGCGGATCGTCCGTTTACGAAGGAACAGATCGAGCAAATTCGCGGTAACCTCGAACCGTTCGCCGGCGCGATGGTCCTACTAAGAGAATCCAAACGAGGTCTGCTTCGCCACGGCGCGGACGTCGCCCGCGATGCGATCACCGGACTCATGTCGAAGGGACGGTACGGACGCAAGTTACTCGTGCTCGCGCTCATGGCCACCAGCGCGTGGGTCGCGTTCGGAGAGGCGGACTACAGCCTGACCGTACCTTGTTTGATCAAGCCGAAAGAAAGCAGACATATTACCGCACCGTTTGATGGGATGCTGGTCGAAACGAACGTCTTCCAGGGCGACGTGATCAAACGCGGCGACGTGCTCTGCCGATTCGATCATCGCGATCTGCGACAAAGCCGGACGGAGCTGAGCGCCGAATCCAATATTTACGAGCGTGAGAAAGACCATGCCCTCGCAAATGAAGATACAGTTCGGTACCAACTGGCGTCGGCCAATCAGAAGCTCACCCAAGCCCGGCTCAAGATCATAGATACGAGAATCGCACGATGTACAGTGCGGTCGCCGATCGATGGTGTCGTGATCGCCGGCGACCTCCGAACGCGCATCGGTAGCGTCCTTGCACTGGGTGATCCCCTGTTCGAAATCGCGCCACCGCACAGCCTGATCGTCGAGCTGGCCGTACCAGAATCTGACGCCGACGATGTCGCCCTCAACCTCGCGGGTACCTTCGCGCCGATCGCCCGTCCACAGCAGGTGCGGAATCTTCGAGTCACCCGCATCCATCCGCAAACCGAGATTCGCGAGCGCGGAAATGCTTGCGTGGTCGAAGCAACGGCCAGCCTCGATGAGGGTTGGCTACGTCCCGGAATGGTGGGCGTGGCCAAGATCCACGTCGGACGGCGACGCGTGTGGTGGGTCGGGGTTCATCGAATCATCGATTTCCTACGTATCAAGTTCTGGTTATGACAGCAACACAGTCAACACAAGAGAATCCCTCGCCAGTGAGATCGTTTGCGGAACGGTTGCGAGAAGTGCGCGCCGGAACGCGCCAGGATCTTACCGTCACACGTCACCTGTTCCGTGGCGAAGCGGCCTACGTCGTTACCGATCCGATGACCCTGCAAAGTCACCGCTTCGAACCGGCGGACTACGCCGTGTTCGTAGCCATCGATCGGCGACGAGCGCTGCACGAAGCCTTCGACGAACTCGTGGCCAACAACACATTGAGGCAGGAAGACGAGGAACGATTCTACCAATTCGTCTTTCAACTTCACCAGTTGAACTTTCTCAGCCTACCGTTCTCCGACGACAAGCTTCTCTATCGGCGCCACGTCCGTCAGAAGAAACAGCGCCTCAAGCGAAAGATCACCGGTTTTCTGTTTCTCCAGATTCCGCTGCTGAATCCGAACACGTTTCTGACGCGTATGCTTCCCTACGCCAAGCACGTCTTCAGCCGTTGGTTCTTCGCAGTGTGGGTTGGCCTCATGGCCGTGGCCGGCTTTGTGGCCTTCAAGAGCGCTCACGAGCTAATACAACCGATTCAGGGCGTGCTGCTTCCGCAAAACTTGGCGATGATGTGGTTGACGCTCGTAGTGTTGAAATTATTTCACGAGTTCGGGCACGCCTTCGCAACGAAACACTTCGGCGGATACGTACCAGAGATGGGCGCGTACCTGATCGTGTTCACACCGTGCGCGTATGTCGACGCGACGGCTTGCTGGGGCTTTACGAAGAAACGTGATCGACTGATCGTCGGCTTGGCCGGTATGTACGTGGAGAGTATCTTCGCGGCGATGGGTGTCCTTGTGTGGTCCGTGACGGACCCGGGAAGAGTGCACGACCTCGCGTACAACGTCATTGTCCTTGCGAGCGTAATCACCGTCATCTTCAACATCAACCCGCTTATGCGGTTCGACGGCTACTATGTACTTAGCGATCTTCTAGAAATCCCGAATCTGCGGCAGCGCGCAGCAAACTTCGCCAGCGGCGCCGCAAAGCGCATCTTTCTATCGCTTCGCAACACCACGCCGCCATGCGGGTTGCGTCTGCACGCCCTGCTGCTAGGCTTCGGGATCGCATCATCGATATACCGCCTTTCAATCATCATCGGAATCGGTGCCCTTGTGGCCTTCAAAGTCCCGGTAATCGGTCTCGTACTAAGCGGCGTCATGGTCGGCGGCGCCGTACTGGGTATACTGGTGCGCCTTACGCGTTACCTGTGGCAGGCAGCAGAAACTGCGCCCGTCAGAAAACGCGCCATCGCACTCAGCCTCATACTCTTGATCGGCCTGCCGAGTGCAGCGCTGCTGGCGCCCATCCCGTCATCAGTGCGCGCCGAGGGCGTCTTCGGACGAACGGACGACAGCGTCATCCGGTCACGCGTCGACGGGTTCATCAGCAGCATCGCGATGCGGGCGGGCGATCGAATCGTCCCCGGCGTACTGCTTGCGGAGTTGGAAAACGATAAGCTCGCCGAACGCATCGCCGAAGTCTCAGCAGCAATCGAAGCGTCCGCGATCCGCCAGCGCGTGTACGACGTCGATGACCGCGCCAAAGCCGAGCAGGAAGAGGAGCGACTTCGTGTCTTGCAAAAGGAGTTGGAGTTACGGCGGCGAGATAAGGCCGACCTCAGAATTGTGGCGGTGACCGACGGGGCGATTACGGCTTGCGTTCGCCCTACGGACGTCGGAAGATTCGTGCGTAAAGGCGACCCGCTGGCGAGCGTGGGGGCCGGCACGTGGCAAATCCGGGCAATCCTCGCTGAGGACGAAATGGCGTCATCACGTCCAGCCGTCGGCGCGTCCGTCGAAATCAAACCCGTGGCAATGCCCGGAAAGACACTGCGCGGACACATCACGCGCATCACGCCGGCAGCCTCACGTATCATCTCCAGTAAAGTGCTCACGCACCTCGGCGGCGGAAGCGTGGCGGTGAATCCGCAGACTGCTCAAGCTGCACGGCCTTATTTCGAGATTACCGTCGACACCGGGTTAGCCGAATCGCCCCACCTCCGTCATGGCATGGTATGCCAAGTGCGTTTCGCGGCAGAACTGGAAACCGTAGGGACAAAGCTCGGCCGGCGACTGGTCCGGTTTGTGGACATGGTTTCCCAGAACTAGTGCTCTGTCACAGCTAAGAACGTGTGTGAAATGCCTCTTACCGAGCCGCGACCGTGAGGGAGTGAACATTGCCAACTCGAACATTAAGGTGCGACGCTGCACCAGTGCGCTATCACGCATCGAATGACGGGTCTACCGGGCCGCGACCGTGAGGGAGTGATCCGGGCTCGCGGGTGAAAACCGCTTCCTCACGGGCGCGGCTCGGTTCATCGCAATCCGTCTTGTACGTCTTCTCACACATGCTCTAAGACGCTCCCTTACGGTCGCGGCTCGGATTGGACGAACCGGTCACTAGAATCGCGTACAACGGGAAAGAGGCGAAATCCAACCCGGAAGAGCGTGCGGCAACGATGGACGCGAGCAGGGCTAGATGTGTGCATGGACGCGCGAGCGCACAAGAGCCAGAAAACTGACACTGTGCGCTACCGCGCTGACGGCTGCTTGTTTGTATGTCTGTCGCCCGACCTTCGCCTATGTCGTGGTCAAGCCGTTGGCGTTGACGGAGGGCTCATCGGCCAGATTCAGAAAGAATACGGATATCAAAGTCTGAGATAGCGTCTGAGCCGTTGTTTCCAGTCCACCGAGCAGCGCCTGTTGCGACATGTCATCGCAACCGCCCAACATCATGGGTGAACCGCCTACCGCCAGCGCCATCATCGATCGCATTGCACGTGTCCGAAGACTTACTTTCTTCATTTGTCTCAACTCCTGCCTGTCGGTCCGGCCCTGCGCCACTCGCAGTGACGTCGACGCCAGCCGTGGCGTCTGTCGCCCTACCGAAGTCCCTGTGTACGCCTACCGAGCTATGGGACCCGGACGGTGCCACTTATCGGTTCTCAGTCCCATCGGCCCGAATCAACCTTCGGTTTAGATCGGACGGCGTATTTGTGGACCGCCGTCGCCTGCGACATCCTCCGTACGCCCGGCCGCACCCGGCACGGGCGACTGGCAGGCTTCTGGCGACCGTTGACGCGATCGGAATCCCGCACGGCTCGATACTGGCGTTCTGAGCGACTGTGCCACCCGGAAGACCTGTAGGGAGAGTTTGGCGGTTCATCCGCATTGGAGGCTGCAGGAAGTGGTGGGCAGTCAGTGCGAGGCCGTGTGCAGTGCGCCCGGCACTCGTTCTCGTGCGATGCTGACGCTTCTCCGCATGGAAGCGCCGATTATCAACCCACGACCACAGACGTTAGTTCTTGTCGGCAGGACGCGCTTTTTCGAGAACGGCGATCATGGTGACAACGCAAAGACATTGAATGAGCAGGAGCAGGGCGCCGACCCAATCGATCCGCGCCAGCACGACGGCTGGAATACCAGTGGCCGCTGTCGCGAGATAGATCGTCAACACAGCCCCTCGGGCAGTCATGCCGCGTTTGACCAAGCGATGCGAAAAATGTCGGGCGTCACCGTGGAACGGACTCTCCCCAGCGTAGAGTCGATGAATCACGACGCTGCCCACGTCATACAGCGGCACGGCAAGTACGACAAGCGGCACGAGGACGCCCAACGGCGTCACATCGCTTGCGCCATCATAAAAATCGGTCATGATCGTAACGACGCTCATTAGGTAGCCAACGACGAGGCTTCCGGCGTCGCCCATGAAGATCGTCGCTGGTGAAAAGTTGAACAGCAAGAAACCCAGGAGTGCGCCGACGATGACCCACGCCATGGTGGGGATGAACACCTGACCCGCCCGTGCCGACGTAATTGCGAAGACCGCTGCCGCGATCACCGCAACGCCGGCGCTGAGGCCATCCATGTTGTCCAGAAAATTGAAGGCGTTCGTGATCAGCACGATCCACAACACCGTCACGATGATGGACACCGGACCGGGAACCGCTTCGATCACACGAATCCCCAAGATCCAGGCCGTGAAGAGGGCAACCACGACTTGCACCGCGAGTTTTGGAGCCACGCCGAGCGCTCGGCGATCGTCAATTAGACCCACGGCGTGCAGCGCGAGAGCTCCGCCAACCACTCCAAGAACCATCGGAAGCCTTGAGGTGATGCCCGGTATGTGCATTCGCACCGCGTTCGGTATCCACGCGGGCGGTGTCGAAGTGTTGAGCAACCAGGCGGCCAGTGACCCAAGAAGAATGGGACCGCATGTCGCCAGCACGATTGCGATCCCCCCACCGAGCGCGACGGGCGTGTCGTGCGTCTTGTGGCCACCGGGATTGTCGACAAATCCCCGACGCCGGGACCATCCGCGCACCCAGTAGGTCGCCGCGACGGACAGTGCGAAGGGGACGAGCGTTGCGATGATGATGATCCAAACCATACCGGCGACAGTGTACGCAACAACGACAGACCTTGCTACCGTCCACCGGGTGCGTGACAGAATCGGCGTCGGGCGCTTTTCAGAGCACCGGGCGCAAGCCCGGTGACATGCTGACGCAGGGAGTCCGCAGGCTGGCGCCTGCGGCTCTGACTCGGCGCACCCCTCCCGCCGGAAGTGTCACGGA
>JAJDDY010000054.1 GCA_029260075.1 Phycisphaerae bacterium
GCCTACCACCAGCGGCGAAACCGATTAGCGCGGGAGAGCCATCGAAAGAGAACGCTCGCGGCGCTCGTCGCAAGAGACATCAGAATCGAAGAGCTGCCCTCGTGCCGACGGGATAGACCATGACCAAGCGGCGCTGTAGTAGTAGGACCAAGAGTGCCAGCCACGCAAGAAATTAATCGACGGTCCGCTAATCGCTTGGTAATATCGCGGCGCGAGGATCCGAGGTGGGGTTAGTGGAGACGCCTCGGAACAAGCATACCTTACGGAGGCGAAGGTTGGAACAGACGGAGAGGAACTGCAACGATGGTAGCGAATCGAATTCTATTGATCTTGGTTATGGCGTCCATGTTTGCATGGCCGGGTAGGTCGGGCGATGCAGCCGCTTACGCCGCTCAGGCCAAGGCGCGCGCCAATCGTCAGAACGATGCTGCGGCAACCGCCGACCCAGTCCTGGAGCGGCTGATTCAAGAGCTTCTTTCGGAAGATGCCAAGATCGCGCGAGATGCCCAAAAGGAACTGACGCGCATGGGGGCCGCCGTGCCTGCGCTGTTCCAGAAGCTCGTGAAGTCCGGATGGGATATCAAGCAGCCGCTCCTAGAGGTGCTCGCTGAAATCACGGAAGCCAGAGATTACGCGCGAGTGAAGCTTTTCCACGGCACGGAGGAGGAAAAAACCTACGCAGCCATACTCTACGAACTGATCGACTTGGGCGAAGACACAACATCGCGAGCGTACGCGGTCATGGTCGAGGCCCTCCTCAAAGCGCTCAAGAGTGAAGATAAGAGTCTTCGCGCGGCCGCTGGGCTCGCCCTGATCAATTCAGAGACAAGTACGCTGTTTTTTGAGCACCTTCACGAAATCGTTCCTGCGCTGATTTCCAGCTTCGACACGGCTCTCGTCATCGGCCGCAGAAGTAGAGAGGATCCAACTACCGTCGTCTTCTGGGGTATATGCCTCAGGCTTGACACGATCATCGGAGATCGCTTGGCCTTCGCGGACGTGAAGGAGACCCTTCGAAAAAAAGGCGCATCGCTCGGCACCGATCATTCGGATCTGCGACGGACGATGGTGCGCCTCCTTGCCGCCGGACGAGAAGAAGTCGATGGCCTGAGAGCCTACTGGAACGAGTGGTGGAAGGCGCACGCGAGCATGAGCGCTGTTGAAATCGGCGCGCTCATCATAGAGAGGAATCTGCGGATTCTGCCGAACCGGCGAGCTGATTCAATCTACAGCAGCATGGCACACCGGTCTTCAGCAGAGACAGAACGCTACCTCAGCGCGAACTGGTCCCTCGAACTGTGGGCCGGAGTAAGCTGTGACATCGTGGATGACGACTGGGGGGCATGGTGGGATCAACGTAAGGCAACGTACGCAGGTCCAAAGCCGCATTCTAGAAGGTAGATTGTTCTAATGAAACGAACGCATAGGGGACTCGTGATTGCTGCTTCGTGCTCGAGTTGCGTTGACTCCGCTTTAGCGTTCAGAAATCTCGTAGGCCGGGGCGTAGACGCGGCAGTGTTCGAACATGACGTTCGGTCGTGTACGTGTCATGCCGTTACGGCGAACGTCATTGAATGAGCAACTCGGGTCAAGACAAACCGGGTCGATGACCCGACCGACGCAGCCAGGCTGGGCGAAGCTCCGTCGCACGGATTGGATCGCACCGGGTCTTGCTGTCGTGTTCATTGCCTCGCTCGCCATACCGCGACTCCCACCCGGCGTCTGCTTCGAGGATGCGGGTGATCTTCAGCTTGCATCAGCCACCTTGGGGATCATGCATCCCCCCGGCTACGCCGGATATGCTACGCTCGGCTGGCTTGTGTCTCGTGTTCCCGGCGTCGATCCGGCGTACATGGTTTCTCTTGCGTGTTTCACTGCCGGCCTCACCGCCATCTGGTTGTGCATGCTTCTACAGATTCGTCTTGGGGTGTCTTCGTGGATCGCCGGCGCCGTCGGATTGGCTTTGACGGCCCACCCGCGGGTCTGGTCAAATCTCATAGTGCCGGAAGTGTATGCACCCACGCTCGCGTTGCTTGCGGGCGCCGCGTACCTTCTGGTGCGTTCGGTGCGTCGCGGCGTGAGGCGGGACATGTTGTTGGCTGCATTGCTGTTCGGCTTCGCAATGGCCAATCGGCCGCCGCTGCTGTTCATGCTTCCCTTTTTCCTGGGTGCGTGGTGGACGATGCGAAGCCGGTGGAACTGGTCGTGGCGCCGCTGGGGTTTCTCGTTGGTGCTTGGAGCCTCATGTGTGCTTCTGCCTTCGTGTTACTCCGTCGGCTATCTTTGGACCAGGGATCGTCCGGACATTGACCATAACTACATTGAGCAACACAACGCGAGCTTTGGCGAATTGCCGGATTCCAGCGCCGGATGGCGCGCCAAGCTCGACCGCGTGGTCTGGCAGGCGAGTGGGCAGCAGTTTCGATCGCTGATGGGAACGACGCGATTGCAGGCGCGCATCAAACTGCTCTGGCTGCGCCATGAACTGGCACCTCCGGAACGCCAAGACATTCTTGCAATCGTCAGCATGATTGTCCTCTTTGGGGCTGTCATCACGCGCAGGCGTTGCGTCGCCACGCTCGCGATCCTGTCGGGGATGGTCGCCGGCTCCCTTGCCTTCATACTCCTCTACCAGGTCTTTGGGCAGGCTGCCGACTTGCTGCCGCTGCTGTTTCCTGCTGCCGTGTTTGCGGGTGTGGCTCTGTCGTCGATCATTCCACGGCATGGCGATCGGCCTGAAACTCCGGTTTCGGTCGGCTTGTTCGTGCTCGCCACGGTTACTTGCATCCCGGGCATTTCTTATGGCATGCGAGACGGTTCGGAGTCGGATGCCACGGAGTTCCTGGAACAGGTCGACATGGCGACCCTGCCGCGCCATGCCGTCATCGTGGCCGATTGGTATCGTTCGACACCGCTGAGGTATGCGAAGCATGTGCTTACGAAACGGGACGACATCGATATCATCTTCGACACCGGTCGGTGGCAAGAACGAATCGCGGCGATGCCGAGTCGACCTGCCTTCGTCGCTATTCCCGACGAAGTCGTCGATGGCCTCACGCTTGTGCGCTTCCGCAACATCAGGCGGCTGGAGAGGAACCCGTAGGGTATCCCTGTTCCGCCCAACCTAAGTTGAGTTTGTTCCGGACCGAATTTCGAGAACAGATCACAGCACGGGCTTGGTTTTCATATTGAGCGTATCTCAGATCATCGCGGACAATTCGCAATCGAAGCATTCGAGGAACATCTCGTACTTCAGCCCATCCCGCCAAGCATCTGAGTCGCGCATCCAGTCGTTGAGTTGCGCTTGAGACATCCGCTCTCAGGCGCCGTCGACGAGGAGCTCGAAAACCTTGAGAAACCCAACGGTCTCGCCCGAGTAGATTCTTGTTTACGATCTCAGTTCCAGAAGGACGTCTTGTGGCCCAGTATCCTCCGCGGAGGTTGCCCGGTCGACTTGCGGCCATTCGGAGCGGACGATAAGCGCGGTGTGATAGACCGGACCTGTTTCCGTTAACTCGTACTCGATTGGTACGACTTCGAGTTGCCGACAGTGGTCCGGGAATTGCAGCGAATTTGGATTGGGCGAGCGTGCAGGCTGGAGTTCTAATAAACTACCCGCGACGGGCCCGATGCAAGTTGCGCCGAAGACACGCTTGTTCCGGCGCGCCCGGAGCACAGTTGGTCATCTTGTGTTAAGATGACGTGGTTCGCCCAGCATACCGTTGGCCTAGATGCGTGCTTATTTAGGAAGGATTGCATCAAACCGAGCCGGGACCGTGAGGAAGCGATGTTCGCCCACGAAACCGGATCGCTTCCGTACGGTCGCGGCTCTTCTATGAAAGCCCGTTGCGTGTCAAGCGACCTTGTGGGGTTTGTTGCGATTCCGTGGTGGTCCCAATCTTCTATCCGAGCGTCTCCTGTGAGGGATAGCCCAAGTGGGTGCTTTCGAGACGGTGAGG
>JAJDDY010000055.1 GCA_029260075.1 Phycisphaerae bacterium
CGAAGCGACCAGCGAACAAGCTCAGACGGCCGGCGAGGTGAGCGTAGCCATCGAAAACGTGGCTTCGATTACCGAGAACAATGCGTCCGCCGCCGAGGAAATGTCCGGCTCGGCCGAGGAACTCTCCGGTCAGGCCGCACAGCTCAAAGAGTTGGTCGGACAGTTCAACTTGTAACGCCAAGCGCTTTGAACCAGCAATAACTGTCTCGGGCGCAGTCGGGTTATCGATACCGATTGCGCCCGATTTTTTGTTGCGCCGCTGCGTCACGCCTCGAATGAGAGGTCTACCGAGCCGCGACCGTGAGGGAGCGGAAGTTTTAGATGCGGACGTGACCGCTTGAACCACTCCCTTACGGTCGCGGCTCGGATCGGACGAGCGCGTCACTTGAGGCGTGACACAGTACTGGACCTCTCCCGTTAGCCGCGTCTTGTGCTATAATAGTTCGCCATGCATGGACAAACGTTCCTATCAACCGAAGAAGTGACTGAGCATCTTGGTGATCCCGATTTCGCAGTCGTGGACTGCCGATTCAGCCTCGACGACGGACAACGCGGGCGTAACGATTACGCTACAGCACACATCTCCGGCGCCCTCTATGCCCACCTTGGCATTGACCTGTCAGCGCCAGTCGTGCCCGGCGAAACCGGTCGACACCCGCTGACTACCGTCGCGGAAGCGGCGCAGACATTCTCCAATTGGGGCATCGACGGCAACGTGCAGGTCGTCTGTTACGACGACGCTTCGGGCATGATTGCTTCGCGATTGTGGTGGATGCTCCGCTGGTTGGGGCACGACAGGGTGGCCGTGCTCGACGGAGGCTGGCCGGAGTGGTTGCGCGGCGGCGGGGCGACGTGTTCGGGCGTAGAGACACGCACGTCGCGGACGTTCGCTCCTCGCGTTCGACCCAACCTAGTCGCGACGACGGCGGACGTGGTCTCACGTTTGAATGACCCGCGTTGGCGCGTTGTCGATGCGCGAATCGCCAGCCGGTTTCGCGGTGAGGTCGAGCCGATCGATCCGGTGGCCGGGCGAATTCCCGGGGCGGTCAATTGTCCTCATCCCGACAACGTCGATGTTAACGGTATGTCGCTGGAGCCTTCAGTCTTGCGAGGTCGTTTCGAGGCGGTTCTTGGTGACGTGCCGACTGAGCGGGCGATGTTCTACTGTGGCTCCGGTGTGAGCGCGACGCGCGATTTGCTGGCCCTCGCCCACGCCGGACTCGGCGAAGCGCAACTGTATGCAGGCTCGTGGAGTGAGTGGATTTGCGATCCGAGTCGACCAATCGCCACGGGGTAGCAAGCGGCGCCGCCGTCCGATCCGATCCGATCCGAGCCGCGACCGTGAGGGAACGCTTCCGAGCTGTCGCTACAGGCTTTCCGTCGTCCGCTTCCTTACGGGCGCGGCTCAGTGCGGGCGCGGTGCGGCAAGACCGTTATTCGATGTGTGACAGCGCATTACGCACCCATTTCTGAATAAGTCCGCAGCACCTTTTCAACGGCGACCACGAACGCAGCGGTTCTTAGGTCTGGGATGTTGTTCTTGGTGTGAAGCACTTCTCGAATTTCCTGATACGCAAGGCGCATCGAGTCGTCGAGCCCCGAGCGTACAAGATCCAATTCGTCGGCGCCGTGTAGCAGCTTTTCTTGCATGGTGGCGGGGACGGGTCGGTTCATCATCTGCTCGAACAAATCGATCGTGTTGCGTCCGCGAACTTCTTCCGCACGCCGTCCCAATCGACCGAAGCGTATGTGCGAAATGTTTTTGATCCACTCGAAGTATGAGACGACCACGCCGCCCGCGTTGAGGAAGACATCCGGGAGCATGACCTTGCCGTTGGCACGAAGGATCTCGTCAGCATCGAAGGTCACCGGACCATTGGCCGCTTCGGCGATCAATCGTGCTCGGATTCTCGGAGCGTTCTCGCGAGTGATCTGTCGTTCGAGGGCGGCGGGTATCAAAATGTCGCAGTCAGCTTCAAGAACCTGCAAACCATTCTCGACATAGTCAGCGTTTGGAAAGCCAGCCACGCCGCCATGCTCGCGAACGTGGGCCAGCACGTCTTCCACGACGAGCCCGCGTTCGGAAAGAATAGCTCCGTCACGTTCGACGATCGCAACGATCTTGCAGTCGTCCTCTTCCGAGAGAAACTTGGCTGCGTGGTAACCCACATTGCCAAGGCCTTGAACGACGGCCCGTTTGCCTTCTAATGTTCCCTTGAGTCCCGTAAGGGCTACGTCTTTGGGATGACGGAAGAATTCGCGGAGGGCATATTGTACGCCACGGCCGGTCGCTTCGACTCGGCCCGAGATTCCGCCTTGGGTCGTGGGTTTTCCCGTTACGCACGCAAGCGCATTGATGTCGGTCGGGGATTGCTCACGGTAGGTATCGGCAATCCACGCCATCTCTCGCGCGCCGGTGCCCATGTCTGGCGCCGGTACGTTAAGACTCGGGCTGATGAACCCCTTCGATATGAGCTCCCGGGCGAACCGGCGGGTGATGCGTTCGAGTTGTTCTTCGTTGTACTCGCGTGGATTGATGCGCAAACCGCCCTTCGACCCGCCGAAGGGAACGTTGACGATGGCGCACTTGTAGGTCATCAACGCCGCCAGCGCCTCGACTTCGTCTTGGTCCACACATGGCGCGAAACGGATACCACCTTTAACCGGAAGTCGGTGCTCGCTGTGTACGGCACGCCATCCAGTGAACATTGTGTATTCGTCTTGAAACCTGACGGGGAATCGAACCTGATAAACTGAATTGGAGAGCTTGATCTGCTCACTCAATCCGTGCGGAATGGAAAGTGTGGCCGCAGCGCGGTCGAACATCAGGTTCACGCCGTCGAGAAAAGAGGGCTCTTGCCGTGTCGTCATCAGTACAACTCCTTATACATCGCTGTCGCGCTGCCACGTCTGCATGTCGCAACGTGGTCGATACCCGATCAGTCCGTTCGAACGATGCAGCGTGACCTAATCATTGGCCCGGCGACTGCCGTCGCGTCCGACAACTACGCGTAATCACTCGGTTCTTGTGCGCGCAATTCGGACGATCTGCGGTCGTCATACGACACGATCGTTCTTGTCCGATGTTCAGGGCGTGCCCGAGAGCGCATCGGCGCAGCCGATTGCCGAATGAACCTTATGGGACATCGTCTAATGTCCGACGCCACTGAACCCACGATCCGACAGCCTGCTGAAGAAGCGTAGTAACGGCCGGCAGCCGGTTTCCCCCCCAGTGTTTCTCGTGGCTAACAGTCTGTTGAAGAACTGTGGCGCCGGCTTCCAGCCAGTGATCCATTAGCGATTCCCGATTCTTGCCGGGGGCAAGCCCCGTCGTTACGCGCGGGTTCGCGGCGACGTGATGGAATACCAGCCTTGTTCGACAGACTACTAGACAGGAAAACGGGATGTCGGCTCCGTCGGTACGAAACGACGCGGATTGCTTCTCGGGAAATCTTCCGCGTGTGGTATACTTTCGAGGATGGGAACCGTACTTGGACGAGTTCGAACGGTGTTGATACGGCTTACCGTACTGGGTGTTTTTCTTGCGGCGGCTCACGCCACCGGTGACGAAACGCTCTACCGGTACGAAGGGGATGTGCATCCTCTCGATCCGTCTGCGGGTTGGGTTGAGTTCGATCCCTGCGAGCCGCCCTGTGCCGATGCCGTTGAAGACGGCCACTTCGTCGTTCGCTGGGCCGAGCTTGGTGAACGATTCAATTACCACTTCTGGATCGCACAGCCGGACGATCCGCCGCCACCGGATACGCTGTGGGTCGAGTGGCAGTTCCGCTCCAACCATCCGATTGGCCCCAACTTCCCCGGATGCGACGGGGGTTTCTGGGTTCGCTATGCGGGGATATCGCAGCCTCTGCACATCAACGGCGACGCCGCGATTACGCCCACTGGAAGCGGTGTGATCTTCGGGCTCGAGCTGAACGAGTTTCACACCTATCGTTTCGAGAGCCCTGACGGCGTCAACTACCGCTTATCGGTGGATGGAACGGTCTTTCTGGTCGACTCCGACGACACGCCCGACGGCTTTCATTTTCTGCAACTGAACGGCGCTAATGATTGCCTCGGCGATTTTCTTGAGGGTAAGTCGGATCATTGGGATTTCGTACGCTACGGGAGTCTGGACAGCGGTGAGCAGATCATCGCCACCGACCCGCCCGCGGGTTTCGTCGACCCGGCTAAATACCCCAACATCGACCGCTTCACAGTCACGTTTGACTCGGCCAACTACGTCTACATCGACGAGATTACCGTGGAGGTAACCGGCGGCGACGTGCCAGTTGTGACCCAAACTTGGCGGCGCGACGGGGATGGCCCCGAAACCCTGGAGATCGTCCTCGACCGACCGATGACCATCGCCCAAACAACCAAGTTCACCTTCAACGATGGCACGGCCGTCAACGTTGTGGAATTCACCCTTCGGTCCGGACCCGTTCCCACCGTCTCGCACTGGGGCCTGGCCGCGCTAACACTACTACTCCTAACCGCCGCAAGCGTGAAGCTGCGTCAGCGAACGACCCAAGCTGTGCCGTGAATCTGTGGATTTACGCTGTGCCGTGAATCCTTTCTCGGCACTATGGAGGTACGCTGTGCCGTGAATCCGCTGAATTGCTGTGCCGTGAATCCTTTCTCGGCACATGGACGGAGGTGCGAGAAGGGATTCACGCACCAGGCTAGCGAGCGAGAAAGGGTTCACGCACCCGCAGCGCTGACGAAGGTGCGAGATTGGAATCACGCACCAGCGGCGCACGAGCGGCGCTTACGAGGGTGCGAGAAAGGATTCACGCACCAGCGAATTCACGCACCTGCGACCGCGTTCCTGTAGCTTCGTCCACTTTCATACCGATAGTTATCGCAGAGGAAGACCAACATCGGGAGTGGTGTGCCATGCGGGACGGGATCCATCGATACACGAGCGAGATGCAAACGGCGCTGATTCTCCTCCGGGCGGAGGAGATCGAAGGTGTCGCCCACGTGCTCCAGCAAGCCATGAGTCGGCAGGGCTTGGTCTATGTGTTCGGCAACGGCGGCAGCGCGGCGACAGCCTCGCACCTCGCCGCCGACCTGAGTCGCAACGTGCCGGTTCGCGGCGACGATCGTTTGCGGGTGTTGGCCCTCTCCGACAACGTGCCCTGGCTCACCGCTGTGTCCAACGACGAGTGCTTCGAAGACTGTTTCGCCGCGCAGCTTCGACACATGCTCACGCCGAAGGACGTGGTGATCGGCGTCAGCGCGTCCGGCGATTCCGAAAACATGGTCCGCGCGTTCGACGTGGCCCGTCGTGTCGGCGTCGAGCGATTGGCTATGATCGGTTTCGACGGCGGTCGACTCGCGAGGATGGCCACGCAGCGCATCTGGGTCGACTCCTACGACTACGGCATCGTTGAAAGCGTACACAGCTTCGTGGGCCACATGCTCGTTTCGCTACTCGCTCGGACGGACGAAGAACTGAACGAACCCAAACACGACGCACGCGACGAGTGCGAACGAATTCTCTCAGCCGGTGTGAGCAACTCGGTCGACGTGCCCATCATCGGCGCGACAAAGGGTAGCGACGCGGGGGCAGTTGAGTCCGATTGGTCAGCATCCTCGATATGCAAGCCTGCGGATCACGACGCATGACCGCGACTGTCACGCACGTGTCATCCGGCGTACACTACGCCGAGTCCTACCTTCAAGCCGTCGCCACGTTAGAACGGCACGGCTGTTTGCACCAGTTTCGCCACGGCGACGCCGTTGTGCCCCTGATTATTCGCCCGCTGCCGAAAGACTGCGCCGCCGGATTCGATGCGATCACGCCGTACGATTTTTCCGGCCCGTTGCTTGGGTCTGAGTCTCCGCATGACGTTTGGGATGCGCTCCGAGCGTGGGCGGCGGAAAAGGGGATAGTCACGGCGTTCCTGCGGTTTCATCCGCTTCTTGCAGACGGTCGCGACTGGCGCGGTCTGCCCGGTTTGGAAATTATCGAAGCCGGCGACCATGTGGTGATCGATCTGGCGGACCGATCGACCATGCTCGACTCGTTCAAGCGAACGGTGCGGCGCGACCTCAAGGTAGCCCATCGCGCGGGCGTCCGCTGCGACCTCGAACCTATCAACGCGAACAACATCGAGACCTTCGCCACGCTATACGACGCCACCATGGCTCGCCACGACGCGGACGATTTCTACCGATTTCCCCGTTCGTTCTTCTACAGGCTCGTAGAATCACTGGGCGACTCGTTCATGATGGCCACAGCTACGATGTCCGGTCGCACGGTAGCGACGTCGCTTACGATGCTCGATGGTTTTCGGGCACATTACTACTTGTCCGCTCTCGACTATGAACACCGTGCCGCGTGTTCGACGAATATGCTCGTGGTCGAAACGGCTTCTCGCCTCCACGAATTGGGAGTCCAGCGGTACCACCTCGGCGGCGGGGCGACGACCCTTCGCGCCTTCAAGGAACGATTCGGGCCGGGACGCGCTCCGTTTTTCCTCGGCCGCGCGATCTTCGACACCGACCGCTACGCCGCAATGACCCTCGGGCTGACCACCGAATTCTTCCCAGCCTATCGCGCGAAATAGCTCGCAGTCGGTGCGCGATGCCCCAGACGCACGTCCACGCAGCCGCACAACGTCCTGTATTACCTCACGTACTTGACCAAAACTGGCGATATCTAAGCCGTACGGCGTTCTATGAGCGGTACGCCGGACGGCGCGATGAACAAGTGTGGCACCGGCTTCCAGCCGGTGATCCATTAGCGATTGCTTCCTTACAAACGGGCTGCATGTTGCGGTCGTGTCTAACCAACAATCGGTACGATGCCGACTTAGCGAAACGGGTTCGATGGCTGACGTTTTCCTCATTCCCTACCTTAGAAGTGTCTGGCGGATGCTCGGTCATCGTTTGATCGATGGCCGACGGGTGATCTTGTTCGGAGCCGGTGCGCACACCCGGTGGCTACTCTCGATCACGCGCGACCTGCTACCTCTGCCGATCGAGTGCATCGTCGACGACGAGCCCAAGACGAAGGAGATCGGGGGCATCGACGTGCGTCGCCCGGCGGACGTTGATATCGACGGCGTTGATATTGTGCTGGTCTCGTCCGACCGGTGGGAAGAAGCATTGGTCGATCGGGTTCGAACGCTGTGGGGTGATCAGGTCGAGGTCGAACGACTCTACGAAGGCTTGCCGCAAGGTCCATACGACAAGACGGACGACCGCAGCGAATCGTTGCGATTGCTTGCGCGAACGGGCGAGGCTGCGTCGGTAACAGATCGCCAGTTGGTGATCGTGTCGGATCAACCGCGCTCGCGCGAGGCCAAGCTGGGCGTGGCGTTGAAGCACGCCGGTTGGCGTACCGTGTTGTTGCACCGGCGACCTCCGAACTTCGACGCCGCCCGCTATTTCGACGAAATTCATACGTATGAAGGTTCGTGGCAGGCGTTACGTATCGCTCTAACCTATTCGCCCGAAGCCTACCACGTCATGGTCAACACCGACTACCGCGTGGCGGAGTTGTTCGTGGAGCGGCGACCCGGCGTCGTCGTACTCGATTCATACGACCTCATCGCCGGAATGTACGCCGACGAGTTTCTCGTTCGGCGCCCCGACCTTGTCGATCAAATCCAGCGCGAGCGATACTGCCTTGAACACGCGGACGGGTTATGCTGCCGCAGTCGTGAGGTGGACTTTGTGCGCTCAGCGCTGGGATACGACACGGCCCCAAATATCCTTTTTCCCGACGGCTGTTGGAATTCGTGCCGAGAAGGGATTCACGGCACAGCACTCGGTACCGAACTGCACACCGTGTATGCGGGTCACATGCCCTTGGATGGCGAGAACGCCGATGGGCTCGTCGGTCATGGGTCCAAGCTATGGCAAGCGCGAACCCTTGCGGATCAGGGGATTCACTTTCATCTGTATCCCTGGTGCCATCGACCGTGGTCGGAGCTACGGGTCGAGCTAGGCGAGTATCATCGTTTGGAGCAGTCGTCGAAGTACTTCCACCTGCACGAACCCGTCGCCGCCGACGATTTGATCCGTGAGCTGTCGCGGTACGATCTGGCCATGTTCCTGTACAACGAGCGTGTCTGCCCCGAGCAGGTCACAGCCACCTACTCGAAGGACAAATTCCGATACTCCGCGAGCAACAAGCTGTTCGATTTTATCGATGCGGGCCTGCCGGTCGTTCATACGGCCGCCGAGGGTTCATACCAGTCCAGCCTGCTGGACAAGCACGACATCCGAATTGAACTCGGGGCGGTTCCGCCCGGCGAGTGGGGAAATGTGCTCCGTTCGGTCGATATCAAGGGCATGCGTCAGCGCGTGGTGGATGCACGTGACGACTACGACGTTCGGCGCCGAGTCGTCGATTTGATTGATTTCTACGCAAGCCTTTGCGGCGCGACGCAGAAGCAAAGTGACGTGAGCAGGACAGAGACGACATTGCACGTCGATCCCACGGAGTTGACCAAAGTATGACGACCGCCGAAGCGCAAATCGATCGACTATCGTTCGAGAAGATTCTCTACTTCCCTGGCTACCTCGACCGACTCGTGCAAAACAGAGAAGCTTACCCGGTTCACATGCAGCTCGGCACCGTGAACTATTGCAACCACGACTGCACGTTTTGCTACGCCGCACGCTCCATGTTCGACGCCCAGGAAGTGCCGCGCGAACGCATCGACGTGGAAAGACTCATGGAAGTTACTGAGGAATTGCAGGGTTTGGGTTTGCGCGCGGTCACCATCGTTGGTTCGGGTGAACCGACGCTACATCCGAGAATCGCCGACATCATCACCGGTCTTGGCGAGCGCGGATTGGATGTGGGTATGTATACCAACGGCTCATGCATCACCGACAAGACAGCCATCGCCATCGCCGAGCACATGACGTGGGTGCGCTTCAGCTTCACCGGCGCCACCCGTCGAATCCACGACGTCGTCCACGCCAACGGCGACTTCGATCGCGTCGTGTCCAACATCTCAAAGATCGTCGCGGCTCGAAATGGCCGATTCCCCACACTCGGCACGCAGTTCGTTCTGGCCAGCTATTCAGCGGACGACGTGGTCGAGGGCGCACGACTGGCGAAGTCGCTCGGGCTCGACTATTACGAAATCAAACCGGCCTATACGGCGCCGGGGAAACCGGACCAATTGCCCAACACGTTGTCGATTGAGGACGCGCGTGAACTCATGCGCGAAGCGAAGATGCTGGAGGGCGATGGCTTTGAGGTCTACGCCAAGTTCGACCAGATGGAAGGCGTGTTCGCCGGCGGCGATGATCGAACCTACCACGACTGCCCGGGACACAAGACGAACGCCGTCCTCGAAGCAGATTTCGAAGTATACATCTGTAGCAATCAGAAAACGCCGGCGTTCAGTTTCGGTAATGTTCGAGACCGATCGTTCAAGGAAGTATGGCACGATGATCGACGGCAACAGGTGCTTGCAGACCTCAACGTCCATCAATGCGAACCGCGCTGCCGTATGGATCCTGTAAATAAGATCGTGCAGGAGATACGAGTCGGCGACCGAGTGATCCCGCTCAATCTTCCGCCCGCCGATCCCGACACACACCCAAACTTTCTGTAGCGCCAATGACGGCGTGAATACACTGTCATGGCGGCATGATGAGCAAGTGTGGCGACGGCTTCCGGTCGGTGATCCATCCGCGCTTTCCCCTTGTTGGCCGGGCGCCGTGTCTTGCATTAGCTGACCGCCGGCCCAAGCGCATCCGTTACATTGTGACTCTTCCCGTTTCCGGGAATGTCTACGTGTTTCGCCTCTCAGTTGCCGTATGTTGGATGCGTCTGGACGAAATACTTAGTGATGACTAGAGAATACTCAGGTGCTGATCGCAATTGGATTTCATTTTCCAAGCTGAGGGTATAGTCATGAATCGACAGAAGAGATTTTTGGTAGCGATGGTTTTTTCGGCTCTGGCCGCGCTTTGCTTCGTCGCCGGTCAACCGCGGTTCGCGTTTCTGAGCCCGGAGGTCGGCAAGTTCGCAGGGATTGGTCTCTCGCTGGTCGCCGGTGCCTTCTGGGCGTCGTTCGGAATCGCATGCAGTCGAGATGAGTAGAACTTCACGCTCGTCTTGCCGTACCGATAGTCGTACGGCCGACACGTGGCGGCACTAAAGGCGTCGGTCATGTGCGTTCATCGAATTGGCCAAGGCGTGCGCCGCGCGAATTCCGTCTCCAGCAAAGGTGAGCCCTACATCCCCGTCACCCTTTCGAGCATCGCCAGCGCCGGCCGGATAATTACGACGGCGCCAATGATCAGTTTGTCGAACACACCGGCGTACCACGCCATCACGAACACCATGAACCCGTAGGGGCGAAGGCGCTCGTAGATTCGCCCGAGGCTATTGGGGAAGAGATGCTCAAGCACCCACGAGCCGTCGAGCGGTGGAATTGGAATCATATTGAACACGGCCAGCACCGTATTGATCAAGAAGCTGAGCTTCAGAATCGTACACAGCGAAGCGAATACCGGTGCGAGCGCGAACCCAGTCGCGGTTACGGCCAAGTCGAACCGTCCCATCGACAGGTTTCCGACAACGGCATCCGGCGCCGTGAGTCGAACGATACACCCAGCAGCCAACAGCAACATCATCGAGAGAGACGCCAGCAGCAGGTTCGATCCGGGACCGGCGATAGAGATCAAAATGTGCGCCCGCCGACGTCGCGGCAGTTGTTCAACACGCACCGGGACAGGCCGCGCATAACCGAAGATGGGACCACTCATCAATGCAAGCAGAAGTGGCAGCATGATCGTACCGAACGGATCGACGTGCGCGACCGGATTGAGCGTGACGCGGCCAAGCGACTTCGCCCAGTCATCGCCAAGCCACCACGCGGTGATCGCGTGCGCCGCTTCGTGAACCGAAAGCGATACGATGATTACGATCAGTGCCGCGGCCACGACCCCGAGATTGCGCTGATTTCCGTCGGCAGGTGCCGGCGCCGCCGCAATGATCCGCTCCGGATCGGCTACATACTGGGCGCTGTGCGACGACAAGACGGTCACCACGCCGCCAAGCATGAGCATGCCCGATGCGAAGATGCAAAGGGCTCGCGAATGGCGAAATGCCTGCACACGCCGCACCGTTCGGCGATGCGCGAGAAGCAGTGTGATCGTTGCGGCGGCGAACACCGATCCGATGAGCGGAACGAACACCAACGCCGAGCACATCACCGCCCACACCGCCAGCGGCGAGACCTTTGGCCAGAGTAGTGCTTGGACATCGCGAGGCCTATCTTCTGCCTTTGGTTCTTCTTCGTTTGATTCTGCCTCGACCGGCTGCGGTTCTGCGGTCTTCGTGATAATTTTGAGGTGTTGTAGAAGGGGACCGACGCGGTCGCGCTCCAATACGAATTGCACGGCCGTCTCGTACGTGTCGATCCGGATGATATAGCTGCTTCCGTGTTCCGCCACGTAGATGTCGCGCTTCCACGTGTTCTTGGGCAATTCGACCGTAGCATCGCCGCATTGCAGAGTGATGTTGCCCGGCGTGAGCGTTACCGTCCAGTCGTTCCCATCCCGATCGGGCCACGTGAACGCGTCGATCTTGGCGGTATCGTCGGCCGCGACATGGGAAGGGTGGTCTTGTTGGGCGCCCGACTCGTCCGTCATCACGACGGCACTTTGCTTGCTTGCCGCGCGCCGCGTGACGCCGGCTGATCGAATTCGTCGCCCCGGAAGCTGTTGCCAAGGTAGGTCTGCCGCACGAGTTGGTTGCGGACGATTTCGGCCGGCGACCCCTCCGCGAGTTGCTCGCCGTCGTGAATGATGTAACTCCGGTCTGTGACGCGGAGCGTTTCGCGTACGTTGTGATCGGTCAAGAGAATAGCGATTCCATGATTGTGCTTGAGCTGAAGGATTTCGCGTTGAAGACTTTCGACGGCCTTGGGGTCGACTCCACTGAACGGCTCATCGAGCATGATCAACTTCGGTTCGGTCACTAGTGCCCGTGCGATCTCCAACTTACGCCGCTCGCCACCGGAAAGCGTTCGCGCGAGTTGGTCGCGCTGCGCAATCAACCCGAATTGTTTAAGTAGTTGGTCGGCTTTGCCTTGTCGGTCGGTCCGGCTGAGCCCGCGCATGGTGTCAAGAATAGCCATCACGTTCTCTCGAACCGTGAGGCGTTGGAACACACTCGGTTCCTGCGAGAGGTAGCCCATCCCGCGTTGCGCACGCTTGTACATGGCCAGCGTTGTGACATCGCGACCGTCGAAAGTTACCGAGCCCTCATCGGGATCGATCATGCCAACGGTCATGCGAAACGACGTCGTCTTTCCGGCGCCGTTCCGTCCGAGCAAGCCCACGATTTCACCGGCGTGAACATGAAAGGACAGACGATTCACGACGGCGCGACCGTCGTATCGCTTGACAAGATCGCGTACACTCAACAGCGGTGGATTGTTTCGCGTCATTGTCCTCGCACACTCTCCTAGAGCCGGGAAACGGGTTTGACTCGCCTCACGGTGGCTCCTTACTCCGCCGGACCGTGTCACAACCGGTCACGATATGTCGCGTCCGACGCCCACGCGTCATTTGTTGACAAGTTTTCGGCACCCGATGCCACGCCCGCGACACCAGCGTTTGAAGCAGACCCAGGAACGCCCATTCAGTCGGCGACGCCATATCTCTAAGTGTTTACGCGATAATAGGTTAGAGTCTGGACGTCGCCCCGGTGTACGCCCGTCGTTCCACTCGCCAATCTTGCCGCCCGTTGAATTCGTCCGTCACCACTGACACATTTGCGACACCGCCAATACGTTGAAAGGCTGTGGAGAATCCTCGGTCGGTCGCATTCTCGCGGCCAGTGCCTTGATTGTCTACCTGATCCAACGCATTCGCCCAACATCGGGGATAAACCGCCAGCGAAGCGACCCAACCGGTGGCACATAGGGTAACGGATATCCGCTAGGCCAGTAGACGAAGAACGCCTTGCCGATCAACTGATCGCGCGGAACAGTGCCAAGTTGGAAACCATCGCCCCGCGCGTCCAAGTGGGGAGCCGCGACATCCCACAATCGCGAGTCCTTGCTGGCTGCGGTGTTATCCCCGAGCATGAAGAATTCGTCTTCGCGCAGCAGGATCGGATAGTTGGGGCTCGCCCAACCACCGGGCGGCGCCCAGCGCAACGCACCGAGCGCGTGCGCCCGGCGTTCGTGATAGTAATACTCGTCTCGATCTACGACGAGGTGGGCAATCTCCATGGCGCCGCCCTCGCCGTAAATTCTCGGCATCTCGTCGGCCCGCGTACGCATGCGTGAAAGCCTCGAATAGTCCGGAGCGTAATAGGCCGCCGATTCTTTGTCACTCGTTGATGACAAGACCTCGTCACCATTGATTCGAATCGTAAGCCGGTAGTCAAGGTTCTCGAAGCTGACTTCAACCGGCGAACCCAACTCAAGGGGCGCCACACTCGTTGTGGCCATTTCATCAACAGGCACGCTCGACTTGGCTGGCGATTGCGACAGTGTCACAGTCCCGTCCGCACGAATGCGTGCCCAAAAGGTTCGACCGAGCTTGGCAAGTCGGATCGTCAGCCCGGCGTCCTCGTCCTCCGGCGTCAAGACGAATCGAACCCGGACGTCACCGATCGGCGGTCCGGTTCGATCGAAGATGTTGTAGGCGTTGTGCGCGAAGATCGGCCGGCCCGCCAACTCGATGTAGTCGTTCCGCACGCCGCGATCGACAAACCGCACCCGACGCGATTCCGCGTCCCAACCCGACGACGATTCCTGTTCGGCGCGCCAGTACGGTTGATCGCTGTCACGTGTCGACGCCGGATAGTCGTGGTCGTACACGGGGTACCAAAGCAACTCCTGGGCGGCCGGCGTCTTCCGCGCGATGGTCATCTTCTGACGCAGCTCAGCCATCACGTCGGTGGGCACCGCCCGGAGTCGCCCGGTCCGTTGCTTCATTCGGAACTCAGCTTTTTCCCGCCGGATATCCTCAAGCGTGTTCAGCGAGCTTTCGCTTAGCTCATCCGTAGGCACCGTGTACACGTCGCCGTCAACGATCATTAGCACTTCGTTCGGCAATCCGATCAACCGCTTGATGAAATTCGTTTCCCCATCAGCGGGGTCTTTGAACACGATCACGTCCCATCGCGCCGGACTGAGCAAATCAATTCCGAAGGCGAACGGCCACTTCAAGACCAGGATTCGATCGCCTTTCTTGGGGTTCTTATCGTCGTCGTTAAAGACAAGGTTGGTGTTCGCATGATTGCAGTTTGGACAAATGGCTTTCGCCATCGCCTTGACTTGTTGACCGCGGCGCTTGTCTTCCAGGTCTCGCAGGCCATAGGCGAACTCGACACCGCAATCTTCGCACACCAGCGTGCCGTGCGCACCAAAAAGCGTTGGCGCCATCGAACCGGTTGGGATCACGAAGGCTTCCACGATGAACGCCCGAAATACGAACGCCAGAATCAGGGCGATCACGATCGACTCGATCGTCTCCCGGATCCCCTCCGTTTGGTGGATTTCCATCGCCTCGACTTGTGGTGCTGCCGTCATAACTTACCCAAACGATTCTAGCCGACGCCAACTTGCGGCGCCGTAGTCTCAGCCCAACACAACGTAGCCACGAGACGACGCCGCAAGGTGCGCGGCGTCGACATACCACCAGCGTATTGTTGCCCGGATCGCGCAATTCGGCAACGTACCGCCGCCAACGTCGCACCACAAACGACATCTCACGCGATCGCAGCGTGCGTCGGACGGGTTCCGCCAAACCGAGCCGCGACCGTAAGGGAGCGGTTTTCGCCCACGAAACCGGACCGCTTCACGGACGCGGCTCGGAAAGAGACTTCTGAAACGCGTCTCAAGACAATCGTTCGACCGTCGGCGAGGCAGACGTAAGCTCACCGATTACCGCATCCGCCACCAGTCGTCCGCTCGGCGTCAGTTTGATGAAGTCGTCCGTGACCGCGACCTTGTCGATGGCCACGAGTCGTTCCAACACGTCGCCGAACTGCACAAGCGGGTCGATCTGACAGCGGCGAACAAAATCCGCGCGATCCAACCCCTCGACAAGCCGCAATTGCATCATCACCATCTCAGTGATCAGCATCGGTATCGTGACGGTCTCGACCTGAGCCTCAGCATGCCCAGCGTCTTGCATTGATCGGACATACCCAGCCACGTCCGCGACGTTCTTGTAACGCCTGCCGTCAAAGCAACCGGCCGCCGACGGTCCGACCCCGATGTACGGACCGTTCCGCCAGTACAGGACATTGTGCTGACACCGGCAACCCGGCCGCGCGAAACTGCTCGTCTCATATTGCTCATAACCATGCGACGCAAGGTGTTCCACGGTTGCCAAATACATGTCGGCTTCGAGGTTTTCATCGCAAGGAACAATCCGACCGGCGTTGCGTTGCGCGGTCAGCGGCGTTTGCGGTTCAAAGGTCAGCCCATAGCACGCGAGGTGGTTGGGTTCGAGAGCGATGGCACGCTCAAGTGACGCCGTCCATGTGGCCAACGTCTGTCCGGGGATTCCGAAGATCAAATCCAGGTTGATCTGATCGACCCCGCCCGTGCGAAGCGTTGACACCGATGGGGCGATGTCTTCGGGCGAATGCAGACGCTCGAGCGTAGCCAATTCTTCGGGCCAGAAAGACTGAGCGCCCATCGACACCCGGGTCACGCCGCCGCGAACCAGGGTATGCGTTTTTTCGTCATCGACCGTAGCCGGATTGGCTTCGACCGTAAATTCCACAAGGTCATCCGGACTGACCGAATCCGTAACCGACGCCAGAACCGATTCGAGCTGCTCGGCAGGCAGAATCGTCGGCGTGCCACCACCGAAAAACACGGTGCGAATCTTGAACGAACCGCGACCAAGCCGTGTCTCGAGCTCGCGTTGAACAGACCGCACGAGTGGCCCGGTGTCCCGATCCTTCAGTGCGACCGAATAGAAATCACAGTAACCACACTTCGTATGGCAAAATGGGATATGCACGTAGAGACCGAAATCCGGCCCGCGTGCTTCGGTCGATCGCGCAATCTGCGTCATAGCTATATCGTATCGCCGCCGGGTAGCTTGACCAACGCCTGCGCGACCAATTCGCCGGTTCGGGCAAGCGCAGGCAGTTGCCCGCCCGCGGCGCTCGGGTTATAGTCAGAGTGCTTGAGCGATCGGGTTCGGGCGCGAACCGCCCGACCTGTCTGGAACCATCTGAACGGACACCACCTATGGACGTACAACTTATCATGTTTCGGGACGATGGCGCTAAGAGGGTGTTCACGCTCAACTCGGGCACGACTGTCATAGGCCGTAAGGAAGAATGTACGATCCGCATCCCCGTAGCGTCGGTCTCGCGACGTCACGCCGAGATGATCGTCAGTGCAGACGACGTCGCCGTGAAAGATCTCGGCGCATCGAACGGCACGTTCCGAAACAACGAGCGTGTGATCAATTCGGAGCAGGTGAGCGCGGGTGACCAGATCACGATCGGTCCGGTCGTCTTCACCGTTCGAATCGACGGCGTGCCTGCTGATGACAAGCTGGTGGAAATCCGTTCGAGAGCCCACGACGACGGCCCGCCCGCCGCCGCCCGAATCGCCACCTCGTCCCACGTGGTGACCTCGGGAGACGACGGCGACCCCATCTCCGCTCTGGAGGCCTACGCCTCAAGCGCCGATCAAACCGCCATCGACCCGGAAATGGACGAGTAGCGTTCCCACTCTGGCGTGGCACCACTCCTCAGCCGGTGACCCCATTCTTGTGTAACCCCGGCTTCCATCGAGAGATCCCACTCTTGTGTGGCACCGGACCCCAACGGAAGAGCCTACTGCCCTGTGGTACGGGCCCTCAACGGAAGTTTCCACTCCCCTGTGGCACCGGGTGCGTGACAGAATCGGCGTCGGGCGCTTTTCAGAGCACCGGGCGCAAGCCCGGTGACATGCTGACGCAGGGAGTCCGCAGGCTGGCGCCTGCGGCTCTGACTCGGCGCACCCCTCCCGCCGGAAGTGTCACGGA
>JAJDDY010000056.1 GCA_029260075.1 Phycisphaerae bacterium
ATGCTGCGCACTGCCGGACCACCCCGAATCCCAAGCCACCGCTCTGACCACTCAATCGTCCCGCCGCCTCAGCGACAAAGCCAATCTCAGCACACCAACCCCAACACGCAAACCGCGTGCCGAACAGGATTGGGGGCACCCACATCGGTTTTGACCCCGCCTAATCTGTCTTCCACCCCAAATAACTTGATCGCGCATTACTCAGACGCCATTTTGTCTTCGACGCTATGGACCTTGTCGGCGATCGTTTGCTTGCGGTCCGTTCGTGTTCCGAGTTTCAACGTCGTGGACAATCGCGGTACGCCAAGTTCGTGCAAGTGCTCGTGGCATTTCCCGATAGCCGCGAACACCTCGTCCCACGGCCCCTCGATCGTCGTGCCATACGCGTGAAGGTGCGGCTCAAACCCCGCCGCCTCCAAAACGCGCTGGCAGGCCACCACGTAGCGAGACACCGAAACACCCACACCCAACGGCACGACACAAATATCTACGATCACATTCATAACGCCAACCTTTCGAGCAAGCCCCGCCGGAAGATGCTGTGCCGTGAATCCTTTCTCGGCACCTCGCCAGAATATGCAGTGCCGTGAATCTTTTCTCGGCACCTCGCCAGAATATGCTGTGCCGTGAATCCTTTCTCGGCACCTCGCCAGAATATGCTGTGCCGTGAATCCTTTCTCGGCACCTCCGCCACGCTACAGGTACCGCGATCGCGAATCAACCCGTAGAATCGGCGGACGTCGCGTATTTGCTTCGCTAACGGTCAACTGCGAACCCGGATGAACACATGGCCCTGTCCTTCTTGATCGAACTTGACCGCTGCCGCAAGGACGCGGGCACATTCCTCTCCCACGCCGGGCGCGAGCTGGCTGTGTTTCGTGTCGACCATCCGGAACGCGTCTACGTGATCGACAACGCCTGCCCCCACGCCAACGGCAACCTCGCAAGCGGTGACGTCGAAGGCCACATCGTCACCTGCCCCTGGCATCAATGGGCGTTCGACCTGGAGACGGGCGTCTGCACAGAATCACACCTGGCCAAGGTGCGCGTCTACCGAACCGAAGTGCGCGGCCGCGAACTCTGGATCGAATTGGAAACGCCTACAATCCGCCCCACTACCCAAGACTTCGATACGGATCGACCCACGCCGGATCATCCACCGCCAGCAACGAACGACCGCTTGTAGCCTCTCCGACCTCACGGGCTCCGTCACGGACCGGCTCCGCCCCCACCACCTCAGAGCCGTGGGCGCAAGCCCATGGACATCCCCCGTCCTTGCGCCAACACTTGAACGCAACCCCAGCCGCGCACCGTCACAAGCGGCAACCACTGTCACCGGGCTAGCGCCCCGTGCTCTGACAGCCCACGTACTCCGCGACGCCCACCGTCGCAACCGCTCAGAGCCGAGGGCGCAAGCCCAAAGACAGGTCAGAGCCGTGGGCGCAAGCCCATGGTCAAGTCAGCATCATCGCCCCATACCCACCGCCAAGTCAGAGCCGAGGGCGCGAGCCCTCGGACATGTCCACAATGTACTCTTAGCGCAAGCCCTCGGACACGAACGAACTCGAGCGTACCCCTCTCACTCAATTCTCAACGTCTCACGTGCCACCGGCACCGAGTGACCAATCACGGCATCCGCGAACCCGGCCGATCTTGGAAACGGGTCGCATCCTGACACTCGGTCACATAGGCGACGGCAGGCTCGAGGTCGCACGTCCTCCACAGATAACGCGTGCTGCCATGACGCGTCCACACCGGCTGATCCGGTGCCGTCAAACACTGCTCCCGAAGCCGACGCGAACTCCAGGCCTTCCATTGACCCATCATCCGCTCCGGCGCCACGCCGGAGAATCCAACCACGACATGAACGTGATTGCTCCTCGCGTTCACCGCATGAAGTTCCCACCCGCGACGTTCACAGTGATTGCGAACGGTTTCCGCGACAATCTGTCTAGCTTCAGTGGTCAATCGAACCCGCGGATGCGTCATGCGACGACGCAGGGCGGCGAGGCGTCGCTTGTCCGGAGGTATGAAGGCCGTCCCGTAGGCGTTGTGCTCTTGATCCACCGACCCACGGTCGTCACCAAAAAGCCAAGTACCGTAGCAAGTCCAAGTGATGAGAAACCCAACTGGGTCCGACACAACACCCACCATCCCTACGCCGTCCCGCGGCGCAAGCCAACGAACAAATCAAAGCCGAGGGCGCAGGCCCGCAGACAAGTCAGAGCCGTGGGCGCAAGCCCACGGACATCCCCCGTCCTTGCCCACACACGCGAACACGACTCCCGCCGAACACCGCCGCGAGGATACATCAAAGTCACCGGGCTCGCGCCCAGTGCTCTGACAGACTACGTACCCCGCAACGCCCACCGTCGTAACCGCTCGGAGCCGCGGGCGCAAGCCCTCGGACACCTCAGAGCCGTGGGCGCAAGCCCACGGACAAGGCCCCTCCCGGACGCCACTCGTCAACACAACCACAACGCGAGATCAATGTCACCGGGCTCGCGCCCGGTGCTTTGACGATCCACAATGCTACGCCACTCACCCACCCGGGGCCCTTCACGCCGCGTACGCTTCGGGCCCACGACGCTGGGCGCATACCGCGATGCGCGCAAGAAAAAAAGCCCGACGGGAATGACCCGCCGGGCTCGTGTTGTTGCGTTATGCAAGGTCCGCCGAGGCGGAACCTACACTACTCGATACTACGCACGGCTATCGATGTTCGCGATAGTCAACGTATCGTGCGCCGCCTGCGTGGTGATGTTGGTCAACTCACCGATCAGCGTGCTCGCACCGGCATCCGAAGATGTGAAGTGAATGATCTTCGTCGTGTTGCTGCCGGTGTCGAAGTAAAAGTACACTTGATCGAGGTTCGCACCACCGACCGCGATCTGAGTGTTGATGGCCGTGTCAGCGGCTCCCTGCGTGGCATAACCAACAACGGTGAGGATGATTATCTCGTCCGTAGCCACGTTGGCGACGCCAGCAATAAGCCCGACGAACTCCGTACCGCCGGCAAGACCAAGTGCACTGATGTCGAACAACGCCACGTCGCCAGCAGCGCCGGCAGTGAAGTCCGAGATCGTGTTCTTATCCGCGGTAGCGGTACGAGTGAAGATCACAGTATCCGCCTCTGACCCTGTGGAGATGGTATCCGAACCGCCATCACTTTCGATGGTGTCGGTGCCAGCCCCGGCGTTGATCACATCGGCCGAGTTCGCGTCGGTACTCGTCAAGGTGTCGTTTCCGCCACCCAATGTAATCACCGAACTTGTCGAGCCGCTGTCGCCAACGGTGAAGGCATCGTTACCGCCACCACTGGTGAGCGACGCACCGGTCGCCAGATCGGCACACGTCACAGAGAAGTTACCTACCACGCCGCCGGCGTTGATCGACGTGATCGAGTCCGTACCGCCGGTGGTCAGCGTGTTGAGCGTCAAGTTGCTGCTACCGTTCGCTGTCAGCGAAACGAGCGTACTGGCCGTGATTCCGGTGGTTACCGTCGCCGGTCCGTCGCTGGCCGTGCAGGTAAGGTTCTCAATGAACGGAACCGTAAGTGCGCCAACGGTATGACCATTGGTCGTGCCCGATGCATTGAGCGCCTTGCCGCGGTTACCAATCGTAATCGTCAGGGCATCGCCCGAGCCGCCAGTCCCGGTGGACTGATAGGTGATCGCGTCATAACCCTGGGCCGCCTGGGACGAATCGCCCCGGAAGTCGAGGGACGGAAGCGGGGAACCCGAGATATTGAGGAGCGTAATCGCGTCGGTCGAAGGACCACCGCTCGCACCATCAATCGTCACGTTCGCGATACCGGTGACACCGGTCATGTTCAGGCTACTCGTCGCCGTGGCGTTCAAGAACAGGTTCTCGATGCCCTTGATCGGCAAGACACTGCCGATCGAGCTGCTCAAGGTTGCCTGCATGCCGTCCGTGCCAGTTCCACCGTCAATGAACTCAGTGGTGCCCGACGCGTCGTTACCATTAAACGTGGTACCGAAGACGAACATGTCGTTGCCCGTTCCACCGGTCATCGTCTTGATGTTGACATTGCCGGCATGGAATGCGGCGTAGGCAGCAGCCGTCGAGCCATCGCCCGTACCAAGCGTCAAGGCCCCAGTCATGGCGCTACCGTCGAACGTAACGACAGTGTTGTCCGTTCGGCGAAGCTCCATGGCCTGCGCCCCAGTGAAGGTTCCTTTGACGAGCGAGGTGCTGGCGGTCTGCGTGACGTTCGTGAGCGTGTTCTTGCCCGTTCCCGTGCTCGCAATGCTGAAGCTCTCGAAGCCGCTCGCGGCGGCGGGTGTAACCGTAACCGTACCGGCCTGAACCGGATCAAGCGTAATCGCCAAGTTGTCAGCCGTTCCAGCCGTGGCGCCCGCATCGAACGACGCCGTGATGCCGGAGTCGGTGTTCATAAGACCGAGGCCAACAGCATTCGGCAGGTTGTTCACGGTGAGCAACTGGGTACTGTCGACCGAGTTGACGTTCGTGGCACCAGTGATCTTGTTGGCCGCAAGTGCGAAACCACCGTCAAAAACGCTGACGTTGATGGTCTCAATCCCATCGATGGTCGGCGTCGCTGCACCACCGTTGGAGGTGGCGTTCAACGTATCGTTACCGGCAAGGCCCGTGGCCTTGTCACCTGTTTGCAGGGTCTCGATTTGAGCACCAGCACCCGGGCTGAACTCGATGGGACCGTTGAAGACGTCGTCACCGGTCGTACCGACCAAGTTGTCCTGGCCGAGCGTGAAGTCTTGCGACGGACTCGGGCACGGCGTGCAAACGGCCGCGGTATCACCCTCTTCGCAGAACTCCGTAGCCGTGGCGTCGGTGCATCCGGCTCCACCGGCATCGCTGCAAGCACGCGTACCGGCGATGCAATCACCGGCGGCGTTGCACGTCTCGGCACCGTTGCAGAACACGCCGTCAGCGCAGTCGGCGTCAGTCGTGCACGTCGGCTTGGCGTCACAGGTTCCTGTGGCTTCGGTGCAATCTTGCGTGGCTGCATCGCACGGGTCGCCCGGCGAAACGCAGTCACCGGTGACGTCGTCACAGGTCTCGACACCGTCACAGAAAATACCGTTGTCGCAATCCTTCTGAGTGAAGGTGCAAACACCGTTGACACAAGAATCATCGGTGCAAGCAAGTTGGTCGTCGCAGTCGCCGGCGCTCGTGCAACCGGGGGTGCAGACGTTGGCTTCGCAGGTCTCGGTGTCGGCGCAGTCTGCATCAACTTCGCAGCAACCGTCGATCGAGTCTCCACTGCACGTTCCGCCGCCACAGACGTCGCCGTCGGTGCAGAGGTCACCGTCGTCGCAATCGGCGGTGTTGTTCTCGCTGGAACAAACGCCGTCGGCGCCACAGGTGTCGGTCGTGCACTCGTTACCGTCGTCGCACTCGGCATCGTCCGCGCACGCCGTGGTGCACTCGCCAGTGTCCGTATTGCAGTCTTCGCCGGCGGCACACTTCGGCGAGCTGCCGCACGAACCGTCGGCGAGGCATGTGTTCACCGTACACGGATCATTGTCATCACAAGACGCCGCCGGATCGTCGGCGGTGTTGCAATCGTTGGTCACGGGCGGACAACCCGTTAGGAAGACCAATACGGAGAACACGCCAAAAGACGTACCCAACCGAGCGACACCACTCCTGAGCGAGCGAAGCCTTACGTTACTGTCTGTCATCAAACCTAGCATTCTCTTGGACCTCCCGAAAAAGAAGCTTGTGGCGTGCATATTGAAATTCGTTTCGCACACGCTATTAGTCAAAACCAAACGATACACATATCGAACATGCACCCGAGGTACCCGCGCCACGCGCGGACACACCGGGGGCATGTCACCCTGAACAACGCAAAACCGATCGATCAGCACTGCTACGTCTAGCAGTGAGCCACGCTCGGCTATGTCAAAACCTTCGCAATGCGTTACTCGACCAAAACGCCCTGATGGCCGAAGCCCTCATCGTCCCGTCTACGCGCCATGCATGGGACGACAACCTCGGCTCGCGTGCCCAGCTCGCATGCAATCTCTATCGAGATGAGCACGCGAACCCAGTTCGAGTTACGCGGGCGAATTGTAGGAGTTGGCCAAGGCAAGTCAACGGGCAAATCCGAAAGTTTTTGCCAGCCTCACGTTACCAACCAATTCGGGCGTGATTACAGCAGCGCCCGCCCTACACACGTTGAGTGCTCATCGGTCCGACGTGCGCCGAAGCTTGAACAAAGATGGCGGAAACGAAAATCGGCAATGCGCAAATTCCCGGGCGATTCGACCGAGTCTGATGCACGCGGCCACTAACGCCGCGTCTGCCGGTTCCTATCGGGCAACGGCAGGAGATACCTGCTCTAACAAATTAAGGATTTGTCTGCAATTCTCCGAAGGGTCGACCCGACCACAGGCGTCGCGGCAGCCAGTTGGCCTCATCCCAAAAAGCCATTTTTAGCGTTAGAGAATGGACCTGCATTTACAATTCACAGTATTCGAGGCGATTGAGGGGCGTGCGGGGGGTATGGGTGGAGTTGACAGCGGCTAGTGCAGCGTCACACCTTAATCTTCGGGTTGTCGCCGCCCGCACCAGCAACGCCAGGCACGCCGGTCAGAGGCCGCCGCGCTAGCGGTGGGACCGGTCCGCAGGCTGGCGCCCACGGCGCTGATTCCGTCGAAAACCCGTAGATTTGGGCGTGACGGAGCCCTGGGGAGATTTAAGGTCAAACCGTAAGGGCGAGCGACTCGATAAGGTCCACGATATGGCGTGCGAGATCCGGCTTCGTGCCAGATATGGCGTCTGACCATCCGCCGACCGCCCTCAGGACTTCAATGGTCGACTCGTTCTGCCCCATGGCGTCGACCCGGTTGAGCACGATGGCGTCGCAGCACTTGTTGCGGAGCTTGGATTCGGCGCTTCGGCGATGGTCGCGGTCTTCCATGGCGAACCCGACCAAAACGCGGCCATCCTTAACGCGGCCGACGCGTGCGCAAATGTCGACGGTCGATTCAAGATCGAGCGAAAGGCACTCCTTCGTCTTCTTGATCTTCCTCTCGCTACGGCGGCTCGGACGGTAATCGCAGACTGCGGCAGTCATGATGAACGCGTGGACGTCAACGAAACGGGCCATTACCGTGTCTAGCATCTCTGCGGCGGTGACGACGCTTAGAACCTCGGCTCCGGCTGGTGGGGGCAAGGACACGGGACCAGAGACAACGGTCACAGTGTGCGCTCGGCGAATGGCTTCGCTGGCGATGGCGTATCCCATCTTTCCGCTGGCGGCGTTGGAAATAAATCGCACGGTGTCGACGTATTCCCTGGTGGGTCCGGCTGTGATGAGAATGTTCATATCGCTCTACGCATCGCTGTCGCGCGACCAGTACATATCGCTACAAGTTACGGTCGCAGAACAAAGGAACCGGTGCTCTGCCCTACATCTAATGACGGGTATACCGAGCCGCGACCGTAAGGAAGCGGACGTTGGAAATCCGATCGTGACAGCATGAGTACGCTCCCTTACGGTCGCGGCTCGGATCGGATCGGACGAACCCGTCACTTGAGTCGTGACAAAGCGCCAGTCCCGTTACCAAGAAGATTCTTCCATGTTTCGGGGTGCCAACGTACCCGATGGCCACGGCACCCAACGCGCGGGGTCGCGAAGAGTCGAGCCACCATGTTGGGAACGCCACTAGCTTCTCGGCGTGATCGACCGAAGGCGTTCGACCACGGCGTTGATCAGCTCGTCCGGCGGCGTCATGCGTCCCATGCCCACACTGCGGCACGCCAACCACCCTTCGCACGGCCCGATGATGTGGTGACCCAGTTCACGAACAGTCTTGACGTTGCGCTGCACGACCGGATTGTCCCACATGCGGTTGTTCATTGATGGGGCCACCATGACGGGCAACGTTGCACTGACCAACAGCGTGGACACCACATCGTCGGCGATTCCGGCGGCCATCTTTGCCAGCATGTTCGCGGTGGTGGGTGCGATGAGCAGCAGATCGGCCTCGCCCGTGAGGCTGATGTGGCGCATCGCTTCGGCGGTATCAGAGTGCCATAGCGATGTCAGTACGGGTCGGCCGGAAAGGGCTTGGAACGTGACTTCGCCCACAAATTTCCGGGCGGACTTGGTCATGGCGACGGTGACCGTCGCCCCGCGCTGCGCCAGCGCCGACACGACGTCGCACACCTTGTACGAAGCAATGCCGCCGCACACACCGATAACGACATGGAAAGCGCAGAGATCGCTTGCGGGGGATGAGTCAGGCTTCGCCGTCATCCGCCAGCTCGTCAGCGGGGTTTGATATTTCGATCTTCCCCTCCAGAATTTCCTGCACCACAACCTCGAGTTCGCTCAGTCCTTTGGTTTCGACCATAGGGCGGGCACCCTGCATCAACTGCTGCCAGCGCCGCTGAATCAGCGTGCAAAGCTTGAACCGTCCACCCGCTTTGATGATGATGTCGTCGTGCTTGAATGCCTCGATCATACTGTACCAATCTCCTGTTCGATGATGCGTTTGACGCGTTCGATGGTTGCGTCCAGCTTGTCGTTGACTACAAAATGTTGATAGCAGCCGCTGTCGCGGGCCACGGCGATCTCGCCGTCCGCAGCAGCAAGCCGCTTCTTTAATTGTTCTTCCGCCTCAGTGTTTCGACCTTCCAGCCTCGCCCGCAGTGAGTCCAGATCAGGCGGCAGGACGAAAACTCGAATCGAATCCGGGCGTCGCTCAGCCACCTGCATCCCGCCCTGAACGTCGATCTCCATGATGACGTTACGACCCTGCCGTAGCGAGACCTCCACAGGCTCGCGTGGCGTGCCGTACCGCTCGCCCACGTACTCGGCGAATTCAAGAAACTCGTCGGCGGCCACGCGCCGCTCGAACTCCTCGTGGGTGACGAACTCGTACGAACCCTTGAGCTCCTCGCCCCGGCGCATGGCACGAGTAGTCACCGACACGCTCCACGTCGCGTCGCGCAACTGTTCGAGCAAGGCGTTGCAAATCGACGTCTTGCCCGCACCGGACGGTCCACTGATGACGATGAGCTTGCCATGCACCGCATCGTCATTCGACATTTTGCACCTGCTCGCGCAGCCGATCGATCAAGCCTTTGATGTCCACGACTTCGTGGGCGATGGCCGCATCGTTACTCTTCGAGGCGATCGTGTTGGCTTCGCGGAGCAACTCCTGCGTCAGAAAGTCGAGCGTCCGACCCACCGGCTCACCACGCTGACAAAGCTCCGCAAACTGATCCAAGTGCGAATCGAGCCGGGCGATTTCTTCGCTAATGTCACAACGCTCAGCATAAATCGCCACCTCGCGCATCAACCCGTCAGCCGCAAGTTCAAAACCGCCGGACTGCATCAGCGTCGCAACGCGGGCCTTAAGCCGCTCGTGGTACTCGTCGAGCACGGTCGGCGCCCGGTCCTTGATACCCACAACCCGCGACCGGATGCCTGAGCAATACTCGGTCAAATCTTCGAATATCCGTGCGCCTTCCGTCCGGCGCATACCCGCTAGGGCATCGAGCGCGCGGTTCGTCACATCGACTACGGCTTCTTCCTGACGCTTGCGATCCTCGTCGTCGACGTCGCCAGCCTCACACACGCCCGGCAACATCGCAATCGCACCAAGATCGAGAGACAGCACACCTTCTACGCCCTGCGACAGTCGCACGCTCGATAGCTTGTCGACATAGTGCTGCAACACGTCCGTGTTGATCGGCTGGATACCCGCACCGCCCTCACCGCGTAAGCGAAGTTGAAACGATACGCTGCCACGAACCAAACGCTTTCTGATGATCCGCTCGACAGCGTAGTCCAGGAATTGCAGCCGCTCCGGGAGCTTGATCGACAGCTTCAGGTAGCGGTTGTTGAGGCTTCGCACCTCAACCGCGTAGCACAACCCTTCGGCGACGTGTTGAGCGCCGCCATAGCCGGTCATCGATTCGATCATGGGCTGGGCTTGTCCGGCGAACCGCTCCCCGCTGGATCAACCGGCTCCGAGCCACCGGCTGAACCATCGACGGGCTTACCGTCTGGGCTCGCAGCAGCGCCGGCCGGCAGTTCGGCTGGTGCGGTCGTTTTCGATGTATCGCCGGCGTTTCCTACAGGCGGCGTATCCGTAAGCAAACCCGAAGCGTCCACTGGCGCAGACTCACCTGCACCAGTGACGGGCGTCGTTGTGGTGTCATCGACGCTAATCGGGTCGATCGTCAGCGCGCTCTCCGCGGTCAACTTCGGTGCGGACGTATCCAACGCGAAGTTGAGCGCCACCGCGAGGCAGAGAAAAACCACCGCGATCGCCACGGTAATCCACGTCAGCACGTCGCCGGTCTTGGCGCCAAACGCCGCCGAACCGCCACCGCCGCCGAACGCGCCAGCCAACCCCGAGCCCCGGCCGCGCTGGATCAAAATGACCAGCACGAGGAACCCGCAAATACAAATCATCAAGAACGACAAGAACATCTGCATTCCCGTCATGGGAGCACTCCGTACACGTCCGAGGCGACTTGCCCCGAGAACCAATTCTAGATCAAACCCATATCCACACGACGACACCGTAAGCCTTCGCCTACGAAAGCCAACGAGCAGGCGCCGAACATACTACACACAACTACCGGCTACGTCGCAGCCGGCGACACGGTCGCTGCGGCTGCGCGAATGATAGCCAGAAAGTCGTCAGCCACCAAACAGGCGCCGCCGACCAGTGCCCCGTCAACGTCCTCCTGACTCATTAGATCAGCCGCGTTGCCCGGTTTCACGCTTCCGCCATAGAGGATTCGGAGCCCGGCGGCCGAGTCGGCACCGAAGACTTCCGCCAGCATCGACCGAAGAAACCCGTGGACCTGCTGAGCCTGTTCGGGCGTCGCAGTCCTGCCGGTCCCGATCGCCCAAACGGGTTCGTACGCGATAACAAGACGTTCGACGGTCGTCTCAGACCCCAACGACTCGCGAATCTGCCGCTCGACTACGGCTCGCGTCTGCCCGGCCTCTCGCTCGTCGAGGGTCTCCCCGATGCAGTAGACCACGGTCAGACCGGCTGTGATGGCGGCTTTCACTTTCTCGGCGAGAAGCTCGCCGCCTTCGCCGTAGATGTGTCGTCGCTCGCTATGCCCAAGGATCACATACTTGCAACCCGTGTCGATCAGCATCGGGGCTGATACCTCACCCGTATAGGCCCCTTCGATGGCCTCGTGGGCGTTCTGTCCGCCGAGCATGATCGGCGTACCCGCGACGGCCTTGGCCATGGGGAATAGGAGCTGGACCGGGGGGCAGATCAGTACGTCTACACCCGGAGCGGATCCTACGCCTTCGACAAGCCCTGAGACCAGCGCCCGCGCGTCGGCGAGCGTCTTGTGCATCTTCCAGTTACCGGCAATCAGTGGTGTTCGCATCGTGTTCATATTCCAGTTCGAGAAGCCAACGGTACGCGATCAGGCCCTACCAGCCTGCTTGCTTGCAAGAGTGTATCACGCGATTCATCTTTGGGGCATGCCTCGGAAGCCTCTTTCAGAGCCGCGCCCGTCAGGAAGCGGTCCGGGCTCGCGCGTGAAGACCGCTTCCTCACGGGCGCGGCTCGGTTCAAAGCACCCCTTCTTAGACACGCTCTTAGTGAAAAAGTGTGGCACCAGCTTCCAGCCGGTGATCCATCGGTTCTTGTCCGCACAACAACACACGCCCTCAGTGTGTCGCACACCAGCGTCGGGTCGGTGTGGCGATGCACTAGTGCTTAGTCACGACTCAGGTGACAGGTTCGTCCGATCCGAGCCGCGACCGTAACGGAGCGATCTCAAGATGTCACGACCGGATTGCCGACGCCCGCTTCCTTACGGTCGCGGCTCGGTACGGTCGCGGCTCGGTACGGTCGCGGCTCGGTAAACCCGTCAATCGACGTGTGACCGAGCACGAGTCGACACCCTGCTACGACGACCAACCGCCCGCGACCGACGAGCGAGCATCCACGTCGTCACCGCCCCAAATAGTGAGGCGATGCCCCACGACATCCGCAATCTGACGAATTTGCTCCATCAGTTGCACAAAGTTCTTCGGCAAAACCGCCTGTGGTCCGTCACACAGCGCCCGGTCTGGACAACTGTGTACCTCGACGATCGCGCCGTTGGCTCCGGCGGCAATACCCGCGAGCGCCAGTGGGGGCACCAGATCGCGCTTGCCGGCGGCGTGCGATGGATCAATAAACACAGGAAGATGCGAACGTTCTTGGATCAGGGGAACGGCCGACACGTCCAGCGTGAACCGCGTGTCGTCGGAAAACGTGCGAATGCCTCGCTCGCACAGAATTACGCGATGGTTCCCCTGACTAAGCACATATTCTGCGGACATGAGCAACTCGGTGATCGACGCGGCCAACCCGCGTTTGATGAATACCGGTTTGTCCGTCTTGCCCACTTCGAGGAGCAAATTGAAGTTTTGCATGTTGCGGGCGCCGATTTGAAACATGTCGGCGTATTCGTATACGACGTCAACGTCGCGCGGATCGACCACTTCGGTGATGGTCGGCATACCGAGTTCGTGACCGGCTTCGTGCAGCAACTCCAAACCTTCGCGACCCATGCCGCTGAACGAGTAGGGCGAGCTACGCGGTTTGAACGCCCCACCGCGAAGAATAGCCGCACCGGCTGCCTTTACCGCATTGCCCACTTCGAAGAGGATTTCGCGACTTTCGATGGCGCACGGACCCGCGATGATGTTGACGTGCGGTCCGCCGACACGCACGCCCTTGATGTCCAGGATGGTGTCAGCCTCTGAGAACTCGCGTGACGCCAGCTTGTACGGCTGGGTGATAGCCATCACCTCGTCGACACCCACAAGCTGCTCCAGCTGTTGCTGCGTATGGGGCGCCTTGGCGCCGATGGCGCCGATGATGGTGCGGTATTCCCCCTTGGACAGGTGCGGGGTCAGGCCTAGTTCCGCAATCCGGTCCACCGCTCGCTTGATATCGTCCGCCGAGGCGGCGGCTTTCATGACGACAATCATGTCCATTCCGTTTCTTCGATCTCTCTAACGCCAGCCGAAGCCAGAAATTAACAGGATGTTCCGCACGACTGCTGGCGCGCAAGCTTCTGTGAAAGCCGACGTTACGTCACCTCAATGGGGAGCCCGACAGGGTAGCACGATCGAGAATTCATGTCAACGTGGGCAACGGGAACACGCCTGCGCGAAATCGACCCGACGATTCGCGGAATGGGCACGCCACCCCACCGACCGAAGCGTCGGCCTTTCCCTGATTCACGACGCGGTCTGAATGACCGGGCGTTAGACAGGGCGGCTCGAAAACGATAGACACCGTTTCGGAAACATTAGCAAGACGCCGGCGCTGCCGGCCCCACGCGACACGGAGAATCATCCATGGCCCGAAACGCTCGCCGACCCCTATACGTCTCGGGACTTATCGAACGATCCGACGACCACGTGATGATCACGTGCGCCGACCCTGCCGACGCTCTTCAACGGCAGTGGGGATTCCCATACTGCTTGGTCACTGACGGCCATTCGCCCGAGGCGGCGTTGCGTGCGTTGACGCGCAAGGCGTTCGGTCTCGACGTCGAGGTTATGGTCGGTCAACCGCCGATACTGTCGACGGTGGAGGGCGAAGAGGTCGAGCTGCGGTTCTTCTTCTGCGGCGTCGTCGAAGAATTCGACCTTCCCTGCGGCGCTCCGGAACTACGATGGATTCCCAAACCGCACCTGTTGGAATACGACTTCGACGACATGTCGCAACCGGTCGTCGACTGGCTATGCAACAACGGCAAGACGTAGCGCGTACGCCTTTGCTCTGTGGCTACCGAATCCCCTACTCCCACTCGATAGTAGCCGGGGGCTTCGAGGAAACGTCGTATACCACTCGATTCACGCCGTCGACCTCGTTGATGACCCGGTTGGAAATCTTGCCGAGCACGTCGTGGTCGATGTGAACCCAATCGGCCGTCATAAAGTCGGAGCTTTCGACGAAGCGGACGGCGATGACGTTCTGTCCTTCGTAGCTGCGGTCGTCGCCCATCACACCCACGGTGTTAATCGGGAGCAGCACGCCGAACGCCTGCGCGATCTTTCGGTACCAACCGGCCGAGGTAATCTCTTCAAGGATGATGTCGTCGGCCGCACGCAAGATCGCAAGCCGGTCGGGCGTGATCTCACCCATGATGCGCACGGCCAAACCCGGACCGGGAAACGGATGACGCCACACCATCTCTTCGGGCAAACCCAAGTGCTCACCCACGCGACGGACTTCGTCTTTGAACAGGTCGCGCAGGGGCTCGACGAGTTCGAACCCAAGCTCGGCGGGCAAGCCGCCCACGTTGTGATGGAGCTTGATGTTGGCTGCCTGACCGGCGGGGCCATGCCCGGACTCGATCACATCCGGATAGAGCGTGCCCTGTGCGAGAAACTTGGCACCGGGAATGTCCTCGGCCTCGGCTTTGAACACATCGATAAACGTGTGCCCGATGATGATGCGCTTCTTCTGTGGATCGATCACACCTTCCAGGAGCGATAGGAACCGATCCGCAGCGCGCACAACCCGCAGCTCCGTCTTGAAGTGCTGGCGAAAGGTCGACTCGACCACTTCGGTCTCGCGGTGGCGCATCAGCCCGTTGTCGACGTAGATGCAACACAGTCGGTCGCCAATGGCTTTGTGAATAAGGGCGGCTGTGACGCTACTGTCGACACCGCCGGACAATCCGCAGATCACGCGGGCGCTATCGCCGACTTGGTCGCGTATCGCGGCGACCGTCTCGGTGATGACGTGTCCCACCTGCCAATCACCGGTGCATTTGCAAATGTCGTACAAGAAGTTGCGAAGAATCTGTTGGCCGCAAGGGGTGTGCGTGACCTCCGGGTGAAACTGTACGCCATAGAACTCGCGCGTCTTGTGTTTGACGGCTGCGAAGCGGCAATTGCCCGTCGTCGCAAGGGGAACGAAATCAGACGACAGCTCGTTGACAATGTCGCCGTGGCTCATCCAAACCGACGTCTGCTCCGGCACTTGCGCGAGCAGAAGGTCGTCTGACGACACGTTAAGTTGCGTCCGTCCGTACTCGCTCGACGCGCCAAGATGAACGTCGCACCCGAGCAACGTACACCCAAGCTGCATACCATAGCAGATGCCCAAGACCGGCAGGTCGAGATCAAGCAGCTCAGCCGAACATCGCGGTGCGGTGTCGTCGTACACACTCGCGGGCCCGCCGGAGAGAATTAGCCCTACCGTATTGAGCTCACGCAATTCTTCGGCTGACACCGTGGGCGGGACAATGACACTATGCACCTGGTGCTCGCGAACCCGGCGGGCGATGAGTTGCACGTATTGAGCGCCGAAGTCGACAATGGCGATGGTGGCGGGACGTGTGGTCTTCATGATCAAAACTGTAGATTCATTCCTTGAAACACGGCGTCGCACGCGGCGGGTACGCCCCACCACCAACCGGCGCCCGTAGCCGCCACGACGGCGGCGACGCCCACAACGAAAAACGATACGACACGACCGCGCATCGGTGCGCGAGCGGCAGCACCCAGTCGAACCAACCAAAACCACCACATGATCACGCCGAAACCAGCCACCACGCCGGCGGCAAGATCGAACGACTCGCGACGCGGGTAGGACGACCAGACGACAATCTCACCGATGTAAGATAGCGGCCGAAGACAGGCGATCAACGCCCCCAACACGACGACCAACCCCCAACCCACGCTGTAGTGGATGGCCGCGGTCATTCGCTGTTCGCTGCGGTACGCCTTTCCATGGGCCATCGTCACACCGAGCCGCACAAGAACAAGCGCCAGCCAGACCATGACAATCGCCGCCAACCAACCGATCAGCATGGCGACGACCGACTGAACAGGGTTCCACCACATGTCGACGTAGGCGAAGGCTGGGGCATCCGGTCTCAAAGCGCTCGACATGCCAGCCACATGAAACCAACCTTCGCCGGCTGGCTCTATGGCGCCGGTTGGTTCCAACGCCGGCGTGGCGGTGGTCTGCCGCCAGCCCACAGTCAACCCCTGCAACAAACCAAGCGCCGCGGTCAATATGATCACGTTCAGCCAGGCGTAGCGCTTGGACGCAACCGACGCCCGCATCAATGCCAGATGTTTGAGGCGACCGGTTCCGGCGAACCACACCCATTCGAGCATACGCCACCATCCGCCGGTCCCTGCTGCATACGACTTGGCGTAGGGTGACACATCGTCACCGGTCACGCGCGTGTCACCGAAGGAATAGCCGCACAGCGAACACGCTGGCGGCGTGGGCGCGTCGACAGGTTGCCCGCACGCGGGACACCGTTGAACAACTTCTGCAGCGGGTCGAGTCATTACGCTCATCGAGACCTTCGCATAGCGGCCTGTTGATAAAGTGTGGCAGCGGCTTCCAACCGGTGATTCATTCGCGATTTCGTCCGCTTGATGGGAACGCCGTACGTTATCATGTGCAGGTTCGCGTTAGCGCGCTTGAATACCTGCATCGTCCAACACCCCGATAGGCGGCCGTGCGCACAACGCTATTGACCGCACAACGTACACGGATCGCGCTGACGCCGTTGTCGCAACGGTGTCAAACCAACATATCGTGTTCAAGCGTATCAATAGTGATTAGCAGTGGCTAGTGTGCTTTCAGCGGTCCTTCGACAGGTTGGGTGGCGCATGGCTTTAGCCGTGGGGGAGTCGAATCCAGCGCCGATTCGACTCCCCCACCTCTGAAGAGATGGGCCACCCAGCCCGATCCGAGCCGCGACCGTAAGGGAGCGCTTTCAAGCTGTCACGACCGGTCTCAGACGTCCGCTTCCTTACGGTCGCGCCTCGGTAAATGCGTCATTCGACGTGCAACGGGCCACTAGGGATTCGCGGTCGTCGACGGACCACCGGCTACGCGATCGTCCATCGACGATCCATCCGCCACGGCCTCACGATCCATATGGTCGTGCGGCGCGGACGCCCGCTGAGTAACGTCCCCATCGCTGGCCAACAAGACCCAAGGCGGCGTGATGACCGTCCGGACGGGGATGAGCACAATGTCGACAAGAAACCTTGACGGGCCATACACAAGGTGCAGGCCATCTTCAACGGTCCACGCGCACTTGCCGTCTTCGCTGCCGTGCGTGACGAACGGATCCTCGAAGTAAAGCATACTGTGGACCACCATGCCATCTTCGGCACTTCGCTCGATCGGCGGCTCCGGGTGATCGGGCAACATGGCCTTACCTGTGTAGGCCTTCGCCGCGTCGGCTGATGGCGTGGATATGGGCGGACCGTTAGCCAACTCGTCGACGAACGGATTCATGAAGTGCTGACAGCCCGAACCCGCCGCGAGAGTCAGGACGGCCAGCGCGCCGGTGAACACCGAAAGACGAAGATGCTGAGCGATACTATTCATTGCGGGTCTCCAGCGCATAGTTGGGTGATTCTCTGGTTATGCTCACGCCATGAGGATGGGATTCGATCGCACCAGCGGTCGTGATTCGGCAGAGGCGCGACTCGGTCCGCAGACCGTCGATGTGGTCCACGCCGCAGTAACCCATTCCGGCACGCAAGCCGCCCACCAATTGATAAACAAAGTCTGCGAGCGGACCACGATAGGGCACTCGTCCCTCGACGCCCTCAGGAACGAGCTTGCCACGCGACGTGTCGGGCGACTGACCGTACCGCTCGGCCGAACCGCGCACCATGGCTCCGAGTGAACCCATACCACGATATTCCTTGAACCGCCGACCTTTCCAGGTGATCGACTCGCCCGGCGCCTCCTCCAAGCCCGCAAATAACGAACCCAGCATGACGGAGTGCGCCCCGACGGCAAGTGCCTTGGTGATGTCACCAGAGTGTCGAATACCGCCGTCTGCAATTACCGGAATCTTCTCAGACGTGGCCACGGAACAGACCTCCATGACGGCCGTAACCTGAGGCACGCCGACACCCGAGACAATGCGCGTCGTGCAAATGCTGCCCGGACCGATACCCACCTTGAGTGCGTCGACGCCGGCTTCGATCAAATCCTTGGCGGCGTCTGCAGTGGCGATGTTGCCGGCGATCATTTCGATGTTGTAGCGTTTGCGAATTTCTCGAACGGTATCGATGACGTTGTCGCTGTGCCCATGGGCCGTGTCGACGACGATGACGTCGACGTCGGCGGCAATCAGCGCCTCGACGCGATCGTAATCGTGAACGCCGACGGCGGCGCCGACGCGAAGTCGACCGCGATCATCCTTGCAACTTCCGGGGAAGTGCATGCTGCGCTCGATGTCGCGCATGGTGATCAAACCGACCACGCCGTAGTCTTTGTCGACCAAGAGAAGCTTTTCGACTTTGGCGTGCTTGAGAATTTGGGAAGCTTCTTCCAACGTTGTGGTCGGCGGGCCGGTGACCAGATGTTCGCTGGTCATCACGTCGCGGATCTTCCCGTCTTCTCGCTGAAGGAATTTCATATCACGCCGAGTGATGATGCCCACGAGCCGACCATTTTCGACAATTGGAACGCCGGAAATGTTGTGCAGCGACATGATTCGCTTCGCCTCGGCCACCGGAACTTCCGGACCGAGCGTAACAGGATCGAGAATAACGCCGCTCTCCGACCGTTTCACCTTGCCCACCTCTCGACATTGGGCTTCGGTACTCAGGTTCTTGTGGATGATCCCCACGCCGCCTTCTTGGGCCAAAGCGATGGCCAGACGCGACTCGGTCACGGTGTCCATTGCGGCGGACACGACGGGGATGTTGAGGGGGATATTACGTGTTAACCGGCTCGATACGTTGATCTTCTCGGGCAGGACAGACGACCGGCGCGGCACCAGGAGCAGATCGTCAAATGTATAGGCTTCGGGGATCGCCCGCCCTGCGGGGGTCGACCGAAGACCGGCGCTTTTATGCATGCTACGGGTACCTTTCACACAAGCACCTAGGACCACTATATACGCGAGGGTAAGCCGATCGTCAAGCAAGCCGGGGATCATCGTGAGGATGAAGCGGCGCGACGCGGCGAAAATCGACGCGCTGAAGATGGCGCAGCCGCAAGTACCCCAAGCGACCGCCGCAGGGCAAAATTTTGCCCGAAAAAACTCTATTCGACGTCAGCCGCGACCATTTTTTCGGATGGATGAAAATCGTATCTCTTGCTTTCCCGTGAGTACGTCAAGTATCCCCAGTCTGACAGCCGCAGCAGGTCGCTTCGTGCCGTACCGTAGGAAACAGCGAAGCGATTCTTGTGGTCTTCGATCGTAAAGACTCGATCGGGATTCCTCGCGCCCCGCAACACCACTTCACGCTGCCGATGATTCAAGCGTTCGTCGTTCAAGGACAAGCTACGCATTTCACGTAGCTCGTCTTGCTTTTCTCTTAGATACTCGCGAAGTTCCTTCCTTGCTCGGCTTATTATGTTCGTCTTGTATTTCAAGAAATACGTAACATCAAACTCGTCAGCTTCGCTGTCCAAGAACGCACGAACATACTTGGCGGGGCTGTGATAGATCAACCGCGAGATCGGCAGGTACTCGAAGAGCCAGTAGCCTTGCCTTAGCATCGACCAGTAGAAAACCGCCCGCGCCGTCCGCCCATTGCCGTCGCAGAACGGATGATCGAAGCCTAGCTGAAAATGAAGCACGCACGCCCTGATTACGGGATGGATGAAATCCCCGCTATCCGGCGGCTCATTGGCAAACTGACACAAACGCTCTACTCGATCGTCCAGTTCAGCAGCCGGCGGTGGGACATGCACGACTTCGTCGTCTCGCTCATCGACGACCGTAATGTTGGCTTCGTCAGTACGAAAGCGACCGACAGCATCATCCCGCTCGAGTGTGCCCTGCGTCACTATGGATTGCAGCTCAAGAAGGAACTCCTTGGACAACGGCGTCCTGCTGTGTTCTCGAATGAACAATATGGCGCGATAGTTGTTGACCACCATGCGCTCGCCCGTGGTCTTCGGTTCCCGACCGGACTGGAGAAGTTTCTTGGCGTCACGCCGCGTGGTCGCGGCCCCTTCGAGCATGCTCGAAGCGATGGCTTCTTCGCGAAGCGCGCTAAAAATGTGGCGCTCACGCTGATCGGACGGAAGCGGGACGTCGTCGTCGGCCACGAGCCGTCCTGCCAACTGTTGATCAATGAGCATGAGTTCGCGCTGGACGTTGTCCGGGATGTTGAATCGCAACCGTTTGCCGTCGTGGCCCACAAGCGACAGCCACTGGTATCGTTGCATCCTCGCCATCTTGATCGCAGACCATGCGATCTCGGCATCCACTCCAGCCGAGGAGGCAGCCAGCCGCACTTTGTCCCAAGGCCAATAGTCAGCTTGGCACTTGTGAGCGTACCCATTAAATTCAGGCTTTCCGAATTCGGTTTCCAGGTCAGCCGCTCGGCGCGCGATGACTTCTTGAATCGATGGCGGGGTTCTCGGAAGTCTCATTGATCTATCAGTTTCTTTCAGATTGATAGAAGAATCGTCGTTTCAAGATAATCATGCACTATTCATATATCAATGTCAACACAATTGATAGTTTTTCAGTATAGATATCGGACGTTTATCTGCCGATTCGGCTCAGGCGGGGCGAGAAAACGTGGCGGGAACGGTGATCGGCCGCTTCCGCCACCGGGCGGTCGTCCTGGTGAACACCGTAAGCAAGCAAACATAGCCAAGCGGACGCGTGATCTTCCGGACAGGCCCGGCAGTCTTGCCAGCGGGCGAGGTTTCCGTTAACTGACGGGAATTGGGAGGATGGAGCTATGAATTACACGATCTTTGCTACGGATTGGGGCACGTTCGGGTTCGTTGCGTCGCGTGGGCGGGTCGTAGCTACTATGCTGCCGCAGGATGAAGACGAGCTGCGGTTCAACTTGGGACAAGACTGGCCCGACGCCACGGAAGACCCGACCGCGTTGCCGCACTTTCGCAAGCAAGTGATTGACTACTTTTGGGGTAGGCGCATCGCCTTTGACGCGGCGATCGATCTTTCGGACCTACCGCCCTTCCGCGCCGAGGTGCTGGAGGCCTGTCGGGCCATCCCGCACGGAGCCACCGCGTCCTACGGCGACCTCGCCCGCGCCGTCGGTCGACCGGGCGCCGCTCGGGCCGTAGGTAGCGCAATGGGAAGCAACCCCCTACCGTTGATCATCCCCTGCCACCGCGTGATTCGATCAGACGGAAGCTTCGGTGGATTCTCGTCACCGCGCGGGATTCAGCAGAAGAAACAAATGCTCGCCCTCGAAGCTGCGGCGTCCGCCGCGACAACTTCCGTGCGGTCGCGCGTGGGCGGAGGTCGCAACAACACGGCAATGGCTATGGCGGGGCATGATTAGTGATAACGGCCGGTCGGATTGGTCCGACGTTGGCTTGAGCCTAGCGAGATAAATATGAACGATGTCACTCGACGCGGGTTTATTCAAACCGCCGCCGCAGGAACGGTTGCCGGTCTTCTTGCTCCTTCTTCCGTCCGCGCGGCTGCGAACGGATCGGCTGCCATAAGCGGTCCGGTCGTTGTCGCCAGCGCTAACGGGCTTGGCGCCGTCGACAAGGCCGCCGGAATGATCGGCGGAGGAAGCGATACGCTCGACGCCGTAATCGCCGGCGTCAACCTCGTCGAGGAAGACCCGAGCGATCACAGTGTGGGCTACGGCGGATTGCCGAACGAAGACGGCGTGGTCGAGTTGGACTCGTGCGTGATGCACGGACCGACGTGCCGAGCCGGGTCGGTGGCAGCGTTGCGGAACATCAAGACCCCATCGCGCGTGGCGCAGGTCGTCATGCAACGAACCGATCACGTCATGATTGTCGGTGAGGGGGCGCTGCGTTTCGCCCGGGCGCATGGCTTCGAGGAAGTCAATCTGCTCACCGATGACGCCCGGAAGATATGGCTTCGGTGGAAAGAAACACACTCCAACCGTGACGATTGGATCACACCGGAAGACCCGAACGACGGCGCCGGAGCGGACGCTCGCGCCGAACTACAGTACACCTATGGCACGATCAACTGCTGCGCTCTTGCACCCGGCGGCGATCTCAGCGGTGTCACCACAACGAGCGGACTGAGCTACAAAATCCCCGGTCGCGTGGGTGACTCTCCGATCATCGGCGCGGGATTGTATGTCGACAACGAGGTCGGCGCCGCGGGCAGCACCGGGCGCGGCGAAGCGGTGATCAAGATTTGCGGCGCTCACACCGTGGTGGAAGAAATGCGCCACGGCCTGTCACCGAAGGAAGCCTGCTTGGCTGCACTACGCCGCATCGAAAAAACTACGACCGAAAAACGCTTGCGACGCAAGGACGGCCGACCCAACTTCGACGTCAAGTTTTACGCGGTCGCCAAAGACGGGCGTTATGGTGCAGCCGCCATCTGGTCCGGCGCGAAGTACTCCGTCCACGCAGACGGCAAGACCCGCCACGAGCCGTGCGCGTTTCTGTACCAACGTGGATAGCGTCACAAGCAATCGCGGATCAACGCTTGGCGCGTCACTGAGGGTCTTCCCGAGCCGCGCCCGTTAGGAAGCGGACGTCTGAATTCCGGTCGTGACAGCTTCAAAACGCTCCCTCACGGTCGCGGATCGGATGAACCCATCACTTGAGTCACGACGGAGCGCTAGGCGGTTTGTAGAATCGCACGCCGGACGGCCGATCTTCGCTCGGAACCCTTCTGTCCGATCGCGTACTGAAGCGTCTGTCCGGCGCTTTCGGAAATAGCCCCCAAGTGGCGCTGTACGGCCAGGCTGTCGACCTCTTCATCCAACGACGGTAGCTCACACTCGTCGAACCCACCAAAGAGCGTGAACGATGCGACATTGCCGTCGGCGCCGCTGATGTCACCCATGGCCCGATCCCAATCGTCCATAGACAGCAGACCGGCCGCGAGCATTTCCCGAAGCTCGATGAACTCTTCCACGAGCGTAGGCGATTTGATGCTGGCGCCGCCGAAAACAGTCAAGAAGAACGGCGTTCTGGCGGGCGACAATCCATCGCCCTTGCTCTTCCGGCTGGCCAGAAGCTGGCGGGCGACGGTCGGACGGATCATCTCGCACCCGGCGAACAGGGTCAGGTAGAAGTACTTGTCGAACCGCAATCGACCTTCGTGTCCGCTGAAGATGGTTACCTGTATCATTCGTTTCGCCTCACGCAAAGGTACCGGCGTTGTTGCCGACACAAAGTATTCGGCCGCCATCACGGTTTATTCTACCACAACAATCGCAACCCGATGTGTGAATCGGAAATCCTCTGCGATCCGTTTTCCGCTCCGCCGCCGGGAACACCTTGAAGCAGTCTCCTGTGCTTCCAACCTCGAGTTATCGGCCCGCTGCGTCGTAGCCGACGGAGCAAATAACCGATCCTAGCTCGCCGCCAGCCGATACCGGCGGGGTTCTCCCGGTCGAACGGGACAAGGCCTCAATGGATCACCGGCTGGAAGCCGGTGCCACACAAAAGGCCCAGCGCTCGCAAGCGAACGGCCAGCGCGGAGTGTGTTCAGGCGCCGACCCGCTGCGCTTTGGTGCAGTGGCACGCATTCGGAGCCGACGAAACCCCGAACTGGCGCGCTGCCACACTACCCGATGGCGGGTTTGCCGAGCCGCGCCCGTAAGGAAACGGACGCTTGAGACCCGGTCGTCACAGCATGAAAGCACTCCCTCACGGTCGCGGCTCGGATCGGACGAACCCGTCACTTGAGTCGCGGCACACCGCTAGTCGCCGTTCTCCGACTCATCGTTCGATTCTTCCAAGCCATACGTCAACTCGTGCGCCGGCGGGTCGCCACCGGGGCTGATGAGGTAGTGCTTCATCCAGCGCATCATTCGCAAACTGTAGTCGTAACGGGCTGCCGCTTTGCGGTTGCCGTGCCCCTCGCCGGGATACCGAACGAGACGGACCGGTGTTTCGCCGATCGTTTTGATGTAACGGAAGAGCTCCAGTGACTGGCTGGGATGAACACGGGTGTCGTCCGCGCCTCCCAGAATCAACAGCGGGGTCTTGGCCTTCTCCACGTGGTAGATCGGGCTACGCTTGAGGAACAAATCCCAATCGTCCCACAGGTGCATCCGGGCGTGGACGAGCGTCATTTCGTTTTGAATGTCCGTCGTGCCACCCTTGGAGATAAGATCGGAGATGCCCACGAACATGACACCGGCTGCGAATCGATCGGAATAGAACGTCGAGCACCACGCCGTCGCATATCCGCCGTACGATCCACCGGTGACGCCCACGCGATTGCGATCGACCAAGCCCATATCGATCAAGTGATCCACGCCGTCGACCAAGTCGTCAAACTCCTTACCGGCGTAGTCGCCTTGATCAGCCTTGGAAAACGCCACGCCACGACCAGTGCTGCCACGATAGTTGGGGTAAAACACAGCAAACCCCTCAGCCGCGCCCATCTGCCCCGGACCGGAATATCGCGTAATCCAACCGTTGTGGTAGTGCGACTCGGGACCGCCATGGACTGTGAGAATCAGCGGATAGCGTCGACCGGTTTGATAGTCGAGCGGTTCGATCAAGAGGCCCTCAATCTTCAAACCGTCGCGTGCCGCGTACGTGATCACCTTCTGCTCCGCAAAACGCATATCGGCGAACCACGGGTTGCTGTCGGTCAAACGCTTCGGCGCGGCGTCGCCGTGCTTCATGGCGAACACCTCCGAGGGATGGCGGGGGCTATTGCTGAGCGTGGCGGCAGATTGGCCATCGGCGGAGATTGTCAAGGCCGATAGCACCCTATGGCCTGCGGGCCAGATCGTCGTTCGACCGGTGCCGTCGACGCCGATTTTGTTGAACGTCGTCCATACGCCCTCGTCGCCGAGGTACATAATGGTCTCATTGTCCTTCCAGGCGATGGACGCCACCTGACCCTCATAGCCCGGGATCAGGTCGCGAAGCTTACCGCCGGCGGTCGACACGACCATCAACCGCCCGGCAGACGGGTCGTGAATGTCGGCGGCGGAGAGCATGGCCAGATACTTGCCGTCCGGGCTAACCGCGATCTGACCGAGTTTGCCCGTGTTGTCGAACTGCACCACGCTCTTACCCGAGGCTACGTCGATGACGTGAATGGTGCGCTTCATGTAGTGATCGTCGATCAGCGGCGTCGGCGCGATGGCGACGACAAGCCGATCACCGGTGGGGCTAAAGTGAAGCGACGAGACGGAGCCCTCCAACTCGATCAGCCGCGACTCGGCCTCTTTGTCGTCGGGCGTGCCGATCCAAAGTTGAACCGGGCGCAAGTTTTCCTCGTAGATTTCCGCCTTGAATCCCTTACCCTTGAGTTCCTTCTTCCTTTTCTTGTCCGGGTCTTCTTGCTTCGCAAGGAATGCAACGCTCGAACCGTCGGGGCTAAACGCATAAGAACTGATCGACGTATCGTGACTGAGCACGCGGCGGGCTTCACCGCCGTCAACCGCAATCACGTATAGTGAGCGATGCTTGTCCTTGCCCCGCTTGGCGAGAAAGGCGATGCCGCCGTCAAGACCATTGGCGTTGGGGGCCCACCGGATTGCACCGACATTAACCTCGCCGGTGATAAACCCGCGCGCCTTGCCGTGCTGATCGACCACGTGCAACTCAGACCAAGCAGGGCCATCGTCGCCATCGAACGGAGTACGTGGAACTGACAACGTGTACGCGATGAGTCGACCGTCGGGCGAAATCTTCGCGGACGACACGGTGCGTATCTTCGCGATGTGTTCAGGCGTGAAGACCTCGCCCGCACGGACGGTCAGACCCGACGCAGCCGCGACTGCGGCTGTTAGTAGAGTCAACACCATGATGGTCGACCGACGATATTGCCTGCCGTAGGTTCCTGAAATGAGCGTGAGCATGAGTGTCATCCTTTGTCAATTGCGTTGTCCGTAACGGCGATGCGGAAACGTTGAGAAGTACTTCGGGCGAAACTGTCTGTCGGGCGCCTCAGTGAAACAACATTGGCTTCGGCGTATCACGAGTATTGACACTCGTTGCCGACTGCTTCCGCCGAAACCGGCGTCCGATTGCGGTCCGAGCCGTAGGATCCCGTTCGCTGCAATTTCGCGGAGAAACGCGTGTTCGTCAACCGCGCCCGTGTCGACGCGGCGGGCTGGGGGCGTGACACAATCGGCGGGAAGCTTTCAGAACCGGAAGCGCCAGCGCCGGGTCTTGGGTGGTCATTCAAGCGCGTCGGAACCCGCTCGCTTGCGCTCGGGGCTCTGACAGGAAGTACGGCGCCGACGTGCCCGCGTCTACGGCTAACGTCTTGACCTTTGGGCCGATAGGCCTACGCTCTCCCGGAATGGCGGTGGAAGAGCTGGCGTGGGGACGTCCATGCAGGTTCGTCGACCCCGCTCGGGGGTGTAGCTCAGTGGTAGAGCAACGGCCTTTTAAGCCGTGGGCCCTGGGTTCGAGTCCCAGCACCCTCAATGACCAACCGATTGTGGACAAATTCTCGGGCTCATCTTAGCGCGTCGTGGCTTGCGACAGGAGCACGGTGTGAGCAGGCGCCCGACCGACTACGCAAGCCGGCTGCCTCGCGGTATGATTCCGCACGGCGCAAGAGTCGGATAATCGATTTGCCGGAGGAATTGGGCGATCGGGTAAGCGATTTCGCCGAAGGAAAAACGTGATATTGCGTCGCAGGATCGGCCGAGCGGCGAAAAGTCAACTTGACGCCGGCGGTAGCCGCCTCGCCTCGAAATGGAGATGTCAGCGTGCGAATGGGCATGATTGATCACAAATGGAACGGAACGATGAAGACGACCGCTTTCCTGGCTGTTCTGGTGTTAACGTTTGCCGGTGGCTGCCAGAACGGTCAACGCCAGCCGGCCAACGACCATGCTGCTGTTGGCGCTACAACAAACGCCGTCGATCCGCCGGCCAAAATTGAAATCAAGGAAGAACTGTGGGGCGACGGGACGCCACGCATGCGCAGGGAGGGCATAACGCTGGAAGACGGCACGTTCGTGTCACACGGCTTGACCACCCTGTATTGGGACAGTGGCAAGAAAAAAACGCAGATTACGTTTGTCGACGGTGTTCGTCACGGACCGCGCTTTAGCTGGTACCAAAACGGAGCCCTATGGATCGAAGGCGAGTTTGTCGATGGCGGCGAGAACGGCACGTGGACCTCGTGGTATCCGGATGGAACCAAAGCCTCTGAACGAAATTTCGACCATGGCGCATTCCACGGCCGTTGGACCGAGTGGCATCGTAGCGGCAAGATGAAAGATCAGTTCTCGTACGTCAAAGGTAAAATCCAAGGTACGCGTACCATTTGGGATGAAGACGGGAACATGATCCGCAAGATGGAATACCACGACGGCGAACCCCTGCCGTAGCGACGTACGATTCACCAAACGAGAGAAGCCCGAAATCGGTTGGCAACCGATTCCGGGCTTCTTTAGTGTTGGTGCGGTCATTGCCACACCGTCTATCATTATTCCGCATTGGCACGGCTGTGAGGCCTACACCCGACGATTCGGACGCGTTGATCGCCGGTGATCTTCATCGGCGTCAGGTCGCAAAGGCATCGGCTGCATGACAGAGGCTTCCTCGTACGAACACGGAGCTAAGTCTGCAAGTCCGTAGCTCGCGACGTCCTCTCGGGGCGCCGCGAGCTACTCCGCGCGACGTGACGGCCTCGCTTTGACCACCCACCGACGCACGGTTTCCACTAGAGATACGACGCATAGGCCCTTTTCTGTCAAAGAATCTCCATCACTCATCGAAAGGCTCGATCCCACGGTTCGACGCGACGATTTGCCGGAGCGTGGGGCGCGCGGGTACGATGGAACGCAGTTGCAGGCGTCTGTGGACGTGGTGCCGATCCCCCTTGATCTTGACGGGCCCATAAGAGGTAATGTCGCGACGTGGCTGATTGTTTGACGCTAACGGATTTCGAGCAGTACAGCGCCAAGAAACTCGACGCTGCGGCCGCGAGTCATATCCAGAATCATCTCGATACCTGTGACGCCTGCCGGGTTGCGTTCGAGCAGTACCACCGTGACGAAGCATTTCTGGCAGGCGCCAAGCTGGCGATGGTCAACGACTCCGGCAGCGACGGTTTTTCGACCAGCGACTCCGCAACGGATGCACCGGCACTGCCCACGCGTGTTCCTGAAATCGAAGGCTATCGCATTACCGGCGTACTCGGCCAGGGTGGGATGGGTATCGTGTACCGCGCGGTGCAGACCAAGCTCAACCGAACGATCGCGTTGAAAGTGTTGCCCGCGATGGTTGGCGCCGCGAGTCCGACGGCTGTGTCGCGGTTCCGACGTGAGGCCACAGCAGCCGCGAGATTGCACCACACCAACATCGTCCCCATCTACGACTTCGGCGAATCGTACGACGCCTACTATTACGCGATGGAGTTGATCTCCGGCCAGCCGCTCAACGTGGTCATCCACAAACTCGCCGAGACCAACGCCGCCAACGTCTCGCCCGCGCAACTTTCAGAGATGATCGCGACCATTACGTCGACGGGCGGCGTGACGCTCCCACCCGAAGCGACAGCGGAAGCGCGAGAAGACGACAGCCGGACGACGCCCATTTCAACGGGCGGGCGCGGTCGGATTTACTACCGGCAGGTCGCGCGATGGATGGCAGACGTGGGTGAAGCGCTGCACTACGCGCACGGCCAGGGCATTATTCACCGTGACATCAAACCGGCCAATCTGATTCTCTCGAGCGACGGACGCATCATGGTCGCCGACTTCGGACTGGCGAAGAGCACGGACGGGGAGTCCGTCACGATCACCGGATCATTGCTGGGCACCATACGCTACCTCAGCCCGGAACAGGCCATGGCCCGGCGGGTGGCTGTCGATCATCGTACCGATATCTACTCGCTCGGTGCGACGATGTACGAACTGCTTTGCTTTCGACCGGCTTTCCCCGGAGGCGATGACAAGCAGGTACTCAGCGCGGTCATCACGCGCGACCCGACAGCGCCGCGCAAAATCGCACCGTCGATACCGAGCGAGTTGGAGACGATCTGCCTCAAGGCGTTAGAGAAAGCGCCGGACCAGCGTTACCCCACAGCGCGGGCGTTCGTTGAAGACCTTCGTCGTTACGCCCAAGACCTGCCCATCGTCGCCAAGCGGCCAAGCATGGCCGCACGCGTCGGCAAATTCATCCGGCGACACAAGACGATCGCCACCGCGACAGCCATCATTCTCATGCTCGTGGTCGGCGGGTCACTCAAGGTCAGATCGGACCGCGTGCGCGCAGACAAAGCCCTCGCGGAGGAGCGAGTCCGAACGGAATCTGAAACGCAAAAATTCCTGAAAGAGGAACTCCTCAAGCGCAACGCAGAATTGACAAGCCTGATCAATCAAGGAATGAGAGCCCACAACGCCGACAATTGGGATCTGGCGATCGAAAAATATCGAGAGGCGTTATCGCTGCAACCCAATTCTTCACAGGCGTGGGGAAATCTCGCCAGATCGCTGAAGGAAAAGTACAATCGGGTCGATTACGGTAATGATCAACTCCTCGAAGAAGCGTTGGCTGCTTGCGTTCGCGCATTGAACATCCCCGTCCCTAACCCGTCCCATGCCGGGGGATATGCGTCGCTACACAATCTTCAAGGCGTGCTGTGGAAGATGCACGGCAACTACGCTGAAGCCAAAGACTTCTACCGACAGGCGATCGACATGCGTCCGCAGGACGACGCCGCCCATGAAAACCTCGGCGTCATTCACGCGCTCGAAAAACGGTTGGACGATGCGGAGCAATCGCTACGACGGGCCACGGAAATCGTAGGCCTCGACAAGAACAAAGATTGCAAGACCTCGTGGCGAAACCTCGCGTCGTTGCTCATGTATCGCGGTGAATCTGAAGCCGTCGACGTGATCGACCGCGCATTGAATTGCGAAAGTAGCGACCCATGGTCGACCTTGATTCGCGCTCGCCTTCGGTTGTCGTTGGAGGGGCAAGCAAGTTTCATCGGCGCTCAGAGCGATGCGGTTTTTGCCAAGCGATTCACCACTGATCGCAGCGTTCCGTTCGGAAGATTCACCTGGCGCCTACTCGCTCAGGCTGCACTACGCAACGATCAAGCCGCCGACGCGATTGCGTTCGCTTCCCAAGCGATCGAAGCCGGCGACATGCCCACTATCAACCACCTCATCATCGCTATCGCTGAATCCCAGCAGGGTAACGCCAAGGCGGCAACTTCGAACCGCGAACTGGCGATGGAGCACTGGCCCGATGAGCTTCGCCGTCGCGGCGACTACATTGTCGACGCGCCCGAAGGCGTGTTGTGGTTCGAAACGTACGACAGGCTTGCGCGACTGCGCGATGAGGCCAAGTTGATTCAACAACCCAGTCCAGACGGCGGTTGATCGAATCCAACTCGACCGATAGGGACGAGATACGAATCACGTCCCAGCAGCTTTACCGAGCTGCGCCCGTAAGGGAGCGGACGTTTGAAATCCGCTCGTGACCGCTCAAGAACGCTCCCTTAGCGTCGCGGCTCGGTGCGGACGAACCTGCCAGCTGAGTCGTGACAAAGCGTTAGTCACAACGACGCATCGTAAGGACCTACCGCCCGAAGGGGACGAGATAGGAATCACGTCCCTGCTGTCTGGTGTGGCACCGGCTTCCAGCCGGTGATCCAGGCCCGCCGCCGGCGCGTGAATCCCTCGTCGACCCTGGAAAAAGCGATAGGAATCGGCCCAAACAGAAGGTGCATCCGGGACGCATGCTACGCTGGTTGTTCCGGCTCAGTCATGAACTGCGTTTCGCACAATACGCGATAGATAGAGCAGCGCCCGAAGAGGTCGGCGTGTACACCCGTGTCGACCACGCGACCGGCGTCCATCACCACAATACGATCGGCAAACTTGATCGTACTGAGGCGGTGCGCCACGATCAACGTCGTGCGGTCCTTGGCGAAGTCCTGCAGCGCGAGTTGGATTTTCTGCTCGGACTCTGAATCGATCTGACTTGTGGCTTCGTCAAAAATGAGGACCGGGGCGTCGCGATAGATCGCCCGTGCGATGGCCAACCGCTGACGCTGGCCGCCGGATAGCTTGCCGCCCCGTTCGCCCAACTCACCATCGTAGCCGCCGGGAATCGACTGAACGAACTCGTCGGCTGACGCGCGACCGGCTGCGTCTTCCACGCGATCGACGTCGACGGATTCATCTTGACCGTACGCAATGTTGTCGGCGGCGCCGGCGTCAAAAATAATCGCCTCTTGCGTCACGATACCAATCTGCCGGCGCAGGCTTGGAATGGTCGCATCGCGAATGTCGACACCGTCGTATCGAATCTCACCTTCGGTCGGATCAAAGAAACGCAGGAGCATGCTCATCAGTGTGGTCTTCCCGCACCCGTTCGGACCGACGATGGCCACTGTCTCGCCTCGCCGAATTGTGAGCGTGACGTCGCGGAGTGCAGGCACGTCCGCGCCGGGATATGTAAACGAAACACCCACGTACTCCATGCTGGTTTCCAGCGGTTGGAACTCGACCGAAGCGCGCGACAGCTCCGACTCGATCGGTTCGTTGATCACATGAAAAACCCGGTCCGCCCCACCGGCGGCGCGCTGAAGTCGAACGTAAACTTCCGTCACCTTCTTAAGCGGGTCGAACAAGATGGACATGCTCACGCCCAGCGCCGCGAACTTGGCCATCGATACGTCGTTGTCGAGCACGCGGGCGGCGAACCAGATGATGACGAAGCTCCCGCCGATGATCGCCAGCGTCTCCATCATCGGGCTGACGAACGCCTGCAGCTTGACCAGCTTGAGTTGTTGCTTGAACACCTGCTCGTCAACAAGACGCAATCGCCGGCGCTCGTGTGACTCCGCCGTGAACGCCTTGACCACGCGCAAACTTTGAAGCGTCGACGTGAGTGCAGCCATCATTGCCCCGTAAGCGCCCAAGAGCCGTCTCGCGGATTTCTTGACGCTCCGTCCTACGGACCAGAATATGATGACGGCAAACGGGCCCACGACGACCATGGCTAGCGTCATGCGCCAATCCAACGCGAACGCCCACACCACGATAAAGGCGGCACGAAGCGGTTCCCGCAAGAACTTGCTGTACAGCGTTTGCAGGCCTCGCTGTATCTCTTGAATGTCTTGAACGAATCGCGCCGCAATATCTGACGTCGCCTGACCGGAAAAGAACGACATGGGCAGGTGCAGCGTGCGGTCGTAAAGTAAACCGCGAAGGTCCATCATCGTGCGGAACACTACGTCCGCGAGCAACACCTCACCCGCATACCGAAAGACATTGGCGATCACAACCAAGACCACAAGCCCGATCAACAGATAGGTGAGCGTGTTGAGCTTGCCCGCGGCGCCGCCTTGACCAAGCCACCGACCGCCGCGCAACAGCCATCGCGATTCGGCCGCTGGCGCATCCGGTTGGATCGCCACAGTGCGCACCTCGGCGCTGACGTCCTCGTCGCCCGCCTGCCAAGAAACGGTCGCAGTCGACCCGGCAGGAAGCTCCGCGAGGTGTTGCAAAACCCCGCGATCGTCATCCCCATCGACCCACATACGAGCATCAACGCTAACCCCGGCGCGAGCGAGCGGACCGCCCTCCGTCACCGCGACGACACGAACGCCGCCCGCGTCGACAGGTTGACTTAGCTCGGCCCCCAACCGCCAACCGGCCACGGTGCGATCAACCCAGCCGTTCACGCCCTCTTTGTCGAGAAGCACTTTGAAGACAGGAAACGCGGTCATGATCCCCACGGTATGCAAGCACGCGTAGACGACAGTACACACCAGACCCATGAGTAGCGTTCTGCGGAATCGCAACGACATGCGGATCACCCGGCGGAGATTCGGCGATCGCACCGCACCCTTGTGCTGACGCGAGCGGGCACCGAGCATGGCGATTCTACCACTCATGTCGTTTGATTCTTCTCGATGGCAGGACCAGAGCAAGCGTAACGGTAGACCACAAACAGTCGTCAGACGAAAACGAGTCCGGTGTGCAAGAACTCATATCGAGCGAGCGGGACTAGACCACAAAGCAAGACGAAACGCAAGCGGAGGCTGGGCCATCGTGTGCGCAGCCATCCGTATGCAGTGCGGCATGCGTCCTATCCCGGTCCTACGGTGGACGTGCGAGAAAGGATTCACGCACCAGCGTGATCCACATACCCGCACCCTCGCCCAGCCTTCCTAATGGCGCATCGCTACCGTTGGACCAACCTGTGATAGAGTCGACCGTACTGCTCGACGAGCATGCGCCAGTCCAACGTACGGCGCACGAAGTCACGAACACGTGCGGCGCGTTCGCCCCGCGCAGCGTCCGGCAGTGCCAACGCCTCTTGAAGACGGACCTTGATTTCCCGCTGGCTCGGCCTACACACCAACCCCACTTCGCTCCATCCCGGCGGAGCTGTGCATGAAGTCACAATCGAAACAACCCCGGTCGCCGCAGCCTGTAGCAACGACACCGGACATCGCGGCACCAGCGCCGGCGCCACCAAGATCGTCGCGCGGGCGAGCCATCGCCGCTGCGTCGCCACGTCAGCCGCAGGTTCAAAACGAATGACGTCCGCTTCACCCTTGCGACGCACGGCGGCTTCAATCATTTTGCGCCAATCCCCAGGCTGAGGACCGGCAAACACCAAGCTGCACCGATCGCGATCTTCACCAAGTTCGAGGAAGGCCTTGAGCAGCGGCACCATTCCCTCGATCGGATGCATTGGACCCAGGACGAGAATGATCCGCCCCTGCGCCTTGCTTGATGCCTCACCGCCGTCGCAGTCGTAATCATCCACGACGACGCCGTAGGGAATCAGATCGATTCGGCAACCGGCGAAGTCTTCTCGAAGCAGGCGTTGTTCATCATCGTTGATTGCCTGCAGAACCGACGCCCGACGCAATCGCGGCTTATCAATCAGCACCGACCGCCATCGATCACGCCAGCTCGATCGCCCGTACGCCCCCTCGCTCAAACGCCCAAGCGGTGCGATCACCACAGGTTTGTTCGCTCTGTAGGCACACCGACTCAAACAATCACCGGCGATGCGAGACCAGCCGTGAGCGTGAACCATATCCGATTGTTCCACAAGCTCGCGCAGGTCCGCCGGCGTCGGAGCGTCATCGCCCGACAGACCGACCATGCGACCAGCCACGCCTTCGCGATCTAACGCATCAACCAACCCGCGCACAGCGATCGCCGCGGCGCCGGCTTGCGGCGACGTGGAATCGACCAGATGTAGCACACGCAATCCCATACCGGTCGCGAATTCTACAATGTTTCGATGGATCGTGTAGGCACACCGGCATCGGGAATCATGCAAGAGCGGAGGAGCGAGATAGGCATCGCCTTCGGGCAGTTTGGTGGGGTACCGGTGGCGCGCCGATGATCAAGAACAGCGCACGCGCGGTTGATGAATGTATCGAGCCCCAACGTGCTAACGAACCGTCGCGGGCTACGACGGTCGCGATGTGCTGTCGGCGAAGTGTGTTGCCCACCAAGATGGGAACTCATCACGAAAGTGGGCGAACATACGACCGGCGATGCCCTGGTTGCGGCCATAGTATTGTAACGGTCGCGGTCGAAGCACCGCCTCGACGAGTTGGGATCGTTCCTCGCGCAGCACGATCATCGTTACCGTCACACCGGGTCCGAGTCGACGTATGATCTCACCGAAGTTGAACCTCTCCGACGGACCGGGCGCCTCCAGCAACGATCCGTCGAACGAAACGATCACGTCGCCCTCTTGCAGATCGGCTTCCTCCGCTGCGGTGCCGGGAATGATGCGACCGATCTCGACGCCGAGGTACCCTTCGTGGATGCGCGGATCGTCTTCGTGGTCCATGGGTCGGCGCCCCTGGCTGATACCTAGAAAACCATTCCGTTCAAACACGTGGAAGTTCAGGTAGACGCGGCGGGCAATGCTCTCGATCCGCAAACGACCCTCCAAGTCGTGCGTACGCTGGAACGCCTCGCGCAGTTGCGGAAAAATTCGCGCGCCGATGTCGACCAATCGATCCGTGGCTCGACGACGATCCGGGTAAGCGGGTGAATGAAGTTCAGCGAGCAGGGCCTGTGTTTCGTCGGAAAGACGGTCGCTGATCGGAAGATCGAACTCTTGGCCGGATTGCGATTGCGTAACCCACGCCGGCGGGTCTTCCTGCGGAGCAATCGCGACCACCGCCCCACCGTCGCACACCGCACCCGCAAGAAGCAGAACAAGTCGACCGATCGTTACTTGTCCTTCCCGTATCATCACGATCCGCCACGTCTCCGTTCGACCGGCTACGCGCCGACAGCGCCGGCCGCAAGGTCGTTCTCGAAGTAGGTAGCCCACCAGACGGGAAAACGACGGGCGGCTTTGCGGTATAGCTCAGACGTGCCGCGAACAGTGTTTCCCTTGGCTTGCTTCGGCGGGCAACGACCGAGCGTCACATCAATCGTTATGGGTTTCGAGCCGCGCAGCACGTCAAGCTTGAGACCATACCCGGGACGTTTGGTACGAATCCGCTTACTGAGGTTGTTGAGCAGATCATTCCCGACACCGTGCAGCGGGCGGCCATCGACGGCCACGATGACGTCGTGCTTCTTGACGCCGGCGCGCTCCGCTCCGGTCCCTTTGATAATGTTCACGACCACAACGCCGACGGTGTCTTTCGGTATGCCTTTGACCGGTTGACGAACGGATGGATAGGGTTGCATGCTGACGCCGAGAAACCCGTTCCCATCGTAGACGTGGAAATTGAAGTATCCGGTGTACGCGATGCGTTCGATGCGCAGACGCAATTCAAACGTGTCGGAATCGCGGTAGGCGTCACGAAGCTTCGCAAACGCCGACGCCCCGATCTCGATCAGCTCCGCAGTCGCCTTCTCACGCTCGCCATACGTCGGGTCGTCAAGACGATCGATCGTCGCATCGATGCGGTCGGCCAACTGATCATCCAACGGCAGATGAAACAACTCGTCGGAGACGGCGTCTTCGACAACCGCACCGTCCAACGCCCGCGGCGCTGTGGGTCGCTGCCCAAACGCATCGCTGCACGAACCAACCACGACGACAAGCATCAGCCAGACAATAACCCGCCGCGGCGAAGCCTGACCCAAGCAACGATCCTCAATCGACCACATCGTATGACCCGCTGCCGCCCTCATTGGTCTGTCCGATCGATTGGCGCCGATTCGAAATGCGCCGTCCACCACGTCGGGAAACGGGCCTCAGCCTCACGCAAGAGCCGCGGTATGACCTGTATGTTCCCACGGCGAACCGAGGTGCGCGCCGCGCGACCCACCGTCGCAATAATCAATCGCTCCCGACCCTTGCGCCACAGGCCGATGCGCAGGTCCGTACCCGGACGATGCGATCGCACAGTCGCGGCGAACGCCTGAACCAATTGGCCCCTTGTTCCGTCTATCGGATGGCCGTCCAACGACACGATCACGTCGTTCTCTAATAGCCCCGCGCGACCCGCTCCGCTGCCCTCGACGACATTGGTGACGACCACGCCGACGGTACCTTCCGGCACGTCGATGGCCCCGTGCTGCGCCAGCCAATAGGGTCGCAAACTTACACCGAGGAAGCCGTTGCGATCGAAAACGTGGTAGTCGATGTAGGCCTCGCGAACGATGCCTTCGATACGCAGCTTGGTCTCCAGATCGTCCGTGCCACGGTATGCACGCTGAAGCGTAGGCAGTGCCGCGACGCCGACATTAAGGAGTTGCTTGGTCGCGTCGTTACGGTATTCGAAGATGGGCGATCCGAGCTGTGCGACTCGCTCTCGAATCAACTCAGCCTGACGCGGGCTGATCTCCTTGGGAAACTCTTGATCGGAAACGGCGAGCGAATCACCGAAATCGACGGGTGTCCCTAGCTGAGCCGCCGACAGGCAAGGAAACCACAACACCCCGAGCGACAAGACAACCATCGCACGCGCGCTCACCGGCATTTGATCGATGACCGGCGCGCGCAGCGACGAACCGCCCGCGTTGCGTCGATTGATGCGTTGATCGCGTGCCGGTATCAATCTTCATCTCCGTGCCCGCAGGCGGTGTCTACTTTTCCCCGCTTGACGCGAATAGCCCAGTGCTTTGCCACGCCTCGAATGAGGGGTTGACCGAGCCGCGCCCGTAGGGAAGCGGACGTCTCAAATCCGGTCATGACAGCTCGAAAACGCTCCCTCACGGTCGCGGCTCGGATCGGTCGGGTGGCCCATCTCTTCAGAGGTGGGCCACCCGGGTCTGTTTCAACTTCTCATCGCGGCGATAACTTTATTGCAACTCATCAAGGCAACGCTGAACGAGCGCGACGTCGACGCCGCACTCCAGCGTGCGCCCTTGATCATAGCACGGTCGTCAGCTCTTTGCAGACCCGATCGATGTCCGATTCCGTCAACTCGTGGTGCAGGGGCAGTGCGATCGTGCGGGCGGAAAGAGCCTCGCAGACCGGCTGATCGCCGGGCGCGAATCCGAAGCGCTCACGATAGAACGGTTGCAAATGAATGGGCGTAAAATAGTCGCTGCATGCGATGCCGCACTGGCGCAGGTGCGCCAAAATCCGATCGCGATCAGTCCGCTCGTAGGCGTCATTCAAACGAACGGCGAACACAAACCAACTCATACCTACGTTGGCGTCGACGCGCTGCATCGTCACGCGCGACTCACCAGCGAGCCGCGACCGATACGCATCGACCACACGCTTGCGGACACTGAGTATCTCATCTAACCGCGTGAGCTGCGCCATGCCCAAGGCACAGTTGATATCACTAAGTCGATAGTTATACCCCAACCGCTCATGATCAAGCCAACCCTCACCGCCGCCGCGCCCCTGATTGCGCAACGACCGACAGCGCGCTGCGACGGCTTCATCGTCCGTAACGATCATGCCGCCCTCACCCGTCGTAATCTGCTTGTTGGGATAGAAACCGAACACACCGGCGTCACCCAACGACCCGGCCGGGCGTCCCTTATACCGACCACCGAGCGCCTCACACGAATCTTCAATCACACGAAGATTTTGCTTACTCGCGATGTCGCGAATCGGATCCATGTCCGCCACTTGGCCAAACACATCGACCGGGATGATGGCTTTGGTGCGTTCGCTGATCGACCCGCCAAGAAGCCTGGGATTGATGTTCCACGTCTCGGCGTCGATGTCGACGAACACCGGGGTCGCGCCGACCATGAGTATGCAGTTGGCTGACGCCACAAACGAAAACGGCGTCGTGATCACCTCGTCGCCCGGTCCGATGTCATACGCGAGCATGAGGAGGTGAAGCGCCGCCGTGCCACTCGATACGGCCACGGCGTAACGGGTTCCACACACCTCCGCAAACTGGGCTTCGAACTCGGCCAGCTTTGGTCCGAGGCTTAGATTCGGCGACCGAAGGACGGCCGTCACCGCCTCAATCTCTGCCGCGGTGATGTTCGGACGTGCGAGGGGTATGGTTCGCATTGTCGTTTCGGATTGCGTCACGAAAACCTCACCAATTCGACGGTTTGGCATACCGCCCGTACGTGCATTATAGTGTGCACCGCCTCGGGCCGATATGCCTTCAGGCCTCACCGTCGCCGGCGGAAACCCGATGACCGGCGCGGCGGTCGTTATTGTTCATCGGAACAGACGTCCGGCACGAATAGCCCACGGAAAGACGCCGGCGGTATCGTTCGCTCGCGGATAGCAACATTGGTTAAGCACGCCCAACGGCGATGCAGGTGTACCAGAAATCATGATGACAAAAAAACAGCGCAACGCGACAGGCACCCCCAAACGACCCATGTTGTCCGATAACCAATGGTTGAGCGCCGTCGAGACTCGAACAGTACGCGTAGGGATTATGGGAATGGGTTACGTGGGTCTCCCGCTGATGCGCACGTTTTGTTCGTCCGGGTTCAAGTGCCTCGGCTTCGACGTTGATCAACGCAAGGTCGATCAACTCAACGCCGGCAAGAGCTACATCAAACACATTCCGTCCAAGCTCATCAAAGACGTGGTCAGCCGGAACCGGTTCCGCGCCAGCGCCGATCCCAAGTCGCTGAAGACATGCGACGCCATTTTGATTTGCGTGCCCACGCCCCTTACCGCCACACGCGAGCCGGACATGAGCTACGTCGAAAACACGGCCCATCTCATCGCAGAGCATCTACAACGTGGGCAACTCATCGTTCTCGAATCCACGACCTATCCCGGTACGACGCGCGACCTGGTCAAGCCGATTCTTGAGAGCAGTGGCCTCAAGGCCGAAAAAGATTTCTTCCTCGCCTATTCACCCGAACGTGAAGACCCGGGGCGGCAGGACCACACCACCGAGACGATTCCCAAGGTCGTCGGCGGTATCGGTCCCAAGAGTCGTACCGTAGCTGCGGCACTATACGGTGCCGCCGTCGAGCAGGTGGTTGACGTGTCGCGCTGCGAAGTGGCTGAGGCCTGCAAGATACTTGAAAACGTCTACCGAAGCGTCAACATCGCCATGATCAACGAGCTCAAAATGCTCTTCGATCGCATGGACGTTGACGTGTGGGAGGTCATTCGCGCCGCCGCCACCAAACCGTTCGGGTTCCAACCGTTCTATCCCGGTCCGGGTCTCGGCGGCCACTGCATCCCCATCGATCCGTTTTACCTGACGTGGAAGGCACGCCAGTACGACATGACCACAAGGTTCATTGAACTGGCTGGCGAAATCAATACGTCGATGCCCATCTATGTCGTACAGCGATTGACTGACGCGCTCAACGACAAGAAGAAATCCGTCAACGGATCCAAGGTGCTCGTGCTCGGCCTTGCGTACAAGAAAGACGTCGATGACATTCGCGAGTCACCGTCCATCGAGTTGATTGAGATGCTCCGCGAGCGCGGCGCCAAAGTCGATTACAACGACCCCCACGTACCGCGTACGCCCCGGCAGCGCGAACACAACCTCGGCATGACCAGTAAGAAACTGACCGACAAGATGCTCGCCGGATACGACTGCGTTCTGATCGCCACCGACCATACCGCATACGACTACGCCTGGATCGTCAAACACGCGAAGCTCGTGGTCGACACGCGTAACGCATCCGTCGACGTAAAGCGCGGCCGAGCGAAGATCGTTAAGGCGTAATTCCACCTCGCGCAACCTATGCGCGTTGGCCGAATGTGTTCTGATTACGCGACGTGCCTACACCGAAAAACGGTCTCACCAGGCCGGGACGCGGTCACGCGGGGTCTTGTCTCGACCCGGATGACCAGAACTGAGCGGGGTCTGCGATGTATGTAGGCTCAGGAGTTCCGCTCTCGCTGCCAGCCCATCCCAGCGTCCGAAAACCGCGGCCTTGCAGATGCGAATCGTCTCGCGATCGCTTCGTGACTCGTTTTATTCTTGTTCTTTGGTCCCGTTTCCACTATACTGCAGTATCTAAGGTGCATATGCTTATCGGTCCTGGCGTCCGGAGACCGAAGAGACGAAACGGAGTGTGGTCCAACAGCAGCGCTGCCTGGCGAGTTGGCCGTTTCCGCGCATACCGAAACGGCGTCGATCGTCCGAAGTGCTATCATGATTGCGGTGTCGATTCGACCTGCGTCTGCTGGGTCAATCAAATGGCCTGTGGGTCGATGACGCGTAAGTATTCTAGGGGAGGTAGCTCAAATCGTGAATCGGTTACGTTGCAACATCATTGGATTCGTCGCAATCAGCGCGATCATCGGGCCTTGGGTTTCGACAACTGTAGCACAGGACTGGTACGTCTCCTTCTTCAAGGAACACAAGCCGCTCCAACTGCAAACCGACCGTATCGCGGTGATGGAGCGCCAAGCGGACGGTGTCACGGCCATGGTCGCGACGCCCGCTGCGCTCACCCGGGTTGGCATCAAACAGGCTGACATTACGCCCTCCGTAATCGTCCGCTGGTCGAAAGCGACGACGCCCGCCGGCAAACGCACGGCCCTAGATACGCAAGACCTGGTGAGGACCCTGGCCGCAAGCGGCGATCTGGAATTCGTCTCCCCCGTGTTCTTGGACGAGCGCAATCTTCCCCTTCACCTGACACCCTACGTGCTCGTTCGTTTCAAAGAAGGCGTGACAGCCAAACAGGCCAATGCGATTCTCGCCGGTTCGGGCGTGGTGGTCGAGGTAGAAAACTTCGCGAACATTTCGCGGGTCTATCGCGCACGATGCAACTCGCGCGACGGGTTTGAAGTCTTGGCGATGACAAACCAACTTGCCGGACGAGCCGATGTTATTTTCGCCGAGCCGGACTTCATCAAGACGGGCGTGACATCTCAATTCATTCCTAACGATCCAATCTTCCCAGCGCAGTGGGCGTTGCACAACGTCGGCCAAGACGGTGGTACCGCCGACATGGATATGGACGCCCCGGAGGCATGGGACATCGCACTCGGCAACCCGAGCATCATCACCGTCGTCTTGGACGTGGGTGTGCAGCAAGACCATCCCGATCTCAACCTCGTCCCCGGATTTGACGCTACGGGCCAGGGAACGGGCGGCGGACCGGGCAACGCTTGTGACGGACACGGTACGACGGTAGCCGGAGTGATCACGGCGTTGATCGACAACAATCGCGGCACCGCCGGGCTCGCGCCGCTTACTAAAGTTGGTGGCGCACGAATCGGGATTTCCAACGTACCTTGCGACGGCACTTTCTCGTTTTCGACTTCGTGGCTTACTTCCTCACTCGATTGGGCCCTGACGATCGGAGCGCGCGTCACCAACAACAGCACCAGCGCCGGCGGTTCATCTATCAACAAGACCAAGTATGACGAAACGCGAGATGCTGGCATCGTCCACCTCACGTCGGCTGGAAACGGCGGCTTTGGGCAAATCTTCCCACCAGCTACGTATGGTTCAGTGCTTGCCGTCGCCGCCCTGACGCGCAACGGTGCGCTTGCCAGCTTCAGTCAGTTTGGTGACGGGCTGGGATTTTCCGCACCGGGCGAGAGCATCGCGACCGCCGACGAAATCGGCGCGGCCGGGTTTGGACCGGGCGACACGGTCACGGTCAACGGCACGTCGTACGCCTCGCCATACGCCGCCGCCGTCGCCGCCTTAATCCTTTCTGTGGATTCCAGCCTCGACGCGCGCAATGTTCGGCAGATCATGGAAGAGACCGCCGTTGATCTTGGCGATCCGGGCTACGATACCGTGTTCGGATTCGGCTTCCTCAATGCGCTCGCTGCTGTGCAGGCCGTACAAGCCAAGTTTCAACCGTGCGAGTTGGACCGACTAACCCGCAACGAGCTGGCCGCCTTCGACGACTTCGGCGGCTCGATCGATATTGAGGGCGAATGGATCGTACTCGGCGCGTCCGGCGACGACGACGCAGCCAGCAGCTCCGGCGCCGCCTATGTGTATCGACGCAACGGCGGGGTCTGGGATTTCCAACAGAAACTGGTTGCGTCCGACGCGGCGTTCGCCGACTTCTTCGGCAAGTCTGTAGCCGTCAGCGGCGATTGGATTATCGTGGGGGCCTCCGGTCGAGACGACAATGGAAGCGGCTCTGGAACGGCATACGCATACCAGTGGAACGGTGTGATTTGGGTCGAACGCCACAAGATCTTCCCTGCTGACGCCGCGGCCGGCGATGCGTTCGGCGCTGCCGTCGCCATGAGCGGAGACGGTGCCGTCATCGGTGCCCGTCTCGACGATTGCGCTAACGCCACTTCGAACTGCGGAGGCGCCTATGTCTTTCGTCTGATAGGAAGCACTTGGACTGAAGAAGCAAAGCTCGTTGCCCCTGATGCCCTCTCGGGCGCAACGTTTGGCAACGCGGTATCCATGGACGGCACAGTGGCGGCCGTGGGTGCAGTTAGCACCAGCTGTCTTGTCGGTGGTGGCGCCTGCGGCGCCACCTACATGTTTAGCTTTGACGGAGCAAATTGGGACACCGGGGCCAAACTCACGGCGTCGGATCAAGTGGCCGGTGATGGGTACGGCACCTCGGTGGCCGTAAGTTCCGGACACGTCATCATGGGCGGAACCGGCGCCTCGTGCGGCCTCAGCTTCCCCAGTTGCGGCGTCGCCTACCTCTACGAGTTCGACGGCGCCAACTGGACCAACGAAGTCCGCCTCGCCCCCAACCTCCAGTCGGCATCGGATTTGTTCGGACAATCCGTAGCCATCTCGGGCGACTTGGCCATCGTGGGCATGAACAAGGATGACTGTGCGGGCGGCGTTGCTGACTGCGGATCGGCCGTTCTGTTCCGTCGCGACGTCACCACCGGGGTCTGGTCGCAAGATAATCTGGTGGGCTCTACAAGTCCGGTCGCCGGCGCTCGCTTCGGACAATCCGTTGCGATCGAGGGCACGATTGCGGCGGTCGGTGCGTCGCGAGACTCCTGCCTGAACGGTACCAACTGCGGCGCCGTCTACGTCGTCGGCCTCACCGAAGACTGCAACCAGAACGGTATCGTCGACGTCTGCGATATCTTCCAAGGGCCGAGCCTCGACCTGGATCTCGATGGGCGACCAGACGAATGCACCTGCATTGCCTCGTCCACACCGCAGACCGACACGCTCGGGCCGAAAAACCGCTACCTCTCCGTAATCGCGGGGGACGCCGGACTCAATCAAGCCGTCCGCGTGACGTGGACCGGCGCGCCGGCGGGTCACACAGACCTGATTGGCCTGACAATGTGGATCGGAGCCGCCAGCGACGTAAGCGAGAATAGCGGATTCATATCAGCTGTGGGCGGGTTCCCAGACTTCAAAGCCGCCACGCTCCAATGCACGCCCTTCTTCGCAGACTTCAGCGCTCTGGGCACGATTCAGGTGTTCCACCAGAATCTCATTCCGGGCGTAACGGTCTCGATTCAGGTGATGGAAGAAACGTGCCTGGGGCTCGTAGACGACTTCTCAGCCGCGCTGGTCGTAACCAACAGCATTTGGGGTGACGTCGTGTCGGACTGTTCCGTACTGCCGTGTGGGCCGCCGAACAACTCGGCCGACCTCCCGTTCGACACCGTGGCGATCCTGGACAAGTTCGTCAATTTGGCCACCGGGCCCATCAAATCCCGATGCGACATCGACCCCGAAGTGCCGAACCGTATCATCGACATATCAGACGTGACGCGATCCGTCGATGCCTTCGGGGCCAACCCATACCCGTTTGCGACGGACGCCGCAGTCTGTCCCTAGGTGCGGATGATCCGCAGCGGTTGCGACTTGGCCTCGTCGACCGTTGCGGCTCTTTCTAGGAAGAGTTATGACAAACCGAGCCGCGGCCGTAGGGGAGCGGTCTTCGCCCCCGAGACCGGATCGCTTCCTTACAGTCGCGGCTCTGCAAGAGACTCGTCGGAGACGGTCCAAGACATTGGGTCCACGACAGGACTCGGAACGCGCCCGTCTGCACAGGCCCTCCGTCCGCGTACCACAGACTTGAAGCCCGATAACCAAGCCGTCACAAGATAACGGCTTTTTGGTTAACTATTCGCTTGTATTATAGGACGTTAATCCGTCTAGACTGGCACCGGGTTTACGTGGGCCGATTTCACGCTATCCTTTAGGTGTAGAGAGAGCGCTGTGGTCCCGGATCGCGGGTTGCGAACCGCCCGAACACCTCGAACGGGGCCATGCGGCCGGCGCATCTTGTCAGAGGCGTCCACCCATACTTGGAGACAGAACTGCTGTGTCGTTGTCGCCCCTGGTCAATTCGTCGCATCATCATCCGGTTCGTCCCGGTCGGCGGATGCGATACATACGCGACATCGACAAAATTCCTGGTATCCCCGACAGCGATCGGGCCATGCTCAAGAAGGTGGCTGAGCGATATGTCTTTCGGGTCAACGACTACTACCTCGGCTTGATCGACTGGAACGACCCCGACGATCCCATTCGCCAGCTCATTATCCCGCGCGTCGAAGAGCTGAGCGAGTTCGGAGCCCTCGACGCCAGCAACGAAGAGGCTGTCACCGTCGCTAGAGGCGTACAACACAAATATCCGCACACCGTGCTACTGCTGTGCAACGAGATCTGCGGGGCCTACTGCCGCTATTGCTTCCGCAAGCGGCTGTTCATGGACGAGAACGACGAGGTCACCAACGACGTATCCGAAGGCTTGGCCTACATCGCCGGCAACCCGGAAATCACCAATGTCCTTCTGACCGGCGGCGACCCCCTCTTGATGAGCACGCGGCGCATCGTGGAAATCCTCTCCGCCCTGCGAGACATACCGCACGTCGAGATCATACGGATCGGCTCGAAAATGCCCGCGTTCGATCCGTGGCGTCTTACCGACGATCCGGAACTTCAGGAGGCCATGCGACGTTTCTCGACACCGCAAAAACGCATCTATCTAATGGCCCATTTCGATCACCCGAGAGAATTGACCGACGCCGCCGTCGCGGGCATCGACTGCTTCGTGCGCAACGGCGTGATCTGCCTGAATCAATGCCCGTTGATTCGTGGTATCAACGACGATCCGGAAGTGTTGGCTACGCTCTATCGCCGGTTGTCGTACATCGGTTGCCCGCCGTACTACTTGTTCCAAGGCCGACCCACGGCCGGCAACGAACCGTACGAGCTACCGCTGGTTCGCAGTTTTGAAATCTTCACCGAAGCGTTGCGACACGGTTCCGGGTTGGCGCGCCGCGCGCGGTTCGTCATGTCACACGAAACAGGCAAGATTGAGGTGCTCGCCATCGACGAGCGACACATCTACGTCCGCTACCATCGCGCCAAGAACCCCGCGGACCGTGGGCGGTTCATGATGTACAAACGAGACGACCAAGCCGGTTGGCTCGACGACCTCGAACCGGTCGATGGGTTCGGCGCGGTCGACGTCGGCGCCGAGCCGGTCTGTGCTGTGGCCGACGGTGCGGACTAACGCCGATTTCGAACAGACACGCCCGATCTTCCTAACCACGTGTGCGAGAAGCGTTCTGCCGAGCCGCGACCGTGAGGGAGCGGTTGTTCGCCTCACACATGGGCCGCTTCCTTACGGTCGCGGCTCGGTAAGGCCCTTCTTAGCCACCTTCTCAGGCAAGACATTCTGTTCCCGCAACCGCCGTCGTTCCGCTGCGACGGCAAAGCTCACGAAAGAATTCACGGCGACGCTCGTTGAGAATGTCCGCGTGATACTGTCGGGCTGTTTCCAGGTTGCGTGCCGACGCGCGCACCATGCGCTTGGCGTCCCCGAGGTACTCATCAATCTTCCTCGCCAATCCCAAGACGTCCCCCGCTTCCACCATATCATCCGCCGGAAGCAACTCCGGGATGCCGCCGACGGTTGATCCGATACATGGAAGACCGCGCGCCATGGCTTCAATCATCGCACGTGGCAACCCTTCTTGTCGCGACGGCAACACGAACAGATCGGCGTTGTCGAGCGCCGCACGCACGTCCTGACTCGACGCCAACATGCCGGTGAACTCAATCCGATCGGCAACGCCCAAAGAATTGGCCAGTGATTGAAGTTCCTCAGCGCAACGACCGTCACCGGCCACGGTCAGTTTGATGTCATTCCATTGGCACTTGGCCAGCGCCTGAATCAATACGTCTTGGCCTTTGTACAGCACTTCCAGTGTGCCGACGAAGACGATGCGCTGGGCCTCGGAGAAGTCTGTCCGGGGCGTTTCGACGAACGATTCGGAACCAAGGTCGATGCTGGAGTAGTGCGTGGCGAACGCATCCGGTCCCGACGGATAAGATCGTTGGAGCGCTTCTCTCGTTACGTATGATGCGACGCAAGCGTCCTGACATTGGCGGCGAAGTTCTCGTCGAGCCGAGCGCCGAACGAATGGCCGCGTCAAAGACTTGACCGCACCCGGAGCGAGCGAATCCCACGGATCACCCACGACCTCAACCCCGAAGGCCTTGCCACGCCTACGCAACTCGCGATAGGCGAGCGTCCCGATCCAACACGGTACGCGCAGGCAGAATACGTCGTATCGATCCAAGACATCACGGAGTATTTCAACCACCTTGCGCCGAACGGATACGTATTGCCATGGGCCGACGAAAGACGGTAGATCGTGAAAAGAGACGCCGTCACCATCGGCGCGGATCATCGACGGGGGCACAGAGTCGACAGTCATCACACGACAAGTCACGCCCACTTCATCAAAAACCGAACGGTATCGCGTCCAAAATGGTAGCGCGAGCGTGGGCGTCGGTGCATAGACGTGGCCATCCGGTCCACGAACCAATCGACCGGCAAGCGTGATCAATACCTTAGCCATGGCGATTGCAGTTCATCACGTGGCGACCTCAGTCTGCGCCGGGCCCTTGCCGGGGCGTGGCCATCGTTACTTCGGCCACGTTCGAATAACGTCAGGCAAAATGTCGTGACTCACCCACACCCACTGCCCCCGACACTCGGGGTAGCGCAGACGGATGGCCTTCAAATCATAGGCCACAACCTCGGCTGCAGTCAGTAATCGCTGCTTCTTCAGCACATCCTGAGAGCGCCCGAGCCCGACGTTGCTACCGAAGTAATCCACGCGGTGATCGCAGCCCGGCGCCGGGCGGACGACAGGCCGATTGCGCGACGATGACCGCGTGTAGTACGTCTTGCTGTCACATCGATAGTCCGCGAGTTTCAAGAGCGACCACGCATAGTGCGACGACCGCATCGAACTCGTGGGCGTAATGAGGGTAACTCGCCCGGCCTTCTTGGTGGCTTTCATTACGACGCCTTGAATTTTCCGGAGCTCCGCTGGCGTGTGATCATGGAATTTGAGGGTCGGCTTCTGCACACTCTTGCCGTACGGCTCGAGGTCAAGCATGGTCCACTTGGTGCCAATGGACTTGGCTTCATGCTTTACGGTGCGGATCGCCGTCGCGTAGAACTCGGAGTCGAGGTAACTCTGTTCGTTGGGAAGTTGACGCTGACTACCGGGCCACGCCACCCAAAGCCACCGACCCCATATCACACCGATACCGCGCTCGCGACAGGTCTTGATTGCCTTCACCACAAGTTCATGGTGAATAGCGTTTGGTTTTTCTTGCCACGAAGGAACGACGAGCATGATGTGCGTGAACCATCGCAGCTCGCTCAGGGCTTCGACCACCCGCGCGTCTTCAGCGGCCGTGTTGTTACGCAGTTTGAGCAACACGTGGAGAATCTTCGCGTCATAGAGATCACCCGACACATCGGCAGACCGAGTCTCCCGCTTACCAACGAACTCCAGACCATCGCCCTTGTTCGCGCCGCAGAGCGATCCGGTCAATACGGCACATTGGAACAAACATATCGCAAGATGCTTGGGTCGAATCATCGTTGCTCCTGACCTAATGTGACCGCCTGTGGTTCAATCGTTTCCTTGCACGCCGCGTCGAGTCGGGCGAGCATGTCGTCGCAAAGGTTCTTGACACGCTCATTCGAACCGCCGTACGGGCGTTTCCGCAGTGACTTCGTGAAGACGCCGCTGACCATGTCGTGACTGAAACGCACGTCGAGAAAATCGCACATTCGTTCGAATTCCCGAACCGGCTCTGTGGCTGCATCCTCGTAGCGCGTCAACAACGTCCGCGGGTTCCGGTCCAGATTTTGCTCGAAGAACGTTCGGTTCCGCATGTACCAAAACAGCGCAGCGGCGTCATGGATGACCATCTCGTCGCCGGCAGCCTCACGCATGGTTGAGAGGCAGTCCTCCGTCACGCCCTCTCGATTCCACTGGGCGAATCCCCAATCGCCGCCCCCGTCGAACAATTCACGAATATAGGTCAGCGATTGATCACCCCAATACTCGACAGCGGAGTTGGCCACATCGCGGTAGTCGCGGTAGCACCAGATGCCTTTGCTGCCCGGGTACAGATCGTAGAGTTCCAACGCCCGATGCGAATCGCAGATGGGTTTGAAGATGGTGCAGCGTGCTGTTGCCCTTGCGGCAAGCGCAGCACACGTTTCCGTATCGATGATCCGACACTTGTCGAACGCCCGGGGGTCGTTCTCCTCCACGCAATCGACGTCCATGGATTGCCCGAGCACACGCAGGGTCATGTTGGTGCCAGATCGCTGGCATCCGAAGACGAACGCCACGCGGCGTTCGGCGGCCACGCCCTCGTTCTGGCGGAAGCGTTCCTTGCGACGAGCCAACACGTACCTATTCCACGAGGTGCGACACTTCGTCCGCACCCGCTTCCAAAACGTGCTTGGCGTCCGCCCTATTCGAACCACGTGCGCCTTGGCCATCATCCACACTCCGGTAACAGGCCGGGAAGATGCTGCTCAAAGGCACTCTTGAGCAACTTCAAACGCCCTTCAAAAGTCATCGCGCGAGCCCGCGCGTAACCGCCGGCGATCAACCGCTTGCGCAACGCCGCGTCATCCATCACGCGTTCGATTGCCTCCGTGAGCGCGTCGACGTCGGCGTGCGGAACGAGCAGCCCGTCCGCGTCGCGGTTCACCATGTTCGGTATGCCGCCGATTTCGGTCGCGACCACGGGCGCACCCGCCGCCCACGCTTCAATAATCATACGCGGTGTGCCTTCGTAATGCCCGCGTGAGGGAAGCACGACAATGTCCGCCGCTCGATAGTGAGACCACAGCTTCGGACCAGCCGGTATGCCACCGAAAAAAGTCACGTGTTCTTCAAGTTGTAGTTCCGCCGCAAGCTTCTTCAACTCCGGAAGATACTCGCCTTCGCCCGCGACGTTCAATCTAACCGAGCGTCCGCCGTCGCGCATCCTCCGCACAGCATGGATCAAGTCGTCAATGCCTTTGGACTCGATCATTCGGGTGGCTACGAACAGCGTAACGTCGCCGCCCACACACGTGTCGTCGCGAACGAAGATGTCGTCCTCACCAATCAGTGAATGATAGGACACGACTTTCGGTGCGTCGCTCGGCGGAAACGTCTCGTGAAGATGGGCGTTGACCGCGATGAGCAGCTTGGCGTTCGCTGCGAACCGTCGCTCGACGCCGCGATAGTACATAGCCGCCAAGCGCGATCGCCATGGTTTGCGTACGACGACACCCGAAGGAGCGCTCATCGATCCGCCCATCTCCAGATAGAAAGGCGTCCGAGTTGCTATGGCTGCGACGCCGGCGAGAAAGGCGACTGAACTGACGTGCTCCAACAGAACGAATGACGCTTGAGCGACGAGACGACGGACTACGGATCGCGCTCGCCAATACGTCAACGACCGACCGATCATACCCCGGGCGTCGAAACCGCGAAGTAGCAACGGCTGTAACGAAGGGTCGAGCGGCACGGTCACTTGACTGTCGCGCGTGCGGTCCTCCGTGAGTACGACCGTTGTGCCCGGTACGAGCACGCCGTGGGCGCGCAGGGTCGAATTCCAGTAGGCAGCCACGTGCATCTGACCATCGCGCCAGAACCCAGTCGTTTGCGTAAAGATGAGTTGGTGAAAGGGACCGGTGGCTTCGTCGGCATACGGAGGAGCGGCGCAGGTTTGAGTGCCACGATTCGGCATTGACATTACCGCGTCCAACGTATCGCCTCTGCTACTTGCCAAGTATCCGGTTTTGTGCGCGACGGCAAGTTTGGATCATCCCGGTTCGATCATCCGACTTCAACACGAAAAACCAGCCGGTCGCCAACAATATCGTACCGCATACCGCCAGTCGAAACGCCAAGGGCATCCACGCGTCGACCGACACGCGCTCATTCCAAAGCAGGCCGATAATCGCCGCCGGGAGCACGGCCAAGAGTGGCCCCACAACCCCTTCCCACACAAAGCAACCTATCGGCTGCTGTGTTTGTCGACAGCAGTACCACGGGATAATGACACCCCATATCGGAACCATCGGCAACGCGATGCCCCACGCCACCCGCACGATAGTGGCGTCATGGGCGGACGCGAGCACGATCACAAGCACCACCGACACCACGGCACCGGCAAGTGCGACGGCAGCCGGAACACGGTGCAGCCCCATGCCGTTGACGACATTATAGGCCGGCAACATCAACCAGAATAACGCGTACCCACACGTCAGCAATCGACACGTTTGAACCAGGGACGCCAGCGCCAACTCGCCCGCCACGCCGGTGTAGTTCGCCCCGACCCAAAGCTTAAAGAGCACGTCCGCATACAACGCCAAGATGGCCACGCCGGCGAATGTGAAGAACGACGTATACCGCGTCGATCGAAGGAGCAAGTGTCGGAGCATGCGGTCGTTGTTTTCTCCGTCGTATCGGCTGGCCACGACGCGACCACTAATGCCGAACGCGACCACGAAGGAATGTATGGCCAATAGGAACGTGCCGGCGACGTTGAGGTCAGCCGCTTTTTCAGGGCTGATCAGCGCCCCGACCACGATCTGCGCCATCTGCAGGCCGACGTGAACGGACATCATGTAGACGACGCTGTTCAAACCGAATTCGAGGATCGGGCGGAGCTTCGTTCGATCCACCTGCCACGGTCGGAACTGCACATGCTCGCACAGACGTAGCGCCGCCACCGTGCGAACGAGCGCGCCAACGAGATACGTCCCGCCACTCGCCACCGCGAGCAGAATGAGCCCGTCGCCCACGCCGCACGCACGCAGTAGCCACAGAATCAGAATCATTCGAACGATGCTGGCCAGCATGTTCGTACCGGCGATGACGTCGTACCGCTGCAAACCAGCGAGCACGGCGGAGTACGCATTCTGCGAAAGACCGCACGCGAGCGTTAGCCCGGTGATGAGCACCATGAGGCGAACCTGCGTGTGGTACTCTTGGGGTATGTCAAACCACGTGGGAAATGAGTTGCATAAAACCACCGTGAGGACGGCAATGACCATGCCGGCTACGCTGTAATATCCGGCTGCGGTGTTGACGTAACTGTTGAGCTCGCCCGACTCCTGCTTGGCCGTCCCGCCCGCAACATACCTCGCTACGGCTGACCGTAGACCCATGTCGAGCAGACGCGTGTAGGCGAAGATTTGTCCGGCGATGACCCAGATGCCGTATTGGTTTCGACCGATCGCGCCGATGGCGAAGGGCACAATGACGAACTGCGTGGCCATGGCGGTCACGCGAGCGGAGACGTTCAACAGGGCGTTGAGGATCAGCCTGGTTCGTTGGCGCACGTACTTCCTCGAACAAGAAGCGAAAACGTAGTAGACCAGACCGTCTGGTTCGAACGGAACAAGATCATCAACCGGCTCGACACATTCACGAACAGCCTTTGTGTACGGTTGTCGATCAACGGGTGTTCTCTTCTCGACCCACCGCGCTAGCGCTTTGTCACACATCGACTGACGAGTTTACCGAGCCGCGCCCGTGAGGAAGCGGATGTTTGCAATCCGGTCGTGACAGATTCACAACGCTCCCTTACGGTCGCGGCTCGGTTCGGGCGAACGCGTCACTTGAGTCGTGACAAAGCGCCAGAACTCTGTCATCGATCCACCGACAGGTTGGGTGGGCCATGGCTTTAGCCGTGAGGGAATCGAATCCAGCGTTGATTCGACTCCTCCACCTCTAACGAGATGAGCCACCCTCCCGTGAGGAAGCGGATGTTTGCAATCCGGTCGTGACAGATTCACAACGCTCCCTTACGGTCGCGGCTCGGTTCGGGCGAACCCGTCACTTGAGTCGTGACAAAGCGCCAGAGCTCGCTGAGTCCTACGCGCTAGGTACGCCGTCTTGATCGTGTGCGGCCAATCACGATGTTGGGTTTCGGGTCAACAGTTGCTGACCCCGCAGCAGACCATAGTTGCGTTCTACCAGCACGGCGTAGAAGAAAAATATAAACCGCGTGTTGAACGATACGAGAAGATCCAACGTGAAGCTCGCGACGAAAAAGATCGCAATGCTCCAGACTACAGCCGACCCTAGCGTGCTGAAGGGCTCCAACTTAGACCGCACAGCCGCGTTGCCCCGCCAGACCAAGACGCCAAAGAAGCCAACAAACCAGCAAAGTCCGGCGATACCATGAATAAACAAGGCGCTGATGTAACTACTGTGGGCGTGAAACCCGATGAGAGAAATCGGCACGATTTGCCCTTGCCCGAGAACGATCGACTGCGCGGTGGCGGTCTTGACGTACAACATCCACGTATCGACGCGCGACTGCGCACTCGCCCCCAAGCGAACACTGCCGACCGTATCAATCGCTTGAGCAAAGCGCGAGAAGAAATCCTGCAAGAACGACGGACGAAACGCGACCGCGAAGATCGCCGCCAAAATGATCATCGCAGGGAACGCACGGGAACGACCGGAGATCGTCATACTAACGAGCACAATGCCAAGAGCCAACGCCCCGGTTCGAGACTCGGTGTACACAAGTCCAGCCAGCATGATGGCGACACCTGCGATCAAGGCGACCTTGGCGGTGGATGAGACCGCGATCTTAAACAACCGCGTCGCGAACACCGTCGCCATGCCCAAGATCACGCCGGCTGTGTTCGGATTCATCAACGAACCAACCGCCCGCGGCGCGGTACCGTACCAACTCTGGTACTTCTCTATTTTCTCGTTCGTAAAGATGATCATCTGTTCCGGGAAGGATTGATGCAAGAGGATCGTCACGCTCGCCGCCACCAGGGTGAGGACGAACGCCCACGCGACGCGCTTAAGGTCGCGCTCGTCGTCGATGCAGTTGGCCATCGCGTAGGTGAACAGGAAGAAGATGAAACCCTTGAGGATTGGCTTGACGACTTCGTTCGGAAGCAACTCCGGCATCATCGCCCATCCGCTCAGGTTGGATACGCCCCAAATCACAAAGTAGGCGAAGGCACCAAGAACGCTGACGCCGAGGCGTATGCCGACGCCGGCGAACAGGTTGCGGCGGATCACAACGGCCACGAAGAAGCAGCAAATGAAGGCGTCGTCGACACCGATGTTCCAGGGGATCAGGTCGAGACGCGACATGTAGAGATGTGGGTAGAGGTATATGATCGGCCAGACCAGCACGGCGCCGAGCTTCGGATTCGCCACCACCGCGATAAGCGTTACGATCGCAGCAACGAAGAGCACGAAACCAATCATACAACAGCTTCCAGTTCGGACAGAACATCCCTATCCGCTGGCGAACCAGCGGACAACCGGTCCAACGAACCCCGCCAGCCGGCAGGCCCGTATATTATCGGCCATCGCCCGGCGTCCCTTCACGACCTCAGCTTTGCATCGCCGGTGGGCCCGAATTCAGTACGATCAGCCGCGAACACCCCGATAGATTGATAGCGATCGCGCGATTCGGTCCGCCGCCACGAAACCAAGAGCATGCGTGGCCCATGGCTCCAGCCGTGGGGGAGTCGAATCGACAAGGCGGCCCTTCGTTCCAGGCCAGAGGACTGGGTGGCCCATGGCTTGTCGCGTGGGGGACTCGAATCCAGCGTCGATTCGACTCCCCACCTCCAAAGAGATTGGCCACCCGACGCCCGACGCGCACGTTGTAACGGACACGAATTGGCGCTAGGCTGTTCCGACAGGCTGCTATGAGCAAAACGAACGCAACAATTGAAGGGCTTCGTGTTCTCCAGATTACAACGCTGGGGATATCGGCCAAGTCGTTCTTGATCGAACACTTCAAGCGATTGCGCGCCCGCGGCGCCGACGTGACCCTTGTGTGCTCGGACGACGCCGACGGTAACGTGGCGGCCCAAGCTGCGGGAATCCGCTACACACCGATCAACATCGAGCAACAGATCGCCCCCTTCGCCGACTTGCTCACCCTGTTCAAGCTTTGGCGACTGTTTCGCCGCGTTCGGCCGGACGTGGTTCACGCGCACATGACCAAGGCGGCACTCCTCGGAATCACCGCCGGCTGGTTCGCCGGCGTCCGCGTACGCATCTACCACAACCACGGACTCGCGCTGTTCTCGGCGCGCGGTCTGCGCCGGCGGATACTGTTTGTGGCTGACCGGATTACCCATCGACTCGCGACGCATAGCCTGTTCTGTAGCGAGTCAACCCGAGACGAAGCGATCAAGGCTGGAGTCGTAGAGTCCAAGCGTGCTAGGATTCTCGGAGAAGGAACGATCTCCGGTGTGGACGTAGAGAAGTTCCGCCCGTATGAAGACGGAATCGTGCGGGCGCAGCAACGCCAAGCCTGGGGCGTTTCCGAAGACACCATCGTGGTCGGATTCGTCGGGCGCCTCCTGGTCGAAAAAGGAATTGCAGAGCTGATCGACGCATGGCGACGCATCGCCCCCGAAGTGCGCGATCGTGCCCGGCTGATTATGATCGGCGGCGGCGTACGGGGCGAGCCGGAAATGCAAGCGATCGTGGAACACGCCGTGGCAGAAAACCTGGGCGTGCAGACGCTTGGTTGGGTGGAACACATGCCCGACTGCTACGCTGCGATGGACATCTTGGTCCTGCCGAGCTGGCGCGAGGGATTTCCCTACAGCATCATCGAAGCGCAAGCCACCGGTGTCCCCGTCCTAGCCACACACACCACGGGCAACGTGGACGCCGTGCAACACGACACGACGGGGTTGCTGGTTCCCGTGCGCGATCCGGTCGCGCTGTCCGGCGCCATCACCCGATTGATCTGCGATCCCCAGGAGCGCCAGCGCCTTGGTGAACAGGGTCGACAGCGCATTCTCGACGAGTTCACGCAGGACAAAGTGCTCCAACACATGATCACGTTCTACGAAGAGGAAGTCAGCCCGTGCGTGAAGCGTTGATCAAGTCGCAGTCGCGTCGTGCTGCACGTTAGAGCGTGTCGCGCCGGATTCCACCGGTGATCCGCTGGCACGCTCTTGCCGTTTGGAATAAGCATGCCATAACGCATCGCGCCGTCATCGCGCCAACGGCAGCCATGCAGATGACACCGATGAATAACGTGATGGAATCAGGACCGCGCCGGGCGACGCGGTGATCCTACAAGTCTGTTGACCAAGTGTGACGCCGGATTCCAGCCGGTGATCCATTCGCGATTTCCGCGTCTCGACGGGGCAAGTCCCGTTTTCAAACAGGCGTTCGCGGTGACGCGCTTGACTACCTGCATTGTTCAAAGAGCTGCTACGCTAAGTGAAGTGGTCGAAGTAGCTAACAACAAACCGGGTGATCGGATTCGAACCGACGACATTCACGTTGGCCACGTGACGCTGTACCACGGAGCTACACCCGGAGGCGCGTCACCGGGGGTTGAGCCTGGTCTTGAGTACGGGCGATGTCAACCGCGGCCTGGTTTCCGTTTCTATGTCAACCACCCACGCATTGTTCTCGGGCCGTCCGCCGACTTTGCGAGAAACTACGAAAAAGCTACGCCCATCCATGATGGCAGTTCAGCGCAACGGCCCGTCGCCCTGAGGGAGCGCTACTTGTTAGCGGGCTCGATGACGGCGGACATGCTTCCGGCGCAACGGGCGATGCGCCAGTCGCGACCGAAGGCGTGCATCTGGTCGCGTTTGAACTCGGCGCGTTCGAGCGAGGTGGTATCGACAATCACACGACCACTATCGTCGACTTCGTTTGCAAACTGATAGGCCCGCTCCGGAGAGACGCCGAACAGCTTGCGGAGCATACCAATCACATATTCGTAGGTGTGATCGTCGTCGTCGAGAAGGATGACATGGTACGCGTCCGGTCGCTTCTTGGTTTCACTGCGTGCAGGCTCGACGCGTTCAACTGCAAGCGTCCCCTGCTCCTCCGGTTCGATCGTTATGGTTCTGCTCGTGCTCATGTTACGCCATTATTAACGACGACCCGGGTTTGATGCAACCGCCGCCGGCCCGCCCATGACCGGCAACGAAGTTTCCGTGCCCAAACCACCGTCAATCGCCGGAACCGAAAACGCCGTCATCGTGCCGTGCAACGTCAGCGCCGTGGCTGCGTTGATCCGCACGTCGGCGAATTGACCGATGTGCTCCGGCTTGCCGGGGAATACGACGATTCGATCGGTTCGTGTTCTTCCGACCAACTGATCGCTACGCCGCCAGCTCACCTCCTCGCCCCGGGTTTGCTCCGCCTCCTGCGCCTTGATGGCTGCCTTGCTGTAGCCTTCAACCAGCACGCGCACGGTGCGGTCCATTATCGACTGATTGGCCACAAGCGACAACCGCAGCTGAGCGTCGAGAAGCTCGTGGTTGCGCCGGCGCTTCACTGCGTCCGGCACGTCGTCTTCAAGCCGCTTGTCAGCCACGGTACCCGGTCGTGGAGAATACTTGAACACGAAGATGTTCTTGAATCCACACCGCTCGATCAAGTCGAGTGAGGCTTTGTGATCTTTTTCTGTCTCGCCCGGAAATCCGACGATGAAATCCGTAGCCAGCGTCAAATCCGGAACACGTGCTCGTCCGCGTTCGATGAGCGCCGTGTACTCTTCGATGGTGTATTGACGGCGCATGCGACTGAGCACGTCGTTGCTTCCACTTTGCACGGGCAGGTGCAAGTATTCACAGACCTCGGGCACGTCGGCCATCACGTCGAAAATGTCGTCGGAAAAATCGCCGGGATGGCTCGTCACAAAACGAACCCGATCGATACCGTCAACCGTCGCCACGCGGGCGAGCAACTCCGCAAACGCGACCGGCTGGCCATCGACGCTATGAATATAGCTGTTGACCGTCTGACCCAAGAGCGTCACTTCGCGCGCCCCGCGTTCGGCGAGCATAGCCGCCTCGCTCACGATTTGCTCCGACGGTCGACTGCGCTCGGGACCGCGCGTGAACGGCACGACGCAGAACGTACAAAACTTATCGCAACCTCGCTGCACGCGAATGTACGACTGAAGAACGTTCGCATCCGGCGCGGGTTCGCGTGACAAGTCCAGCGCCTCGACGGAATCAAAATCGAGTGCCCGCTGTAGCGGTGTGTTTTTTCTGGATTGCGAATCGGAAAGCGCCACGGCACGCGAGCGGTCGGCCTGGACCTCGTGAATGAGTGCGGGGATCTTGTTGAGTTCCCCCGGCCCGCACACAAGGTCGACATGCGGCATCTTCGAAAAAATGCCGTCCGGGTCGCGTTCGGCCATACATCCGATTACGCCGACCACCATGTCGTCGTGCTGCTCTTTGGGGAGTCGTAGCGCCCCCAATCGCGAGAGCACCTTGTTTTCCGCATGGTCGCGTACGCTGCACGTGTTGAGCAGCACAACATCGGCGCTGGTCATGTCGTCGCACGATTCGTATCCCTCGGCGCGCAACTGACCCAAAACGAGCTCGCTGTCGAGCACGTTCATCTGACAACCCATGGTCTCGATGAATACCGTCTTGTTCTTCATGGTCTGTAGAAACGCCTCGCGCGACCCATTGCAACGTAGCGATTGTAGTTCGATCGGCCCTGATCGACAATCGGCGTGATGAACCATGATTCGGCGCTGGCCGTAGCATAGGTGCAGGCCTGGTTTGAGCGGTTGATGTCGGTCCCGGCAAATGCTCTGTCACGCATCGAATGGCGGGTTTACCGAGCGACGGGTTTACCGAGCGACAGGTTTACCGAGCGACAGGTTTACCGAGCAGCGACCGTAAGGAAGCGGACGTTTGAAATCCGTCGGGTGGCCCACCACTGTAGAGATGGGCCACCCAGTCGGTCGTGACGGCTTGGGAACGCTCCCTCACGGTCGCGGCTCGGATCGAACGAACCCATCGATTCAGTCGAGGCGATACTCTTGACGATACGGACGGATCGCCGCCGAGGCTTACTTCAGTGTTACTTCCCACGCGAGCGCGGACTGCGTAGAATCCGTGCGAACGACGGCGGATGCGATCGATTCCGTGTCGTGGGACATTCAAGCTGGATGTTGAACCACATGATCACCGCAACCTATCGATGTTTGATGGCGTCGCTAGTGCTAACGACGTGGGCAATGGGACAGCTTCCGCCCGTTCCCAAGACCGCCCCATCCGGCGGCCCGGACGAACCGAACCTCCTGGTCGCACAACGGTTCTACGACCTGGGCACGATGATCGAGGGCGACAAGACCAACGTCAGTTGGCTCTTGGAGAATCGCGGGCAGGCTCCGCTGGTGATCGAATCCACCAAGAGCACTTGCGGATGCACCGTGGTTTCGCTCACGGACGATCAGAAAATGATCGCACCGGGTGCCACGTTCGAGCTACAAGCCAGCTTCGACAGCACAGGTCGTCACGACGTGCAGAACAAGAGCGTCAAGGTCTACAGCAACGACCCCCGTGAGCCGACCCTCGAGCTCTCATTCACCGTGAAGGTAGAATCGCTCTATCGCATCGATCCACGCGGTATTGTGAATCTGCGGGCCATCCGGCGCGGAGCCCTGGCGGAACGCACGATCGATTTGATCCCCACGTCACCGGACAAACCCATCAAGCTCCTCGCCATCGACTGCGCAAAGACAGCGCAGATTCTCTTCAAGCAAGAACCGCTCGAAACACCAACCGGACCGGGCGTGCGAATTCGAATGACGGTCGGAAACGATCTGGCGTTGGGCAAGCTCTCCACCAACGTCACACTGCGTGTTGACGTGGGCGGTATCCAAAGAGAACGACTCGTCAGACTCCGCGCCGACATCATCGGCGATCTCACTTGGCATCCCAAGGTGCTGGACAGCACGCGCCACTCGTCCATTCGCGGCAAACGATTCGCGCCGATCATCGTCAAGTCGACGAACAAGTCGCGCTTCGACATACTCAGCGCTTCGGTCGAACCGCCCAACCTCTTCGACGTATCGTTCGAACCGGGGCCTCCAAGGTTGAAACCACACAAGTACTCGGTCGTCATCACGCTGCGCGACGACGCTCCAGCCGGACCGTACGGGGCCACAATCATCGTAGAGACCAGTAGCCTTGACCAGCCCACGATTCGAATTCCGACGTTCGGCATCGTGGCCCCGACGATCGAAGTTGAACCATCGATCATCGTGTTGCGGGCGGATGGCACTGACGTGGGTCGGCGACGACGCCTGACGGTCCGGGTTCCGCCGCAGGTCACGCTCGACATCACCGGCGTGAGTTCCAGCCTCAGCGCCGTCACGGCCACAATCGACCGCGAGGCCAATGCCCGCTATCATCATCTTTGCTTTCTGAACATCTCGCTCGATGGGACGCTGCCCAAGGGCGAGCATCGTGGCGTGTTGACGCTGACTACGAACATCGACGGGGCGCGGAAAATCGAAGTACCGATTCGCATCGACGTACCCGACGGAACGGGCTAGCGCTTGGTAGCGCGAGAATCAGCAGGTGCGTCACTGCATATGTGCTCTGTCACGCATCGCATGACGGGTTTACTGAGCCGCGACCGTAAGGAAGCGGACGATTGAGATCCGGTCGTGGGTGGGTGGCCCATGGCTTTGGCCGCGGGGGACACGAATCGGGATTGGATTCGCATCGACGCACCGAATGGATTGGGCTACGGACCCGATCAATAGACATGGAGGACTCCGCTGTGACCGACGCCAACGTGGTGGCCATGGACAACAATAACGCCGAAACGAAGCAGGCGGATAGGCCGAAAATCGATTGGGAAGATCCGTCGATCCCGCCGGGCGATTCCCCGCCCATGCCGCGCTGGCCTTTGGCCGCTTTCGTCGTAGCGTGGGTCGGATGGCTCGGATTCCTGTTAATGATGGCCCTTTCGCGCACCCATGGCCCGGTGGTATAGACCGCCTGTGGATTGCGTATTGTGGGACCAACTCGTGCTCCGTCACACCCCGAATGGCGGGTCTACCGAGCCGCACCCGTGAGGAAGCAGACGTTTGAAATTCGGTCGTGACCGCTTGAAAACGCTCCCTTACGGCCGCGGCTCGGATCGGAAGAACCCGTCACTTGAGGGTTGGGGGCCATGGCCAAGCGTAGCGCGGCCATGCCGTAGCCATTCCCAAGGACTCATGCCCGCGCCTTCGGCTTGGGCATGGCACCCACGCAGGCCGTCCGTGCCTACGGGCTGCACGCGGTCAAACGCGCAAAAGCGCTCATGGATCACCGGCTGGAAGCCGGTGCCACACTTTCTTGAGCTGGCTGTTAGAATGTCGGTCCAACAGGGTTCAAGAATGGCCCACTAAGGAAGGGCGACGCTCCATCCATGATCGGCCCGACGGATACGTACCTGCGAAACCTGTCCGCCCTTCGCCGCTGGCAAGCGCCAGTCGCCAACGTCGTCGAACAGACTGACATCCCAAACGGCGTCACCCGCACCCAGGGTCGCGACCAATGCGACACGTTTCTCCTCCGCTCACCCGACGGCCAACTCATCTGGTTCGGGCGCTCGTCCACGCCAACCATATCAGCCCCGGAAACCATGACGCGATTCGCCGACACCGGACGCAACGTGATACTTCCCGGAATTATGACCGGGCATGAACCACTCGTCGCACTGCAACGCATGCCGCTTCATTGCGCCGTGTTCGTCGCGGAACGAGACCCGCTTCAGCTCAAGCTGGCCATGCACGTCTGCGACTACGTCGACGCACTCAACGCCCGACGCCTCGTTATGATCATTGGCGAAGGCGAGACGCTGGTCGACGGGTTGCGCCGCTTCTTCGAACAGAATTCCGGCTTTGAACTGCCGGTCAACCTCTTCCCCCTCCCGCAAAGTAGCACGCCGGATCTGGCGGCGTTGCAATCGTCGATCGAACGAGCGGGGCAAATCGTCACGGACCTTCAAGCCCACGTCGTTGCCTCTCAGGTCAAACGATTGGCCGACAAACAGAGCGAGTCAACTGATGAGCGCCTGTGCGTGGCCATCCTCAGCACCGACGCCTCACCTACGGCGTTGCAGCAGGCGTCGCGCGTGGCGAAGGCGTACGGCATTCTCGACACGCAATGCAGTTTGGGCGTACCCGACCGACCCGATCGATGCCACGTTTCCGCACGACTCGGCGCCATCGTCGACCACGGCGCCAACGCCATCTTGTTCATCAATAGAGGGGCGGAAACGCTTCGCACATTGCTGCCGAAGCATCTACCTATAACGTCGTGGTATGCTCCGGGTACAATAATTCCAAAGAACATCGCAGAGGGTGTGTCACCTAATGAGCGGTTCTTGGCCACATCGCTAACCGTTCGTGAAGAACTCATCGGCGCCGGCGTCGACGCGCGCGTCATCTACCTAGCTCCGCCCGCCGCAGAGGACGCCGCCCGACGGTCTGACGCGACCGGCGAGGGACGTGTACCGCCCGCGAATGATTCGGTCACCGTCATCGCCGACGTCTTCGACGACGACGCGGACGCGTGCAACCTGAAACTCACAAGTCATCGCACGCTCTGGTCATCACTACACGCCGTGGTCGAGCGGTACGGGGTAGCCGCCACGCCGGACCAGCTCACGGATTACCTGCATCTCGCTCAACGCGAAAGTGGAGTGAAGATCGGAGAGCAGGCCGTGCTGACGCTGCTGACCGACTGGGCGCGGTCGCGCCTCCTGCCAGCCGCCGTAACGCGGGCGTCGGTTCGCAGACTACGCCGCAACAATCACCGCGTGACGCTGTGGGGACCAACAGGGCTCAACCTGAACGACGAAGCCTTGGACTACCGTGGACCGATTCCACCCTCGCGACCACTCCGTGATACCCTGGCCGGTTCCCGCGTTCTTGTGCTCCCATCGACATCGCCCACGACAATCCAAACCGCCCTTGACGCCCTCGCGCTCGGAACACGGGTGATCGTTCGACAGCCGGACGTAGATTTCGCATCCGAGTACCCCGGCTTGACTGACATAGCCGACCACCTCAACCTGTACGCGACCGACTCCGAATTCGACAGGGCGCTGCGCAGGGGCAAGACCCAAGACGATGGCGACGGACCCGCGCAGGCTGTTGCGCTCGTTCAAACCCGCCACACGGTCGCGGTCCGTTTGAAGGGCCTGTTCGCTGACGTTCGCGAACGCTCGGCGTCATCGCCCGGACAACAAGGCTCCTAGCATGTGGTCGATCCTCAACGGAACCATCGTCAACGTCGCCACAGTAGCCATCGGGAGCCTTGCAGGCCTCTCCATCGCCGCCAAGCTGCCGGATCGATATCAAAAGATCATCCTTACGTCGCTCGGTCTGGTCACCATCACGCTGGGGATCGATGCAGCCGTCCTCGAATTCTCCAAAACCGTCACGCGCGCCGGGGCCTTGGTCGACCACGACGGAACCTACGGTGCCCGCATCGCCATGGTGATGATCGGCTCGCTGCTTCTCGGGTCGATCCTGGGGACCGCCCTCCGCCTCCACAGCCGAATCGAGGCGCTCGGCTCGTGGATCCACCGGCGATTCTCCAGCCAAGACGGCACGAGCTTCGCCGAAGGCTACCTCACGGCCAGCGTGATTTTTTGCGTTGGTCCGCTCACCTTGCTGGGGTGCCTACAAAACGGGGCCGAACACAACCCAAGCCTGCTCTATATCAAAGCGCTGCTCGACGGGTTCTGCTCACTGGCTCTGGCGGCTGCCTTCGGTTGGGGCGTGCTGGCGAGCATTGTGACCGTGCTGGTTTTTCAGGGCGGTTTGTCCATGCTGGCGTCCATCGCCGGCGATCCCCTGGACGATCTGTCCCGCTCGCTGATGACCGTCGTCGGCGGCGTGATACTCTTGGCCACGGCGCTGATGATGCTTGATATCAAGAAGATTCCCGTGGCGGACATGCTGCCCGGCATGTTCCTCCCCCCGCTGATGGTCTGGCTCGTAGAACGGGTTTCTCCGGGATTATTGTTGCCCTTATCGTAGGGCAGTTCCTACAATGAACGTGTCATGAGTGACGTTCGAACAAGCCAGGGTGTCGTCTCCACATCGCAAGGCGATCAAGACGCACTGCGGTACGTCTCCGCCGAATCAGACTGTCCCTATCTCCCCGAGGCCAGGGCGCGAACGGAAGCGTACGGGGTCGATCGCCTGGACGGTAAGGTGTATGAGCGGTTGCTGGGTCGTGGGTTTCGCCGAAGCGGGCGTGTCGTCTATCGACCGCGCTGTCTGAACTGCAACGAGTGTCGATCGATCCGCATACCGACGGATCAATTCGTCATGTCGCGATCCCTTCGCCGCGTGTGGCGTATCAACACCGACCTTCGTGTCGAAGTGAACGAGCCACAGGCTACGCCGGAAAAATTCGACATATTCCTGCGCTACCTCGACAAACAACACGACGACACCATGACACGAACGATGGAGGCCTACCTCGAGTTTCTATACAACACGCCCGCCCCTTCGATCGAGTTCGACTATTTTCTCGGCGAGCGCTTGGTCGGCGTCAGTTTGGTCGATCACTGGTCGTCCGGTCTGAGCAGCGTCTACATGTACTTCGATCCGGACGCCATGACCCGAAGCCTCGGAACCTACTCCGTGCTGTGGGAAGTCGACTACGCCAAGCGCCACAACATCTCGTACTACTATCTCGGTTACTTTGTGGCCAACAGCCCCAAGATGGCGTACAAATCTCGCTTCCGCCCGAACGAAATTCTCGTCGGGGACAACCGCTGGATAACGTTTCGAGAGTAGCGACAAAGGCGTGACCAGCTCATCTGCCAGCGCGTCCATCCTGCGGCGGCGATCGTTCGATCGCATCCTCATCATCAAACCGAGTTCGCTCGGCGACATCATCCACGCCCTGCCCGTGCTGCACGGTCTTCGTGGACGCTACCCGAACGCGCAAATCGACTGGCTGATAGCTTCGCCGTTTTCGTCGATGCTCGAAAATCAACCAGACCTGAACGAAGTGGTCGAGTTCGATCGGCAACGCTTCCGCCGCGTTGGGCGTAGTCCCTCAGCGACCGCGGCGTTCGCGCGATTCATCAAGCAACTGCGCGCCCGCCGATACGACCTGGCCATTGATCTGCAGGGTCTGTTTCGCGCCGCGTTCATGACTTGGGCAAGCGGCGCCAAGGATCGCATCGGCCTGTACGAGGTTCGCGAAGCCGCTTGGTTATTCTACAACCATCGCACCGCCCAAACCGAATACAACACGCACGCCGTCGACCGCTACTATGGGGTGGCTGAACTTCTGGGGTTCGACGACATGCCGATTCAATTCCATATCACGATCGAAGAATCGCTACGGTCCGAAGCGATGGCCCTACTGGACGACCGGGGTGCACGCACCGGCACGCGGCTGATCGGCGTTGCCCCCGGCGCTCGATGGGACACCAAGCGGTGGCCGGCCGCCAAATTCACCACCCTGATCGACGACCTGCATGAAAACACGGGATTACAATGTGTTCTGATCGGCGGGCTGGATGATGTTCCGCTCTGCGGTTCGATCGCGGGCGCGTGCCGCGTCGCCCCGATCGACCTCGCCGGCCAGACAAGCCTGCGCCTGCTCCCGGCCGTGGTTCAGCAGACCCAACTCATCGTCGGCCATGACTCCGGGCTCATGCACCTGGCCATCGCACTGGACCGCCCCGTCGTCTGCATTATCGGCCCGACCAACGCCGATCGAACCGGCCCCTATCAGCTCCCCGAATCCATCGTTCGCCTCGACCTGCCCTGCGCCCCGTGCAACCTGCGACAGGTGGCTCGATGCCCACACGAACATCGTTGCATGCGCGATCTGGATGTGTCGACGGTATTGTCACGGGCAGAGCGCCTGCTCGCTCAGGTCGCCGTCGAATCCGAATAGCCATCAGATTATACACGACCAGCCCGACACGAACGCCGGCAAGACTAGCCCATGGGCACGTGTTTCCGCTATACTTCCGGTTTCCGGTTCGGAGGACTGGGGATTTGTAGACCGACCGTGGCGAACCCGATCGATCCACCAATAGGGACTTGACCCTCTAGCCGCAGTTGAGGAAGCAGACGACGACGATGGCACGGCATCTACTTAGAACGCAGCGCTTCCTGGCGCAGAAGGTGCTGCACACGAACGACACGCCGCACACAATCGCGCTCGGCGCGTCGTTGGCCATGTTCGTCACGTTCCTCCCCCTCGTGGGGCTTCAAACGGTAATCTCCGTTTTTCTGGCTGGGTTGTTCCGCGCCAACAAGGCGATCTGCCTGCCCATCGTTTGGATCACCAACCCGCTTACCATGCTGCCCATCTACGGAGCCTGCTGGGGTTTAGGCCGATGGTTGCTGCCCGAAAACAACGGTCCGGACGGCGCTGCCGTGCTCGCCAAGCTCAAACAACTCGAATCCTCCAGCATTTGGGATCTAGCGTTTTGGACCGGGCTGCTTAGCACACTTCCCGATCTTGGTCTGGAATTGTGGGTGGGGTGTACCGTGGTCGCCAGCGTATCCGCGATCATCGCCTACTTCGTGGCCCGATGGGGCGTATCGAATTACCGCGAACGACGGCGTTTGAGAATGCTTCGACGTACCCAGTTTCGATCGAACCTCAAACCGGGCAAGGTCATCCGTCGAAGCAACGCCTTGTAGCGATGCGAACGGGTTCTCGCGACAGTGTTCTTGCCGGGACGTGATTCCCTTCTCGTCCCTACTCTTAATCAGAATCTCCGTCCGGCGTGCCGATTCTCCGCCGGAAGGGATTGTCGCAACGGTAGGTGCGAGAAAGGATTCACGCACCAGCGATTCACGCACCAGCGATTCACGTACCAGCGATTCACGCACTAGCTACGATGAGGTGGGTCGGTGAATCGAGCTTGTGTTACGGCTTGCGAGGATTCCCGTAGGCGCTGAACAGCCAGTCGAGCGACTCAGCGTTGGTCTTACCTTCTGATGCGGTCGGCGTCGGTCGCGTCGAAGGGTGGACGGTTCCGTCATTTCGAACGACAGTCCAGTCCCAGCCCAAACGATCCGTCGGTTCGGGAGTGGTCAGCAGTGCATCGAAACGCGGATCACCAAGCCTCGAACTGAGCGCATCATCGATGTCGAACACGGGCCAACCGAACGGCTGACGAGCATCGATCGCGCCGAGCGCCGCGTGAATCGAGCGTTCAGACCCCGCATCCTCTTCCGCCTGAAGACAGTCGAGTTCGTTGCGCAGGATTTCCATGAAGCCAGTGCCCTCGGCTCTGGAATCGTCGCGACGCTTTTCGCGAACGTTGCGCGATCGGTTCGAGGGCGGCGTCACGATAACATTCTTTCGTGATCGACGCTTTGTCGGCGTCGCCTTCCTGCCGGTAGTGCGCATCGATCGCTGAGATGGTGCGCTGATGGGGCTCGGTCCGGTTTCAGACACCAGACGGACAACCCCTTCGAGTTTCTTCGCGTTGATGATCTTCGACGAATCCGACTTGGCAATCACGGGCGCCAGCGCAATTGGCGGCCCAACTTCAATATCCTGTCGACAAACGGCAAACCAAACAGGTCCGACGTCGGCGTCCCCGGCGGACGTCTCATCCCGATCGATGCCAGCAACAACGTCGGTGCTTGGAACATCCGGTTCGTTCAGCGCGTCGAGACAACGGACTTCGTTGCGGACCTCCGCCAAGGCGTATTCGAGTTCGCGGAGTACAGCCATCGCATCCGTGGAGGCGATCGGCTCTTGCGGTCGAGGTGCGATCGGCGCGGGCACAACGAACGAAGCTGGAACCACCACGCTATACGTCACAACCGGATCAGCCGACGAGGACACCGAGTCGACGTAGTTCAGCCAGAGATCCTCGGGGAACGACTCGATCACTGCACGGGCGATCACAGCGTCTTCGGCGGTGTCCACCCGACGGCTGCTGCTGAGGAACTCCGACGGGGCGACGAACATAGCCCCCGGCGTCGGCGCACGTCGCGCAAAATCCTGGCGATAATCGATCAGCCGATAGTCTTCGCAAGGATCTTCTTCTTCAATCATCGCCTGGATGATATCGACCTCGTACGGATCGATGATCGATGCGATCGACGCGAGGTCGATCGATACGTGCCCCACGCTCTCGGGCTCGACCCAAACACTCATGATGGATTCGAGTGGTACGCCGGCGTCGCCCGCATCCGCCACGACGACATCCGCCGGGGAGGAAAGTATCTCGGACAGGTCCACATCGGCGAGGCAATCGGCGCGATCGACGGCGCTGGGCTCGATAATCACAGCGGCCTTCGGTTTGCGTGCCACGCCGACGTCAATGATCCGGTCGATCTTATCTTCCTTGACGATCTCGACGCTTTCCTTGCTCTTGTCGACCCTGACGGCTTTCTTGATCGGGTGGTCCGGTTCCAACGCCTTCTTCGCCTCGGTCACCGAATACACCTTGGCCGCCACAACCGGCGGGGCAATCGGAGCCGTAGCGTGCGCCACAGTCTTTTCGACCGGCGGCGTCGGCGAGCGACGTTCCCTGATGCGTATTGAACCGGTCGGCCCGATGTCGACTTCATCTTCGCACGGCGCCTCGCCGTCGATGATGGCCACAAGCTTGTTGATGTCCAGCGGTTCGGTACCTTCAACGCCCGCCGTCCACGTTTCGACGGCGTCGGTGATGACCGGGTCGTTCGCAACGACCGTCGACTTGACGCGATGATCAATCTGATCGATCGGCCGCTGCACTCTTGTCGTGTGATCCGCTGCTTCCGGATCAGTTGCGGCAAGTCGATTTACGGCGGCGTACAATTCGTTCCACGACGACGCGTCGTTCGACGAACGCGATGCGACGGTTCTGGTCTCGGTGGTTGCTGCGCGTGCGTCAACGGCGGCGTGAACCGGAAGGACAGGACCGACGAACTCGACGGGCGCGGTGGCGGGCGTTTCGCCCTCGGGACGATCGATCGTGTGATCGATATGCGTAACCGGCGTCGGAGGATCCATCGAAGCAAGTACGGATTGCAACTGTCGCTCGGCCGCTGAGAAGCCGGGTCGAATCGTTAGCACGCGCCGAAAAGCCTGCGCCGCCTGTTCCGGACGGTTACCGGAGCGATACATGAGCCCAAGATTGTAGTACGCATCCGCCTCCGGAAGCACGACAAGAAAATCTTCCAAGGCGTCGTCGAATCGGCCTTGAAGGCTCTTGGCGATGCCAAGATTGACGCGGGCCCGCGCGAAGTCGCCATCCAGCGCCACGGCCTGCGTGAGCTGTTCCGAGGCTTCGGGCAGGCGCTTGGCCATCAACAGTTCGAACCCGAGGTTGTTGCGCAGAATCGCGTCGTCCGGACGAAGCTGAACCGCACGCCGCATCGCCACCAAGGCACGCTTGCGCTGGCCGGTATAGCTAAGCAGCAAGCCAAGACGTTGGTACGCCTCCACGTAGCCATGATTCAGTGCGATGGCTTTTTCGTACTGCTTGATCGCCTTGTGAATCATACGGCGCGATTCAAACAGCCGCGCCGACGCGAAATGCGTCTCGGGTAAGATCTTCGGCCCGTCATCCTCACGCACGGCGACCACCTCGCTGGGCCCGGGGCGCGTGAGTTCGTATGGACGGCGCGCGCTCCGATTATCCGAACCGGTACAGCCGGCCACACTCATCGCAGCCACCGTCACTATGAACGATTTTCGGTTTCTTCTATTCGTCACACGTCACCTCTTGCCTATTATGGACGCGACAGACCGGTCGCATCACCTCCGCCGCCAATCACGTCCGAGGCGGTACCCTCTTCCAACTGCAGCACAGCCTCGTCACCGCGCATACCACGGCCCCCGGGCGCTTGCACTTCGATAGACACTCGGTCCATATTGCAACCAACCAGTGTCAAGTATTCGCGAACATGACCGATTCGCCGGTCCACCATGTCCTGGTCCGCCAGGTACGTTTCATACCGGACCGTTCCGCCGTAGGTTTGCAGAAGGGACGCCATGCGGTCCAACCGCTCCGCGCCGACGCCACTGAGTTCATCCGTGTGGGCGACGAAGTGCAGATCGGCGATCGACATATCACGAAGCAAGGCGTTGTCGGCCATGTCCCTGAAGTAGCTGCCAAAAGCCGCCACCCCGTCGTCCATTCGTTCCATGTGAACGTCAGTTTGGTTCTTGTGGTTGCTGCATGCACCCAAAACCATCGCAGATGACAAGAGCATCACGCGGAGATCGATTCGTAACATCCCATTAAACTCCTAAGGCAATTCGCAACGGTCCCAACACCCCGGCCCCACGATCGGTTTGGTCAGCGCCGGACTCACCCATCCGACCCATCTGCCGGAAGAATCGCCCGCGACCATGGGCCATAACCAGACCAGCGATAACCACGTGGACCGCCGGACAAACGCTTTTATCGTGTGAACCGAGCGATAACCTTCGTAAATTATCGGTCCGAAATGACGCCCATTTTCGCGCTCGATTCGACCGGCCGATGCTGGTCCTATAACGGCGCCCATGCCAACACAGCGAGCGAACCGACCTGATACGTACTCCGACCGCGATAGCCAGCCGACGTGCCTTGCGTTAGGATTTGCCCCCATGAACAACACTGAAATCGAACATGTCGCCGCAGCGAGACAGCTTCACCAACGTGCGATCGTGATCGACACGCATTGCGACACGACCATGCATTTGATGGATGATCACTGGGATATTTCCGCGAAACACGACACGGGGCACGTCGACATTTCGAAAATGCGCGATGGCGGCGTCGACGCCATGTTCTTCGCGGTATGGGCACCGGGTCCGATCGAACCCGGGACGGGAATCGAAGCGGCGCGCGCGCAGATCAAGCGAATCGGTGAAACCGTGCAGCGCCACAGCGACCTACTCGTAGCCGCACGCACCGCGGAAGACATTCGCAACGCCCACACGTCCGGGCGCATCGCCCTCGTCATCGCCATCGAAGGCGGCTATCTCATCGAAGATTCGCTGGACATACTGCGCGAGTATGCCGCCGCCGGCGCCGCATATTTGACACTGACCCATGCGTTTCATACGACGTGGGCTGACTCCTCGGGCGTACACGAGCGACTCGAACCGCTACACGGCGGACTGACCGACTTCGGCCGCGAGGTCGTGCGCGAACTGAATCGTCTCGGCGTCATGGTCGATGTCTCCCACGTCAGCGACAACACGTTTCGCGACGTGGTCGAAACGACGGCCGCCCCGATCATCGCCTCCCACTCGTCCTGTCGCGCGGTCCACGACCACTGTCGAAATCTCAGCGACGACATGATGCGCACCGTGGCGGCGTCCGGCGGCGTCGTACAAATCAACTTTGCGGCCATGTTCCTTGACCCCGACCACCCACCGATCGACCGCACGCAGATGAGGCGATGGTGGGACCGAGGCGGCGGCGATCCAGGCGTATTGACCGACTACGTCACACCGCTAACCGTCCTCGTAGACCATTTCGACCACGCCCTCCAAGTGATCGGACCGGAGCACGTCGGGATCGGTTCCGATTTCGACGGCGTACCCCTCGTCCCCGGACAAATGGAAGACTGCTCGAAACTGCCGAACCTCACCGCCGCACTGCTCGCACGAGGATACAGCGAACAAGACCTCGAACTCGTGCTCGGAGCGAACGTGCTGCGCGTGATGGAGGCTTGTAGGGACGCGGCGACGGTTTTGTCGTAGTGGGGGAAGGAACTGAGGGACTAAGGGACGGAAGGACTTGGGCACGCTGGTGCGTTAATCTTTTCTCGCACCCAACTTTGCGGGAACCGCTGGTGCGTGAATCCTTTCTCGCACCTAACTTTGCGGGAACCGCTGGTGCGTGAATCCTTTCTCGCACCTAACTTTGCGGGAACCGCTGGTGCGTGAATCCTTTCTCGCACCCAACTTTGCGGGAACCGCTGGTGCGTGAATCCTTTCTCGCACCTAACTTTGCGGGAAATGGTCGGGGAAGAAACGCAATAGGGAACCCGTCCCTACGTTCCACTCGTTAGGCGAGCGTTCAACAAACGACCGGACGTAGCTCATCAAGAGCACATGCACATGACGCCAACCACGAACGGGGACGGCCGCAATACGCGACTGATTCTGGCTTCTAAGAGTCCGCGCCGGGCGTCGCTCATGCGTGAATATGGCTACGATGTACGGATCGTCGAGTCGCCCAATGAAGAGCCCGACGCTTCAGCGATTGGCAAATCGCCCGGTGAAACAGCCGAAGCGATCAGCCTATTCAAGGCAGAGCGCGTCGCTACGCTCGTTGGCAACGGCGTAATCCTGGCGGGCGATACCGTAGTGGCACGCGACGGTCTCTTCTTCGGCAAACCGGTGGATCGCGCCGACGCGCACCGAATCCTTTCCTCAATCTCCGGAACGACCCACGAGGTAATCACTGGCGTCACACTGCTCGACGTGACCACGAACCGACGCACGATTCGCCACGACGTGACAGCCGTCACCATGCGACCACTTCGGGGGCGTGAGCTGGAGACCTATCTGGACACCGGTGCTTGGCGCGGCAAGGCCGGCGCCTACGGCATTCAGGACAAAGCCGACGCCTTCATCGAGCGTTACGAAGGCAGCTTCACCAATGTCGTCGGGTTTCCGATGGAGTTGATCGTCGACATGCTGACCGAATGGAACATCGCACCAACGCGCGACGGGCGTCAGACAAGCAGCGATTCGTAGGCCTCACGTATCACGTTGTCCGAGACATCGTCGCGAACAATCGGCTTACCAATCGCTTCAAGCAAGACGAATTGCGCGCGTCCGCCAACGCATTTCTTGTCGTTGCGAATTCGCGCCAACACGTCGTCGGTCGCGACGGGCTGATCCAATTGCGTCGGCAACTCGAATCGGCGAAGCAGGGTCAGCACGCGATCCACTTCGCTACCGTTCAGCAAGCCCATCGCGCAGGAAATCCGGCAGGCCACCAGCATTCCAAGTCCGACGCACTCGCCATGCCGTAACGCATACCCCGCGCACGATTCAATCGCGTGACCCACCGTGTGTCCGAAATTCAGCAACACACGCACGCCCGACCGCTCGAACGCGTCCCGCTCAACAATCTCGCCTTTGATTCGCAGATTGAACTCGATCAACTCGGTCGTGAGCGAATCATCAAGTGCCATGATGTTGTCAGCGTGATGTTCGTGCCAATCGAACCGCTCCGGGGAGGCGATCAACGCATGTTTGATGGACTCCGCCAGGCCGGCGCGAACGTCCCGCGCAGGCAGCGTACGCAGGCAGAGCGGATCAATCGCCACCACCGTCGGCGTGTGAAACGCGCCCACGAGGTTTTTACGCTCCGCAATGTTGACCCCGGTCTTGCCGCCGATCGATGCATCGACATCGGCTTCAAGCGTGGTGGGACAGATCGCGAATCGTACGCCGCGCATCCAAGTAGCCGCAACGAAACCGGCCAAGTCGCTGACCACCCCCCCGCCCAGCGCAAGCACCAGACCGTCGCGCCCGACCTGATGTCGAGCCAGCGCCTCGAACATCTCACCGGCCACCGCCAGGCTCTTCGATGCTTCGCCGGGCTCGATCAGAAACTCGTGCGTTCGGAACCCGCCGCGCCGCATCGACTCGAGCACGCGCGAACCATACAGACCTGCTACCCGGCGATCTGATACAAGTAGTACCCGCTCGATGCGATCGAGCTCAGCGTGATGCCGAAGCGTTTCACCGACCGAATCGAGAATATCCACTCGTACTGAAACGACCGTCGTGCCCGGTCCGGTCTTGATTTGGAAATCGTCCATCACGCAGATTGTATCAACCGAATCGGGCTCGGCACGCGACGCCCGTTGGGTTGGTCGAATAGCCCCGTGACGACTCACGCTTCGCATGACACTGATAGGCCCGATAACCCACAATTCGAAGTGGAGTCACGAGCGCGCAACACCCGCGGGTAGTACTGGAAATCGGACGAACGCTTGGTCTATAATAGCCGTAGTATCACCACACGGCGCGAGCCCTATGTGAGACCAGCCTTTGCGCGCTGACGAACTATAACGTCATGTAAAAAAGAAGTTTACGACGAGTGCAGTCGCGGCCACCGGATACGCCGGCGCTGCGGGTTGTATGGGTTATTCCAACTTGACCAGAACGCGATAATGAGCTAGAATGCCGCTACAGATGACAAAAACGACCGTTCGCAACACCAAGACCGCTTCTTCCCGGACCGTCCCCTCTGCGGACTCAATCCGGACCTTTCGCTCTGCAGTGAATTACCTTAATTCGCTCGTTAATTACGAAAGAGTACCTCACGCTAAGTATACGCTCGGGAATTTTGGCCTGGCGCGTTGCACGCGGCTCTTGGCCGCATTGGGCAACCCGCATCGCTCCTTCAAGTCCATCCACATTGCAGGGACCAAGGGCAAGGGCAGCACGGCGTCGATGGTGGCGGCCATGGTGCGGAGTACGGGCCAGAAGGTCGGCCTCTATACCTCGCCGCATGTCTTGGATATTCGCGAACGCATCGCGATTAACGGCACGGTGATTCCAGAATCGGCGTTTGCCAGGGCCGTCGCGTCGGTGGCGGCCATCGCCACGAAGGCCAAAGTGCCCACCCCGACCTATTTCGAAGTGCTGACGGCGGCGGCCTTCTCTTATTTCCACGCAAACGACGTGGACGTCGCCGTTGTCGAAGTGGGGATGGGCGGACGGCTCGACTCCACCAATGTCATTACGCCGGAGCTTGTGGGCATCACGAGCATCAGCGTCGACCACACGGCACAACTCGGCAAAGACCTGAAATCAATTGCCAAGGAAAAAGCCGGCATCTTCAAGAAGGGCGTCCCCATCGTCAGCGCTCCGCAACCGCCGGCGGTTCGCACTGTGCTTGAAGAGGCGGCTGAGGCCATCGGTGCGCCGATCCGCTTCTCCACCGAAAGCGTGGACTTCAGCTACCGATTCGAGTTTTCCCGCTCGGCGGGTCGTCACGCACGCATCTGCCTGACCACGCCAACAAGCCGGTTCGAACACGTTCGCGTGCCCCTCTTGGGCGCTCATCAGGCGGCGAACTGCGCGTTGGCGCTGAATCTCATCGACGCCGCCAAGACACGCGGATTCGACATTGACGACCAATCGGCGATGGACGGTCTCAACCAGGTTTCTCTGCTAGGTCGCATGCAGCTCATCTCAGAAGAACCCAACATCATCGTCGACGGCGCCCACAACGCGGCCAGCATCGACGCCTTGATGCGCGGCGTTGGGCAACACGTTCCCTACGACTCCATGATCGTCGTATTCGGCTGCCAGAAGGACAAAGACATTCCCGGCATGCTTGCCCGCCTTCAAATCGGTGCCGACAAGATGATATTCACTGGTACAAGTTCACCACGCTCGGCCGATCCGTACGAATTGGCTGCGCAATACACCGAGCTGTCGGGCAAAATGGCCCAAGTAGGCAAACGCCTCCCCGACGCCATGGCCATCGCCACAAGCGCGATCACGCATGAAGACTTGATCTGCGTGACCGGATCGTTCTACCTCGTGGCCGAGGGCATTCGCAAACTCTCCAAAGCATCCTCCTAACACCGTTCCCGAAGAAGGCGGCTCGACGTTTCACGACCCCCAGGCGTCGCGCGCCATGGAATTGGGTGCCATGGGGCTCGATGCACGCTTTCCGTTATTGTAAGACTGGAATTCGGCCGTTCGTACGGTTGGCGTTTCCCCTCCTATGGCCGTACACTCCCCGACAAGCGTGTGACACCGGGCTGACATCCAAGACCGTTCCATCGATTGGCCGTCCATAATGTAGGACGATCCGCATATCACCGCCAACCGGCGCCGGATCGGCCACGCCCGAAAACAACGCGTGGTCAAGACAGCGAGAGAACGCAGGTCGGGCTAAACAAGGCCCGGCTCGATACCGAAAAGTAGCATGGCCGGGCGGCGAACGGGTCGATGCCCAGCAACCCTGTTTACAGGTAGACCTTCATGCCCTCGACGTTTGATCAGTCCACAACCGGAACGCTTCGCGACGGGCGCGTTCATCTTGACGGCCGGGTCGATTGGCCGGAAGGGACCGTTGTCGAGATCTCACGCGTCGTTACGCCCATCGATTTGGGCGCAATCGACGGACCGGTCATCGTCGTCGGATTCGGACTAGCCGGCCGATGTGTCGCCGACCTGCTCGATAGCTCGAACGTACCGTTCAGCATCATCGAACGTAACCCTGTAACGGTGGAAACGCAGACGGCGCTCGGGCGGACGATTATCGAAGGCGATGCGGAAGACGCGGACACGTTGATCAGTGCCGGGTTGCACGGCGCAAGCATCTTGGCCCTCACGATTCCTGACGAAGAGGCCGTACTCGCTGCCACATCCTTGGCACGCCGGCTGTCGCCGACGATCCACATAATCGCCCGAACGAATTACTCCTCCCAAGGCATGAAAGCGTCGCAGGTCGGCGCCAACGATGTAATCAAAGCCGAGCAGGCGGTGGCGCTGCAGTTCTACGAAAAACTCCGCCGCCGACTGCGGGCCATGCCCGAACCCACGCCCCCGTAATCTAATCCGCAGCCACGGCGAGTGTATTCGGACCTATCGCCAGCGTGGTGAAACGACGGCTGATTTCTTGACGGCGTGGCCCGATTACGCTACTGTGAGCGCGATCGGTTTGTGGGCATGTCGTCCAATTCGGCGCCCATGCACAGCCGTCGAAGCAGGTGGGCTCGGGCCGTGAACTAGCGAGACGAAGGAGCGGGGTGGATGTACAGTTACCAATCATCGTGTGGAGCAACCGCCTGGGCGCAACGACAATCGGCACCACACGGGGGATTCCACCGATCAATCCGAACCATCCTCACGGCGACGTATCCACTTTGGGCGCTGGGGGTCTGCCTGTCGCTGTCCTGTGCGTCGGCGTCGCGCGACGTTCGGGTCGTCGAACCACTGACTAGTCAAGCGCACGCACCAGCGATCGACCAAGACGAGTCGCCATCACACGCCGTCTCAAAGCCTGCAACGGCCCCGCCCCCCATCTCAGCAGCCGACGCCGTTGCTAAGGGTCGAACCGAACTTGAACGGCGCGACGTCGACCCCAATGGATATGGCGTTTCGGCGCGACGGTCGCAACTCAGTTGGGACTTGATGTTCACTCCCAAGCCCCCGGTAAACCGATCCCTGAAGGTCTTCGTCAAGATCGGACTGCAGGGCAAAGTGTTGGGCTTCCGCCGAAGCGACTAAGAGGGTGTCAATGGAGGGTTGTTTTGAACCGAGCCGCGACTGTCAGGGAGCGTCTGGGTGGCCCATGGCTTTAGCCTTGGGGGAGTCGAATCGACACCGGATTCGACTCCCCCACCTCTAAAGAGAAAGGCCACCCAGCCCGTCAATGGAGCGATGACAGAGCACTAGGACCCCAGCGGCCACGGATCACCTGCTGGAAGCCGGTGCCACACAAGAGCATCAAGCCGGATGTCCAGTCCCTGCGTCCCCTAGAGCGTGTTTAAGAAGTCTTTTTTCAGAGCCGCGCCCGTCAGGAAGCGGTCCGGTTTCACATGCGAAAACCGCTCCCTGACGGTCGCGGCTCGGTTCGAAGCACACCTTCTTAAACACCCTCCTAGTCCCTTCTCCACGACCACTCGCGCGACGTCCGATACGAGAAACAACCCAGGCACCAGCGGGTGTCTGACGACAGCGCTTCCTACACGCCGCACGTCCAAGAACTCCGAGACCTCGCGCACTGCGGCGTCCGCTAACCCTCTCGATGATACCGACGCCGATCCAGCAGCACATTGTCGGACGCTGCAAGCTTTGCAGTGTACTTGCCGGGTGGATTGCCGCATCGCGTCCGGCTAGGATAAAGGGACAGTGGTACCGGGACGTCGCACATGGGGTGAACGACATTCTACCGGTCCTCACGAGGGGTTTCGCTGATTATACCGAAGTGCTCTACCATGGAGTGCCCAGTCCGCGACGTAGCTGCCTCAAGAAAACTTGAGCAGTGGTCGCATACTGCCGTGCTCGGAACGCTTCCGGTGGCGATAGCGAAAGAGGTAAACATGATACATCGAAATGCAAGTCGTCTGTTCGTCGGGTTCGTATTCATATTCCTGGCCGGAACGGTCCAGGGGCAAACGCCGCAACGATCACGCGCTGAGAAGCAGATCGGCCCGGCCGTGCGCACACTCGATGCGTACACGATCCCCGGTGTCCAGCGATCAAAGCAGGGCCCTCGAACGATCCCGCGTAACGTGAGCACATCCACGTCCGCGCCGGAGGGTTCCGCCGCAGCCGCTGTGGGCACGATTGTCTATAACAATACGATCAGCGTTCGGAACACGTTTTACAATCCGCGCACCAATCAGCGCATGGCCGATGACCTAGTGCTCGCTAGCGGCGCCTGTTCTCTGGTCGAGTATACGTTCGACGTGTTTTCGGACGGCCAGGACGGCAATTTGCCATTCAATGTTACCGCTGAGGTGTATGACGACGACCCATGTCTTCGAACTGCGAACTTAATAGCAGGTTCAACGAAGACGTTCACCAATCTTCCGGCGAACGTGATTCACTCGCTGACTGTGACCCTTCCTTCGGCCGCCGCAGTGCCAGGAACAATCTGGATGGCGCTCACGTTCTCAACGGAACGCGCAGGGTGGGTCGTGGGCGAGCTTGCGGAAACCGGTAGCACACTCGATCTCTGGTCTGAAGATGACACGGTGCTGGGTTGCGTACGGCTTGGCTTTGCACCACCAGATAATCCGTGGGCCGGATTCGTCGCGTCGGTCACCTGCGACATCGCGGCCCCGCCGCTTGGCGCCTGCTGTGGTGGTCAGACGTGCAGTCAAACCGTAGAAACGAACTGCATCGGGGGCGTTTGGCAGGGTGCATTCTCATCATGCAGTCCCAGTCCCTGCCTTCTGGGTGCGTGCTGCACCGCAGCGGACTTCGGGACGTGTACCGACACGACGGAGGCTGGCTGCGCCATAGCTACCGGCCTGTTTCATCCAGGTGAATTGTGTACCGGCGGTGCGTGCCAACCGTCCTTCGAGGTATATTCCAACCAGTTCGAAACGAACATCTTCTCGACCATTAACGATGTGACGACCTCGTGGGCGGACGACTGGGAGCTTGGCCCCGGATCGCCGGGTGAGCTCGTGGCCTTTGAGTTGACAGTGGTTGGAGCCACAACGTCGTACGATGTCACGACGCGACTTTGGACGAATGACCCCGGAACCAACTTGACCGATCCACTTGACGACTTGCCGGGTACGATCATCGCGGGCACCGAGCGAATATTCACCAATCTTCCCGGTAACAATAGTTCTTCAACCATCGTGGCCGGTCCGTTCACGGGTATCACGCTTCCCACCCGAGTATGGGTCGAGTTGATTTCCAGTGCGCCCGACTCCGGTCCGTTGATGGCTGGCTTCCCGGATCCGGGTGTTAGCGCCGACGAGTTTGCCGTCTTTAATGCATCGACAGCTCCAGGCGTTTGGACGAGGGGATTCAACATTGGTGGGTTCACGCCCAACGACTGTCCGGGAAATTTGTGCATCCCCGCCGGAAGTTTCACGGGCCGACTGTGGCTTGTGGGCGCCGAGCCGACCGGAGCGTGCTGCAACAGCGGCGCCGGCACGTGCGTAGACGGCATCACCAAGAAACTCTGCGACGGACGGTGGGCTCAGGACTTGACCTGCGCCACGGCGAATTTTAACCCGCCGTGCGGAAGGAATGCGTGCTGCCTCGTTTCGGGTTGCAGCAACAATCTTTCGAATGCTGAATGCGTGCTACTCGGCGGTTCGGTTATAGAAGGACAATTGTGCAGCTCGCAAGCCGATCCGTTGTGTCCTGACATCGCCTGTCGCGGTGCGTCGGGCGATTGCTTGGTCAACAACGGCTCGGCCGGTTGCGACGACGCGATTTGCTGCGGCGATGTGTGTGCAGCCGACCCGAACTGCTGTGACCCGGCGATCGGATGGGACGGCGCTTGTGCGCAGGCGGCTGCTTCCATGTGTTCGTTCGCGCCGCCGAACGACCATTGCCGCAACGCGGAGCAGATCGCCGGACCGGGCGAGTTCCGCTTCGACAGTTCCAACGCCACGACTGACGGCGTACCACACGTTTCCTGCGCGACCGTCGAGGGCGCGGACCAACTCACCAACGATGTCTGGTTCTGCTGGACAGCGGACGCGACGGGTCCGGTGACGATTCAAACGTGTGGCCTGACGACGGTGGATACGCGGGTGGCGGTCTACCTTGGCTGCGGCAACTGCCCGACACCGGAACTTGACCTGCTCCAATGCAACGACGATTTCTGCGGATTCGAGCTGTCGGGACTTCAGTCTCAGGTCACGTTCGACGCGGTCGCGGGCGAGAACTACTCGATTCGTGTCGCCACCTTCCCTGGTGGCGGTGGATTCCCGAAAGCGTCGGGTGGTCCGGGACAAATCCGTATCAGCAACGGCACACCGGTGAACCCGAGTTGCGGCGGTCTGGAGGACTGCTGCGCGGCAGGTACGGGTCCGGGGTGTGGTAACGCGAGCTGCTGCAACGAGGTCTGCTTCCGCGACCCGTTCTGCTGTGAAGTTACGTGGGATGCGAACTGTGCGGGCACCGGCGAGTTCGGCGCGGGCACGGTTTGCTCTGCACTATGTACTCAGGGCGTTTGTCCGGACGGTGCGTTCGTGTTCGATCTGGATGGTTTCGTCGACCCACGCCAACCCTATCCGCCCAGCATGCCGGGCACACCTCAAGGACTTACTGAAGTCACGGTGTCGGGTCCGACGGGCGCTGGGAACCCCGTGTGTTGGTCGCTTTGCGAAACCGCGGTCGACGGATCGGCGAATGCCATTTCCAACGTCGTCGACAACTTGGATGGCACGTTCACGATCCAACTGGCGCGGCCGATATCCACGAACGCCGCAACCACAATTACGTACACGCCGGACCTTGGGTTGACCAAGACAGGAACGTATACGTCGCACCTAGCCAACGCCAGCCTTACCGGAACGGCAGACCGTAACGACGTGATTACGGTCTTGCAGTGCGTCACCGGCGTGATCTCCTGTGCGCCGCAGCAGGGCGATCTGAACCGAAGTGGTCTGGATACATCGATCGATGCACTACGAGCGATTGACATGCTCAACGGCGGAGCGGGTTACCCGGCCACGTTGAATACGCAGTTGCCTACCGCCGCGCCAGGCTGTCCGTAGGGGCGCGGAGACTGTGGTTGCCATGTATGTGACACTATGATGGCCGGTAGTGCGTAGGTTTTCGGGAAGGGAGAGGGCAGAGGAACGTAGGCTAGGCTCTGTCTGAAAACTCCGGAATAACGGTTCGCGACACCGCCGGTGGCCCGGAAATCCCGAGAAGAACCAGTCGCTCAACAACGACGGACACGCTCAAAACGGGTTTTCAGACAGAGCCTAGTGCGTGAATCCTTTCGAGGCTTGTGCGTGAATCCTTTCTCGCACTTCCGGTCACGGGAATCCCTTCCCAACCAACGATTCTGGAAACCGCACACGTGACATGTTCGCGTTGCATTGAATGGCCCGATTGACCCGGGTGGTTCACCTCTTCAGAGGTGGGAGAGCCGAATCCGCCGTCGATTCGACTCCCCCACGGCTAAGGCCATGGGCCACCGGACAACTGACGGGTGCGTCCGAACCGAGCCGCGACCGTGAGGGAGCGCTTTCAAGCTGTCGCGACCAGCCGTTCAAACGTCCGCTTCCTTACGGGCGCGGCTCGGCACACCTACGGGCGCGACTCGGCACACTCGTCATTCGACGTGTTCCAGAGCACTAGAATTCGCGGCGCTGGCGCGCGGTTGGGATGTCGAGTTGTTGGCGATACTTGGCCACGGTTCGCCGGGATATTTCGATCCCTTCTTTCATGAGCAATTCGGCGACTTGGTCATCGTTGAGCGGATGCTTGCGATCTTCCGCTTCGATGAGCTCGGCCACACGCGTCTTGACGCGATCCCAACCCATGCTTTCGCCGGTCTGCGTCTCCGTACCACCGGTGAAGAAATATCGGAGCGGATGAATGCCGCGCGGCGTCTGCATGTACTTGTCCGCAACGGTTCGACTGATGGTGGACGGATCACACCCCAATTCTTCCGCCAGGTCGCTCATGCGAAAGACCTTTAACCCCTCGGGACCGATGTCGAAGAAATCCCGCTGCTGCTCGACAATCATCCTGGCCACTTCGATAAGCCGACCTTGACGAAACTTGACGGCGTCGATCAATGCGGACGCATCGTCGACGTGTTTCCGCGCGAAGTCGCGGGTCTCCTTGCCGTTGTCTTTCGACTTGGCAAGCTGAACGAGCTCTTCCCGAATTCTTAGCTTGGGCATGTTGCCCCGTGCAAGCCGAACCGTCAGACCGTCGCCCGTGTCGGCGTATTCCACAACGACGTCGGGACGTATGGTCGGCACGGAACGATCGCCAATCAGATATCCAGGATGGAGGCAGAGGTGTGAGCGCATCGACTTCATGGCCTCATTGATCTCAGCGACGGAGTAGCCCGTGGCTTTCGCGACGATCGGGATGCGGTTGCGGGCGAGGTCGTCGAGATGTCGCTCGATAAGCAATCGCTCAAGCGTGTTTTCGCCGGGCTGTGTAGCCAACTGCAAGAGCAAACACTCGACGACGTCGCGGGCGCCGACGCCGGTGGGTTCGAGCTGCTGAATGTGTTGTATCGCTTGTTCCAAATCCGCAACGGGTATGGGTCGACGGACGCCTGTGGCGATGTCTTCGAGACGGACACGTAGATAACCGTCCGAGTCGATGTGGTCGATGATGGCATCGCCAGCGGTGCGAATCGCGTCGTCGACTTCGACCAGCGCCCACTGCGTGATCAGGTGTTCGTTCAGGCCGATCTGTCGCCCTGCGGTGTTGGCCATGGCGCCCATCTTGGCATCGCGACCATCCGATGAACCAGCACGGTGGCTTCTGCTCGGCGCGCGCTCGCCGCTCTCAAGGTCATACGCGCCGGTCAGGCTATGCAAACGTTCGAAACTGTTGGCGTCGGGATCGGTGCGGGTGTCGCTCTCGCCAATGGTCGCCGTCCCGTCGTCGGTCGACGTTGCTTCGGGCTCTGCCAACTCAAGCGCGGCGTTGCTCTCAAGCGCCTTGTCGATGTAGGCTTCAAGATCGGCAACGGGCTTTTGAAGAATGGCCATGGACTGAATGAGCTGCGGCGTGAGGCGCTGCTCCAGTCTCATTTGCTGGTTGATTGATTGTGAGAAAAACTGCGACACTGATTTCGTCCATTCCATCCGTCAACGTGGTTCACCACGGCCGCCAACAGCTTATCGCCCACCACAGGCGTGAAGTGTCGCCCGGGGCGTACTTCGTCGTTATCGGTCTAGCCAAACCGGTGAACCGCTACCGCGTATCATAGCCGCAGGTCATCGATACCGCGAAGCCGCAGGGAATCTGCTGCTCAAGTCTACATATTCGCTTTGCCGCGGATGGCGGCTTCGAGCATTCCGGTCGTGGCGTATTCGAGTTGCGATCCCACGGCGAGGCCTCGCGCGGGGCGGGTGACTTGCACACCGAGTTGACTTAGTACGTCCTGCAGATGTAGCGCGGTGCCGTCGCCGTCGACGGTGGGGTTGAGCGCCAGGACGACCTCGCGGACGGTGCCCGACTTGACGCGATCGACCAGAGCGGACACCGTTAAGTCCTCCGGCTCCACGCCTTCCAGCGGGGAGATGTGACCCATGAGCACGTGGTAGGTGCCGCGAATCAACCCGGTGGCTTCAAGCACAAGAAGATCTTTAGGTTGCTCAACCACCCAAACTTCACCCTGGTCGCGATTCGCATTGGAACAGATCGAACAGGGATCGGTTTCGGTAAGGTTGAAGCATACCTTGCAGTGAAGCACCTTGTCCTTGACGTCAATGAGGGCCTGAGCGAGGGCGGCGGCGAAGTCGCGCGGTTCGCGAAGGATATGAAACGCCAATCGCTCGGCGTTGCGCGGACCGATGCCCGGTAGTTTCCGGAACGTTTCTTTCAGCCGCGTAAGCGACTCGATGGACTCACCCTGACTGGCCATGCGCGATACCTTCGTGTTGTTTCAAGAGCTACGGACGATCCGCAAAGTATGCCCGTTTGGGCGGCCCATCTCTGTAGAGGTAGGAGACGCGAATCCGACGTCCTTTCGAAGCTGCCACGGCTCAAACCAACGAGCCAATGGGATCACCGGCTGGAAGCCGGTGCCACACAAGATGTCGTTCCGTACGTTACGAACCGCCTAGTGCTTTGTCACGCCTTAATCTTCGGGTTGTCGCCGCCCGCACCAGTGGAGCTAGGCTCGCCGGTCAGAGCCCGCCGCGCTAGCGGTGGGACCGGTCCGAGGGCTGGCGCCCTCGGCTCTGATGCCGCACGAACCGACGAGCGCTTCCCGAAACCCACAAGAGGACGTGTGACGCTGCACTAGTACGTTACGATCCGCCGAGCATGTCGGACAGACCGGGGATGTTCAATCCGCCGGTGAGCGCGGCCATCTGCTGTTTCATCGCGTCGTGCGCCTTGGTCACCGCCGTGCCGATGGCGGCTTTGATCAGGTCTTCGAGCAATTCGACGTCGGCCACGGCGCTGGGGTCGATCTTGATTTCGAGAAGAACGCCCTTGCCGTCGACGACGACGCGCACCATGCCGCCGCCACCGTCGCCGTCGAAGCGTCGGGAGGCGAGTTCCTCTTGCATCTTGGTCATTTGACCCTGCATGTCCTTGGCAGACTTGAGCAGGTTAGTCAGGTTTCCGAGCCCTCCCAGCATCACTGGTTACTCCCTCGTGTTCTTCTTGTGCATCACCAAGCCTAAACCTGCGGGTTTCGTTCGTTCTTTCAGAGACGCGACCGTAAGGGAGCGAATCACACGAACCCGCACATTCACGAGTGGCCATGCACTTGGTCTTGCTATGAATCTTCCGGCATCGCTTCGGCGTCACCGGGGCCCGCTGGTTGTGCTGCAGGCTTGACCGTAACAAGCCGCCCTTCGACGGCCTCTTGAAATCGCTGCACGATCGGATCGCCCGATGCCCGCTGCTCATCCGCAGAGCTTACGTTCGAGGGCGTCGCCTCGATGGGCGCGGCGCGATCGGGAACGATCGGGTTCGATTCGAGTGCACCGACGGACGGTTCCGGCACCGGTGAGGCCGCTTCCGAACAGCGTGATTTCGCCGGAGCGGGCTTCACCTCGCCGCGTGCGTCGGTGTCAGTTTTTTTTTTGCGCCACCTGTCGACGGCGCCGACCCGGCTGGAGCGACCTCTTCGTCGAGCCGCTCAAGAATCCGATCGATGTCGGTGAACTGTCGACTCATCGACAGGCGAACGACGGCTGCGTCGGCGAGCGATCTCGCGGCACCGCTGAATTTCACATTGCGTTTCAATTCTTCGAGCAGGGTGACCATGTACACATAGGTCGGCGCATCGAATTGTTCCGCCGTTGCCCCCAGGTCAGACCGCATCGACTTGGCCACGTCAACGAGTTCCGTATCTTGACCGCACACCTTCATCAACATTAACGTCCGAACGTGCTCGATCAGGTGCTCACAGAATCGCTCGACCGTACGACCGCTTTGCAGTGCCGCATCCAACGCCGCTAGCGAACCGGCCGCATCTTGTTCGGCCACGCAGGTCATGAGGGCGCCGGCGAGTGCGTCGTGCGCCGGGGGGATCAGTTCGTCAACGACCTCAGTCGTGACATGATCGGGATCATACGACAGCACTTTGTCGAGAAGGGACAGCGCGTCGCGCATGGACCCATTGCCCAGCCGGGCGATGCGGCGAACAACCGCCTGCTCCGCTTTGACGCCTTCCATCTTGAGAATCGCATCGAGATGACCGGCGATGTCGTCCGTGCTGATGGCGTGAAAATCGAACCGCTGGCAGCGACTTTGCACGGTCGCAGGCACCTTCTGCGACTCGGTCGTCGCCAGGATGAACTTTACGTGCGGAGGCGGCTCTTCGAGCGTTTTCAGCAGCGCGTTGAACGCCCCGCTGCTGAGCATGTGTACCTCGTCGATGATGTACACCTTGTAGCGCGAGCGGGCTGGACGAAGCGTCGCGTTGCTGCGCAGCTCGCGAATGTTGTCGACCCCGGTATTGCTTGCTGCATCGATCTCGACGACGTCGATATCTTCTCCGACAGCCACCGCGCGGCAGGAATCACACGTTAGACATGGCGCCGTAGTGGCTTCATCGGCAGACAAACAATTGAGCGCTTTCGCGAGAATGCGGGCCATGGACGTCTTGCCGACGCCGCGCGTGCCGGTAAACAGATAGCCGTGATGAACCCGGTCGCCGCTGATCGCGTTCTTGAGCGTGGTCGCAATGGCCTCCTGCCCAACGACTTCGTCGAAGGTATTGCTGCGGTAGGCTCTGGCTAGTACGCGATACGACATTCGATGCGATCCGGACGATTCACTCGGAACTGATCGGGATGATAACCCACCGGGCTTTGGCCCTAACGCTCTGTCAGCCTCCGACGGTTGTTGACGACCAGGTGATCCACGGCACCTGAACGAAACAGATGGGCTGCTCTGTTTCCAGCCTGACCCGTTGCCTACCCCGCCCACTGCATGGGACCTGGCCGTCAACGACCGCCCGAAACCCGCCGCGCCACGGTCGAACCGTAGCCCGGCCACTGCCCAGACGCTCGAACGGCATCCTACCAGCCGATCCGGAAAATACAATCCGCAGCAGATTGGGAGACTTGATCACAAACACCGCCCCAGAGCGATGAACCGAGCCGCGCCCGTGAGGAAGCGGTCTTCACCCGCGAGCCCGGATCGCTTCCTCACGGGCGCGGCTCGGCAAGATGCATTCCACGCACGTTCTCATACTCACGGCGTGGCAAGACATCATGGACGATGCCATTCGTCGCAGGCGGCGCAGATCGGCGTTGCGCCGAAGCGACCGGAACGGTGCTCGATGCGAACCCGGTCCAACAGCGGCCCGCGCCAGCAGCCTTCGAGCGACTGCTCGTCCAAGCTCCCGACGACGTGCGCACCGCGAACATCCTGATCGCACAGCGTCACACTACCGTCGGCTAGTACCATGCACCGCGACCGAAGACGACGACAGGCGACGCGCGTCGGCGGAGCCATGCGGATCACACTCCGATCCTCAACCGTGGCGCCGTAGTGAGAAAACCCCTGGATCGCCACGGCGCCGATCCGCCTCAGCCAACCGTCGTGAAAATCGTCAAGCTCATGCACGTTGTCGCGCGACTTGGTCATGGTCGGCACGACCAACGGCACGGCTGAGCCCAAACGCTCTCGCGCCCGGGCCAAGCGGTCGAGGTTGGCGCACACTGCTTCAAGATCGGCGCCGGATGAATCGTTGGGCGATTGTAGCTGGCCGTAAAGCTCGGGGGTCCAAGCATCGATCAACACCTCGAGCACGTCGACGCGGTGTTCGATGAGCGCGTTGATGGCCTCTTCGTCGAGATCGACGGCCGTGGTGCGCACGGCCAATCCATACACGGAGCGGTCCTTGGCACACGCGGATCGAACGCGCTCAAGCACGTGCGCGAACTGAGGGTGTCGAAGCGGATCTCCGAACCCGCCCAAGACCACAAGACCATCGTCTAACTGAGTCACTGCGTCGACGATCGTTCGAATATGTTCGACGTCGAGCGGGCCGCGCCTTGGCACGCGCGCACCGCGTGGGCGAAGCAACGCGTTCGGATAAGGGTCGTGCGTCGTCAACTCGATCTCCACTTCGTGCGGAACGAGTTCCACAGTGTCGGCTTCGCGTTGGTCAAGACATCGGCCGATCGTCGGAAGGTCCGGATCGGAATGTTCCCGCAGCAAAGTCGCAACATGTTGAAACGATCGGTCGGTATCGGCCAAGAGACGCCCGACGACATAGCGAACGTCGACCGGTGTTTCTACGCAGCAAGGTTGGAAGATCAAGTCTTTCTGCGGCTCGTCGGGCTTGTACGAGAAGAGCCAACCGAGCGGGATGTTTTTTTGTGCAAGATCAGCGATCAAGGCGCGTTCCATCAACACACCGCCAAGACCGGGCGGCGCCTGCGCAAACGTCATCCTCAATTCGTCTCGTTGATCGATGAATTGCTTGATCAAGGATTGTATGATCCCCGCGTCGAGCAAGACCGCTGCAGCCGGGACCGTTAACACCGCGTCGGCAGAGACCGTACCGAGTAGTCCATGAATCAAACGTGCGTCGATGAACTCGTCGAAGTGTGTGGAACCCCCGAGTCCACCTCGCCAACCGTCAAGCGACCACTTGCGCGCCGACTGCACCAACGACGCCCAAGGCGCCGGCGGTAGTTCGTAACCGTGAACGAACACATCCGTAGCGCTGACTATCGCCGAGCAACGATCGCGCTGCGCCGTTGGGCAGAGCACGTAGATGTCCTCAATTTCGCCCACGCGGCGAAGGCGGTCCAGCGTTCGCCGAAGCACGGTAACCCCGCCGATTTCGTCAGCCAATCGGCTGCGAACGCCGAGCGGCGAGGTTTCCAAGTCAGCCTGAATAGTTGCGATGATATTCACGCCGACTCCATGACCTGCGTAAAGCGATCCCTCGCGTCGCGGAGCAAGCCGCCCACGTCGACGGCGCCGTCGCGCACGCTGGTGATGAACGCGACGTCGCGGTCAAGCTGATGTTTCGCCCGCGCCACCCCGTCCGTTTCTTTCGTGCTCAGGCGACGGTCGGCAGAGAACCGCTGCAACTCTGCCAACTGCGAATGGGCGTTGACGATCTGATAGGCCAACCGTTCGTTATGGACCTTCGTGCGTAGCTCGTCGACCCGAACCAGACGGCGATTGAACTTGTCCGGGTCGCCGGTCAGCCCCTTGAGCTCTTCAAACAGTGCCAGCAACTCGTCACAAACACCTACCACGTCGTCGAGCTCTTCGATGCGCGAGTCAAGCTGCGCCTTCGTCTTATCCCGTCGCGATGGATCGCACCAGTTCGTCGACTTACGATAGGCAAAGCGCCCTTCATCGAGCGGGCGCGAGCAGAACCGTGTAGCGGCTTCTTCTAACGTCATCACCTCACTACCACGCAGGTGCGCCCCGCCTTCCGTAGCATTGACCACGCGACACGGAGCGGCGGCGAAGTCTTGCACGAACTGTTCGAGATAGGTCAGCAGCAGCTCGTCGGTGTAGAGTTCACCACCCAGGGCGCCGGGGATCCGTCTGAGTATGGGTCGATTGCGTACGATTCGATCCCACTCCTTATGCTCCATGCTGTTGAATCGATTGAGCTCGCCGCGCCACGCCCGATGGATTTCGACACCGGGCACGTAGAACACATGACCGGTAAACGCTAGGTCTTGTCCCACGAAGATGATCGGATCGCACCCCATGTACACAGCCAGATAGAACGCCAGGTGTGCGACGGTCGCCCCGGCTTGCAGACCATCTCGACCGGCCAGTTCGTCGCCGATCACCAGTCGCGCCCACTGATTGTCCAGCAGAGAGACCGGTCCGGGATAGTTGTCGATCACATGCCACGTGGCTTTCGGTTCCGCGACCAGGTGTACGCCGCTAAGATCGCCGATATCCTCGAAAAACTTCCGCGACATTTCATGGAAGTCGAGACTCGTCACGAAGTCCGGTTCGACGCCGCGCTCCAGCAACGGTTTGACCGCAGTCTGCACGGCGCACAGCACCGCGCGACCTTTGAGGTCTTTGAGTTGATCGATGTTGCGGGCGAGCGACGGTCCGGCGGAGACGATGATCGCCGGATCGCCGGCGAATCGACCGCGCAGAATATCGATCGGCGGGGTAACCACATAGTTGACCAGGTTCATGGCGATGTTCTGGCAGGTGACGCGGGAGTTGGCCACCAGGGTCATCAGCGTCATGCGCGTGAAGCTGACGAAGTCGCCGATGGCTTCCGTGATCGCACGCTGCGCCGGTCCCGCGATACGCATCGAGGGCGAATGTTGAATGAATCGGGCGCCGAGCATGATGAGCGCGTTGCGCTCCTTGAGTCGCTCATGCACGCGGGTCTTGTCGTTGTCGGTGAGCAGGATGAGACGATCACGCTCCAACGCGTCGGAAAAATCGACACAGGTCAGCGCGGTGGCGATCAGTTCAACGGATGGCTCGGCGCAAAGGACGAAGGCGTCGCCGACCAGACGGTCGAGTAGCGCCTGAACGTGATAGCCCAAACCCAGCCCGGAAACCACGAAGCAATAGGCGTCGTCCGTCGACACCGTATCGACGAAACGGTTGGCTTCGACAATGGGATCGTACCGGCTGTGCACGTAGGTCGCCTTCGCTTGCGGCGTGGCCATGGTCGTGGTCCAGTGGCCGCTCTTCGTGGGCGTCAATGTGAGACGGTCGGCATCGTGTATCGCGTCGACCATCAGCGCCAATTGCGGGTCGCGACGCCACAGCGCGCGCATGTTGCGAAGAAACAACTCGTTGCCCACCGATGCCGAGACCGCTTCAGTCATTGGGTTTCGAACTCTTCGGAGATAGGTCCGGGTGATCGGGTTCGACCATGCGGCAGGTACAAGTCAACGCCTGATCCAATCGGCGTTCGTAGTCGGCTCGCGGGATTTCCACGGCCCCCAGGCTGCGAAGATGATCCGTCATGAACTGCGCGTCCAGGAGCTCGAATCCCTGTTCCTGCATCCGGGTCACCAGGTGAACGAGCGCGACCTTCGAGGCGTCAGTCTGTCGATGAAACATCGACTCACCAAAGAACGCACCGCCCAGCGCGACGCCATACAAACCACCGGCGAGCATTTCGCCTGACCACGCCTCCACGCTATGCGCAAACCCGAGGCGGTGCAAAGTTTCATACGCCTCGCGGACGTCTCGGGATATCCACGTGCCTTCCTTTCGGTCGGCACAAGCGTCAATCACTTGGTCGAAGGCTGTGTCGAACGTGACCGTGAATTTCTCACGACGCAGAACCGCCCGCAACGATCGCGACGCGGAAAAGTCCGCAAGCTCTATGACCGCGCGCGGGTCGGGTGCGAACCAGTGCAACTCGTCGGACTCGTCCGCCATGGGGAAAATACCCGCAGCGTACGCCCCCAACAGCCTATCGGGCGCAAGGTCTTTGTGCATAGAAGCGCGCCAAAATGTTCACGGAATCAGCCGGACCGCCGCCGGCTGAACAAGCGATATGTTACGATAACGATTTGCCGTGGCCTCGCCACCACTACCGTGCCGGGGGAACACTATGGCTGACGATAGGGTGCGAGAAAGGATTCACGCACCAGCCAATTCACGCACCAGCCAAGAAGGGATTCACGCACCAGTACACGGTCATGGCCCCGTCGTTTGTTCGACGAGGTCGAGCCAATCCGCCTCATCGACGTCACCGCTGTTGTCGAAATCAAAAACACACTCGCAAGCTGTTCGCCAAACGGGGTTGCCGATGGCCGGTCGAAGACAAGCCTGAATCGCAGCCAAGTCGCGAAGATCCCAACGCAGGTTCGAATCGAAGTCGCCGAGAACCTGGCCCACCTCCGACTCGAACGCGCCAGGGTCAACGCGGCAGCCCTGCGGGCGCAGATTTCCCAACGCATCCGACGTCGACATTGTCGACTCCGCCGGGTCGCCTCGGTTGATGACCGGAGATGAACTCGAAAGGGAATAGTCTTCGCCGCTCAGATTTCGAAACTGCGGATCGCCGGCCATGTTGCCCAGTCCCGGCCATCCACCCGGAACGACAGAATACGAAACAATCGGCACGCCATCCGATACGACGATGTCACCTCCGGGCAACCGGCTGTTGTCCCAAAATACACAGTTGCGGATAACCGGATTGCTTTCGTTGACCCCAAGCACACCCGCAGCCCTAGACCGTGCCCGGTTACTAACGATCGTGCAATGCTCGATAAGCGGACTGCTTTGGCTCAAAAGAATCGCCCCACCGTTTTGTCTGCCGAAGTTCCCCGCGATCACGCAATTGTAAATCCATGGATCTGAATTCAGGCACGACACGCCCGCACCGAGAGAGGCGCCGTTGTCGACAATTCGGCAGTTGCGAATCGTGGGACTGCTCGCGAGGAAAAGCATCGCGCCGCCACGGTGAATCTCGCCGGTGGGATTACCGCCCGTGATGGTGAACCCATCCACGATGGTCGTTCGCTTCTCTCCACGCCGAAAGATGAACCCACGGCCGTCGCCCCCACAGTCAATGGTACATGCACCGGGCGTCACACATCGTAGTTCAATAACCTTACCGTCGAAGTCCAAATTCTTATTTCCGACGCCGGAATAGATGCCGGCGCTCACCAAAACCGTGTCGCCGTCCGTCGCCGCGTCGATGGCTGATTGGATCGTGGAAGACGAGGCCGACGGAACGGCCAGTGTCGCTTGGCAACTATCCGCCACGCCATTGCCGTCCGTATCGAACAGTCGACCCTCGGCGATGTCGCACGTGTCGGCCACGCCGTTCCCGTCACAGTCAGACTCACACACATCCGGAATACCATTGTCCGTGCAGTCTTCGCTCGTTCCAGAACTGATATCCAGCGCGTCAGCCAATTCATTGCCGTTGCAATCGGTGATCGGGCATCTAATATTGTGGGCCTCAAACGCGCTGCATATTTCATGAACATGTGGCGTGAGCGTATCCAAGTCACCATCGTCGTCGTCGACAACCAGCACCTCGACGGCCGTCATCGGATCGACCGCGTTCACTTCGCCGGCGCCCACGGTGATACGCGACCAATCGGTGAAGAGTTGCCGCGTGATCGAACGACCGGCCTCATCGCCGAGCGATTCCTGAAGTGCCAACTTAATGTCCCACCAAACGCTCGCCAGCGCCTGACCGCAGGCGTGCGCTCCACCCTCGCATGGATATTGCCGATCGGCCGCCACAATGTCGCGGATGGGAACTCCTTCCCCGGCGAAATCTCGCGCGATCACCGGATCGTCGTGAACCAAAATGGCGAACGTATCGGCGAATCCCTCACCCAACGAAAACTGGGGAACATCAAAGCCAAGCCGGTATAGAATGTAGTGGCCATATTCGTGTGTGATGATTGTGGAGTAGGCCGCATTCACACAAGCGACGTTGCCCCGCGCCAGCACAATGGCCGAATCAAGCGGTCGAAAAAAACCGCCGCAATCGGCGCCGGTCCCAATGTTCACGCCGCAGGAAATGGGGGCATCAATAGCAGTGAAATCTCCCTGCCGACTCTTGAAGAAGTCGTGGGCCTGTGTGATGTGCTGGAACGCATTAATCTGCGCGGTGTCTAACTCGTTGTCGGCGCCCAAGGGCAGTTCAACGCCAGAGAGCGAACGAACGACGTGCCGCGTCACCGATAAATCGTCACCCGCGCCATTGCGCACCGTGACCCATTCACCAACAAGCGCAGCCGAAAAATCGGCCTCCACCGCAGAACCCAGCGAAAGCACAAACCGGCCGTCGTCGTCCGCGAAAGCGAAGTCCCCTGTGTTCGAGCGAACCAGCGCGCCGACGACGGGCACGCTGACCGCACGGTTCGACAGCGTATCCGGCCGGGTGCCCGGCGTGGCGAATCCCGTCACCTGTCCCGGAACGGTAGCTCGACACTGCTGATCGACAACGTCGACCAACGCCCCGGTAGATGCATGGACATAGAACGTGCGGGCTTCGTAGTCATGCGCGTTCGAGTGAACACCCGACAGCTTCCACACACGAACCGGCGTGATGGATTCGCCCGATGACGTTGTGTGAATGACGACGAGTTCTGGCGCGGTCCAATCGTCAAGCCGGCCAGCTTGGGGCAGCGATCGAGCAATGGCCGAAGCGTCGGACTTCGCAAGAGCAACGGGTGGGAAGCCATCAGGCGGCATCTGCGCCAATCGAGCGGATACGAAAACGACCTCGCTGGTCACACCAGATCGGACCACGGTCCGGACGACGGAACGCTCGACGGGCACGCCGTCCATGTATTGGCGGTACGAATAGGCCGACAAACGACTCGTGCCCACGTCGGCGCGGTTGATCGGCTTCAAATCTGCTGCATCGACCCCCAAGACGGCCGCATGACCCGCCAGCCACCGGCCTGCAGCAACATCCGGCATCGCGGCGACGGCCATACCAGAGCCATAGATAGCCACAGCCGCACCGCGGTCGTTACGTTCGATTTTGACGTTGGGGTAAGTCGCGTGCAACGCCGTCGTCGCGCGGGCTCGCTCATCATCCGCATCGTCACCGCGAGCGGTCGGCGTCGCAATCGCAGCGAAGACGATGCCGATTGATACACAAACCAGTGACGATCCCTGAAAAGCGGCTCGACATTCGCGGCGTCGGGCGATGGGTGCCAAGACTTTCGGGTGCCATGGCCAAGCGGAGCGCAGCCATGTGGCGCGTGGGTCGAAACATGCCCTGCTCGTCGACCCCGACCCATGGACAACCGCGCCGGTTCCGGGTTGACGATCAGAGATTTCGCCGGTCCCGCTCACGCCACTTTCGCGCAGACTTTCTTCGCCGCGTCGGTCAGGTCGTCCGCAGGAATGAGTTGCTCAATGGCTGCTTCCGCCAGAAGCTTGCGCGCTCGATCTACATTCGTCCCTTCAAGACGGACCACGACGGGGACGGTAAAACCGAGATCTTGTGCGGCGGCGATCAATGCTTCCGCGATCGTGTCGCACTTGGCAATACCGCCGAAAATGTTCACCAGAATGCCCTTGACCTTCTTGTCGGAAAGGATGATGCGGAAGGCTTCGATCGCACCCTCCTTGGTTACCGAACCGCCCACGTCGAGGAAGTTGGCCGGGTCGCCACCGTGCAGCTTGATCAAATCCATGGTGGCCATGGCCAGACCGGCTCCGTTGACCAGACAGCCGATATTGCCGTCGAGCGGGATGTATGAAAGGTTGTGATCCTTGGCCCGCAGTTCGAGCGCGTTTTCCTCGGCCGGGTCGAACATGTCCTGCAACGTCTTGTGGCGGAAGACAGCGTTGTCGTCGAACGTCATCTTCGCATCGATGGCGAGAATCTCTCCGTCCGTCGTGCGCACCAGCGGGTTGATTTCAGCCAAAGCGCAGTCGTACTTAAGAAACACGTCGACCAATCCGCGTATCACCTTGCCGGCTGCTCTTGCTTGGGCCTTGTCGGTGAAGTTCAGCGCGGCAACGAGTTGGGCACACTGAAAACCGAGCAAGCCCATGTGTGGATGCAACCACCGCTTGACGATGGCGTCGGGATTCTCCTTCGCCACGACCTCAATCTCCACGCCGCCCTCGCGCGAAACCATGACCACAGGCGTCCGCTTGGTGCGGTCCATCACGACGGCTACGTAGTATTCACTCTCGATGTCGACGGCGGCGGCGATGAGTAGTTTTTTCACCGCGATGCCCTCGGCACCGGTTTGCACCGAGACCATCCGGTTGCTGAGCATGAACTCTGCCGCTTCGCGCACCTCGTCGGCGTTGTCGCACAGCTTGACGAACCCGGCTTTACCGCGACCGCCGGCGAAGACTTGGGCTTTGACGACGACCTTGCCGCCGATCGCGGCGTAGGCGTCGGTCGCTTGCGCGACGGTATCGACGACGGAAGATTGCGGGACGGGCACGCCCACTTCGCTCAACAGCGTTCTTGCCTGATACTCGTGTACTTTCATGGTGTACCTTCCGTTCGTTGGTTGAGTTTCGAAGCCATCCGTGTATCGACGCACGCCGAACCGCACCGTCAAGCCGATGCGCCCCGAAAGCGCCGCCCGCAGAACCCGCATCCAAAGGACACAGCCTGCCACCGTCCGCCCATTGTGCGGGATTTGTCGGCTCAGATCAATCCAGGGGGGGAAGATAGGGACTAAGGGACGGAGGGCTTGCTGCCGGAACGTGAGTCGCATCTCGACCCGGCTCCAACCCCGCGGTCCGTCTCTTCTTCCGACCCTTCTTTTCCCTCCGTCCCTTAGTCCCTTCTTCCTTCTCCTTCCCGCTGGTGCGTGAATCCTTTCTCGCACCTCTGTTGGGCTTGAGAGGGAAACCCATGTAAGCTACGCACAGCTAACGACGCCGGGTTCAACGGATGGCCCAGCAGCGCCGCACACATTCGAAAGACACTCATATGGAACATTCCTCACTATTCTCCGACGCGATCGAAGCGATCGACGCCGCCAACCGAGACGACCCGCGTACGGAACTCGTGGATGGCCAACAGCAACCGCGCGAGCTACTCTTTGCGCAACGGGTCTACGCATGGGTGTGCGATCTGGTCCACGAGCCATCAGAGGAGCTGCTCTTGGCTGCCCGAGCACACACGCTGCGTCGATGGCACATTCCGCGCGACCAATATCCGAAAACGACGGTGGGCTATCACCAATGGCGCAACGCCCTCGCCCAGTTTCACGCCAAGGAAGCCGAATCGATTCTTCGCGCCGTCGGATATGCCGACAAGCAAGTCGAGAAGATCAGCGCGCTCATTACGAAAAAGAACTGGCCCGAAGATAGCGAAGCCTGCGCACTCGAAGACGCCGATTGCCTCGTGTTTCTTGAGACCAAGCTCGCGAACTACATGGACGATTGGGAAAAAGACAAGGCGCTGCACATTCTCGAACGAACGCTGAGAAAGATGACCCCCGAAGCCCGAGCACGAGCCAACCAAATCAAACTAGGTCAACGCGAACAGGAACTTCTGCAGCGAGCGAAGCTAGCACTCTGATGAAAATATTTTGTAGACTGGGTCATCGACTCGGCGGTTTGCAAGTGGCGTTCGATTGCGTACCGATCATCCAGTTTGCGTCCACGCATGTGGACGACGTACGCGCGCCATACCGTGCCGGGTCGATGACCCGATCTTTGCAAGTTTGACGGGACGAAGTGCCATGCACTTGGCGAAAGAAGGCAAGGATGACCAGGTTTGAGAACTCTCTAGTTCACTGTCTGTCCGAGTGTGCCGACATTCCCTGCCCACAATGTACGTATAATCTTCGGCAGAATCTTTCGGGACGATGTCCAGAGTGTGGGTCCCAATTGGCTCTTCAAGTCGTAGCGGTTGGCGGTCGCCGCTCGATCACGGGCGTCTTGGCGTACATGCGTGTCGGTCTTATCCTGATACCCCTCGCTCTTTCTTGGTTCGCATTTGCACACCAGCTGTCAACAGTGCTTTCGGGCAGCAATAATGGCCAAGTGGGGAACATGCTTCTTGTAACGTTCGGAGCAGGAACTGGTCTCGGCGCGGTGACCTTCGGCTCCTTGTTTGTTGTTCGACAGATTCATTTTGTTACGAGCATTCTTTTCTTTGGGCTTGTCGCATTCATCATGACGGTCAACATCGTCAGTGAAATCCTGGCGGGCATCACTTACGCTTCGCCCGCTGCGACTTACGCCTCCATGTCCGGCTTCCTCTTGATGGGGATCGCGGGGCTGACTATCGAAGTAATCTGTGACAGGAAGTTGCGTAGGCCGGGTCATCGACCCGGCACCAAGTAAGTGTGACGTTCGGTCTTGCCGCCGTCGCTGGTGCGTAAGTCCCTTCTCGCACCCACCTATTCGGAAATCCCTTCCCGCAGACCTTCGACACGATACGAATGCAGGATAGGAATCCTGCGTGAGCGGAGGGACGAGATAGGAATCTCGCCCCAGCGTCCATTGGCCTCCCTGACGTGTGTGGCACCGGCTTCCAGCCGGTGATCCGTTACCGCACCCGCTAACCGCCGCGCGTATGCATCTCCAAGTGGGAATCCTCGCGCAGCTCAGCCAATGGAACCAGTGGACCCCTCGCTGGTGCGCGAACCCCTTCCCGCTGGTGCGTGAATCCTTTCTCGCACCGACGTGTTGCTAACCCCCCCGCGTATGCATCTCCAAGTGAGAGTTCTCGCGCAGCGCTGCCAATGGCACCAGCGGACCCCGTTGCTCAATGGCCAATCGATCCTCCGCGCCACGATCCGCTCGTTGCTGCCACGTCGATTCAATCAGCGAAACGAGTTCATCCGGAGACGCACCGTTTCGCAAAGGTGACTTGAGATCGACCCCCTCCTTCGCGTACAGACAAAGATACCACATCCCATCGCACGTCAACCGACTTCGATCGCACGACGAACAGAAGGGGGCGGTCGTTGAGGAAATGATGCCGAACTGCGTTTCGTTGGGCAGAGTAAACCGCTCCGCCGGAGCCGATCCATCGCGCGCCGCGGGCACGATCGCGCCCAGCGCATCCGCCAACCGTTCCAGCATCGTCTTGCGCGACACCACCTGTTTCGTGGACCAACCCGTCGCCCCGCCGACGTCCATGTATTCGATAAACCGAACCTCGGCGCCGACGCGCCGTCCGAACTCAAGCATGTCGACCAGTTCATCATCGTTGAACCCGCCAACGACCACGGTATTGATCTTCAACGTCTCGAACCCGACCCGCTGTGCGGATTCGATACCCTCGATCACCTGATCAAGCGAATCCCGCCCGGTCAACAGACGGAAACGATCGGGACGAAGCGTATCCAAACTCACCGTAACGCGATCAAGACCAGCCTCACGCAGCGCGACCGCACGCTCCGCCAGAAGCAAGCCATTCGTCGTCATGGCCAAGTCGACGTTCTTACGGGCGAGCATGGCCATCAGATCGGGCAGGCTTCGACGAATCAACGGCTCGCCCCCGGTCAATCGAATCTTCGTAACCCCAAGTCGAACAAACACATCCGCAAGCCTATCGATCTCCTCGAACGTCAAAACTTGCTCGCGCGGAATCCACTCGTAATGTTCTTCAGGCATGCAATAGCGACAGCGCAGCGTGCAACGGTCGGTGACCGAAATGCGCAAGCTTCGATGCGGACGTCCAAGCGTATCGCGTAAACTCATCCTGCTTCCTACCAATCCACGTGGCGACGATCGACGGCACGCCGTCGAGATCGAGTCTATGGTAACAAGTACGCCATCAATCTGGAATTCGGAGACGGATGGGACCCGGGCGTGCCAAGAACACTTCTTCTCAGCCCTAGCGGCGCAAATCACGACGTCGGCGGATCAACCGGCCCCCCTACCCCGTCTCATCATCCACAAGCGACGTAGCCGGTTCGAGCGTAGCTTGTGGGACGGATGCGTTGATGCCGAGAACATCCAACGTGTCGCGCTCGACGATGCCGCGTAGCGCATCGCGTGGGATGACGGGTAGGTTCGTGCCGTGGACGAGGTGGTTGATGCTGTAGAGTGTTTCGATGCACTCGGAGGCTGAGGCGTGGGGGAAACCGCTTCCCAGCAGAAGCTTGTCCATCACGCCGCATTGGTGGGCGCTGAGCAGTGTTTGATACGCCTGCCACGGCTGATCCAAAATCCCGCTGGTTTCGGCGAAGACGTTCTTGTGCTTCGCCAACAGAAGAATCGTTTCCTGCGTCCACGGATGGCCGAGGTGACCGATGACGATTTTCAGGTCGGGCAGCTCGCGGGCGACTTCGTCGAGCAGGTGCGGACGGGCATATTCGAGCTTGGTGGCTGGGGCGAGGAACACGCCGGTGTGAAACACGACCGGCATGGAAAGACTCGCCGCTTCGGCGTAGACCATCATGGCCTGACTGTTCGTCGGGTGAACGTCCTGAGCGGCCGGCGAAACCGCGACCCCTCTTAGACCCAACTCCTTACGGGCTCGCACGAGTTCGGCCACGGCCTCTTTCGGCTCGCTCGGGTCGACCCCGGCGAAACCGATGAGCCGGTCCGGGTGGCAGCGGACGTATTCTGCCACGCAATCGTTATCGATCCGGGCGTCGAGGTATCGGCTATCGAAACCGAGCACGAACGTGATATCCACCGGCTCGGCGGCTGCGAGGTGGTGCTTCTGATCGGCGCTGTGCGGTGCGGGAGGGTGGTTTCCCGTTGATTGACCGGGGCGAGAAGCGGGCAGACACCGCCCGAGTTGGTCCGGCGAGTCCCACGTGTGTGTGTAACAATCTACAATCATCGTACGTCGCCTTGCTCCCGTATCGTCCATGACATGAGCTCTCGGCCACACTCTAGCGATTTCGAGTGGAAAAGGCAAAATGAGTCGTGCGGAGCGGCGAGGCGGCACGCCCACAACGGGTGCGGATCAGATGGCAGAGAAACACTACCCTACGGCCCGCCGAAGCTCTTCGTACCGGTCCCGGACGCACCACCCCACGAAGCTCGTCGTGGAGCGCGTCCGTGACGCACCTTTTCTGTGTTCCGTAGCCAAAGACCCGTGAAGAGCGTGTTCGGGGTCAGTACATGTTCGGAACGCTCCTGGAGACTCCATCCGTCATTTGCACTACGTTCCGACGCATGACCCGGCCATATCTCAAGTCGCGTGCCGTCGCGTAAGCACAGCCTACCCGTGCTCGCGCGTGTGTCGCCATGCATGAGCGAGCGAGTTTGCCCATGCCACCCGTCGCCGATGGCGCCATCGTAGCCTGTGCGTAGGATGTGCAGACGGAAACGGTGCGTCAGGGACGCACCCTACGGAACTGGAGTGCACACGTGGTCGATTCATGGCGCCGAGCGATCTCTTTTTGCCTCCGCGGTAAAATCGATCGATACGCCAACGTATTGCGGATCGCTGTCGGTGACCAGCAAACGAAGATTGTCGTACCAGTGAGGGTCGGTTGTCGACCAGTGGTTTGCGCTGACGCGTCCAACGAACACCCGCACGCCCTCGAACTCTCGGATACGGCCTTGAATGTGGTAGTCACCCTCCGTGTCGAACGGCACTCGGAACACACCCGTAAGAAGCCGGTGCAGCGCCTCTGTTTCGAAAAACACGCTTTTTTGGTCTCGTTCTTTGACGATCGAGATAACATCCGGAAGCGGACCACGTCGACTACGAACCACCAAACGATGCGCGTCGGCTACGCGGAGACGGACCTTGACGGCGTCAGTCTTGCGCGAACGAGATACCCTCACGTCTCCGAAGGGAGTCTTCCAGGATACCACCTCGATCCGTGCGTCCCCGGGAATATACGCGCTGTATGCCGATCGCTGCGCGGGGTCCCAACTCGTGGGAAGAAACTCATCACTGAGCACCCGTTCAAGAAAACCATTGAATTGTGCTTGTTCGTCCTTTGGAATCCGATCGCCGGGCAGATCAGGGTCGCGGACACCAAGGAACACGCCGTAACTGACTCTAGCCCGACTGAGAGCTGTAACGAACCGAGGCCGTCTTGCCACATCGGGATTCAGTTCCGCCTCTGTCCACGGGACTTCCGGAGCCCATACCAACGCTCTACTGGCATCCGGCTTGTGTTCGATTTCCTGTGCAGACGCGAACCGTGTTTCGCAAAACGCGAGTAACGGAAGCCCTACAACGATTATCGCCAGCACGCTTATTGTTCCACGACTCGATTCGTTACTGAAATTCGGTCCTCGGATTGTCATAGTCTTCATCCTCATGGGCAACTCGGGAAAGGAACGCGGGTTGGGTGAATATAGAAATCGGCACCGTTACTGGGGCCCACGTACACCCACACCTGTTCGGCTCCTACTTCCGAATCAACCTTACTACACCAACGATGTCGACCGCCGCGGCATAGCTAGCCCACACTCAATTACGGCATCGCACGAATCCGTTTTGCCTCTTGTCTAAAATCGATGGCGAGACGGAAGTATTGCGGATCACTGTCTGTGACCAAGAGTCGGACCCTTGCATACCAAGGTGGTTCCGGCCTTTCCTTGGCATCTCTGATTTCGCCCCCCGGCCACCTGCGGGAAATAATCGACCCGACAAGAACGCGTACGCCCTCGTACTCCTGGACGTTCCCGTGTATGACAAAATCGTCTGGGCCTAAATATGGAAACCGAAACACACCGGTTATCAGGCTGTACAGTGCATCTTGATCAAAAAATCTCTTTCCATCCACGGTGCCCCGTATGGGACCGCGAGTCTCATACTTCTCCGGAACCGTGGCGCGAATCATCAGCCGTTGCTCTGGCGATACTTTCAGACGCACGCTGAAATGGTGCCCATTGCGACCACGAACCGCCCTAAGCGTGCCGAACGCCGTCTCCCAGGTGACGGTCTCGATCTCAGCTTCGGTCGACCCGCCACGATATGCTGAATATATAGCGTTTGGATCACATAACGGCGCCTGACAGTCTTTCGTCACGACGTGCGCGAGGAACTGTTCGAACTCGGCACGTTCGACGTCTGGAATGCTTTCGGCTGCCAAGTCAGGCTCGGCGATCCAAAACGTTCCATAGTTCTTTCTCTGAAGATTTAATGCGGCAACGAACCTCGGGCGCTTTCCCACGTCGGGATTGAGCTCTGCTTCCGTCCAAGGGATCGGTGGACTGGGCACATGAGCCGGGCGTGTAGCCGGCGGCTGATTCTTGATGAGCTCGAGGATTTCTTCCTCGGTTAGCGGCAATGGTGGGCTCGATGTCTGCTCCCGCAGGCGGTCCTCACGTTCACCGGGAGGTTCCTTAGCGTGTATCACCGCGATGCTGAGCAACGAGAAACCCACGACGATCTGCAAAGTCGAAGAGATGTATCGATTCCGGATGTCTGGATGATTGCACGAAACACTCACTGTTCATCTCCTGATAGGTTATGGGCAAGCGGGGAACGGAACCTCTATCGGAAAGTGGTAGAATATATTTCCGTTAGGTGATCGATATACCCAATACTGCTTGGCCCTTAACTCCCCCTGCGGGTCCACTACTTTGAATAGCAACGCACACGCACTGCTCGCCTCGAGGCTTGGCCAAACGGCAAAATTTTTCCCGGCGACGACGATGCTTCCTTCGAAATTGTTCCAGTTCCTGTCGGCAGCGGGTGGCGGGCTGAAATCAAATATGAGCTCGAGTATTTCGTCCGCCTCTCCGGTCACTCCGTCACCGTCCAAGTCTTGCGTGATGCCCAGCGCCGCGGCCGTCGTGAACTCGCGATCGACCGGGTTCGAATCGCTCGACGCACGGGTTTTGTACTCAATGCCGGCACCGCCCCCTATCATTCCTATAGCCAAGTTCATCAAGTGGGCTTGGTGGTGGCATTCGCCGACATAGGGGGATCCGGCCATCAGGATCCAGTCGTTCGCGATTGTTCCAACCTTTCCGCCGCCTGTCGTGAAGCCGCAAGGTGCGAACCCGCTGAGTTCCTGACTATCACAAGGCGGTTCGGCGTCGAGTTTCTTGTGGATGCCGTCGCCCCCAAAAGCCGGAATGCCCTCAACGGCCTCCAGTACCGTCGCGGCTTGGGCCGCCGCCAAACATACGAAGCTCAGACGCTTGTCGGTGGGTAGACCACCGGATGGCGTTCCCAGCGTCACGTAGATTTGATGATTCGTGGTGCGGAAATCGGTGAACGATGACGCACCTGGGGCCTTGGCCGACCACGAAAGGTTCGCCGAATACGCCTTCACCACGCCGGGCAAGGCGCTTGTCACAATGGTCATGAAACGATCTTCCGTGCCCGTTGGCACACTGAACGTCCCCTCGCCGGAGATGCCGTCAGGACCGTTGACCCGCACCGTGGCCGTCCCTGGGTTGCACGAGCTGCCCGTCACCTCAACTTTGACAATCAGTGTCATCGTCGTCCCCCGCGTGTAACAAACGGGGTGATCCGGATTGTTCGCGTCCTTCCAATCGACGCCCGTCATCGCAGCCCCCGCGTTCCACTTCTGCGTGGTTTGCGGCGTCGTAGCTTCTTCGTACATCTGATGGTCGGTTGTAAATGTGATTTCCTTGATGACGACCGAGAACGGGCACGCTTGGGCTGACGCCACCGCACCCGGCGTGCAGGCGGTGACACATTCCTGCGTTACCGGATCGCACGAATCGGTCGTGCATGGGTCACCGTCGTCGCAATTGACACAGACTGCGGGCATCCCGCAGCACGACCAGCCAGCAGGGCAGCACAAGCAGGGATCACCGCATACGGGATCGCACGGATCGGTGTTGCCACAGCAGGGGTTGTCCGGGTTGCAGCAAAGATCGTTTGGACCAAGACAGCACACGTCACTCACATCGCAACACGGATCGGGACTGCCGCAACATGGGTTGTCTGGGTTGCAACATCGGTCGGGGTTCCCACAACAGGGATCGTTTGGGTCACAGCACGCATTATCGCTGCCGCAACACGGATCGTGGGGTCCACAGCATCGATCCGGGTTATCGCAACAGGTTGCGTCCGCGCAACAGTCCAGGTCGCCGCAAAAAGGATCGCACGGGTCGGAGTTTCCACAGCATGGATCGTTCGAGCCGCAGCATGGGTCGGACGAGCCGCAGCAGGTGCATGGATTTCCACCGCTTGGCCCACAATTGGCGACCGACATCGTCTTGGCGAACAGATCACTTGGTGATAGATCGGGCCGGGGCACGGGCGGTGATGTGGGAATGAGCATACCCTTGTTGCGACGCTGTCCACTACGACCGCGACCGCCGCCCGTCGCAGCAGCGAGTAACGGCGGCGGGTCGCACTGATCGGAAAGCGGGGGATCGTTAACCTCGGCCACCTTCCCTTCAGGTAGCTCCAAACCAGCCACAAGGAACAACGTCTCGCTCGTGGCAAGCATCCACACATTCTCGTCGGGGAGTTCGTCGAGCGCCGTGTCGACGCCACTACGAAGACCCTCGTCCGACCCTGCAATCGAGCCAACGTCAACACCCATATCATCGCCGAGGTTGACCAAGGCGTGTCCCACGTCGCGCGGACTACTCAGCACGCGGCCATAGACCAGCAGTTGCCGCGTCTCGAAGTCGTTCCAATAGGCCATGAACGAGCGCGTTCCGCCCGGCGGAACCGGAGCGTCGTACACGAGAAACACGCCCTCGATCGATCTGATTTTGATGCGAATGTTCGTGCCCTGTTTACCACGTTGCACATTGCGCACGAACTCCGCCGGTCGCTCTTGAGCGAAAACGGGTGTCACCGTGCAAACGATCAACGCGCACAAGACGAACGAGAACCGCAACCTCGCCCGCACTGGAATGCGAGTGTTCTGTCGACGACGTGCGACCCAACGTGTGCGTGCCCGAGTGTGTTCGGGCGTGCTCGTTTGACGTGCCAGGGGGGGGGGGGCGAAACGGCGTCGAAGCTCAAACCGCTTTGACGGTTATCACGCTGCAAGCAATCCAAATGACGCGCAAAGCACGACCCGTTACTTCTCATACCGGCCTCCCGAACAAGACGTGAAAACCCAACGGCCTAGCGAAGTCACATAAAGCCTATCACATTCTCGGACCGGAAGTCAAGAAGATTCTCAATTCTCGAGTATTTTCCGGATCATGCGCGGGAATCGCGAAAGGAACGCGGGTGAACTTGGTCCGCCCCTACGATTCCTTAACCGCGGCCACCAACTCGTTGAACGCCTTCTTCCCGTCGTTGAAGAACATCAGCGTGTTGTCGGCCGCGAATAGGGGGTTGGGGATTCCCGCGAAGCCTGGGCTTAGACTTCGTTTGATGACGATGACCGTGCGGGCTTTGTCGACGTTGATAATCGGCATGCCGGCGATGGGGGAGTTGGGGTCAGTACGGGCGACGGGGTTCACCACGTCGTTGGCCCCGATCACAATGGCTACGTCGACCGTGTCCATGGTCGAGTTGACGTCGTCCATCTCTTTGAGTTTGTCATAGTCAATGTCGGCTTCCGCCAGAAGAACATTCATATGCCCCGGCATGCGCCCGGCGACGGGATGGATGCCAAACTCCACAGCCGTCCCGCGCGATTCGAGCAGGTTGGCGAAGTCGCGCACCGTGTGCTGCGCCTGCGATACCGCCAGGCCATAACCCGGAACAATCACAACACGCTGCACGCCGTCGAGCAGCATGGCGATTTCATCCGCCGACGTGGCTTTGATCTTGCCTTCGTATACATCGTCCGCCGATGGCCCGCTCGCGCTGCTGCTGCCCATAGTGGCGAAAATGACGTTGCTCAGCGAGCGGTTCATGGCTTTGCACATGATGCTCGTGAGAATCAATCCGGACGCACCAACGAGCGAACCGGCGATGATGAGCACGTTGTTGTTGATCGCGAACCCCGTGGCGCACGCAGCCAAACCGGAGTACGAGTTCAACAGGGCGATGACGACGGGCATGTCCGCGCCGCCGATGGGTATCGTAATCAACACACCGAGCACCGAAGCCGCCACAACCAGTAACCAGTACCAAGACGACGTCGTCGTGTTCATCACGACCATCACGCACAGTCCGGCGCAGACGATTGCGAATAGGCTGTTGATAAAGTGGCGACCGGGAAGCACGAGAGAACTACTGAACCAGATTTTCTTCCCGCCGAAGGTGAACTTGAACTCCGCCAGCTTGGCGAACGCCACGAGGCTACCCAGCAACGTGACCGCTCCGATCAGCCCGGAGGCTGCGATCGCTATGGTGGTCTGTTTCGCCAGAACGCCGTCGGCGTGTGCAATCAGGTACGCAAGTTCTGCACCGGCCACCAGAAACGACGCCGCTCCACCGACACCGTTGAACAGGGCGACCATTTGCGGCATACCCGTCATCGGAATCTTCAACGCCATGATTGTACCCGCGACCGATCCGACCGCGATGCTGCCGATCAGCAGGTTCCACGAGATGATGTCCCCACCCCACAGCGTCGCCAATACGGCGATGAGCATGGCCACGGAGCCGGTTAGGTTGCCGCGCACCGCTGTGCGCGGGTGGGTCAGGCCTTTGAGCCCGAAGATGAACAGCACGGAGGCGACTAGATAGGCGACGTTTTGAATCACCTCTTTGGTTGCGGGATCCACGATCACCCTTTCTTTCGGAACATGGAGAGCATGCGGTGGGAAACGACAAAACCACCGACGGCGTTGACCGTGGCGAGTACGACTGCGATGCAACCGAGAACCGTAGATAGCGTACCGTGACCGCTACCGGCGGCGGTAAGTGCGCCGACCAGCGTAATGCCGGAGATCGCGTTCGACCCGGACATAAGCGGCGTATGCAGCGTCGGTGGGACTTTGGTAATGATTTCGAAGCCGACGAAAATCGCCAGCACGAAAATGGTGAGCAGGGCTACCAGATCCGTTTCCATCAGTCGTTCCTTTTCTTGGGCGTAGCCTCTGGCGCCGGCGCTGTCTCGGCTTCGATCGCCGGCATGTCGAGTATTTCACGTAGTCGTGGACTGACGACCTCGCCGCCTCGCGTCAGCAACGTGCCGCTGTGGACCTCATTGCCATCCGGGTCGAGCGCCAGCGCGCCGTCCTTGGTGATTTCTTTGAGGAAGGTGGTCAGGTTGCGGGCGTACATCTGGCTGGCGTGGAAGGGAACCGTCGACGACAAGTTCGACGGACCCATAATCGTCACGCCATGCACCTCAACCGTCTCGTCACAACGCGTGAGTTCGCAGTTGCCGCCGCGTTCCGCAGCCAGGTCGATAATGACCGACCCCGGCATCATGCCTTTAACCATATCTGCCGTAACAATGACCGGAGACTTTCGCCCGGGGATTGCGGCTGTGGTGATTACGATGTGACACTGAGCGACCACCTTGGTCATCAACTCGCGCTGCTTGCGAATGAAGTCGTCACCCATCTCCTTGGCGTATCCGCCCTTGTCTTCCGCCGCGCCCGTATCCAGGTCCATCTCGACGAACTTGGCGCCCAAGCTTTCGATTTGTTCCTTAACCGCCGGCCGCACATCGTAGCCGTGAACCACGGCGCCAAGCCTACGTGCGGTCGCGATGGCCTGAAGACCAGCCACGCCGGCACCGACAACGAGCACGATGGCTGGTTTGATCGTACCAGCGGCGGTCATGAGCATCGGAAAGAGGCGCGGGGCAGCGTTGGCGGCGAGCAGAACCGCCTTGTACCCAGCCACGGTCGCCATTGATGACAACACGTCCATGCTCTGGGCGCGGGTGATGCGGGGCATCAGTTCCATGGCGAACGCGATCACGCCCTTTTCAGCGAGCACTTTCACGCTGTCGGGCTCGGAGAGCGGATCGAGCATCGCGATAATAAGTTGGTCCTTGCGCATGAGCTCAAGGTCGGCCCGTCCGAGGTCGGGGTTGGCTCCTAGACCACGAACCTGCAGTATGGCATCGGCGCCGTCAAACAGCGCCCGACGATCCGATACGATGTCCGCACCTTTGGCCCGGTAGTCTTCGTCGGGGTACCCCGACGCTGCGCCGGCATTGGTTTCGAGCGCGACCGTGTGGCCCTGCTTGGTGAGGATTGTGAGTGAATCCGGGACAAGGGCGACGCGTCGTTCGCCGGGGAAGGTTTCTCGTGCGACTCCGATGTTCATGGATCGTATCCGCGTTCAGTAGGGCACTATGATTCAAGTGCCTGATCCGTCGTGGCCCAGCCCACTGGCAGGCCTGTCGTTAGGGGCGGAAGCATAACCGCAAGACCCGATGGCTTACAACCTCAACCGGCGAGACCGTCAACAAAGATTCCGGTTCGCCAAGACCCCGGCGCCCGGTTCGGACGGTGGTCCGGAGACAATTCGCCCTTGCACTTTGCTTGCCGCACTGCGTTTTTTTCTTGTCGCGCTCGAATGCGCTGGGAAATCGCTCTGTAGGAAGCTGCTAGCGCATGTGTCGACAGGGGTGAATCCGACCAGGCTTGACGCCGTCGAGGCAAGCGAACCGGCTTGGTGGGTTGTCGCGATCTGTGTCTTTGGAGCGTGCCTAGGAAGCCTCTATCCGAGCCGTGCCCGTGCGGAAGCGGTTTTCGCCCACGAAGCCGGACCGCTTCCTTACGGTCGCGGCTCGGTTTGTCATAATCCTTTTTGTACACCCTCCTGGGCGCGGTCGGGTCGGACGGGGGTAGCTTGTCGATCGAATTGCCGCCGGTCTTCCGGAGCCGAAGAACCAAGACGAGGTGACTTCCCCACCGCGCAAGCGAACGGGGCGAGCTCGGATGAGCTACGCCCCGTTTGGGTGTTTCATTCGTTTCCGTTTTCGGCCATCAGCGATGGTCGTAACGGTTTCCCCGGGGTTCTACTTGGGGAAATTGAACGTGCGGCCTTTCATCACCGGCGCCGTCGCGACGAGGAAGGAGCCGGTCTTGCTCTTGCAGACAGCCTTGATCGTAGACTTGCCGAACTTGGCGCAGAGTACGGTCTTGCAGGCGGTCGGTGTGGCAGAGCGGGTGTTGAAGTTCTTGTTGGTGTTCTTCGCCCAACGAGCGACTTGGGCGGACGTGCACGTCTGGACGACGGCGCCCTTATTGATCCAGTTGGCGAAGCTGTTCAGCGTGGTGGGTGTGGGGCGCGCGTGCTTGGCCGTCCCCTTGGTCTGATTGAACAGGGTCTTGAATGACTGAATCTTGTTGGCGAACGTGCCACTGCAACTCTTGTACCCAGTAGGTACGTTGGTGGTCGAGGTGCCGCTCTTGGTTGTCCGTCCCGACATGAACGAATGATTTCCGGTACGTCCCTGAAAGTTTGCTGCCATGATGTACTTCTCCAAAAAGTCCACAGAATTCGTCGTTTTCCCGACGTGCGGCTTCATCGGAACGGGTACGGTGGCTCTTGAGTTACTGCACGTTGTCTGTGGGTCTATTCGCACGCGAATTGAACAGCGCGAACGCAAGGCGTCTCGTTGATTCGTTGCACAGGGCGCGACCGCGCGGTGCATGCGTTCGACCAATGAAACACGTTTTTTCCGCCGCAATCGCCGTATTATCGTCAATGCGCCGTATCGAGTTCCGCAAGTCGAGTGGCTTGTACGTCATGGGCAAAGCTTAGATTTGCATTGTTCGCGTCACCAAAAAAAATCGGCAATTTCATCGAAAACATGCGCAGCGCCGAACAAAAACGCGCCACGCCGTCACGCTTTCCGTCGTAATTTTGAACAGGCGCAAACCAAGATCACCACTTTCGATCGGTCGAGGTCGGCGGCGATAAGCTGCGGATTTCGCCACGCAACGATGGGCTTCGCGCGGAAGCGGCGGGTGTATGCTGCACTGTGTCGCGGAAGATGAACTGACGTTGGCGCAACATAGGCAGACGAGCAGTATCAATCAGGAGAATGCGTCGAGAACCCGTCAGCGGCGGTTCCCGCTCGCATTTCTTGGACTATCGCGGACGGCGTGGTTTGAGCGGTCAACGCAAACAACGCGCGATCGCGGCCTCACGTGTCCTCGTTAAGGTCTGCTTGTTCCCTTAGCTGCTTCATGCCCTCGAACAACCGCGACTTCACCACCGATTCAGTGAGATCGAGCACCTCTGCGATCTCCGCACGACCAAGCCCCTCAACGTATCGAAGACGCAAGACCTCTCGTTGCGACTCCGGAAGGCCCTGCACGATCTCTCCAAGCCGCGATTGCCGCTCGTGGCGAACCAGCTTGGTCAACTGTCCGGTCAGTTGTTCGAGGACCTGCGATGCGGCGGGAAGTCCGTCACCGTCGGTGCGGCGGGCGCGACTTCGCAGAAGGTTGAAACAGTGGTTGCGTGCAAGCCTGTAGACCCACGGTCGAAACGAGTCGGGGACCGTCTTGCTCGCGAGTACCTTGTAGCAGACATCCTGCACCGCATCCTCAGCCTCTTCGATGCGGTTGAGGTACCCCCAGCAGAACCGCACCAGCGCGTCACGGTACAGGCGATCGAGCAACACACCCGCAGCCGGATTGCCATCCCGAAGGCGGGCGATCAGTTCCGGAGTCATGTCCTCCGTAGCGTGTTGAGCGTCTGTTTCGTTTGATTCCATACGCGCCGCCTAGCGCTTTGTCACGGCTCAAGTGATGGGTTCGTCCGAACCGAGCCGCGACCGTGAGGGAGCGTTCTTAGGGTGTCGCGACCGGTTTTCATACATCCGCTTCCTTACGGTCGCGGCTCGGTAAACCCGTCATTCTAGCTGTGACAGAGCAGTAGCTTTTCGTCCCGGACTCGCGTTGTCGTCTAGCCCGACGCCAGGGTCGTGCGGAATGGGGCGTTAGTCAACGCCGGGGCGTCGGACACCCGTCTCTATTGGCGACGAAGGCAACGTACCGCTCTGGCTGGATCCTAGTTGTTCGAGCTCGGTTTTCAAAGCGGCAAGGCGGCGAGCGTCGTCCCAGACATCGGTGTAGAGTTCGATCAGCCCCTCCAGCGCAGCACTCCGCGTTTGTCGCCATTTCGCGGGCTCTGCCGAGGTGAGCTCTAGTGACGCAAGAAAGTACGACTCCGCTTCGTTGTAATCTTGCTCGGTCGAGTTGTCGCGTTGTACGAGAAGACGCCCCAGACCCGCTAATGCCGCGCTCCTCGTAGCCACCCACTTGTTGGGTTCCGTAGCGGTAAGTGCCGCGGTTTCCGAGTAGTAGGACTGGGCTTCGTCGTAATCGCTCTTCGTCGGATTTTCCCGCATGACGAGAAGATCCCCCAGCCGCGCAAGCAGCGGAACGATTTTTGGCGACAACTCCTGGCGTCGAAACGTTTCCAAGGCGGATTCGTACAAGGGCTTGGCCCGGTCATATCGTCCGTCACGAAACCAAACGTCGGCGATCTCCTGCTTGAGGATGGCCTCACGCCGTTCGAGGAGTTCCTGATCTCGGATGATGCTGTTCATTTGATCCACGCGCTGCAAGTCCAGCCAGATGCGTCCCCCCGCGATCATCAGGATCGACGCAACCGAAAACATGACAGAGAACCGGTGGCGGAGGATCCATTTTCTGACCTGGTAAATGCCGCGACCCCGCCGGGCAAGAACCGGTTCGTCCGCGAGAAAACGTCCGATGTCCTCGCCGAACGCCAAGGCGCTTTGATACCGGCGCCCTCGCTCTTTCTCCAATGCTTTGAGTGCGATCGTATCGAGGTCGCCGCGCAGTGAGCGATCAATGGTCGACGGGCGGGCGGACGGCTCTTCGCAGATCACGCGAACCGCGCGGTGGAGCGCCGCCCGCTTCACCGTGTAGGGTAGGCGGTCGGTGATCAGTTCGTAGAAAATGACGCCGAGCGAGTACACGTCGCTACGCACGTCGATTTCGTCCGGACTCCCTCGCGCCTCCTCCGGGCTCATGTACGGCAGCGTGCCCATCAACCGACCGATGTCGGCAATGATGGTCGTAACCGCCACATCAGGATCGGTGATGCGGGCCAACCCGAAATCGAGAATCTTGGGGTTGCCGTCCGCATCGACGAGGATATTGCTGGGTTTGAGGTCACGGTGGATCACGCCGCGCTGGTGGGCGTAGTAAATCGCGTCGCATATCTTTCGAAACAGTTCCAGTCGGTCGCGTATCGGCGTATTCCGTTCTCGGACGTAGGTGTTAAGAGGAACGCCGCGCACCAATTCCATCGCGAAGAAATCTTGACCATTCGTGGTGCGCCCCGCTTCGTAGATGGCCGCGATCGCAGGGTGTCTGAGGCGACCTAGGATTTGGGCCTCACGCTTGAATAGACGGATGCGGTACTCGTCCGCCGTCGGACCGCCCTTAACAACCTTGATCGCCACGGAACGTCGGGGTGATTGCTGAACACCTTCGTAAACGACGCCCATTCCGCCGACTCCCAGGCGGCGCTCCACCACATATTCGCCAATTCGCTCCGGCAACGGAGGCGTCGCCGGTTTGCTGGCCAGTGTGACCGCATCTACACCGGAGCGAAACGAGCTAGCCCGCTGCTGGCATACCTCGCACTCGCCGAGGTGCGCCTGCACCTCCGGGGCGTTTCGGTCCAAACCGCTCCAAAGCTCCTCTTCTGTAAGGGTACACGCCATGGGATCGCCAGGTGTCTCGAGGGCCAAGAGGCAGCCGGGGGGCAATTGGGAACACGTCCTACGGTCCCCGTATTCCGAAGCCTCACTCGATCATATCGCCCCGCCGGACCCTGGGAGACGAGATTTTGACGTGATCCCGATTTTTTTTCCGTCGCCGAGGGTGCAGCGGTGTCTAAATGGTTGGTGGACGTACCGTCGAGTTGATGCTGTACGACGCGACCCTCGGCGATTCCGGTGGGCGGCTGGCGTCGGCGGCGTTCGATGGGATCGAGAACCGGCGGTTTCGGGTGCTCTTGCGGGTGTTGCCGCTGCTGGCTAGCATGGATGGCTGTGTCAGCTTCGTATGAAGTGTGAATGGAATACGTGCTGTTTCGGCACGAAGAGTTCATTAGCGTTACCATATTGGGAGAAACGTGGTCATGTTTAGATCTAACTGGCGATCGAGGTCGACGAGGTCGGCGTTTACGCTGATCGAGTTGCTCGTGGTTATCGCGATCATCGCGCTGCTTATCTCGATCCTGCTTCCGTCGCTCGACGCGGCGCGTCAGCAGTCGAAGAAGTCGACGTGTCTGGCCCACATCAAGGCCATTGCTACGAGTAGCCGGGTTTATGAAGCTGACGATCGATCGGGCTGGGGTATTCCTGTCCATCCGCTACAGTTCCGCCAGTGCTTGGAGCAGGAAGCCGGAAGTACGCTCTGTGGCTCGCCGGCGTTTGTCGGTGCCTACGAGTGGGGCGGCAAGAGTGGAATCGGCAGCGCATATTTCGCCACCCAGGGGCCGGCGAATGAGTCGGTTTCGTGTCCTGTGGGCCCGGATGCTAATCCACTGGATAGCAAGTACGGGACGAAATCCGGATTCGGTCCAGGAACCCGTCCAATGAACGACATTCTGTATCCCGGCGGTTTCAAGGACAATCTCTACCCTCGTTACGACCGCGTCGGTGCGCGTCGCGACACCGAAATGGATTTGGACCTCTTCAAATGTCCCGGCGACGACGGACCGCCCCGAGGTGGCCACTGCAAGTGTTGGACCGAGCATGACGAGCGGTCTTCGTATGATCACTTCGGCACCAGTTACGCCGCGAACATCTTTATGGTTGTCTCCAACGGCGGGTGTCTTGATAGAACGTGCGAACGCTTTACCCAGAATGAGATTGGCAGTAACTCACCATACATGCGGCCGATTTCTCGCGTTCCTACTCCGTCGCGAACGTTGTACTACGAAGAAAACATCGGACGCTGGGCATGGGCCGCTAGGAACGAACTCGCGTTTTGTGACTTCGTCGGTCAGGGCGTCGATCCCGGTCCGACCAAGGTCATTCGCGGCTGGCACACCAAAGACTGGACATTCAATCGCGCATTCGTCGATGCCCACGCAGAAACGCAGAAGATTTACATCGAGGGCAGTGAAGACTCTGAGGGCTACGCAAACCATTACCGCTCCGAAGTGTTGTCCGCCGGTATCGACTTGGTAGATGATGATCGCAGGTGCATTACGGTTCGCGGCGACGGTTGGCAGAAAGATACGCAGCCAGCAGAGCCGATTCCGACGGGCCTGAACGGTCCGGGCGTCGGTCGTCCTTCATACGAGAACTGCGTCGGTGCGGCCCAGTAACGGCTCGCTGATTCATTCGGACTACATCTACGCCGCCGGCGACCATCGCCGGCGGCGTTTTTGTTGGCGCGTGCGCGGAAAACGTGCTCTGCATCGGCGTGCGCGGAATGACGTCTTGCAAGTATCGAGCGGAATCTCAGGCCTCTTTGTGCGCAGCGATGGGACGCGACTACGACTAAAAGCGTGCCTAAGAACTCTCTTTCAGAGCCGCGCCCGTAAGGAAGCGGACGTTCGAAAGCAGGTGGCGACAGCGTGAAAACACTCCCTTACGGTCGCGGCTCGGTTCGAAGCAACCCTTTTTGAACACTCTCCAAGACGTCGCGTCGTTCAGGTGCGGTGAAACTGGCGGTCGAGATCGGCGCGCGAAAGGCGAAGCATGGTCGGTCGTCCGTGCGGGCAACTACTCGGTTGGTCGAGGTACTCGCGCTTGGCGAACAAGGCGTCGATTTCCGGTCGTGTGAGCGGATCGCCGGCTTTGACCGCTGCCTTGCACGCCATCATGCTGAGCACGCCATCGAGGACCATGTCGGGTGTGGTGGCGGTCGTCCGGCTGGCGAGAACATCGAGCAAGTCGCGCATGAAGCCAACCACGTCCGTATCTTTGAGTAACGCAGGGAAACTATGGATGGCTACGCTGTCGTCACCGAACGGGGTCAATTCTATGCCGAGGCGGGCCAGCAGGTCGGCTTCTTGCTCCAGATGATCGGCTTGGAGCCGCGTGACCGGCACGGTCTCAGGCAGTAGAAGCCGTTGCGATTCCAGCGGACCGGATGTGATCCGTGCACGAAACTGTTCGTACAACACCCGCTCGTGCAACGCATGTTGGTCCACAATCACGATGCCATCGTCGGTTTCAGCCACAAGGTACAAGTTGTGCATCTGAATGGCCCGCGTTTCGGAATCGCCGATACCACCGCCCACCCGATCGGACGAAGTATGGCTCGCCGTCGTTGATACCAACTCGGTTTCGCTGGGCCGGTCCGTCTCTTGGTGTATTCGAGCGTCTCGTTCCGACCCCTCCGCGCCCGGTGTATTACGTCGAGCGTCATACAACGCTCGCCATGAAGCTAACGCGTCCTGCGGCGCGTTCGGCGCCACGGCACCCGCTTTATCGACAGCACGTTGACCATAGCTACCCGGCCCGATCGGCGTGGCGCTCTTCAGTAGTGACGCCATCTCGTTGCGCACGCGATGTTGTTGCTCGTCGGACACCGCAGCGGCCGCACGGTTCGTGCGCAGTGCAGGGGTCAGGTCCGCCCGGTGAAAAGTCTCGCGCATAGCGCTCAGCACTTGCGAGTGAATCAGGTTGGGATCAGCCCAGCGTACTTCGGTTTTCGTTGGATGCACGTTCACGTCGACCTGTCGCGGATCGACGGTAAGAAACAGGAAGACCACCCCGTGACGGTTCGGTTCCATGAGCCCGCGATACGACTCCTTGATCGCATGCAGAACGAATCGATCGCGGATCGGGCGTCCGTTGACGAAGGCGTATTGCCACTGCGCCGTCGCGCGCGACTGCGCGGGCGGTGCGACGTAGGCTTCCAGACCAATACCGCGCTCCTCGCGCTGAACCGTCAGAAGCGACGACACCAATTCCGGCCCGTACATTTTCGCGATGCGGTCAAGATAGGTCTTGGCCACCGGCAGTTTCTGCGTGACACGGCCATTGTTGGTCAACTCGAACGCAATGTGTGGTTGGGGCAGCGCTACGCGCGTGAGCTGATCGTTGATCCGCCCAACCTCCGTCGACGCGGCGCGCAAGAACTTTCGCCGCGCGGGCACGTTGAAGAACAGATCGCGAACTTCGACCGTGGTCCCCACAGGACAACCAGCAGCCGTCGACGATTCGACCTGTTGGGCGGCGACGCAAAGCTCGTGACCCTCTATCGAATCGATGTGCCTCGTGATGATGCGCAGTTTGGACACCGAAGATATGCTGGCTAGCGCTTCGCCGCGAAAACCTAGTGTCATGATGGAGTAGAGGTCGTCCTCCTCGATCAACTTGCTGGTGGCGTGCGGTGTGACCGCCAAGGGCAAGTCATCTCTGGTCATGCCATGACCATCGTCGGCGACACGGATGAGTTCTTTCCCGCCGTCGGCAATCGTAATCGAGACCCGCCGAGCGCCGGCGTCGATGGCGTTGTCGAGCAGTTCCTTCACGACACTCGACGGACGTTCCACGACCTCTCCGGCGGCGATCTTCTTGACCATCAGGTCGGGCAACACTTGGATTCGATTAAGGAGTGGCATGAGCCTCGATTCTCGGGTTCGTTGTGTCGGGGCGTCGCGGTCGAATGGCTAACAGCCTGTTGAACCTGTATGCGGCTAGCAGTTTGCTGAGCCAGTGTGGCACCGACTTCCCGCCGGTGATCCATTAGCGATTTCCGCGTCCTGACGGGTACGCGATTCGTGGTCGCGGGCGGGTCCGAAGTGCTTGACTGTCAGCCTCATCCAACAGGTCACTTGCGAACAACAGCGCCGACGCGGCACCGTCGAGTATAGTACGACCATCGCAGCCGGCCAAGACGCCGCCGGCCGCTGACGGCGTCTTGGCCTAGTGTGGCACCGGCTTCCAACCGGTGATCCATCGGCGATTGTTCCCTCATGCAGAGGGGATGCAGCGGGATGCGTTCGCGACACCGGGTGTCGCTTCGGAAACGGCGCTTGGAACATCGCGACACGCACGGATAATCGATCAGCATGAACCGACCCATAGTGTACAGAATGTCGTCGCCGCTGGCGGACGTGACCCGCGACACCCATGAGCTTGTCGCAAGTTACCAGCGAGCGGCGCAAAGCGGCTTCGACGGCGTGGAAATCCTGGTCGATCCATCCGATTACGGGACATTCTCGCCCGCGGTTGTGAAATCTCTTGAGTCGATGAGCTGGCCGTGGGACGGGCCACCGTGCAACGCCGTGGCTGCATCGTGCCACAGCACCGACGTCAACGCCGCGTGCGCGGAGGTGTTCGAACTTTTTTCCGTCGCGCAGGCGCTCGGCGCGTCACGCCTGAACCTTTCCCTCCCGCCCGTCACCGGTATCGATTCGCCGTCGACCTTCGCCCGCTATCAATCCGCCATGAACTACGCCCACGAGTTTCTCTTGCGAATCCGTTTCGACGCGGAGGCCGCCGGCGTCGCCATCGCTTTGGAGGCGTCCTCAGCTGGTTGTCTGAACTCCCCGGTCGAGCTTCGTGAGTTGCTCAACCAGATGAACTCGCCAGCCGTAGGCGCTTGTCTGGATGCGGGTCGACTCGATCAACCGGGCGAACTCGACGACTGGCTTCGCACGCTGACGCACCGCGTCGGCGCGATTCGCCTCACCGACGGCGTGGCGATGCGCGATCACCCGACCCGTAGCGCACCGCCGTCCGGTACCGACGCAATATCATTCGCCGGAGTCGACGAAATGAAATCGTTGGTTCGCGTGCTGAATGAAATCAACTACGAGGGCCTCGTGATCGCGAGCGAACTGGTGGCGGCTGCGGATTGGAACGTATCTTCTACCAAGCGCACGTCCGACTGATGCCCTGTCAACGGCCCATCGACGAGTTGCGCGGCGCATGGCCTTAGCCGTGGGGGAGTCGAATTGACACCGGTTTCGACTTCCCAATCTCTGACGAGTGGCCCGCCCGAGTCAGTAGCAACTCTTCTAAGAAACGCTGCTACCACGCTTGCCGCTCATCGAACAATTCTGACGGACCGCGCTCTCACAGCGTTCTGGAAGCCTCCTTCCGAGCCGCGACCGTGAGGAAGCGTCTTGAAGCTGTTACGACCGGAACGCAAACAGCCACTTCCTTGCCGTCGCGGCTCGGTAGACCCCTCCTTCGACGTGTGACTGATCACCAGGGGCCGACGGCTGAACAGATCGTCACGACTGGTGATGTTGCGCCGTGGCCGCTGCTTCGACTGGACGCCGACCGGACACTTCCAGCACGTCGCTGCCAACCTCGCAGGCCAGCACCATATCGAAACGGGACGGGTCTTCAAACTGCTGAGCAGCCAGCCAGACCTGCGTGATCTGCGGGCTGATTCGGCGCAGCACTTCGATCGCGTTCTTCATACGCTGCTCGTCAAAGAACGCGAAGGGCTCATCGAAGAAGAGGAACTGTGCAGCTTTGCTGGATGAAGCAATCAGCGCTTGCGACAGCGCGAGACGAACACACAGCATCAGTTGCCGGTGCGTACCGTTGGATATTTCGGACAGACCTACGAAGTCGTTCTTCTCGGTGCTGAACACCCGAACGCGCAGATCGTCGTTGATCTCTAGATGTTCGTAGCGATCTTCGGTCAGCTTGGGAAGAATCCGCCCGACGAATCGGCGCAGCTCGGGATGAAAGCGCGCGTAGACGCGCTGGCAAGCTCCGTCGATCAGCGTAGCCGCTCGTTCGCGGACTTCGATACCGCGTCGTAGTTGCGACGCCTTCGAGTCCAACCCGGCGACGGCGCGTTCCAGCGTTTCGACGCGTTCCCATTGTTTCCGCTCTTCGGTGATCGACTCGCTCAAACGGGCACCGGCTTCGCGCATGTCACTCGCCTGGCGTCGCAGCTCGCTGACGCGGGTGGTGAGGCGCTTATACGCCTGCCGCAGCCCCAGAGCAGCTTGATCACCCTGGTCACGAATGGCGCCAAGCTTGGCGGTCAGTTGATCCGACTTCACAAAGACAGATCCATCACTCTCCACGAATGAAACGACGGCGCTATTGAGCAGGCTGTTGCGCACGCCGCGCAGCGCTTCTAGAGCGTCGGGTAGTGAGATTGCCTCGATGGCGTCGATCAACTCCAACTCGGCGTGGGCCTCCACTTCATCCTTTTCGATGCCGCGCAGTTTTCCTTCCTCCGCGAGCATGTCGCGCCTTGTGTGAAGGTAGAACGTTATGCACACGGCCGTCAGTCCGCTGGCGGCCATCGCAGAGATCAACAGGAGCGTGCTTCGGGCGGACTCGCTCATCGGTAGCACGGTGCGAAGAAACTCCGCGAGCGTCCAATCGGGCGATCCGCGAAGCATGGCCCAGCCGACCCAAGTCAGCACAGCCAGTTGCGTCGCGAAGACGGCTGCACCGAGAAAGAGGCGCCGGCGCCCGGATATCCAATCGATGCGAGCAAGCACCGAAGCGCGGCGGAATCCGAAGCTTTGTTCGCGATCACTCGGCGATGGCGTAGAGACCACCATGCCCTCTTCTTCCGAACCGGTCGGCACGCGTTCGTCAAGAAGATGCGCCAGGCGATGTCGATAGAGGCTGGCGAGATTGCGCACGCGGTCGTACCCGGTCAATCCATGCTCGAACGGCTTGACTGCCACACCTGTCGCTTCAATCACCTTGCCCTCAGCTTCCAAACCGGACGCCTTCGACGCCTTGACCGCGACGGCGAGCGACGCGGAGACGGTCTTGCTGCGATCCCGCCAGGTTCCATAGGTGGTTTGCGTCGTGCATTCCACGAACCGCCGCGACGCCTGCGTCACGCCCTCAGCCGCCCGCGCGATCGCTTCGGCGCGGGTGGATAGTTCAACGCTTTCCGACTCCGCAGCCGTAGCGGCTGCGAGTTTGGTATCCAGCTCCGCTTCGAGACGCCCGAGCTTGGCGCGGTCGAGGTTGGCGTCTGCGATCTTGTTGCGACCACGGGATATTTCCGAATCAAGTGCGCGAATGGCCGAAGCAAACTCAGCCACCTCCTTCGACAGTTCACCCGCTACGGCTTCGAGCTTGTCGACGCCGATCAACGCCTTGACCGTATCGCTCTTACCGTGCGGCACTTCCATCTCCCGTTGAGCAAGATAGAAGCTGTCGATGAAGCTCTTGTAGGTAAACCCGCCGAGTTCCTTCACCGCATCCGCAACCGCCTCGCGCCCTTCGGCGATCGCTTGGTCTTCGCCCGAAACGTAGAGCGCGGCGCTATGCTTACCGGTGTTGTCCAGGTCGCGCACGACGACGTAATCGTCGCCGTCGCTACCGGTGAACTCAAGCGTGACCCGCCCGTGGTATTCGCCCCAGCGAATCACATGGCCCAACTCTTCCGGTCCCACCGAAAACGTTCGCCCGAACAGACCGAGACAAATGGTTTCCCCGATGCCGGTCTTGCCGGACTCGTTCGCGCCGTACACCGCAATCTGTCCCGTCGCCGGAATGTTGGTGATGGACAAGCGCTTGTACTTGAGCACGTTCTCAGCTTCGATGCGTTTGAGAATCATTGACCCGCTCCCGGTCGCGTCGCACGGCGATCGTCCGGATGCGGATCGACATCGCGCACTTGTGGACGCGCGTTGCCCGCGGCGGACGCGAGCCGATCCTCCCTGCGGATCGGCCGCAGTTTTCGCAGCACCAATTCCGCCGCTTCGCGATGAATGGAATCATCAACGCCCGGGTGCTCGGCGCGCAAGCGCTCCGCTTCGATTCGAGCGAACTGTTCGAACTCTTCGACCGGACTGTGCAAGTGAAAGTTTTCAACGAACCACTGGCTGTCGGCTGTTCCCATTGGGCGGATCTCCTGTTGCGGCGCGATTTCGATGGGTGCGCGGGGAGCGCGGAAACGACACGACCGCGCCGCAGTGGCTTGGATTCTTATCGAATTTCTCGCAGCCAACAAGGCCCATATGGGTACGGTTTTGAGATTGTATTCATAGTCTCAAATCGACGTCGGCTGTAGTTCCGGCGTGACGTGCAGTGCGTGGGTGTGGGTTCTTGAAAATCAACAGGCTGGGTGGGCTGTGATATGTTTGGCATGACGGATCGCGCCATGTCGTACGAAGCGCGAGCTATGATTCATGCTCGCGAATATGGGGGAAGGAACTAAGAACGTGTGTGAAATGCCTCTTACCGAGCCGCGCCCGGGTGGGAACCAAGAGGGCGAGCGGGTTAAAACCCCGTACGCA